>CAVAMJ010000038.1:0-2498 GCA_963589785.1 Bacteroidaceae bacterium | reverse complement strand
TGTGCAAGCAGCTCTGTATTTCCCGGATCCAGTTTCAGGAGCTTATCTACATCCTTCAGCTGGCTCTGCGTATTTCTGATTTCTGAATTGACTCCCTTTAAGGCAGTCTGAAGTTTTGTGGTATCGCCGCCAATCTCGACCGTGATGCCCTGTATTCTGCCAGCCATAAGGCACCTCCTTCCTGAATTCATAGCATAGAAAAAGCACCCGCCATTTCTGACAGATGCCTTGTGGATAAATATTGTGTTTGAAGCAGAAACTACTTTTTGAATAGTTCAGAGTGCGTACCGAGTCGGTAGAGCATTAGTACAAGCACATTATTTTGAATTTCATAAATAAGCAGCCAGTCAGGTTCAATGTGACATTCACGTGTTCCTTTGTAGTTGCCGGTCAGATCATGATCTCGGTACTTTGCATCCAGCGTCCCGCCATTCGCCAGAATATCAATCACCTCAAACAGTTTATCAAGATTCTTGTTCTGCTTTTTTGCAAGCTTTAGATCCTTTTTAAACTGATTGGTAAACTGCACCTCATATTTCATACTTCTAATGCCGCCTTAAGATCAGCCATGCTGGAATATCTTGGAGCAGTAGGATCAGTCATAAGCTTTCTGCCTTCCTCGATAGCAGCTGCTGTAGTGTCATTAGGTACATCCAGCTTCAAATCAAAAGGAATTCCATGTTCACGGATAGCGGTTCTCAGGAATATATTAATTGCAGTTGTCATATTAAGACCGAGTTCATTGAATATTTCCTCTGCCTGATCTTTAACGACCTTTTCTGTCCTAATATTTAAATTAGTCGTTGCCATATACAACACCTCCATTCAACAACAGTATACTCAGAGATGTTGCTATTGTCAATACGCTGTCATTAAAAATGAATTTAAAACCTATCAAAATCCTGCTGTGTTGGAATACGGTTATATGCCTCTGGTGCTTCATCATTCTTCATTTCGCTGTACATATCAAGGATCGTCCCGATTGTCAGCAGCTCCATCTCACTGATATGCACACCAAGCTGTACTGCTCTTAGAAGTAGGAGAGGGGTGGTCATTTCCCGGTCTGTTGCTCGAAGTTTTTTTTAGACTCCACTTGCGTCTGCACATTCAGTCCCCAAAGCTCGATGATCTTCGGCAGCACCTGATAAATGGAAAATGTGCTAAACTCATCAAGCCACTCATCGGCTGTGTCGGGAACGCCCTGTGGATCTGCGTGCTTTGCCATGATGTAGCTGATATCCTCAAAAAGCTCCAAAGAAAAAGAATCCAGTGTTGATTCCTCCGGATTCTCGCCATCAATGCCCTTTTGAAGCTCGCTCAGGTCATTGTAGATATCCCTGTGAAATTTGTTTCTGTATATTCTCGGAATTGCGGCAGATGCTCTGAATGTCACCTGCTTTCCGTCAATCTCAATCGTCTTAGTAAGAGCCATTTCTAAAATCTCCTCTCATAAACTTAAGGCAGGGCATTACCCCTGCCTGTTAAATCAGCCTTGTCCGTCTGCACTGGTAGTGGTTTCTGCCGGAGTCTCATAAACACTCTTATACCAGTCGTTATAAACGGTATCATCCGTGCTTGCTCCGGTCTTTACCTTCACCAGACCGTTTGGCAGAGGTGTTGCGGTAAGCTCCAGCGTTTCCGTCTGGACTTCCTTGGAATCCTCATTTGTCTTACCCTCAATGGTCGGTCTTGCCGCCGTGCAGTAATACATGCAGTGTCTGATTTTCTTCTTGTCACCGGAGAACTCAAAGAGCAGTGCAAAATGCTCCGGCTCTACAGTGGAATCCTCGATCAGAACACCGTTGGCATCCTCTGTCTCCTTCAAAATGTCCTTTCTGAAGGAGTCCGGAATAAGGGCAATCTCAAGATCCCCTGAGTAGCCGTTGTTGGCTACCGTGGTGTAATAAACCATGTCATCTGCATAAAACGGCTCTGTATCGCCCTCCGGATCAAGCGAGAGATTCACCGCTCCCGGAATTGCCACAGGTGTTGCAAATGTCACGGCATTGGTATCTGCATCAAGCGTTGCCTTTGCATAATGACAATTTTTAAGACCGAACTTTACTTTATTCGTTGTGCCTGCCATAATTCGTACCTTCCTTTCCGCTATACACTCATCGTATACAGCACTTCATATAAATTTTCAGATTCAATCCATACCTCAGTTTTGTTCCAGAACAGCTCGTAATTGCAAAGAACAGCCTCCACTTTTGTCTCCAGTTCCGGATTCTTCTCATCGGTGTAAAGTTCCAGATGCAGAGTTTCAAAAGCAGCATAGACAATGTTGTCTGCCGAGAAATTCTCTGAACCCGGAAATAAAAAGCAGATGAACGGCGGATTTGGACTCTCACCCTCTGCGAAATGGTCATACGCAAAAGGGATATCCAGCTCCGAGAGCATCTGCATCACTTCTTTATGTGTCATTTATCTAACCGCCTTTCCGAAGGTCTCGCTCGATGTCCTGCAAAAGCTTTCTTGCGCCTTCCTGCTCTGCCGGA
>CAVAMJ010000037.1:0-5095 GCA_963589785.1 Bacteroidaceae bacterium | reverse complement strand
TCCTGCTGCCAAGAGCCTTTGACATCGACTCGGCAGTAACAGAGTTTGGAGCAAAGCCGCCAAATATAGTGAGCTGAGTGTTATCAACAATGATTGCAGCACCTTCCTTGCCATAGTTCTTTTCGAGCTGTTGCAATGATTGAATAATCGCAACGATTTGAAGTCTTCGAGAACGAGATGCGGAGAACATCATTTCAGCCGATTCAATCTTTGGTAATGTTCCGTACTCATCGCACAAGAATACACAGCGATTCTTTAATTTGCCACCTTGCTCATCAGCAACCGAAAGGATTTCTCTGTATAGCTGTTGAATGATAAGTGAAATCATAAAGAATTTGTTTGGATCTTCCTCTGGCATAATAAGAAATATTGCACTTTTTTGATTGCAAAATTCCTCTGCATCAATTTCGGTGTCAAAGCAAAGAATCTGTTCGAGTTCTGAGTCAAGAAACGAATTAAGACGAGAAAGAGCAGTAGACATTACCGATGACATGCTCTGCTCCGAAGTATTAAGCGCTGCTCCTGCAAACCATTTTGCTTTATGCTCATCCCGTAAAAGCTCAACGAGCGCTTGAAATTTGTTTTTGCCTTTCATATTAGAAGGGGCAAGCAGTTCCTGTATGATCTTAAATACAGATACAATATGGCGCTCGTCGGCTTGGCAGAATTCAGCAACTAAAAGAATTGTCGCTGTAAGCAATCCTTCTGCAGCATCATAGAAATATGCGTTCTGTCCGAATGAGGCACCATCCATACCGGACATTATGATTGTTTTAGCGATAATCTTTGCATACTTCTCAGCCTTAGCTTTATACATCAAAGAATCAGGATTCTCACGATATAGGTCGTAGTATTTATTAACCAAGTGTAATAGATTATTGCCATTACTCCTTGTAGGGTTACGCAAGTCTATTACACTTATTTTATATCCATAATACTTCTCTGCTATTGTTGCATAGTTACGCATAACATCACCTTTTGTATCAGTAGAAAGAAATGACATTCCGCAAGCACAACAATATTCGATTTCGGGATATAACCAAAACGCCGTTTTACCTACACCGGCAGCACCGATCATAAGTGCATGAACATCTCCTGTATCAATTAAAGCTCCTGTTTTATCTTTCCCTACAAGTAAACCTTGTGGCAGAGGCTTTCCATCGCTTGTTGACGGTTGTACGCCCCTTTGTGCCTCTTTTCTCCATTTCTCAGGTGTATAAACGATGTGCTCATAAGTACGCCTAATTTCAGCCTTTGTGGCCCACCGTGCCGTCCCGTGCTGACCATCTCCAACTGTCTTACTTTTAATTCTGTTAAGAGAATATATGTGACTGACTATTGTAATACCGCCTAGAATAACTGCCATAATAACAAATGCCATGATAAGTGGCATTATATTAATATCGTTCATTTTACCTCCTTAAAAAAAGAAAGAAGTCACCAATTGAATGATGACTTCTTATTGTTATGCTTAAATAAGGGATTTAAGCATTTGCGTAGGACGGAAGCTTCCTACAATTGAATAATAGCACAACTGCCAATTGACTGCAATGCAAGAACGCATCATAGTCCCATAATTTGTACTTCTACATTTTCAAGCCATGAGCAATTTTCTTTTCTTGAATTTTACTCATTAACTTCTTGTCATTTTTAATACTGTCTGCCTTACGGCGATTATCTACATTGTTTTTGAATAACCTGCTAAGTTGATAAAAAAGGCTTAAGCAAGCAGAACTGCAAGAATGGATCTTGCCTTCAGATATGCGTTTCAATAAAAGTTGAGCATATTGATTATTCATATCAGCGGAAATCTGCAATAAAGAAATCGCTTGTGACAGATTTAAATCGACTCCTAAACCATACAAATACATTTTGCCAAGCTGGCAATAGGCGAAATCATTGCCATTATCAGCTGAGTGAACAAAGTATTCAATAGCTTTTTTATAGTCGACATAGCCTTGTTCGGTTTGATGTACTCTACCAAGAAGATATGATGCATATTTGTCATCGTCATCAACACAAGCAGTCAAATACTCTATAGCTAAAGGAATGCTTTTATTTACAACCTCGCCCATAAACAATGACTTTCCATAGTAGTATTGAGCAGGCTTGAAATTGCCATCTGCGGATCTTTTTATAAACTCCAAACCGGCAGAAACATCATGTTGAACTACTTTTCCATTTATGAGTAACTTACCAAGAGCGTATTCGGCAAAATGGTTGCTTTCCTCAGATGCAAGATATAGATAGGTTATTGCTTTATCTATATCCTGTTCAACATATATGCCCTGCAAATATGTTTTGCCTAAGAAGTATAGTGCAAATGAGTTCCTTTCGCTTGCCGCTTTTTCTAACCATGCAATTCCAGTCAAAACATCCTGCTCAACATCTGCTCCGACAATAAGTAATTTGCCAAGCATATATTCGGCTATTGATAATCCTTGTGAAGCAGATTTGTACATGTATGATAGTGCCAAAGTTGGATTATATTCCAAGTTTGAATCATCAAGCAGATACTTTGCTATTTTATATTGTCCCCATACATTGCCACGCTCAGCACTTGCCTTTAAACTAAGATAGTCTTCGCTATGCTCGATTTCATTATCTGTGACAATATTATTGATTGCCTTTTCCTCAACTGCTTCCGCTTTTTCTACATGACAGTCGTTTGGTATATCAGGCTGAAATATGAAGTCTTTTTCATATTCTTTTTCATCAATCGGTTCAATGGATAAATTGGCAGCAGCTTTTATAATAGCATTCTTTATCGTCTTGAAATCCTTATTCTGCGATAGGGGAACACGAACCAGCTTTTGATTGCTGTAAATATCAATTATCTGTTCTTTATATGAATACCATGTCTCATACAAATCAGAAATAATTGGGTCTTTTTCCATTTCATCTATGATGGAATTTACTATGCGTTTGCCTTTAGTGCTGAAATAGCCATAGACCTTTTTACCTTCATAGTCAGAAAGGTACTCCGATAAAGAAACCAATAAAGCTTCTATCTTTGGATTATCATATAATCGTGAATTCACTTGCTTGATAATATCATAAATCTGTTGTTCTCCGACTTGTCGTAAATTATCTCTGCTTTCGTTTTGTTTATCATAAAGACACATCAAATCTTGACGAAAAATATGCTTGGTTAATTCACCTTTAATGTTAGATATTCCGTCAGCGTTTAAGAAAGCCTCATTAGGTTCAACCGAATAAGCAACCATATGAACATGGGGATGATGGGATTCGTTATGAAAAGCAGCATACCATCTGAAGTTATCAGGCTTAATGTTCATTTGCTGTGCTATGAAATTTCGTTCGCTTCTTAATAGAGGTATCCAGTTTCCAACGCTGTCATATCCAAGTCGCTGAGCATCCTCTCTTTTTAAGGATATAATATGCGTCCAAACATTGCTTTGACTTTCTGATATTTCTCTTGATATACGAGAAATATTCAAATCAATTTCAGCATCAGAAAACAAGCCTGTTTTAGAAATAATTTGAACTCTTGGTCGCTCCGATATATATTTCAAATATGTACCTCTGTCGCTGAAAAAGTCAGCGTGAGATTCCGTGATTTGAGTTATTAACTCATCAGCATTTTCTCTGCTTGGATTTTTCTCGAAATCTTTATATTCAAGAAAATCAACTGAATCCGGATACCGCTTCATCAGTTCATTGATTATATCTTTTCTGTCTTCATCCGAATAAGCCACCGAGTCTTTTTGTTTGATTTTTTCAACACCTTCACGAGTTGAAATATATCGTAAATAACCCTCTATTTTACCGGTCGAATTCGGTGGCAAATATGGACTTTTAACAATAAGCTGAGCCATTATTCATTCTGAAAACGATAGGCATTCTCAAAGGAAATCTGCCCTCCGAGTCTGCTAACCTCTTCCGTACAAAGTCGACGAAGTTCTTTCATTTTTGCCTCACTTATATTTCCGTTTGCTGCCGTGATATGCATTAGCATTGAAAGCTCAACAGCCAATTTGAAAATGATTCGTGCAATTCGATTTTCAGAATCTTCGATTTTTGCACTAACCACGGTTTCAAACATGGGTGCAACCACATTGCGAACGGTTTCATTATTTAGAAAATCAAGATAAGCATCTACTGCAATATTAATGTATTCACTTCTGCTTTTTACACCGGACTTTTTTAATTGTGCGTCCACCTTTGTAAGAGTTACACTATCTATGCTGATACCAATTCTTTCTTTTTGTTCGTTATCACTCATGTTCATACCTCCTCATTTTTGATTGTCGTTTTCGTCGATTTCTTTTTCTTAGTCGCTTGCATAGTTTCATCACGCATAGCAAAAAAATCACGAACTGCTATTGGAACATATTTTAGATACAGAGAGTCAATCGCCTTGGTTAATTCCTCTTCAAGGTTTACATTTTTCTGTTCCATATATATCCGTAATGTAGTCAGTCGTTCTTCATCAATTGGAATGGATATATTCTTTTTCATAATATCACCTCACATAATCATTTCGGGTTGAGTATCATTTAACATTGTATTTTCATTAGTTATTGCCTGATACATCCTATATAGATTGTCAGATACCTCATTGCCGAAATCACGCTCAAGCTCTACGCCTAAAATCAATATTTCTTTTTGACTGTCGGTAAGCATTGAGCAAATAACATTTACAGGATAGGCATCGCATAATCTGTCTGCAATTGAAAGATCAAAACTGTTTGTAGTTTTCATTGCATTCTCCATATCTGATAGTGCTTTTTCTACTTTAGGCAAATCATAATATGATTTCCAACCGACAAATTGATTGTAATTAAATAATCGAAAATCCTTGTTGATATTCAAATTTTCTTCCAGTTTTGCAATCGATTTTACAGTATCGTTATATGAAGCAAGACCATTTGAAACAAGTGTATTTTCAACATCGGTCTTAAACATTTCCCACGGAGTTCTGTATGGATATTCATTCATAAATTGCCATCGGTTATTTAAGTCCTTAACCTCTTGTGTTGTATAATCGAAACTGCAAAATTGCTTACCTTTTGGGTTCTCAATGTGTCCCGAACCATCTTCATATAGAACCCAAGTCCAATCATCAATAAGC
>CAVAMJ010000036.1:0-8192 GCA_963589785.1 Bacteroidaceae bacterium | reverse complement strand
CCACACCCGTTCGCTTTTTGTAAAAAGCGAAGCAAAAACTTTTGTGTTTTGGCTTTTTGTTCTATATTTCTCTTTGTACTATTATTCTTTTCCGTCCCAGCAATAGGTGCAGAGCTTGCATTTATCAATACCGATGGAATCAAGAAGATCGTCAAGACGGTTGTATGCAAGGGTAGTAAAGTTGAGTCTCTTTCTTATCTCCTCAACCATTTCCTTGTAGTTCTGGCTATCGGGATTTGCGTAATCCTGAAGCACCTCCATGGAAACATCATCGCCCTCACGGTCACGGATAACTCTTCTTGCGATGAGGTCATATTCTGAAGTTGATCTCGAGAAATCAAGATACTTGCATCCGAACATAATCGGCGGACATGCCGGTCTGATGTGAACCTCTTTTGCGCCGTTTTCGTAGAGATAATTTGTTGTGTCTCTAAGCTGAGTTCCACGAACGATAGAGTCATCGATGATTACCATGCTCTGGTCTTTGATGAGCTCCTTAACGGGAATAAGCTTCATCTTTGCGATGTATTCACGCTGAGACTGATTCTGTGGCATGAATGATCTCGGCCAAGTTGGAGTGTACTTGATGAACGGTCTCGAGAACGGGATACCGCTTTCGTTTGCATAGCCGACTGCGTGAGCTGTGCCTGAATCGGGAACACCTGCGGAGATGTCTGCTTTTACGTTATCACGCTTTGCCATTCTCTTGCCGCACTCATACCTCATCTGCTCAACGTTCACGCCCTCATAGCTTGCGCACGGGTAGCCGTAATAAACCCAGAGGAAGGAGCAGATTTTCATTTTCTCTTCTTTTTCCTTGAGAACGGTGATGCCCTTCTCGTTGAAGCTGACGATTTCGCCGGGGCCTAATTCCTTTTCGGTCGTGTAGCCGAGGTTATGATAAGCGAAGTCCTCGAAGCTTATGCACTTTGCGCCTTCTTTAGAGCCAATGATGAGCGGGGTTCTGCCGAGCTTGTCTCTTGAAGCGATGATTCCGTCCTTTGTGAGAATCAAAATACTCATAGAACCGTCCACGACGTCCTGAACAAACTTGAGTCCCTCGGTGAAGCTTTCCTTCTGATTGATAAGAGCTGCAACAAGCTCAGTCGCATTTATAGCGCCGCTTGTCATCTCGAAGAAATGCATATGACCGTCCGAGAAGCATTCCTCAACAAGCTTATCACAATTGTTGATTTTTCCGACACAAGCAATCGCATATGTGCCAAGGTGTGATCTCATAAGCAGTGGCTGAGGATCGTTGTCCGAGATGCATCCGATGCCGTATTCACCGTGGAGATGATCGAGATCGTTATCAAACTTTGTTCTGAATGGGGAATTTGAAATGTTGTGAATTACTCGATTGTAGCCCTTGCTTGCGTTGTAGACCGCCATTCCGCCTCTTCTTGTGCCAAGGTGGGAGTGGTAGTCGATACCGAAAAACAAATCAAGCGCACAGTCTGCTTTAGTTGTAACTCCGAATAAACCGCCCATAGTGACCTTCTTTCTCTTTAAGTTGGTAAGTGATTTTGATAGCTGAATTGTAGCACAAATTTATGCTTTTGCACAGATATAATTAAATTTTAGATGAATTTCTACGAATGAGTGAAGTTTTTCGTTTTTGCTATTGAAATTATTGTGAAAATATAGTATCATTCTAAAGCTGTCTTACCGCAGTAGTCAGTCGCAACCTCCTGACTTTAAAAAAACACTAAGAAAGGTCACCGCATTTCGGTGAAGGTAAGAGTAAAAATGAATAACAATAAGAAATTAGTACGCTACATGTGTGAGGCGGCTGTTATTGCGGCTCTTTATACCGTTTTGACATACATTGCCGCTGCTTGGAACTTAGCTTACGGCTCGGTTCAGTTTAGATTCAGTGAGGCACTCACTATTCTCCCGATTTTCACTCCCGCTGCTATTCCGGGACTTACACTCGGCTGTTTCCTCTCTAACCTCGGAAGCACACTCGGTGTTGTAGACTGGGTTTTCGGTACACTCGCAACCTTGCTTGCTGCTGTTACAGGAAGAATGCTCAGAAAGATTGAATTTTGCGGAGTTCCTGTTCTTTCTGTTCTCATGCCTGTAATCTTCAACGCAGTAATCGTCGGATTTGAGCTCATCTGCCTTTCAGACAGCGGAAGCTTCTCATTTGCTAACTGCAACATGGCAATTTTCGTACCGACAGCACTTTCCGTCGGAATCGGCGAGCTTGTTGTTTTGGTCGTTCTCGGTATTCCGCTCATTCTTGCTCTCAAGAAGAACCGTGCACTTGAAAAGGTGTTCGCAGGAAACGCTTAAATTATTCGGTCGGCTGACAAAATCAGGTTGCCTTGAAAGCCGTACAAATTCAAATAAGCATATATCAATCGGTGTGATTTTTCACACCGATTTTTGTTTTGTTGTTTTCAAATTGTTAATTGTATTCGCTTTCCTTTAATGATAGAATTAAATTGATTTTTGAAAAACGGAGGCTAATATGGCAGAGTCTGAAAATGTATATTACGGACTTTCGTCCGCCGAGGTTGAAGCTCGGCACGAACAGGGACTCGACAACCGTGATGTCGGAGTCAAAACAAAATCAGTTAAACAAATAATTCTCGGAAACACATTCACTTTCTTTAACATAGTGAACTTTATTTTGGGTTTTCTCGTTCTTTCAACGGGCTCTTTTAAAAACATGCTCTTTCTCGGAGTTGTCGTTGCGAACACGGCGATAGGGAGCTTCCAGGAAATTCGCTCTAAGAAAACGATAGACAAGTTAAGCTTGATTTCCGCACCGAAGGTAAATGTTATTCGTGACGGAAATTTGCAGACGATAACCGTTTCCGAGGTGGTCAAGGATGATTTAATCATGCTTGAAATCGGCAATCAAATTTGCGCCGACTGCGTCGTTGTGACGGGCGAGGTCGAGGTAGACGAGTCACTGCTCACAGGTGAATCCGACCCCGTGGGAAAGAAAGCGGGCGACAAGCTGATGTCGGGAAGTTTCATCGTCAGCGGCAACTGCCTTGCATGCGCCGAAAATGTCGGAGCAGAAAGCTACGCAAATAAAATTGCGGGTGAGGCAAGCAAGAAAAAGGACGAGAAGTCCGAGATAATGAAATCGCTTAACATCATCGTTAAGTTTATTTCCTTTAGCCTTGTGCCTGTCGGCGGACTTCTTTTCTGGAAGTCGTTCTTTGTCGAGGGAGTGTCGTACCGCAGCTCGATTGTAAGCATGGTTGCGGCTTTGACGGGCATGATTCCTGAGGGTCTTGTGCTTTTGACATCGGTTGTTTTTGCCGTAAGTGTCATAAGACTTTCCAAGCACAACACGCTTGTTCAGGAGCTTTACTGCATAGAGTCGCTTGCGAGAGTAGACGTGCTTTGTCTTGATAAAACGGGCACGATAACCGAGGGAAGCATGCAGCTTGACGGTTTTGTTCCGCTTGACGGCCACAGCGAGGAGGAGATGCGTGAGGCAGTGAGTGCGCTTGTCACTGTGCTTAACGACAATAACCCCACCTACAACGCGCTTTTAACTGAATTCGGCAAAAATTCGAGTATGACAGCATTTAACACCGTACCGTTTTCTTCTGCAAGAAAATGGAGCGGTGCAGAGCTAAGCAATCACAAAACCTACCTCATGGGTGCGGGTGAGTTTATCCTCGGAGAGGGATTTTCCCCATACAAGGAAATAGCGGAAAGCTATGCCGCTAACGGCTCGAGAGTCCTCTTGCTTGCCTCAAGCGACAACGGCTTTGACGAAGATAAAAATGTTCCGCTTGCTACTAACGCAGTCGGACTTATACTCATAAGCGATAAAATTAGAGCGGAAGCCCCGGACACACTCGCTTACTTTGCAGAGCAAGGAGTTGACCTCAAGGTTATTTCCGGAGATAACGCCGTCACGGTTTCTCAGATAGCTAAAAAAGCGGGTCTAAAAAACGCAGATAATTATATCGATGCGTCCACTCTCGAGACTGACGAGGAGATAAGAGAAGCAGTTCTCGCTCATTCCGTATTCGGCAGAGTTACTCCCGAGCAGAAATTTAAGTTTGTCAGATTTCTCAAGGAGGCAGGTCACACCGTTGCTATGACGGGTGACGGTGTCAACGATGTTTTGGCACTTAGGGAGTCGGATTGCAGTATTGCCATGGCAAGCGGAAGTGACGCCGCAAGAACGGTTTCCGACCTTGTTTTGCTCGACTCCAATTTTGCTTCACTTCCTAAGGTAGTGAGAGAGGGAAGACGCTCAATTAACAACCTCCAGCGCTCGGCTTCGCTGTTCCTCACCAAGACGATATTCTCGGTTTTGCTCTCAGTGCTTTTCATTTTTGTAAGCACGACCTATCCGTTCGAGCCGATTCAGATGTCGCTTATCTCGAGCCTCACAATAGGTATTCCGTCATTCATCTTAGCGCTTGAGCCGAACAGAGACAGAATAAAGGGAACGTTCATAGTGAATGTCATCAAGAAGGCGATACCGTCCGCAATCCCTATGTTTTTAAATATACTCATGCTTGTTTTGATTGAAAGAGCGTTTTCGCTTAGCTTCGTGGAGCTTTCCACAACGGCTGTTATCCTCACATTCTTTACCGGAGTGATCATGTTGTTCAGAGTAAGCTTCCCGTTCAATTGGATGAGATTTTTCCTGTTTATATTCGTCATAGCGGCATTTGTTATAGCATATATCTATTTCCCGTCACTATTGTCGCTCACTGCGCCTAACTACAAGATGTGCGTTGTCACGCTCCCGTATATGCTCATGAGCGTCAGCTGTACTATGGCAATTTCACACTTTATCGAAAATGTAATCGAGAGAAAAGAGGAGAAAAAGTGATAATTCCGATTGAATTCGTAAATGAAACGATAGAATTTAGACATGTTTTGCATCAAAATGCAGAGCTTTCGCTTCATGAGGACAAAACAAAGGCACTGATAGTCGAAAAGCTTGAGAATTTTAAAAATATCAATGTAAAAAATATGGGCAACTGGATTTTCGCAAGCTACAAGTCAAAAAATCCTACAGGAAACCCCATTGCCTTTCGTGCGGATTTTGATGCACTGCCAATCGAGGAAACAATCGATAAGCCGTACGCTTCGCTAAATCCGAATGTCTCTCACCGATGCGGTCATGACGGTCATGCCGCTTGTCTTGTGGGCTTAGCGGAGCTTGTAAACAAATACGGCTCTGACAGAGACATATATTTTTGCTTCCAGCATGCCGAGGAAATCGGTGCGGGCGGTGAGGAATGTGCCGATTACCTTGCTTCGCTTGAGAATAAGCTCGAATTTATCTATGCTTTTCACAACTGGAGCGGCTTCAAAGAGGGCGAGGTCATTGTAAAAAGCGGCTCTGTGCACTGTGCGTCCAAGGGAGTGACCTACAAATTCATCGGTAAAAATTCTCACGCAAGCCAGCCTGAGGACGGAAACAACCCCGCTTTTGCGATAGCTGAATTTATTAATCACACTAAGCTTGACTCTATCGATAAGGGAGAAAGTCTCTTGCTTGCAACGATAGTGGATATTTCTCTCGGAGACAAGAACTTCGGAATTTCCCCGGGTGTAGGCTCTGTTTCTGTCACGCTTAGAGGGGAAGATCCTACGCTTTACAAAACAGCAGAGAACTATCTTGTATCATCGGCTCAAAGTATCGCAGAAAAGTACGGCTTGACTGTCGAGATAAGTGAATGTGATGTTTTCCCTGAAACAATCAATACAGAGAAAGCGGCACAGAATATCCGATTTGCCGCAAAGAATGCGGGCGTAGACTGCTCGGTTCTTGATAAGCCGTTTCGCTCCTCAGAGGACTTTGGTTACTACACAAGAAAAACAGACGGTGCGATATTCTATGTCGGAAACGGCTTAGATTATCCCGCAATTCATACGATTGAATATGATTTTAACGATAATATAATCGCTACCGTACTCAAAATGTTTGCCACGCTCGGCGAGGTTAAGCTCTAAGAAAAAGAAAACAGGCATTCCGTGTGGAGTGCCTGTTTTTAGCTTTATAGTTTTATTTAGTTGTAATATTCTTCGTCGGTGTAATAATATTCTTCAGAGTAATAATCTCCGTTGTCGGAATAATCATCGGAATAATAGTCTGTGCTGTCGTCTGTGTACGTCTCGTCCGTATACGTCTCATCGGTGTAGCTGTCGCCTGTGGTGTCGGCAGTCTGCGTGTCCGACGATGAAACGGTTGGTGCTTCGGAGCTGTCGCTCGGATATTTATATTTGCTTATCAGAGAGAAGTTATCCTTATCGATAAAGACAACCTTCATTCTGAAGTCCTTGATGCTTTCTTCACTCTTTCCTTCCACTGCCAAGCACGCAATGAGCGGTGTGTAGCAGGTTTCGAAAAAGCTTTCGTCAGGGGATTTGTAAGACGTGCTGTCGGTAAGACAGGTGAGAGTTGTTAAATCTCTGTCAAAGCTTATCTGCGTGATGAAGCTGTTGCTCGACTTGAGGGTATCAAGCTTTTCGTTGAGCATTATTCTAAGATTTCTGATAAGTTCATCTTTACTATTTGAGTTTATCGTGAACGAAACGCTTCCGTCTGCCTTTGATGTCGGAGTGCTGATTCCGAGTCGGGAAGAGTTTTCACTGATGTATGAGCCGCAAATATCGTCTGCGGTTTTCGGAATGGTTATCTCTACGCTGCCCGCCGCCGCTGAGGAGCTTTGGATGCTTGCTTCTTCACTTGAGGCATCGGACTCGCCTTTATTCTTGTGTCCACAGCCTGTGAAAATGCCGATGCATATTATGAGCAACATCAAAAGAGCCGCTATTCTCTTCATCATGGATCTTTTTTCCTTTCTCAAAATTTCAAATATCAAGTGGGGAGATACAGATATAGATGTGTTCGGCTCATACATAATACTACATTTTTATCATTTTGTCAAAATTGAGGTATTTTGGCTTGTTGCGGTATGGTTTTAAAGGTGGTATACTTTAAGTTAATCAATAATTTTTATGTGATCAGAGGTGCAATATGTTAAGCGAAAAGGTACTGAAATACATAGATGAACACAGCAAAGAAACCTATGATTTGCTTCTGACGATAGCGAAAATTCCCGCTCCGTCAAACCACGAGGAAAAGCGCACGGAGTTCTGCCGTGACTGGCTCATTTCTAACGGCGCAAAGGGGGTATATACCGATGAGGCTCTTAATGTGGTTTATCCTTACGGCGTAACGGAGAATAATCCCGTTGTGGTTTTCATGGCTCATATCGATGTCGTTTTCCCCGATACAGACGAGCTTCCGCTTTATATAGAAAACGGAAGAATCAATTGCCCCGGAATCGGTGACGATACCGCTAACCTTGCGGCGCTTCTCATGACGGCAAAATATGTCGCACAGAATAACCCCGATACAAAGGACTGCGGCGTTGTGTTTGTCTGCAACGCAGGCGAAGAGGGCATGGGAAACCTAAAGGGCTCTAAGAAAATCTGCGAGACCTATAAGGGCAGAATCAAGGAGTTCTATAGCTTTGACGGCACCATGGAAGGACTTCTCACAGGAGCGGTCGGTTCTGCACGATACAAGGTGACGGTAAAGACCGAGGGCGGTCACTCCTACTCGAACTTCGGCAATCAGAATGCGATAGCACACATGGCAGAAATCATCTCTGATATATATAAAATCGATGTTCCGAAAATGGGCAAAACAAGCTACAATGTCGGCACGATAAACGGCGGCACCTCCGTCAATACAATTGCCCAGGAGGCTTCTATGCTGTGCGAGTACCGCTCTGATGACGAGCGTTCGCTTGCCGTAATGAAAGAGAAATTCGAAAGCATATTTGAAAATCACCGCTCAGATAAGGTAAAGGTCGAAGTAGAACTTGTCGGTTTGAGACCGTGCGAGAGCATGGGCGAGGACGGCAGAAGAAGAAAAGAGGAGCTTGTGCTGATGACAACGGAGCTTCTCGAGAGAACAACGGGAAGACCTGTGCACTCTGGACCGGCTTCAACCGACTGCAATATTCCGCTTTCACAAGGTATACCGGCTGTTTGCTACGGAACATATTTCGGAGCGGGCGCACACACAAGAGAGGAATATGTAGAAATAGATTCCTTGCCGCTCGGCTATAAGGTGGCATTTGAGAGCGTGCTGAGATATTTCAAATAAAAACTAAGAGAAAAGAACAAAAACACAAAAGTTTTTGGTTTCGCTTTTTACAAAAAGCGAACGGGGTTTAAGG
>CAVAMJ010000035.1:0-9590 GCA_963589785.1 Bacteroidaceae bacterium | reverse complement strand
CCTCCTGTTACAGTATATTTGCCTCGGAAAAGTGGCAGCCAGCTACGAGCCGAGGCGTCTCGTTGCCTAAGCTGTTAGAATAGGAAGGTAATAGTCTGACCTTCGCCTCCAAGGGCTTCATGCCCGTAAACAGTCAGCCATCCTTCTGTTCGCAGCGTTCGATTTGTGCAGGTTGAGCCGCGTGTTCGTGTCACCAAACAGATAGAATCGGCAATGGGTAAAGACGGCCAAGTCCATCGATGGCGAAACACGGGAAGTCATGGAGCACCCGGACGCTACTATGAAGGCATCGCCGAGACATGAAGCAGGGCTTTATGTCTCGGCGATCACCTCTCTGCTCATCAAGGAGTATGGCAACAACTCTCTCCGCAAGGTCAAGACTGATAAGGTGGATGCGATGAAAATCGCCAAATACGCGCTTGACAACTGGACGGAATTGCGGGACTATACTCATATGGATACGATTCGATACGATCTGAAAACGCTGTTCAATATCATGAAAGTACATTTGCAGCGGCCTTTTTGTGCTACACTTTTTTCTACCTGCTGACTGAACATTTTTCTTCTTCCAAGTCCATTTTGGGGCTTGACTTTTTATTTGCAGGCTGTTTTTTGCGGGTACACATTGCTTCCTGCTCCATTTTAGTGTAAAGTATCCGTAAAGACAATCTGTGTCAAAGCGTGTGTCAAGGCAAAATTTCAAAAGGAGGCTGCAATATGTCCCGTTTCAGCGTGTATCTCAAAAATCTGGTAGAGGAGAGCGGTGTGCCCCATGCCACCCTGGCCCGGGCGGCAGGGCTGAACCGACCCAACCTGCAAAATATTCTCAGTGGCAGCCGGAAGCCCTCCCGGAAGGACGTGGAGAGCCTCCTTCCCTACCTCCGGGCCTCCGCCGCACAACAGATAGAACTGATGGAGTTGTTGGAAGGGGAGTTGCTGGGGCCGGATGTGGTGGAGCGGCGCGCCTGCGTGCGGACCATGCTGGAACGGCTGGATCAGTCCTTCCAGGCTACGCCGGTGCCCCGGCAGGTCTGGCCTGCGGTTCCTGGCAGCACCAAAGGTACGGAGTTGATCTCCGGCGATGCGGCCATTCTCAATATGCTGGCTTCCCTTCTTTCCGAGGGAAACCGCCTTGGCGGCAAACTGGTGTTTTTCCCCAGCTTTCCCAAGCACTGGCTGCAAAGGAGCCTTTCCATCCTCTGCGGGCTGGACGGCGAGAGACTGCAAATTGCCCAACTGGTGGAATTCTGGAAGGCCCCTCGGGCAGAGTCAGCCGCAGCCAACCTTAATACTCTGTCCGACACCCTGCCCATGCTGCTGAGCAGTCAACTGGATTATGGGCTGTGGTACACCTACACCGCCCATGTGGAGCTGCCTCACGCCGGGGTGCTGTTTCCCTACTGTCTGCTGCTGCCCCAGGCGGTATTCCTGCTGCATCGGGACGGCCAGCAGGCCATGATTCTGCGGGACCCTGAGTTCCTGCACTGCTGGCAAGAGGGAGCCCAGGCCATGCTGGCCGGGGCAAAGCCCCTCTTCAACCAGAATCTGGACACCCTCAGCATTCTGAATTACTACAACGGGGTGGACACCAAGTCCCACCGCTCCGGGTTCATTCAATTTCAGCCCTGTTTGGTGCCCTATGCCGACGCAGAGATTTTAGACCGACTACTTCTACCCGGGTTGTCGGACCGGGATGATCTGATCCAAGCCATTCTGACCTACGGTGAACTGCTGCGTCAGCAGCCCTACACCGGAATTTTCTACGAAGGTGGTCTGCGGCTTTTTGCGGAGACCGGTTTTATCTACGATCTTCCCCAGAACGGCTCCCTCCCCGCCCCGCCAGACATCCGGAAGACCGTGCTGGAACGACTGTATCAGGATTGTGCCGAAGGCACGCGGATCATGCGCATCGCCAAGCCTCAGCGGCTGCGGATGCCGCAGGACGTGATGATCGCCGTCCGGGAATATGTGGGGACCCACTTCGTCCTGCCGCTGGAAACTTCCGGTGAATACTGCAATGTGCAGGTGGCCGAGGGGACCATCACGGAGGCATTTCTGGATTTCATTACCTATGCGGCGAAATCGGGCGCTGTTTACCCAAAGGAGATGACGCTGGAAAAGATACAGTTTATGATGAATTCCATACAGATCTCAACTTGACCCGCTGCGAGAACTGGTCTCTAGATGTAAGTAGACCAAATAGGCGGAATGCCTGCTTAAAGCAGATAAAACAACAAGCGGCGTACCAACCCGGTACACCGCCTGTGCTTCGCAATACTCTGAACGTTCTAATATTGTCTTTGTGCGGAGACGCTTTTGGCGTCTCCGTTTTTTCTTTTTTCACGGCTTTCAAATGACATTTGCTAAATTATTCATTTGGTGTTATGATATTCACTAGCCAAAAGCTCTAAATTCAATAAAGGAGAAATGATTATGGCAGGAAAGAGAAATTTGAGATACTACGGATCCTTGTGGTTTGCCAAGGGCACAGCAGGGGTTCTTAAGCTTATAAAGAGAAAAGGCACGAGTATGCCAGGTTCGTGGGCGATTATCCTTTGTCACGATTTCATCGGAAGAATGGAGAAGCCGAAGAAAATTTTCTGCGTGACGGGCACAAACGGCAAAACAACCGTTGCGAATATGGTTGAGGATATACTCGAGAAACGTGGTGAGGACTTCGTCTGTAACCGTGAGGGCTCGAATGTTCCGACAGGACTTGCGTCATCGCTTATTGCCGGTTCTACCTTTTTCGGCAAGCCTAAAAAGGATTTTGCTATGTTTGAGGTGGACGAGAGAAGTTCACTTAGAGTATTCCCTAACATGAAGCCCGATGTGCTTGCAATCACGAATATTTTCAGAGATTCATTCAAGAGAAACGCTCACACGGAATTTATCTGCAATATTCTCGAGAAAAACATCCCCGATGACACAAAGCTGATTATCAATGCCGATGACCCGCAGTCTCAGGCTCTCAAGAGAAACAACAAGCGTGTTTATTTCGGAATTGACAGACTCTCATTCGAGGACAAGGAAACTCACAACATTGTGCGTGACGGCGCATATTGTCCTAATTGCCACACGGAGCTTACCTATGATTTCACGAGATACCACCACATAGGAAAATTTCACTGCGAGAAGTGCGGATATAAAAATCCTACTCCGGAGTACAGAGTTTTGGCGGCTGACACAGAGAATAATATTTTGCAAACGGAAATCAAGGGCGAGAAGGTCGATATGAAACTGCTCAGTGCATTGCCGATTAATATCTACAACCAGATTTTGGCGATTGCGATACTTTCCGAGTACGGACTTTCAAACGATGAGATTAAGAAAGCCTTTGACAGCCAGCAGATAGATAAGTCTCGTCTTTCGGAGAAGAAAGCGGCTGGAAAAACTTTCATCAGACATTTGGCAAAGGGACAAAACCCCGTTGCTTGTTCGAGAGCCATGGAGAACACCAAGAATATGGACGGCAAAAAGGGCGTCGTGCTCTATCTTGACGATCATTTTGACGCTATGAGCTCTGTCGAGAACACCGCATGGCTTTATGACACCGACTTTGAGTTCTTGAATGACGAGAGCATCAAGCAGATTTTGGTAGGCGGAGCAAGACACGAGGACGTTCACCTAAGACTACTTCTTGCGGGAGTTCCTGAAGAAAAAATTGTTCACTGCGAGGACAACATGAAGGTTCTTGAAAAAGCCGACATGGAGAAATGCGACACCTTCATAGTGTTCTATGATGTTTACACGATAGGACTTTCAAACAACGCAGAAAAATATCTGATTGAAAAGGCAGAGAAGGAGGCAAACAATGGCTGATACAAGAATAGAGGTTCTGTTTCCGGAGTTTTGCAATCTTTTCGGTGACAGTGCTAACGTAAGATATTTACAGAAAACTCTTCCGAACGCAGAGTTCGTTTTTACAAAGCTTAATGACAAGCCGAAGTTTTTGACCGAAAAAATGAGCCTTGTTTATATGGGTCCAATGACTGAAAATACTCAGCAGCTTGTTATCGACAGACTTAAGCCGTACAAGAAAGAGATCAAAGAGAAAATCGACAGCGGTCTAGCTTTTCTCTTCACGGGAAACGCTCTCGAGGTTCTCGGAGAATATATAGATGACGGTGAGGGAAACAAAATCGAGGCACTCGGACTTTATCCGTATTACGCCAAGAGAGATATGTATCACCGCCACAACAGCGAGGAGCTCGTCAGATTCGGCAGTATGCAGATTATGGGCTTTAAGACTCAGTTCACCCAGTGTTATCCTAAGAACAAGGATTTTCCTTATCTTTTTGAGATTAAAAAGGGAATGGGAATGAACCTCGACACTAAGGGCGAGGGCTGGCACGACCATAACTTTATGGGAACATATTTAGTCGGCCCTATTCTCGTCAACAATCCGAATTTCTGCAAGTATCTTTTGAAACTTATCGGTGAAAAGAACGCAGAGCCCGCATTTTTGGAGGCGGCAAATGCGGCTTATGCTAAGCGACTGAAGGACTTTATGGACAAGGTTGCCGATAAGCCCGCTAAATATCACTATATGTAAGTTAATTGCTATCAGGATAAACCCCGCTTAAATGGCGGGGTTTATTTAAGTCTTTGGGTTCGATATTTTTTAGTGCGGCTAGCACTTATCATATTCTACAAATCAAAGGACTTGTTTTTGTTAGAAAAATACATACTCATTCCCTATGAAAAGGATTATAATCTAAGTGCGGATGTCCCATGTCGCTAAAAGCGACTGTGGACATCTTAGACATTTGCTTTCGCTAATGTCTAAAGGAGCTAACGCTCCTTTGCACTGCTGCAATCGTTCACAGCCACTGCTCTTTGCGAGCAAAGCAGTGGCTGTTTCGATTTAAATCTAAGTGCGATGTCCCATGCCGTCAAAGGCGACTGTGGACGGATTTTTCAATTTAGTAGTAAAAAGCAATATGAGCAAAAATTGAATTTTGTCTCATCAAGGGTAAACACAATGAAAGAAAATTATTTGCTGAAAAACGAAACGGCAGAGGAAATTTATAACAGCATAAAGGATCTTCCGATACTCGACTATCACTGCCATTTGAGTCCGAAAGAAATTTACGAGGACAAGGCTTTCTCGAATATCGGCGAGATGTGGCTTGGCGGTGACCACTACAAATGGAGACTTATGCGCCAGGCCGGTGTGGACGAAGAATATATCACGGGAAACAAGACTTGGCGAGAGAAATTCAAAAAGTATGCCGAGGTTTTGTCCTTATCGGGAGGAAATCCGCTGTATTCTTGGAGCAAAATTGAACTTTCCCGTTATTTTGGAATAGAGACAGAATTAAACGCAGAAACTGCCGATGAGATTTTTGACAGGGCTTCAAAATATATCGAAGAAAACTCTCTTTCTCCGAGAAAGATTATTGAAAAATCAAATGTCAAATATATCTGCACGACGGACGACCCGGCAGATTCGCTCGAGTGGCACGTGAAATTAAAGGCTGACAAGTCGTTTGATACCGTAGTTGTGCCGGCTTTCAGACCCGATAATCTTCTTAATATTCAGTCCCCGGGTTTTGTTGAGTATATCAAGAAATTCGGTGACAGAAACGGTGTTCTCATAAACTCGATGAAAAATCTTCGCATGGTCATAAGAATGAGCATAGATGATTTTTGCGATATGGGATGCAGCTTTTCTGATGTGGGAATTGAGGATTTTCCGACAAAAGTTTATTCCCGTGAGGAAGCGAGCGATGTTTTCTGGAGAGCACTGAAGGGCGAAAAAATATCTGATGCCGAAAAGGATGTTTATATCGGATATATGTTCAATTTCCTTGCGGGCGAGTACAAGAAAAAGAACATAACAATGCAGCTGCATTTGGCGGCGGCAAGAAATGTGAACACTAAGCTTTATGAGGAGCGTGGCAGAGATGTCGGCGGCGACTGCATTGCCGATGCCGTCAGCGGAAAATCACTATTAAATTATCTTGATACGATTTGTCAAAAGGACAAGCTTCCGAGAACGATTATCTATACGCTAAATCCGCAGATGAATGCACAGCTTGCTTCGATTTGCGGCAGTTTCCGTGAGGTTGTGCCGGGTGCGGCATGGTGGTTCTGTGACCACAAGAGAGGCATAGAGGAAATGCTTAAGAATATGGCTGAGACCTCTTATATCGGCTCATTTGTCGGTATGCTGACGGATTCCCGTTCGTTCCTTTCCTATGCAAGACACGATTATTTCAGAAGAATTTTGTCGTCAGTGCTCGATGAGTGGGTAGAAGAGGACGATTTTCCGATTGAGTCCGCAAAGAAGCTTGCCTATATGATAAGCTACAAAAATGTTGAAGACATCGTGAGCGAGAGAGTCGAGGACTACAAGAAAAGAAGAATAAAAAATCTCTATCAAAATAACGATTGAGAGAAATGAAACTGCTTCATTAAATAAAAAGTTGACACCAAATGTGACACCATATATAATATAAATTACAGAAGGTGTTTGAATGTCAAAATGGGATAAACTATTAACGAGAATATGTGCTTTATCAAAAGACCTCAGATTTGATGAGCTGCGTAAGGTGTTGGAAAGCTACGGATATGTGATGAATGCTCCAAAAGGCGGAAGCAGTCATTACACTTTCAGAAAAGTAGGATGTATGCCGATTACGATACCAAAGCATGAGCCAATCAAAAAAGTCTATGTAGAAATGGTAAAGCAGATAGTTGAAAGTGAGGCGGTGAATGATGAAAACGCTTAATGATTATTTGACGTATAATTATCGTATGGAAATTGTAGAGGATAAGGATGAGGGCGGTTTCGTAGTTTCGTTTCCTGAGCTTCCCGGCTGTATTTCTTGCGGTGGTACGATAGAATCTGCTGTTGAGAATGCTTTAGATGCAAAAAAAGCATGGCTTGAAGCCGCCATTGAAGACGGCATCGAAATTCAAGAGCCAGACAGTTTAGAGAATTACTCGGGACAGTTTAAGCTTAGAATACCGCGCAGTCTGCATCGTTCTCTTGCGGAGCATTCCAAGAGAGAGGGAATCAGTATGAATCAGTACTGCGTGTATCTTCTCTCAAAAAACGATGCGATTAATTCAAAATAAAGTTATCAAAATCAACGTCAATAATGAAGTTTAGCGGTCGACTAAAAATCGGCCGCTTCTTTTCATTCAAACGGAAATGTGATATACTCAACAAAATAAACAGTCGGAGGATTTATGGAAAATTCAGAGCTTGCGAAAAAACTATTTGACGAGGGATACGAGATATTCAGAAAATACGGAGTGCAGAACGGCGTTAAAGCACTCGAACCGATAAAAAAATCGGCAGAAATGGGCTATCCCGAGGCAAAAAAGCTTTTGGCTAAATTTTACAGAAACGGTGTGTATGTAAAAAAGGACGAGAAAAAGGCGGAAAAGCTCGAGAGAGAATGTGGTTTGAAGTAAAAAGCTCTTGCTTTTTTTGCCGTTTTTGCTATAATCTTAGTGCAGTAATTAATATTGCATTTGCGGCAATGAAGAAAAATAAGCCTGTGTGGGTCTTAAGAGAGTCGGCGTTCGGTGCGAGTCGGCGGCTGAAGCAGGTGTTCCGTTTTCCGAGCCTCAATTTAATACACGAGTGGGAAAATTTATTTTCCAATATGGGTGGCAACGCGGATCATTTCGTCCCATAATTCTTAAGGAATTAGAGGAGAATGGTCCTTTTTTATTGTTCAAAAATTATTTCGTAAAAACGAATTCGGAGGTTATCATGTTAGATATCAAGTTTTTAAGAGAAAATCCCGAGATTGTTAAGCAGAACATCCGCAACAAGTTTCAGGATAAGAAGCTTCCGCTTGTCGATGAGGTAATCGAGCTTGACAAGCAGAGAAGAGAGGCACAGCAGAAAGCCGACAACTTAAGACAGTCAAGAAACAGCCTTTCCAAGCAGATTGGCGGACTTATGAAGGAGGGCAAGAAGGCTGAGGCTGAGGAGGTCAAGGCTCAGGTTAAGGCTCAGGGCGATGAGCTCGCAGCAGCAGAAGCACTCCAGACAGAGCTTGAGGGCAAGGTTAAGGAAATTATGATGGTCATTCCGAACATCATCGATCCGTCCGTTCCGATCGGTAAGGACGACAGCGAGAATGTCGAGGTTGAGCGTTTCGGAGAGCCTTTTGTTCCTGATTTCGAGATTCCTTATCACACAGATATCATGGACAGATTCGAGGGTATTGACCTTGACGCCGCAAGAGATGTAGCAGGTAACGGTTTCTATTATCTCCAGGGCGACATCGCAAGACTTCACAGCGCAGTTATCTCCTATGCAAGAGATTTCATGATCGACAGAGGCTTCACATACTGCGTACCGCCTTTCATGATCAGAAGAAGAGTTGTTGAGGGCGTTATGTCTTTTGCTGAGATGGACGCTATGATGTACAAAATAGAGGGCGAAGACCTCTATCTCATCGGAACAAGTGAGCACTCCATGATCGGTAAGTTCATCGATTCCGAGACTCCTGAGGAAAAGCTTCCAAAGACTCTCACTTCCTATTCTCCGTGCTTCCGCAAGGAGAAGGGCGCACACGGCATCGAGGAGAGAGGCGTATATAGAATTCACCAGTTCGAGAAGCAGGAAATGATCGTCATCTGCAAGCCGGAAGAGTCCAAGATGTGGTATGAGAAGCTCTGGAAGAATACAGTTGATCTTTTCAGAAGCATGGATATCCCTGTAAGACAGCTTGAGTGCTGCTCCGGAGACCTCGCAGACCTCAAGGTTAAGTCATGCGACGTTGAGGCTTGGTCACCAAGACAGAAGAAGTACTTCGAGGTTGGTTCTTGCTCAAACCTCGGTGACGCACAGGCAAGAAGACTTAACATCAAGGTTAAGGGTGCTGATGGCAAGAAGTACCTTGCTCACACACTCAACAACACAGTTGTTGCACCTCCGAGAATGCTCATCGCATTCCTCGAGAACAACCTTTGCGAGGACGGTTCTGTCAGAATTCCTGAGCCGCTTAGAATGTACATGGGTGGCAAGGACAAGATTATTCCGATTAAGTAATTGTCCAATACCAATAAGCAGTCAAGGCAGTCCGACGGGCTGCCTTTTTGCCGTGCTTGACAAGCTTTTTTCGGTAAATTATAATCATAGTGCAAATAGGATGAAGTTAGGCAGGAAGATAAAATGGCATTAGGTTCGATAATTTTAGGAATAGTCGGAATAATTTTCACGATACTCTTTGTTTTTACACAAAGCTTTGACTTTCTCGGAGTTTTGATAAGTGCGCTCGGCATTTATTTTGCACTGAGAACCTTGCAGAAGCATCTCATGGACAGAACAGAAACCGAAGAAAAACAAGCGAAAATCGGACTTGCCGTCTCGATAGTCGGTGCGCTTGGCGGAATAATCGTCTGGATAGTTTACTGGTTGACGGTGGTTCAGATTCACTGAGAAATTTTGAAAAAGTAAATTAAAAAAGCTGAAGGGTGTATTTATGAACCGCCCCAGATTGTGCAGACAGCACAAAAAAGGCGTACCTAAGGTAGAAATTAAATTTTAAGCAACAAACTGATTCCGTTTTTCGAGCGGAGTCAGTTTTGTTTTCGTTTGAATACGGTAGTTGTTGTAG
>CAVAMJ010000034.1:0-9712 GCA_963589785.1 Bacteroidaceae bacterium | reverse complement strand
ACCGCTGACCTCTTGAATGCCATTCAAGCGCTCTCCCAGCTGAGCTATACCCCCATGGTTATTACGCGTTAATTTAATGAAAACTACTTTTAAATTTTAACATAAAGAAACGAATTTGTAAAGCGTTTTTGCGTTAAAAACTGCCCAAATTAACTCATTATATTAAATTATATTAAATTATATTGAATTATAATAAATCAATTTGCATATAAACAAATTATGTGCTATAATTATCGTTAATTCAGGAAACTGAAAATTTTTAAACTGAGGTGATTTGTTCCTTTATGGACAGTCATAGTATTAGTCAAGTCATAATACTTATCATTCTGATTGGTCTTTCCGCATTCTTTTCTGCGTCGGAAACCAGCTACAATTCGCTTAACAAAGCGAGAATCAAAGCCCTTGCACAGGACGGCAACAAAAGAGCTCTCATGGCTTTAAAGCACAGTGAGAATTACGATAACTTGCTCTCCACCGTGCTCATCGGCAACAACATCGTGAACATTGCGGCTACATCTATCGCTACTGTTTTGTTCGTTCGACTTTCACCAAAGAACGGCGCACTTGCTTCAACCATTGTCATGACAGTTGTTGTTCTTATATTCGGTGAAATCACACCAAAATCGCTTGCAAAGGATTGTGCTGAACAATTTGCTATGCTTGTTGCACCTATCTTTAATGTTCTCAACAAGCTTTTCGCACCTCTAAACTGGCTTTCTCTGAAGCTAAAGAATTTCGCTTCAGGCATCATTAAGGTTGATAATCAGGCTCAGATTACCGAGGATGAAATTCTCAACATCGTTGACGAAGCAGAACAAGTCGGCGGCATTGACGAGAACGAAAGCGAATTACTTAGAAATGTTTTGGAGTTTAACGACCTCGAGGCGGGCGACATACTCACTCCGAGAACAGAGCTCACAGCCATAGACAAAGACACACCTGTTGACGAGGTTGCTAAGGTCTTCAAGGACAGCGGCTACTCGAGACTTCCTGTTTATGAAGATACAATCGATACGATTATCGGTGTTATAAACGAAAAGGATTTCCATAATTTCGTTGTCGGTACAAACAGAGGAATCGAGAGCATAATTAAAAAGCCTGATTTCATTCCTCCTTCGGTCAAAATCAGCGAGCTGCTCAGAACAACTCAGCGAGGCAAAACACATCTTGCCGTTGTTGTTGACGAGTTCGGCGGAACTATGGGTATTGTTACGCTTGAAGATATTCTCGAGGAACTTGTCGGAGAAATTTGGGACGAGCACGACGAGATTGAGGCGGGCATTAGACAAATCGGAGACAACAGATACATTATACCGCTTAATATTGATCTCGATGATTTTGTAGAGAAATTCGATATTGAAGAGGATGAAGACACTGACGCCACGACCATAAACGGATGGATTATGGAGCAGATGGACAAGATTCCTGAGCTTGGCGACAAGTTCGACTACGACAATCTTACAATAACCATAACAAAGGTTGACGGGCCAAAGGCTGACGAAATCGAGGTTTGCGTTAATTTTCCGAAGGTGAAAACCGAGGAAGAAAAAATGCTTTCTTAATTTTCGATAAGCGATAACTCGTCTTCAAAAACAGAATATATTTTGAAAGGACGGTTTCTGACCGTCCTTTTTGTTTAAACACTTGTTTGTTCTGAATTTTATCTTTGTGCAAATAATACAGCACGGAAAATGCCCGTCTGCGAATGTTTCACATTCTTGACGTATTTTCCGTGCCTATCTCTTTTTATTTTAATAGAACTAGCTTTAACGTTCGTTTTACATTCTTTCTTAGCGTTCTTTATTAATATTGGTGTAAACAATTCGGCTGCCAAAGACCAACCACAGATGCCTTTCGCATTTGGGGTTAACTTTGTCAGCCTATCTTCTTTACTGTTTGTTCTTGATTTATCTTGGTGAGAATAATCCGCAAAAGAAAATGCCCGTCTGCGAATGTTTCACATTCTTGACGTATTTTCTTTATGCTATCTCTTTTTTCTATCGGCACTTCGTGCCTCTTTTCTTCGTTATTTCTCTTTATGCTTCGCTTCTCTCTCGTGGGCTCCGCCCACACCCGTTCGCTTTTTGAAAAAAGCGAAACCAAAAACTTTTATATTTGTCTACTTTTTATTTCTGCTTTTTCCGCTTTTTTAATTACAGATTATTAAGTGCGCTCTCTCCGTAATATCTTTTTACATTTCTCTTAAGCCAATTTCCACGCAGATAGTACACTACAAATACCGTTGCCGTAATTACCCACGATACCGGATAGCTTATCGCTACCATTGTCATTGTTGGGAAGAACTTCACCGCTGTCAACAGCCACACAACTCTTATTCCACACACACCGACACAGGTTATGATCATCGGCTGTAATGCCTCGCCCACTCCTCTTATAGCTCCTGACAAAATCTCTATGAACACGAACAGGAAATATGAAGGTGCGAACACTCTGAAAAAGTTTGCTCCGATCTCTACTACTTCTTTATCCGTTGTGAATATTCCGAGCAACTGATAACGGAATATAAAGATTATTATGCTCAAAAACACGGTTGAACCCATATCAAGCACTAGTCCCACCCTTGCCGACTGCTTAACTCTGTCAAATTTCTTTGCGCCGAAATTCTGTCCGGAGAAAGTAGTTACGGCAATTCCGTAAGCATTCATAACCATCCAGACAAATCCGTCAATTTTGCCGATTGCAGACCATGCCGCAATACAGCTTGTTCCGAAACCGTTTATACTTGTCTGAATGAAGAGGTTTGAAAGCGAATACATAACCGACTGCATACCCGCCGGAATTCCTATTCTGACGATATTTTTAAGCATGCTTACATCAATACGAAGCTGTTTAAACTCAAATTTATACAGATCATCCGTCTTCATCAGTCTTATCATAATCATAACCGCACTGATAAGCTGAGAGAGAATAGTCGCAAGTCCTGCGCCCATAACACCCCAACCGAAAACAATTATGAAAACGAGGTCGAGAATGATATTAGCAACACAGCACACAATAAGAATATATAGCGGTGTTTTCGAGTCGCCGACAGCACGCAAAATACCCGTGCCGATATTGTAGACGAGATTTCCGACCGAACCCGCAAAATAGACAAGCATATAGAGAACCGCATCATCTATGATTTCATCTGGGCAATTCATCAATTTCATGCACGGACGAGAGATGATAAATCCGATTATCGTAATTCCGACACCGCCGAGCAAGCCAAGTGCAAGCGAAGTATGAACCGATTTAGATACATTTTCTCTATCCTCTGCGCCGTAGAACTGAGATATGATTACTGTACAGCCCGATGCAACACCCGTGAAAAATCCGATAAAAAGGTTGATCGCCGTTGCGGTTGTGCCGACAGCCGCCAAAGCCTCCGTGCCGACAAATCGGCCGACAATGATTGTATCAACAGTATTGTACATCTGCTGAAAAAAAGTTCCGATTAAAATCGGAAAAAAGTAAAGCACAATGAGTTTCCAAAGGTTTCCTTCGGTAAGTGATTTTTGTTTATAAGGGGCAACTGACATATTTCTCCTCCTATCAAACTGACATTCAAAATTTCATCACATATTCTTTTCAAGTGAGTATTCTATCACCGCTCTACACTAAATTCAATAGTCAAATTAGAAGAAACGAAAAAGTTTTTGTTTCGCTTTTTTCAAAAAAGTGAACGGGAGTAGGCAGAGCCCACGATTAATTAATAATGTATAATTAACAATTAATAATTAGCGAATACTCATAAACAGAGCGAAGCGATAACAAAAAAGATAGGCTGACAAAGTTAACCACAAGTGAGAATGCATAGCGTTTGTTCTTAAATTATTTACACATAAAAAAGGAGCGACCAACGGTCGCCCCTCAATAAGCATGATATTTTATAAGTAAATTACTTAACAGCTTCCTTCAAAGCCTCTGCCTTGTCTGTCTTTTCCCAAGCTACGCCTAAGTCCTCTCTGCCCATGTGACCATAAGCTGCAAGCGGTCTGTACTTAGTGCCCTTGAGGTTAAGGGAATTGATGATAGCGTTCGGTCTTAAATCGAATACATTCTTAACTGCATCGGAAAGAACCTCTTCGCTAACTTTACCTGTTCCGAATGTGTCAACCATGACAGAAACAGGATGAGCAACACCGATAGCATAAGCAAGCTGAACCTCGCACTTGTCGGCAAGACCTGCTGCTACAATGTTCTTAGCTACATATCTTGCAGCATAAGCTGCAGAACGGTCAACCTTTGTCGGGTCTTTACCGCTGAATGCTCCGCCGCCGTGTCTGCCGTATCCGCCGTATGTATCGACGATAATCTTTCTGCCTGTAAGTCCACTGTCACCGACTGGACCGCCGATAACAAAGCGTCCTGTTGGGTTGATGTAGTACTTTGTGTTCTCGTCAAGATACTCAGAAGGAATGATTGGCTTAACAACATACTCTACCATATCCTTGCGAATCTGCTCGAGAGTGACATTTTCATCGTGCTGAGTAGAAACAACAACAGTATCAACTCTTACGATCGTATTTCCGTCATACTCGACAGTAACCTGAGTCTTTCCGTCCGGTCTGAGGTACTTGAGTGTTCCGTCTTTTCTGACCTTTGTAAGCTGCTTAGCGAGCTTGTGCGCCCAAGAAATTGGAGCCGGCATAAGCTCCGGAGTCTCATTGCAAGCATAGCCGAACATCATACCCTGGTCGCCTGCACCGATGAGATCGTTCTCGTCGCTTGACTCGTTGTTCTGAACCTCATAGGACTTATTAACGCCCATTGCAATATCAGGAGACTGCATATCGATAGATGTGAGAACCGCACATGTATCACCGTTAAAGCCAGCGCCCGGGTTATCATAACCGATATCCTTTACAACCTCACGAACGATTGAGTTAATATCAACATAGCAATCAGTTGAAATCTCGCCCATAACGTGAATGACGCCTGTTGTAGCTGTTACCTCACAAGCTACATGAGCCGCCTTGTCCTGCTCTAAAATCGCATCAAGAACTGCGTCGGAAATCTGATCGCAAACCTTGTCCGGATGTCCTTCTGTAACGGACTCTGAAGTAAATAATTTCTTTGCCATTTGTTTTTCCTTTCTCTACCGGTCCCTATCAATCTTCAAGAAAAATGCCCCTCATACACGATGAGGGGCTATATCTTTTCCTCATCTTCGGTTACTACCTCAGGAATTAGCACCTTAACTTAAATCAGGTTGCCGGGCATCACAGGGCCTGTCCCTCCGCCACTCTTGATAAGGGTATATTCATTTGTACTTAGCTTTGATATTATAATAGCTTTGCTTATAAATGTCAATAGTTATTTCATTTAAATTTAACACTTACAAAAGAAAAATACCGTCTATAAATGTTTAGCATTCTTGATGTATTTTCTTGCCTATCTCTTTTTATTTCGCTTCGCTCAGTTTTTCGTATACGCTAATTATTAATTATTAATTATACATTGTTAATTACTCAAGGGGCTCTGCCCACACCCGTTCGCTTTTTGTAAAAAGCGAAGCAAAAACTTTTATGTTTAACTACGTGTATTCAATACCGCTCTAAGCGCTTTTCTGACTGCTCCCTTTCCTTCGATTTCCTCTGCAAAAAGCTTCTCGATTTTCTTTCCGATTTTCGCCTCATAAAGATTAATTCCGAATACATTCGCATTTGATAACAAGTCATTTAGTTCGCCGTGATATTCAGATCCAAGCGTTAAATCGCCAAGCATTTCTTTTAGCTCATTTAGCATGGGGTCTGCCGATATAGCAAAGCTATCTCCGTTATCATCTACGCCAAGAAGATATCTGCACCAAGAGGCTATTGCAAACGCTATGCCGTCAAGATTTTCGGCAGAGCCGTATTTAGCGCAATAAGCCTTGATTGTCTCGCCGAATCGTATTCCAACCTTTTGTGATGTGTCGGTTGCTATCCTTTGTGGGGTATCAGGTACAAACGGATTTGGCAAACGAACCTCGATTACCTCATTCACAAAATCCTTTGGCGACAAAATCTTCGGGTCTGTAACAACAGGCAATCCCTCGTCAAGTCCGATTTTTCTCACAAGTGAATTTAAGTCTTCGTCCTTCATTTCATCGGCTATCGACTTATATCCTAAAAGACAGCCTAAAACTGCAAGTGCGGTATGCAGAGGGTTAAGACAAGTGGTGACCTTCATGCGTTCGGTCTTATTTACGGTTTCTCTGTCCGTCATGTAAACTCCTGCCGACTCAAGAAGCGGTCTTCCTGCGGGGAATTTATCCTCAATAACAAGATACTGCGGCTTTTCGGCATTAACAAACGGCGCAATATAGGTATTCTTTGAGGTAACAATCGGCTTCATTCCCTCGATACCGTTCTTGTCGAGCTCCTCGGCTATTAACTCGGACGGTCTTGGGGTGATTTTGTCAATCATAGTCCACGGGAAAGTGATTTTTGTTTCGTCCTCAAGATAATCTAAAAATTCTTTCTCGCAAAATTCGTTTTCTACCCAGTTTTCAGCAATATCAAGCACCGCTGATTTTAACATTTCACCGTTATGCGAACAGTTATCCATGCTGACTACGGCAAGCGGAAGTCTATTTTTCTTAAATCTTTCATAGAGCATTGAAGTCAGAACACCCATGGCACTTGAAGAAAGCTCAGGCGCATTTTCGAGTTCATTTTTGATGTAAGAAAAGTATTCCCCGTCCGCATTTTTAAGCTTATAGCCTTTTTCGGTTATAGTGAAGCTAACCATTTGTAAAGACTTTGCCGTGAAAATTTCCTTTAATCTTTCTTTATCATTGACCGTTAAAGCCTCGCTGAGAGAACCGATTATCTTCATTTCCTTTTTACCGTCGGAAAGCAGAGTTACTCCCAGCGCAAGGTTATCGTGCGGCTTATAGATCTTATCGATTATGTCAAAATCAAAGCTTTCGACACAATTAATTCCCGTATCACTCTCCCCTTTTTCGAGAAGCGTATCGGCAAGTGAACCGATAAACATACGGAAAATATTGCCCACGCCGAAATGCACCCATTTTGGCTGTTTCACGGTATTTTCACGGACTTTCTCAACATCATACTTTGGCACGGAAATTCCTTTTTCTTGCCAAAAATCTGTTTCCTTTAAAGTATTTAGATTTAATTTCAAAATTCACACCTTCAATCATTTAGATATACATATTTTAGCACTTAAAATCTTGAAATTCAACGAGGCTTAAGGTAAACTGTAACTTGAAAATTAAGCGTTAGGAGTTAAATATGGTTAAAATTTTATTTGTATGCCTTGGAAATATTTGTCGCTCACCCATGGCAGAGTTTATCATGAAGGATATGGTCAAAAAATCTGGTCTTGAAAAGCACTTTGAGATAGCGTCAGCCGCAACAAGTGATGAAGAGCACGGCAATCCAGTCTACCCACAGGCGGCTCAGGAGCTAAAAAAGCACAAAATAAGCTGTGAGGGCAAAACTGCAAGACAAATCGAAAAAGCCGACTATGCACATTATGATTTCATCGTTGTCATGGAGAAATCAAACGAGAGAGATGCAAGAAAAATACTCGGCAGTGATCCGCAGAAAAAGATAGTCCGTCTGCTCGATTTCTCTGAAAAGCCGCAAGATATTGCAGACCCATGGTTTACAGGAAAATTCAGCGAGGTTTATTCGCAGATTAAATCAGGCTGTGAAGACTTATTGATGTATGTCATTAACGAAGGCTTGCTGTATAATTAAGTCTGAAAAATCACTAAAGTTTTTGCATCGCTTTTTTCAAAAAGCGAAACCAAAAACTTTTACTTTAGTTTCTTACATATACCGTGCCGTCCATAATGCGTCTTGCAGTTCTCTGGACTGCTACTGCCGGTACTTTAATATCATCACCCTCAAAGACAAGCTCAGGGCACATTGTCATAATTCCGCTTGGGTGACCAATTCTGACATTAGTCAGGTCGTCGCTCTTGACAATCTTATTAACTACCGATCCCTCAAGTGCCGCCGCTACGGCAATTGAACTTGCGGAGGTTAGCGGACATGCCTTATGACATTTAAACACAGAAATTACACGCACACAAACATCCATATCCTCAGCTGAAACCTCTGTTCCGCCGATTTCTGTATATGATTTAGGTGTTGTTACAAAGCCAACCTTCGGTACTGCGGGGCTATTCTCAGTTGCATCCTCAAGGTCCTTTGCAAATCCCATCATGCAAGCCGCTGTACCACGGATTTTCTCGAGAATATCACAAAGCTTGCTGTCGGCATTGATTTCCTCGGGAAGCTCATATCCCTTTGCAAAAATGTCCTCTGCACGTACAAGAACCATAGGATTTGAAACATCAAGAATAGATGCTTCGATTTTTCCGACTCCCTCAATATCGAGAATATCTGTAACATTTCCTGTCGGCAAAAGCTTACCTGTCTTTGCTCCTGCCGGATTTAAGAACTTAACCTTTAATTCAGCCGCCGTACCGTCAACACCGGCAATATGGCAATCTCCGTCAAGAGCGAATGTTCCGTTTTCGCAAGGAACAGTTACATCGATATACTTATCTGTATTTCTATTGAGCATATGAACGGTTGTTATCGGCTCTTTTACATCGACAAGACCGGCTTCAACGGCAAACGGGCCGACCGCCGCAGTCATATTTCCGCAGTTTGACTTGTAGTCCACCTGTTCCTTACCGACAATTACCTGTCCGACAAGGTACTCTACGTCAATTCCCTCTTCTTCACTTTTCCAAACAATAACAATCTTGTTATTTGAAGAAACTGTTCCGCCAAGACCGTCTATCTGCTTTGGGTCGGGACTTCCCATAACCTGGAGACAAATGGAATCCCACTCGTTTCTGTCCTCAGGTAAGTCCTCTTTCAGAAAGAAACAACCCTTACTTGTACCGCCACGCATAAATACTGTTTTAAATTTTCTCATTGTTATAAGCCTCACTTTTGTGTTGTTTTCTAACATTTGTTGTCATTAATATAACATTAAATTAACTATGTGTCAATTAAACATATAGAATAATGTTATTCTTAATTCTAAAAAACAAGCACAGAAATACATAATGTTAAACATTCGCAAACATATATTTTCCGTGCTGATTTGTTTTTCAAAGATAATTTTAAACTATCAAAAATACAATGCTTGCGATGAGAAGTACGATAGCTCCGCCGATGCGTGATGAAATCTGTGCAAAACAAATAAGATCCATTCGCTTGGCTGCTCCGAGAACCGCACCACAGACAACAGCAAAAATATTACCGACTGCAAGAACCGCAAGTGCAAAGGAAAGGTATGAAGCCGGATCATTTCCCGTCACATCGCCGTATACCTTAGCCATAGGAATGGCACCGGCTCCGCCACCCATCATGGGAAACATGTAATAAGTAATAAACGGGGATTTTAATTTATATCTTGATTTTTAATGTGAATTACAATGCGACAATCATAACTATCAAAAGTGTGGAGTTTGGAGTGCCTATTGTGGAGTTGGTTCGCTTTCTTGCTTGTTCTCTTTGATTTGTTGCTATACTTTCTTTATTCCTCCTTGTGCGAATAAGTCGGCTGCTCGGTCAACTACGGTCGCTTCACTCCCTAAATTTCCCTCGTCAGTCTATCTTTTTAAACTTACTTTGCTGTTCGATATTTAGCTTAGTGTAAAAAACACGGCAAGAAAAATGCCCGTCTGCGAATGCTTCGCATTCTTGACGTATTTTTCTTGCCTGTCTTTTTTTAT
>CAVAMJ010000033.1:0-10482 GCA_963589785.1 Bacteroidaceae bacterium | reverse complement strand
GGACAGCTCGTCTATTTTATCAAACCTTAGGGAGTTTGTCAAGACTTTTTTGAAATCTTTTAAAACCGTTTGATTTGATATTTTGTCGCTCTCGGTTAAATCATCACTGTTTCCCGAGTGCCTTGCTATAATATCAAATCAAACAGTCAAAGTCAACAACTATTTCTTGATTTTTTGTATTTATCTCACAAACCACAATTTATTGTGCTATAAAATACAAGTGACACTATTTTTGTGTTATCTTACAAGTCTTGTGTTCCTTCTTTGTCTATTTTATCTAAGGTTTGTTTGTTTACTACGGATCTCAGCTTCTTTGTGTACTCGAAGTTATTACACTCTTTCTCGCCGTAGCTTAATTGTAAATCATATTCAAGCGGCAGCCATGTACTTATATCTGATAAATTGTGCTGGTCGAGTGCCTCTATCTTATCAAGTGCCTTTGCAAGCTTACCCTCCGCAGTGCTCTGATCCTCGAACTCATCAAAAAGTTCTTTTAACTTTTCTCCTGTATCTTCAGGAAGACTTTCGAACAAGCCGGTTATTTTCACCCTTTCCGTAACTTCATCTTGCTTTGTCTTATTAAATGTCGGAATATCTCCTGTTATTGCCTCTCCCAAATCGTGTATTAAACATATCTTTATGAGCTTATCGGTATCTATTCCGTCTATTTCCTCACCGACAAGCATTGCCATCATAGCAAGTCGCCATGAGTGCTCCGCTACGCTTTCCTGTCTGCCGGACTTTAGCCAGCAGTGTCTCGGTGAATCCTTTAATATCTGGAGCGTTTTCATAAAATCTATTAATTCTTGTGGTTTCATCATTCTTCTCCTTGGATTTTCTCATATTTCTTTTAATAATACTAAGCTATCTATGAATATTCAAGCTTTCTATATTGCATTTTATTGTATTTGTGGTAAAATTCTGTTAAATGCTTTAACTAATTAAAGTAAAGGAAAATTTTTATGGATATTACGCACGCAAATACTATAGTTATAAAGGTAGGAACTTCGACCCTTACCTATCCGAACGGCAAGCTTAACCTTCGAGGAATGGCTTCGCTTTGCAAGACAATCAGCGATCTTCAAAATTCAGGCAAAAAAATAATTCTTGTCTCATCTGGCGCAATCGGCGTCGGAATGGGCAAACTCGACTTAAAAGAGCGACCTCACGACAATGCAAAAAAACAGGCTCTCGCCGCAATCGGTCAGTGCGAGCTTATGTTTATGTATGATAAGCTTTTCGGAGAATATGACCGCAAGGTGGCGCAGGTTCTCCTCACAAAAGACGACATCACAAACGAAATTAAAAGGCACAACGCATCAAACACATTCTCGGAATTGCTCCAAATGGATATAATCCCGATTGTCAATGAGAACGACACCGTTGCAACCGATGAGCTTGAAGGCGTCAAAATCGGTGATAACGATACCCTTTCGGCAGTAGTTGCCGAATTTGTCGGTGCGGATGCACTCATAATACTGACAGACATTGACGGAATGTATGACGGAAATCCAAAAACCAACCCCAATGCACATAGAATACCTTATATAAGAGAGATAACTCCTGAAATAGAATCCTTGGCCGGAGGCTCAGGCACTTCTCTCGGAACCGGCGGAATGGCAACAAAGGTAAGCGCCGCTAAAATTGCAACAAACGCAGGCGTTGTGACTGCAATTATATCAAGCGATAAATCAGAAAACCTATATGACTTGCTCGAAGGCAAGGACATCGGCACTATTTTCGCAGTGCCGTGGAAATGCCCAAAGCAGAACGGAGAATAATATGAGCGAAAATCTCACAAACGAAGTCTTCACTATAAGCAAAGAAATGCTTGAAATGGGAAAAAAAGCGAAGAAAGCCGCAAAAAAACTAAATGAACTCAGTTCAAAGAGAAACGAAGCTCTCTCAGCAATGAGCACCGCTCTCGTTGCAAACAAAGAAGAAATCCTCAAAGCAAACGCAGAGGATATTGCTTTAGCTAAAAAGAACGGTATGAGCACCGCCATGATTGACCGCCTCACCCTCACAGAGCAGAGAATTCATTCCATGTCGGAGGGAATCCTTGCGGTTATCTCATATAACGATCCCCTCGGAAGAGTTCTCGACGGAAAAACTCTCCCAAACGGACTTAAATACGAAAAAATTACCGTTCCGCTCGGTGTCATCGGAATTATTTTCGAGGCGAGACCGAACGTCACAAGCGATGCCGCCGCACTTTGCCTTAAAGCCGGTTCAGCTTGTATTCTGCGTGGCGGTAAGGAAGCATTTAACTCAAACAACGCTATTGTAAATATACTCAGAAAAGCTGTTTCCTCTGTCGGACTTGACGAAAACAGCATTCAGCTTGTTCAGGACACTTCAAGAAATTCCGCAACAGAAATGATGCACCTCAAGGGTTACCTTGATGTTCTCATTCCACGAGGTGGCAAGGGACTTATCCGCTCTGTTGTCGAAAATTCTAAAGTTCCCGTCATCGAGACAGGTGCCGGCAACTGCCACATTTATGTTGACGCCGATGCCGACATCGATATGGCAAGAGATATTGTGTTCAACGCAAAAACCTCCCGTCCGTCCGTATGCAATGCCGCAGAAAAGCTTATCATTCATAAGGATATCTACAAAACAGCTCTGCCGATTATTGCCGAAAAGCTTCAGGAAAAGAATGTTGAAATCAGAGGTGACGAGCGCGTCTGCGAGCTGCTGGGCGCTTCTGCTAAAGCGGCAACGGAAGAGGACTGGTCAACTGAATATAACGACTACATCATGGGAGTCAAGGTAGTTGATTCTATCGATGAGGCTGTCGAGCACATCGAGCGTTACTCAACAAAGCACAGCGAGGCTATCGTAACCAAAAGCCTCGAGAGTGCCGATTACTTCACAAAAAATATCGATTCTGCCTGCGTCTATGTCAATGCCTCCACACGCTTCACTGACGGCGGAGAAATGGGACTCGGTGCCGAAATCGGTATTTCTACACAAAAGCTACACGCAAGAGGCCCAATGGGTCTTGAGCAAATCGTTTCCTACAAATACATAATCCACGGAAACGGTCAAATCAGATAACAGTAAGGAGAGATTATCATGATTAAAATTTACGGTATGCCAAGCTGCCCCGATTGTTCCTATCTTCATGACCAGATTGAAGGCAAAGAGGATAAATACGAATATGTTGACATCGGCTCTCATGTATTAAAGCTTAAGGAGTTCTTAAAGCTTAGAGATAACAGTCCCGTATTTGACGAGGCTAAGGCTCAAGGCTTCGCCGGAATTCCCTGTTTCCTCTTTGAGGACGGAAGTGTTTCACTTGTAGCCGAGGATGCCGGACTCAAGTCAAGACCTATGACAGACGACGCTCCCGCTTGCTCAATTGCAGATCATCTTGCAGGTAAAAAAGGCTGCTAATCCATGAATAACAAAACCACTAAGCAAATCACAAGGATTGAAATAATTACAGATAAGTCACCTGAAGAAGTCAAAAGTGCATTCACCGAAATTAATAACGAAGCCTTTCCGAAAAACGAGCGCTGTCCTTTAGATAGATTTTTTGAGCTTCAAAAAATGGGTCTTGATGTTGATATAATCGGATTTTTCGAGGAAAACGAGCTTCTCGGATTCTTCGTTTCAATGAAAAAGGGCGTTTGCGCCTACGCTTGGTTCTTTGCGATAAGAGAAGACTTGCGTTCGCTGGGATTGGGCACGAAAGCATTAAGACTGATTTTCGAAAAATACAAGAATTATCAAATCGTTCTCGACTTTGAAGCTATCGACGAATCCGCTCCCAACAACGAACAGCGAATTCACCGCAAGAATTTCTATCTTAGAAACGGCTTTAAAGAAACGGGATATTTCCAGTACTACTGCGAAACAGAATTTGAGATTGTATGCTCGAAAAGACAGGCTGATGATACCGACCATAATTTGCAAATTTTTATGAAAGACGAATATGAGGAGCTGCTCCTTGAAATCAGAAAAGCCGTTCCGATGTTTCACCCCAAGCTTTACAGAAAGGATAATTAATTTCCCCTATGAAAACAGGTTCTAAAAAACATTCGGAGCTTATGAGAACAATTAAGTTCACTCTTTTCTCCGTCAGTGCGGGAGTGATTGAAATAGTAGTCTTTGCGCTTCTCACTCAGTTTACCCCTCTGGGATATTGGTTTCGCTATCTTGCGGCACTCATACTCTCGATACTCTGGAATTTCACTCTAAACCGAAACTTCACCTTTCACTCTGCAAGCAATGTTCCCGTTGCCATGCTCAAGGTGGCGGCTTACTACTGCGTGTTCACTCCGCTTACAACAATAGGCGGAAATTACCTCGCAGAGACACTTCTCTGGAATTCCTACCTCGTCACGGTGATAAATATGCTGCTTAATTTCTCGACAGAATATCTTTACGATAGGTTTGTAGTTTTCAGAAAATCAATCGACACAAAGTAAATAAACAAAAAATCTCAGATTGCTTTCTTAGGCAGTCTGAGATTTTTATTTATTATTTTTTTACTTGTCAGCGTTTCTCTTAGCAAGCTCCGCCGCAATCTCGGCATTTTTCTCCTCAGTCAGCATATATTTCTTTCTGAAGAACAGAAGTGCCGCAAAGAAACCGAAAATCGGAATGACTATCATGATTATGCGAAGTCCCAAAATTGTTGACGGTGACTGAACAGCCGCCTCGGTATCGAGTCCGATTATATCAATTCCGACACCCGCAATGAGAACAGAGAAAGCACTTGCCAGCTTAACGACAAATGTCTGCATGGAGAAGATAACGCTCTCATTTCTCTTTCCGTTTTTATATTCGCCGTAGTCTACCGTATCAGCAAGGAATATTGTTGTGAGAACAGTCGCAAGACCGAATCCGATATAGATAATAAATGCACTGAGACTCAAAAGTGCTACGTTTGTAATCGAGAATGTTCCGAGTAAGAACAAGAAGATATAGCCGAAAATCGTGACGCAGATAGCGCCACTCAAAATGGACTTGCTCGACCACTTCTTTCTCAAAATCGGCAAGCTTAGCATTGAGAGAACCTGACCGATTCCGCCGATGACACCGAATACGGAATAAAGATCCGAATTTCCTATGTCATACTTGAAGAAGTAAAGTGCCAGCTGAGTTGTGATATAAAGCGAAGCGTTGAAAAGTATGATGCTTACAACAACTATCATTGCCTGATCGTTCGTGAAAAGCGACTTGAACATCTCGCCGACCGTAGGAGTTTCCTGCTTGATAACTCTTCTCTCCTTAACTCCGAAGAATGTGACAAGCTCGGTGATGATGAAAATTCCGGCAATTACAGCGGCAAGGAACTTAAATCCGTCTCTTTCGCTTCCGCCTATTCTTGTGACGATGAGCATAGTCGTTACCGTCGGAATCGCATAGCCGACAGAAGATGCCGTTCTGCCGATAACGGAGAGATTTTCTCTGTCTGTTCCCGTCTTGGTGATAGCCGGAATCATGCTCCAGAAAGGAATGTCCATGATAGTGTAGGTCATGCCCCAAAGGAAATATGCGACAGTCGCCCAAATGAGAAGTGACGAGCCCTTGTAGCTCTCGGGAACGGAGAACATTCCGAAAAGAACAAGTGAGTTTGTCACCGTACCCGTCAATATCCACGGGCGGAACTTACCGATTTTTGTGTGAGTTTTTTCTACAACAATTCCCATCATCGGGTCATTAAAAGCGTCAAAAACTCTTGCCGCCATCATCATAACTCCCGTGAATGTACCGCTTATACCTAAAACGGTGTTGTAGTAGTAAAGGATAAATCCCGATACAAGCGAGTAAACCATATCCTTACCCACCGCACCGACTGCGTAACTCATCTTATCCTTGACGCTGAGTCCGCTGCTTGTGTTTGCCATGTGATAATCCTTCCTTATTTTCTATAAAATATGTATAAATTATAACACAATACCGCCGAAATACAATCGGCGGTACCAAAAAGTTCATATCGTATTTTGTTTTGTGCATCAGCCGTAGGCTATCGCATTGAGAACCTGAGAGGCAACACCGCCCGCAACAGAATATCCTGAGCCGCCGTTTGCAACGCAAACTACAAACGCATAAGGATAATCGGTGTTAGAAGAAAATCCTACTATCCAAGCGTTAGGCTCCTTGTCCTCGCCGACTTCAGCCGTACCGGTCTTAGCGCAAACCTCCCAGCCTGACGGGAACATATCGTCTCCGTAATAATTCTGAACGGTGTATCTCATGATGTCCTTTAGCGAATTTGCCGTGGACTCACTCATAATCTGAGTGTTCGAGGAAAGTGCATCGAAAATGCTTGCGTTAGTGACATACGGCTCTGCATAGCTGCCGCCGTTTGCTATCGCACCCATAACAGTCAGGTACTGCATAGGATTGACAAGAACAGTGTACTGTCCGATTCCTGCCCAGCCTATGTCAGAGTCCTTCGTGCTCTCCGTGAGATTAATGCTCGAATCTCCCGTTGTGAAGTTGGAGAAATCAAGGCTCTTGTTAAACCCAAGCTCCTCAGCCGTTTCCATAAGCTTATCGTAACCGAGGTCAACGGCAAGCTGTGAGAAGTATGAGTTGCATGAATACATCATAGCCTGATAAATATTGAGTTCTCCGTGATAATCAAGACAGGTGACTGCGTCCTCACCGAAATATGTTGTCTGATTGCAATAATATGTTCTCGAGTCCCAATCGGAAAGGTTCTCAATAGCACAAGCCGCTGTGACTATCTTGAAAATAGAACCGGGGGTGTAGCTTGAAGAAACCGTGTTATCAACAAAAACTCCCTCATAAGCATCATTCTCGAGAAGGTCGCTCGGAACAGCACCCGGGTCATATCCCGGAGCCGAAACTTTGCAGATAATCTCGCCCGTCTTGTAGTTGTAGACAAGCACCGCACCGTTATTTCCGCCAAGTGCGTTGTATGCCGTAGCGCAAACGCTTGCGTCAACCGTCAGGCTCATGTCATTTAGTCCAAGCTGCTGAAGCGGTGTGCGGTTAAGTCCCGTGAAAACATTGTAGCCTACAAGCTTACTTCTCAAAAGTGACTGAACGCTCGTACCGATATAGCCTGAGCTATCGCCGACCGTATGAAGCAGAGACATTCTCACGCTCTGGTCATCGTTATAAATTCTCTCGCCGTTCGTGGTTGTAGCCAAAAGAACGCCGTTTCTGTCGTAAATATTACCTGTTACCGCCGTGGCATCGTCGGCATAAATGTGACCGTTATACGCCTGAGTTACCCAGTCAGAGCCGTGCATGGCAACGTTGAAGCAGAGGTAACAAAAGCCTGCAATAAAACCGATTAAAAGAATGTAGAGAACTACCGATCTTCTTCCAACCGTCCTCATCTGATCACTCCTTTCACATTTATATCTTAACTTCTTTTATCTGTATCTTCTGCCGTTTTTTCCGTTTTCAGAGTCGGAGTAAATCTCGTCATCGTCCTCCTCGGCATAATGTCTGCCCGGGTCTGAGCGGCTGTCTTCGTAGCCGATATAATCATTCGGATCGTAGTATGAACGGTTCTCGTCCGTGTCTACCTCCTGAGTGAAGCTCTGCTCGTCCTCGAATTCGTCAAATCCCTCATAAGGATTTCTTCCTCGAACTCCTCGCATAAAAGCTTCCTCGTTGATATGCGGCTCGTCTTCATACTCATCGTATCCGCCGTAAGTATTGTAATCGTTATATCCGTTATCTTGATTATTTCTGTAGTTATTATTCTTGATATAACTCTCACGGTCGTTCTCGAAGTACTCCTCGCCGTTCTTTCTCGCCATGACCTTGGCACGCTTTTCCTCACGGATTTCAGCCTTAATCTGCTTTTTCTCCCTGTGGTTTGCACGCTTTGCGCCATAGGTTCTCTCGTCACTTGCCTTTATAAGCGCAAGCATACCCCAAACGGACATCATACTCGAACCACCTGCACTGATGAACGGAAGCGTGACACCCGTCATAGGCAGGACATCAGTAGTACCGAAAACATTTAAGCACATCTGAAAAACAAGTATGCCCGCTGCCGCAGAAGAGCAAATCGAATAGAGAGTCGAGCGGCTTCTCGAGACATCACTTCTTGTGTACATTATGAGTAGTGCAATCGCAAAGAGAACCGAGAAGCTCATGAGCATTCCCTGTTCCTCTGAGAGCATGGCGAAAACAAGGTCGGAGTCTCCTGCCGCAACAAAGTGCAGATAACCTCTGCCGAGTCCCATGCCGAAGAATCCGCCGCTTGCGATATATGTAAGGGCTCTTGTCTGTTGATAGCCAAGGGAATCGTTGATATGATCCCAAACATGAAGCCAACCGGCAAAACGCTGTGCAACATACGGCTTAAAGGAGATTATCATGACAACGCCGATAACGGCAACCGCAAGAATAAGTGCGATTGTACGAATTGAACCCGAACGCATGAATGCGATGACAAGGAAGCCCGCAAAGAATATGCAAGCCGTACCAAAATCTCGCATGATGAAAAGGCATCCGAGACAAGCGCCGCCGAAGACAATGAACTCCGTTATATTCTTTTTTGTCTGCAAGTGGTCAAGTGTACTTGCACCGACAACGATGAAAATTATCTTGATAAGCTCTGACGGCTGAATGCTTATAGGGCCGATAAAAATCCAGTTTTTCGAGCCGTTGAGCTCTGTTCCGAGGACAAGGTTAATCGCAAAAAGGAGAAGTGCTCCGCCAGCAAGCCACAAGCGATACTTAGTCACTCTGTCGCTGTCCTCAAGAAAAATGAGAAGCGCCGAGAAAAGCACAATACCGATAACCATTGCGATTATCTGCGTGAGAACGCCGTCGGCATCCTCACCCGTTAAGAGCATAATTCCTATGCTCGAAAGAAGAAGCCCCACCGTTTCAAGCTCAAAGGTAGACCTGTGAAGGATTCTCGTACTGAAAAAGTAGAAAAGCCAAGTGAGAAGAAACAGCGCAACAAACGATGTGAGCGGTGCAAAGGTGATTTCTCCCGTACCGAAAATAAGCTGGATTGCAAGAGAGATCTGCACCAGAGTAACCATAAAGAGAAGAGAAGTCGGAGAGGCGGCTGTTTTCATAAAGCCCGTGAACATCTTTCTTCTCTGCTTAGCGGGAATATCGCTCTTGTCAAGTTCAAGCTCAGTTGTGCCGATTCTTATGACATCGCCCAGAGCAACAAGCTTTCTTCCCTCAATTTTCTCTCCGTTTACATATGTGCCCGCTTTAGATTCAGAGTCGCAGACAAACCATCCCTCGTCTCTTCGAAGAAGAACGCAGTGGTCTCGGCTGATACTCTGGTCGGGAATGAAAATATCGCAGGTTCTCGCTCTTCCGATTGAGTTTTCCCAATAAAGAATAGGGAATTTTTTGCCTGTGTGAATTTCCGTGAGCATCAGCACGGGGTCATATCGTCTGAGCCCTTTTTTGAAGCTGGTGTAGCATCGCCAAACAATCAAGAGTGATATAAGCGGAGTAACCACTCTGAAGGCGAGCATCACATACTGAAAGTAGGAGCTGCTCACCAGCCTGGTAACATATTCCATATTTTTCGTCCTAACGTTTTATTTGATTTCTGAGATTTCTCCGAGCTTCTTGTAGATTGATTCTGAGGGAACAAAGCCTCTTACCATAGAAAGCGGATAAACTCTTGAGCCTCTTCCGATAACGGTGCCGGGGTTCATTACGGTATTGCAGCCGATTTCAACATTATCGCCGAGCATTGCGCCGAATTTTCTCATGCCTGTCTCAACCTTCTCGTCACCGCATTTGATTGTGACATTTGTCTTGTCCTGCTTGACGTTCGAGGTAATTGAGCCCGCTCCCATGTGAGACTTAAATCCGAGAACAGAATCGCCGACATAATTGTAATGCGGAACCTGAACATTATCGAAAATGATTACATTCTTGAGCTCAGTGGAATTTCCGACCACGCAGTTATCACCGACAAGTGCGTTTCCTCTGATGAAAGCGCCGGGTCTGACCTCTGTTCCGTGACCTATAATGCACGGGCCGGCAATGTAATTGTTCGGATAAATCTTAGCGTCCTTTGCAATCCAAACATTCTCGCCGTGCTTCTCGTACTCATCGGCATCGAGAGTCGCTCCGAGTTCAAGGATAAAAGCGCCGATTTCAGGCAGAACCTCCCACGGATATTCGTGCTTCTCGAGCAAAGACTTTGCCTTTGTGTGGCTAAGGTCATACATAGCCGATATTTTCATATTTTCCTTCATATTTCAACTCTCCTTAAATAAAGATTTACATAAAAATACAGATTAATCTTAACACCGCGAGCCGTTTTATTCAAGCAAAGGTTTTGTTAACTTTGCGCATTGCTCCCGAATAAAACAAAAAGCCGAAAGGCGATAAATGAACAAGTCCATAAAAAGTGGACAATAGAAAAAAAGGCCCCCCTATGGTAGAATTAAAGAAAACTACCATAGGGGGATTTTTAATGCCAAGAAGCTACAGACACATAAGCGATTACGAAAAAGAAATAATAGAAAAATTTAATAGCGGAGAAAG
>CAVAMJ010000032.1:0-10518 GCA_963589785.1 Bacteroidaceae bacterium | reverse complement strand
CCCACACCCGTTCGCTTTTTGTAAAAAGCGAAGCAAAAACTTTTGTGTTTTTTCTCTGTTTCTTTTGCTTTTTCTATCAGGTTAAATCTGCCATGACTACTTCCGTTACCTTCTTGATAACCTTTTCGTCAAACGGTACCTTCAGATTTCCTATATCAAGAAGTTCCAAGTATCCTCGGCTTCCGCCCGCACAGCAAAGTCGATAGTAATCTGCCCACGCCTCCGCACGGCTTTTCTTCATTCTTGCGTAGTACTGGAATGTACATGTCTGGGCAAGTGCGTACTCGATATAGTAAAACGGATACATAAAGATATGCTGTTTCTGCATCCAGAATCCGCCCTTCTCGAGGAATTCGTTTCCGTCATAATCCCTCCACGGCATATACTTCTTCTCTATCTCGCTCCAGACCGCATATCTTTCCTCTGCTGTCATCTCCGGCTTCTCAAACACACGGTGCTGGAACTCGTCAACGCTCACCATATAAGGGATAACCTTGAGTGCGTCTGCCAAGTGTGCTTTACGATACTTATCGGGATCTGCAAAGAATTTATCCATCCACGGATATGTGAAGAACTCCATTGACATTGAGTGAATTTCGCTTATCTCTGCTGTTGACCATGTCATGTTTAGTAGCGGAACATACTTACATGATGAATAAGCCTGGAATGCGTGACCCGCCTCATGAGTTAAGACGTCAACGTCTGCGCTTGTTCCGTTGAAATTCGAGAAGATGAACGGTGCTTTATATTTCGGTAAAAATGTGCAGTATCCGCCCATATGCTTTCCCGGCTTAGACTCGAGGTCAAACAGCTCATGCTCGCACATAAAGTTGAAGAACTCCCCTGTCTGTGCGTTCATCTCGTTATACATCTGCTTAGCCTTTTCGACCTTTTCTGCTGTTGTTCCCTCAGGATTTGCGTTGCCTGTCGGAGAAGTTAACTGCTCATCGTAATAATGAAGCTTATCGACACCGATAGTCTTTCTCTGCTCCTCAAAAAGCTTCGCAACTGCGGGTGTGATATATTTTCTTACATTCTCACGGAATTTAGCGACATCTTCTGCGGTATAGTCGTATCTGCCGTTTGCAAGATAGATATATTCGATATAATTCTTAAAACCAAGCTTTTTAGCCATGGAATCACGAACCTTTGTCAGCTTGGAATAAATCTCATCAAGCTTCTCTGAAACGCTCTCGTACATATCAGCCCAAGCCTTGTACGCACGAATTCTTTCGTCACGGTCAGTCGACTCCAAATGCTTCAAAAGTCCGTAGAAATTGCACTCCTCACCGTCAAAATCACACTTGCACTGTGCGGTGATTTTTGAGTACTCCTGAGATAATTTTGCTTCCTCGACCTTATCGGGAATGATCTCTGCGCTGACAAGCTTCTGGCGGATTTCCATATCCTTAATAAAAATTCTTCCGTAAGCACTTGAAAACTTATCCTTATACGGAGAATTCAAGATAAGCTCGTCTGCCTCTTTCTCAAGCGGCTCTAATTCAGGCAAATTCTCGTTGAAAAAAGCGACTTCAGCTTCATAGAATTCATCACGGGTATCGACAGTATTTCTTATCATCGCTACCTCGTACATAGTAGAAAGCTCCTCTGTCGACTTTTGATACTCCTCAAAAAGCGACTTAGCCTCCTTGAAATTCTTTGCTGACTTAAAATTCTCGATATAAGCCTTTATTCCATCTTTAATTTCCGCAAAATCAGGACGCTTATATTCAATTTCTGAAAATTTAGTAAACATACTTTAACACCTCATCAAAAGAAATAATCCGATTTTAGTATGCAATAATCCCTCCCCGTTGTCAAGTAAAAGTCAATCGGAGAGGGATTGTTTTGTGCCTTAGTTTTCACCTCAAAAATCAAATTTCTCTGTAGTTTCCGAGGAAGGTGAACGAAGAGAGCTCTTCGCTTAAAGACGAAAGAAGTCTTAAGACATCCTCATCTCTAATATTTCCCTTGAAATCAAGATAAAATTCATAATCAAAATCTGAATTTTTGATAGGTCTTGATTCGATTTTGGTGAGATTGAGTCCCTTTAGGGCAAATCTTTCGAGAACCTGGAAAAGTGAACCGGGAACATTCGGAACATTCAGAATGATGCTGATTTTGTCGGCATTTGCGGGGATAACAGGTTCCTTTGAAATAACGGCAAATCTTGTATTATTCTTGCTTGCGTCCTGAATTCCGTTCTCAATAATCTCGAGGCCGTATTTTTCAGCCGCAATCTCGGAGCAAATCGCAGCGACCGAAGTATCGTCACTCTCAGCGACAAACTTTGCGGCGGCGGCAGTATTCGAGAACTGCACCGCTTTGTAGCCGTGCTCTGTTATATATCCCTTGCACTGTGAAAGAGCCTGTGGGTGGGAATAGACCGTCTTTATCTCGCTTCCCTTTTTAGCCGCTATGCAGTGCTTAACAGAAACATTAACCGCACCTACGATATAGTAGCGGTACTTCATTATCAGCGAATAGACCTCTGCAACAGAACCGACAGCCGAATTTTCAACGGGAACTACGCCGTAATCAGCGTTTCCGTTCTCGAGAGCCTCAAAAACATCGGCAAACTGAGGACAGAAATTTATATCTGCGTCCTTTCCGAAGAAATCAACAGCCGCCTTGTTAGAATATGCTCCCTCAACTCCCTGACAAATAATTCTCTTGGAATTATCCGTATTCTCGCAAGCCCCTGAAACAAGCTTTCTGAAAGCGTTGTCGGAATTTTCGTCGGTGAATTTATGCTGATATTCTCTCGAGATGCTCATGATAGATGCGTACAAATCAGCCGCACTTGAGCCGAACTCCTCGCCCGCCTCTTCTCTGACACGGTCGAGAATTATTCTTTCTCTCTCGGGGTTGAGCACGGGAATATTGTTTGCAATCTTGATGTCGGCTACCTTTTTTGAGCACTTCATTCGTGCTATGAAAAGCGGAAGGAGCTGCTTATCTATCTCATCAATCTCTTCACGGACGGGAGCCAAAAGCTCGCCGAAGCTCTTTTTGTTTTCCATACTACACCTCATTATAAACAAAGCTCGCCAAGTGCTATTGCCAAGGCAGATTCGATAACGGGAATTGCTCTGGGAACGATGCACGGGTCATGTCTTCCTGTGATAACAAGCTTATCGTTCTTTCCCGTCTCAAGGTTGACGGTATTCTGCTCAAGACCGATTGACGGTGTCGGCTTAACCGCACATCTGAAAACTATCGGCATACCGTCGGTAATTCCGCCGAGGATACCGCCGCAATTGTTTGTTCTTGTCTTTATTTTGCCGTTCTCATCGTAATAGAACTCGTCGTTATTCTCACTGCCTAACATATCGGCAACAGAAAAACCGGCTCCAAACTCAATTCCCTTTACAGCCGGGACACCGAAAACAGCGCTTGAAATAAGATTTTCTACTCCGCCGAACATGGGATCACCAAGTCCTGCCGGAACACCGACAGCCGCACACTCGATTATTCCGCCGACACTGTCTTCTTTCATTCTCGCACTCTCGACCGCCTCATACATTTTATCTTTAGCATCTTGAGATATTACGGAGAAATACTCACGGTTTAGCGAATTAAGTTCATTTTCATTCACATCGGTAAGGCTGAACGGCGTATCACTCACACCGCCGATATTTGCAGCATGAGCGCCGATTACTATTCCTCTTTTTTCAAGAAGCTGGCGGATAAGAGCGCCCGCAAAGACAATCGGTGCGGTAAGTCTTCCTGAAAAATGACCGCCGCCTCGAATATCATTCGATGCATTGTAGCGAAGCCATGCGGTGTAGTCGGAGTGACCAGGTCTTGGTCTTATTTTTAGATTTGAATAGTCCTTTGAGCGCTGGTTCGTGTTGTAGATAACAGCACAAAGCGGAGCGCCCGTCAAAACACCGTCCAAAAGTCCCGAAAGCACATGCGGCTCATCAGCTTCTTTTCTTTGAGTAGCCGTTTTATCCTGACCAGGTGCACGGCGCTTCATCTGGACAAGTATCTCGTCCATGTCGATTTTCTCTCCCGCGGGAAGTCCTTCGATATTTACTCCGATTGCCTCGGTGTGACTTCCTCCGAAAACGGAAATCTTTATTTTATTACCCCATGTCGATGACACTTGCTTTACCTCCAAGCCCTTTGAAATCCTTATAGAAAAATGGGTACGATTTATTTATACTTAGCGGATGACTGACATAAATATCACCATTTGCAACGGCAGAAAGGCAAGCGCCAGTCATGACTATTCTGTGGTCGTTGTAGCCATTGATTTCTCCGCCTGTCAGCTTTTCAACGCCGTGAATGATAATTCCGTCGGCTTTTTCCTCAAGCTTTCCGCCTACAGAGGAAAACTCCTCGCAGATAGCCTTCAGTCTGTCACATTCTTTAATGCGAAGCCTAGCCGCACCGCTGATTTTGCTTATTCCGTCAGCAAGCGTAAGAACCGCACTGATTGCGGGCACTGCATCGGGAATATCGCTTGCATTGAAGCTAACAGCCTTTAAGCCGAGATGCGGCTTGTCAGCATGCGGATTTCTCACAAAGAGATTTCCGTCGATATAGCTTATATCAAGTCCGATTTTTTTGTATATATCTAAAATTGCCTTGTCGCCCTGAACAGACTCAGGATTAAGCCCCTCTATCAAAATTCCTTTTTGAGAGAAAGCACCGAGAGTCAAGAAGAAAGCCGCCTGAGACCAGTCGCCCTCTGTCACATAGTCGATGGCATTGTAGTGCTGATTTCCGGGAACAAAATAGCCGTAGTCTGTTCTTTTTACGGTTACTCCGAATTTTTCGAGCACTGAGGAAGTGATATTAAGATAACTTTCCGACTGAAGCTCTGTTGTGATTATTATCCTCGAATCACCGTCAAGAAGCGGCAATGCGTACATAAGACCCGTAATGAACTGTGAGCTTATGTTGCCAGGAACCTCAAAGTCGCCTGCGGTAAGCTTTCCGCTAACTCTAAGCGGCAGACTGAAGCCCTCCTTGAGGCTCTCGCACTTAACCCCGTGCTTTGGAAGCAAGTCTGTGTAAACGCCTATCGGTCTTTCGGGAAGTCTGCCCGAACCGACAAAGGTGCAGTCCATGCCAAGCGCCGCCGCAATCGGAATGACGAAGCGAAGAGTTGAACCGGACTCGATGCAGTCGACTGTTTTCGGCTCGTTTGAAAGCTCTCTTTCCTTTTTTACAAATAAGCTGTTAGGCTCCTCGGGAATACACTCGAGTCCCATTGCAGAAAGGAAATTCTCCGTCGCAATCATATCACGGCTCTCGGAGAAATTATATATTTTTACATTTCCTCCGCCCAAAGCCGCACATAGAAGTGCTCTGTGAGCAAAGCTTTTGCTCGGAGGTATTTTCACCTTGCCTGAAATTTTAGCAGGCTCAAGCTTTAGCTTTTGCATTACGGGATCTCTGCTCCTCTACTATCTTACATTTCAGAACGAGGAAGTTTCGCTCTGTTGTATAAATCGATGCCTCGCCGATTTTCGGAATGATGATAAGGTTCAAGTTTCTTCCAGAACTCTTCTTATCAAGTGCCGTTGCATCGATGATTGTTTCAAGTTCAAATTCACTGTCATCTGTCGGAAGCTCAAGCTTTTTAAGCAGATTTTCAAGTCTTTCGGCTGTGCCTGCCTCGGTCATACCGAGACCCTCGCTGATTTTTGTTACCTTTGCCATACCGATAGCAACGGCACGTCCGTGAGATAGACCTGTAAAGTTATGTAGCTTTTCGAGTGCGTGACCGAACGTGTGACCGAAATTGAGTACCATTCTTCTGCCCTTGTCGTTTGTGTCCTCCTCGACAAGCTGCTTCTTGCACTTTATGCATCTTGCGATTGTTACTTCAAGATTCTTGAGTGCTTCACCGGACTCGAGATCGGCAAAAAGCTTCTCGTCCCAGATGGCACCGTACTTCACGACCTCGCCCAAGCCGTCAACGACATAGAACTTCGGCAAGGTTTTCAAAACTTCAGGATCACTGATTACGGCTCTCGGCTGGTGGAAAGCACCGACAAGGTTCTTTCCGAACGGCATATCTATGCCCGTTTTTCCGCCGACACTCGCATCCACCTGAGCCAAAAGCGAAGTTGGAATCTGAATGAAGTCCATTCCTCTTAAAAATGTTGCCGCCGCAAAGCCGCCCATATCACCGCAGACGCCGCCGCCCAAGGTCACAATGAGGTCACTTCTTGTGTAGCCGCCGTCACCGAGCGCCTTGTACATATTCATGACGGTCTCCATGGTCTTGTGCTCCTCGCCTGCCTCAAAGACAAAATAATTTGCCGTGAAACCGACTTTTAAGATCGAAGTCAAAACCTTTTCGCCGTAAATCGGAAAAACATTCGACTCCGATATGAGCATAATTCTTGTGGAACGCTTATACATCGAAGCGATTATCTCGCCGACCTTCTCTAAAATTCCGTTTTGTATATATACTTTATACGGTACGTCCGTATTGATTGTCATTACCATTCTTGTTATCTATCCTCTGATTCTTATTACAAAGAAAAAAACGGCTCAGCCGTAATTTTCTTTTGCTCTTCTCGCTCTTGCGAGCAAGCCCCTGAGTGCGTCGGCATCGTTTGCATCGACCGCATTTCTTATATCTTCTATATTTTTGATGAGCTCGTCTGTTTCCTTTAAAAGCGCCTCACGGTTATCAAGAAACAAATCCGTCCACAATTCTTCGTTAATCTTAGCCACTCGGCTGACATCTCGATAAGAGCCTGCCGAAAATCCCGCATGATTTTCACATCTGGGGCTTAAGACATAAGCACACGCAAGTACGTGCGGGAGTTGAGACGTGTACGCAATCATTTGGTCGTGATCCTCCGGGGTCGTGTATACGATTTTTCCGAAGCCCATTTCCTTTGCGAGTTCCTCTAAAAGTTCAAAGCACTCCTTAGGAGAATCGTCCTTTATAAGGATATATGATGCGCCGAAATAAAGTGAAGCCTCGGCGGCGCTGTAAGTGTTAAGTTCCTTGCCGGCCATTGGGTGAGCTCCTATATAGGTAAAGCCACCCTCCTCTGCCGCTTTTTTCAAACGGGAATAAACCTGAGTTTTGATACCGCAAACATCGGTCACGATTGTATTCTTTCCGAAATGAAACTTATTCTTCTCAGCAAATTCGACTATGCCCTCGGGATACATACAAAGATAAACGACATCAGAATCCTCAAGATCCTTGTATGTTGCCTTATTCTTTATAACATCGGCACTCATGGCATCAAGCAAAACCTGCTCGTCCTTGTCCATAGCAAGTATCTCATGCTTGCCCGATTCTCTTAAAGCCTTTGCTATCGAGCCTCCGATAAGACCCAAGCCAACTATTGTTATTTTCATTTTACGGACACCGACATAATTTCCTCGTACATTTTGCTTGCGACCCATCCGGGAGGCGCTCCTGCATCGATTACCTCATCAGCCGCCGAAAGGTATTTCGGCAAACGCTGGGAATAGAGCTCGTCTATTCTCTCGTTTCTGTTCGGTACCTGAAGAAGCGGTCTGATTTTATCATTCTTAAGTCGCTCCTTAAGTGCGGGCACGGGAACCTTCAAAAAGAAAACTCTTCCGCCTCCCTGATGAAGTGCATCAACGTTCTCCTGCTTTAATACGGTTCCGCCGCCGCATGCAAGAACGAGGTTCTCTTTTTTCATAAGCTCATGGCAAGCAAGGGTTTCAAGCTTGCGGAAATATGCTTCGCCGTCGGTTGCGAATATCTCGCTTATTTTCTTGCCCTCTCGGGACTCTATGTATTTGTCCATGTCATAGAACTCATAGCCAAGCTTATTTGCAAGTCTTGATCCTACGGTGTTTTTTCCGCAGCCCATGAAGCCGCACAGTACTACCTTCAATTTTTCTCAACCTTTCGGGATAAAATAAAAAGGGAACCCTATCCGAGTTCCCATAAAAATTACAATGTTAACTTTGTCGCAACAGAAACGAAGCCATAAACATTTTATTTACAGGAAAAACAGACGATATTCAATTTCTCTGTAAATCGTGTAAAATATGCCATGACTTATCTCCTTCTCTAAAGTTCTGTCAGCAGTTTACCACATTAAATCGTCGATGTCAAGTAAAATGCAAGAAAATTATTTTACCTTGCAAAAATCTATCAATTAAGCATTTTTCGGGATAATGAAGTTATTGAATAAACGGTAAAGTAAAATTTCATTTACTAAATTTTCTTTTAAATGACATATTTTTTATCAAATTGCTAAATTTTTAATTCTTACTTTTTAGTATTGACAAATCCCAAAGATATAAATAAAATGTATTCAGTAATTCTTAGCACCATCAAAAGATGGATATTCCGAATTATGAATAATAACAAGGAGGATACAAGAAATGGTATTAGAGAAGCTTAAGTCAATTCTCGCTGAGCAGTTCGACGCAGAAGAAGACAGCATCACTTCTGAGACAAACCTTCAGGAAGATCTCGAAGCTGATTCCCTCGATGTCGTTGATCTTCTTATGTCTATCGAAGACGAGTTCGAAGTTGAAATTCCTGATGACGAAGTTGAGAATATCAAGACTGTCGGAGACATTGTAGAATACATTGAATCCCACTCCTGATTAAAAGGAATATAGAAAGTTACAGACTGTTCCCGTGAACAGTCTGTTTTTCTTTTTTGTTCGCTAAAAGTGCCAAAGCACTTGCATTTTTCACGCCTTTCACATATAATATTAAGGCTAAAATTGAATTAATGCTTAAATCAAAATTATGATTTTCGCTTTTGAAAGGATTGAAATATATGGCAAAGGGAAACACCAAGAAGGTCGCAGACATCACAGCGATGGACGTTGACTTCTCCAAATGGTATACCGACGTTGTTAAGAAAGCCGAGCTCATGGATTACGGCACCGTTAAGGGCAGCATGATCTTAGAGCCATACGGTTTTGCAATTTGGGAAAACATGAGAAACGACATGGACGCAAGATTCAAGAAGACAGGCGTTCAGAATGTATATATGCCTCTTCTCATCCCCGAGAGCCTTCTCCAGAGAGAAAAGGATCATGTTGAGGGCTTTGCCCCCGAGGTAGCATGGGTTACTTACGGCGGAAACGAGAAGCTTCAGGAGAGACTTTGCATCAGACCTACCTCTGAGACACTTTTCTGCGAGCATTACGCAAAGGTAATTCACTCCTACAAGGATCTTCCTAAGAACTACAACCAGTGGTGCTCCGTTATGAGATGGGAAAAGACAACAAGACCTTTCCTTCGCTCAAGCGAATTCCTCTGGCAGGAAGGTCACACCATGCACGAGACAGCCAAAGAGGCTATCGAGAGAACTCTCCTCATGCACAAGGTTTACACAGATTTCTTCAAAGAAACTCTTGCTATTCCCGTTGTCGGCGGAAAGAAGACAGAGAGCGAGAAGTTTGCGGGTGCTGAATCGACCTACACAATCGAGGCTATGATGCACAACGGCTACGCACTTCAGAGCGGTACATCTCACTATTTCGGAGACGGCTTTGCAAAGAGCTTCGACATCACCTACACCGGAAGAGACAACAAGCTCCACTATCCTCACCAGACATCATGGGGTGCTTCCACAAGAATGATCGGTGCGGTCATCATGGTTCACGGCGACGACAACGGACTTGTTCTTCCTCCGAGAATCGCTCCTACTCAGGTTGTTATCGTTCCTGTTGCTCAGCACAAGCCGGGCGTACTTGAGAAGTGCACAGAGGTCTTTAATTCTCTTAACGAGAAATTCAGAGTTAAGCTTGACGACTCCGACAATTCACCTGGATGGAAGTTCAGCCAGTACGAGATGCTCGGTGTTCCGATTCGTCTTGAGATGGGTCCGAGAGACATCGAGAACGGTCAGTGCGTCCTCGTAAGACGTGACACAGGCGAAAAGATTCCTGCCGCACTCGACTCCATTTCCGATACTATTGCAGCGCTTCTCGATGCTATTCACGATAACATGTACGAGAACGCTTGCAAGAACCTCGAGGAAAAGACCTTCACAGCAACAACTCTCGATGAGTTCATTGACATTGCCACAAACAAGCCGGGATTCATCAAGGCTATGTGGTGCGGTGACGAGGCTTGCGAGGAGAAGATTAAGGACATCACAGGCGGCGTAAAGTCAAGATGCATTCCTTTCAACGAGGAGAAACTTAGCGATGTTTGCGTTTGCTGCGGCAAGCCTGCGAAGCACATGCTTTATTGGGGCAGACAGTATTAATTAGCTCATAATTGATACATATAACGAATATATAAAATTAATGCACGGGATATATGGCTTTGTCATGTATTCCGTGCTTTTTATTTCCCCTTTTAATGTTTGTTCTTGATTTATCTCTGCGAAAATAATTCGGCACGATAAATTTCCGTCAGCAAAAGCAAAGCTTTTTTAACGTATTTTTCGTGCCTGTCTTTTTTATATCGCTTCGCTCTGTTTGTGCGTTAACGCTAATTTTTAATTGTTAATTATACATTATTATTTGTGGGCTCTGCCCACACCCGTTCGCTTTTTGTAAAAAGCGAAGCAAAAACTTTTG
>CAVAMJ010000031.1:0-11229 GCA_963589785.1 Bacteroidaceae bacterium | reverse complement strand
ATAAAGACGGCAAATATTATTATGTTCCTGAGACAATGACCTATGAGGAATGGAAGAGGGAAGTTGTTGAGGGCGAGGGTGTCAATACTGTATCAGGTGCAGTTAATGGTGCTTTAAACAGTGACAGCAAAGAAGCTTGGGAACACGCTGAGAGATATTACGAGTTAGTCAGAAAGATGAAAACTGATGTAAACCGAATATCTGACAACACTGGGTTTAAAATTTCTAATATAGAGAAAATTAAAAATCATTTGTTTTTGGATAAACACACTCTTGAATCTGGTGAGAAGGAATACTTTTTCCCTGATTATGATATAGCTCAATCATGGCAACGATTAATTGAAGGGAAAAATATACAAAGCCATGATATTGTGCTTTTGAAACACGAGTTTTTAGAGCAAGTGTATATGAGCAAAGGTTTGAAGCAAAGCGAAGCTCATTTGCGAGCAAACAAAAGATTTAATTACCAAAAAGAATTAAATAAATATAAGAAAGAGGCGTGATTGATGCTTTGGTTCGTCAAATTATTAGAAACAAAAGGTGACAGCTTGTTAATAGCATATAGTTGTGAAGAAAGCAAAGCTTGTGACGGGCTTATTGAATATAATACCGTTTCTAATGAAGTAAAACTGATAAAAGAATCTGAATCATCAACTGTATTATTAACAAAAAAACTGATTGTTTTAATCCCGTATGCGTATAAAAAAGGACTTATAACAGAGAATATAAATAATATTTCAATAGGGTGATTTTTTGAAAGCTATGATTTCACAGCCGATGAACGGCTTAACAGGTGATGAGATTTTAGAGACAAGAGCTAAAGCGATAAAGTGGCTGGAAGATAACTATTACGACTTTGTAGACACGCTTTTTCGCTATCGTTGGTATTCGACCGCATTGTTTCCAAAAATCGGAACGACAAATTATCCGTTATTTCAGCTTGCCCGTTCTCTTGAGCAGATGAGCAAATGCGATGCGGTTTACTTCTGTAAAGGTTGGGAGAACTATAGGGGCTGTAGAATTGAACATGAAGCTGCTAAAGCTTACGGGCTAAAAATAGAATACGAAGCATAAGCACTTGAGAAATCAGGTGCTTTTTTAATACCGTTTTGGAGGCAGAAATGAACATAGTAATGAAAAAGCTTGAGGAGCTTAAACCTTTGGAAATAGGCTTAAACCAAAGGAACTTCACGAGATAGTACAAAACACAAACGAAGCAAGAAAGCTGTTAAATATTAAAGATAGCGATAATATACCTAAAATTATAATTGTGGATAGTTCGGAGTTCGTTGGGACGGTTGCGGCAGCATATAATCCAGGTGAAAATGCTTTATTCATAAACAAAAGTATAAATCAGATTATGCAGTCAGAAGAATACTTTAAGCAAATGGCAGTTGGCCAAAATGAATTAAGCACATATGTTCACGAGCTGATTCACTGGAAAGACGCTGAGGCATATAGAAAAACTGGAAAGCCACTTAAAAACTATATGAAATGGCTGAACGAGAACTGCAGAATAAAACTTGATAAATTAGCCAAGAAAGGGTATAATATAGATAGTATAAGTGAGTATGCATGTAAAATGTTGGATGTCTCACGTTACGATGAGGTTTATACAGAATATAGAGTTCTTCAGACAATGCAAGAGGATGGTAACAGGTGATTATTATATTTCCAAAAGATATCTTAGAGATTGAAAAAGAGGTTAATCTATATAAAAAGTGGGATGGCATAAGGCCGTATATACCCGATGATGCTCCAGATGATATAAAAAGAAAATATAAGATATTAGTTGAGTATATTTCAAAAGCTACACAAGAAGCTTCCGAAATATAAAGCTGTCATAAAAATGGATAACCGAAATTATATAAACAAACTCGAAAGCTTAGCTGAAAATATAACGGCAGATAAGAAATTATACAGAAATTTCATAAGAATTTTCTCTGAGGAGTTAGACGAAGAGTTAGAACAAGTGAAGAATAAAAAATAAATGATTCAATCGATTTAAGCACCTAAGATGGTGCTTTTTTTATATCATTTTGGAGGCAGAAATGAACATGGTAATGAAAAAGCTTGAGGAACTCAAGCCGTATGAAAAGAATTCTATAAAGCGAAGGAAGAAGTAGAATGGCAAAAAGGCAAGTCAGCAGAACGGCTTAATCACATTTTTGATTTAAATTTCATATTATTAATACTTTTTGACGATTATTTTGTGTGCATAGTTTACTTTTCACTTCTCAGTGATATAATTTAGTGTATAACTTAGTGCAAATGCTGTTTGAAATTTAAAACCTTTTGCACCTATATACTATATTTATAAAAGGTGGGACTGAAAATGAAAAAAGTCAGCTCAGGTATTTTAGCATTTTTGCTGTCGTTGTGTTTGATTATGCCAACGATTCCGATTGACGCAAGTGCTGCATCAACGGGTACGGTAGTGTTTAAGCTCACTGATACCAGAGTTATTCCATATCTAAATTTAGTCATGATTGGCGATAACTATTATGATGCTGAAGAATCGATTGCACTGTTTAATTCTGACGGGGTTTATTCTTGTGAGATTGAAGCAAATGTAGAGACCGAAGTCTATTTTTCGACTACAGCTAAAGACGGTGAATATTATCAAACGGTAACTGTGGCTGAGGGAGAAACGTTAGAACTTGATATTGATTTGCCATACACCGGAACAGAAGGTTCGACGGAAGCAAAAAAATATACTTATAGCTTTTTAGTTATACATGAGATTGACGCAAGTTCTATAGAATTAGTGAATAGTGCAGTTATTACAGTTACAAACGTTGCCACGGGAGAGGTTTACCCGTCACTAAAATCGGATGAGGATTTCTCGCTTTTTGAAGGCGATTATTCATATGTAGTTAAAGCCGACGGCTACAAAAATGTTGAAGGAGAATTTTCCGTTCCTTTAAATCAGTCGTCTATACTTATTGAAATGGTTGAATGTAACCATGAGAATCTAAGCACTAAAGAAGAAATTACAGTTGAACCGACATGTACTGCAAAAGGAAAAAAGTTGGTGACACAGTATTGTTCTGATTGCGGAAAAGAAATATCAACGGAAGAAAAAGAAGTTAAATGTATTTCTCATTCTTTTACAAAGTACGAGAAATATAAAGATGCTACTTGTTTAGACAATGAATGTCAGGTTGCTTATTGTGATTACGGATGCGGCCAAAAGCAGATTATATACATTCAAGGCACAACAACACCTCATACAGAAGTTATTGACGAAGCAGTTGCGCCAACATGCACAGAAACAGGCTTAACAGAAGGTAAGCATTGTTCTGTTTGTGGAGATATAATAGTTATACAAGAGACGGTAGAAGCCACAGGACATACAGAAGTAGTTGATGAAGCTGTCGCACCGACATGCACAGAAACAGGCTTAACAGAAGGTAAGCATTGTTCTGTTTGTGGAGAAATAATAGTCCCACAAGAAACAGTAGAAGCCACAGGACATACAGAAGTAATTGACAAAGCCGTTGCACCGACATGTACAGAAACAGGCTTAACAGAAGGTAAGCACTGTTCCGTATGTAGAGAAATAATAGTACCACAAGAGACGGTAGAAGCCGCAGGACATACAGAAGTAGTTGATGAAGCTGTTGCACCTACATGTACAGAAACAGGCTTGACGGAAGGCAAACACTGTTCCGTATGTGGAGAGGTAATAGTCCCACAGGAAACAGTAGAGACAACAGGACATACAGAAGTAGTCGATGAAGCAGTCGCACCTACATGCACAGAAACAGGCTTAACAGAAGGTAAGCATTGTTCTGTTTGTGGAGATATAATAGTTATACAAGAGACGGTAGAAGCCACAGGACATACAGAAGTAATTGATGAAGCTGTCGCACCGACATGCACAAATACGGGTTTGACAGAAGGCAAGCACTGTTCCGTGTGTGGAGAGGTAATAGTCCCACAGGAAACAGTAGAGGCAACAGGACATACAGAAGTAATTGATAAAGCAGTTGCACCAACATGTACAAAGACTGGTTTAACACAGGGAAAGCATTGCTCAGTGTGCAAAAAGGTTTTGGTTTCACAAAATACAGTTAAAGCTAAAGGTCATAGCTATGTAACCTATGTGTCCGATAAAAACGCTACATATTTAGCTGACGGAACAAAAACAGCTGTTTGCAAAAACGGTTGCGGTACTAAGAAAACAATAACCGATGTTGGATCGAAGAAATCAAAAAAGAGTCTTTCTAATTGCACCGTAACTCTAAGCTATACAAGTAAGATATATACAGGCGGCGAGCTCAAACCGACAGTAACCGTAAAAAGCGGATCTACAACAGTTAGCAGTTCATATTACAGCGTAAGCTATTCTAACAACAAAAATGTAGGAACTGCGACTGTTACGATAAAAGCAAAAGACGGAAATTATCCGTACTACGGAACAGTAAAGGCTAATTTTACAATTAAAGATAAGTTAAGCCAGACCTTGAAAGTTACTGCGCCGACTACTGTTTATCCTGGTAAGACCTATGCCACCACGGTAACAGGAGCTAAAGGAAAGCTGACTTATACATCTTCTGATACTTCGCTTGCTAAGGTTTATTCAAACGGTAAGATACAGGGCTTGAAAACAGGCACGGTAAAGATAACAATTAAGTCTGCCGCAACATCAAGCTATAAATCGGCAACTAAGACGGTGACGGTAAAGGTTGCTCCGAAAACAACTGCGATAAAAACAATTTCAAGTCCTAAAGCAGGTCAAATTAAGCTTACTTGGGCAAAAAATACAAGCACAAATTACTATCAGATACAGTATTCCACAAGCTCGAAATTCACAAGTTCAACTACAAAAACTGTCTATATCTACAGTAATTCAACAACCAATAAGACAATTACGGGTTTGAAGAGTGGTAAAAGATATTATGTGAGAATGAGGTCTATCGATAAAACAAAGAAGATCTATTCGGCTTGGAGTTCGACTAAGAGTATAGTTGTTAAAAAATAAGTCAAGAAAACTAAATTAAACTATAGTATTGTTTCAAACTAAGAAACTCTGACAGTAAAAGGTCAGAGTTTCTTTTGTTTTGTAAAGTTGCTGATAAAAACGAAAAAACAACTACCTTTTTGCTGGTATATGTGCTAAGATATAGTTAATTAGTTAAAACTAACTGCAAAAAGGGGCGGATCAAGAATGAAGAAAAAGATATGGGATATATATGCACCAATCTATGAAAAAGCAATGCGTGTGGATCAAAAATACTATAAATATATGTATGACCGTGTACCGATTATCATAAAAGATAAAGAGGTTTTGGAAATTGCTACCGGACCGGGGCTATTAGCGAAGCATGTAGCTTATGCGGCAAATTCTATGATAGCTACAGATTATTCTGACGGTATGATAAATGAAGCACGAAAGGGAAAATATCCTCAAAATCTAAAGTTTGAAGTAGCAGATGCGACAGCACTTCCATATAAAGAAGATTCTTTTGATGTTGTGTTGATAGCTAATGCACTGCATGTTATGCCAAATCCCGAAAAAGCATTATCTGAAATTGACAGAGTTCTTCGAAAAGACGGGGTGCTTATCGCACCCAATTTTGTGGGACATAAAAAGGGAACGATTAGCAGAATATGGAGCGGTATTTTAAAGCTTGCGGGAATTAAGTTCGAGCATCAGTGGACTGCTGACGAATATCTGGAATGGTTAGAGAAAAACGCTTGGAAAGTAACATTTTCAAAGCTGTTGCTGTCAAGAATTTCTTTGATGTATGCCGAATGTATTAGGAAATAGGTATTATAAGACACTGATTATTTGATAATATACTTATAAATTGAGGTAGTATTATGCTTTTTAAAACACTTGGAGATAAACAAAATCCGGCTGTACTGTTTTTTCATGCAATGGGAGTTGTCGGAGCGAGTAATGAACCTGTTGCAGAGTACTTAAAGGTCGATTATTTTTGCATTATGCCGACTTCAACAGTGTATTGTGAGGGACAAAAATATATTAGTAAAAATGATGAGATTAAACAGGTTGAGAAATTTCTTTATGAGCAGGGAATAGAAAAGCTCAAGCTGGTTGTGGCTTCATCTATCGGTGCGGATTTGGCGATGGCTTTTTTGTCGAAAACAAAGCTTTCTGTTGAACATGTTTTCATTGACGGCGGTCAATTTGCGAAAATCAGAAAAGCCACAAGGCGCATCATGACTCCATTTTTGTATCTTGCTATCAAGAGTTTGTACTGGACGAAAGGCGGAACATTAAAGAAAATACTTTGGTGCGATAATGATTCTATAAAGCCATATTTTATTGCTGCCGGAAAAGCTTTGAGTTATAGTAATTTGCGCCGTCAACTTGGAGATAGCTTGGAAGATAAATCTTTTCCGATATTATCGGAAAACTTACAAAAGCGCACATATTTTGAATTTGGCAGTATTGAAGATCATTTTAAATATCGTGATGCTGTGATTAAAACATATCCTTATGGAAATTATCCTGTGTTTGAAGAATTTAATCATATGCAGTTTCAGATACAAGACCCTAAAGGATTTGCGGAAATGCTGAAATCCATTATGGAGAAAAATGTGCTTCCTGAGTTAGCATTCTTGCAAACAGACAATAATTTTTGATAGAGGAGTCTTTGCAGTGATTGTTAAATTTACGATTGGAATTTTCTTTTGTTTAATATTTTGGCTAACATGTTTTCTTAATACAGGAAACGATAAAAAGAACATTCTTGGATTTAGGTCATATCCTAAAGAGCTTCAAGAGTTATTAAGAAAGGATGATGTATTAAGTAAATCCATTCCTAAACAAGCATCTTTGATAAAAACATTTTTCAGTAATTTAATTTTGTTCACTGCTTTATTTTGTGTAGTGGGATTTGCTCTGAAATTTACTGTCGGATTTGACAGCTTTAAAGATTCGTTTGTATATTTCTTGATCTTGGGAGAATTGCTTAATTTGTTCGATCTGATTGTCATTGATTTGCTGTGGTGGAGAAATACTCCGAGAATTAGATTTTCATGTGTGCCCGATAAAAAGCTGTATCAGAACCCTTCCGTTCATATTGAGTCTTTCATAAGGGCACTTTTCATGTATTTGCTGGTTGCATTGGTTGTATCACTTATTATAAGTATATAACACCGGAACATTTAGGTAAAAAACCATATATAAAACTGTCAATATTTGCCTTTAGGTTAAAGCTATTTAACGAAATTTCCAAAAGATAAATATTTTTGCTGACAAATATCGCTTGTTGTAGTAGAATAAATAAATATTATCAAATAAATTTATCCACAAGGAGTATGAGATGAATTTTTTAGAGGAAAGAATCCAAAAAGACGGTATCGTTAAAGAAGGCAATGTCCTTAAGGTTGACAGCTTTCTTAATCATCAGATGGACATTGATTTGTTCGAGCAGATGGGAGAGGAATTCAAGAAGCGATTTGAGGGTAAGAATATAAATAAAATCCTCACTATTGAAGCTTCCGGAATAGGTATTGCTTGCATCGTAGCACGCCATTTCCATGTTCCTGTTGTTTTTGCAAAAAAGACGAAGAGCATCAATATCGACGGTGAAATGTATGTGGCTGACGTTGTTTCGTTCACTCACAAGAACACAAACCAAGTAATTGTCTCAAAAAAATTCTTAACATCTGAAGATCATGTTTTGATTATCGATGATTTTCTTGCTAACGGCTGTGCATTGCAAGGACTTATCTCTATTGTTAATCAGGCAGATGCAACAGTTGAGGGTATCGGAATTGCAGTTGAAAAGGGCTTCCAGATTGGCGGAAACATTATTCGCAACATGGGATATCAACTCGAGTCTCTCGCTATCATTGAGAGCATGAATGCCGAGACAGGGGAGGTAAAGTTCCGTGAGCAGTAATAAAACAAAAAGAAAATTAAACACGTCAGACGCTTCTCTTGACAATATTTATGTTCTTGACGGAAAAGTACCTTTGGGTAAAGCAATTCCTTTCGGACTTCAGCATATTTTGGCGATGTTTGTTTCAAATATCGCGCCGATTATTATCGTTGCCGCAGCTTGCGGTATCGGATCAAGCGACACAGCGATGATTATCCAGAGCGCTATGCTCATTGCCGGTATCGGCACATTGGTTCAGTTGTTCCCAGTATGGAGAATCGGTTCAGGCTTGCCGATTGTAATGGGCATTTCCTTTACATTCGTTTCTATTGCTTGTGTTATCGGAGCTCAGTACGGATACGGTGCTATAATGGGTGCTGTTTTGGTCGGCGGTATTGTAGAGGGTATCTTAGGCCTTTTTGCTAAGTACTGGATAAAGCTGATAACTCCTATTGTTTCAGCAACAGTTGTTACAGCTATCGGTTTTTCACTCCTTTCTGTAGGTGCTGATTCATTTGGCGGCGGAAGCAGCAATGCTGATTTCGGTTCAGCTACAAACTGGATTTTAGGTACAGTTACATTAGTTTGCTGTATTTTATTTAACATTTTCGCTAAATCATACCTCAAACAGCTCTCTGTTTTATTCGGACTTATAGTCGGTTATATCCTTGCAGTATTTATGGGAGTCGTCGATTTTTCTTCTGTCCGTGAAAGCAGTATCATTGCTTTACCGCACATTGTTCCGTTCAAAATGGAGTTCCATCTAAATGCAATTATCGCTTTTGTTTTGATTTTCCTTGTATCTGCAACAGAAACTATCGGTGATACCTCTGCTTTGGCTTCTTCGGCACTTGACCGTAACGCTACAGAGAAAGAAACCTCAGGATCTATTGCTTGTGATGGATTTGTAAGTGCATTATCATCTATATTTGGCTGTATGCCGATCACATCGTTTAGCCAGAATGTCGGACTTGTTGCCATGACAAAGGTCGTTAACCGTTATGCTATCGGTACAGGTGCGATTATCATGATTTTGGCTGGTATTTTCCCGGTTGTAGGTGCTGTTCTTGCTACTTTACCAAGCGCAGTTCTCGGTGGCTGTACAATCATGATGTTTGGTACAATCGTTATCAGCGGTGTTCAGATGATAGGCAAATGCGGTTACACTCAGAGAAACATTACAATTGCCGCTTTATCCCTGAGCATTGGTCTTGGTTTCACTCAGTTCCCACAGCTTTTTGAGATTTTCCCAAGCATTGTAAGCACAGTATTTGCAGAGAATTGTGTAGCTGTTGTATTCCTTAGCGCTATTATTTTAAACCTCATTCTTCCTAAAAACATGGAAGCAGATAAATAAGTTTAGAGTTTTAATATCTGCCAAAGCAAGTGTTAATGTGCGCTGCTTTACATAGTGCGTAAAGCATATAAACTTGCACAATCTGAAGTTTGCAAGGTTTTAACGGTAGGATGTAAAGTTCAAAAACTTGCATTAGCTTATTGGAACTAATTGAATAAATATAAAACTTAAAACGCTCCATTCATCAAACTTCTGATGAATGGAGCGTTTTGTGCGTTATTAAAACATTTTGATTTTTGTTAGATTGAAGAGAAGCCTTTTCCGAATACTTCGCTTGTGCTTGACATTGAAATGAAAGCTTTCAAATTATTACGGTGAATAAAGGCTCTCACTGCCGCCGCCTGCTGTCTTGTAAGGGTTGTGAAAATCAGATATTTATCTTCGTTTGAATAAGCGCCTTTAGCCTTAACGATTGTAGCGCTCTTATTGAGGTCTTTAATAATAAACTGGCAGATAGCATCCTTGTCGTCACATGTTATCATAACAGACTTGCGAAGCATGATGTTTTCAATGATTGCATCAATCAAGAATGACTTAACTGTCAAGCCGACAAAAGAATACAAAGCGGTTTTGATGTCAAAAACGAAGCATGCGATGATAATCATTATCAAATCAGTAATGAAAAGTGCTATACCGATATCCTGAACATGGGTGTACTTTTTGACAATCATAGCAACAACATCTGTTCCGCCGCTGGATGCACCTTCATAGAAAAGTAAAGCGGAAGCAATTGCCGGGAGAGTGATAGCAAAAACAAGTTCAAGCATCGGTTCGTTTGAAAGAGGATGCTCCATAGGGTGAAATTTCTCAAATACCATTAAGAGTGCTGACAAAAGTACCGTTGCGTAGGTAGTTTTCAGAGCAAATTCCTTTCCGAGAAAGATAAAACCCAAACCCAGTAAGAGAAAGTTTACAACTAATGAAAAGGTACTGGCAGATAATGGTGTGATTTTTGCAAAGACTACAGCTGCACCCGTAACGCCGCCGAAGCAGAAATTGTTCGGGAACTTAAAAAAGTATACTCCGACAGCCATAATAAAAATGCTGAGAGTAATAATCAGAAAATTCTTCAATTTTTGTATCATATCTGATACTCCTTTTTGCCTTGAGAATAATGTGGTTTGTTATTGCTTTTGTAAAGACATTTACTTATAAAATGTATCCACTGCAAAAACAACTCATAGTGTATAACCCTAAAAGAATAAAGTCAACAGTTAATTGGAAATCAAACAAAAATATCTTGCTATGATAAAAAGTTATCAATACATTCATTTTCACAATTATACAAACAATGTATCCAAGATATATAATTATTACAGATCAAGAATTTGTATTTTAACTTTTTATTCTTTTAGGAAACAAGGAGGACTATTCGACAAATGAAAATTACTAAATCTGCTGTCGCAGGTACATTGGAGTCCAGTGACGCAATGGTAACTATCGAACCGAATGATAACGGTATCGAATTTGAGCTTGAAAGCTCAGTAATCAATCAGTTTGGACACAGTATCAAAAACACAGTATTAAAAACACTGGAGCGTCTCGGCGTGGAAAATGTAAAAATCAAAGTTGTTGATAAAGGTGCTCTTGACTGCACATTAAAGGCAAGAGTTGAAGGAGCTGTTTTCAGAGCAGTTGACCAGAAAGAGGACTTGCCTTGGGGAGGTGCTATAAGATGAGTAATCCAAACAAAAAGAGATTAAGAAGAACTATGATGTTCTTAAACTGCCAAAAGCCGGGACTTATAAAGGATCCTTATATCTATAAACCGGACTCAATTATGCTTGACCTCGAAGATGCAGTTGCTGAAAAAGAAAAGGACGTTGCAAGATTTTCTCTTTACCACGCTCTTCAGGAAATCGATTATCGTGGGGTAGAGCGAGTTGTTAGAATTAACGGCTTAGACACACCTTACTGGAGAGAAGATATTCGTTGCGCTGTAGCCGGTGGAGCAGACACAATCCGTATTCCTAAGACAGAGAGCGCAGGCGATGTTCAGTTAGTTGAGAAGGC
>CAVAMJ010000030.1:0-13296 GCA_963589785.1 Bacteroidaceae bacterium | reverse complement strand
GCCTTATCGGATGCGGCAACCAATGTGGGTCTCCGATAATGAAATCTAAGATGAATCCTGTTACAAATGCCAATATGTGATATTTCATATTTTCCTCTTGGTAATTGTTAATAGTCTTAGTTTAATCGTGATAGGTAAATCATATACTTATAATTAAATTATTGCGATTATATTAAGATTTCCTTTATATCTTCAAAAGATATATTTGTGTGATTATTAGAAGCTGTTCTTATCATAAAGCTATATCCGCAACCGTTTTTAACCTGATAATCGAAGTAATCACCGCTACAGAAATGACTCATGATTGACATTATTGTTCCGCCGTGAACGACAAACACTGCCGTTTTTCCATTTTTAAGAGTTGATATTGTTTGTTCAAAACACCTTACATTTCTTTCTATAAATTCATCACGACTTTCACCGTTAGGAAATGCAATTGTTCCACCGCTGTCAATCCAGTTTTGATATGTATCACGGTATTGCGGGTCAGAGCTTAATTCATGATAGTTTTTTAATTCGAACTCACCAAAGTTCATTTCTGACAAATTATCTAATAGGGTCGGTTTCAAGTCAGGAAAAATAATTTTAGCTGTTTGTACACACCGACACAAAGGACTCGAGTAAATTATAACATCAGATTTTGATAATTCATTTATAGAAGCTGAATCATATATACCGCTATCTACGGCTTGCTTTAAGCTTTTTATTCCTAATTCATCAAGTGGTTCATCAGTTTTTCCAAGATATCGATGTTCTCTGTTAGATGGTGTGCTTCCATGTCTGATTAAAATACATTTTATCGACTTCATTTTATTTTTTGCCCGATTTTGCATATTACTCGAATTACCTCTTCTGCTTGACTGGCAAGTTCTATCAGTATTCTGCCGGTTTTCTCTCGATATTCTCTTTCAAAAGAATCAATTGGAACTATCCCATTTCCAATCTCATCACTAATGATTATTAAATTCGGGTTTTTATCTATGTAATTATATAATCTTTGCGTGTGTTCAAGCCATAATTTATTTTTGTTTTGATCATTTTCGTGATTTTTTAAAAAATCTCTGACAAAATAATGAAAATGATTAATTACTATAACCTCAGCTATATTTTTATCACTATCAGCATATAATTCATCAAGAGAGGAACAATTTTCTTTGCAGTCAAATATCGTAATTTTATTGTTTGTTTGTTTAACGTAATCAAGTTTGCCTTGTGCATATCCACCGATAATCAATTTCATAATGTGATTAATCCCTCGTTTATTTAAATTATGCTCAATAAAGAACTTTTAGAAATAACAGATACCAAAGCTGCTGCGACCGCCATAGAGCACTCGCAAACAGTTACAAAATAACCTGCTGTATCACCGGTTATACCTCCGAGTTCTTTTTTGCTCTTGTAGTAATAGTATATAAAGCTACACAAAGCGGCTACTACAACGACAATTCCTGTCCAAAAGGAAATGCTCAACATTAATATTACACATAAAACAAGCTGAGCATAAAGAGAAGTTTTAACTACTTTCTTATGTGCAGTATCAGCAAAAAGGAAAAGTAAGCCATTATTCTTTGCTGATTTAAATGTTACTACAGAGATACCGCTTAGACATCTTGCAAGGAAAAATCCGCAGCAGAAAACGGGCAATATTTCACTGCTTTTTATCTCAGAAAAAGCACCAACATAAAGTAATCCATATGCGATTAGCATAATAACAGCAAAAGCTCCGATATGTGAATCTTTTAATATTTCGAGCTTTTTATCTTTTGGTTGATATGAATGAAATGCATCCATAGTATCCATAAATCCATCTACATGAAAGCCACCTGTTACAGCAAGTGGGATGAGCGCGCTTATCAAGATATAACAAATTGAACCGATATTAAAGTTGTGGCAAAGTTCATACCAGAGCCAAAGCAAAACACCTATTACCGCACCTATCCACGGAAAAAAACAGAGCATATATTTCATGTCATCTTCTTTCCATTCAAACTGTGGCATCGGTATTTTTGAGTACATTGAAAATGAAATCAAGCAAGATTTTAGAATTTTCATATTTTCTTCTTTCTTTAAATATACACTATGGCTTATCTCAACGTATGGTAATAGGCAATCCAACAACGACCTCTATTACATGATCAGCAATCATAGCTAGTTGTTGATTTATAACACCTAAAGCCTTTATATATTCCATAGTTGTATCATCGTATAAGATGCCATCCTCAAATACATTGTTGGTTACTATCACGAGATCATCTAAATAGTCATTAATTATCTTGACCTCTGAAATGATTTTATTACAAACATTTTGTGGCGGATTGATGTTAGAGTCTCCATTTTCATCAAGAGTAAACATCTCATTTGCTACAAGGTTAGACATACATTCCAGAAGAGCTATGTTTTTGTTGTTTGTGTTCTGTTTTGTTAAATAAACATTTTGTATTTTCTCAAGTGCCTCTAATATTGTTCCTATATCATTAGGCTGTTCTACAGTTATGAAATTCTTTCCCTGTCGAAGATTCTTGTGACGTTCAATCTTTTTTTGCCCCTCGCTATCATATACCTTCATTGTAGCAATGTAGTATTTGTTACATATGTCATATTGAGATGCGATTTCGCTAATATAATCTTCTGCGTAAGCTGATTTTCCACTGCCACTGCCGCCGGTTATAACAGTCAACATGATTCATACCTCTCATACTGCTCCACTTTTATATCGCTAAAAGTGGTTCTGTTTTGGTATAGAACCATTGCCATATCAAGGAGAGAAAACATCATAACCGCTCCTGTTCCTTCGCCAAGAGCAAGCTGCCCATCTATGACAGGTGATATTCCAAGTGCTTTTTCTAATAGCTTTACTGCGGGCTCTTTGCCGCTGTGTGACGGAATTATAAAATCCTTTATGCCACCGACTAGGCGCTCTGCACAAAGTGCAGATACCATACTTATCACACCGTCTAGCACTATTGGAATATGATATATTGCACCGCCTATGCACACTCCTACTAATCCGGCAATATCAAGTCCTCCCACTGTTTTTAATACAGTAAACGCATCAGTTTCATATAAGTTGTATTTCTCTACGGCGCTTTTGATAACATTTATCTTTGTGTGAAGTTTTTCGTCGTCAAGTCCTGCACCTTTTCCAGTGACAAATTCAGCTTCGCAGCCTAAAAGTGCTGATGTGATTGCAGCGCTGGTTGTAGTGTTGCCTATACCCATCTCACCGGTTGCTAGTAATCGATATCCCGTTTCTTTGCAAGAACGCACAATATCAATACCGATTTCTATTGCTTTTAATGTCTCTTCGTCAGTCATTGCTGGTTCAACCGTAAAGTTTCTTGTGCCGCAACGCACCTTGCGGTCAAGCACACCGTCAATTTTCTGGGTGCTGTTAATTCCTATGTCCACAGGAATGGTTTCTGCACCTATCATTTCAGCCATTTTTCCTACGGAGGATTGCTTTTTAGCCATTGACCTTGCTACTGATAAAGTAACCTCTTGCCCGGATTGGCTTACACCTTCTGAAACCACCCCATTGTCGGCGCACATTATGATTACCGCTTTTTTAGAAATGTCTATCTGTGAAGTGCCTTGGATTGCACCGATTTGGTCAATGATTTTTTCGAATTTTCCCATTCCGTCAAGTGGCTTGGCAACAGCATCCCAATTATCTTGAGTAAGTTTATATGCAATTTCATCAGGCTTTATTATACTTATATTTTCTAAGTCTTTAATATTGTTTAATGTATACCTCACCGGTTTAATTCCAATCTCAATCAATTTTTGCATCACAAAGCAAACTGTATATTTCATCCATATCGAGATATTCCCTTAAAATATCAGCTAACTTATCATACTGCTTTTCTTTATAAGACTGATAGTCCTCAAATATACCGTTTGAGATACTGATGCCTTTTTTGTTTGCAAGATATGTGATTATATTCTTAGCTATTTCGGCACTGTCAAACAAGCCGTGTATATATGAGCCATATACATTAGAACCGTTAGAAATGATGTTTTCCGGTTTATCCGTAGGTTTGTTGTTATCAGTAAATTCTGTGGTTCCCATATGAATTTCATAGCCTTTGAACTCTAACCCCGATAAACTTGAAAGCACACCGTTTACTTTTGCAGTCTTACCTGTTATTTGACAACGTTTTTTCTCGTTTTGAAGAATTGTTTTAGTCTGGAGCAGTTCCATGCCTCTGATAAAACCACTTTCTTCTACAGAATTAGGATCGTATATGGCAGATCCTAACATCTGATAACCGCCGCATATACCAAAAACTGGGATTGTTTCCGATAGCTTTTTAACTGCTGCTTCAAGTCCGTTTTGACGCATCCATTTTAAATCTCCCATAGTATTTTTACTTCCGGGCAAAAATACTATATCGGGGTGATGTAATTCAGATACCGATGTAACATAGCGCACAGATGTTTCTTCCATTTGCTCAAATACATTGAAATCAGTAAAATTTGAGATTCTCGGATATCTGATAACGGCAATGTCGATAATTCCTTCATCTTTCTTATCAAAACGCTTTGTCAAACTATCTTCATCTTCTAATGAAATATCCATATACGGCACAACACCGGTTACTTTTACATGACCTTTTTCTTCAAGCATGCTTATACCGGGATCAAGGATACTTTTGTCACCACGAAATTTATTGATGATAAGACCTTTTACTCTTGATTTTTCTTCGGGCGTAAGAAGCATAAGTGTGCCGAGAAGCTGTGCAAAAACACCGCCCCTGTCTATATCACCTACCAAAAGCACAGGAGCGTTTACCATATGAGCTACTCCCATATTTACTATATCATTTTCTTTCAGATTGATTTCTGCCGGGCTACCGGCACCCTCTATTACTATAATATCAGCATGCTTTTCAAGTTCTTTGAAAGCTTTTTTTATATCAGGTATCAGACTGGTTTTGTATCTGAAATAATCCTTTGCCGCCATGTTGCCGACAACTTCACCATTTACTATGACTTGCGATCCTATATTGTTGGTAGGTTTGAGAAGTATCGGGTTCATGCATACCATAGGGCGTATTTCTGCGGCTTCTGCTTGCATGACCTGTGCTCTTCCCATTTCTAATCCTTCCTCTGTGATATAAGAATTAAGAGCCATGTTTTGTGATTTAAATGGTGCAACTCTATATCCGTCTTGCTTAAAAATTCGGCAAAGTCCGGCAACAAGAAAGCTTTTTCCTGCACTTGACATCGTGCCTTGTATCATAATTACTTTAGCCATATTTCAAACCTTTATTAAACTAATATTCTAAGTAATAGTAATCCTGTGTTTTAAATTGGGTAATGCTCTGCGTTTTGTGCAAAGACTTGAAGAAATCTTTCATGTATATGTTAAATATACTCAATTCCTGTTAGTTTATCATGCTCTGCCGCATATTCGTACAGTTCTCTATTGTATTCTTCGTATGTTCCAAACCGTTGTCTTACACATATAACTATTTTGCATGAATCAATTAATTTTTTGGCATCTTCCGTGAGATCATCAGCGACAGGCTCAAAAGCCGTTGTTTCTATAACCTTTGTAGCAAGTGCTTTTGCGGACGGATAATCCAAATCGTTTTGACTGATTATTCCGGTATAAAATGATTTTCCGTTCCTCTGAAGATTTCGGAATATTTTCCTTCCGCTTCCGCAACCAGCAATGACAAATATGTCAGGTTTGCCGTTTGGTGCGGCAAGCTCGGTATCCTCACCGATCTCATCAAAACAGCCACATTTTATATCAAACAATCGTGAAATATACCCTTCTTGAAATATATCTTCAGTTGTTCCGAAACGATCCACATATTTTGAAGATACACATAGTATCTTGTCCGATATGCGCTCAGCGAGTTCAAGCTCATGTAAAGACATGATAACCGTGAGATTTTTCTGACGTTTTAGCTGTTGAAGTATTGATAGAAATTCTAATTTATACTTAATATCCAAATATGAAGTCGGTTCATCAAGCACGATGATTTGTGGTTCTTGGCATATAGCTCTTGCAAGCATTATTCGTTGCCTTTGCCCATCACTTATTTTAGAAAAGTCTCTATCCTTTATTTCTGAGATATTTACAAGCTCCATTGCTTCTTTAACTATTTTTTTATCTTCTTTAGAAAGCAAACCGAATCTTCCCGTATATGGATAGCGGCCAGTGCAAACAACATCTTCACATGTCATAAGCTCGGTCTTAATGGGTTGTGTAGAAACTACGGACATATTGCGCGCCAATTCATTAGCGGACATATCTCTTTGATTTTTACCGCCGATAAATACTACACCGTCTATTTTCTCAAGCTGTCTTGTGATGCTTTTCAATATCGTTGATTTTCCTGCTCCGTTAGGACCGATAAGTGTGAGTATCTCTCCTTTTTTAATTGAAAAACTGATGTTTTCAATTAAAGGTTTACCGTCATATCCGACAGCTATTTTTTCAGCTTTAAAATAATATTCCATCAGATATTTGACTCCTTGTTTCTTTTTATCATAACCCAAAGAACTACAGGTGCTCCTAATACAGCTGTAACAGTACTTATGCTAAGTTCGGTCGGTGAAAATAACATTCTTGCTATAAAGTCACAAAGCAAACAAAAAACACCACCGCCAAGGAAACATGCTGGAATCATCATTATCGGTTTGTTGCTTTTAAGCATACTTTTTACGATATGCGGTGATGCAATGCCAACAAATGAGATTGGTCCTGCAAAAGCAACGATGCATGCAGAAAGCACGCTCGAAAGAATAACCATAGCGACTCTAAGCACTCTGACATTTACACCTACGTTAGTTGCGTATGTCTCTCCCATTTGATATGCCTCGAGTTGTTTTGAAAGCATGAATACGAGTATTACAGTAACTCCTATTACAACACACATCACTTTAACATTGTGCCATGTCATTCCCGAAAAACTGCCTCGGGACCAGTTGTGTAGATTTACGATATCCGAATCATCCGCAAAAGTTATAATTAACTCTGTTATTGCTGAACATATATATCCTATCATCACACCACTTACAACAAGCATGGACATATTGTTGACTCGCTTTGACATTATAAGCACAAGCCCCATAGATATCATTGCACCGATAAAAGCTGTTGCAATCATTGCCGATGAGCTTACTTTTACGGAATGTCCGAGCAAGAAAACCATGACGATTGCAACTGCCATTTTGGCTCCGGATGATATTCCAAGCACAAATGGGCCGGCTATCGGATTATGAAAAAAGGTTTGCAACAGATACCCGGCAAGAGCAAGAGCACCTCCAAGTATAAGTGCGGCCAGTGCACGCGGCATGCGAATATCAACGATTATTCTACTCATTTTATCGGATCTATCAGAAATTGCAGTCAACACATGCGAAAGAGATATCTGTACAGTTCCGATACAGAAGTTTAATAGCAGAAGTACAACAATCAATATTACCAGTGTGATAAATGTTGTAAGATATCGTTTTTTTCGCTTAAGTTCCATGTTATTACTCCGTCAATTTGCAGTGAAAGATTATTTTAATTTGAACAGGTATTTCATATCACTTTCATCAGCCCTAACGAGCATCAAGTGCATATCATTTATAACATATCCGATTGACATTGATTGCTGATACATGTCATTTGTTGTGCACCATACATTTCCGTTTTTGACAGCCTTGAAATCAGCAATAAGCGGCCATTTATCTATTAATTGTGAGATGTTTTCAATACTACCGTCTATCGTACTGTTATATATAAGATAGTCTGCATCGATTGCAGCATTATAAAAGTCTTCAAGCTGCATATTCATTGTGGAAGTACCTTTTGAGTCATTTGATAATTCATCAAATATATATTTGCCTCCGGCAAGAGTTATCATTTTTGGAATATAATCCGTACTTTTTCTCACCTGTACCAAGTTGTTTGAAGTTATATAGAAAAAAGCAACCGTGCAATGCTCCTTATCAATTTTTTGCGCACTGTCAGATTCTTCGCTGTTTTCTTCTAAAATAGAGTCCACCATCTCTTTTTGCTGATTAAAAACAGCTTCGGCTATGTCTTCTTTGCCTGTGAGAGCTCCAAAGAATTTAACCCATTCCATTCTTCCAAGCGGCTCGGTTTCATAACTTGAATACTCGACAACAGAGGGAATATCAAAGCTTTGAAGCATTTCTACAACCTCTGGACTGTGAGTTATCATGCCGTTTTCGATTGCCAAGGAACAGTTCCCTGAAACTAAAAGCTCATAATCTGGTTTGCTATACTTACCCGCATATATAAGCTCGCCTGATTCCATTGCACTTTTTGCACCTTCTATATACCATCCGTCTGCTTCTTTTCCTGAGAATTTAATAGTGTCTATGGCATCTATTTTATCAAACATATCCATTACACTGGATGAAACCAGATACAAATTACTTATCGGTTCTTTGAGCACAATTATATCATTATTAAGTCCTTGGGGAGTGTCTTTGTCCTCTGGAACTGTAAGGATTTTTGTGCCGTCTTTAGTGGTAAGTATCTTGTATCCGCCCTCATAATAATCCACACTAAAGTTTTTTGCATACGAGAGCTCCATGCTGCTTTCGTAAACTAAAGAGTTTTCGTTAGTTGTTATTTCTGATTGCTTATCATTATAAGTGGAAGAAGGACTGCCACAGCCATAAAGCCCTAACAGTCCTATCAAAAATACAACACATGAAGTAAATATTGCTTTTCTTCCTGTCATATGATAAATTCCTCTAATTAGCTGATGACCTTATTCTCCATCGTTAGCTGATATTTCCTCAGCTGTATCAGAATGGAAGGTAAGTGTATACTCAATTTCGTGCGGTTTGCTCATAGCTACAGTATCACCGGTTACTTGCATAGGAGCATCAAGTGTTATCGGTATCTCAAAAACAGAATTTCCATCAGTGTTCACTGGCATATATTTCTGCTCGTCTACTATCATATAGTCGTAGTTCGGACTGCTCCATTCTACTGTAGCAATAGCTTTTCCTTCACTTATTGTTACTTTTGCCGGGGAAGAAATGCTTGCCTTACCGCTTCCACCTTCAAAATCAAGGTCAATATTATATGTTCCGTCTGCAATCTGTGTGCTTTCGGAGCTCTGAGAGTCATCGGTTATTGGCTGTGGATTTGACACTTTTACTTTGTGATCATACCATGTTCCCTTAGTTCCGACGAGAGCCAAATCAAACTCTTCATCTAAAACAGGGACAGGCACATCAAACCCGTTAACCTCTTCTGTCATACCGTCATCATAAGTTACAGTATCAGTTGTCGGTTCTAATAGATCGGCGCCGTCTTTTTCGGCATCTTCAGCGGTTCCTAAGAAAAGGTTGACCACATTCTTTGACGGAAGAGTAATATGAATAATTGCTTCTCCGTCCTTTACAGTAAGTGTTCCCAGATTGTCATAAGCTTCATTTATATGAAACATAGAGCTGTCTGTAGTAAATTCTGCGGTGTATGTTCCGTTGTCAAGATCAATTTTTGAAGTTTTCTTAGCTGAACAACCTGTAATGCTTATACAGAGTGCCATAGTAGCCAATGCGATTAATATGAAATTTCTTTTTAATACATTCTTCATTTTTTAGGTTTGCTCCAATTTGTTATGTTTTTTTACTTTAACATTATGCAAACGGCATTGAAGCCGCATTTTATATTACAGTTAAAGTGATTATTGGCAAAAAGATTAACAATCATTTTGCACGATTGAAATCATATGCAGATTCTGCTTTTGTGGTGATAAAGTAGAATCTGCACTGATTAGAAATTACTTATTCATTGCGTCAGCAGTATGTGTTACATAAATCTGCTCGATACCCTCGATTGAACCAAGACCGTTTATCTGAGTATCTATGCTGTCAAACTTACCTGATGCTTCAAACTGTGAAAGCCATGAATCCTCATCATCTCCTGCCATGTCGTTGTTTGCGTGATCTCCAGCAACAACCATAAGCGGACGAAGGATTACTTTTTTGTAGCCTGCATTTGTAGCTTTTTCAATAACAGACTCACATGAGGTATCTTCTGGTTCACCCTCTACAGTACCGATAAACACATTGTCATATCCAAGAGCAGACATCTGAGTTTGCATCTGGCTGTATGAGACTTTAGCGTTGTGACTTGTTCCGTGTCCCATGAATACAAATGCAACTCCGTCTTCGTTAGCGGCATCGAGGCTTTCGTATCCGGCCGTCTTTACAGCTTCTGCTGTAAGAATTTCGGCAACAGCCTGCTTATCTTCATTTATATCTGTTGCATCGGAACCAACCTCACCGAGTAATGGTTCTGCAATCTTTACGGATTCAAATTTGTCGCTGTATGACTCGACCGCGGCTTTCATTTCATCATACTCTGCACCGTGCATAAGATGAGTAGGTTGTACTACAAGATTTTTAACGCCATTTTCTACTGCACGCTCGAGAGCCTGCTCCATATTATCGATTTTCTCGCCATCTCTTGCCTGGATATGGTTAATGATAATCTGTGCAGTAAATGCTCGTCTTACTGACCAATCAGGGTTTGCTTCAGCAATAGCATCCTCAACACCTTTTATATCCGCAACACGGCTATCATTGAATGATGTACCAAAGCTTACTACAAGTATTTCATTTTCCCCGATATCATCCTGATTTCTTGGGTCATCCTTTGATGCATCTCCGGTATCTCTTCCAAAGTAATCAGGATCAGCATTTTCTCCTTCTACAAGCTCCTTCTGAGCATCGGTAAGAGCATCCCAAGCGGCCTTTGCTTCTTCACACTGTTTATCAGTATCGTCTGTTCTCTCCTGAACATAGATTGCATCTATTAAATCTGCTACGTGATCTGCTGCTTCTTGATCTGAGCTGGTACTTGTCTCGCTTGCTTCTGATTGTGAAGATACTTGTGAATCATTATCTGTGCTGTTACTGTTTCCACAGCCGGTTAATGATGCGGATGCCATGAGTGCAGCCAAAAGCAATACTAGGATTTTTTTCTTCATGTTGACTCCTCGAATTATAAAAATATAGTTGATTGAGATAAATATGTCTGCCAAAAACACCATTAGCATCAACTCTTTCAGCACAAATAAATACGGTTCACATTTAACATGAAGCGACAAAAATAAAAGCTCTTTTTCCGTAACGGATAAAAGAGCTATACATGTCAGAAATGGCGGTTGTCATATATTTCTAAAGAACTTTGCTATTTATCAAAACTTTTGTTCCGATTAAAACACATGCACCATAAGGTACTAATCACAATGTGAACAGCACCTAAATTTCATCACGTACAACCAATTACTCGTGGTTTGAAACAAATAATGTTTCTGTACAACTAAAAGGCAGGTCTCCCGGCTTAAAGATCATCGCTCAGGTCATCTTCCCGGTTTCCCAGTGATATATCGACCATTGCTCCCTAATTACGGTGACGAGTTCGTACAGGATTTTCACCTGTTTCCCTTTTCACCGAAGCCAGACATGAGCAGAGTATCATAAACTCATCGTGTCTGCTTCGACACCTTGTAGTTACATATTTAATTTTTCTTGTAACGGTTAGTGTAAGTTTGAACAAGCTCTAACCGCAAGTCTATTATATTACAAATAAAGCTTTTATTCAATATAAATTTAGCCTTGAATATTCTAAATAGTGTAAAAGTGAAAAAGAAGCGAAAACTTATTCCTTGCTTGAGCAGATTTCTAACATTATCTGTTCGTTTTCTTTTGAATGATTAACAGATACCACGCAATTCCCGTTGCATCCGCAAGAAACCAACCAATTGGAACTGACCACCAAATACCGGTAACACCAATAGAAGGAATTGCAGATAAAAGATATGATAAAACAACTCTCGTTCCAAGGGAAATTACGGTAAGCACAAGTGAAACAGCCGGTCTGTTAATTGCTCGATAAAGTCCGTATAACAGAAATAGAATTCCTATTCCGAAGTAAAAGGCACCGATTACACGCAGATAGGATATACCGACCTCTAATATCTGTGTCTCCTGTGCATGAACAAAAATCAGAAGAAGAGGTTTTGCGAAAACCACAACGATTACCGATACTGCCAATGCAAACAGAACAGAAGTTAAAGTCGCACTACGGATTCCTTTTTTGATGCGGTCGTTCTTTTCAGCTCCATAATTTTGTGCTATAAACGTGGAAAATGCATTGCCAAAATCCTGCAAAGGCATGTAGGCAAAGGCATCTATTTTTACTGCTGCCGCAAAAGCCGCCATAACTACAGTTCCAAAGCTGTTAACAAGTCCCTGAACCATAAGAATTCCGAGATTCATAACTGACTGTTGCAGACAAGTAAGCACAGATGCTTGTGATATTTCAATGATATTCTTTTTGCACAAATGCATATGTCGGCGTTCAAGACTAAGCCAAGAACAGCGTGTTTTTACATAAATCAAAATCCCAATTCCAGATATCCATTGTGCGATTACAGTAGCCCAAGCAGCACCCGCTACACCCATATGAAATATAAGTATAAAGGCAAGATCCAACACGATATTTACAACAGCGCCTATACCCAAGAACAATAATGGTGTAGCTGAATTTCCAACTGCTCTAAGTACAGCGGCATAATAATTATATAGAAAACTTGCAAAAATTCCCCATAATATAGCCCACAAGTATGTTCGCATCAGAGGATAGACATCTTCAGGAACAGACAGAAAACGCAAAATCATATCGAGTTTCCAGAAAACAAACACATTAATAATTAATGTTAATCCAGCTGTTAATATAAATGCTACAAACATGTCTTCTTTTAATTTATCTATATTTTTCTCTCCGTAACGAATTGCAAAGACAGCTCCGCTTCCCATGCAAAGTCCAAGAAAAATAGAGGTGAGAAATGTCATTAACGTATACGCAGAGCCGACCGCCGCTAATGCATTTGCTCCGAGATACTGCCCGACAATCAGCGTATCCACAATATTATATAACTGTTGTAAAAGATTACCGCAAATCATTGGCACAGCAAATCGCAGCATAGTCTTGGTGATTGGACCTTGGGTTAAGTCTATTTGCATGATAGTTCTCCTAAATTATGTAGAATGTTGCCTAATTTCCTTAAATTCTCTTAAGATTATTAGGACACAGCATATTTATTCTTAGACTATAGCATAAATTTATAGATATTTCCAGTATTCATGGAAAGCGAACTGTTTTTCCACATATTCCAAAGTTGCTTTCATTGAAGTTCATCATAGCCCACCAAACAAAGCTGATTATCATGCAAACAGTTTTTCCGCTTCTTACTGAGCCGTCACATATTATCCCTCGATAATCGCTTGTATTCGTCC
>CAVAMJ010000029.1:0-15527 GCA_963589785.1 Bacteroidaceae bacterium | reverse complement strand
AGGAATTAAAAATACTGGGATTCAAAGAGTTTTGCACTTTTAACAAAATGAAACCGATTTATCATCAGCTATAATGAATTTGATTAAGCAGCCTGCGTGTGATAAAGCATACAGGCTGCTTGCGGTATTTGGTAATATAGTGTTGATTTCCTAAGCAAACTCGTTTATAATTTGAATCGGAGCATATTGCTATTATCCACAGTTACGGAGCGAGTGTTATCAATACCGATAACAAACTGATAACATTAGCCCATATAGGCAGGATAATATGGATAAATCAAAGATTCAAAAGAAAAGTAAACACGGCAACAAATAATCTCTAAACAAAATTGATTAGTGATTGTCGAGTTTGAATAATCCTGTTGTTTGTTCGCAAACCTCATTATTCAGTTTTTTGTAAAAATGAATAATCTATACACTTTAAGGTTCTGAATCTACATAGTAGGTTCGGAGCCTTATTTTGTTGGAGAAAAGAGTGATTTGTTGAGCAAATATGGTTCGCTATTACTGGATAATAGAAAGTGCGAAAAAGTGGATAATGGAGTGTGATGATGAACACCAAGAGCAGCGTAAACCCGCATAAATACTGGGTTTTAGGTACTTAATTTTCTGATTTGATAGCAAACTGAAAAACGACTTTATTCTAAGTGTTCTATCGGTTTGCAGGTACAATTATCTTAATACTATAAAAGGCATTACTGACTTTTGCAGTCGGTAATGCCTTTTTTCGCTTACTTTAAATTACTGTGTGATAAATAGGATATTGTGTCTCCGATATCAGAATTGATGCAAACAGATTGTGGCTCGATTTCCTGTGGACAAACCGCTTGTCCTTGGTTGATACAAGCATAGGTGGCTTTTGGGTTATTTGCTGTCATTTGCCAGAATGGATATTTTATGATAACCGGGGTGTTATATCCGACTCCCAGCTCAAGAAAAAGGATTTTCTCACCCTCACGGGTTCGAAGAAAATTTTCATACCGTTCTGCGGCTTTGTGCCAGCCCTCATCTTCGACAAACCTATTGTCAGCACGCAAATTCATGGCCATCGGCTTGCCGCAATGTGGGCAGACTGAGAGAAGCTCTGACGGTATTTTCATATTTTTCTGCTGTGCGACCATTTCACGGATGACAGCTTCATTTTCAAAAGTTTCTTGACAGCATGGCTCACTGCACTGGAACAGTCCATAATCTCCTTGCGTGTAAAACAGCCGTTTTTTATCGAAGTCTGCTTTTTGAAAACAATGATCCACATTTGTTGTGATAACAAAATAATCCTTCTCGGCTACAAGCTTCAAAAGGTCATTGTGGGTTTTTTTAGGGGCATCCATATAGCGATTGATGTAGATATATCTGCTCCAATATGCCCAGTATTCCTCTTGAGTTTCAAACGGATAAAAGCCGCCTGAATACATATCATTGAAGTTATACTTTGACGCAAAATCGGAGAAGTATTTTTTGAATCGCTCACCGTCATATGTGAAACCGGCAGAGGCAGAAAGCCCCGCACCCGCACCGATTACAACAGCATCCGCGTTGTCGAGAGCGTTTTGCAAGAGTTTAATTTTCTCTGAGTAATCCCGAGTAGATTTGTTTGTCAATATCCTTGAAAACATTGAAAATCACTTTCTTTACACTGGTTTTTCTGTTTATAAACTGTTTGACGGTATCCACGGCGATTTGTGCCGCCAATTCGTTGGGAAAGTGAAACTCTCCCGTGGAAATACAGCAGAATGCTACGCTTTCCAAGTTGTTCTCTGCTGCCAGCTCTAAGCAAGAGCGGTAGCATGAAGCAAGCTGTTCTTCGTCCTCTTTGGTTACTTTCCCATTAATAAATGGCCCGACAGTATGCAGTACATATCTGCAAGGCAGATTGAAGGACGGTGTGATTTTTGATTGCCCGACCGGTTCGGGATAGCCCTGCCTTTTCATAATTTCTGCGCATGCAAGCCGCAGTTCTGCTCCCGCAAAGGTATGGATTGCGTTATCGATACAGCGGTGATTTGGAATATAACAGCCTGTCATGCCTGAATTAGCCGCATTGACGATAGCATCGCATTTAAGCGTTGTGATATCCCCTTGCCAAAGATACAGCCCATTTTGGACAGCCATTAAGTCTGCGATGTCCGTAATGCCTTTTTCGGCAGTTTCGCTTTGCAGATAGGCGTCTTGTGTTTTCAGAAAAGCTTTGTCGATATTCTGCGGTGGGCGAATGTTCATAAGCCCTCTTAAAAGCCAGCGTTGACTCTGTGAATCTGTTGGAATATCAATGTTATTATATTCTATATTCTCTTTCAAAAGCGACTTAATCAGAAATAGCCGCCGTTCAGCCTGGTTCATGTGTTCTCCTTTACCAGAATTTTCACTATCTCACCGATATACATGGTGTGAAAATCTTTCTCGGGGTAGTTAAATTCAATCAAACCTTGATTGAAAAATCCGTTTTCTTCAAGTTCACCCGAATAAATCTTGCGGCAGACAAATACGGTATCTGCCTCGTCAAAATAAGTAGTTCCCTCAGAAAATATTGGGGTTAGTCCGGCGGCACTTATTTTATCGCCGTCTCGCCCTGAATGAGTGCCGAGGTAGCCTAAAGCTTTGCGGTATTCATTCGGAAAATGCGACAGCGTGAAAAGCTCCTCCTTGTCGGCAAGCTCTTTTGTGTAGCGACCGGGACGCACATAGCAAATGGCAGTGGGAAGCTGATTGCTATGACTGCCACGCTCCCAAACAGAGCCAAGCTGTCCCCAAGCAATCGTCATAGCATTATAACCGTTTTGCTCGTTTCCGACAGTCAGTGCCATCCAGTCCTTGCTGAAAACGGTAAATGGGTTTGTTTTAAAATCATTAATTGAAATTTCTTTCATTTGTCTTTTCTTCCTATTCTTTTCAATTCTATTGTAAGGCATGTTCTTTATGAAAAAAAGTACGCACAAATCTATTACCGAGTTACTAAAAAGTAACTGCCAAAAGACAATAGATAATATGAATAGAGAAAATAGAGTTTCAAAAAACCGCCGCTTATTGTGAGAAACAAGCGGCGGTACTGTCTTGATTATTCTTTCGAGAGGGCGGAGTTTTCAAGCTTTTTCATGACGATAATGTAGAAAATCGTCATTGCAACCGAGCAGACGAGCCAGCCGGCTGGATAGCTCATTGCCATGGTGATGTAGCCGCCGCCCAGACTCTTATTGACATAAAGATAAATCTGACGGAAGAAAACGAAGGATGAAAGCATGATTACCATAGGGATCACACTTTTGCCGACACCTCTGAGTGCCCCCGCAAAAATCTGATTTAAGCAAATTATTGCGTAGAACGGAGAAACCCAGAGTATGAATGTGGAGGCGAATTTTAAAACCTCACTGTCTGTCGTGAACATAAGCAAGAGAGTATCGCGGAAGAGGATAACTCCGACTGCAACGGATGCTGTGATTATGATTGATGCCACAAGTGCCCATTTTACGCCCTTGCGAAGTCTTGTGAATTTTTGAGCACCGTAGTTCTGACCGACGAAGGTGGTGGAGGCGAGTGCAATTGCCTGAACAGGCACAAGGATGATGACATCAAGCTTGTTGTAAGCTGCCCAGCCAGCCATTGCCGATGCGCCGAAAAAGTTTATATATGACTGAACATAAACATTCGAGAAGGATGTGACAGCCTGCTGAATACCGGCTGGCATACCGACGGTGAAAATTTGCTTGAGGATACTGAAATCAATTCCCATTTGTTTCCACTTGATGGCATATGTTCCCGATGTTCTTGTGAGTGAAACCAAGATGAGCGAACCCGAGATAAGCTGAGATATATCGGTTGCGACAGCGACACCCATTACGCCCCAATCGAAAACAATGACGAAAACGAGGTCGAGCACAATATTTAGAAGTGCCGAGAGAATGAGGTAGTAGGTAGGTCTTGTGGAGTCGCCGACAGCACGCAGAATAGATCCGCCCATATTATAGAGAATGAGTCCTGTTATTCCGCCGAAATAAATAGTGAGGTATTTGTGAGATTCGGGGAAGACTTCACTCGGAGTATCCATGAATTTTAGCATGGGATCGGTTATTAAAATTCCGACTATCGTGGCTATTACGCATAAAATACCCGTGAAAGCGATGGTTGTGTTGACAGCTTTTGAAAGTCTTTCGTTCTCGTGAGCTCCGTAATACTGAGAAATTATGACGGATGCTCCCGTGGAAAGACCCGTGCACAGACCGACGAGCATATTTATGATAGGCGTTGTGCTTCCTACGGCGGCAAGAGCCTCGCTGGAAACAAATCTGCCGACTACTATCGTATCGACCGTATTGTAAAGCTGCTGGAAAAGTAAGCCTATTGCCATCGGAACGGCAAAGGCCACAAGATGCTTCCAAATGACGCCTTCGGTCATGTCGGCATCTTTTTTGGCTAAAATATTCGTACTAATTACCTCCGTCCTAATACATACAAAGTTTCTGAAAAAAGTATATACCTTTTTAGTTTCAAATGCAACATATATATGATAGCTTAAAAGTATTACACGATACACTTGATGTATATATGTGAGGAAATTGATAAATATCTCTTTGAAATAGGGCTAGCGCCTAATATTTGATGCTATATCGGTTGATAAATCAAGATTAAAATGGTACAATCTAAATGCGTATGTCTTGCGGTTCGGTGAGATCTATATGCAAAAAGGAATATGAAAAAGAGATATGATATTAAGTCTTAAAAAGTACGGGCTTAAACTAATTGAAAAACGGAGGATTTCTATTTTATGCCGTCAAACAGATTGTCGGGAGAAATTCCCGGGACTAAAAAGAAGCTGGGGACAAGCGGCGTTCTCAGAGCTTTTTTCACGGGACTAGCGCTCTCGTTTATCATCTTCATACCGTTCATAATACGGGACGGGGGAAGATTCTTGTTTTATGGTGATTTCAATGTTCAGCAGGTCACCTTCTACCGTCTTGCTCACGATGCCGTTGTGAGCGGCAATATGGGTTGGAGCCATATAACAGATCTCGGTGCTAACTTCATCGGATCATACAGCTTCTATCTTTTAGGTTCGCCGTTTTTCTGGCTGACTATTCCGTTCCCAAGCGAATGGATTCAGTACCTTATGGGGCCGCTTCTGATTTTAAAGTTTGCGTGCGCCACAATGACGGGTTATATTTACGTCAGACGTTACATCAAGACCGACACCATAGCGCTCATGACGGCGGTCATGTATGCGTTCTCGGGATTTTCGATTTACAACATCTTCTTCAATCACTTCCACGAGGCGATAGTCTTTTTCCCGCTTTTACTCACGGCGATGGACGAATTCGTTCTCAATAAAAGAAGAGGCTTGTTCGCACTGGCGGTTGCGGCTTGCTGTATAATCAATTACTATTTCTTCTGCGGAATGGTAACATTTGCGCTCCTCTATTTCTTCATAAGGCTTATCACAGGCAGCTGGAGAGTGAGCGTCAAGGAATTTTTCCTTGCACTTTTGGAGGCGGTTATCGGCGTTGGAATGGCAGGGATACTCCTGTTCCCGTCAGTCCTTGCGGTCATGCAGAATTCGAGAGTATCCAATCCGATAAACGGCTACAATGCTCTTTTATATAACAATGTTCAGAGATATCTGCACATAATCGAGTGCTTCTTCTTCATGCCGGATTTGCCCGCACGACCGAATTTCACGCCTGACAGCGAATCGAAGTGGGCTTCTCTTGGAGCATGGCTTCCGCTTTTCGGCATGACGGGTGTCATCGGCTGGCTACAGCTAAGGCGCAGACACTGGCTGAAGAGAATTATCTATTGCTGTTTTGCGGCGGCACTTATTCCTATTTGCAATTCAAGTTTTCAGCTTTTTAACGGCAGTTTCTATGCAAGATGGTATTATATGCTGACCCTTATGATGGCGCTTGCCACGGGAATGTCGCTCGAGAGCGAAAATGTGAATTGGAAGCGTTCAATCAAATGGACGGCTGTCATCACGACACTTATTATCGTGGGAGTCGGTCTCATGCCGACATACGGCACCGACGAGGAGGGTAACACAACTGTTAGTTTCGGACTCGAGAAGTACCCGACAAGATTCTGGAGCTATGCGGCAGTGTCGCTCATATGCATAGCGTTTGTGGCATTCCTTTTCATGTTCTGCCGAAAGAACAAGAAGGTCTTTGTCAGAGCGGCTAACGTTGTTTTGAGTGCTACCGTTGTAGTTTATTCGATTTTCTTCATAGGTCTCGGAAAATCTCAAAGTGCCGATCCTTACGATCATTTAATTCCCTATGCGCTTAACGGCGGCAAGGATTTGCCGTTCGATACCGAGTCTCTCGATAATGTGAGATCAGACTTTTACGAGTCGCTCGATAACAGCGGAATGTTCTGGGAGATACCGAATATTCAGGCATTCCACTCTATTGTACCCGGCTCGATTATGGACTATTATGATTTCATCGGAGTTCAGCGAGACGTAGCCTCGAGACCCGACACAACTCATTACGGTGTCAGAGGGCTCACAAGCGTAAGGTGGCTTTTTGACGATGAGTCGGATGATGAGAAGTTCTCGAGTGATTACAGCGAGGAGAACGCTCAGATGCCGGGCTGGATTTTCTACGGCACGGCAAACGGCTTCGATATTTGGGAGAATGAGTATTATATCCCAATGGGCTTCAGCTACGATTATTACATAACTTACAGCCAAGCAGAAAAGCTCACAACAAACGAGAGAGAGCTTGTCATGCTGAAGGCGCTCATTGTTCCCGATGATAAGGTAGAGCTTGTCAAAGATATTCTTTCTCCGCTTTATGTCGATTCCGTTGAGTTCACTCAGGAGGCATACAAAAACGACTGCATGGAGAGGGCAAGCGTAACCTGTGATACCTTCACTTACACAAAAACAGGATTTTCAGCATCGATTTCAAGCACTCAGGAGAGAATAATTTTCTTCAGCGTGCCTTCAGAAAGCGGCTGGAGCGCCACGGTCAACGGTGTTTCTGCCGAGATAATCAATGCTAATGTCGGCTTTATGGCTGTCAGAATTCCAAAGGGTGATGATGTTAAGATCGAGTTCACCTACAAGACCCCGGGACTTAATGCCGGTATGATTTCGACTGCGGCATCGGCTTTAATTCTTTTGGCATATGTTCTTCTCATAAGAGCAAAGAAAAAGCATGACGACGAGGTTAAAGCAGAGAAGCCGAAGAAGGATAGAAAGCCTGTATTTAAGCTTGGCAAATTCTCCGATTACTGCCTTGAAAATAACCTAAGCTTCAAGAAAAGGAAAAATGACAAATATATGTATGTCAAAAATCCTAAGGCTTATCTAAAGGAGCTTGAGGTTCTAAAGAAAGAGGCAGAATTCGAGTCGGCGCTTGAAACGGTAAGTGAGGTCGAAAGGTCTGCAAAATCCGAGAGTAAAAATGATAAACAAGAAAATAAAGATACAGAAATTTAAAGGAGATTTAAAATGAGTGAATCAGTAAAAACAGAAAAGAAAAATCCCACCGTATATTTTGTCATTCCTTGCTACAACGAAGAGGCTGTTCTTCACGAGACAACTAAGAGATTGACAGAAAAGCTCACCTCCATGAAGGAGAAGGGCCTTGCCGATGATAAGTCAAGAATTCTCTATGTGGATGACGGCTCTAAGGATAAGACATGGGAGATTATCGACAGCTTCAATAAGTCTAACAGCTTGGTTGAGGGAGTTAAGCTTGCCCACAACAGAGGCCACCAGAACGCTCTTCTTGCAGGACTTATGACTGCAATGGAGAAGTGCGACTGCGCTATCAGCCTTGACGCAGACCTTCAGGACGATACCGATGTTCTCGATGAGTTCGTCGCAAAGTACCTTGACGGCTGTGATGTTGTTTACGGAGTAAGAAACAAGCGTGACACAGACACATTCTTCAAGAAGACCACCGCAGAGGGCTTCTACAAGTTCATGAAGGTGCTTGGTGTAGACATTGTCTTCAACCATGCAGACTACCGTCTCATGAGCAAGAGAGCACTCGAGGGACTTTCTGAGTACAGCGAGGTTAACCTTTTCCTTCGTGGAATTGTTCCTCTTATCGGCTATCGCAGTGACTATGTTTACTATGACAGACACGAGAGATTTGCGGGTGAATCCAAGTATCCGCTCAAGAAGATGCTTGCTTTTGCCGTTGACGGTATCACTTCATTCAGCGTTAAGCCGCTTAAGCTCATCTCAAACCTTGGTATCATCATCTCGATACTTAGCATCTTCGGATTGCTTTATGCTCTCATCTCTCACGCAGTAGGAGCAGCCGTAGCGGGCTGGACAGCAATTGTTGCTTCAATCTGGCTTTTGGGCGGTATTCAGCTTTTCTGCATCGGTGTTGTCGGAACTTACATCGGAAAGATTTACTCCGAGGTTAAGCGCAGACCGAGATTCAGAATTGAAACATATCTTGAGAATAAATAAGTTAGATAAAGTGAAAAGCGAGAAGTCAAGAAGGCTTCTCGCTTTGTTTTTTATTAATATATTGAATTTGAGACTTGATTTTCAACTTTATTTCAGATTTCGTTGAAAACTGTTTCGCTTTTTGAAACTTTTCATCAGAACATATTTTCAAGAGATTATTTGCTTTTTGGTCTGTCAACCGTTTTGATTATCGTTAAATCCTTGTACTAGAAGAAGTCACCGATGCCAACTGTTTTTCCGCAAGATTTTTCAAGCTGAACTATTTCATCAAAGCTAAAGTTTTTCATCGTAATCCTCCTCGGATTGGTATATTTTTTAGTCTCATAGTTTTCGACATTCTCTCGTGATTTGTTGAAAGCCCATGTACGATTAGATTATTTCTTTTTCTTGAAGAATACGCACAAACTGCTTAGCATTACAAGAATACCGAGAACAGTCAGCCCTGCGCCCGCATTGCCGAAGAGATCGCCGATTTTGCCGACAAGTGGACTTGTGGGAATCATAAGAATACTGTAACACATTCCGTCAACGCTGATTATAGTTGCTCTCTGGTCGGAGGGAATGGCATCGTTTAATTTCTGGCTTTCCACCAAAAACCAAATTTCAAGTATGCTTTGTACTAACATCATTCCGAATATGCTGAACCATGCGTTAGCCGTGCCGACAAGCACTGTGCCGCCGCCGACAAGTATAGCACAGATAAAATATAACTTTCTCAGGGACTTAATCTTTGCTTTTGCCGCCAATAATGTGCCTAAGATTGCCGCCGCACTGCTTAAAAGCATCGGCACAAAGAGAAATCTATTGCTCCAGCCGAGTTCTATGAGCCTTTCCTGTAAGAACATCTTCGTGAGATAGGTCGGTATCGACACAATCGCCGTTGAAACAATCAGCTTGACGGCAAAGGGGCAAGCCTTGAGTATGGAGTAGCTGTCACGACAGAGATTAACGAAAAGCATGGGGACTTTTTTGAGAGTTTCGAGAAAATTTCTGTTTTCTCTCTCCGCCTGAGCGTCGGTCACTACGGGCTCTGTCATCAATGCGTGAGAAATCATCGAGGTGAACTCAAATGCGCCGCTGAGAAGATAAAATCCAGTGTATTTCAGGATATTCACAAGCGTGCTTGAGAGTGAGCCGAGAGCGCTCGCAATTAAATTAATCTGAGTGCACTTTGCGTTGACCTTGATGTAATCATCGGTTTTGTTCGCCTCTTTCATGCTGTCGTAGGTCATTGCGCTGTCCGTGCCCGAAAACATGGTGTAGGCAAGAGCGTTAAGTCCCATGGCAAGGCATACGCAGAGAAAATTCGGTGCGAACGCCATGAGAACATTATAGACGGTTATCAAAAATCCGCCGAGAACAAGGGTCTTTTTTCTGCCGAGCATATCGGCGAACATTCCCGAAGGAACCTCGCAAATAAGGCTGACAACGTGAAAAACGCTCTCGGCAAAGCCGATTTCCCACAGGGAATATCCTCGAGCGACAAGCAGTGCCACCCAGACGGCATCTGTTATTCTAAGTCCCGAGAAAAATCCGGAGGTATAAATTAAGCCTAATTGCTTTTTTAAATTTAATTTCTTTCTTTTAGCTGAATTCATAAGGAACACCCTTTCGTTTTGCAAGAATTTGTAATTTAATCTTTCATTTGCGAGCAGAAAAAGTGTGCCTTTAAAAAGCGTTTTTGGGTATAACAAAAGCGCCCACAGCAAAGCTGCGGACGCACAAAAATCCGTTTCCGCCTTGCTGAAAGGTATAAAATGGCACACTTATCCGAGGGTGGTATTAACAGTTTCCTTTTTGGTACGAAACTTTAGTCTTCCAACCCATTACGGATGCACCTTTCCTTTCAGTAAAACTTAAATTATATATATCATATTAAAACTAAAAATGCAAGATAAATTTAAAAATTGCAAAAAAGCTTATCGGGCTTTTGCGCGATAAGCTTTTAGAAGTGATGGCTTAGAAAATCTTCGTGTTTTCTTTCAAGATTCTTTCGGGACTAAAGACGATGTTGCCCTTCATGCTTTCAGGATTTGGTGCAAATGCGATATTTCCCTTTGCTCCGCCGAATTCAAACGGCAAAGCATCAACTTGATTCGCTTTTATCTTCTCGCAAACCTCGATAACATCCTCGATTATTCCGATGTAACCCTTGCCGTTACCGTGAGAAATGAGAACCTCGTCATATGTGCCGTCAATTTTAGTTTTAAGTTCCTTTAAGCTCTCCTCATATTCTTCGATGCTTGTCGAATACGAATCGAAAACGAATGTGAAGGTGTTGCAAGCGTCTCCCGTGAAAAGATAGGTCTTTCCGTCTGAGTCGTGAATTAAGAAAACCATACTGCCCAATGTGTGGCCCTTGCATGAATAGGTCTCTATTTTAATGTTTCCAAGGTCGAAAATATCTCCCTCGTGAAGCGGCTTAATATCGGAGAAGTCTGCAGAGGGGATATAGTCCTCCTCTTCGACATATTCGCCGTGACCGCTGAAGTCCTCCATGGAAATTCCGTCTCGTCTGAATTTCTCTGACATATGGCGGTTATAGATGTACTCGTCATTGGGGTTCATATAAACATCAAGAGAATTTCTTGTGAATTCTCCAGCTCCGCCCGCATGGTCAATGTGACCGTGCGAGAGAAGAACCGAGAGCGGATTGTGGTTTTCGTGCTCGAGAAGGACAGAGTCTACGGCTTTTTTTAGGCTTCCGAATCCGCTTCCCGTATCAATCAGAATGTTCTTTTCGCTTCCCTCGATGAGGTAGACTAACTCTGTTCCGAATGCGTAGAATCGAGTGATGTTTTCGCTGACTTTTTCTGTATCGAATTTTAACATATTGCTTTGCCTTTTAGTTTAGAGAATGTTTCTTTGTGAGATCTGCCTGCATCTGAGATGTGTGCTTGTCGACATCGAAGAGCAAGCTTACGATGAGAAGAATGACACCGCAGATAGCCGCATAGAATGTGAATGTGAAGTTGATGGATGCGATTGCGCTTGCTGTCTGAGTTTCTGCAAGTCCGTCATAGCCGCCGAATGCGAGAATCCAGCCGGCGATAGCGGGGCCAAGTCCGAGACCGGCCTTCTGACCGATGCTGACGCCTGACATTACAAGACCCTCTGAGCGAACGCCGAATTTCCATTCGCCGTAGTCGACAACATCACCTGTAAGAGCAAATGCACATGAGAACATTGCTCCCATGAAGAAGCCTTTAATCGCATAGAGCACGCAGATAAGTCCGACAGCGGTCGGGAAAAGTCCCATGATAACGCCGGTGATGATAACTACGCATGAGCTCATGATCATTATTCTGCGCTTGCCGAGCTTTTTGACGAGCGACGGCAAAATGAGGTTCATAATCATTGCGGGAATCATACCGCAAGCAGAAATGATAGCGACGATTGCGGCATCGCCAAGGACGATGTTGCAGTAGTAGTAAGAAACCATTCCGCAGCCGCAGTTGTGAAGAAGTAAAAGACAGAAGAATAAAGTCTCGAGCCAGAAGTACTTGTTCTTTGTGAGGCAGGAAATCTGAGTTTTGAACGGTACGCTTGATTTAGCTTTAGGCTGTTTGTCGTCGTTTTCGCCGACATTCTCTTTAGTTCCGAAGAATGCAAAGAGAATGAATACGCAAGTGGCAACACCATAGACAATAGCTGTTCCTCTGTATCCTATGCTTCTTGTGAGCGGAACCCAGAATGTTGAGACGGCAAGACCTGCCACCTGATTCAAAATCTGCTCCATAGAAGCGATTTTCTGTCTTTCGTTTCCGTTGAGAGTTATTCTCGAGAGAAGAGCCGTGTGCGGAATGAAGAACATTGTGAAGCCGATAGCGTTGAGGAAGAGGTATGTGATGTAAACATAGATTAGCTTTCCTGTTGCGCTGAGGCTTTCGGGTACGCTGAATACCAAAATCAAAAGAATAGCGATAATCGGTGCGGAAAGTGCAACCCACGGTCTAGCTTTGCCCCATTTGGTGCGAGTGCGGTCGACTATCGAGCCCATGAAGAAGTCGGTGAAAAGGTCAAACGCACGGTTGACGAGTATCATTGTGGACATGGTTGCCGCTCCGATACCTACGGAGTCGGTGAGGTATGCCGCAATAAAGCTGCCGACGATTGTCGTGATGATGTTTCCGCCGCCTGAGCCGATGGAATAATTGAGCTTTTGAGAGAATGGCACGAAGCCGTCTACTCTTTTTTCGTTTTCTTTCATGTTAGCCTCCTTATGACTAATCCACATCTTTTGTGAAAATCTGATTGTATTTTAGTGTTTTGATATAAAAATTTCTACAATCAAGATAACTATTTTGTTTAAATTTGTTTCATGCTTAATTTGATTTTAAAAGCACTCATTAAAGCGATAGTTGAAATTCAGTGATAAAAACATCAAATAACAGTGATTGTTCTTTTAAAATAACAAATTTAAAGCGTTTAGTGATAAAATAGAATAATAAAATATAGGATATTTGATTTTTAAAAGGATTTTCACTATGACAACTGATACAACAAATATTATATTTGAGACCGACTGCGATAAAAACGAAAAGCACGGACTTCATCTTCACAACCAAGCAGAGCTTTTGTTCTCTTTGTCGGGCAACTGCATGGTTTATACCGCCAAGAGAAGCTTTGTTCTTCGAGCGGAGGATTTTGCAGTGTTCAATCCGTTTGAGGCTCACCGTCAGGAGAGAGAGGAGGGCTGTCACACGCTTTCACTCTATATTCCGATTGAGATTTTAAGCGATTACGGTATAGGGACGATAAACTGCGTGTCGTCACTCCAGCCCGAAAAGAAATCCACTCTCGACCTCATACGCACGCACCTTGCGAATATTTACCAAGATTATATAGATGACCCACAAAAGCTGAAGCTTAATATGCAGTCGGAGCTTTTGGGACTTTTGAGCATACTTTTTCAAGATTTTTCGGAAGAAAGCAGTATTAATCAAGAGGAAAAAGGAAAAAATGACTTCGCACGAAAGGAAGAGATTTTGCGATTTGTGTGGGAGCATTTTCAAGAACCGCTGACTCTCTCGCAGACTGCGGAGAAATTCGGACTTTCGGATGGGTATTTCTCGAGACTTTTTTCGGATATTACGGGGAAGACCTTTTCAAGCTGTCTGCGTGAGATAAGACTTAGCTTTGCAAAACAGCTTATAGATAGGGGAGAATCCTCCGTCACGGAGCTTGCATTTTCGTCGGGATTTGGCAGTGTGAACAGCTTTATCGATGCATTTCACAAGGAATTCGGAAGTACCCCGGGCGCTTACATTCGTCATATTCGCTCGGAAAGAGAAAAGTTTTCGCCAAATTCAGAGAACGAACAGAAAAAAGATAAAAGCAGTGCGGCGGCGAATACGGATACCATATCTTACATGGGACTTTTGCGTTACCGTTCGATTGAAAAAAGCAGTGTTTCACTCAGACAGGCGCAGTCTGAGGTGATTGAAGCAAGCTTTGACAGAAAAACAAAGCCGCTCAACCGCACATGGAATAAATGTATCGGTATCGGTTATATCGAACAATTGCTTTGGGGAGTTCTCCAGAGTTCACTCATAAGAGCGAAAAGAGAGCTGCATTTTGAAAATTACCATATGCACGGAATATATGCCGATTCGCTCAATGTGTGCACGAGGGATTCTGACGGAAAACTGAAATTCAATTTTTCATATATTGATTTGGTGTTTAATTTTCTTGTGAGAGATGTGAAGATAACTCCGTGGATTTTTCTTGACTATACCCCAAGCTGTCTTGTGACGGACAGAGAAGCGAAAATGTTCGGCTTAAATGTGGTAAGTTTGCCGTCAGACCTCGGTGAATGGAAGCTGCTTGTCTCGGAAACGATAAGGCACTTTGTGTCGGCGTATGGCAGAGAGGAGGTATCTAAATGGAAATTCTCTATGGAACAGGCGGTTCAGGTATCTGTCGGAAACTGTAATCTTGAGGACTATAAGAAATTCTATCTTGCTACCTACCGTGCGATTAAGTCGGTATTGCCTGAGGCTTCGATTTGCGGCTTCGGACTCGATACGGGTCATGTCTCGATGAAAGGTAGCATGGTTTTTGAGGAGCTGTTGTCATTCGCAAAGGAGAACGACGCTTTGCCCGATTTGATGAGCTTTCAGTGCTTTATGTGCGATTTTACGGATTCCGACGAACAAAATCTCATGTATAACAGTAGCGTGGACGAGGTCTATTCCATGAGTGAGGACCCCAATATTCTTTCTAAGGAATTAGACCACATTCATGAGATTATGGGAGAATATCAAGTTTCTGTGCCGATATTCATTCTTATGTTTAACCCCGGTATGTGGGGGCAGTCACCGGGCAACGATACTTGTTTTCACGGCGCTTGCATCGTGAAGAATGTGATAGAAAACAAGGATAAAACAGATGTGTTTTGCATGGGATCTCTCACGGATTACGGTGAGAAAATTCTTCCTGACAACACCATGTATCACGGCTCAAACGGCTTGCTGACATATCGCAACATTCCCAAGGCGGCATATGCATGCGGAATGTTACTTAATGATTTAGTCGGCGATGTTGTGTCTGAGGGAAACGGCTACCTTTTGACGGTCTCCAAGGATAAAAGAGAATTTTCACTGCTTCTTTATTATTACTGCCCGTATAATCTCGAGCGTCACCGCAGAACGGTTTTGTCTCCGATAGAAGAAACTAATTATGACCGCTACTACGAATTTGACGACAAAGGCTCTAAGTCCGTTCATATATTTCTTGATAATTTGATTGAGGGCGATTACACAGTGAAAACAAAGTCCGTGAACCGTGAGCACGGCTCAAGCTACGATGCGTGGATGCAAATGGGCGCACCGATGAAGGTTGACGATATTCTCGGCTACCTTGAGTACCGCTCGATTTACGATGTTTCGATTAACCACGCAAGAGTGGACGAAAGCAAAAGGCTTATCATATCGGCACTTTTAGAGCCGCACGAGGTGAGAATTATCAGAGGAAAGCTGAACGAGAAGATATGAAAATATAAATCTATATTAAGAAGTCTTTGCCTAAAAAGGCGAGGGCTTTTTGTCTTTTAAAGACGGACAAAAAGGGACAAAAAGCTTGTCCGTTTTCTGTCCGTTTCACCCAT
>CAVAMJ010000028.1:0-15803 GCA_963589785.1 Bacteroidaceae bacterium | reverse complement strand
CCTTAGACCCCGTTCGCTTTTTGAAAAAAGCGAAGCAAAAACTTTTGTGTTTTTTTGTTCTTTATTTCTCTTTGTATTTTTATATCTTTCTTGTTTTCTCTGCGGCGGCATTTACTGCATCGATTACCGCACTTCTGAATCCGGCTTTTTCAAGCGCATAAACTCCCTCGATTGTTGTTCCCGCTGGTGATGTAACCTGATCCTTTAGAACTCCCGGGTGAAGTCCTGTTTCAAGCACCATTTTTGCACTTCCCAGCACTGACTGTGCGGCAAGCTCATATGCCTGTGCTCTCGGCAGTCCTTCTCTTACGCCCGCATCGCCAAGTGCTTCTATAAACATATACACGAAGGCGGGGGAGCAGCCTGCTACTGTTGATGCGGCGTCCATAAGTCTTTCGGGCAGCACGACGCATCTTCCGAAGCTTTCATACAGGCTTTTTACTTCTGCAAGCTCGTTTTCGCTGACATTTTCTGCGGCGCAAAGCTCGCTCATTCCTTCCGATACTTTAGCCGGAGTATTCGGCATGGTACGCACGACTTTTACATTCTTTCCGAATGCTTCGCTTATTCTTTTAATAGTCCAGCCCGGTGCGACTGTGACAACGATTGAACTTTCGTTAATTTCATCCTTAATTTCTTCGATTACTTCAGCATAAAACTGCGGCTTTACGGTGAGAAAGACTACATCGCTTTTTGCGACCGCTTTATTGTCCTTTGTCGTATTAATTCCAAGCTTAGCGGTTCTTTGGAGAGAAGCGTCGCTTTTATTGCTTGCAGTGATGTCATTAGCGGAGACTTTGTCGGACGCGATAATTCCGCTAATCATTGCGCTTGCCATATTTCCGCAGCCTACAAATCCGAGTGTCATAATAATTCCTTCTTTCTTTGTTCTTCGCTTTCTGCTTTAGTAAGTTAAAGTAATGATAACACAAAAGGCTTCTTCAATCAAGAAGAAGCCGAAAAAGCATAAAAAAATCCCACCTAACCGTAATGCGCATCTCAATAACCTGCTACTATGTAGCTAGGTGGGTGCTCTCCCGAGTAGTTCTCGCTCCCTTCTTCCGCTTGCGGCCGAAGCCGGGCGGGAGGTCTGCAGTCCGTAAACGGAGGCGAGCTCCCTTTAATTTGAGTGTAGGGTTATATGTGCGCAGTCCGCGAATTAGGCAGGAATTTTTTCGAATATTTACCTGAGATAAAGGGGATTATTCCTCTTCGTCGTCATAGTATTCAGCGTTGAAACGCTCCTGGAAGATAGCGTCGACCTTCATCAAGGTTTCGTCATCCTCAAGCTCCATAAGCTGTTCCTCGCCGTCTTCCTCGACAACCTCGAAAATATAGTATGTCTCGGCATCGTCTACGAGGCTCTGGGGATCCTGAGCTGTAGGGATGAGAGCAATGTAATGGCTGTCGTCGGTATCTATCTCATCAACAATCTCAAACTCGTGCTCAACGCCTTCGTCGTCCATAAGCACGAGAAGATCAGTTTCAAATTCATCACTCATGGTAATTCTCCTTTGCATTTGTTTCTTGTGATACATCTATTTTAGCGACAAGAGCACTTTAAGTCAAGACCCAAATTTGCTCAGGAGGAATAATTAACGAAAAAGTAACATATTCAAGTCTTTGTGTCTTTTTAATAAAAAAATATAAAAAACTTGAAAATAACTGTTGACAAAACGAACAGAGGGCGTTATAATATAGCCAAGATAAGAAAAGGAAATAAAGAAAGCTTAACAGAAGAAGTTAGTTAAGCAAGAATTATTCCAAGGAGGATAGTCCGATGAACAGTTAAGTTTCATCCGAAATCTAAAGCAAATATCAAGCAAAAGAGGAGAACTGAAATGTACTAACCGCAAATTTCTTAATTACAGATTAAAATTTATTTTAACAGTTAAATAAGAAAGTAGGTTAACTCCGATGAAATGATTAAGCTTTAAGCTTTTAATTCTACAGTGAAAAGGTGATCAGAATGAAAGTTTTTATAAGCTACGCAGGTAATGCAATCAAGTAAATCGATGAGGTAGGTCCAATGTACCAGTAAATTTTCAATTCGACACAACCAAATATATTATCGAAAGCGAGTGAGACCGGTGGCTTCATAGGCTGCAGGTAAAAGCTTAAAGGCTATGCCGAAAAAAGTGAATATTTATTTGCAGTGAACAAGATAACGCATATTGATGTATTTCACAGAGGTGAGTTTTATGTTAAAGCGTTTGAAGAGAAGAAGAAGTCACAGGCAATATAATACAGAGCTGGTATTTCTCCCATTTGGCAGAACATGTGCGGTAGAAATTCCTACACAAAGGAGCTCAGGCAGAAGCTTATATGATTAAAAATATAATACTGAAATTAATTCATGGACGGTGTACTCCACCAAACAGTTAAGACCCCATGTGTTTACGGTTATTAAAACTGAGCCGGGATGAAAATATTCCTTAGGGCAGATGAAAGGGGACGTAAATCTTGATGAATGAAGTGAGTCCACCGGAAAATACAAAACTTTTGGTAAGTATAAAACCTAAGAAATAGCAAGAAGAGGCAACTCCGATGCACAGTATAATTTAATCGAAGATAATAAAATTAAATAGTTTATACAGGGATTGGAACGGTAAAGCCAATCCCTTTTTTTGCCTTTTTTGTTGGCAAAATACACATTTTTCGAACTTTGTGATTGTAGAAAATACCGTAAAAGGGAGAATTTCTATGCAAAACCTTGCATTTAAAAACATATCAATTATAATAAAGGCAAGGATTGATAAAATAATAGACCTGAAAAGCAGTTTTTAAATCATACGCTGGTGTAGCTCAGTTGGTAGAGCAGCTGATTTGTAATCAGCAGGTCAGGGGTTCGAGTCCGTTCACCAGCTCCACATATATTTATTTTATAAATTATAAATCTCACGAAAGGGGATAACTAAAATGGCAAAGGTTGTTGCTTGGACTAATAAGTTTAGCTCAGAGACCGGTTTCGTAAAGACTATTTCTAAGAAAAAAGGTTACTTTGAGAACACCTTCGTTAAGGAAGAGGCAAGAAAGTTCAGAAGCGAAAAGGAAGCTATGAACGCAGTCGCTCAGCTTAAAGAGCTCGGCGAGGACGAGAAGAATGACTTCACAGTTGTTGACCTCTAATTTCAATTTCACATGCAGAAAAAGCACGCTGTCACTTTTGGTGTCAGCGTTTTTTCTTTTGTTCCATCATAGCTTTAAACTATGAACAACCGATTGTAAATAGTATTTTGAAATATTAGATTAATGTATTAAAATCTAAGTAGAAAATAAATTTGAATTTCGAAAGGAAGAAAGCTATGAGCGCAAACGCACCTTATAAATATGATATAGTCGGCAGCTTTTTGAGAACAGATGCCGTTCACGAGGCAAGAGAAAAGTTTGAGAACGGAGCAATTTCCGCTGACGAGCTTACAAAAATCGAGGACGAAGAGATCAAGGGTCTTGTCAAGAAAGAGAATACAGCAAAGCTTCACGCTTTCACAGACGGTGAATATCGCCGTTCTTTCTGGCACTTAGATTTTCTCTGGGGACTTGAGGGCGTTAAGAAAGTTAAGTCGGAGCATTTCTCCGTTGCATTCAAGGGTTTCCAGCCGAAGTCGGAGACAATCAAGATTGTTGATAAGCTTGATTTCCCGGAGGATCACCCGTTCTTAAAGCACTTTGCATTTCTTAACAGCGTAACAGAGGGCACAGGAGCAGTCGCAAAGCAGTGCATTCCTTCGCCGTCTATGCTTCACCTTATCTGCTGTGTTCGTGAGGCAAACTATCAGCCGATTGAGAGATACAAGGACGAGCAGGTTCTTCTTGATGACTTGGCAGAAACATATCAGAAGGCAGTCAAGGCTTTTTATGATGCCGGATGCCGTTATCTCCAGCTTGACGATACCTCATGGGGTGAGTTCTGTTCTCAGGAGAAGAGACAGGCTTACGCCGAGAGAGGAATAGACGTTGACGAGGTCGGCAAGAAGTATGTTTATGTACTTAACAAGGTTCTTGAGGCTAAGCCTGAGGACATGACAATCACAATGCACATTTGCCGAGGTAACTTCCGTTCGACTTGGTCTTCAAGCGGCGGATATGAGCCTGTTGCCGAAATTCTTTTCGGTCATTGCAATGTTGACGGATTTTTCCTCGAGTACGACAGTGACCGTGCGGGCGGATTTGAGCCGCTCAGATTTATCGGCAAGCAGAAGGTTGTTCTCGGACTTGTCACATCTAAGGAAGCTAAGCTTGAGAACAAGGACGAGATTATCGCAAGAATCAACGAGGCGGCTAAGTATGTTCCGCTCTCTCAGCTTTCACTAAGCCCGCAGTGCGGCTTTGCTTCGACAGAAGAGGGTAACCTTGTCACAGATGAGGACCAGTGGAAGAAGCTTGCTCTTGTTAAGGAAATCGCAGACGAGGTCTGGGGTTAATCCAAAATTAATATAGAGAAAATAAGAAAACACGTTTCAATGATTCAGAAAAAACGGATGCTAAAAAGCACCCGTTTTAATTTTGTGGATTTGATTAAGCTAAATCTGAATAGAGGTCTGCACTGTAAACACCGTTTTCGATAAGCTTTGCGAAGCTCTCGATGACGGATGCCTTGTCCTCAGCATATGTTACGCCGAACCACTTATCCTTGGTCTCGAGAACCTTGACCTTAGTCTCGTTCTTCTCGAGAAGCTCGCCGATGAGAATGGGGAGAAGATACTCTGCTTTCATCGGATTTGACGGAACAGTTTTCTCGAAGAAAACCTTGAAGTTTGTCTCGAGAGTTGTCATAAACTCAGGAGTGAGACCCCAGAAGTTCATGGAAACATAGGAGTCTGCGTCAATCTCTTTGCCGTTTACCGCAGCGCCTGTCGGAGTTTTTACGATGTCGCTTGTCTCGACAACCTCTGTGAGGTAAGAGTTCTCGTCAACCTTGCTGATACCTCTTGTTACACCGCCGTTCTCGGAAAGTGTGTTCTTGAGGATGAAGCCGGCCATGCAGAAATCCTTAGCACCGGAAACGAGGTAATCGTGAACCTGCTTGAAAGCCTCTTTGCCGTAATAATCATCGGCATTGATAACGCAGAACGGGCAATCAATCTCGTCCTTAGCGGCAAGAACTGCTTGACCTGTGCCCCACGGCTTGGTTCTTCCCTCTGGGAATTCACCCGGAATATTGTGAAGATCCTGGAATCCGTAAGCTACCTCTACGCCGTGGGCGGAGCAAATGCCCTCAATTCTGTTTCCGATAGCCTCACGGAAATCCTCTTCGATGTCTTTTCTGATAACGAATACGATTTTATTGAAGCCTGCCTCGATTGCATCGTGAATGGAATAGTCCATGATGATGTGATTTGAACTGTCAACTGCAGCGAGCTGCTTGATGCCGCCGCCGAAACGACTGCCGATTCCCGCAGCCATGACTAATAAAGCTGTTTTCATACTAAGCTCTCCTTTACTGAAATGTCACGTTGAAAAATACACCTTAATATTGGGAAAATAAAAGACGCAGATGAATTTGATATTATCTGCGTCCTTGAAGCAAAATAAACTGAGCCCGTGTTATCAGAAAACACAGTATTTGCTCATGTATTCGTCCATAAGAGGAAGAATATCGCCGTATGTACCCTGAGAGACAAGATACTCCTTGATGTCCTGAACGGTTACGAGAGCGTGAACATTAAGTCCATATTCCTCCTGAACCTCCATGATAGCAGTCTTGCCCGGGATTTTTCCTACTTCACAGCGGTTTACGCTGATGAACATGTGCTCAACCTTTACATCGCCGCAGCCCTTGAGGATTGGCATAACCTCACGGATAGCTGTTCCGGCTGTGATAACGTCCTCGATGATGATGATTCTGTCACCGTCCTGTGGCTTATATCCGACGATAGAGCCGCCCTCGCCGTGGTCTTTCTCCTCCTTGCGGTTGAAGAAATACGGCTTGCTTATTCCGTAGTTATTGTAAAGTGCGCCCGCACAGCTTGTAGCAAGGGGAATTCCCTTGTAAGCGGGGCCGAACATTGCATCAAACTCTTCACCGATGGTTTCCTTGACAAGCTTAGCATAGTAAGCTCCGAGCTTTGCAATCTGCTCACCTGTCTTGTAGTTACCTGTGTTTACAAAATAAGGAGTGTTTCTGCCGCTCTTTGTTACGAAATTTCCGAAACGAAGAACGTCAGCACTCATCATAAATTCGATAAATTCCTTTTTAGTTTCAGTAAGCATTGGCTTATCCTCCTGAAATTTTATTTACTTGATATTACCATAAAAATATAAAAGTTACAACATAATAATCTTAAACAGTTTGAAAACTATTGAATTATGGCGGTTTTAACGATTGTAATTTTCTTGTGTTTGGCTTATAATCAGCCTTGTTAGTGATAATCATGACTAAACTGCGGTCAAAATCCGCCCAAAGAGCCATTAACCCTATTCGGATAAGCGAAGCTATTTGAAAGTAAATGTAATTAATTATACATATATTAGGAAAGAAGAGGTATGATTATGAAATTTATAGATATGCACTGCGACACCTTGATGAAGTTGCTTTTTAATCCCGAGGTGAACACCAACCTTTACAGCACCCCCGAGACAAGCATCGACTTTGATAAAATGCTAAGAGGCGACCAGCTTGCACAGTTTTTTGCTGTTTTCCTTCCTCCCAGAGAGGGATTTAAGCGTTACGGCAGAGAGGATATGACCGATGAAATTTACATTGCCGAGATGAGAAAAATCCTTCTTGACAATGTGAAGAAATATAACGATGTAATTGAAATGGCTTATTCTGCAGAGGACATTGAGAAGAACCTCGCAAACGGCAAAATGAGCGCTGTTCTCACCATGGAAGACGGCAGAGCAGTTGATTACAAGCTCGAGAACGTCAAGCGTTTCTACGATGACGGTTTCCGTGCAATAGCACTCACATGGAACTTCGAGAACTGCTTCGGCTTCCCAAATTCACCTGATGAAGAACTCATGAAAAAGGGACTCACAAGCTTCGGCAAGGAGGCTGTGAGCTATATGCAGGAGCTCGGTATTCTCGTTGACGTTTCTCATCTTTCCGAGGGCGGATTCTATGATGTAGCCGATGTTTGCAAAAAGCCGTTCATTGCATCTCACTCAAACTGCAGAGAGCTTTCCTCTCATCAGAGAAATCTTTGGGACGAGCAGATCAAGGTACTCGCTTCAAAGGGCGGCGTTTCGGGAATTAACTTTTGTCCGTCATTCTTGAATGCAGATCCGAAGGACGAGCACTCAAGAGTTGAGGCAATGGTAAGACATATTCTTCATTTCATAAATGTCGGCGGTATTGAGTGTGTCGGTCTTGGAACTGACTTTGACGGTATTGGCGGAATTCTCGAGATAGACGATTCCTCCAAGATGCCTATGCTTGCAGACGAGCTGAAAAAAGCGGGTCTGAGTGATGATCAGCTTGAGAAGATATTCTACAAAAATGTTCTTCGTGTTATGAAGGACGCTCTTTAATCAGAAAGGATTTTTATGGAAAACAAGGTTTATGATGTAGCGATTATCGGTGGCGGCCCCGCAGGACTTGCCGCAGGTATTTATGCCGGAAGAGCCGAGCTTAAGGTAGCTGTTGTCGAGAAGTACACAGCGGGCGGTCAGCTCACCACAACGAGCGAAATTGCCAATTACCCCGGCTTTGAAACGCCAATTGATGCCACCGTTTTGGCTGAAACCATGGAAAAGCAGGCAAAGAACTTTGGTGTCGAGTTTGTTAAGAAGAATGTAACCAAAATCACAACAGACGAGGACGGCAACAAGCTTCTTTCCAACCGCAGAGGCGACATTTTGTCGGCAAAGACACTCATTTTCGCACTCGGCGCAGAGCCCAGACATTTAGGAGTCCCCGGTGAGGACGAGTTAAGGGGTGTCGGCGTTTCTTATTGTGCTGTTTGTGACGGTGCGTTTTTCGGCGGAAAGACCTGTGCGGTAGTCGGCGGCGGTGACACAGCGGCGGCGGATGCTATCTATCTCTCGAAAATCTGCAAAAAGGTATATTTAATTCACAGAAGAGACGAACTCAGAGCGGCAAAAAGCTATTTCACAGAGCTTAAAAAGCACGATAATATCGAGTTTGTTTGGGACAGCGTTGTAAAAGAGATTAAGGGCAGTCCCATGGTTTCTTCATGTGTTCTTGAGAATGTCAAGACTGGCGAGACTAGCGAGCTCGAGCTTGACGGTATTTTTGTTGCTGTCGGCACAAAGCCGTCCACAAAGCTTGCCGAGGGTATCTGCGAGCTTGACGAGAGAGGCTTCATCAAGGCTGGCGAGGACACAAAGACGAGTGCACCCGGAGTTTATGCCGCAGGCGACTGCAGAACCAAGCTTTTGAGACAGGTTGTCACAGCAGTGGCTGACGGAGCGATTGCCGCAACAGAAGCGGGAGAATATTTGAATAACGGAGATAAGAAATGGTAAAGATTAAGGAGCTTTTTGTAAAGTACAAGGAAATTATTCTGTATGTCTTTTTCGGAGGACTTACAACAGTAGTCAACTGGGGTGGCTATCTCATTTTGGTTAGACTTATGGGAGGAGCTAACTCTAATGTTGCCGTAACGGGAGCAACCGCACTCGCAGAATTTCTCTCAATTTTATTTGCTTATGTTACAAATAAGAAGTGGGTCTTCGAGAGTGCCGCACACGGATTTTTAGAGAATTTCCTTGAAATGCTCAAGTTTTTCGGTGCAAGAGCTTTTTCTGCCGTCCTTGACATTGTACTCATGTATATTTTCGTCACAAAGCTTCACGTTAACGATACAGTCATGAAGCTTGTCGCAAATGTTATCATAATTGTGGTAAATTATGTTGCCTCTAAGCTTTTTGTTTTTAAGAAAAATTGAAAAAGTTGCAAAAATAATGTAAAATTCAAGCTTCAAATTTGCAAAGATTACGCTGTTGTAGTATAATTTGTGAGTTAATATGTCATTTGCCGTAAAAATCAAATGACAACTTTTCGCGTTAAGGACTTTTTCTTGACTCGAATTGTATTAAAAATGCAGTTTATTTTTTTCTAAATACAGAAAGGTGAATACAAGATGGCAAGAAATAACTCTTCAGGACAGTTTGAAGATCTTTCAAGCTTTACCTCAAGTGCCGAGTACAGAAGGTACAACAGGGTAAAGAGAAAGAAAAGACATAGAGGGGCAAAGGCGGCAATTATAGTCTTGTGCTGTTTTTGTATGATAATCGGCGGTGGAATGTTATATGTCACGCAGTATCTTCTCGGCGGCATGACCACAACCACTATTACAAAGGATAAGGATGCTCTCGGTATCGTTTCTGATGTTGAGACAAACCCTGAGATTAAGAATATCGCTCTGTTCGGTGTTGACTCGAGAGATGACGATATGAAGGGTCTTTCGGATGTTATTATGATTCTCTCTGTAGACGAGATTCACAATAAGGTAAAAATGACAAGTATCCTTCGTGACTCAAGAGTTTACATAGGCGATGAAGCATACACTGCAACGGGATATGACAAAATCAATGCTGCTTATTCAATAGGTGGTCCTGAGCTTGCACTTAAGGTTCTCAACTCTAACTTTAAGCTTGATATTACCGACTATGCAACGGTTAACTTCGGAAAGACAGCGGCTATTGTAGATGCTTTTGGTGGTGTTGACCTGGAATTGTCTGCTGATGAATGTGAACAGGTAAACATCAATTTGACTAATCTTAGAGGGCAGGAAGGTGATGCTTCAGGCATTTCTGATGATGATTTTGTGTCATCTGAGGGAGGAATGGTTCATCTGTGTGGTACTGCGGCTGTTGCTTATGCGAGAATTCGTTACATCGACTCTGATACATACAGAGCAGGAAGACAGCAGAAGGTTCTTGTTGCTTTGGCTGACAAGCTTCAAAACGTAAGCGTCACAGATCTTCCGAACCTCATCAAGCAGTGCGCATCTCTTACAGAGACAAGCATTGACACATCTACTCTTCTCGGATTTGTATCGTTTATTACAGGTAACTTCACAGTTGAGAGAATCACTGTTCCGGGTGAATATGAAAATCCTGAGGGCGGCACATTCTACGAGGACTACGACAGCGGTTCTTGGGAGTGGAAGTATGATCTTGATATAGCGGCTGACCATATTCACGAGTTCATCTACGAGGATTTGTATGATGCAAGCGGTGATTACACATCAAGCTCGACTGACGAGACAACAGAAAGCTACGATTCGGAAGAAACGGATTATAATTCTGACGATACCGATTACGGCTATTGATTAAAATCAATCGGAGAGAATCTTTCTCTCCGATTTTTATTTTTATGTTGAATTGAAATGCCTAAAGGATTTATAATGTAACAAGAGTATATCAATTTTTTGAAATTAATATCGAATTAAAGAGAGGGCGAATATAATGAAAGAACCGATACTTGTTGTCATGGCAGCCGGAATGGGCTCAAGATACGGCGGTCTCAAGCAGATCGATCCGATCGGCGAGAACGGCGAAATTATTATGGACTACTCACTTTTTGACGCTTACAGAGCAGGCTTCAGAAGAGTTGTCTTTATCATCAAGGAGGAGCTTTACTCCGATTTCCGTGAAAAAGTGGGAAAAAGGGCAGAGGAGCACTTTGAGGTGCACTATGCTTTCCAGAAGCTTACCGATATTCCTGAGGGTTTCAGCGTTCCTGAGGGAAGAGTTAAGCCGTGGGGTACAGCTCATGCCGTTTATTCTGCGAGAGAATATCTTGATGCAAGCTTTGCCGCAATAAACTCCGATGATTACTACGGAACAGAGGCTTTCGAGAAAATCTATAAGTTCCTTGCAAACGCAGAGGACGGCGAGAAAAAGCATTACGTTATGGTCGGCTATGATCTCATGAAAACTCTTTCGGAGAACGGTCATGTGGCAAGAGGAATTTGCTCGACAGACGAAAATTCCATGCTGACGGGAATAGTAGAGAGAACAAGAATCGAGCCAAAGGACGGCGGTGCGGCATTCACAGAGGATGACGGAAAAACATGGACAATGTTCCCTGAAAATACCGTTGTAAGCATGAATATGTGGGGATTTACAAAGTCCTTTGTTGATAAGCTTGTGGAGGATTTCCCTGAGTTTTTACAGGATGCTATTGAAAATAATCCCATGAAGGGCGAATACTTCTTGCCCTTTGTCGTTAACGATATGTTAGCAGCAGGCGAAGCCGATGTTAAGGTGCTTTCAAGCGCAGACAAGTGGTACGGCGTCACCTACAAGGACGATAAGCCAGTTGTCGTGGAAGCTATGAAGAAGCTCACGCAGTCGGGACTTTATTCTTCTCCGCTGAAATATTAATGCATTGATACAAAAAAGCAGTGAACGGAATTTTAGATTCTATTCACTGCTTTTTGAATATAATTGCAAATATACACAAGAATATGCAGTTTTAAGTCTTAAAAATATTCATTAATTTGGTTTTGCTATTTGATTTTTTATCTATTTCAGAGAAAAATGAAAGATTTCACGAATAATTGTTCAAAAACTTGCGAAAGATATAAAATTGGGGTATAATTTAAAAGCTATGTGTTATTTAAATCCGAGCACAGTCGGATTTTGTGTGATGTTGAAAGAAAATTAATACGCTGATGAATCAGATAAGGAGGTATAACTATGCCAATTGAAAGTATGCTTTTCGGAAGCGGAAACGATGTCCTCCATGAGTTGTGCGAAGAATATCGCAAGAACAATATCATTACCAAGGAAGATTTTGCCAACAATAAGGTAAAAAGAGGGCTCAGAAACAGCGACGGCACAGGTGTTATGGCGGGACTTACTCATATTTGTAATGTTCACGGTTATATCATCAATGACGGCGACAAAATTCCCGATGAAGGCCGACTGACCTACAGGGGGATAGATGTCGCAGATATAATTAACGGTTGCCGCAACGAGAACAGGTTTTCCTATGAGGAGGTAGTTTGGCTTCTTATTTTCGGTCATTTGCCGACAAAAAGACAGTACGACAGGATTTGCGAAATTCTCTATGAGAACCGTGAGCTTCCGGAGTACTTCCCCGAGGACGTTATCATGAAGAACCCGTCCAAGAATATCATGAACAAAATGGCTCGTGGTGTTCTGACGCTTTATTCCTATGACGATGACCCCGATAATCTCTCGCTTGAGAACAATATGAAGCAGTCGATTGAGCTTATAGCAAAATTACCGGCTATGATGAGCTATGCTTATCAGGTTAAAAGACGTTTTTATGATAAACAGAGTATGTTCTTCCATCCGTTTGAGAAAGGTCACTCCACGGCTGAGTCCATTTTGAATGCGATAAGAGAGGACAAGAAATTCACCGACGAGGAAGCTCGACTTCTCGATTTGTGTATGTCGCTTCACGCAGAGCACGGCGGCGGTAACAACTCCACCTTTACCGCACGTGTTTTGACTTCGGCAGAGACGGATATTTATTCCACGATGGGCGCCGCTATCGGCTCTCTTAAGGGCTTCCGTCACGGCGGCGCAAACCACAAGGTTATCGAAATGATGAAAGACCTCATGGCGGGTGTGCACGACTGGACAAGTGATGATGAAACCGAGGCTTACCTTGAGAAAATTCTTCGAGGCGAAGCGGGCGACCACAGCGGACTTATATACGGTATCGGTCATGCCGTTTACACGAAAAGCGACCCCAGAGCGGTCATTCTTAAGGAACAGGCTAAGAAGCTTGCGGCAAAGAAGGGTGACTTCGCAGAAAGATTTGACTTCTATGAGAGAATCGAGCGACTTGCACCGACGGCATTCCTTAATGTCAAAGGTTCTAACAAGGTTGTCAGTGCTAATGTCGATTTCTATTCGGGACTTGTTTACGAGATGCTTGGTATTCCTGAGGATCTCTTCACTCCGCTTTTTGCTGTTGCGAGAATTGCCGGTTGGTGTGCTCACAGAATAGAGGAGCTTGAGACCGGCGGCAGAATTATGCGACCGGCTTACAGGGCACTTCCCGGAAAAACAGAGTATATTCCGCTTGACGAAAGAGTTTAATATGAGAAGAAAACACCTCCTGCGATTAACACAGGAGGTGTTTGTAATTCTCAAAGAGAAAAATCGTCTTCGGTATATTCCAAAAGTTTGGGAGAAGTGTCGGGTTCTCGCTTTAAGGGGTCATAGACATACTTTCTGCAAACCTTTTTGCAGTCACGACCCTTTACGCAAAAGGGTTTGTCCTTGCCGCCGTTAAATCTGCAAAGCTCGCATGTCGGCTCGATGTTTGCACCGAAAACACGGGTTTTACGCTTTTTTCTGAATGTAAACATAGGTCACCCCCTAAAATACAAAAAACTATACCCACATATATTTTAACACTTGAGGAGTATATTTGCAAGCAAGCGTTAGCTTTATGTAAATTAATTGTACATATGCTTGCCATCAAGAAGAAAATATTTTACACTCTAATTAACAGGATTTCCGTAAATCATTCAATGGCTTATCACACTATATTCACAAAACAATATTAAAATATAATCATATTACAAATAAGGAGTGTGCTTATGAACAGCTATAATATTCTCGTGGTTGATGACGAAACAGGAATCAGAATGATAATTAAGAAATATGCAGAATTTGAGGGTCATAAGGTATTTGAAGCCGCAGACGGTATGGAGGCGGTGAATATAGTCAGACAGACACCGGATAAGTTCGATATAATCATAATGGACGTCATGATGCCTGAGCTTGACGGATTTTCTGCAGTTAAAGAAATTAGAAAAGTGAGCTCCGTGCCTGTTCTCATGCTGTCGGCAAGAGGCGAGGAGTACGACAGAATTCACGGCTTTGAGCTTGGTATAGACGATTATGTCGTTAAGCCGTTCTCACCTAAGGAGCTTATGATGAGAGTTAACGCAATTATGAGCCGCGTGAATGTCTCGAAGCCTGAGGATTCTCACGAAACCTTCACTGCGGAAGGACTTACGATAGATTATACAAGCAGAATTGTCACGGTGGACGGCGAGAGAGTCAATCTTTCACCGAAGGAATATGACCTTCTTGATTACCTCGTGGCAAACAGAGGCATTGCCCTCACAAGAGATAAGCTTATCTCAAATGTGTGGGGATATGATTTTTACGGAGACGACAGAACACTCGATACTCATATCAAGCTTTTGAGAAAGAGTCTCGGCCCGTACACAAAATTCATTGTTACAATAAGAGGAGTCGGATACCGTTTTGAATGCTGATACTGAATTAGTTCCCACCGCACTTGCCGTCACAAATGAGGAGGCAAGCGAGGAGAGACAAGACGAACAAGCTGAACCGATTGAATTTGATAAGCAAAAAAAGCCAAAACTTCCGTTTTTCAGAAAGCGTGAGAAAAAGGAGAGAAAGAGATACCCGATTAGAACCCAGCTTCTTGCGGGATTCGGACTTTTCACCGTGGTTATTCTTGCACTGCTTTGGATTTTCCAGATTGCACTGCTCAATCCGTTCTATAAGCTTATAAAAAAGAATGAGGTTCGCCACACCATGACGGAGGTAGTCTCAAAGCTTGACGATGATGACTACATTGAGGAACTCATGGATATTTGCCGTGACAAAAACCTCGAAATAATGCTGACCGATGAGTACGGCTCTAAAATTGTAAGTATCGTAAACGGCAGATCCGACTTTTTCGATATGCTCGGCTCAGATATGGCATGCGAGATTTACTCCAAGGTCTCAAATTCGGGCGGTGAAGAAATTTTCACGCTCGGCGGCAAGGAGCGTTATGGTCAGTTTGCGATGTCCAAGGAAGAAAGTTTTGTTTATATCAAGCTTTGTTCTGTCTCATCGGGAGACAGCCGAATGATAGTGCTGACAGCAGAGCTTACGCCCGTGGATGCGACGAGAAATACTCTCGAAATTCTCCTTGTGGCAATATCGGCGGTCATGATCTTTATGGCAATCGTGCTCGCGGTTTTACTCTCAAAAGGAATTTCTAAGCCGATTGAGTCTATCAATGAGTCGGCAAAGAAGCTTGCCGAGGGCGATTATGAAACGGAATTTAAGAAATTCGGTTCAAAAGAAACAAGCGAGCTTGCCGATACGCTCAATTATGCGAGAAAAGAGCTCGATAAGGTAGAGAGCCTCAGACGAGAGCTTATTGCAAACGTATCTCACGATTTGAGAACACCGCTCACGATGATAAAGGGATACAGCGAGGTTATGCGAGATATTCCTGGAGAGAACACACCGCAGAATGTCCAAGTCATAATTGACGAGACAGAGAGACTGACAAGCCTTGTCAATGATATGCTTGATATAAGCAAGCTTGAATCAGGCAATATGAAAATTGAGCCGAACCTGATGAACCTCACGCAGAGCATAAAAGCGATACTTCACCGCTATGATAAATTGTCCGATTATCATTTCACATTTGACTACGATGAAGAAATATGGGTTGTCGCAGATGAACTGAAAATTTCTCAGGTCGTGTATAACCTTGTAAATAACGCACTCACGTATACAGGCGAAGATAAGTCGATTTCAATCAAACAGGAGAGAAACGGCGAAAGAGTTCGAGTGAGCGTGACGGATACAGGCGAGGGAATAGCGCAAGATCAGCTACAGAATATCTGGAACAGATACTATAAAGTAGATAAAGCGCATAAGAGAGCACAAAGAGGAACGGGACTGGGACTATCCATAGTCAAGAAGATACTCGATCTGCACGGCGGCGCATATGGAGTTGTGAGCACGATAGGGGTAGGAAGTACGTTCTGGTTTGAGCTCGATATAGCCGAAGACGGCGAATAATCTAAAAAATAAAAGTTTTTGGTTTCGCTTTTTACAAAAAGCGAACGGGTGTGGGCGGAGCCCAC
>CAVAMJ010000027.1:0-16607 GCA_963589785.1 Bacteroidaceae bacterium | reverse complement strand
CTACATACGTTAAAGTAAAATCCTTTGTTTCTCCAGGCTCTAATGCAAAAATATAATATTCATCATCTTGACCGTGCGGATCTGATATAAAATCCGAACAAGTTCCACATGAAAAAACATAATTTTCATAATCATTATAATTTTCAGGAATTAAGTCATTATAGGAGCCAAGCTTAAATAGGCTTAAATTAAATTGATACTGAACACCGTCTTTGTGAGCCGCATCAATATTAGTTAACGAAAAATTAATTTTAAAAATTTTGGGAGAATCAAGTGAAGATGCTATACTAACAATAACTTCTTTGTTGTCACTATCGCCTAATAAATCCTCAGAATAATCTAAAACCTCAGCCTTGTTAACACATAACTCCATGCTTCCGTTCCAACCAAGCGAAACTACATTTCTTTCTCTAACCTCACCTTGCAAATATTGGTGACTTGTAAAAGTATAAGCTTCTCCGATTTTGCCGAATTTGGCAAGAGTTTCGTCAGCTTCTGCAGAAGTTAATGTGTTTGTACTTTCAGTAATTTCGTCTGCAACCGACTCCTCAGAATAATTTGTTGAACCGCTTTCATCTATACTGCTATCCTCGGAAACAATATCATTTGTGTTTAAAAATACGTTCTTTCTAATAAGTAAAAAAGATGATACGGCTACCAATAGTACTATCACTAAAATTACAATTAAATTAGTCTTTTTCATATAATCATTCTCCTTTAAAATAATCTAATAAAAAGGGTGTTGCACAGATGAAACTATGCAACACCACACAAATCAGTTCAACGAAGAATAATTATATGCACCTGCCGTGTCAGGACTCCAAGCTATTGTACAGTCGCCCCAAGAATAGTTTGTGTTGCTGTAATGACCACGAATACGAACCCATTTGTTTTTTTGCGATACAGATGTACCATTTGGTTTTATAGTGTGTCCCCAATAATCATTTATAAGATACTCCCCCGCAGATGCCTTGTTTGTAGCACTAGAAGAGCTCGTACCATAAAACGTGCTTGCATAGAACCCGCCAGCAGGCAAAGAACTATTAATTGTACATAGGTAAACAGGTGTAGTATCATACTTGTACCTTGCGTTTGTATAGTCATATCGAGCACCGTTAGACCAAGTATAAGTGTAATAAGTATCCTGAGTGTTTGCCGCACTTGCCGAAACCGCAAGCATTGAGGATGCAATTATAACCGATGAGATAATTGCTATTATTTTCCTTTTGATCATAGTAAATTCTCCTTTAAAATTTAATTATTTATCAACTGCGCAATTGATTTATAACACTATTGTAACATTACAGTTGTTAGCAGTCAATAAAATTGCGTAAAATCTATGTAAAACAGAAGTAAATTATAGGTAAAATCGTCAATAAGTTTACAATTTGCCTATACTCGTTAACTACACATTAAAGCGACAACCTATACGAGAACTTTCGTATAGGTTGTCGCTTTAATCAGATTCCATCTCTTCTGATATTTCATTTATTTTAAGTCTCTTTAAATCAAGCTTTTTATAAGATACTTCTTTATAAGTTTCAAGCGTTGTTTTTTTGTTTCGGTTAATATAAACACTTTCTATCAGACCGATTCCAAGATACAGGCAAGCCGCAGATGAACCACCCGCACTGAAAAACGGAAGTGTAACACCCATAACAGGGAGTATCGCAAGGCACATTCCTATATTGCTTATAGACTGAAGTGCAATAAGTCCGAAAAAGCCGAAGCACATATATTTGCCCATTGAATCCTTAGATGACAAGCCGACTTTAAGCGTTCTGTACATCAGTACAAAAAGCAAAAGCATAACCAGAGCGCATCCGACAAATCCGAGTTCTTCTCCGGCAACAGTGAAAATAAAATCCGAATGCTGGAATGTTACGGCACTGCTTTCAACACGGTTTCCGTGAAACAAACCTTTTCCGAACAAACCGCCGCTACCGATTGAAATTCTGCCTTGATACTGCTGATAACCCTCGTTAATTGAAACATCGGGATCATCAAGATTGTAAACAGCTGTGAATCTGAGCTTCTGGTAGTCACTCAAAATATAGTTCCAAGCAAAGGGGACAGCCAAAAGAATGATTGCGCCGAGCAAAACGAAATATCTAAGCTTGATATCCGAAGCAAGGCTCATTGCTATAAATATTGCAAAGAAAACAACACCAGCGCCATCATCTCCTTGCATATGACAAAGGAGTACCGGAACAGCGGCATGAGCACCAAGTATTACTACATTTTTGAATTGATTGATTGTGCCTTTTTCGTTAAGTATTGACAAATGTTTTGCATAAGTAACGATAAAACAAATCTTTACAAGCTCTGACGGTTGGAACGTTCTTCCGCCGAGATTAATCCATGCCGTTGCATTAATACCGCCTGAACTTGAAATGTTGATGCCAAACAATATCGTATATACCATTAAGAATAACGACCCAGCGGCAATCAAAAACCAGTAATTAGAAATCGTGTCATATCCTATAAAGGTAATAACAAGGGCACCAATCAATCCGACAACAACAGCAAACAGCTGTGTGTTAAAATAGTTTGAGTTTGTCGCTCGTGTAACACTCTTAATAAGCAACAAACTGTAAAGTGCAATTAAGCCTATTATCAGCCAAAGAAAATAATCGGTGTTTTTCAAATAGTTGATTACAGGACTTGAACTTCTGTTTTTGTTCATTTAAATCTCCATATTGAATACAATTTTAAAATCTTTTCTAAGCGAAAGACACTTATACCAATTTATTCTACCACAAATACAGACAGTCTTCAACAAAAATTGAGATACATTAATCTTTACTTATCTTTATAAATATAATATAATGATAAACAGATATTTTTAATATAGGTGAGAGGATTCCTTGCTTTTAGGCGGATACCTTACCACCTTATAATCGGTCACAAGCTCTAATACTTATAATAAGCAGAAAGAGTGATGCTCCGATTTTATTATTTAACGGTGTAAAACCTTTCGTATCTATGAGTAGGTTTGAACCAACGCTAAATTTGACTTAAAGAAAGGGCTTCAAGTATGTTAACAGACATCCAAATAGCACAGCAGGCTGAATTAAAGCCGATTTCTGAGATAGCCGCATCTGTCGGTATCAGCGAAACCGAGCTTGAGCCATACGGAAGATACAAAGCGAAGGTTAATGAGTCTCTCTTTGAAAGACTCAAGGATAAGCCGGACGGAAAGCTTATTTTAGCTACTGCTATCAATCCTACTCCAGCTGGTGAGGGAAAAACAACCACAGTTATTGGCCTCGGTCAGGCAATGGCAAAAATCGGAAAGAAAGCTGTTGTTGCACTCAGAGAGCCTTCTCTCGGACCTGTATTCGGAGTTAAGGGCGGTGCCGCTGGCGGTGGATATGCTCAGGTTCTTCCAATGGAAGATATTAACCTTCATTTCACAGGAGATATGCACGCAATTACATCAGCTAACAATCTTCTTTGTGCAATGCTTGATAACCATATGCAGCAGGGAAACCTTCTTGGTGTTGATCCTCGCAGAATCCTTATAAAGAGATGCTTGGATATGAATGATAGAGCACTCAGAAATATAATTGTCGGCCTTGGCGGCAAGATTAACGGTGTTCCGAGAGAGGATCACTTCATCATCACTGTTGCAAGTGAGGTTATGGCTATTCTTTGTCTTGCTAACGACATTGACGACCTTAAAGAAAGACTTGGCAAGATCCTTGTTGCTTACTCATATACTGGCGAACCGATTTACGCAAAGGATATAAAAGCTGAAGGTGCTATGACAGCACTCCTCAAGGATGCTATTAACCCAAATCTTATTCAGACACTTGAGGGAACACCCGCATTCATGCACGGCGGACCTTTCGCAAATATTGCTCACGGCTGCAACTCTGTAAGAGCAACAAAGCTTGCTCTTAAATTAGGTGACTATGCAATCACAGAAGCCGGTTTCGGCTCAGATCTCGGAGCAGAAAAGTTCCTTGATATTAAGTGCAGGAAAGCGGGCTTAACTCCTTCCGCAGTTGTTGTTATCGCAACTGTCAGAGCGTTAAAGTACAACGGCGGAGTTGCAAAAGCTGACTTGTCAAATGAAAATGTTGAGGCTCTTAAACAGGGGGTCGTAAACCTTAAGGCTCATGTTGAAAACATGCAGAAGTTCGGAGTTCCCGTTGTAGTTGCAATCAACAGATTCCCAACAGATACAGAAGCAGAACTTCAGGTTATTGATGATACATGCAAGGGTCTTGGTGTTCCTTACGCCCTTTCCGAGGTATTCTCCAAGGGCGGAGAAGGCGGAATTGAACTCGCAAAAACAGTAGTCGATGTCATAGAAACTAACGAAGGCAAAAATAACTATGCACCTATCTATTCTTTAAATATGTCTATTGAGGACAAAATCAATACTATCGCAAAAGAAATTTACGGTGCTGATAAAGTTGTTTTCACAAGCAAAGCTAACAAATCCCTCAAAGATATAAAGGCTTTAGGCGGCGACGAGCTCCCAGTATGTATTGCTAAAACTCAGTATTCTCTCTCCGACGATGCTAAGCTTCTCGGCAGACCGACAGGCTTCGAGATCACCATCAGAGATTTAACACTTTCTAACGGTGCAGGATTTGTAGTTGCTTATGCCGGTGATGTTATGACTATGCCAGGACTTCCCAAAAAGCCTGCCGCAGAAGGAATTGATGTTGAGAACAACACAATTACTGGTCTTTTCTGATAACAAAATGACAGAATATATAACACATTCTGCAAGCGAAACTGAGCAGATAGCTGCTCAGTTTGCTCAGCAGTTGAAACCAAATGATATCATCGCTTTTCGTGGTTCAATGGGCATGGGAAAAACAGCTTTCACAAGAGGTGTCGTCTCAGGTCTCGGACTTGATAACACAGTATCAAGCCCAACCTTTGCTTTGGTCAACGAATATGACACACCCAAAATGATTGTTTATCATTTTGATATGTACAGAATCACTTCTTGGAATGATTTGTATTCTACAGGCTTTTTTGATTATCTCGATACAGGCGCTCTCATGATTATTGAGTGGAGTGAAAATATCGAAGGTGCTTTGCCGGAAAACACTATATATATAGATATAGCAAAAGGCGAAAACGATGATGACAGAATAATTAGAATAGAAAGATAAGTTATGTTAATTCTAGGAATTGAGACCTCAGCACATCCCGCATCTGTCTCACTTTTGCAAGACGGAAAAATCATTGCCGAGGTTTATATTCACACTTCATTTACTCACAGCAAGACACTTATGCCAATGGTTAATTCAGCTTTAGAGTTAACCGAGAAGAAAATTTCAGATGTTGACTTGATTGCAGTGTCAGACGGTCCTGGCTCATTTACAGGAGTTCGTATCGGAATTGCAACAGCAAAAGGTCTTGCATTGCCAAATAATACTGACTGCATGGGTATATCTTCACTTGAGGCTCTAGCATACAATTTATATGATACCCAATCAGAGTTGACGATTTACTCTTGTATTGATGCAAGAGTACAGCAGTCATATAACGCAGTGTATAAATTAAAGGACGGCAAAATTACAACTGTAACAGAACCAAGAGTTATAGCAAATGCCGATATTATTAATGAGATTGAAAACTTAACTTGTACTGAAACAATCGTAATGGTTGGAGACAATTTAAGTTTATTCGATTCTCTTAATAAAAAAGTTAAGTGTGCTAATTTTAATCAGCGCTATCAAAGAGCATCTTCAGTTGCTTTGGCAGCCGCACTTAAATTTAATGAAAACAATAATTATGACTCTGCGCTTGTTCAGCCTGTTTATTTACAGCTTCCACAAGCGACAAGAGAGTTAAACAAAAGAAAGGAAAATAAATAAAATGAAAATTGCTATTGGTTGTGACCACGGCGGATTTGAACTTAAAAAAGCAGTTAAAGCACATCTTATCGAAAACGGATATGACGTTAAGGATTACGGTTGCTATGACACAAACTCTGTAGACTATCCTGACATTGCAGCTGCCGCAGCACACAGCGTTGCTGACAGTGAAAATGAGTACGGTGTTCTTATCTGTTCAACAGGTATCGGAATTTCAATTGCCGCTAATAAAGTTAAGGGCGTTAGAGCTGCTCTTTGCACAGACGATTACTGCGCAATGATGACAAGAAAACACAACAACGCAAATATTATCTGCATGGGTGGTCATGTAGTTACCAAGCAGACTGCTTTCAGAATGGTTGATGTATTCCTCTCAACTGAGTTTGAGGGCGGAAGACACTGCCGCAGAGTTGACAAGATCACTGCTATTGAAAACGGTGAACTTTAATCTCACAAAATATAAACTAAAGGATTGTCCGTTCATTACATCATGAACGGACAAAATCATATTATGGTAATTAAACAAGATTTTTTATATACACCTAAATCATGCAATAGACAACTGCATATTTACTTACCTGAAAACTACTATTTAAGTGAAAAAAGATACCCTGTAATGTATTTTTTCGATGGTCACAACCTGTTTTTCGATACAGATGCCACATACGGGAAATCTTGGGGAATGGCAGATTTTCTAGATTCGTGGTTCAAAAAAATAATCATCGTTGGAATCGAGTGCGGCCATAACGGAAATGAACGTTTATCAGAGTATTGCCCTTATAATTGCAACAGCAACTTTGCTGGTTTGATTGAGGGAATAGGGGACGAAACCTTAAAATGGATTATTGAAGACGTGAAGCCTTACATTGATTCTTCGTTTAGAACCTATCCCCACAGAGAGGCTACAGGTATTGGCGGATCAAGCATGGGTGGATTAATGTCATTATATGCAGGTGTAAAGTATAATAATGTTTTTTCAAAAGCAGCTTGTCTTTCAAGTGCAATAATGATGTGTATCCCTCAAATAAAAAAGGATATAGAAACATCCGAAATTAATCCAGATTCCATGTTTTATCTCTCATGGGGCAGTGAAGAATCAGGTGGGCACTGGGAAACAGACATAGCTAATCGAAACGTTGATATTGCTGAGATGTTAAACAGCAAAGGTGCAAAAACTAAAATGTTCCTTCAGTATGGGGGGCGCCACTGTGAAGCAGATTGGGAAAAACAGGTTCCGGTTTTCATGAATTACTTTTGGCAATATTGAAAAAAGCTTTGGCAAAATTACTTGCCAAAGCTTTTTGTTAAGTTAAATTACTTTACAGAGAAGCAATATCGTGTCTCAGTGACAAACTTTACACCGGGTTTCAAGGTTTCAAACGGGAAGTTTGCGTGGTTAGGAGAATCAGGATAAAACTGTGTTTCTAAACAGAATGCACCGTGATCCACCATCTTACATCCGCATTTTCCTATTACATCCGGAGCTTTATTAAATGTAAAAAGCTGTACAGCTGGAAGATCGGAATAAACTTTCATAACTCTGCCGCTTGTTGGTTCATAAGCCTCAGCGTGAAGTCTAAAGCCTTCACCGTCCACACAGAAATTATGGTCAAATCCACCATTCAACTGAATCATGTGATCATCAGCAAACATATCTTTACCAAGAGCTTTACTGCTTGTAAAATCAAGACAAGAGGTAACAGGTAATACCTCACCCGTTGGAATTAGATCATCTGAAACAGGAGTATATTTAGTAGCATAGATTTTTAATTCTGTGCCTAATACATCCGATGACTGATCTCCGCTCAGGTTAAAGAATGAATGATTGGTAATGTTGAAAACAGTCTCTTTATCTGTTTCTGCCTCATATTTAATGCAAACTTCATTATTATCCGTAAGTGTATAAGTTACATTAACCTTTACATTTCCGGGATAATTCTCATGCATATCCGGGTCAAGGTGGCAGAAAGTTATACTGTTTGAATCTTCATCAACTTCACCGACATTCCAAACAACTTGATGATAACCGGTGGGCCCACCATGAAGCGTGTTACTGTTATCATTAACAGAAAGATTGTATTCTGTTCCGTTTAATGTAAACTTTCCTTTGGCAATTCTGTTTGCATATCTTCCGACACATGCGCCCTGAAAATCACTGCCAAAATAATCTTCAAGCTTATCGTAGCCTAAAACTACATCAGCTAATTTGTTATCTCTGTCCGGCATTATCATCTTGTGAATTCTTGCACCATAGGTGAGGAGCTGTAATTTTGCTCCTGTAGAATTGGTCAGAATGTACTCGAATACATCCTGACCATCAGATGACTTACCGAAAAATACTTTTTCGATACTCATATTAAATTCTAACAGATTCCTTGTTTTGTCTATAAATTACTGGTTGCAAAGAAGTGCGGCACCGATAATTCCGGCATCATTCTCAAGAGCAGCAGGAACAATCTTTGTTCTCTTCGGTGAGTTTACACTATAAGTCTGCTCATCGATATACTTTCTAACAGGAACTAGAAGTCTCTCGCCCTGCTTAGAAATACCGCCGCCAATGCAAAGAATTTCAGGCATAAATGTATTAATCATATTAGCAAGACCTGCACCGAGCATCTCAACATATGCATCAAATACCTTCTGAGCTGTCTCATCACCTGCATCTAAAGCATCAAATACTGTGCGGCCCTCGACCTTATCAATATCTCCGCCGACAAGCTCCCACATTTTTGAGCTCTTATCCTGCTCCATGAATTCCTTAGAAGTCTTAATAAGACCAGTAGCAGAAGCATAAGCCTCCCAGCAGCCCTTACGTCCGCAAGTGCACTGACGACCGTTTACAACGATAACATTATGTCCGAGCTCACCGCCGGCATAGTTAAATCCGCTGTAGATTTTGCCGTCAATAATGATTCCTCCGCCGACACCTGTTCCAAGTGTAATAGCTAAAGAATCCTTAGCGCCCTTAAGAGAGCCAGCCATATACTCACCAAAACCAGCGCAGTTAGCATCGTTATCCATGTAGAACGGAATACCGCCAAGTCTGTCTTCCATTTCTTTCTTAAGAGGGAAGTTGTTAAGACCGAGGTTGTTGGAGAACTCAATAAGTCCGGAATCCTGGTTTACAGTGCCGGGGCAGCCCATTCCGACAGCAGTAACATCCTTAAGTGTAATGCCTGCATTAGCACAAGCAATGTCACAAGCCTCTTTGATACAATCAGCAAGCTTGTATCCGTCACCCGGAGCAGGGCACTTAACCGAGCCTCTGGCAACAATCTTTAACTCTTCATCCACTACGCCGACAGCCAAGTTTGTTCCGCCGACATCAATACCTAGATAGTACATTGTAATACACTCCTTATTATTTGGGATTTCCCATTAACTGTATCCATTATATATTAAACGAATTAAATTGTAAATATTTTTATTACAAATTTTGGTAAAGAGTTATAAATATCAAAAGTTTTTTAATTTAAACGAAAAAAAGTCTTGATTTTTTTCGCAAAATAGTATATTATATCGGAGTTGAATATATGCTGGTGTGGCGGAATAGGCAGACGCAAGGGACTTAAAATCCCTCGGTGGTGACATCGTACCGGTTCAAGTCCGGTCACCAGCACCAAAAAAGATCAGTCGAAAGACTGGTCTTTTTTGTTTTCTCTAATTCTCAAAAACCGAGGAATACGAGTCTTAATTTCTCTGATTTATCAGTTTATCCTTTAGAAAGGCTTTGATATACTATACTCACGACACACGATAAAGGAAGTGATTTGTTGGGACGGCAGAAAGAATAAAACTTATCATCTTAGCTGAGAAAATTAAGAAAAATCCTAGTTTTAGCGTTAAAATAGGTGTCACAGACAAATCAAAGTTAAATTTAAACCGCAGAAATTAAAACTCTAAAGATATTAGCATTTTGAAAAAGGAGATTATATGTTAGAACTTATTTTTACTATATTGTTAGTTATACTTGTATTTAAGCTTTTTATGTTCGGTATTCGTGCATCATGGGGAATTATAAAAATTCTTTGCAGCACTTTAATCTTTCCGATACTTTTAGTTGGAATGGTATTTGCGGGATTAATATATCTTGCTTTTCTGTTACTATTAGTTGTTGGTATTTATTTTATCCTAACATCGCTTCGCGCATAAAAAATAGCCTGTTTCGTTATTTTGAAACAGGCTTTTTCTTTTATTTTAACTTTTCTTTCTCTTTATTTAATAAATCTATGTTAATTCCGTTCTCACTTGCAGTTTTGTCTACCCAAAGATTAAGCGAATCAACAGCTAAAGATACTTCATCTAGTTTTTTGCTGATATAAGCAAAATCCTTTATTTCATCATCAGTTATTTTCCCGTCACGAGCAATTTGTATCAGTCTTGATGTCAACGGATTAATATCATTTAAACTTGCAATGGTTTCAAGAATAATATCTGATAAATCGCTTATTTCTATTTGAGGAACATATCTGTGTCCTATATCACATTTATGAGAACAATAGTAATTGCATAAATCAGGTCTTTTATAGCAATCCGCCATCTGAATAATCTCATAAGGTGTAGGCTCTTGGAGTTCGTATTCGATTTTCTCTATCTTTGAATCGGAAACAGCAACCATATTTTCACTTGCTTCCGATCGGGTTAATCCCGCTTCTTCACGGTAAATCTGGTATATCGTTTTATTTTCTCTTGTTGATTGTTTTCCCATGTATTAGATTCCTCTTGATTTGAATATATTATTTTCTTAAATTATACACTGAGCAAGATTAATTTCAATGTTTTTCACAATTATTAATTAAACATACACTTTAAATTCTTTTTTATTTTTGATATAATTAAGCAACTTTGTATGTAAACTTAGTTTCAAATCAAAATATATCGAGAGGTAACAGATGACTATTAACGGAAACACTAAAATCAGTGATATTTTAAAAGCATATCCTTGGCTCACCGATAAACTAATTGAAATTAATCCACAGTTCAAAAAACTGAACTCACCAATGGCAAAAATGCTTTTAAGAACTACTACAGTGAACGATGTAAGCAAGAAATTAGGTAAATCAGTAAACGAACTCCTTGTTATGTTAAAAAAGATAATTGACGAAAAGGGCGCAGTTTAATTAAGCTGTGCCCTTTTTACCATAAGCAAAATAGCGTAAAAATGAGAACCTTGCTGCAATCGGGGAAGCCGCTTACAGCAAGGTCCTATTGAAAGTGAAGACAAACTCTGATTTATAAACAAGCTCACAGCTGACTGTATTAACTCGTTATTGTCTTTATATCATATATTTATCTAAAAGTCAATAATTTACATACCATAAATGTGTTTAATTGGATTATTTTGCAACTAATTTTCTTTTTGCAGCTAAAAAACTGTTCTCCTTCAGAAGCACATTCAAATAGAATTGATATAAACGCAAATACCGTGATATAATGTTTAGCAACGAATTTCGCGCGAAAAATCTTATCTGATAGTATTAAAAACTGATAAATAATCCAAGCAAATCTAAAAAGCATGAGATAAAAACAGAAATACATTATTCAAGCAAAACAATAATTAACAAAATACAACAAATTTCTTACCAACCTTTTTGACACTTCCTGCGTGTAAATAAATGAAATCAAGAAGGAGGAGGAAACAGTGAATGATAAAGCCTTAATTAAAAAATGCCAACACGGCGACAGGCAAGCATTCGATGAGTTAATTCGTCTATACTACGATTATGTTTACGGCTTTCTTCTCAAAAATACGGCAAAGGAAACACTTTCCGAGGATTTAACACAGGAAACCTTTTTGAAGATGATACGAAGCATTGAAAAGTATGATTTAAGTGGGAGTGCTACTTTCGGAACATGGCTTATCACAATAGCTAAAAATAGCTACATAGACTATTTGCGGCAAAATCGTATTAATTTAGAAGACATTGATTCATTGCCGCTTGAGGATGAACGGAATTTAGCTGATAATATCGAACAAAAGCTACAGTACGAACAAGTCATAGAAGCGTTGGAAAAGCTCCCTAAGGAACAAGCACTCGCGATAAAACTAAAGTATGTGGAAGACATGACACTCGCACAAATCGCGGAGCAGTTCGGAACTCAACCCAAAACTATTAAAAGCCGCATACATGATGGTACAGTGAAGCTTCGAAGAAAGCTAAATATCAAAGAAAGGGGAGATTAACACATGAATACTAATGTAGACCGTATGATAAACAATTTAACATCCGACATTGAGCAAAAATGTGAGGAACTACGCACCGCACGGAAAGAACGACTACAAACTCGTTTGTTTGTTATACTCTGCACTATGGTTGTTCTAATTCCGACAATGCTTGTTTTTATCGGAATTTCACTCACAGTTTTAATCGCTCCAATAGCATTTATGGCTCTGTGTGTAGCACTACTGCTGCCGGTATTACTCTACAGTAAAGCAGAAAATCAAGGAGGAACCTATTATGAACAAGCTTGAAAAGATCTTGTCCAAGTGGAATTTTAAAAAAATAGTAGTCTGGTATCTCATTCTTGCCATTATCACTGGAGTTACTTGTGTGGGATCAGTAGGTTTTATTTATAGAGAACGGCTGAATTTCGCATGGCAATATTCACGTTTGGAAGAATCTAAGGATGAAACATCATTGAAAGCCGCTGTGGACAAAACCGCCGCCTCATCCGCAGATGTTATAGATGTGCTGATTTTAGATACAAATAAAAATGTGACCTATTCTGCTAAAAACTCAGAGTTTGCATCCGGCACATTTCAACTTGTCAAGTCGGACAGTAAAAGTAAATATCTCATTTCCACGGAACACATTGATGCTGCATTTCGATATGTCAAAAGCGAAGAATTCTTATTAAGTTCTATTATTAATAAAGATTTTTATCAAATTCGTTCTGACTATGACGATGACAGCTTCTTTGAAACCGACTTAGCACAGCGATCAATCTATATGCTAAGTCGTGTCGGAATTAGTTTTAGTGATGATAAAATATATGTGATTACTTCTCCGACAAGTGTTTCGGGAGGCATGATAGTAATCAAAATCTCTGCGGCACTCGCCATGATGTTTTTCTGTATCTACTGGGTTTTGGTTGCTCTGTGGATGTATCGTGATGCGGCAAAATGTAAGTTCACACCTCTTTATTGGGGACTGATAGGTTTGCTTACTAATCTAATCGGTTTGATAGTCTATAAAATCTATAAACGGAGTTTGGCGATTTGCACTGTCTGCGGTACCGCTCAAAGTGCAGACCATATGTACTGCTCCGATTGCGGTGCTCAGCTTGGGGCTCGTTGTGAAAGATGCGGAAGTAAAATTAGCTCTAAGGATAATTTCTGCCACCACTGCGGAAGTAAAATCGAATAATAAAAATTTCTCACTTTTTTCGGTCTCTGTATTCAGAGACCGATTTTTTCACCAACATTTCTTCTTTTCCCGCGTGTAATAGAATGAAAAAGCTAAAATTCGGAGGACTATTCATGAAAAATGCAACCAAAACAGTCTCGCTAATTTTGCGAGATAATATTTGCACCGTATTCAATGCACTAAATCTGATGATTGCCATTTCGTTGGGAGCTGTTGGTGCGTGGAAAAACATCCTGTTTATTTTTATCATTCTCATCAACACCATCGTTGGTATAGTGCAGGAAATCAAAGCAAAAAAACAGATTGAGAAACTCACCTTGTTAGCACAGCCCGTTGTCACCGTCTTACGAGGCGGCACAGAGCAAACAATTATACCTGAAGAAATTCGCAAGGGCGATATACTGGTGATGACTGCCGGATGCGCTGTATGCACAGACTGCACAGTACAGGAAGGTCGCCTTGAAGTCAATGAGTCAATTCTGACAGGTGAATCAGAATCTGTTGTAAAACAGGTGGGGGATAAGTTACTTTCAGGAAGCAGTGTAATTTCCGGGCATTGCTTGGCTCAAGCAGAGTGCTGCACAGATGAATGCTTCACGGCTCAAATGGTGGCTGATGTGAAGAAAACAAAAAGTGGTACATCAGAGCTTTTTGCCTCAATGAAAAAGGTCACAAAATTCACAAGTTTTCTAATTATTCCGCTTGGTGTGCTTCTGTTTATACAGGCTTTTTACTTTCGTGGCGAAGCGATCAATGCCGCAGTAGTTGCAACTTCGGCAGGACTTTTGGGAATGCTGCCAAAAGGATTGGTTCTTCTTATCAGCATCGGTCTTGCAGTGGGCGTAATAAGATTATCAAAGAAAAATGTGCTGGTTCGAGATTTGCACTCTCTTGAAAATCTCGCACACTGCGATGTTGTGTGTCTCGATAAAACCGGCACACTGACCGAAGGAAGCTTAGAGGTTGAAGATGTATTCGTCAATACGGATAAACAAGAGTTTAATCGACTGATGGCAACTTATCTTAGCTATACTGATGATAATAATTCTACTTACAAAGCACTGTATGATCGTTTTTCCAGAAATGAGCCCTATGAAGTCATAAACTCCACAGCATTTTCTTCCGAACGGAAGTGGTCATCCGTGACAATGGCTGATGGACGCACATTGGTTCTTGGTGCACCTGAGAAGCTGTGCAGAACAATTCCTCAAAAAGCAAAGGATTTCATGGCACAGGGCAAACGCATTTTATCTGTTGGCTTATGTAGCGGAGAAATTGATGCCACTCAGATAGAACTAATTGCAACGGTTGTTATTTCGGACAAACTGCGTAAGAATGCGGCAAAAACTATCCGCTACTTCTATGAACAGGGAGTAGATGTCAAGATTATCTCCGGTGACAATCCGACGGCAGCCGCAGCCGTGGCACAGCTCTGTGGAGTGCGTTATGCCGATCGTTTGCTTGACGCAACAGGCTTGAGCGATGAAGAATTGACCGACGCAGCAGAAATTTTCACAGTATTTGGCAGAGTTACACCGGAACAGAAGAAAGTACTGGTATCTGCATTTCAAAAGCAAGGGCATAGGGTAGCCATGACGGGTGATGGAGTCAACGACCTGTTAGCTATGCGCCAAGCTGATTGTTCTGCAGCCATGGGTAACGGCAGTGACTCAGCGAAACAAACGGCTCAACTCGTTTTACTTGATTCCGACTTTGCTGTTCTTCGAGATGTAATCTCAGAGGGACGAAGAGTCATCAACAATCTCACTAAATCCGCAGGTGTGTTTTTTATCAAGACTATTTACTCGGTGCTTCTGAGCATTTTGTGTCTGGTGCTAAATACAGATTTTCCATTCATTCCCATTCAAATCACTCTCATCGATGCTGTTATTGAAGCATTTCCTGCATTTTTTATGTCCTTTGAACGCAATGATCAAAAAGTACAAGGCAAATTTCTAAACACTGCTTTTTGTGCCGCTTTTCCCAACAGCATTGCTATTTTTCTTGGATGCATTGCCGTGTATTTTGCGACAGCACATTTGGGCTTTCCACATGAACAGATGAATCTTGTAATGTATCTGACAGTTGGCATTGTCAGCCTTGCAGGTGTAATAAAAGCGTGTATGCCCATGAATCTTCTTCACGGATTTCTCAGCGTTGCTTCAGCATTTGGATTTTTCTGTGCCGTACTGTTGTTTAGTTCACTGCTCCAACTGCCTCATCTAGCATTGAGCAGTGCACTTCTGCTTCTGATTGTAACAATTCCTTGTGTAATGATTACTGTGATATTTAAAGTCCGAACACCTAACAAAGACCCGTTACCTATTAGAAAATGACTATAAAAAACAGATAATCCTATAATTGAGCAAATCCGCAAATAACTATCAATGCAAAATCCCTCTTGATGAAAAACTTCAGGAGGGATTTTGCATCAAAACTGTTATTAACAACACCACCATAGAGATAACCGTAAAAACACAAAATATGTTTGATGTGGTAATCACGACCTTGATGAAGGAACCGATGCAGAAGAACATGAAGCTAGTCAGAGAAGCATGTAAACGGTATTAAGGCAAGAATCTATCTGCTCAAAAACAAATACTGAGTGCTAACAGAACTTGCTAAAATCTGTATGGCAATTAGTGTAGAATTTATGATTGGAACAGCAACATATTTTGCAGATATGTGTAAGGCAATGTAGGCGTTTCCCGCCATTTTCTTTGTCGGTATAGCTCATCACACTTCTTATACTTGTAACTATAACGTATAAAAATACCATCCTTACTGGTTGTCCAGTATGGGGGGGACATATCTATTTTGACCTTTCTGAAACTTCTGAAGAAAAATAAAACAACAATAAGAGAACGCTGAACAAAATTCAAAAGCTTTTCAGCGTTATATTTTACATTCAGAAATATGTGAAATTTAAAATTCTGCACAAAAATGAAATTCTACAAATAGTAAGAATTTTACTCATAATATTATAATTATCTAAAATATCTTTGAATCCAGATAAAATAAACACAATAAGGCATTAGCTTTTTTAACAAAAAAGGCTTGACTTAGAGTTAACTCCAAGGATTATACTTTAAGTGAGGTGATTAACATGAAAAAAATACTAACTATCTATTATTCGTGGTCAAACGGAAACACAGAAAGAATTGCAAAGATGCTGCAAGAAGCAGTGGGCGGGGATATTGCCAGAATTGATACGGCTATTCCCTATGAAGGAAGCTACGACGATGTAGTAAATCAAGGTCAGGAAGAAGTGCAGCGTGGATACGAGCCAGAGCTTAAACCGCTTGATGTCAATATTTCCGATTACGATGTCATTGCCGTAGGAACGCCTACATGGTGGTATACCATGGCTCCGGCTGTACGTACATTCCTGCAT
>CAVAMJ010000026.1:0-16685 GCA_963589785.1 Bacteroidaceae bacterium | reverse complement strand
TGCCCACACCCGTTCGCTTTTTGTAAAAAGCGAAGCAAAAACTTTTGTGTTTTTTTATTTTTCACTTATTTATTAACTTTACACTTCGTCATTTTGATGATAATATTATTGTATAGAATTTAAATTTTAGTATTTTCGGGGAGGAAAATATTATGTCTAAACCAAAAATCGGCTTCATCGGCTGCGGTGGAATTTTTAATTCCAAGCACGGTCCCGGAATGGAGCAGCAGCAGAATTTAGGTAACTGCGAGCTTGTCGCTTTCTGCGATCTCATTGAGGAAAGAGCTCAAAAGGCTGCCGAAACCTACGGTGCACCGGGCGCTAAGGTTTACACCGATTACAAGGAGCTTCTTGCAGATCCTGAGATTGACGCTGTTCATGTTCTCACTCCGAACGTTGCTCACTGCGAAATCAGCGTTGCCGCTCTTGAGGCTGGCAAGCACGTTCTCTGCGAAAAGCCTATGGCTGCCACAATCGAGGACGCTCAGAGAATGGTTGACACCATGAAGAAAACAGGCAAGCTTCTCACAATCGGTTATCAGTACCGCCACTTCCCCATCAACCAGACTGCAAAGGCTGTTGTTGACGAGGGCTGGATCGGTGATGTTTACTATGCCGAGGCTTGCTATATCAGAAGAAGAGGCGTTCCGACATGGGGCGTATTCACCGACAAATCCAAGCAGGGCGGCGGTCCGCTCATCGACATCGGCACTCACTGCCTCGACCTCACTCTTTGGATGATGAACAACTATGATGTTGACTACGTTGTCGGAACATCCTTTGAAAAGCTCGGAAAAATGCTTCACGGCTCGAGCGAACAGGGACAGACAAACCGTCAGGGCGAGCCGAACTGCTGGAATGCCGACACCTATGAGGTTGAGGACTCCGCATTCGGTCACATCAAGATGAAGAACGGTGCTGTTATCAATCTTAAGTCCTCCTGGGCTATCAATGCATCGGACGACTTTGCAAACAGTCAGGCTACCGTTCGTCTTTGCGGCACTAAGGGCGGACTTGACACTGTCACCCACAAGGTAAGACTCAACCACATAGTCGGCGGTCAGCAGTCCACAACAATCGTCGGCAGAGAGATTGAGGATGTTGTCAGAAACCCACAGGGCAAGAACATCACATTCTCCAAGGAGCACGACATTTGGGTAAAGGCTGTAAAGGGCGAGGGCGAGCTTTTTGTCACAGCAGAGCAGAGCTTTACAATTACAAAAATTCTTGCATCAATCTATAAATCAAGCTTAACGGGAAAGCCGGTCTATTTTGACGACAACGGAAATCCTATCGATTGATTTGTGAAATAAGCAAAAAAGCGGAGGGTATTTTACAATATCCTCCATTTTTTTGCATAAAAAAGGTATACTTTAGCTTGTGTTAAATTTATAAATAAATTTACAATAATTTACAATATTTTGTTTATTTTTTGTGAAAAACCTCTTTACTTTTCCAGAAAATAGCTGTACAATAAAGGCGATATATAAAGGCAGACGAAACAACGGTCTGTTTAATTATAAGGGAGGAAATTACCAATGTCCAAGACAATTAAGGTAGGTTTCATCGGCTGCGGTGGAATTTTCAACGGAAAGCATGCACCTGGCATGATGCAGCAGGTAGAAAAGGGTGGAGTTGAGCTCGTAGCATTCTGCGATCTTATCGAGGAGAGAGCTCAGACAGCTGCTGAGAAATACGGCGCACCTGGCGCAAAGGTTTATACAGATTATAAGGAGCTCCTTGCAGATCCTGAGATTGACTGCGTACATGTTCTTACACCAAACGTAGCTCACTCCGAGATTTCTGTTGCTGCTCTCGAGGCAGGCAAGAACGTTCTTTGCGAGAAGCCAATGGCTGCTACAATCGAGGACGCTCAGAGAATGCTCGATGCACGTGACAGAACAGGCAAGATGCTCACAATCGGTTATCAGTACAGACACTTCCCGGTAAACGCTACAGCTAAGGCTGTTATCGATGAGGGTTGGATTGGCGAAGTCTACTATGCAGAGGCTTGCTACCTCAGAAGAAGAGGCGTTCCTACATGGGGTGTATTCACAGATAAGTCCAAGCAGGGCGGCGGTCCGCTTATCGATATCGGTACTCACTGCCTCGACCTCACACTTTGGATGATGAACAACTATGACATCGACTATGTTGTAGGTACTTCCTTCGAGAAGCTCGGCACAACTCTTCACGGCCAGAAGGAGCAGGGACAGACAGATATGAACGGCGGCGACCTTAGCTGGAACGCTGACACATATGAGGTTGAGGACTCTGCATTCGGTCACATCAAGATGAAGAACGGCGCTGTTATCAACCTTAAGGCTTCATGGGCTATCAACGGCTCTGACGACTGGGCAGATAACGAGGCTACAGTTACACTTTGCGGTACTAAGGGCGGTCTCGACACAAGAACAGGTGTTGTAAGACTCAACCACATCGTTGGCGGACAGCAGTCCACAACAATTGTCGGTCAGAAGATTGCTTCTTATATTCCTGGTTATTCTCAGGGTCCTGCGCCTATCTCCAAGGAGCACGAGATCTGGGTTAACGCTAATAAGGGCGAGGGCGAGCTCTTTGTTACAGCTGAGCAGGCTATCACAGTTACAAAGATCCTTGCTTCTATCTACAAGTCATCTCAGACAGGCAAGATGGTTAAGTTCGACGAGAACAACAACCCAATCGAGGACTAATTTAAATAAAATTAGTATCGCTTGATTTAAACGACTGATGTTATGTGGTTTTGCGTGAGCGAAACCACATAATTTTTTAACTATGAAAGGTTGGATTACAATGGAAAATATTAATCTTCAGTTATACTCCTTCGGCAACGAGGAAAACGAGAAGGATCTCACTCTTCTTGACAAAATCCGCATCACAGGTGAAATGGGCTTCAGCGGCGTTGAGTTCGCCGGTGGATACGATGACATCCCCGTAGAGACCATGAAGAAGGCTCTTGCAGACGCCGGCTTAAAGGCTGTTTCCGCTCACTGCGGACTTGATAAGCTTGAGCACGATCTCCCCTACCTCGCTGAGCTCGGTGTTAAGTTCATCATCTGCCCGATGGCTGCTTTCAATACAGTCGAGGAGGCTAAGGAGCTTGCCGAGGACCTCAACGCATTCGCAAGAAAATGCGCACCTTACGGAGTGAAGACAGGCTACCACAACCACACAGATGAGTTCTACAAGGTTGACGGAAAGTATCTTTTTGACTGGCTCATGGAGTTCTGCACAGAGCCTAACATCATGTTCGAGATTGACTGCGGCTGGTGTTCCGCTGCGGGTGTAGACCCTGTTGAGTACATCAATGCTCATGCCGGAAGAATCGGTGCTATCCACATCAAGGAGAACAACGCTGTTATCGGCGCTGAGCTCCCAGAGTCAAGACACGCAACAAAGCCGAAGTGGGACATCAAGACAGGTGAAGACGGAAAGCCGATATTCCCGCCTGAGTTCCTCGCTATGATGGAAATGCACGAGAAGCTCAACTGCCCACAGGGCGCTGGTATCGTTGACTGGAAGGCTGTTAAGGCTGCCGCAGACGCACAGTATGATGATGTTGTCTACGTTGTTGAGCGTGAGGCAAGCTATAACGAGCCGAAGAACAGAATCGAGTGCATCAAGACCGATATTGCATGGCTTAAGGCTAATGTTTAATTTTGGGTAATATTTAAGGGCGGTTTTTTAACCGTCCTTATTTTTTCGGTTGAAAACAAATATATAGATATATAAAAACTTCCCTTGCCGATAAACAAGGGAAGTTCATTTTTTGTGTTGATTTTACTTCTTTGAAATTTCAAAATGCCGCATCAATCAAGCGTTTTGTATACTCTGTTTTAGGCGATTTAATAATCTCGTCAGGCGTGCCCTCCTCGGCTATTTTTCCGTCCTGCATAACAATCACACGGTCGCAAAACGACTGCACAAGTGCGAGATTATGGCAAATAAACAGGAAAGACAGCTTCTTTTCTTGCTTTAACGACTGCAAAAGCTCCATTATCTGCTTTTGTACAGTCACATCAAGGGCGCTTGTCGCTTCATCGCAAATCAAAATTCTCGGCTCGATTGCAAGTGCACGTGCGATTGCCGCCCTTTGGCACTCTCCGCCGCTCAGCTCATGCGGATACCTTTCGGCATAATCTCCTGAAAGACCGCATTCTGCTAAGAGTTCTGCTGTTCGCTTCAGTCTCTCTGTTTTTTTCACTCCGTTATTTTGTAGGCTCTCGCCTATACCGTAACCGATAGTTTTTCTTGGGTCAAATGAAGACACGGGCGACTGAAAAACCATTTGCATCTTTCGATACACCTCACGAAGCCTCTTTCCGTGTGCTTTTGTTATGTCCTCCCCGTCAAGATAAATCTTACCGCTGTCGGCAGAACGAAGTCCTGTTATAAGCTTGACGAGTGTGCTTTTACCGCACCCAGATTCACCTACAATTCCAAGTGTTTCGCCCTCATAAAGCACAAAGCTTACATTATCGACTGCGGCAAATTCCGTCTTATCGTTATCCTTAAAGCGTCTTGTGAGCGCCTCTGTCTTTAATAATTCTTTCATCACTCACACCCTTTTCAGTCTCGGCACGGCGGCAAGAAGTTCCATAGTGTAGCTGTTCTTCGGCGCGTTTAAAATCTCGCTTGCAGATCCGTACTCCATGATATTACCGTCCTTTAGAACAAGAATTTTGTCCGCAACCGCAGATACAACAGATATATCGTGTGTGACAAGCATGATTGAAGTGCCGAAAATCTCACGCAAACGAAGCATTTCCTCTATAACTTGCTTTTGAGAGGAAACATCAAGTGCACTTGTCGGCTCATCGGCAAGAAGCACAGGAGGCTTCATCAGCATAGCAACGGCAATTCCGACACGCTGATTCATTCCTCCGGAAAGCTCGAAGGGATAACTGTTCCAAATTCTCTCTCCGTTTTTTAGTTCAAGCTTATCGAACATTTCGAGAGTGAGCCGCTTTGATTGAGCCTTTGTAATTTTCATGTGCGCCGACATACTTTCATGAATTTGAGAGCCGATTTTGCGAACGGGACAAAACGAAGCCTTTGCGTCCTGAAATATCATGCCGATTTTCACACCGCATATATTTCGCATTTCTCGCTCGGATAAATCAGGTAAATTCTTATTATCAAAGAAAATATCTCCCCTTGTGACGAGACCGTCTGCACCGAGAAGTCCTACGGCGGCTTTCAGAAGCGTGCTCTTTCCACTGCCCGATTCCCCCACTATGCCGAGAATTTCTCCCGACTGCAAAGAAAAGCTGACATCGTGCGTCACTTCATGTCCGTTGAAGCTGACAGAAACGCGGTTATATTCAAGTAATGGTTTCATCTCTCGCCTTTCCGTTTCATTCACTCGGTTTAAGTTCGGCTGTAATTTCGTAATAATCGCAAGGGTGAGCGGTAAAGCCCGTCACGCTTGATTTTGATATGAGACTCATCTGCAAATGTGAGCAAAAAACAAAGGCATTATCGTCTAAAATTATCTTTTGCATTTCAATTGCAAGCTCAGTTCGCAGTTCGGTATCAAAGGTTTTGTCCAATTCATCAGCAAGCGTCTCAAGTTTATCGTTGTGATAATGACCGTTGTTTGAAGCGGAAGAGTCAAGGCAATGTGACGCAAAGAAATTTTCAGCGTCTCCCGTAGGTGCGGTGACCATTGCACTTGCGTAAACATCCCACGCAGAAGAATCAGAACGAATACTGTTGTGATCAGCTGTGCTGTTTATTATGACATCAAATCCCACAGCACCAAGTGTAGCCTGTGCCGACTCGGCAAGAAGCGGCAATTCCTGTCGGCTCGGATAAGTTAGCCAGCGAATGGTCAGCTTTTCGCCGTTCTTCTCACGAATTCCGTCACCGTCAGTATCAATCCAGCCAGCCGCCTCCAAAACAGCGCAAGCCTCCTCGGGATCATATTCCTCTGCACTTAACGCATCGCCGCCAAAGGTAAAGCTACTTGGAAAAGCGCCGTCTGCCACATAACCGTGACCGTCCAAAAGCTCGTCTACAAATCTGTTTTTATCGATACTCAATGCGATAGCTTTCCTTACTGCATCGTCTTGAATTATCGTGCTCTCGAAATTCATGCTAATAAAAAACGCACGTGCCGTTGCAGTGCTTGAAAAGCTGTAATTCTCGTTTTCAAAAAGCGGATAACTGACATACGACATTCCGTAAGCCGCATCAATCTCGCCCGAAAGAAGAGCCATGGTCAGCGTGTCTCCGTCCGAAATTGTCAGCACACGGATATTATCAAATCCCGGTTCATCGTTCCAATAATCTTGATTTTTCTCAAGCTTTAATTCCTCGTCTGTTATTAGTTCTGTCGCAACATACGGCCCCGTACCCGTCACGATACCTTCTTCTGTTATACCCGCTTGCATATCGATTATACATGCGTACGGGTCGCAGAGATAATTTAGCATTGTGGGGCACGGCTCGCTTGTTTTTATTATCAAGGTCTGACCTTCGGCAGAAATACTTTCAATCGTAAGGTTGCTTTGTGCTCTTAAATGATTTTCGGTCAAATGCTCAAGGCACTCCTTAACAGACTGTGCATCAAGCTTTCTTCCGTTTGAAAATGTCACATCGTCACGAAGCTCAATTTTCCATGTCAACTCGTCCTCAAGCTCGTAGTCGCTCGCAAGCCATGGCTCAATTTCCATATCATCGGTATATTTAAAAAGCGTTTCGCCTACCCCATAGCGTATGCATGCCCAGCCCGAATATGCGTTGTGAGGATTTATATCAGGCTCTTCGTTCTCAGAATTAAAGGTGGTATCACCGAGAATAAATGTCTTATTGTCGCTTTGCGTATCTTCAGATATATTTTCTGAAGAACAACCCGAAAATAACACCGAGACAAAAATCAGCACGGCTAAAATCCAAGAAACTTGTATTTTAATTTTCTTTTTTCTCAAATTAAATTCTCCCAAATTAACTGCGGACTGCTCTAGGCTCGAGATAATCTCGCACGGCATCACCCAACAGATTAAAAATTGAAACTGCCACGAAAATCGCAATTCCCGGTGAAACAATGACCCACGGGTGAGTGAAAAGCATACTGCGGCCGCCGCTCATCATGCTTCCAAGCTCTGCTGTCGGAGGAGTTGCGCCAAGTCCCAAAAAGCTAAGTCCCGCAAGCTCTGTCATCATAGTGCCAATGTCGAGCACGGCTGTCACTAAAATCGTGCCAAAGATATTCGGCAAAATATGACGGACAATAAGCTGAAAATCATTGTCTCCGGAAAGACGAGCCGCCGCAATATAATCGGAACTTTCCGCCGCAAGAGTCTGACTTCTCGCCACACGGGCATATTTCGGCCAGCTTACGACCGCAAGTGCAATTACGGCATTATTAAGTCCAGAGCCGAGAAGTGAAGCTATCGCAAGCGCAAAGACAAGCCCCGGGAAAGCCAAGCAAATATCTGACACACGCATGATAACGCTGTCAAAAGCACCGCCGAAGTGAGCGCACAAAACTCCGACTGTCGTCCCGAAAATACATATTATTCCCACAAGGACAAGAGTGGAAAGCACGCTTGTTTTCAGTCCGATAAGTATTCTCGAAAAAAGATCTCTGCCCATGCGGTCGCATCCCGCAAGGTGCGAAAGACTGGGAGATTCGAGGGAAGAAAAAATCTGCGCATTCGGATCGTATGGGCAAATGTTTTCGGCAAAAATCACGACAAGCATAAAAGCGGAAGTTAGTATCAAGAGAAAAAGGAGCTTTTTCTTGTTGTAGTCTTTGCGGATTTTTTGTCGGCGCACTGTCGGTTCACTAACGTCTGTCATCTTCTCTCACCTCCCAAACGAATACGAGGGTCAAGCACATGATAGAGCAAGTCGGTGATTAAATTCACGACAACATAAATTATCGCCATCCACATGACATATGCCTGAATTATCGGATAATCACGCATGTTGATAGCATCAACGGCAAGCTTTCCGACACCGTCCCACATGAAAATCGACTCCACTATCGCAGTTCCGCCAAGCAAATTTCCAACAGAAAGAGTGAGCAAAGTGACGATTGTCACAAGACAGGAGCGAAGCACACTCTTAATAAGCGTGTTAGAAAACCTTATTCCCCTCGCCTTTGCTCCCGCAACATAGTCGTTTCCAAGCTCTTCAAGTACAGCCAAGCGCACCTGTCTGATATATTTTGCAGACATAGCAAATGCGAGAGTCACCGACGGCAAAATTACATTTTGCAGACTGACATCTCGTGATATAACGGAAAACCACTTGAAACGAATTGCAAAAAAATAAATCAGCAACAGTGCGACAAAGAAAGTCGGCATGCTGTTTCCAAAGAAGCTTAAAGCACGAATCAAGCGGTCGGTGAATTTATTTTGCGATACCGCACAAAGAATTCCGAGCGGAACGGAGATAATGACGGTTAAAATTATCGTGACTAAAGTCAAAAGAAGTGTTGCGGGAAGCTTTGAAATAAATGTCGGGAAAACCTCTCTTCCCGAAATATAACTTGTCCCCATGTCACCGTGGAAAAGTCCCGAAAGCCAAACAAAATACTGCGTTAAGAATGGCTTATCAAGTCCAAGCTCACTTCTTGCTAAGTCTATCATCTCCTGTGAAACCGCAACGCCTGTGTTTTCAGATTTCTGAAGAACCGCGTCACTTCCCGCAAGGCGCATCATGCCAAAGGAAAGAAACGTTATGACGAACAAAATAGGAATTAACTGCAGAAGTCGGTGAATTATGTATTTTCTCATATTCACCTTAAACCGCTCTTGAAGCGGCTACAAGGAACATCGGTGTGGAAGCATTATTGATAAACTCGTCACGAGTCCAAACCTGTCTCCAAACTTCAGTATCAGCCGCCGCATTCATTCCAAGCTTACTGAGAACATCCAAATCCCAGCTTGGTCGCAAGCATTTTGAAAGCGGCGCTCTCTTTGCAATCGACTCCATTGCATCGACATCTGTTCCGGCAGTGTCATCTACAACATTTTCGGTAAGCACATTTTCTCTGTCGGAAATATGCTTTTCTTCAGCCGCCGTATCATAAAGATAGCGGTACCAGTTTGCATCAAAATTAAGAAGCAAGCCGTCCTTTTTAAGAACACGCACCCACTGAGTGTATGCCCTCTCCGGAGTAGGCAAATTCCATGTTAGATTTCTTGAGACAACAACGTCAAAGCTGTCGTCATCAAAAAGAAGCTCCTCTGCATTCATTTGATGAAAGCTGATTTTTCTTGCGAGCTTGCCCGCATTTTCCTTTGCCCTCTCAAGCATCGCCGCAGTATAGTCAACAGCAGTCACCTGATAGCCGAGTTCTGCTAAAATTATCGCAAAAAAGCCCGGACCTGTGCCAACATCAAGCACGCGGATATCCTCACGCTTTTTTCCGTTAAAATGCTTTTGTATTCGTGAATCAAGCGTCTTGCTCCAAACACTATGCTGAGAAGTACCGAGCTCCTCTTTGTTAACATCTGAATAGCTTGGGGCACGCTTAGTCCAGTAAGCAATGTTATCTCCGATATATTCTTTTGATTTATTCATGTCTTTCACCTCGTTAAGCCTTTGCGATAATCGCAAAGCCCTTTGTCGGATCGTAAAATTCATCCTTTTGTGTATAAATTCTGTCCCATACATCGTTATCAATTTCGATGCTTGAAAAGCCTGCTTCTAAAAGCAATTCTCTGTCCCACTGCGGTCGAGGCTTTTGATTTTCTCTCAAAACAGATTTCATTCTCTCGTATTCGCTCATTAATTTATCCCCGACATCCTGATGAGCGTGATGCGGCGGAAGTTCGGTTTTCTTCTCACGGCAATAGTCGGCATCAAAATTAATAAGCACTCCGTTCGGCTTTAATAATTCGTGCCATGCACGGTATGCGCTTGGCAAATTCGGCAGTGTCCAAGTGAGCTTTCGTGTGACTATCGCATCAAACGAAGCTTTCGGCAAATTAGGCTTTTCAGCGTCCATCACATAAAAATCAGCCGACAAATTAAGCTTATCCGAAAGGCGCTTTGCCTCCTTAATCATCTCGGGAGTAATGTCAATTCCCGTGACATGATGTCCTTTTTCGGCAAGAAGCAGTGCAAAAAATCCCGTCCCCGTGCCAATATCGAGAATATTCAGTTTCTCTCCCTTAGGCAGATGATTTTCGAGCTCTTTTAGCCACTGGGCATGCTTTTCCGATTCAAATTCTTTGAGGCGCAGTGCGGAGAACTTCTCTGCTCTCTGCGTCCAATATTTTTCCATATCCTCTTTAATCGTGTTCATACAACCTCTTTTAAATCAATCCTCAAGCTTACCGTAAGCCGTCATTGAACTTCCTTCTTCTATTCCAAGTGATGCAGTCTGATATAATATCACACCCGAAACCTTTGCACGGATTTCTTTAAGCAAATCTCCATATATGCTTCGGATTTCACCGATAACTTCATCTTTCTCTATTTTGTCCCCCGCTCTCTTTACGGGATACCAACAGCCACTGCACGGTGCATCCTCATAAAACGCAGTTTTGATAAGATGCTTTTCAGCGTATTTCGGCTCTATTTCGTCATTCAAAAAGCCAAGTCCACGCATTATATTCAGTGCATCGGATATATCCTCGTCCGCCTCACTGCGATTGAATACTCCCATACCGCCTCTTTCGAGTATGATTGCGGGCACACCCATTTGACCTGCGTAGCTGTAAAAACCATTTACCGCACTTGATCTGACAATATAAGGCGAACTTGTTAATCGTGCTAATTTCTCGGAGAGATCACAAACGCTCTTTTCAGCTGTGCCGTGAAAATATACATGAGAAGTGAGCTCCTCACAAAATCCGCCCGAATGTAAATCGACAAGATAATCGCTGTTTTTAATTATATTCTCCTCGAGAAACTTCGACACCTTCTGCGTAATACTTCCATTTTCATTTCCGGGAAATTCACGATTTAAATTCTTTCCGTCCTGAGGAAAAACATCAGCACTGCGGCTGATAAATCCATCATAATTTATGCAGTGCAAAATAATAACCGTTCCATTTATTTTATTGGGATCAAGCTCATCGGCGAGTCGCCTTAATGCATCTATTCCGATATACTCACGGCTGTGAACTCCGGCAGAAAAAGTAATCTGTCCGCCCTTCTCTCTTCCTCTGATAACGGTAGCCGGGATAATAAGTCCCGTGTCATATATTTTTAGATCAATTCTTTCTTTGACACCTGAATTTAGCATTTAAATTCTCCTATCAATATAAAAAAAGTCCGCTGTATGCGCTTTCTGCGCACTTACAGTAGACTTCAGTCTATAGCTATACTTCACCTATATGAAAGCAAAACTCAAAATTGTCTTCTGACAAACGCTGCGACTTCCTGTCACAAGCCCCATTGCTTATGGTTTAGTATACCATATTTGTTCACTTCAAAAAAGCCCCCCGGGGGGATATGCGGGCAAAAGAAAAAACCGCCATTTAAGGCGGTTTTTATGGTAGAGAAATCGGGACTCGAACCCGAGACCTCCCGCGTGTGAGGCGGACGCTCTAACCAGCTGAGCTATTCCTCCGAAAGGCTATTACTTATCCTCAACATCTCTTGCCGTTGTCTCTACAAGCTGAGTTTGAACCTTGACGTGCTTGCGGTGATTTATCTGAGCCCAGATGTTGAACACCCCGTCACAGATGAGCGAAATGCCGATGACCTGCATCGTAAGCTTTGCCACCTTGAACGGGTTCAGTACTATTATAACACCGACAACAAGAATTGCAATACCTAAAATGAGTACACTCGACCAGGTGTTCACGCTCTTCTTGATTTCAATTCCCGTGACGATTTTGTAAAGTCCGTCAATCGAAAGAAGAAAACCAAAGAGGAACGGGAGAACTGACGAGACATATTCGCTCTTCACAAACATAAATATCGTGAGAATAAAGAATGCGACACTTCTCACCATGAGATACCACAGCGAGCCCCTGTCCTCTTTATTCACGAGAAATGTGATGAGGTCAATAAGTCCCAATAGCAGAATAACCGTTGCTAAGCAATAGGTTATAATTCGAAGACTGCTGTCGGGCTGAAGTACTATGAATACTCCCAGCGCCGCCACCAGTAATGAAGAACCAAAGAACAGATTTCTAAGCTTCTCGCCCTTTTTCATTATTCAGTCACTTCTTTTCCGAGTTTGTTGAGAATGCATGCGCCGCAGCCGTGCTCGGCGATTATTGTTATAGCGGAAAAAGCCTCTTCGCTTATGTCGTGCTCGATTTTGCAAGCATCCTTAGCGGCAATCTCCTCGGGAACTCCGATATTTACAAAGAACTTTGTGAGCACCTTGTGGCGATTATAAACCTTCTCTGCAATCGTCTGTCCGGGAGGCAAAAGGCTGATAAATCCGTCGTTGTCCATTGCAATAAACCCGTTCTCACGAAGTCTCTTCATTGCAACCGAAACGCTCGGCTTCGAAAATCCCATCTCGTTTACTATATCTATCGACCTTACGTAGCCCTTTCTTTCCTTGAGCACAAGTATAGTCTCGAGATAATCTTCGGCAGATTCATGAATGTTCATTTTAATTCTCCTTTCGTATTTACCGAAATTGCGGTCTGTTGTTTTTGTTTAGATAGAAACTTGTTTTCCACACCTTTTTTCTTTAAAGCTTGCTGTCAGATATGATATCGATTTTCTCGTCATTCGGATTTGGTCCGACACCGACATCGTAAACATACTGATAGTAAGCGCTTTTTGTTACAAGGTCATAATATGCAGGCTCATACCACTTGATTTTGTAAAGTGCGTTGTACGAATCAACATAGCTTCCGTCACTGAAAAGCTTTGAGCCGTAGCGATACTGGGCTCTTGTGTAGTATGCGTGCGAATCCTGATAATCGCCAAGCTCCTCGAAAAGAATGGCGGCTTTCTCATAATTTTCGCTGTCATAATAAGACTTTGCCACGCTGTATTTGAGCGTTTGAGCCTTAGTATCGGCATCTTTATAACCTGAAATGCTCTCATATACACTGACAGCCGCCTCGTTTTCGCCGTCCTTCTCAAGCTTTTGAGCACGTGCATAGAGGATTTCATTTAGCTTGTCGCTTGAGCCCTCATAGTCTCCCGCTTTTTCAAGCTCGGTTTCGGCTTCGTCTAAGTCACCGCTCTCGAGTAGTGTGCATGCTCTCAGGTAATGAAGCTTACTCATCTGCTTATCTGAACCCTCGTAATCCTTGAGTTCATCGAGAATTTCCTCAGCCGTGTCGTAGTCGCCCTCATCAATGAGGGTTTCGGCACGGGTAAGCTTTGCGGCATTGATTTTTGCAAGCTGTTTTTCGCTTGTGACCATTGCAAAATAGGTTTTTGCATCGTCATAATCGCCGTCCTCATAAAGGCTTATTCCCTTTTTGCAAGCGGCATCCTCAATTTGGGAAAGGCAATCCTCATCGTGAATTTTGACCTTAACCTTCTTGAGAGTATCGATATCGTTCTTTTCTATTGCTTCAATAGCCTTGCCCGTGCGAGACTTTTGAATGTAATTTACGCTGTCCTCGTAACCGTCAAGCTTTTGAAAAGCAGAAATCGCATCGTCCCACTTTTCATTCTCGTAAAGAGATATCGCCGACTGATAATCGGCATATGTAAGCTTATCTTCAGAGTCCTTGTAATCGCCGAGATATTCAAAAATCGAAGCGCCCTCGCTGTACTTGCCATCATCGAACAAAGCACATGCATACTGATAATTAGACTCATCAATTTCGTCTTCATATTTATCGGCACCAAGCGTAGTGTAAAGCTCTGCGGCTTTCTTGTAGTCCTTGTTCTCAAAGGCTGTCTGAGCATTTTCGAGCATTTTATGCGGCACAATAACACGGTTGTAGTAGGTGAAGCCTACAACAGAACCGACTATGACCAAAACGCATGCGATTAAACCGCCGATTTTGAGCATATGGTTTCTCTTAGCCCGTCTCTCTGCCTCTTTCTTCTCTCTCTCGAGACGCTCTTTCTCTTCCCTCTCGAGACGCTCCCTCTCGAGTCTTTCTCTCTCAAGGCGCTCCTCCTCGCTCTTTCTGAACGCAGACAGCTTTTCCTTAAGCTTTTCTTCGTCCTCGAAAAGCTTTTTCTGCACTTCAAAAGTGAGTCCGCATGCGGTACATTCGGTTTCGTCAATTCGGTTGAGTCTTCCGCAAGAACAAAGCCAAAGAGCATTTCCCTTAAGCGGAATGTTCTTTACTTTTACGTCGCTATTGAGTTCCTCGTTAAAGCTTCGTGCGTATTGAGAACCGAGCTCAGGGTCAAGATTTTTGTTTTCAAAATATTCCTCGGGAGCATATGCCTTCGGCAGACTGTCGTACATCCAAGTTGCCGAGCCCTCCCATTCGCTCTCGTCCTCAAAAACTACCTTTCTTATTGAAACGGCAAAGCTTGCCGCTGTGCCTTCTTCAGTTTCAAGCTTCATTCTGCCCGAAAAGGTATCGTTTCTTTTAGCCGAAAGATCACTTAATTTATAGTCTCTTATTACCGTTATTTCGTGGTTTCCTCTGTCGGTTATGTGCAAATCTACGCTTGCGCTCTTAACCTCAAGCTCTCCGACATTGATAAGTGTGATTTCAAGCGAAAGCTCGTCGCTTTCTGCATCACGCTCGATTAAACCGCCCTTCACAACGACAGGGCAATTATCTCGACTGAGATAATTGCTGAGGACAAATATAACCTCAGGTTCTTTCATTAAGTCATTCCTTTGTTAGTTAGTCATTGTTAACACGTATAGTTACTTACGTTTTTCACAAGGTTATTTACACTATATTATAAACCAAAAGGAAAAAAAAGCAAGTTTAATAACAGATTTTAAGCTCTTTGCGGTACAATATTAACAAAAATTCACAATTACATCTCATTTTATCTTTCGATTTTCTTTACCTTAAATTTGATTTGGGATATAATCATAGAATAAACAGAAAAACTTAAGGAGGAAAACTATGTCATCCAAAATAACGATTAAATGGCTCGGTCACAGCTGCTTCAAAATTTCTAAAGACAGTTTTAGCTTCATAACAGACCCATATGAGCCAGAAAGTGTTCCGGGACTATCACCGATTGATGAAACGGCAAATGCTGTCTACTGCTCACACGAGCACTACGACCACAACTATCGTGATGCCGTAAAGATAATTCCCTCGGAGAATAATCCATTCACCGTAACAGAAATCAATACTTACCACGATGACTGCAAGGGTGAGAAGCGAGGAAATAATATAATCCGAATTTTCGAGTCTGACGGAATTAAAATCGTCCATTACGGCGATAGCGGATGCGGTCTTTCTCACGAAGAAATCGAGCTTTTAAGCAACGCCGACGCAGTAATGATACCGACAGGCGGATTTTATACCATAGATTCAAAGGCTGCCGCCGCAATCGCCGCTGTAACAAACGCAAAAGTTGTCATACCAATGCATTACAGAACAAGCGACTTCGGCTTTGATGTTCTTGAAACGCTTGATAATTATCTCGATATATGCGGCAGATGGGTCAATATGATGAGCGACACTATTGAAATCGGTCACGAAACAAAGCATTATACAGCAGTTCTGACCCCCGCACTCAAAAAAGCTTAACAGAGAGGAAAATAAAATGACAGATTTATGTGCAAAGGTTTTCCGTGCAATGTTTGAGTATGAAAACGGAGTAACTCATAGAATTCAGCACTTCACAAAGGTGCATAATTACGCCGCACTGATAGCAATGGGCGAAAATATTGATAAAGAAACAGAAGAGCTTATCGAACTCACCGCAATGGTGCACGATATAGGAATAAAACCGGCACTCGAAAAATACGGCTCATCGGCAGGCCCTTATCAGGAGAAAGAGGGAGAAATCGTCTCGAAGGAGCTTTTGAGAGAATGCGGAGTAGACGAAAAATCAATCGAGAGAATAAGCTATATAGTCGGACACCACCACACGTATAAGGGTGTTGACGGAATAGATTGGCAGATAATACTTGAAGCAGATTTTCTTGTAAACGGATTTGAGGAGAAGCTCTCAAAGGATGCGATTGTCAGATCTCGTGATACATGGTTTAAGACAGAAACAGGAAAAACGCTGTTAAACCAGATGTTTGGACTTGAGCAGTAAGTTAAAAACACAAAAACACAAAAGTTTTTGCGTCGCTTTTTTCAAAAAGCGACCGGGTGTGGGCAGAGCCCACGGAGAATTAATAATTAACAATTAATAATTAATAATGAACGGAAACTGAAAAACAGAGCGAAGCGATAATAAAAAAGACAGGCTGATGAGGAAAACCAAAAGCACGAAGTGCTTTTAGGGAGCGTAGCGACCGTAGTTGACCGAAGAAGCCGAACGGTTTACAGAAAGAAAAATATCGGCAATCAACAAAGAGATGAAACCGTTTCGTTAATTTTAGTTTGTTATTAAAATCAAAATACCCCGTGTAGGCATTCTGTTATTGCCCACACGGGATATTTATATTTGTGCTGTTCTGTATTTCTCTTTGTGCGAATAGTTCGGCTGACAAAGCCCAACCACGAACGCTTCGCATTCTAAAAATGCATTCGCATTTTTGGTTAACTTTGCCAGCCTATCTCTTTTTATTTCGCTTCGCTCAGTTTTTTGTTCTCGCTAATTATTAATTCTTAATTATACATACTAATTATCCGTGGGCTCCGCCCACACCCGTTCGCTTTTTGTAAAAAGCGAAACCAAAAACTTTT
>CAVAMJ010000025.1:0-16803 GCA_963589785.1 Bacteroidaceae bacterium | reverse complement strand
GCTCTTTACTTTTACAATAATTCAAATAATGTTGCCATTTTGTTGCCACAGAGGGCTTCAAAGTGTCGAAAAGCCTGTATTTACGGGCTTTTTTAAGTGGCGTGGATTATTCCCACTCGACAGTTCCCGGGGGTTTACTGGTTATATCGTAAACTACGCGGTTGATGTGAGCGCATTCGTTTGTGATTCTGTTAGATACCTTTGCAAGAATATCATACGGAATTCTCGCCCAGTCGGCTGTCATAAAGTCGTCTGTTGTGACCGCACGGATAACTACTACGTTGTCATAGGTTCTGTGATCGCCCATAACTCCGACAGAGTTAACTCCCGGAAGAACACAGAAGAACTGTGCCAATTCCTTCTCGTAGCCGTTCTTTGCCATCTCGTCACGCAAGACCCAGTCGGCATCCTGAAGAATTCTTACCTTCTCTGCGGTTACCTCACCGATGATGCGTACACCGAGTCCCGGTCCCGGGAACGGCTGACGCCAGACAAGCTCCTTCGGAATACCGAGCTTCTCTCCGACCTTTCTGACCTCGTCCTTGAAGAGGTCACCGAGCGGCTCAATTGTATCGATGAACTTGATATCGTCAGGTCTCTTAACCATGTTGTGGTGAGTTTTGATAACGGCGGTATTAGCCTTTCCGTCACTCTTTCCCTTACCGGACTCAATTCTGTCGGGATAAATTGTTCCCTGTGCAAAATATCCGTCCTCTGCTCTCGCACGAACCTCGTCCCAGAACACCTTGTAGAACTCTGTTCCGATTATCTTTCTCTTCTCCTCAGGATCAGTTACGCCCTTTAAGCACTGCATGAAGTGATCTCCGCAGTTAACTCTGACGAAATTCATATCAAAAAGTGAAGTGAATGTCTGCTCGACAAAGTCTCCCTCGTCCTTTCTCATAAGGCCCTGGTCGACAAATACGCAAGTGAGCTGCTTTCCTACTGCACGGCTCAAAAGTCCTGCGGCAACAGAAGAGTCAACTCCGCCTGAAAGACCGAGAATAACATTCTTATCGCCGATTTTCTCTCTGAGTGCGGCAACAGTATCATCTATGAAGTTCTCCATAACCCAATCGCCCTTGCAATCACATACCTCATAGAGGAAATTGTAGAGCATTTTGTTACCGAATTCGGAGTGAGTTACCTCCGGGTGGAACTGAACGGCATAGATATTCTTTTCGACGTTCTCCATAGCGGCGCACGGACAATCATTTGTATTGCCTGTGACCTCAAATCCGTTAGGTGCCTTTGAGATATAGTCTGTGTGGCTCATCCAAACGGTGCTTGTCTTCGGAACATCCTTGAAAAGCTTCGAGTCGCTATTGATTACGCTGAAGTCGATTTTGCCGTATTCGGAAACAGGTGCAGTCTTAACTTCACCCTCTGCCATCCATGCGATAAGCTGGCAGCCGTAGCAAATTCCGAGCACGGGAATTCCAAGCTCAAGAATTTCCTTAGTGTAATGCGGCGAGCTCATATCAAAGACGGAATTCGGGCCGCCCGTGAATATAATGCCCTTATAGTTATTAGCTTTAATTTCTTCGATTGGTGTTGTATACGGAAGAATTTCCGCATAGACCTTGTGGTCACGCACACGCCTTGCGATAAGCTGGTTGTACTGTCCGCCGAAATCAAGGACAAGTACCTTTTCGCTGACTGATGCTGAATTGGACATTGGTCTCCTCCTTTTGATGAAATTTAGAGTAAGGTAAAAAATGTACAAAAGGTGCTCCCTCTCAGAGACCGGGTCTCTGAGATTTGGGGGCATCTTCTTTTTAGTTTATTTTATTCTACCGTAACGCTCTTTGCAAGGTTTCTCGGCTTATCAATGTCACAGCCTCTCATAGCGGCAACATAATAAGCAAAAAGCTGGAACGGAACGACCTCAACGCTCGGAAGCATGAAGTCTGAAATTTCAGGAATATAGAAGTTGAAGTCTGTCTCGGACTCAATTTCCTTTCTGTTCTCGGTTGTGACGCCAAGGACAACGGCACCTCTTGCCTTAACCTCCTTGATATTGGAGAGCATCTTCTCGAACAGCTTCTGATAAGATGCAAAAGCAATAACAAGTGTACCAGGCTCGATAAGTGAAATAGGGCCGTGCTTGAGCTCGCCGCCAGTGTAAGCCTCGGAGTGAATATATGAAATCTCCTTAAGCTTAAGCGATGCTTCGAGAGATACGGCATAATCCACGTTTCTTCCGATGAAATACATATCATCTGCGCCGAATGACTTTGAAGCGAAGTACTGAATCTTTTCCTCTTCCTTGAGAGTCTCGCTGATGAGCTCCGGAAGTCTTTCAAGATCCTTGACATAAGAGTCATACTGCTCGCTTGTTATAGTGCCCTTGAGGTCTGCAAGATATATACCCATCATGTACATGACGGCAAGCTGAGTAGAATAAGCCTTTGTTGAAGCAACGCTTATCTCAGGGCCGGCCCATGTATATATTACGTCATCACTCTCGTTAGCAATGGTAGAGCCGACAACATTTACGATGGAAATAGTTCTTGAGCCGTGCTTTTTAGCCTCACGAAGAGCGGCAAGAGTATCTGCTGTCTCACCGGACTGGCTGATAATGATAACCAGCGTGTGCTCGTCAAGCAGCGGATCACGGTATCTGAACTCAGATGCGACGTCGGTCTCGACAGGAATTCTGACAAGCTTCTCAAATGTATATTTACCAGCTACACCGACATGATAAGCGGTACCGCAGCCGATAAAATAAATCTTGTTGATCTTATCAAAGTCCTCTTTTGTGAGGGAGACATCGTCAAGAACGATTCTACCGTCACGAATTCGCGGAGAAATTGTGTTTCTCACAACCTCAGGCTGCTCGTTGATTTCCTTGAGCATAAAGTGCGGATAGCCGCCCTTTTCAGCCGAAGCCAAATCCCACTCGACAATCTCAGATTCTTTCTCGATTTCCTCGAGGTCGGAATCATAGAACTTAACGTCGTCCTTTGTGAGAACAGCTATTTCTTTCTCCTGAATTCTGACAATCTCTCTTGTGCCGGCAAGGATTGCGGGAATATCGGAAGCTAAATAGTTCTCTCCCTTTCCCTTGCCGATGATGAGCGGACTGTCCTTTCTGACGCAGAAAATTCTGTCTGAATAATCCTCGCAAATGATACCGAGCGCATAGCTGCCCTCAACCTTAGAGATAACCTTTGCGATAGTCTCGAGAATATGTCCCTGACATTCGCCGTTATAGTAATACTCAAGAAGCTGAGCGACAACCTCTGTATCGGTCTCCGAAACAAATTCAATTCCCTTGCGGATTAAATACTCACGGATTTCAAGGTAATTCTCAATAATTCCGTTATGAACGACCGCAAAACGACCGTCCTCGCTGAGATGCGGATGTGAGTTAAGGTCTGACGGAGCACCGTGAGTTGCCCATCTTGTGTGTCCTATTCCCATGCTGCCCATGAGCGGCTCTCTCTCGTCGAGAATGCCCTCGAGAACACTAAGTCTACCCTTTGCCTTAACTATTTCGATTTTTCCGCCGCCGTAGACTGCAACTCCGGAAGAATCATACCCTCTGTACTCGAGCTTCTCAAGTCCCTGCAAAAGGAACGGGACAGCTCGATTTTCTCCAATATATCCTACAATTCCGCACATAATGATTACCTGTAAATAATGTCAGTTCTTGACGGGCCGTTGGAAACCATTCCAATTCTTGCGTCAATAGCCTTTTCAATGAATTCTACGTATTTCTTTGCGTTCTCAGGGAGATCCTCGTAGTTCTTGATTCCCCTGATGTCACACTTCCATCCCGGAAGAGTTGTGAACACCGGCTTTGCCTTAGAAAGCTTTGCGGGAACAGGGAACACATCTGTTACCTCGCCGTCAATCTCATATCCTGTGCAAACCTTGATCTCATCGAGATAGGAAAGAACATCGAGACATGTGATGCAGACGTTTGTTGCGCCCTGAACCATGCAGCCGTACTTTGTAGCGACGGTGTCGAACCAGCCGACTCTTCTTGGTCTGCCTGTTGTAGCACCGAACTCGCCCTTGTCTCCGCCTCTGCGGCGAAGCTCGTCGCCCTCCTCACCGAGGAGCTCGCTGACGAATGGCTCTGTCGGAGAACCGACACATGAGGAATATGCCTTAGTTACGCATATAACCTCCTTGAGCTCTGTCGGAGGAACACATGCACCGACAGTACCGAAGCCTGCAAGTGTGTGAGAAGATGTTGTCATCGGGCACATACCGAGCATAGGATCCTTCATGGAGCCAAGCTGACCCTCGAGAAGAACAGTCTTGCCCTCCTTGAGTGCCTTGTGAACGAATGAAACAGCGTCACCGACATACGGTCTGATGAGCTCTCTGTACTGCTTGAGCTCGTTATAAAGAGTCTCGAAATCAAGCTTCGGCTTGTGATAGAGGTGCTCGAAAAGAATATTCTTAACCTCAACCGCTGCGCCGAGTCTTGCCTTGAGTCTCTCATCGTCATAGAGGTCAGCGACCATTATACCTGTCTTTGCGTAAACATCGGAGTAGAACGGAGCAATACCCGATTTTGTTGAGCCGAATGCTCTTCCTGCAAGTCTCTCCTCCTCGTAGCCGTCCTGAAGTGCGTGGTACGGCATGAGGATCTGAGCTCTCTCGCTGATTATAAGCTTAGGTGCCGGAACTCCCTGATCCTCAATGCTCTTGAGTTCATCGCAGAGTTTCTTAATATCAAGTGCAACACCGTTTCCGATGATGTTGGTGATATGTGGATAGAAGCTTCCTGACGGAAGGATGTGGAGCGCAAAGCGTCCGTATTCATTGATGATAGTGTGGCCCGCATTGGCACCGCCCTGGAAACGAACGACAATATCACTTGTCTCAGCAAGAACATCTGTTACCTTACCCTTGCCCTCGTCACCCCAGTTGGCACCGACAATAGCTTTAACTGGCATTTTACTTCACCTTTCTTAGTGATAGATTAAATATTATTATATTTGATTAATACTTGCTCTCGCAAATATATTTCTGATTAGTTTAAAATTAAACGTTGATTTCTGCGTGCTCCTCAGGAACATCGTCATACTCCTTAAGCTTAGGTCTTACAACCTCGTTCAAGAAGTCCTCTGTCTGAACAGGTGCTCTGCCGACATACTTCTCAGGCTTTAAGATGCCCTGAAGATCTTCCATAGTTACGCCGAAAATCGGATCGTTTGCAATTCTCTCGAGAAGGTCGTTCTTGCCGCCCTCCTCCTTGACAACCTTAGAAGCTGCCATTGAGTGAATTCTGATGTGCTCATGAAGCTCCTGACGGTTTCCGCCGCGCTTAACAGCATCCATCATGATGTTCTCTGTTGCCATGAACGGCAATTCTGCCATAAGTCTTGACTCGATAACCTTAGGATAAACAACAAGACCGTCAGCAACGTTCATGTAAAGGTTGAGAACAGCATCAGCCGCAAGGAATCCCTCCGGAACGGAAAGACGCTTGTTAGCGGAGTCATCGAGAGTTCTCTCGAACCACTGAACAGCTGTTGTGATAGCCGGGTTGAGAGCGTCAACCATGAGGTATCTTGAGAGAGAAGCCATTCTCTCACTTCTCATAGGATTGCGCTTATATGCCATTGCGGAAGAACCGATCTGATTCTTCTCGAACGGCTCCTCAACCTCCTTGAGGTGCTGAAGAAGACGAATATCGTTAGAAAACTTTGTAGCACTCTGAGCAATTCCGGAAAGAACGCTGATCATCTGGTAGTCAAGCTTTCTTGAGTAGGTCTGACCTGATACCGCAAAGCAAGAGTCATAGCCCATCTTCTGAGCGACAAGCTTATCAACCATTCTACACTTCTCGTGGTCACCCTCGAAAAGCTCAAGGAAAGAAGCCTGTGTGCCTGTTGTACCCTTTGAGCCGAGAAGCTTAGCCTTTGAAAGCTGGTACTCGACATTCTCGAGATCCATCATAAGCTCCTGAATCCAAAGAGTTGCACGCTTACCAACTGTTGTCGGCTGTGCAGGCTGGAAATGAGTGAAAGCAAGTGTCGGAAGATCCTTGTACTTCTCGGCAAAATCGGAAAGAACACGGATAACACCGATAAGCTTGCGGCGAATAATCTTCATTGCCTCAGTCATGATGATGATATCAGTGTTGTCACCGACATAGCAAGATGTTGCACCAAGGTGAATGATTCCCGCTGCCTTCGGGCACTGCTGACCGTAAGCATAAACATGGCTCATAACATCGTGGCGGACAAGCTTTTCTCTCTCCTCAGCGACCTCATAGTTGATGTCGTCTGCGTGAGCCTTCATCTCCTCGATCTGCTCGTCTGTGATGTTAAGGCCAAGCTCCTTCTCAGCCTCAGCAAGAGCAATCCAGAGCTTTCTCCATGTTCTGAACTTCATGTCCGGAGAGAAAAGATATTTCATCTCCTTGTCGGCGTATCTTGAAGATAATGGGGATTCGTAAGTATCTCTTGACATTTTACTTCCTCTTTTCTTTGAATTTTCGCAAAAATAAATATAAGGAATCCCGGGACAACGCTCGAAACTCCTCACTCCTTCATAGCATAACTTTGCGGCACGGTAAAACAGCCGCATTCAAATCATATGTCATTTATCGCCTTATGGTGAAAGACATACGCACTGTAATTATATGTAAACACGCCCTTTTTGTCAAGAAAATAAGGAAAGCGAAGCAATTTTCGTGCTCCGCCTCACATTCATCAGTACTCTGATTTTTTATCTCTGCCCATAAGGTCGCCGACAGCCTCTTTTGTATCCTTTCCGTCAAAGAGAACATGGTTGACTTCCTCAATAATCGGAAGGCTTACTCCGTACTTTTTGCCGAGCGACAAAGCCGCCTTTGCGGAATAAACTCCTTCTACGACCATCTTTACCTCACGCATTGCCTGTTCGGTTGTCATTCCCTGGCCGATAAGATAGCCTGCTTTTCTGTTTCGGCTGTGGCGGCTCTCACATGTAACTATAAGGTCGCCTATTCCTGAAAGTCCGCCAAGCGTCTCAGCCTTTGCGCCCATTGCAATGGCAAGACGGGACATCTCTGCGATACCTCTTGTGATAAGTGCCGCCTTTGCGTTGTCTCCGAATCCCATGCCGTCAATCATACCGGCGGCAAGAGCAATGACATTTTTGAGCGAACCGCCGAGTTCAACGCCGAGGACATCCTCGCTTGTGTAGACACGGACATAGTTATTCATGAAAACATCCTGAATAATCCTTGCGCTGTTTTGGTCTTCCGATGCCGAAATGAGAGTTGTCGGCAATTTTCTGCCAACCTCCTCTGCGTGGCTTGGACCTGAAAGCGCTACAACGGGAGCATTCTTTATCTCCTCCTCGGCAATTTGAGACTGGGTTTTTAACGTGCCCTCCTCAATTCCCTTGGAAACAGTGACGATTATCTGACCTTCACGAGAGAAGCCGCCGACCTTTGCCGCCATTCCTCTTATGACCGAGGACGGTACAGCCAAAACTATTATATCGGCACTTTCTACGCTGTTCTCTAAATCAGCAGAATACTTCATGCCGTCGGGAAGATTGACCCCGGGCAACTTAGATGCGTTTTCGTGAGTTCTCTCGATATTCTCTATCTCCTCCTTGCTGTGTGACCAAAGAGTGACATCGTGACCGTTGTCGAAAAGCAAAAGGCTTATTGCAGTTCCCCAGCTTCCGGCACCAAGAACGGATACTTTCTTTTTATTTTCCATTTTAACCTCTTTTGAGTTGTTTTTCAGTATTTAACGATAGTCTGTGACCTTGATTATATACTATTCGCTAAAAATTATCAAACTGTTAAAGCACGGTAAATTTTATCACATTTTATATCCGTAATTTCTATCGATTAAGTATACCGATTTAGTATACTTTTTGTTTTTCGGTTTGCTCTCTTTGTCCTATGATAAATTTCTCTTGACAAATCAGCTTTAATGCTTGCAAAGAAATATCCTTTCTTCAAAATGATATTTCTGTACAATTTGCTACAACAGCAATGTGCTTCGGTGAATTTTAATATAAAATAGACTTTCATATACGCAAAAACGCAATATTTATGAAGTGTCAAAGCACAAAAATTGCATAAAAAGATAAAATTCCTACAATCTTCTTGTTTTTTTGAATTTTTTGTGCTAAAATCAAATCAACGCCACGGTGAAGCACAATCGTTGTGCTTTAGCCCTTAAAATCATTAAAGGCAGATACGAATCAGAAAGAAGTTCATTTTTGCAAACAAACTTTAATCTGCCAATTTTACGGAGGTTATTTTTATGTCATACGTTCAAGAGCAGTTAGAGCTCCTCAAGAAGAAGAATCCTTCCGAGCCTGAGTTCATCCAGGCAGCAACAGAGGTTCTCGAGTCCATCGAGCCGGTTCTCGATGCAGACCCAAAGTACCAGGCAGCTGGTATTCTCGAGAGAATCACAGAGCCGGAAAGACAGCTTATGTTCCGTGTTCCGTGGGTCGACGATAACGGCAAGGTTCAGGTTAACCGCGGCTTCAGAGTTCAGTTCAACTCAGCTATCGGTCCTTACAAGGGCGGTATCAGACTTCACCCGTCCGTAAACCTCGGTGTCATCAAGTTCCTCGGCTTCGAGCAGATCTTCAAGAACAGCTTGACAGGACTTCCGATCGGCGGCGGCAAGGGCGGCTCCGACTTCGACCCGAAGGGCAAGTCTGACAGAGAGATCATGGCTTTCTGCCAGAGCTTTATGACAGAGCTTTACAGACACATCGGTCAGGACACAGACGTTCCTGCTGGTGACATCGGTACAGGCGCAAGAGAAATCGGCTACATGTACGGTCAGTACAAGAGAATTCGCAACTCCTACGAGGGCGTTCTCACAGGTAAGGGCCTCACATTCGGCGGTTCTCTCGCAAGAACAGAGGCTACAGGCTACGGTCTTCTCTATTTCACAAACGCTATGCTCAAGAAGAACGGCATTGACATCGCAGGCAAGACAGTTTCTGTTTCCGGTGCAGGAAATGTTGCTATCTACGCTATCGAAAAGGCATACCAGCTCGGTGCAAAGCCTGTCACATGCTCCGATTCCACAGGCTGGATCTATGATCCGGAGGGAATTGACGTTGCTCTCCTCAAGGAAATCAAAGAGGTTAAGCGTGCAAGACTCACAGAGTACGCTGCACAGAGACCTTCCGCTCAGTACCACGACAAGAAGGCTGAGGGTACAAACCAGTGGGAAGTTAAGGTTGACATCGCACTTCCTTGCGCAACTCAGAACGAGCTCAACATCGACGACGCTAAGAAGCTTATCGCTAACGGCGTAATCGCAGTTGCAGAGGGCGCTAACATGCCTACAACTCCTGACGCTACAATCGCTCTCCAGGAGGCTGGTGTTCTCTTTGCCCCAGGCAAGGCTTCCAACGCTGGCGGTGTTGCTACATCCGCTCTCGAGATGAGCCAGAACAGCCAGAGACTTTCTTGGACATTCGAAGAGGTTGACGCTAAGCTCAAGACAATCATGGAGAACATCTTTGCTAATGCTGATGCAGCAGCTGAGAAGTACGGCCATCCGAAGAACTATGTTGTCGGTGCTAACATCGCAGGCTTCGTAAAGGTTGCAGACGCTATGCTCGCTCAGGGTGTGGTCTGATAATTACGGCTTTATAAATTCAGGGAGAATCCGACGGATTCTCCCTTTTCTTTTGTGCAAATAAAAAAACAAAGGCTCGGAGAAATCCGAGTCTTTGTCTTTGTAAGGATGATGTATCTGTGAATGTATTAAGAAATAATCGTATTTACAGATGATGTTGTTTTGAGTTCGAGCGAAACCGTCCGCCGACAAAATCGCCGTCAAACGGATTCGTTCGCTCAAAAGAAAGTAGATATATGTGTGCTTTTAGCTTGTTGTATTAATTAATATTATTAATTACTTCTCGTAGAGGAACTCCTCAGGAAGATTTACATTAAAGTCCTTAGCAAGCTGTCTGAAGTTGTCAGGAGTGATAGTCTGACGCTTTGCACCTGTCATGGAGAGCATCTTAACGAGGATCTCAGCGGACTTCTCTGCTGTGTGCATGAGGCCGAATGTGAGGTCAAAGTCAAAGCCTGCTGCGAACATGCCGTGGTGTGCCCAGATAGCGAGGTCATACTTCTTCATGAGGTCGCTTGTAGCAACAGCGATTTCTCTGCCGCCCGGAACCATCCACGGAACTACACCGATACCGTCAGGGAAAACAACAGGGCACTCAGTAGCCATCTCCCAAAGCTCTCTTGTGAAGACCTTGTCCTCAAGAGGAAGAACGAATGTGAGAGCAATGATGTTAGTTGTGTGTGCGTGATATACTACACGATATCTCTCGTCCTGAAGCTTCTTAACCTCGAGGTTCATGAGGTGAGAAGGAAGCTCACTTGTCGGTCTTCCGCCGTTTACAAGGCCCCAAACAATTCTGTAGTTCTCGCCCTTATCGTCAAGCTCGATCATGCAGATAGAATCCTCAGGCTTGATGATAACATTTCTGAAGTACTTTCCTGAACCTGTTACGAGGAAATACTCGTTAGCAAGATTAGGAACGCTTGTTCCGATCGGCTGCCAAGCCTTCGGCTCGAAGTTCTCCTTAACGGACTCGACTTCCTCAGCCTTTACACGATAGGAAAGGTTTCCGCCGTTTCTCTCGTGCCAGCCCTGCTGCCAGCCGTCGTCTGCCATTCTGATAAAGCCTTTAACAAATTCTGCATCTAAAAATTTCATAATATCCTCCGCTTATATTTAAGCCATTAAGTTTATATATTTCTAAGCCGTATTTAATTTATCTTGTAACAATCTCGCAAGGAATGTTCATAATCTTTGCAACCTTGAGGATTGTGTCGATGTGTCTGCCGGAAGCAGCTGCCATGTGGTGAGTAGGGCCAGCCTCGCTCCAGCGGTTAACGAACTCTCTTGCGCCGCAAGTGAATCTTGTTCTCATGTTTGTATCGCCGAATGAGAGAATCTTTCCGTCCTCGTTTACGCCCTCAGCTACAACAAACTTGAAGTTTCCGTCCTTATCCTGAGTGATAGCAAGATATGTGACGGGGCCTAAGTGCGGATAGAACTGTGTGAGATATCCGCCGCCTGTCTTGCCGTGGAAAACCTTGACAATCTTCATTGTCGGCTTTTTTGAAGAAATATCGGCATCGCCTGAGCCGCTGTGACCAATGATGCAAATATCATCGTTGAAGTCGATTGAGTACATCTCGGAGAGCTGTCCCATGCCGCTGATTGTCTTGAGAATAGACATTGCCATAGCAACCTTCATATCGCCCTCAACAGCGCAAGCTGTACCCTGCTTGATGAGCATGGAGAATGCCGGGATGAGCATGGAATCGAGTGTACCGGCCTTGCCCTGAGCAAATCCGTCATAGTGAGAAGCGATAAGACCTAAGTTCTCCTCTTTTACCCACTTTTCGAATGCGACAACATATTTTGCCATCTCCCAGACCTTTTCGATTGTTCCGCCACCCTCGATGTCGAATGTATCGAGAATATCCTGTGCCTTCTCACGGATAGCGTCCTCATCTGTGATGTTGTCGGCAATAGCCCACATCTTCTCCCAGTCGAACTGCTTTGTGTAAAGGAACATTCTGTGATAGAGATTTGTCTCATCGATATAAAGATCCATCATACCGGGGTACGGTCTGCCAATCTGAGCGATATTTGTGTCACGGAAACGGCGTCTTACCTGAGCCGCCTTGCACCAATCCTCGATTTCAGCCTGAACCTCAGGATCGCCGCCCTCGACAACACCTGTGATAACAGCGTGTCTCTTGCCGGCACGCTCGAGGTCTGCTACCATTTCGCCGACTGCACCGCAAGCATAGCCCTCGCCAAGCCATGAAGCAATGTCTGTGTGGTCATAGTCGAGTGCCTTAAGCTTCTGTACATTTACAAGAACAACGGGAACATCGAGGTCTCTTACAGCCGGAAGCATGTTGTAGCTTGTTGCGTAAGTGAGAAGCTGTAAAAATACGATGTCAACATCTGCCGCACGGAACTTGTCGCCGGCTAACATTGCTTGCTCCTTTGTTGTGACCATTCCGCCGTCGATAAGCTCGACTGTCTCCGGAATTGTCTTTTTGAAAGCCTCGTACTGGCTCTCAAATTCAGGAACGAGTGACGGGAACTGCGGAAGATATGCTCCCAGTGCGATTGAAAATACGCCCGCTCTTGCCTTTGTTTCAACTAATGGTTTTGTCATATTATCCTCCTTATATACAATTAAACAATATCAAAACTCTTTACATTCAAAGGATTTTAGAATAATCTTTCTTGCTGTCTTTAAATCGTCAATTTCGCCCGAAGCCATCATCTGAACTGCTACGTTACCGATTGCTGTTGCCTCGGTTGGACCTGTGATAACCTTCTTTTTGCTTGCCTTTGCAGTCAAACGATTGAGATAATCGGCGCTTGAACCGCCGCCGACAATATGAATTGCATCATATTTAATGCCTGTCATTTCCTCTATCTCGTCAGCTGTATCGGCATAGCACTTTGCAAGGCTGTTGTAAATGACCGCCGCTGTCTCGAAAATTCCCTCAGGAATCTGCTGGTTTGTTTCCTCACAAGCCTTTTTGATTTCCTCGCTCATGGACTTCGGTGCCATAAATCTGTCGTCATTAGCTGGCACTATTGATTTGATGCTCTTTCCGGAAGCACCCTCGCAAATCTCACCGAAAGGCATGCTTGGTGCAAGCTCACTTCTTGCCGAGTTTATCATCCACATACCCATGATATTCTTGAGGTAGCGGAAACGATAATCTATACCGCCCTCGTTGGTTAAGTTTCTCTTCATGCTTTCCTCTGAGCAATCAGCCTCGAAAAGCTCCGTACCCATGAGCGACCATGTTCCCGAGCTGATATAAAGAACATTATCACCCTCTGCCGGAACGGCAACAACTGCCGAACCGGTATCGTGAGTTGCGGGAAGAATGACATCGCAGTCATATCCTACCTCATCGATAATCTCCTTTTTGAGAGAACCGACCTTTGTTTTCGGAAGAGCAATCTTTGTGAAAAGCTTTCTCGGCAAGCCAAGCATATCGATAAGCTCAAAGTCCCAGTCCTTTGTAATAGGGCTTACAAGCTGAGTTGTCGATGCGTTGGTGTATTCCGTCAGCTTTTCTCCCGTAAGAAGATAGTTGAGATAATCGGGAATTAGGAGCATTGTGTCCGCTTTTTCCAAATCATCGGGGTTCTGAGTTTTTACAGCCATAAGCTGATAAATTGTGTTGAATTTCTGCTTCTGGATACCCGTGCGAGCATAGAGCTCCTTTTCGGGAATATGTTCATAGACAAGCTTGTCTGCGCTGTCTGTTCTCGAGTCACGGTAGCCTACCGTATCACCGACCAAATTTCCGTCCTTATCGATGAGGGCAAAGTCAACTGCCCATGTGTCTATTCCGACGCTCTCGGGAACAATTCCCTTTTCACCGCACTTTTTCATTCCCGTGATAATCTCGGAGAAAAGTGCCTCAATGTCCCAGCACTTGTGACCGTTTCTCTCCTTCATACCGTTGGGGAAACGATGAACCTCCTCAAGCTTCATGATTCCGTCCTGAAGATAAGAAAGCATAAGTCTGCCGCTGGAAGCACCGATGTCAACCGCCAAATAATACTTCACCAAATCCACTCCTTTATTTTTTATGCCGTACTTTACTGTAATCTGATTATAGCACTTAAGGCACAAAATAAAAGGACAGTTTTTGACTAAAAAACTGTCCTTATTTGCAAATGCCATTCAGTCGGCATTGTCTCGGCGAAACGCCGTATTTCTTTTTAAAAAGTCGGTGAAAATAGCTGATATTCTCGTATCCCACGGAGAGCGCTATATCAGAAATAATCATTTTTGTGTTTGTGAGGTAATAAGCCGCCTGGCTTAGTCTCTTGTTTTGCACGAGGTCGGTGAAATTCTGTCCCGTCTGCCGTTTAATCTCCCTTGAAAGCCAGCTTAAATCGCAGTGCATAAGCTTTGCAAGCGTGGTAAGCTCGCCGTCACGGTAATTTTCCTCGATAAACGAAAGCACCATCATTACAAAACGTCTCGACTCCGACTGTGCGTTCGTATCCATCACATTGATGTAATTTGTAAGCTGCATGAGCAAAATTCCCATAGTCGCCTTGTTCATAAGCTGCTTATAAGGCTGAGGATTCAAAAGCGTCCAGATTAGGTTCTCGACGAGATTTTGCACGGGCAAAGCGTCTGCCACTCTGAAATGCATATAATTAACACTCGATTCCTTACCGGACATACAGTCGATGAGAAATTCCTTTAATTGATTTTCGTCCATCAAATTTAGCGCATAATCAAAAAATGCGGGCAGAATAATGAAGTTTATCGCAATGTCGTTTTCATCTGCGGGCAAAATCTCCTGAATACTGTTCTGGTTGAGAAACAGAAGCTCGCCCTCCTTGAGCTCAAGCTCTGCGCCGTTGATAATGTGTCTTGTCTTTCCGGAACACATATACACAACCTCGACATAATCGTGAGTATGAGGCGGAAAATGCACAAAGCGCGAGTGCTTTCTAATACTTATAAGCTTACCTGTCTCCATGAGGCGCTCGGCGTTTATCTTTGCGGTGTTCTCCGACATATAAATTTCACGGTCAATCTCGGTTTTTCCGTCATGATATGCTCTTTCCTCCTCGGTGAGGGGTCTGAGCCTTTCAAGAAGCTCTTCGTGCATGCTTAACCCTTTCCGTCACTAAAATTATGAGCGAACAAATAAGTATTCCAAAAAATGCACCGAAAGAATCTATCCAAACATCGGTGATCATCGGCCCTCTGCCCGACAAAACCTGTATGCTCTCATCAAGAAACGCCGTCAAAAACGATGCTCCTTCAGCTTTTCCGATAAGCTTTATATCAAGCTTTTGACTTTGCTTTAGTCTGAGTGCGACGATAAATCCGAACACGGCATATTCAGAAAAATGAGCAAGCTTTCTCACAAGATATTCCGTCGCTAGCTTTTCTCCGACAAAAATTTTGAGTATCGGAATGAGATAAGTCGCCCAGTAACCGCTTTCTTCGCTCGACTGTGCCGCCGGGATCATCGAGTGCCCCCAGATAAATATCAACATAATAATTATGAGTGCGTTTAATATGTATATCGTCTTTTTATTCTCTTTATTTTTCATAAATCTTCGTCTTTCTTAAAATTTAGCTTGTAGCTTTTCGCTCTGCCCTTTCGTCCTGTTTCTTCGGCTAAACCAAATTTCTCGAGGACATGTATAAGGCTATAAGCATGCGGTGATTTAAGCTTACACTTTTTCGCCAACTCGCTTGCGGTGAAACCCTCGTCTAAATCATATATTTCACTTGGCAAAAGCTCAAGGTAATCCTCAGGGCAGTTGAGATATATCTCCTCTATCACCTCATCGGGGATTCGGTCAAATTTAGATGCACGGATTTTCTTTTTGTCGCCGTATCCGTCCAAAAGCTTGTAGTCGGTGACATCGAGAAGCATCACGCATACATGAAGTCTCGGATTATCAAGCAAATCGATTATTCCGCCAAGCTCGAAAAAAGCATCGCATAATCTGCCTTTTTTCGTGACTCGTCCGCCCTCGCTCATTTCTCCCGATTCAGGGTCAATCCAAATCAGCTTTCTTTTGCGAATGACGGGCAAAACAAGCGTGACATCGCTCACGGCAAGAAAATACATTAGCTTTGTCTTGAGTCTGTAAGCCGCTCTCGTCTGAATTTCGATTATGCCGTTCTCTCCGACAGCATCGGCAAAAAAGCTGCCTAGCTTCACCTCGTGGTTCTCGCCGTTCGGCTCAAAGTAGAATTTAAGCACCGCATGAAGGCTTTTTTCGCTGAGTGTTCCGATTTTTCTTTTTTCTCTCAAATTGCCTATTACCTTTTCTCGAGCCTCTTCCAAATCGTAAATCCCACTCACCGCCTTGTAATTTCCGTTGTATTTTTACACTGATTGTATCATAAATTTATGACAAAATCCAAAACATAAAATAATTTAATTTCTGTTAACATATTTTTACCGAAATTCGTTTAATATATATCCGTTTGTATCAGTTGTATACAGTATGCGGAATTTCCGCCGACAGGAGAAAGATATGGAATATAAAGTAATTATCGGCGTTCAGCCGGGTTATCATGTAGATAATATTTCCCCCGTCAAAGCCGCAAAAATGGCTTTTACGGCAAAAAGTGCTTATTCGGAATTTAACGGCTCTAATATAACTCCGATTATCGTGGTTTACCCTGAAGAATACGGCGCACCAAAGGGCGGAGAAAACGGCGTGCTCATCTCAGGCAAGACAAGCGAGCTTTCTAAAATAGTAATCGCAACAGGCAAGCTTATGGCAGACCTCGGACAGATAGATGCAAGCGTGCTTTCGTTCAGCTCTGGTGAATTTTTGTCGTCAAGCAGTATTCACAATGAATTCGAGAACAGCAAAGCTCTCAATTCTCTTTCGCTCATCTCGAGAGAGGTTTTTGTCAGCGACAAGAGCGCTCAGATTTATTTTGACATTCCGATTGATGATGAGGATATGTTCACCGTTGCAGAAAAAATCCAAAAAGCACAAAGTACACTTGATAAGCACGAGGATTATATCGTTGTCGGAATTGTTTATGCCGTAGGAAACGAGATTCGTTTTTCTTGCGCTCCCAACGCAATGGAGAAGCAGAACGACAAGGAGAAATTCAGCCGATCTGTTAAAAAGCTTCTCGAGAACGCAGGTTACTCCGCTAATAAATGATTTTTGACTTTCAGTAAGGACGATTTTTATCGTCCTTTTTTCTTTTGTCCGAAGCTAAAAAAAGACGGACAAAAAGGGACAAAAAGCTTGTCCGTTTTCTGTCCGTTTCACCCAT
>CAVAMJ010000024.1:0-17132 GCA_963589785.1 Bacteroidaceae bacterium | reverse complement strand
GTGTTTTATCTTGTGACTATATAATATCATCACGCTACGGACAAATTACGGACAAAGGAAAACAGAAAAAAAGAGAAACGCTCTGCTGTCGGATATAGCAGAGTGTTTCTCTTTGATGAGTATAATGTCAGTTGTGAGCTAAATAAAAAGCGTGATATTACTTGTTAAGTTTAGATTCGATAAGCTTGTCAAAGCCGTAGATTTCGAGTGTGGTTTTGCCCGCCTCAAGCTCCTTAACTATCTCCTGTTCGTGGTCGAATTTGTCAAGCGCTTTCTTGAAGACCTCGTCCTCGTGCTCCTTGGGAATAACTACAACACCGTCGCAGTCACCGAAAACGATGTCACCGGGGCGAACCTCTATGCCGCCGCAGTGAACGGGGCAATTCATCTTTGCAAGGCTCTCCTTGACTGTTCCTGATGGATTGAAAGCTCTGACAAATACAGGGAAGCCAAGCTCCTTGATGTCCTCTGCATCACGGCAGCTGCCGTCAATAACAACTCCGGCAAGACCATAGACCTTGCATGCTGTTGCCATGATGTCGCCGAAGTGACCTGCGTTTGAATAGCCGTGAACATCTAAGATAAGTACATCGCCCGGCTTTGCCGCATAAATAGCCTGATGAAGAGCAAGGTTATCTCCCGGATAGCACTGTGCGGTAAAAGCACGTCCAATCATCTTCATCGTAGAACCGACTGGCTTGATAGCCGTATCCATAACACCCTGGTTCGGTGCGGAATTGTTGTTATCGGCAATGTTGCCTGTGGGCAATTTTAAAAGTTCTTTTCTTAATTCTTCTGTTAATTGCATGGTAGTATCCTTATGAATTTTTAGAAATTAAATTGTAGTTGCTGTCGATAATTCCGTCTTTCTTATCTTTGTGAAGTCTGTAAGGAACGCTGACGATAAGCGGAATGAGCATGACTGGACCGACAATCAATGTGAATGTTCCGTAGCCGTACTTAATGATGTTGAGAAGACCGAAGCTTGAACCGAATGTGCAAATCAAAATGAAGACAATTGCGATAACAAACTTGCGTGTCATAGATGTACTTGATGTCCACTTCTTCTCAATCATGGGCTCAAAACGGTTACAGACTGTGAAGATGAATGCAACGGAGCTTGAGAGCATAGCCGCAATAGCAAATACGACATAGAGTATCTTAGAAATCCAGCCTGAGGAGGAAAGATTGTTGATAGCCCAAAGAGTAGGAATTTCCTCATTCATGATATCCGGCATACCTGCCGCAAAGATGAATGTGAATACCATGGTTGAGCCGGCGCAAAGGATTGCTGTGAGTGCAGACTGAGTGAGAACATCCTTTCTTGTCTCAATAATTCCTTTTGAAGCGGGTACACAAGCCTCGTAGCCGTTCATGAAGAAAACAACTATCATGAGCATGGAGAACCAAGCGTTAGGTGCGCTGAAGCCGTATTCCGTGAATGAAACGTGCTGTGAGAGATAATCGTTTGCAAGCGGAATTGCATCGCCGAAGCAAACAACCGCTACATATGCGCAAATTACGAGAATTGCAAGACCGAGAATAGTGCCGACCTTTCTAAGAACATCAGCGCCCCAGAGTGCAAAAAGAAGAACGAGGACGCAGAAGCCGATTGTGCCGACAATTTTCGGCAGACCGAATATCTGATTTAAGAGAACCGCTGTTGTGGAAATCTGAGCCGAAAGGGCAATAAGAACAACCACAATGACCTGAATTTCTTTGAATGTTCCAAAGAAAAGCTGAAGTCCCTTTGGACGATAAATTGTGTTGTAAGCCTCACGGTAGGAGTTTGGCTTATAAATTCTGTTTACCTCAAAAAGAAGGAGATTGAAAACAAAGCAAAGGATACCTGCTACTGCCGGACCTATGAAAACACCGATAAATCCTTTGTTATTAAAGTAGGAAACCGTCTGAGTACCTGATGCAAAGCCCGGACCGACATATGCACTGTACATAATTGCGGAAAGTGAGAATATTGCCGCAAATTTACTGCTGCTCTTGGTTTTCATGCTTTAGTCCTCCTTAAGCGTTCTTGGACTGAAGCTTGTGATAACCGAGCTTCTCTCTTGCTGCCTTGAGGCTGCTTCCGCTCTTTACCTCAGCGATAATCTTCTGCTCGACCTCTTCGATGTGCTGTGCGACCTCGAGGATTTCCTCTGCACGCTCCTTAGGAATTACAAGTGCGCCTGAGTCGTCACCGAGAATAATGTCACCCGGACGAACCTGTACACCGGAAATTGCAACAGGGATATTTACAGCGTCAACGGTAACTCTCTCTTTACCTGTTACCATGTACTTGCCCTTTGTGTAAATTCCGTAGCCAAGCTCCTTGATGCCGTTTACATCACGGCAAACACCGTCTATGAGTGTTCCCTCGATGCCCTTTGTCTTAGCGGTATATGTCATGATGTCGCCCCAAACCGTGCAGTAGGTTCTTCCGCCATTATCGATTACAACAACCTGACCAGGCTCTACATCGTCAATGAAATCTCCGACTGTTCCCTTTTCAACTCCGCAAGGAATATAGTGAACGGTAAAAGCCTCGCCGCAAATCTTTTTTCCTTCTACAACAGCCTGTACACCCAATAATCCGCAGGGTATACCGAGCTTGTCGCAAGCGTCTGAAATGCTTGCTGTGTCCATTTTCTTAACAGCCGCAATTAATTCCTTTTTATCCATGATAAAATCCTCACTTATTTTTATTTCTTAACGATTTAGATTTCAGTACTGTATTCTGTATTCGTTTCTGTAGCTTTAATATATCATAGAATTTATTACTTGTAAAACAAATAAATTTGATATAAAATATTAAAGAAATAGATATTTAAAAGTTTACTAAAGGAGTTCCGAATGACATACGAGCAAATAGAAACCTTTCTGACAACTGTTGCCTACGGAAGCATTTCCGCCGCAGCAAAATACCTCTTTGTCTCTCAGTCGACCGTATCGGCAAGAATAGGTCAGCTTGAAAATGAACTGGGAGTTCAGCTTCTCATCCGCCAAAAGGGTCACAGAAGCGTAGAACTCACAAACTACGGAACAGAGTTCATTCCCCTCGCGAGTCAGTGGGCATCTCTCTGGAAAGATACCATGCAGTTAAAAGCGGGCGAAAATATCCAAACCCTCACGGTTGCAAGCGTTGATGCCGTAAATAACTACACGCTCGTTTCGTTTTTCGGAAAATTCATCAACGAACACCCGAATATAAAAATGAATATTCGAACACACCACTCAAGTGAGATATATTCTCTTGTCGAAGACAGAGTCGCTGATGTCGGTCTGGTTTTCTCGAGAATAAACTATCCCGATGTTATAAGCCGACCGATTTACAGAGAGCTTATGTACCTAATTTGTGACAAATCTTCTCCATATCATAACGGAATAGAGACAAATGCTCTTCCCGCCGAGAAAGAGATATTTCTCAACTGGGGACTTGACTACCGTAGCTGGCACGATCTGCATTTCAGTCCGGCTGTTCATCCTGCGCTATCTGTCAATACGGGCTCAATGCTTCAGCGATACATAAGCAATGATTTGTGGGGAATTGCTCCGATGTCCGTAATAAACGGCGCAATCCGCTCTAACTCAAACCTCACTTACTACACGATTAAAAATCCGCCGCCGCCAAGAATTTGCTACGAAATAAGAAACCGTTTTCCGAACATCAACCACACAGAAGTCATAAAAAGCTTCGAGAACAAGCTTGATGATTTCATCCAAGAAGACAAAAACATCTGCTCCTTTGAAAGCTGGATGCTAAACTGATAAAACATCAAATTCACCCCAACCGATAGAAGTCGATTGGGGTGTTTGTGCCTCACAGTAAATTTAATAAAATAATATTGCATGCCGTTCCAAGTGCGATGCTCAGAAACGTGTTATGCTTCAATTTGTAGCTCACGGCAACCACTGCCACGGCGATAAATTGAATGTATCCGCCGCCCGTTATATCGAGTACGGCATCTTTCAAGCAATAGACAATGAGCACCGCTATTATCGCCGACGGGAGGATTTTTCCGAGATAATTCAGCTTTTCGGGCATTTTTCTCTCGCCCCGAAACGCCACGAACGGCAGAGCACGAAGAGCAAAGGTTATTGCCGCCGAAACCAAGATTAAAACAAAAATCATAGTTATACTCATTTTGCTCCCTCCTTCTCACGCATAAGAAGCAGAATTCCCGATACAATCATAAGCGCCGGAAGCATAAAGCGTGACGAGCCGAAAATGAGTAGGCATATAAGCGCAACAGCCGTTCCGATGAATGCCGGCTTGTGGCTCTTGCTGTTCTCCCAGCGGTCAATAAAGATAATCACGAAAAGCGCTGTCATACAAAAATCTATTCCGTCAAGCTCAAACGGCAAGAGCTGTCCGATAACTCCGCCGAGCACCGAACCTATCATCCAGTAAAATCGGCTGAATAATGCCACAAAAAACATGGAGTCGAGTTTTTTCTTCTCAGCTTTTTGCTTTTTCTCGCTTTTTTCGAGTGCAGATATATCTTCTCTCTCGATTTTATCGCTTTCACTTTTATATTCCGATTCAAGCGTCAGATTTACCGCATAGGTTTCGTCTGTCATGGTGTGAATCATATATAACAGCTTTTTGCCCGTCTTTTTGAAATCCTCGATGAATGTCAGACTGTAAAAAGTCTGTCGGCTGTTCATCAGAAGCGCCGTCAAAGCTACCGTCAAAACCGATGCGCCGCCGCTTAAAAATGTGATCAGCACAAACTGAAACGCTCCCGTATATACGGTTAAGCTCACAAACAGCGAGTAATACCAGTGAAATCCCGCATTTTCCATCATCATTCCGTAAGCCGCACCGACAAAAATATAACTGCAAAAAATCGGAAGTGATTTTATAAGGGCATTTTTAACAACAGATGTTTCTTTGTTTTTTTCTTTCCGTGTCATTTTATCACCTGTTTCTTTCTACTTTTGAAAATCAGTTTACGACACAAGAGAGAAATTGTCAATCGCCTATCGAATTACTATGTAAAAGAATCAAAAAATCTTAAAATTATAATTTTACATTTGACATTTTTCTTAAAAATGTTATAATCTTGAACGGATGATTTCTAATCATTTACTTACAAAGCTTAACGATACTTGAGCCATACGGTTTGACTGTTTCCTTTTTCCAACAGTACGCCATATGGCTCTTTTTACTGTCTGAATATCAATTTTTAAGGAGTAATATCAATGGCAAGCAATAACGATTACATGAAAACCAAACCTATTATGTCTCTGCTTGTTTCGATGTCCGTACCGATGATGCTGTCCATGCTTTTTCAGTCGCTCTACAACATTGTCGACAGCGTTTATGTCTCAAGGCTCGGAACAGACGCCCTTACCGCCGTTTCACTCGCTTATCCTCTGCAAAATGCCGTTCTGTCCGTTGCCGTGGGTATCGGCGTGGGAATAAGCTCTGCTATCGCAATCTATTTAGGTGCGAACGACCAGGAAAAAGCGAACCGCACCGCAACGCTTGGCCTTGTGCTCAATTTCTTCCACTGCATACTGTTCGTTATATTCGGTCTTATCGTGACAACGCCGTTTCTTAAGCTCTTCACAAGCGATCCGACAATCCTTTCGGAAGCGGAGAGTTACACGAGAATTGTACTTCTCGTCTCATTCGGTCAGCTTTTTCAGATAACCTTTGAGAAAATTTTCCAAGGCATCGGCAAAATGAAAATCACCATGATTATTCTCATCTTCGGCTGTCTTGTGAATATTATTCTCGATCCGATTTTAATCTTCGGCTTACTCGGTTTCCCCGCCATGGGCGTGAGCGGTGCGGCAATCGCAACAGTTATCGGTCAGATTTCCGCATTTCTCCTTTATGTGGTTGTTTATCTCAAAAAAGACTTTGCAATCAAAATTTCTCCGAAGTATCTTAAGCCAGATTTAGCCTTGATTAAGCAGATTTACAGCGTGGGTATCCCATCTTCAATCATGCTTTTGCTCCCATCTATTATGATAAGCATACTAAACAGTATTCTTGCGGCTTTCTCTGCCGTTTATGTTGCCGTTCTCGGAGTTTACTTCAAACTGCAGACCTTTATCTATATGCCGGCTAACGGACTTGTACAGGGCATGAGACCTATAATCAGCTATAATTACGGCGCTGAAAAGCCTGAAAGAGTAAAGCGCACAATTCGTTACAGCCTCATTATCACCGCTGTCCTCATGCTTATCGGCACACTCCTTGCCTTGCTTATCCCGGAGCAAATCCTCTCGATATTTGCCGCCGACGATGAGCTTATGAGTGCGGGAATCGTTTCACTTCGAGTAATCAGTCTCGGATTTATCATTTCCTCTGTCGGAATTATTTATTCGGGAACCTTTGAGGCACTCGGAAACGGCAGAGATTCGCTTATAATCTCACTATTAAGACAATTCATCATCACTATTCCGCTGAGCTTTGTTCTCTCAAAAATCAGCGTCCTCGGACCTATCGGCGTGTGGATTTCTTTCCCTGTCGGTGAAGTTATAGCGACGATAACAGCATTCTTCCTTCTTAAAAAATTCAAAGGCGGAAAATACAGTCCGTTTTAAAAAACAAAAACTGTCAGTTTCAATTCGAAGCTGACAGTTTTTTAATTTCATTCGGCCAAACGATTAATCCAAAGTTAAGAGCAAAGCCATTTTGAATTTCTTAGTAGCCTTGACAGAGTGCAAGCCGCCCTTAGCAAAGCGGAAATTCTCGCCAGATTTAATCGTATACTCCTTGCCCTCATAGCCGATTACTCCCTCACCGTCAAGAGCAAAGACAATCGCATCTCCCGGAGCGGCATGCTCGGAAAGTGCACAGCCCTCGTCAAATGCCATAAGAGCAAACTTCATCTTCTCGTTGTGGGTTACGTCCATATTGACGATTTTTCCCTCGGCATAAGGTAAAAGCTCCTTAAGTGCAAAAACCTCGCCTGATTTAATCATTTCATTCATACTATCGTTCCTCCCTATTGATATTTCCGTGTAAACAGCGCCTATATTTGTTTTCATTCCCACGGGAATATCTGTCGCCGTGAGGATGATATCGCCCTCGTTCAAATGAGTCTCTTTCGAATCCGTATAAACCGTCAGACTTCCGTCTGCCACAAGCAAAAGCTTGTGATACGGATAAATTTCTGCGCTTATATCCGTATTTTTGGCAAGTGAAAAATATGTGATTGCTGTCTCTCCCTCGCTTATCTGTTTGGATACCGTACAGCCGGCAATCGGCTGATTATCCCTTGCTATCGAAAAAACCTCTCCTATTTTTTCTTTCATGGCTAAATCTCCTTTATGTATTCTTATTGTATATCTTTTTTAGAATTTATTCCGTTGTCATAACAACATTTTAGAGAAAAAACAGGCACTCTCCTTCAAAAGGAAAAGTGCCCGTCTTTAAAGTGTATTTTACCGAGTAGCTATATTTCAAATCAAATTGTAGCGAATTTCTTGTCCTTATACTTCTGAAGCTTCTCTCTTACAATCTGCATATTATCGGGATTTCCGAAAAATCCGCCCTGAGTATGAGCAATCTCCTCGAGATGCTTTGCTCTTCCCGCTACAGTTGTTCTGTCCTTTAAGAGACCGTCCTTCTGAATCTTGAATGCCCACTTGCCGTCCTCTGTTCTCTCGAGAGTTCCGCCAGCGCCGCAAACCTGACATTCAACAGGATAATAAAGGCCGTCCCACTGTACTTCACCGAGAACAAGGGCATTAGAGTGGCAATTAGGACACCAACCCATGTCCTCGTCACCGACCCACTTGCGCTCTCCCTCAGGAAGCTCGAGACACTGCATGATGTTCTCACCCATTTTGTGAGCACGCTCGATTAAATCGTCCTGTAAAAGGCACTGAGCGTTGCCAGGTACTCTTGTAGCAAGAATCATATCGACAACCTTTAAGTCAGTTGTAAACATAGCCGCCTGCATGCTCTCGAGTGCCATGGACTGCCATGCTCTTGTTGAACCGCCGACTGCGATAAGTCCTGCGATACGCTCCTTGTGCTCAATCGCACCGATAGCCTCAAGGAATGAAGTCTCATAGCTTAAGCTTCTCTGGCTGAAATTGACGAATGTGGAGCAAGCCATCAAATCATATGTCGGTGCCGAAAAAAGAACGGCATCCTGTGCGAGCATAACATCCATGATTTTTTTCTTGTCGTCCTTTTTATCAAGAACACAGCCCGCATTTTTACCCATAGACATATTCTTGGTGCAAGAAGTACAGCCTGTGCACGGGAGGATATTATAATCCTTGAGGTTGATCATTGTGACCTCTGCGCCCTTTTCCTCGCAAGCCATGAGTGCTTCCTTGAGCAAAATCTCACTGTTGCTGTTTTTTCTTCCGGCAGTAATACCCATTACTTTGTAACTCATATCTAAACCCCTTTAAATCTTTACAACTGATATATTCTCTCTACACACATTTTTATATTTTTTCTCACGGCTTGGGAGATGCCGCCGCAAAACGGCAACTCCACAAAACGGCAGACCGCGAGATTAATTAAATCAATTTTCCTCGTTAATATATTCTGCTGCAGCTTCTCCAGCCATACGGCCAGAGTTTACGGCAAAGCCCATAGTATTTCCCGGTAAAGTGAAGTTGTAGCTGTCACCGTAGATAGTGTTTGCATCAGAGCCGGCGGAATAAAGTCCCGGAATCGGCATGAAGTTATCATCAAGAACCTCACAGTACTTGTTAATTCTGACGCCACCGATTGTTCCGTATGCTCCGAGGTAGAACTTACCGACAAGATACTTGCCCTTACCGGTAATCTTGTGGAGGAACTTAGGATTCTTGTTGAACTGAGTATCGCAGTGCATATCGCACATCTCGTTGTAGGTCTCGATTGTGTTTCTGAGAACATCCTCGTCAATCTGAAGCTTCTCTGCGAGCTCCTCGATTGTCTCAGCTTCAAAATAAGCCTCGTATCCCTGTTCAACCGCAACGGCAGCCTGCTGCTCGAATGCATGGAATGCCTCTGCCGGATGAACGATGTCCTCGATGTCGGGGCCGTTCTTCTTGTAATACTTGAGAATATTGCCGTCCATGATGCAGTAGCCGTAGTTGCCCGGCTGAAGTGCGAGAGCATTTCCCGTGAAGGTTGTGTTGCCCATGCGGTCCTCGTTCATGAAACGCTCACCAAGCTGATTGATGAGAAGGTTCGGCTGACGAAGAACAGCATCAAGCAAGAACCAGTTGAGGTTATCGGGAAGCTGGAAAATAGCCTCAATTCCGGCACCGTACTTCATAGCGCCCGCTTTCCACATCATGTTGAGTCCGTCACCTGTGATGCCCGGAACCATGAACGGATAGAAGTCGTCGCAAAGGTGAAGATTGAACTCCTTCTCGAGCATCTCCTTATTGTTACCGAATCCGCCGGTAGCAACGATAACCGCCTTACCTGTTGCCTTAATCTGCTGACCTTCCTTGTCAACAGCCATAACACCGCAAACCTTGCCGTCCTCTTTGATGAGCTCTGTTACGGTTGTCTCCATCTCGAACTGAGCGCCAAGCTCCTTTGCACGGTTAGTGAGTGCCTTGACCATTCCGCCGGCCGCTCTCGGGCCGATAACTCCGTTTTCAGGCTTGACGATATGCCATGTTGCCTCAGACTCTGCGAAGTACTTGAATGCACCCGCAAACTCTACGCCCATGCCCTCAAGCCACTCGATAGTATCGCCCGACTTTGCAAAATAAGTTGAAACGAGGTCTGCGTCAACTCTCCAGTGAGTGTAGTCCATGTGAAGGTCAAATGCCTTTTCAACTGTAATCTGGTTGAACTGTCTTCTCTGAACCTTTGTGTCGATGCCGAGCGGGCCCATACCCATATTTGCCGCACCGCCTGTTGTGTTGGACTTCTCGATAACGATACAGGAAAGATTATTTTCTCCTGCTGTTACCGCCGCCGCAAGACCTGCGGGACCTGCTGCGACAATGATTATGTCGGCGTTCATTTCTCTCATCGGTAAATTCCCCTTTACTGTTATTTTTGCTTCCTTTGCAATATCATTTTCAGCGGATTCTCCGCTAAGCTTCTTTGAATAAAGTCTTGCTGTCGGTCTGACACGCTTTCTTTCCTTGCGTGCTTTGCTTTCCTCAGACTTCTTAGATCCGCCGATCGCAATCGGCTCATCGGGCAACTTCGGAAGTCTGCCGCTTACGGACTTGACAGCACCGTGAGCACAAGCATCAAGACATTTTCCGCATTTGATGCACTCGAACTCATCGACAACCGAGATGTATCCCTTTCCGCCCTCAATCGCATTCTTGGAGCAAGCTTCGGCACAAGCTCCGTCACCCTTGCAAAGCTTAGGATCGATATAGTAATGAACAAGTCCCAAGCACTCCTTAGCAGAGCATTTTCCGGAAAGATGTTCCTTTGCTTCAGTCTCGAAGTCAGCGCTTAATGCATCTATGCTCTTAGCGCCGCTTCTGCCGACACTGCAGTTACTTTCTGTCGCCATAACCTCGACAATCTCTGCCATGAGAGAAAGGTCTGTCGGCTTACCCTTGCCACGCATCATGTCAATGAGTGCGCTGTCTATCTGAACAAGCCCCTCTCGGCAGAAAACGCATCTGCCACAGCTTATAGAACGCATATTGTGGATTATTCTCTGAGCCGCATTTACGGCGCAGTTTGTGTCTGAAAGACTCTCGAAAACTCCGTTTTCCTCATCTATTTCAGATCCGATTGCTTTATCGAGAACTGAAATGCCGAAAAGGCTGTTTCCTATTCTTAGTCCCTTTGACGGGCTGACAATTTCGCTTATCTTAGTTCCGTACTGCACTCTAACAGGCTCTTTTCCGTCTGCTGAGATAACACAGAAATCAGCACATTCATCTGCAAGAAGTGCGGAGATTTTCACACAGGTGAGCGGATGAAGAATAATATCGTTCTTATATGCACTCTTTTGGCAGAAGCCGTATCTTATTTCTGTCTTTGAAGAAAGACCGAATTCGTTTATAGTCTCCTCGAGTTTCTCGCTATTTTCGCCCTCCGGCAGAATAACGATGAAGCCTTCGGCATTAGTTATTTTTGCCGCTGCCACAGCACCTGTGAGAACCTCATTTGCGTTTTCACCGAAAAGGCAAGCGAGCATTTTGTCAGCATCTGCATTAGCAAGAGAAATCACAACATGCTCTGCTTTTTTAGAGAAAAGTTCACTTAGCTTCTCGCCGTTTACATTTTCTTTAAGTGAACCGAGAATTTCTTTCAATTCATCGGCACTTTTTTCAGCAACTGCTTTTGATGCGAAACTCGTATTTATATTTAACAGCATGTGTTATCCTCCTTTCCGTATTCACTCCAGATTTTGCTGTGAGTGATGTCCATTCTGAGGTCACACTGCAAGCATCTTGAAGCTTCGCCGCAAATTTCTGCGTCACAAATTCCGTGATCTACAGTTTTGAAATTATTCTTACGCTCATCGGCAGACAAAATCTTAGGCTGTCTGCGCTCCTCGTAGTCAAAGCCCTCGACCTGTCCGATGAACGGATTATGCTTTTCAATCGGAGCGAGAACCTCGGAAATATCGCCGTCTCCGCCGAGATATTTATCAATGGACTCTGCCGCTTTTCTGCCGTCGGCGACAGCCAAAACAACTGATTTTGTTCCGTATGTGACGTCACCGCAAGCAAAAATTCCCTCGACATCGGTTGCAAGTGTCTTTTGGTCTGCAACAATTGAGTTTGCTCTTCCTCTTGCAAGACCGTTTTCAGGTGCTAAGCCGCATCTCTGACCTACCGCAAAAATTACGGTATCCGCTTCAATCTCATGGTAAGAATTTTCTACCTTCTCGATGATTGCACGGCGGTTCTCGTCAAATGTAAACGATGCAATATCAGAGAAGCCTACACCCTTGACCCTGTTATCCTCTGTCTTAAGTATGCGCTCAAAGGTCTGTGCGGGATGAACGAAAATGCCCTCTTCCTTTGCCTGTTCGATTTCCTCGTCGTCAGATGTCATTTTGTCTCGAGCCTCAAGGCAAGCCACATGGATTTCCTCTGCGCCGAGTCTTTTTGCGGTTCTTGCGCAGTCGAATGCAACGTTACCGCCGCCGAGAACGATTACCTTCTTGCCCATTCCTGTTTCTTTGCCCATGGAAGCATTTCTGAGAAAATCTATGTTCAAAAGTACTCCGTCAGCATCGTTGCCCTCCATCGGAAGAAGTGTTCCGACATGGTTTCCGATAGCTACCAAAACAGCATCATAGTCCTTTTTAAGTTCAGTGACATTCTCTACTCTTGTGTTGGTTTCGAGTGTGATACCCGTTTTGAGCATGAATACAACCTCGTCATCGACGATTTCTCTTGGCATACGATAAGACGGAATACCATACTGAAGCATTCCCCCTGCCTTTGGAAGTGCCTCCTTGACCGTTACCCTGTGGCCCTGTTTTCTGAGGTAATAAGCGGCAGTCATACCGGCCGGACCAGCACCAATTACGCAAACCCTCTTGCCTGTATCAGGAAGCTGTTTTCCGCCCTCTTTCCAGTATTTACCGGTATCATGCTCCATAGCGTAGCGCTTGATATTGCGGATAGAAACAGCCTCGTTGACCTCTTTTCTTCTGCACTGACTCTCGCACACATGAGAGCAAATGTAGCCGAGGCTCTTTGGGAACGGAAGCTTCTCACGAACAACAGCCGCCGCCTCATCATACTTTCCTTCTTTAACAAAACGGATATATCTCGGTACATCTGTGTTTGCAGGGCAAGTCGCTCTGCAAGGAACAAGCTTTTCCTGTCTTTCGACTGCGGAATAATTCAGCTTGTCACGGATAGTACCTGTCGGACAAACCTCGGCGCACGCTCCGCAAAGACGGCAGTTCTCGTCCTTGAGAAGTTTATCGTGAAGTGTTCCGATATAATTTTCCATATCCTTTTCCTTGTACTGAAGAACTCCGACCCCTCGAAGCTCGTTACAAGCACGGACACATCTGCCACAGGTGATGCACCTGTTCATATCGTGGTCGTACAGCGGATTTCTTGTCTCAGTGGCAAATCCTTTTACCCTCGCACGCATACGGGCGGCAGAAACACCCATATACTGAATGAGGTTCTGAAGCTCGCAGTTGCCGTACTTCGGGCAAGTGGAGCAGTCCTCGGGATGAGCCGCCAAAATAAGCTCCATGGCGAGGTTTCTAAGATGAGAGATCTTCTCGCTGTTTGTTGAAATTACCATTCCGTCCTTAGCCTCAAGCGAACACGAAGTCACAGGCTTATCCTGACCCTCTACCTGGACATAACACAACTTACAGGCAGAAATATCGGTCAAATCGGGATGATGACAGATGTGCGGAATATAGATATCATTCTGCAAAGCGGCTTCAAGTACACTTGTGCCCTCAGCAGTTTCTATCTTCTTTCCGTCGATTGTTAAAGAAATCATTGCTTTCCCCTTTCGTTCATTCCTCTATATCAGAGTTCTCCCTTGTTTTCCTCATATACCTCGGGGAGAATAGAAGCCAAATTAGTAAACTCCTTGATGTTGTGAGCATACAATCCCTGTGGAACAAAGAGCGGAACCGAAACTCCCTCAGGAAGAGTTTTTACTATCTTTCCGTCAACAACACCCATACCGATCCAGAATCTCGAGCAGAACATAACTCCGTTCTCATACGGATACCACTTGTGAGTCATTGCCGCCGCACAGCTGCTCTCGCCGATAGCGCATACCATAGATGTGCATTTTTCAGTGCCGATTATGCTCTCGTCATAGCCGAAATCGGACGGTCTCTTAAAGTTAAGCTTCAAAAATTCAGGGCCGGGACCTATGTCCTCCATGATGTAGTGGCTGACGCCCCATGTCTTCTGATTCATCGGCACACTCGGATCACACACGTAATCCGCACGGTCTGCCCTTGCAAAATAATGATCCTCAGGATCCCAGATTTTGTAGCGAAGGTCAGAACCGACGCTGTGCCACGGGAACCACCAGTCGAGCATCTCAGGTGTTACATTCGGCATATATGTTGTGTTGCACACAAAGCCTGTACCATCCTCCATAATTCCGTAGCCTACCTGGCAAAATTCATTGTCCTCGCCTGCAAGATAAAGATCCTTCTTCTCAAAAGGCACAGCCTTGATTTTGGATTCTCCTCCCTTTAAGACGAGTAACTTCTCCTCAGGAATTTCAGCTAAATCCCTCTCAAAAAATTTGTAGTATGAAAGATTTTTCTCTTCTCTGCTGACTCCAACCTTTTTCATTTGTTATTTTCCTTTCTGTTTTCGATAAATTTAATAACTAAACTGTGCACCGCATCAACAAACACACCTACGTACCACACGCCGACAAGCATTGAAACTGCGATTTCTATCGGTACGGTGCCAATATTCGAGTATCCGAGCGGCGACAAAATCGTAAGTCCTATTGCCCAGCCGCAAAGCCATGAGGGACAGAAAATAAATCTGTCAAACACAGCCGAAATAAGTACCGCAAGACCACCAAGCACAAACAGCGTAACAAAAAGCTCTGCATCCTGATTGAATTTCATGATATTCATGAGACAAAGAGCAAGCACAGCCCAGAAATCACCGAGCAAAAATCCGACTGAAATTTTCAGGGCATTTTCCTTTTTGCCGCCGTTCGCCGCATATAGTCCCGCACAAATAAGCGCTACCGCACCCGTTGTTACTGCGATATGCGGTGCAAGGACCGCCCATAAAGGCGGAAATAAAGCCACTCCAAGGGCAGATATCAAAATAACTGCGTTTATTTTTTTCTTCATATTCTTAATTACCACCAACACTTTGTTTGATATTTAATTAACATTCTTTGCTTAAATTATATACTTACTTTGTTTGATTAGTCTAATAGCAAATTTAAGGTCGATGTATTCCAATTCGTAATAGATTGTGCTATACTTCATTTAGGGAAGGAATAAAATGTGTGTAAGAGGTAAACTTAAATGTACAAAATCAGTTTGTCGGAAATGAAGATATTTTTGATAACCGCAAAATATCTTAGCTTTTCCAAGGCGGCAGAGATTCTCTATATCTCTCAGCCGACCGTCACGAAGTGGATTCATCATCTTGAGAACGAACTTGGCGTAAAACTATTTAACCGCACGAGCCGTTCAGTTGAACTGACAGATGCGGGAAATCTGCTTAAAAACCGCTGGAAACCGTTGCTTGGCGAAATAGAAGCATCGATAAGCGACGCTCAGGCGCTTGATGCAAACGGACTCTCAGTAATTCGTATCGGAGCACTTGACGGACATGACTTCGAACAGATACTGTCTGATTATGTTTTACCGTTTCAAGAGAGTCACCCGAAAATTCAGATTGACTTCAATATCTATAACATTCATGAGCTTAACGAGCAGGTGGAAAATCTCGACCTTATTTTTACAAATAATCTCGAATATAACACGGCAAAGGACCACGCTTTCATTAAGCTTGATGATCTACACTTTTATCTTGCCGTCTCCAAAAAGCATCCTTTCGCACAAAATAAAAGCATCAAAATGAAAGATCTTGCAAACGAAAAATTGCTCATTTTCCCTCCGCATGTATCACCCACCGCTATGCAGTACGCTGATTCGGCATTCAGAAAATTTAATTTGTCACCGACATTTGTGCCAGTCGAAACAACTCCAAGCCAGCTTCTAAAAATCTCACAAAATCAAGGTGCGGCAATCATTTCGCCAACAGCCGTCAAGGGCTATCAGAATAAAATCTCACTCATTCGAATAAAGGACTTTCCGCTTGAATATTACCGACTTGTCATGTACCGACCGCAAAAACTCCATTCGGCAACAAAACAGCTTCTAAACTATCTTACCGATGAATTTTCTCAGGACAAGCAAGTTCATGAGCCTTTATCGTAAAACAAAAACAGCGTGTGTTAAGTTAAAACACACGCTGTAATTTTATTTGCAAATATAAATATTCGGTTTTATTTCACTTCGAGGAAATCTTCGCCCTTCTCGAATCCGAGTAAACCTTTAATCGAATTTTCCACCATGTCGGACACGGCTTGTTCAGTATAAAAAGCCATGTGCGGCGATAAAATAACATTAGGAAAACTTTTCAAAAGTGCCATGTTGTCGTTGTCGAGCCTCTCGGTTTCCTTGTTTAAATAGTAAAGTCCCGTCTCACCCTCAAAGGTATCAAGTGCGGCAAAACTGATTTTTCCGCTCTTTAGCGACTCTATGAGTGCCTTGGTGTCAATTATCAATCCCCTTGCCGTGTTCACGATTATCACGCCGTCTTTCATCTTCTCGAATGCATCAGCGTCTATAAGATGAGTGTTCTGAGCATTACCGGGTACATGTAAGGTAATAATATCCGACTCCTTCAAAAGTTCATCAAGGCTCACATATTCGGCATACTTTTTCACTTCCTCATCCTCATAAAGCGAATAAGCAAGCATCTTACAGCCAAAACCCGATAAATGCTTGATGACAGTTTTACCGATATTTCCCGTGCCGATTATTCCGACAGTCGACGTGGATAATTCCTTGCCGACCTTTCCTTTCAAAGTGAAATCCTGACAATCTGCTTTTTTCATAATCCACGGCATATTTCGGCAAGCCATAAGTATCAGCATAATAGTGTAATTAGCAACACTGTTGGGAGAATAAACCACATGAGATACCCTCATGCCGATAGAATTAGCGTAATTAACATCAATGTGATCATATCCGATACTTCTTGTGGAAATATATTTAACACCGACAGCATGAAAAACGTCCAAAATCTCAGGATACATAGGGTTTGTGATAATCGATACACCGTCATAGCCTTTAGCGAGATTTACATTTTCCATAGTAGGATAATCGGAAGTGTAATCATATTCAAAATTATATTGCTCTGCGAATTTCTGAACATATTTCAATTCATCGTATTGTCTGAGTGCATAAAAGAATATTTTCATTTTTATATTCTCCGTTTCAAAAATCTGCAATAAGCATAGCACTAAATCATGATTTCTGCAATATAATGTAAGAATAGAAAACGAAACATAAGGTTAAATACAAACGAAAACACAAAAGCGAAAAACAACAAAAGTTTTTGCTTCGCTTTTTACAAAAAGCGAACGGGCGTGGGCAGAGCCCACAAGAGAAAAGCGAAGCAGAAAGAGAAATAACGAAAGAGAGAGGCACAAAGTGCCGACAGAAAAGAAGATAGGC
>CAVAMJ010000023.1:0-18105 GCA_963589785.1 Bacteroidaceae bacterium | reverse complement strand
AGGCTAGAGACGGCACAGTCATGGACGTTGTTCGTGAGGTTAAGCCTTTCGAGTTATAATTTATACAATAAGACTATATAAAAGAGGAAAATTATTTATTATGGGAAAATCACTCACAAGAAAAATAATTGAAGAGCATTATGTTTCCGGAAGCATGATTCCAGGAGAGGAAGTCTTTATTAAGGTTGATCAAACCTTAACGCATGATATTAATGCGGTTATGACTTACCTTGCATTTGAAGCCATCGGACTTGACCGTATTCGTACAGAGTGCAGTGTAAGCTATCTTGATCACAACCTTTTATATGTTGATCATAAGACACCAGACGATCATATTTATCTTCAGTCAGCCGCAAAGCGTTTTGGAGTACATGTTTCGAGACCCGGCAACGGTATTTGCCATACAGTTCAGGTTTCAAGATTTGGTGCTCCCGGCAAAATCAGCATGGGTGGCGATAGCCATACTCCTCACGGCGGTTCTATCGGTATGCTTTGTATCGGTGTCGGAGGAATGGACGTAGCAACTGCTATGACAGGCGTTCCGATGCGTCTTAAAATGCCTCGCGTAATTAAAGTTAATTTGACAGGTAAGCTTAAGGCTGGCGTCAATGCTAAGGAAGTTATTTTAGAGATGCTCCGCAGAGTTTCTATAAAAGGTGGTCTTGGAAATGTCTATGAATATGTAGGTGAAGGTGCGGCTTCTCTTGAAGTTCCTCAGAGAGCTACCATAACAAACATGGGCGCTGAGCTTGGTGCGACAACATCAATATTCCCGGCAGACGAGCAGGTAAGAAAATTCTTGAAGGCTCAGGGAAGAGAAGAGGCTTACCGTGAGCTCTTGCCTGATGAAGACGCTGAGTATGATGATTATATCGATATCAACTTAAGCGAGCTTGAGCCGCTTGTTTCCTGTCCGCATCAGCCTGATAATGTAAAGCCTTTAAAGGAAATCGAGCCCGAAAAGCTTCCTGTTCAGCAGGTATTTATCGGAAGCTGTACAAATGCATCATATGCAGACATCGCAAAAGCCGCTCTTGTTTTCAAAGGCCATCATGTCAATGAGAATGTTAGCTGTACATGTGCGATCGCTTCAAAGCAGACATATAAGCATCTTTTAAATGACGGCTATATCGGAATGCTTGTTGATGCAGGTGTTCGTTTACTTGAGATTGCTTGCGGTCCATGCTGTGCAATCGGCCAGACTCCCGCTACTGAGGGCATTGCTGTACGTACATCAAACAGAAACTTTAAGGGAAGAGCCGGTAACCCCAACGCTAAAATTTACCTGGTAAGCCCTGAAAGTGCCGCCGCAACAGCTATAATGGGTACATTTGCATCTGCTGAAGAAATTTTAGGCGATGATGTAAATATTCTTAATGATATCCATGAGCCTGAGGTATATGAAATTGATGACTCCATGATTATCAAGCCGCTTCCTGAGGAAGAAGCAAAGAAGGTAGAAATTGTTCGTGGACCGAATATCAAGTTCTTACCGATACCTGAGGTTCCGACACAGCATTTGAAAGTGCCGGTAAGCTTAAAGGGCGGAGATAACATCTCTACTGATGATATTACACCGGCAAGTGCAGAATTTTCCAGCATGCGTTCAAATATTCCGCTCATGTCCCAGTATTGCTATCACCGTTATGCACCTGATTTTGCTGCACGTGCTAAAGAGCTCGGCTCAAGCATAATTGTTGGTGGAGAAAACTACGGACAGGGTTCTTCAAGAGAGCATGCCGCAATTAACCCAATGTATCTCGGTGTTAAATGTGTAATTGCAAAGAGTATTGCTCGTATCCATAAAGGAAACCTTGTTAACCACGGCGTAATTCCGATGCTTTTTGAAAATCCGTCAGATTATGACAAGATAGATCTTTTAGATGAACTTGAGATAGACAATCTCTTGGATCAGATTCCGACAAGAGAAGTTGTTGTCAAGAATGTCACTAAAGACTTTGATTTTAAGGTTAAGTTAGACCTTTCAGATAATGAAGTTGAGGTTGTACTCAGCGGCGGACAGTTGCGCTATTTAAAGAAACAGTTAGGAGAATAATTATGAGTGCTATTTTAGAACAAGATATAAACTTAGCAAAAGAGAAATTCGGTAACCTTATCTCGAACGAATCAAACAGAATCGAGAAGATGAAGTCTTCAAGCGTTCCTACCGATTTTAGCAAGAAAGAGAAGATTGTTGTTGGTATTTTACCAGGCGACGGTATTGGACCGATTATCATGAAGCAGGCACTTCGTGTGCTCAATGAATTGGTTAAAGACGAAATCGCAGAGAATAAAATTGAAGTCAGAACCATTGAGGGCATGACAATCGAAAATCGTGTCGCAAAGATGGAGAGCCTTCCGGCAGACATTCTTCCTGAAATCAAGGCTTGCGATGTTTTGGTTAAGGGACCAATGGTTACTCCGAGAGCCGGTGACGGTTTACCGAACCTTATCAGTGCTAACAGCTTACTTCGCAGAGAACTCGAGTTGTTTGCGGCTGTAAGACCGATTAAGATTGCAGATAAGAACATAGATTGGACATTCTTCCGCGAGAATATCGAGGGTGAGTATATTTGGGGCGACAAGGGCATTCAGGTAAATGATGATCTTGCTGTTGACTTCAAGGTTCAGACCAAGCAGGGAAGTGAAAGAATCGCAAGAGCGGCTTTTGAGTTTGCCAGAAAGAACGGCAAGAAGAATGTTACTATCATTACAAAGGCAAACATCGTTAAGCTCGTCGACGGTAACTTCATTAAGGCTGTACGCAAGGTTGGCGAGGAGTATCCTGAGATTGAAATTCAGGAACGTCTTGTTGATGCTATGTGCGCTAAAATGCTCGACCCGGGATTCAATCAGGGCATTGAAGTAATTGTTCTTCCAAACCTTTACGGCGATATCGTAACAGATGTAGCTGCTGAGCACGCAGGCGGCCTTGGCAATGCTTGTTCATCCAACATTGGTAATAAGTACGCTTTGTTTGAAGCAATTCACGGTACTGCACCTTACCTTATGTCTCACGGCAGAGGTGAGTATGCTAACCCTTGCAGCTTGATTCGTGCAATCGGACAGATGCTCATTCATATCGGATATGCTGATCGTAACGCTATTCTTGAAAAAGCACTTGAGATTTGCACCGAAACAGAGAAGAAGCTTGTAGTTACAACTTACGCTGAGGATGCAAGTGCAGCTGAATTTACAGATTACCTAATCGAAACAATCGAAAAGATTAAATAAAATATATTCTTGCCACCTATAGCAATTTGTGCATTATTGTGTTATAATATAAACAAAATAATGTAAGTGTGTATAGTTAAACAAATTTAAATTAACAGAAGACACCCACCTATCATAAGTTTATGTTAGGCGGGTGTTCTCTACACTTTTTAAATTGCATGAATAAAGGTGGCGCTATGAAAGATACAGATTGGGAAATCTTATACGAACTGCATAAAAATCCGAATATGACAAAGGTTGCTAATTTGCTATATATAACTCAGCCTTCCTTAACTAAAAGAATACAGCACATGGAAGAGGAGTTCCAAATAACTATAGTAAACCGTACACCAAAGGGCCTTGAATTTACTCCTGAAGGAGAGTACCTTGCCGAACAAGCGGGCAAGTACAAGGACTTTTTAGATTCTACAAAAAAGCATCTGAAAGATATGAAGGACAGGGCTGATACGGAGATAGTTATCGGATCATCGTATACTTTCAGCAAGTACACTTTGTCGGATTTATTGTTAGATTATCGAAAAAATCATCCTAATGTAAATTTTACAATCATCAACGAACAAAGCGATATACTTTTCAAGAAAATGTTTGATGAGTCTATTGATGTTGCTTTTGTAAGAGATAACTATGACGGTACTGTTAATAAGACGCTTGTTGCTGTGAACAAAGCATATCTTATCAGCAAAGACCCGGTAAATATTGAAGATCTTCCAAAACTTCAATATATTACATACAAAACCAATATGCGTTCCAAAAGTTCACTAAACGAGTGGTGGCACGAGAAGTTCGGTACAGATCTTCCGAACGGAATGGCTGTGGGATATGTTGATGTTGCATGGCAGGTGGTTGCAAAGGGACTTGGCTTTACATTGGGTTTTCTTCCGGATAATTATGATAATGAACTGAACTTAACTTTGACTCCGCTCGTTAGAAATGATGGTAGCGTTGTCTCAAGAAACACATGGTTCCTTTATCCAAAAAGCAAGCGTATGACTAAGGCTTTGGAGGATTTTGTTAGTTATATCGAGAAGAACTGCAAGCTTTAAACAATTAGTTATGAAAGACATTGATTGGAAAATCCTGATAACTTTATATGAGAAGAAAAGCATGACTAAAGCGGCGGAAGCACTTTACATGACGCAGTCGGCACTGACCAAGAGAATACATTCAATCGAGGACGAATGGGACATCAAGGTGGTTCACAGAAACAGCCATGGTGTTACATTTACGGATGAGGGTAAGTATCTTGTAAATAAGTCTACGATCATGCTTGACTTTCTTAATGAAATTGAAGAACATTTTGCACAAAACAGAGCACAAAAGCCACTGCTGCGTGTAGGCTTGCCGAATTCTTTTGCAAGGTTACATATGCCGGAATTGCTAAAAGAATATTTGAGCGAGTTTAATAACATTCAAATTGAAACTAATACAAATACCAGTGATGTTATAGTTAATCAGTTGACTAACGGAAATATAGACATTGGGTTTGTGTGTGGCGATTTTCCTTTTTTAGGAGAAAAGGTTTGTCTCTTTAACGAAAACTTATATATGGTAACGCCAAAGGGTATTAGTATTGATGAAATCATTCAGTTTCCGCTTATTGAGTCGTACTTTAATGCCTTGGTTAAGCTAACGGTAACTCAGTGGTGGAAAAACCACTTCAATGTAATGCCACAAGAAACGCATCGAGTTCCTTATGCGGATATTGCAATAGAAATGGTAGAAAATGGTTTGGGAATATCGTTTGTGTTTGGAGACAAATGGAAAATCAATAGTGACAAAGCACAAAAATTGCTTGTTTATGACGGCAGTGGGCAGGTCGTATCAAGGAATGTTTGGATGATGGTTAGCGACGAATGCTTTTCAAAGCCTGAAATCATGGATTTTGTCTCATTTGTAGAGAATTATTATAAGGTGAACTGCTAATTTTGGCAGTTCACCTTTTTTATGCGATAACAATGTGCAAAACATACTATTCCTTTTTGGAATATGACGAATGTCGATTAACGAATTTCCGTTTTATATCGTACCTGCATATAATAAATGTATACAAATTCTTGATTTTCTAAACCGCAGTGTTAAAAAAATCACAATACAATTATATGTGCCTATCAGGTGTACTAAGGAGGATATCATGACAATTGCGTATGTTGGATGCAGATCCACAAAAGAGCGAAATGCAAGAGGTAAAGGATTAAAGGTTTACAACATCAGCGAAACCGGGGATTGGAATGAAATTCAGTGCCTCAAAACAGAAGAAAATCCGTCATACCAGACAATGGATCTTACAGAGAATTTCCTGTATTCCGTTCACGGTGACTTCACAATGGTAAGCAGCTATAAAATCGCTGAGGATGGAACACTTTCACGTCTTAATACAATAGATATCGGCGGTAAAAATCCTGTTTTCATTACCGTAGATAAGACTAACAAATACATTGTTGTAGCTACTCTTCAGGGCGGAGCGGTCTATGTGATTGAGCGTAATGAAGACGGCACTTTGGGTAAAATCGTAACCAAAGTCAATATGGAGGGACAAGGAGAAGGAAAGATCTCCTTTGCTCATCAGTGCATTTGGGATCAGAACAAAGAGTACCTTTTTGTCGTCACTCAGGCGAGAATCCAGGGTTATGGAATGGTTAGAGTTTTCAGATTTAATTCTGAGGACGGCTCTTTAACTACAACCGACACTTATTATTCTAGAACATATGATGAGCCAAGACATGTTTCTATTCATCCAAATAATAAATTTGTTTACCTTATCAATGAAAAGGGCAACAAGATGACTTATCTCTCATTTGACGATAAGTCAGGTAAACTCACAGCAAGACAAAATCTTCCGTCTTTACCTGAAACATACACTGGTGAGGGACAGGCAAGCGCTTCTGTACTTGATAAGAACGGAGAAATTTTAATCGGCTCTAACAGAATTCATGAATCTATCGTCTTATACAGAATCGATCAGAACACAGGTTATATGAAAGAACTTGGGTATTATCCGACACTCGGCCTTACACCTCGTTTTATCTCTTTCAATCTCGATTACAGCAAGTTCTATATTGCAAACGAAGACAGTGACACGATTATTGAAATGAAACTGGATTCCGAGACAGGACTCATGAGCTATACGGGACGAATTATTCCGACCGAAAGTCCTGTTTGCATTACCTTTAAGGAGGTCTAATCATGAATTTAGGACTCGTTTCTTTACTGCTTTTACTTGTAGCAATTATTATCGGTTTCTGGAGAAACTGCAATGTAGGAATTTTATGTATCGGTTTTTCAATGATTCTTTCCGTAGCTTATGGACTGAGCTCAAAGGAAGTTATTGCAGGTTTCAGCTCATCTCTTTTTATTCAGATGGTCGGAATTACATATCTGTTCTCGATTATTAACGGAAACGGTACGCTTGAACTTCTCGCAAGAAAAATGGTTGCTCTTGTTGGAACAAAAAAGCGCCTTATCCCGGTAGTAATGTATATTCTTGGATTTGTCATCTGCGCTGTTGGCCCCGGTGCTATTCCCAGTCTTGCAATCGTACCGGTTATAGCAATTCCTGTTGCTGTTTCAGCTGGAATTAATCCTATTATGACTGCTATCATCGGAGACCTCGGTGTTATGTCAGGACGCATGAGCCCGTTAACTCCGGAAAGTGCTGTTGTTCGTGAGTTAATGGAAGAGCAAGGCTTAACAGGTAATACAATACCGATTATGTTCGGAATGATTGTTACAGCACTTGTTACAGGCGTTTTGGTATATATATACTACAAGGGCTGGAAGGTAGACGAAACATCTTCTGTGGTCAGCATAAAAGATTTGCCGAAATTCAATGTTAAGCAGTGGTGCTCACTTGTTGGTCTATTGGTTCTTGCTGTAGGTGCACTGTTTTTCTCGTGGAATATTGGTCTTACAGGATTTTTAGTAGGTACTATTTTAGTTGTCATAGGTGACGGTCAGGAGAAAAAAGCTATTGCAGGCATCCCTTGGAATGTAATTTTGATGGTCATGGGCGTCGGTATCCTCATGAACATTGTATCACTTTCCGGCGGAATCGATATAATGGTATCAGGCTTAGAGAAAGTCATGGGCCAGCGTACAGCTGCAATGATAATGGCAATAACAGCAGGATTTATGTCTTTCTTCAGTTCAGGACTTGGAGTTGTTTTCCCAACTTTAATTCCAACAGCCAGCGGACTGGGTGCAGCCCTTGGAGTAAATGCTGTTCAGCTTGTTACTGTTATTGTTATCGGAGGCACAGTTTCCGGCTTCACTCCGATTTCAACAACAGGCGCGCTCATTATGGCGGGTGTTGCTCAGCAGGAAAATTCTGAAGAGCGATTTCCACAGAATAGACTTTTTATTGAGTTGTTTGCTGTTTCGTTTATCGCACTTGCAGTGCTTGCTATTTTTGCAGTTTTGGGTATTTACGGACTTTTTGCATAATATAAAAATCATAGTTTGATTGATTAAGAGGAAGTTGAACGCTTCCTCTTTAATCATAATGAAATGTTATAGATCATTGTTAAAAGTTCTACTTTTTAGGAATAGTAGTATTATCTTTGTGAATTAGATTTTAAACCGTGATTTTATTATACTTATTACAGAAGGAGAAATCAAAACAATCAAATTTGAAACTCCTCTTTCATACTAAAATCATTAACGGCAAGTAGATTTACTTGACAAATTGTAAAAACTAAAGAATTTATCAAAGAAAGGATAATAGTTATGGTTAAACTGTATAACGAAGGTGTGTATTTATTAAACGGAACAGAAATCGTTCCTGAGTCGGAAGCTCAGCCGGCACTCAATAAGGACGAAGCTAAAAAGGGAACTATTGCTTACTCTATTTTAAAGGCACACAACACTTCAGATAACATGGATAAGTTAAGAATCAAGTTTGATGCTTTGACAAGCCATGATATCACATTCGTCGGAATTATTCAGACAGCAAAGGCTTCAGGTTTAAAGGAATTCCCAATTCCTTATGTATTGACAAACTGCCACAACTCTCTTTGTGCGGTTGGCGGTACTATCAACGAGGATGACCACGTTTTCGGCCTTTCTGCAGCTAAAAAGTATGGCGGTATTTTTGTTCCACCTCATATGGCAGTCATTCATCAGTATATGCGAGAGACAATGGCTGGTTGCGGCAAAATGATTTTGGGTTCTGACTCCCATACTCGTTACGGCGCACTCGGAACAATGGCTATCGGTGAAGGCGGCGGAGAGCTTGTTAAGCAGCTGCTTTGCGATACTTATGATGTTGCTTATCCGGGAGTTATTGCTATTTACATGACCGGTAAACCGAACCCGGGCGTTGGACCTCAGGATATTGCACTTGCAATTATCGGTGCGGTTTACAAGAACGGCTACGTAAAGAATAAGGTAATGGAGTTCGTCGGCCCCGGTGTCAGCAGCATGACAGCTGATTATCGTAACGGCATCGATGTTATGACAACAGAGACTACTTGCCTGTCTTCTATTTGGAGAACAGATGATAAGACAGAAGCATTTTTAACAACTCACGGCAGAGGAAATGACTATAAAGAGCTCAATCCTGATGCTTGTGCATACTACGATGGAATGGTTTATGTTGATTTGTCAACAGTTAAGCCGATGATTGCGTTACCTTGCCACCCAAGCAACACATTTGAGATTGATGAGTTGAACGCTAACTTAGAGGATATTTTACACGAGGCAGAGCAGAATGTTCTTAAGCTTTCTGATAATCCTGATACTCATTTCAGCCTTATGGATAAGATTAAGGACGGCAAGCTCATGGTTCAGCAGGGAATTATTGCAGGATGTGCTGGTGGTACATACACCAACATCATGGATGCAGCTCATATCCTTAAGAACGCTAAGACAGGAAATGATGTGTTCTCATTATCTGTTTATCCGTCTTCAATGCCTGTTTATATGGAGCTTGTAAAGAAAGGTGCTATCTCCGATCTTATGGCTGCCGGTGCAGTGCTTAAGACAGCATTCTGTGGACCTTGTTTTGGTGCAGGTGATACACCAGCTAACAATGCGCTTTCTATTCGTCATACAACAAGAAACTTCCCGAACAGAGAGGGTTCAAAGCCGGGCGTTGGTCAGCTTTCTGCAGTTGCTCTTATGGACGCACGTTCTATCGCAGCTACAGCAGCTAACGGTGGCGTATTAACATCCGCAACAGAGTATGCTGATGATTATGTAGTTCCGGAGTATGAGTATGACGATACTTCCTATAAGTCAAGAATTTTCAACGGTTATGATAAGCCTGAAAAGGAGTCATCACTCGTATATGGTCCGAACATCAAGGATTGGCCAGAGATGAGTGCTCTTACAGACAACATTCTCTTGAAGGTTTGCTCAAAGATTATGGACTCTGTTACAACAACAGACGAGCTTATCCCATCCGGCGAAACATCTTCTTACAGATCAAATCCGCTCGGACTTGCTGAGTTCACACTTTCACGCCGTGATCCTGAGTATGTAGGTCGCACAAAGGCTGTTAATGCTGTTGAAAAGGCAAGAATTGCCGGTGAAAACACAACAGAAGTTGATTCTAAGCTTAACGATGTATATGCTAAGATTTCTGATAAGTTCGGCAGTGTTGACGCAAAGAATATCGAAATCGGTAGCGTTATCTACTGTGTAAAGCCTGGTGACGGATCTGCAAGAGAGCAGGCAGCAAGCTGCCAGAGAGTTCTTGGTGGTCTCGCAAATATCTGTGAGGATTATGCAACAAAGAGATACCGTTCAAACGTTATCAACTGGGGTATGTTACCGTTCCAGATGAAGGAGACTCCTGAATTTGAGGTTGATGACTATATTTATGTTCCTAATGTTAAGGAAGCTTTGAACGGCGATATGCAGGATATAAAGGCATATGTTGTAAACAAGGACATGAAAGAGATTTCACTTTACATCGCACCGTTAACAGAGGACGAAAAGAAGATTGTTCGTGCAGGTTGCCTCATTAACTTCAACCGCAATAAGAATAAGTGATTAACCGATCGTAAATTAGTATAAAGTTTAGTAATAGCAGTATAGTCTTTTGGAATTAGATTCTTTGAGATTATACTGCTATACTTTAATTAAGAAATACAAATGATATATTTCTTAACAAAACAACCACTGTTAGAATAATTAATTTGTGTGGAGGTATAATTATGGTAGCAACAAAAGAATTGACTTTTACTAGCGTTTTTGGAAGTTACATTATGAAAACTCAGTACGAGACTTTACTCGCAACAAAGCAAACTAAAAATACTGCAGAATACAAGGATAATTGTGTATTACAGGAAACTGTAGAAGATTACATTGAGCAGGCATAAATTCTTAATTTGATTACAATGCATACTTTCAATACCTGATTGCAACTTACAGGCATAATAAACCAAAGACAAAAACCGCAAGTTACCCTGCGGTTTTTGTCTTATATTAATCAAAACAAAAAACTTATTGCATATTAAGCCAAAAAGAATAATTGTATCTTTGAAAATATCAATTTTATTGTTTTTCTTAGCTAAATTATTGAGTTTTAAAGCTAAATGTGCAATAACACAATTCTTTTTGTGCAAAATGCTTGACAGCAAGAATGTATAGTGATATCATTTCATTTATTAAGAATTTATTAAGAATTTGTTAACGGGAAGTAAGAATGGTAAAGACACAAATGTCGCAAGAAGTACTGAATAGAATAATTAAGTCATATCAAGCTTACTATGACTTAAATGAGACAACTCCCGAGAAACCGTTTGTTGCTGAAGCAAGCTTTCACTCGCATGATGATGCTTTCTTTTTGGTTCACAGTGCGGTGATTGGTGAATCTGAGTCAAATGAATATGTTTTCTTTGCTTTGGAGAATGAGCTTGATGCTGAGAAGCTTACTCAACTTGATGCTATTGCTTGGAATAAGGGTACAGCAAGAGTAAAGCCGCATAAGCACCACAGGAACACGGATATTACATTAATAATAGTAGCGGATAGTATTCCTGATGAAGTCAAGAAAAAAGCAAAATCTTTAAAGCACTATAAGAACTATGTATTTTATCTTCAGGGCTTCAGTCATTATCGTTTGATTATTGTTGACACTTCAAAGAAAGAAGTAATAGGAAACAGAATGGGAAAGATGATGAGTAAAAATATAAGAAAATCACTCTCTCAACTGTTTGCTAAATAATTGTGTTGTATGTAATTGTATAGCTTGAAGGCAAATTTTATTCATCTCGTTTTTGCGTTGATTGCTATGCATTTATATAGGCTTATGCCTAATATTTACTGTTAAAGGAAGAGATAAAATGACAGCTATTTTAATCATTGTTGCAGCTATTGTGCTGCTTGTAATCGGCTATGTCGGTTACGGCTCTTGGCTTGCAAAACAATGGGGAGTGGATCCTAAAAAACCAACACCGGCTGTAGAGATGGAAGACGGTGTGGATTACGTTGCGGCTAAACCGGCAGTCCTTATGGGACATCACTTCTCATCTATCGCAGGCGCAGGTCCTATCAACGGACCAATTCAGGCGGCGGTATTCGGATGGGTACCTGTGTTTTTGTGGTGCATTATCGGTGGAATTTTCTTCGGTGGACTTCAGGATTTCGGTTCACTCTTTGCATCCATTCGCCACGGCGGAAAATCTGTCGGCGAGCTCATAAAGGATTCTATGGGAAAAAGAGCTCAGAGATTGTTCACATTATTCGCACTTTTGGTTCTTATCCTTGTTATTGCATCCTTTGTTAATGTTGTTGCCGGTACATTCTTAAGCACATCCGGTTTCGGCATTTCTGCAAATCCGACAGGAAACCAGACAACCGCAATGATTTCTCTTTTATTCATTGTTCTTGCTATTATCTATGGATTTGTTACAAACCGCTTAGGCGTAGGAACATTACCAGCTACAATCGGCGGCATTGTCGGTATCGTTGCTATTACTGTAATCGGTATGCACTTCGGTTTTGTTATGACTAGAATCGAGTGGATCGTATTTATCGGTGTTTATATTACATTAGCATCTCTTGTTCCTGTTTGGATTCTCTTACAGCCTCGTGATTACCTTTCAAGCTTCTTGCTTTATGCAATGATGATACTTGCTCTTGCGGGTATCCTCTTTGCCGGTGTTACAGGAAGATCTGCATTTAACATTCCTGCATTCACAGGTTGGACAACATCTATCGGAAACTTATTCCCGGCACTTTTCATCACTGTTGCTTGTGGCGCTTGCTCAGGATTCCATAGCTTAATTGCTACAGGTACGTCTTCAAAGCAGCTTGACAACGAGAGAAATGCTAAGCCGATTGCTTATGGTTCAATGCTTATTGAATCTGCTCTTGGAATTGTAGCACTTTGCGCTGTTGGCGTTGTTTTTGATAAGTATACCGCAGGCGAGTTCGGTGGTCCTCCGGCAGCTTTCGCAGCCGGTATCGCTACAATGTTTGCTAACGAGGGAAGCGGAGTTTATACTACTATCTACGCACTTCTTACTCTTGCAGTTTCTGTCTTTGCTCTCACATCTCTCGATACAGGTACACGTCTTGCACGTTATCTTTTCTCAGAGATGTTCTTAAGAGATGATGAGCAGACATGGAAAGATGCAAGCGGTATTCGCAAGTTCCTTGCTCATCCGTTAGTTGGTACATCTCTCATGGTTATTATCGGATGTATCCTCGGTGGTTTGTCGCTCAGCCAGATTTGGGGACTCTTCGGTGCAGCTAACCAGTTGCTCGCTGGTATTGCCCTTATGGCAGTTGCAGCATGGCTCGGCGAGGCAGGAAAGAACAACAAGATGTTCTTCATTCCTATGATATTCATGCTTGCAGCTACTCTTACAAGCTTGTTCCTCACAGCTAAAAATAAGATTATTCTTATCTCAAGCGGCGGTGCAGCATGGGGCGATTGGTTCCAGTTGTTATTCGCTGTTGCTATGGGTGTTCTTGCTATATTCCTTGTTGTTGAGGGTATACAGACATTTAAAAAGCAGCTTAACAAAAAGAAAACAATTTAATTTAAAATTATTGCAGTGGTTAAGTTTTTAACCACTGCTTTTTTAATCATTTTTGCCTTTACAGAAAATCATATAAGTGCTATAATAAAAAAATTTGCTATCGACTTTCACTTGATTAAATACAGCTTTAAGTGTTTGAGTAGCAGTTATTAAAAGTTATATACTTTCTCTTTTGAAAAGTTTCATTAAATAGCACAGCTACCGATAAAAAGAGCGGGGATGATAAATTGAAAGTTAATTTCTACCAAATTGATAATTTTGAATATACGAAGCCGATATCATTCTCTTACTTTGAGGATGTACAAATAGGTTTTAATAGTTGGGCACAGCTTTATGCTAGGGTTCTTCTATTTTTGTCGGAAGATTATCCCGAAAAATTTCTTAAGATGTATGGTACGAATATAAGTGGTGGATATCGAATAGATTTTGGTACTGAAAAAGCATCTAAAAAAATGAGACATCCTAAAAAAATAAGTGACGATTTCTATGCTGAAACTAACTTTAGTGCGGATAAAATCATTAGGAAGATTCGCAAGTTGCTGGATGTTTGTAATGTTGATTACGAAAATCTTGAAATTTACTACATAAATATGCTTGAATCAAATCAGAAAATAGAGGTTAAATCAACAAAAAAATCTGAGGCGATAACCAAAGATAAGTCTTTTCAACAAAATAACATTGCTCTCAGTTCTCAGCTTTTACAAAAAGCAGAGAACTATTTACTGCAGTGTGATTTGACCGGCGCAAGCCGTGAAGAGCTAAAAAGTGAGCTTAATTGTACGGTTGCAAGAACTAATGAAATTGTTGCACAGTTAACTCAGATTATTGAAATGAACAAGAGGCTATTTCATGTGGACGCACTTGTAGATTTCGAAGAAGGCGCAGATGCTTTGGAGGCAGTTCTTGATAAATTGTTAAAGAAGAACAATGGAATTGCAACAGCCAAGCATCTATATGATTATGCTCGCAGTGACATGGCTATGTTCTTCAATGACAATGCTATTTCAGACCAACAATCTGTGTATGATTTTGCACGCTATCTATTCGAAAAACAAAATTATCACGGGAAACAGTATGTTTTTAACTCGAATAAATATATTAGTTTACCAGGTGCTTCTGCTGATTCGATTATTGACATTGTGAAAAAGTATGCAGAGGAAAAAGGTTCAACATTCACTTACCAAGAAATTGAAAGATATCTAACAGGGCTTGGCTTAAATACCGGCAATTTGCGTGCATTGATGCACATAGATAAAGAGCCGGTGTTCCTTGTTTATGCGGAAAATGAATATCTGCTTGCAGAGCTCATTCATATAGATGATGTTTTTTTGAAAACAGTGCGTTCGGCATTAAGACGCCTTTTTAATGATACTGACGGGCACATTATTCCTCGTAATATATCCTACAGCTGGTATAACTTGCTGCCGACTCTCCCGGCGTCCTTAGACTGGACTCCGATGCTTCTTCAGCAGTTGATTCACTTCTATCCGGAAGAACTCGAAGCCAGGACAATTATCGCTATGGAATCACAAAACAGCAACACATTACATGCTATGTTTGTAGAAAAAGAAAGTCCAATACATGATTTTCGAGATGTTGTTGCAGTTTTCTTGTACGATGAGAGGCCAAATAGATGTGAATATAAAGCAGAGGAACTTCGCAGAATACTGGTAGATTCAGGAATGATCTGTGACAATCAATTGATTAATAAAATGCCCAATGCTCTTGGAATGGATTCTCGTTTCCTTTGGAACAGTGACGGTAGCAGCGTCAAATTAAATTTGTAAGAAATGGTTTGATGTGTTTGAATGGAATCACTGTTAGTTTACGAGGAATACTGATATTTTTTTGAAATCTAAGAAAATCAGAAGAAAGGAGTAGTTTGTTATGTACGGATATGAGTGGACAGACGAATATGGAATTTTCCGTCTGACAGTAAATGCAAAATTGCAAAAGGAAATCAGACCGGTGTTTAAGGAAGAACTCGATTTTTTCAAAATGTATGAGCACTGGGATTATCCTGACACAGATGCGCCTTTGCTTTGGGCAGAAGGGGTGCGCAGATATGTGCTTAACGGTGAATGTATCGCTGAAGCTAGAGGCGGCGGATTCTATACTCGTCCCACAGTGGTATATAACACAGATGAGAGATTACAACTGCAAGCGGTAGATGTTGACCGTCTGTATGAAGTCAATAAGAACCTAATGAAAAGCTTGGAACAGAAGGCAATATATTTTATCCGTGAACAGTATGATAAGTACAAGTCGGATCGCTACTCTTTTGTTTGCGCGTTTTCTGGCGGCAAGGACTCTATTGTTTTACTTGATTTGTGTGCTAAGGCATTAGCTCCAAATGAGTTCAGTGTTATTTTCAGCGATACGGGTATGGAATTATCCGATACTTATAAAGCTGTTGAACGAGCAAAAGAACATTGGCCGGAACTTCGTTTTTATACTGCGAAATGCCATATGAAAGCCACTGAGAGCTGGGATGAATTTGGTCCGCCTGGCAGAAGAATGAGATGGTGCTGTGCCGTTCATAAATCAGTACCAACTCTCTTGAAGTTGCGGGAAATTACAGGAAAATACAATGCAAAAGCCGTTGTTTTTGATGGGGTTAGAGCAGAGGAAAGTGCTCGAAGAGCAAAATATGATGAGGTTAGTGTAGGCAAAAAGAATATTAGCCAAATAAATGTCAGTGCAATTCACAAATGGAATACTGCCGAGTTATATTGCTATCTTTTACATGAGAGGATTTTGTTTAACGATGCATATCGCTTGGGCCTGTTTAGGGTAGGCTGCATGGTATGCCCACTATCATCAGATTGGTGGGATGGAATAGCTAACTTTTACTATAAATCCGAAATGAAGCCGCTACTCGATAGAGTTGAGCTATACGCAAGAAACACTAAGGTTGAAACGGAAGTTGTTAAGTATATTGAAGATGGTGGATGGAAAGCTCGAATGGGTGGAAGAGGGCTTCTTAATGGTGGAAATCGTGTGAATGAACAGATTCAAAACAACTCTATCGAATTTACCATTACTGGATCTACACAGAATTGGCTCGACTGCGCTCCAATTTTAGGAACAATAACAGAATTTGACGGAAGTACTGGAATCCATAAAATTTCGGGCATAAATTTTGCTTTGAAGATTTCGCAGACAGCTGACGAAACAACTGTTAGTTACAGACCGTTTGCTAAGATGGATAGGTTTGTCATAAGTCATTTGCGCGGCATAGCAAATAAAGTCGCCTATTGCAAAGGCTGCAAAGCTTGTATGGTGCAATGTCCGACTGGTGCGTTCACGATACAGCCTAACGGGAAAATCCTTGTGCGTGAATCATTGTGTTCTCATTGCTCTAATTGTTTAACATTCTCTGAAAAAAGTTGCATGCTTGCAAAGTCGTTAAGTACAACAGGAGGTAATTCTATGAATATGAAAGGCATGAATCCATACCAACACTTTGGATTTAGACAGCCTTGGCTCGAACACTACATGAGTGAGGGAACGGAGTGTTTTGCCCAGGGAGTTTTGGGTAATCGTCAATATGAAGCCTTGAAAATTTGGCTTAAAGAAGCCAATCTTTTAGTTGTTAATAAGGATAAATCTATGGAACAGACAGCTCTATTTAACAAACTGAAAGCGTTTGGTCCTTATAATCCTTTTACATGGGCTATTATATGGGCAAATCTTGCTTATAATTCCGTTATTTCGCATTGGTATTGCCTGAACGCGGAACCGGGTGCAACTTATGAGAAAGCAGATTTGGTGACGATGATTGGAGAAAGCTACTCAAAGTCAACTCGAGAAAATGCTATTACTGCATTAACAGAAACGCTTCGATTGTCTCCAATCGGTTCGGCGTTAAATCAGGGGCTTCCGATTGAATTGAGTAGAAATACATTTTCTTATTATCGTGATGCCTGGACCACCCCTGACGCTGTTGCTCTGCTGTACAGCCTCTATCTCTATGCTGAGCATACCGGACGACACGTCTTTACACTGACGGAGCTTATCAAAGTGCATGATACGCCGGATGCACCTGGCGTCAGTCCTGCGGATATTTACGGACTGGACAACAAGAAGCTCAGAGAATGCATACAGGGACTTGCTCTTACTTTTCCTGAATACATCCGTGTTTCTTTCATCAATGACCTCGATAACATTGTTCTTGATAATAAATACACCTCATTAAACATACTTGACCTGGCGGAGGTTTAAAGATTATGGCAACGAAGAAATACAGCGAATACTTACAAGTGAACCCTTCCTTTGAATCGGTTGTGGATATTGCCGCCGACAGTCGCAATAGGAATCTCTGGCGGGAGTATATTGTCGGTGACGACATGGAAAAGCTGATGGATTTTCTTTGCCAAACGCTTGGCTATGAAACACCGGATTCTCGTCGTAGCTTATGGGTACATGGCTCTTATGGCACCGGCAAAAGTTATGCGGCTATTCTTGTTAAACATCTGCTGGAAGAAAAGAAAGATACGATTGACATATTTCTTCAGAATAATCAGAGGCTTTCAAAGTACAGAAATCGCTTCTTAAATTGCCGCAAGAATGGCGATTATCTTGTCATCTGGAAAACCGGATGTACAGGCATTCGCACTGGTGACCAACTGCTGCTTGAAGCTGAGTTTGCCATTCGCGACGCACTTGAACAGAAATTTGGTGGCAATGCTGATCTGGGTGTAGCTTCGTTGCAGGACGGCGTGAAGACACAGCTTCACAATAAGAATATCAACTGGGATCATGTGCTTGATTCTACCATACTTGGTGAGGATTATGGTGATGTAGAAGAGCTGATTGCAGCTGTAGAGCACGGTGATTTGAAGGCGACAAAGGCTGTCGCGGAAGTGATTCGTGCCAATCA
>CAVAMJ010000022.1:0-20301 GCA_963589785.1 Bacteroidaceae bacterium | reverse complement strand
AATATCAAAATTAGCCTTGATATGGTCGCTGTTCTTTGAACCCGGAATAACAATGTTTCCGTCCTGAGTGTGCCAACGAAGAATGATTTGAGCCGTAGATTTGTCGTATTTTTCTGCAAGACTCTTAAAGATTGGCTCGTTTAAAAGTGCACTGTCGCCGTGGCCGAGCGGATACCAAGCCTGAATTTTAATATCATAGTTAGAAAGGAATTTCTTAAGCTCCTTTTCCTGATAGTACGGATGCACTTCAGTTTGAAGGACTGACGGCTTAACCTCACAGACACTCAAAATTTCTCTGATCCGCTCTTCGTTAAAGTTAGAAAGACCAATTGCACGAACCTTGCCCTCCTTATAGGCTTTCTCCATAAGCTTATATCCGGCAATGTAATTTCCTGCGGGCTGATGAATTAAAAGCAAGTCGATATAATCTGTTTGAAGTCTCTCGAGAGTTTTCTCTACTGCATCTTCTTGCTCATAGAATGTCGGCCAAAGCTTTGTTTCAAGAAAAATATCTTTCCGGTCAATGCCTGATTTTTTCATTGCTCTGCCAACTGCCTTTTCATTGCAATAAGCGTTTGCGGTATCAATAAGCTGATATCCATTAGTGAGTGCGTAAATTACAGATGCTTCTGCTTCATCAGGAGAGAGTAGAAAAGTTCCAATACCACTCATTGGCATTTCGACGCCGTTATTTAACTTTGTTGACTTCATAGTGATTGCCCCTTTTCTTTTTGATATTTGCATTGTGAGCTTAAAGTTAACTTTAAGTCAAGTGATTATTTGCATTCTTCAAAAATATTTAATATTTCTTCGTGGCTCATCTTTTTATAACTGCCAGGTGCAATATTGCATGAGTCTGCTATCTCTTTTAGGTTGATACTTTTATCAATGCCCAGTTCTTTGAGTGTAGTCGGCATACCGATTTCCTTAATAAAATCAGCGAGTGCCTCAACACCGGCTTTTGCAAGCTCCTTGTTTGTTTTATTATCCTTTGAAATACCCCAAACATTAACCGCAAACTGAGCAAATTTCTTTTCGCCAGCCTCGCAAATATGTCTGTAATAAACAGGGTGGAGAACTGCAAGCCCTGCACCATGATTGCAATTAGTATATGCACCGAGTTGATGTTCCATTTGATGACACTCAAAGTCGGTCTTTTTACCAAGCTTGATAATACGGTTTTCTGCCATTGTTGCATCCCACATCAGGTTGCTTCTTGCTGTGTAATCCTCAGGGTTTTTGATAGCGGCACGCAGATTTGTGATAACATTTTTCATTAGAGCCTCTGATATATCATCTGATACATTGCTCTCATCAGGCTCACTGAAATAGATTTCCATAATGTGCGACAGCGTATCAAAAGCACCTGATACCATTTGAAATTTAGGCACACTGTAGGTGTAAGTTGGATCAAGCATGACAAACTTAGCATTAAGCTTAGGATAATCTCTGCCGGTTTTTATTTTTAGTTCTTCGTTTGTGATTACAGCGCCACCGTTACACTCACTGCCTGTGCCCGAAGCGGTAACAATTATGCCAAGCGGCAACGGCTCAAAATCAATAACACCTGGTCTTGCCCAAAAGTCTGCCCAAATATCGCCGTCATACTTAGCTCCGAGTGAAATGGCCTTACAGCAATCCATAACGCTTCCGCCACCGACTGCAAGAATCAAATCAGCATTGCTTTCTTTAGCAAGTTGAGCACCCTCAAGCACTTTGCTGTATGTTGGGTTTGATGGAATACCGCTGAACTCGACTATCGATTTATTTTCCTTTTTTAGAACATTTATGATTTCGTCATAAATACCGTTTTTCTTAATCGAGCCGCCACCGTAGCAAAGCATAACCGTGTCGCCATATGCAGAAAGAATATTGGAAAGATATTCCTCTACACAACCTTTGCCAAAATATACCTTTGAAGAATTTTCAAAAATAAAGTTGTTCATATTACCGCTTCCTTTCTTTTTAATTACGCAACGTTTAAATGTCAGTTAGAAAAAACACCATAGTAACAAATAATTACTCTAAATTATTATTTATCAACAACTTTTGTTCCGCCGAAAACATTTGACATACTGATATGATTCAACTTATCGTCAATCAAAGCTACCTCGTCACTCGTCAATATGATATCAGCAGAACCGGCATTTTCTATTAATCTTTCAAGCTTTCTTGTACCCGGAATAGGTACGATATACGGCTTTTTGCACATCATCCATGCAAGAGAAATCTGTGCCGGTGTTGCGTTTTTGTCGTGTGCAAGAGTATTTAGTAATTCAAGTAAATCTTTATTCTGTCTGACACCCGCTGCCGAAAATTGCGGCATAACCGTTCTGTAGTCCGTGCCCTTTTCAAACTTGGAGTTTTCGTTGTACTTACCACTTAAAAATCCATTAGCCAGAGGGGAAAAGGCTACGTAACCGATATTAAGTTCCTCAAGAACAGAGAAAAGAGATTCATAGTGTCTTGCCATCATTGAATAACGATTTTGTATTGCAGTCAGAGGACAAACAGCATTCGCTTTTCTTATGTTCTCTTCGCCTACCTCACTCATACCCCAATGAGTTATTTTGCCTTCTTTGATTAAATCAGACATCACTCCCGCAACCTCTTCAATCGGAACATTCGGATCAAGACGATGCTGATAATATAAATCAATGTGGTCAGTTTTAAGCCTTTTTAACGAGCCCTCAACTGATTTTCTGATTGTCTCCGGTCTTGAATTCGGTACAATCGGCAGATTTGTTGCCGTACTTGTTTTGTCAAATTCGACACCGAATTTAGTTGCGATAATCACCTTGTTACGATAAGGCTTCAGTGCCTCGCCGACAAGCTCTTCGTTATCGTGTGGATTATCTACCGTACCGTAAACCTCAGCTGTATCAAAAAAGCTATAGCCCATATCAACAGCTTTTGCGATCAGTTCTGTCATTTCTTTTTTGTCAGCGGGTGAACCGTAAGCATGGCTCATTCCCATACAACCTAAACCAACTGCGGATACTTTTAAATCTTTACCTAATATTTTAGATTCCATTTTTCACCTTACCAAAAATCATTTGTGGAAGCTTGTAAATTTAAGCGGCTCTTTTTCCGGGAGTCCAATCTGTTCCTTACCAATAGCAAAGCTCTTTGCCATAAAAGCTATATTTCTGCCAAGCGTTCTCATTGTCTGGAGGCCTTCATCGTCCTTAAGAACCTCCTCGGCACTTCCACCGTAAACCATGTTCCAATACTGGCTTGAAGCGATAGGCATAGAGTTCATGGAGAAATATTTATTAAGCACATCAAAAGAAGCTGTATTTCCTCCACGACGGCAAGTTGTAACTGCGGCTCCAACCTTCATTGTTTTGTCGTCCTTGAAAGTGCTGAAGAATAATCTGTCCATAAACGATATTACTCCGCCAGCTGGTGAAGAGAAATAAACAGGAGCGCCGATTACGAATGCATCTGCTTCGTTAAGCTTAGGTGCTATCTCGTTAACAATATCATCGAACACACATTTTCCTGTTTGGCTGCACTTTCTACAGCCGATACAGCCTCTGATATCCTTGTGACCAACATGGATGATTTCTGCTTCCATACCTTCTTTTTCTAAGGTGTTTTTTAGCTCTGTCAGTGCCGTGTAGGTACATCCCTTTGCTCTAGGACTTCCGTTAATTAATAATGCCTTTAGTCTTTTCATAAGTTTTTCCTCCCTAATTTTGTTATTTATTGTTTTCCTGTGACTATATTATAAGAAAAATGAGACCTCATAAGAAGTCTCGTTTTGTTAATCAATATATACCTTTTGGTTATAAGTGCTCATTTTGTTTTAACTATATTTTTAGCCGCATCTAAAACTCGTCTGACATTTTCACTCGGAGTAGGTGAATGTAGAAGTCCATACGGAATGCTATATTCCCATTCAACAGGAATGACTTTCAGTAGCGGATGAACATTCGCCCAACCAGGTATTGCAAGCAGAACATCGTTTGAGTTCTCACATCTATTAAATATGCTCATATTGTAAAAGTCAAAATTGACTATGTGTATCTGCGTGTAATTTTGCCAAATATCATCACGCACGCTGTCAATGTAGTTGCTCCATCCACGACGCATAAGCAGTAAATCTTCCCCGTACAAGTCACTTATCTGCAGTTTGTCTTTATTTGCAAGTCTGTGATGAATGGATACGGCACAACAAAACGGCTCACGGGATAATTGCAAGCCCTCGCATTTTCTCAGCTTAAGCATTGTTTCATCGAAAATTCCGCCGATTATATCAATGTTTTTACCCATATTAGCAAGTATTTCCTTTGCGTTTTCAGGCGTGTTTTCAAACGGAATAATCTCAAATTTTATGTCAGGGCATTGCTCTTGAATTTTAGGCCACATTTGCATAAGAAGCTGAGCCGGTGTCATAGGCGATGAACCGATACGGATAACATTTTCACCGTCACTCATTGCATTTTTAGCTCTGACAACACTGTCCTTGCAGTATCCAATAATATATTTTGCGTCTTGATAAAGCGACTTGCCCGCATTAGTGAGTTTCAGTCCACGGTGCGTGCGTTCAAACAAAATTAGATCAAGGGAGGTTTCAAGCAAATTAATTTTCTTAATGACAGCAGTCGGCGTGATATATAATTCCTCTGCCGCCTTATTAAAGCTGCCTGCATCCGCTACCTTTATAAATGTTTCTATCTGTGGATTATACATCATCTCACCACCTAATTTGTTCTTCAAGTCTGTTGATTAGAATATAGTTAGATTATACTTTAAATCTTATTAAAAATCAAATTGACAAAGGATTATAACTAAGTTCATGAACTAAAACGTTCGCCATTTAATTGACTGAAATTATAGAGTGTGATAATATTATTCGGTAAGACACCAATAATCTCATAGGGAGAAGGGGTAAACATAAAAAAGAAAAAAGAATTCGTTGATTTCCGTTGGAAGGAATACAAACCGAGATACTATAGAAGTGCTTCGGAAGTTCCCGATGCATTAACCATAAAGCAAGACTACGACAGAACTAATTATGTTTCTTTCGTACGCAAGCCAAAAAATCCGATTTATCTTTCCGAAAAAGCTTCAGAAGACCCTAAGGTAATGAAAATGTGGGTTAGACTGAGAAGATCCTCGGGAATATTCATGGTTTTGGTTATCATATTAGCCGTAGTTATTCTTACAACCAATTATTATAAAGTTAAACAGCAAACTGAAGAACTTGAGTCCACATCTACAGAAGAAACTTCTGAAGGTACAGTTAACCTTGGAAGTGAAGAAGCTGTTACTTATGATAAAAAAACCGGCTTAGCTGTTTACTCGAATGAATTTAACCTAAAAGTTATTTCTCCGTCAGAGCCTGCCGATGCTACCTTTTCTGTTACCACAACAAACATCAACGGAATCAATGTTGATTCCAGAATATCCGATGCATTAAGCTTGATGCTGTCCGATGCTCAGGCTGACAATGTTACGTTTAATCTTGTCAGCGGTTATATATCGTACGAAGATCAGCAAACTCTGTTTAACGAAGAAGTAGCAAGACTGGAAAAAGCCGGGACAAGTCATCTTATGAGTGAATTTACCGCCGGTTTGAATGTTTCAAAACCTGGAGAATCCGATGCTCAAACCGGTCTTAGCGTAGTTGTGAGTGATAAGAAAGATACATTCACTAAAACTTCTCAGTATACTTGGCTGACAAATAATGCGGCAAACTACGGCTTTGTTTTCCGATACCCCGAAAATGACAGCGACTACACCGGACACGAAACTGATTTGACCGTTCTGAGATATGTAGGAAGAGATAACGCAATAAAAATGCGTCAGCTTGATATGTGTCTTGAAGAATATATTAATTATATTTACGACAAATAAATTTTAATTTTTCTTTTAAAAACACTTGCAATTCACGCAAATATTTGATATAATCCAACTGTTGTTTACAAGTTGTGACGTTAGTCGGCTTGTTGATACATATTAACCCAAAGAGGTGAAAATCATGAAGGAAAACATCCATCCTGATTATCAGGAGACAACAATCACATGTGCCTGCGGTAACGTAATCAACACTCGTTCCACAAAAAAGGACATCAAGGTTGAAATCTGCTCCAAGTGCCATCCTTTCTTTACAGGTAAGCAGAAGCTGGTAGATACAAGCGGTCGTGTTGATATGTTCAAGAAGCGTTACGGTCTCAACTAATTATAAAGTTGCAATGTAACGAAAAATGTTATAAAGCCTCTCTGAGATCGGAGAGGCTTTTTTCATCATTACTCATAAAATAAAACTAAGTTTAATTATGGAAAGTTATAAAACGGTATTAAAAGAAGCTTCTGATTCATTCATTGAGAAAAAATCCAAATTTATAGGTCATTGCAAGCCTATATCAAATGAAGAAGAGGCTCTTTCCTTTATAAAGGAAAAGAAAAGCAAATATTGGGATGCTACTCATAATGTATATGCTTATATTTTAAGAGAAAACGGAATCATGCGTTATTCAGATGACGGTGAACCACAGGGCACCGCTGGTGTTCCGGTTCTTGAAGCAATGAGAAAAAGCGGACTAACAGATGCTGTTGTCGTTGTAACGAGATACTTTGGCGGAACATTACTTGGTGCAGGTGGTCTTGTAAGAGCGTACAGTCATGGTTCATCTATTGCAATTGCCGCCGCAGAACCCGTTGTAATGACATATTGTATAGAGTATAAAGCCAGAATTGATTATTCGTATTTTACAAAGGCTCAAACTTTAGTAACTGATGGCGGCGGAGTTATAACCAATATTGAATATGACGACTGCGTCAATATTGGCTTTTATATTCAGCCTGAGAAATTTGAGCCTTTGTCACAACAGTTTGCAGACTTAACCTCAGGTAAAGCAACCTTTGAGAAAATAAAAGACGGATATTATGGTATTTCCGAAAAATAAATAAAGAGTTTTTTAGAAAATGCGTGTATTTTAATAATAGACGGAGTTTGGAGGTGACGATATGGCTTTTGCCGATTATTTCATTCAAGAATTAAAATCGAGAAACAGTATAGAGGATGTTGTATCGTCATATGTTAATCTAAAGAAAAACGGCAAAGATTACATCGGTCTGTGTCCGTTTCATAACGAGAAAACACCTTCTTTCCGTGTTACTCCCTCAAAGGGTTTTTGTCACTGCTTCGGATGCGGCGAAGGCGGAGATGTTATCTCCTTTATAAGCAAAATTGAGAATTTAAATTTCACCGAATCTGTAAAATTTCTCGCAAACCGTGTCGGCATGGCTCTTCCTGAAGATACTTATGTCGATAAATCAATGCAGCGCCTTAAAATCCGCATTAAAGAAATAAACAGAGAAACCGCAAGGTTCTATCACGAATATCTGACAAGTGAAGGCGGTAAAAAGGGACTTGATTATTTCCTCGGCAGAGGACTTTCAATGCAAACAATCAAACATTTCGGATTAGGCTATTCACCCGAATCCAAATTTGCACTTGTTGACCATTTGAAAGAACTAAAATACACCGAGCACGAGATGCTTGAAGCTAATGTGGCTTATAAAACCAAATCAGGTAAAGTTATAGATAGGTTTTACGGCAGAGTGATGTTTCCGATTATTGATAAGTCAGGAATTGTCACTGCGTTCGGAGGAAGAGCTTTAGGCGATGAAAAGCCTAAATATATCAACACCTCGGATACTCAAGTATACAAGAAAAGCGACGGACTTTTTGCAATGAACTTTGCAAAAAACACTAAGACCGATCAACTTATTCTTGCGGAAGGCTACATGGATGTTATTTCATTACATGCCGCTGGTTTCACGAACGCAATTGCTTCACTTGGTACTGCTTTAACCTCTGGTCAGGTAAAGATAATCAAGGACACTTGTCATGAGGTTGTCATTTGTTATGACAGTGACTCAGCCGGACAAAAGGCAACAAAACGAGCAATTCCAATGCTCCGAGACGCAGGATTAAAAGTCAGAGTCCTTACCGTTCCGGGAAACAAAGACCCAGATGAATTTTTCAAAAGTAACGGTAAAAACGGACCACTGCTATTTAGAAAATTGCTCGATGAATGCGTTAGTGACACTGAGTATTTGCTTAATCTCGTTAAAGCAAAATATGATGTTACAACTACTGATGGAATTAACGGTTTCGTAAATGAAGCTTGTACCATTCTTGCTGATATAGATAATGATGTCGAACGCAACATATATGCCGGCAAAATAGGGGAAGAAGCTTCTATTGATAAATCTGCAATTCTTAGTGAGATTAATAAGATACTAAGAAGCAAAGAGAAACAGCGCGGACGACAAGAGCAAATTAAAATAACCAGAGATCTTTCGGGTTTGAATGATAAGGTTAACTTGGAAAAACGCGAAGATAATAAACGTAAAGTAGCGTACGCAGAAGAAGCTGTCATTCACTATCTGTTTAATAATCCGGAAAAAAGAAATCATCTGGAAGAGACACTTCCTCCGCGTGAATTTTCGACTGAATTCAATCGCAAGCTTTATGATATGTTACTCGAACAATTTGTTACTTGTACAGACTCCAATCTGGTTAATTTAACCAGTCTTAGTCAAGATGAAGCTTCAGCTTTTTCCAAATTAATATATAATCCAAGAATGCGGTTTGGTTATTCCGAAACTGATATAGAAACATATTGTGTTTCCACTATTATAAACGGAGAAAAAACCGCTAAGGCAAAAGAAAGTATAAAAAACGATAATCTCTCTGATAAGGATTTTGAGAATACAATTTATTCACTCAGGAAAAATCGAAACAGAACAGTAAATTTTATAAATTAAGATATAGATGTCATTCATAGAAAGGGAAAACTCCTATGGCACAAACAGAAAAAAGAAACATCGGCAAAGAAATACTCGATCTCGGTAAATCAAAGGGTTCACTCACAGCCAGTGAAATTCTCGATATGCTCGGCGATTCCGATATGGATCCCGAACACATTGAAAAACTCTATGAGGAGCTTGAGTCAAACGGTGTTGAAATCGTCGATGATACAATTGAATCAATTGCATCAGAAGTCAACTTAAGCGAGGGAATCAGCAATTCAGATTCCGACTCTGAGGACTACGATGTAGCAATCGGAACCGACGGTATCGCAATTGATGACCCCGTTAAGGTTTACCTTAAGGAAATCGGTAGAGTGCCGCTTCTTTCAGCTGAAGAGGAAAAGAGACTTGCTATTGCAATCAAGGAAGGCTCTGAGGTTGAAAAGAAAAAAGATAAAACCCCTGAAGATATGGAAATTCTTAAGCGTGGTGAAGCCGCAAGAAAGAGACTTAGCGAAGCTAACCTTAGACTTGTTGTCAGCATTGCAAAAAGATATCTTGGCAGAGGCATGCAGTTCCTTGACCTCATTCAAGAGGGAAATCTCGGACTTATCAAAGCTGTTGAGAAATTTGATTATACTAAAGGATTTAAGTTCTCCACATATGCTACATGGTGGATAAGACAGGCTATCACAAGAGCAATTGCCGATCAGGCAAGAACCATTCGAATTCCCGTACACATGGTTGAAACTATCAATAAGGTTAAGAAAGCTACCAGCCAGCTTCTCCATGTAAACGGACACGAGCCGACACCTGAAGAAATTGCTGATGTTCTCGATATGCCTGTTGAAAAGGTTAGGGAAATTCTCAGAGTTGCCCAGGAGCCTGTTTCTCTCGAAACACCTATCGGTGAAGAGGAAGATAGCCATCTCGGTGATTTCATCCCGGATGATGACGCTCCGGCACCGGCTGATGCCGCATCTCATACCTTATTAAAAGAGACACTCTCCGAGGTTTTGGATTCTTTGACAGAAAGAGAAGCTAAGGTTCTAACTCTTCGTTTCGGACTTGAAGACGGAAGACCGAGAACTCTCGAAGAGGTTGGTCAGGAATTCAAGGTTACAAGAGAGCGTATCCGCCAGATTGAGGCAAAGGCTCTTAGAAAGCTTCGTCATCCAAGCCGTTCTAAGAAGCTCAAGGATTTTCTTGATTGATATTGGTAAAGCATCATGAGAATGACTTTAGAATCCAACTACGCTATCCGCATAGTTGAACTTCTTGCAGACACAGGAGACAAAATTGATGCCAAAACAATAGCCGAACAGGCTGATATTCCGCTTAGGTTTTGTCTGAAAATTCTTCGTAAACTTGCGGGTGATGATATAATCAGATCCTTTAAGGGCTCTAAAGGCGGTTACATGCTTAACGGCAAGCCCGAAGACATTACTTTAAGAAGAGTAATTGAAGCAGTCGAAGGTCCGTTCATTATTTCCAAATGTCAGGGAACTCAATTTGGATGTAATAAAATTAACTGCCGTTTGCACAATGTTTACGCTGAGATTTCTCAATCAATGCGTGACAAGCTTGAATCCTATAATTTTGGACAAATAGTAAGCGGAGAAAACACCAATCAACGCTGTAGCGGCAGTGTGCACGAAGATAATTAAAATGCAAACGCATCGATAAAGCTTAATTTATCGATGCGTTTTTTTGTTTTCCCTAAAAACACAGTTTACAAAAGCCTCAAAAACAACTATACTTGATGTAAAACAGTTGTATTTGTTAGTTTATATAAAGGTAGTGGAAAATATATGTCAAAGTTAGATATCAATCAGGCAAAGATTGCCCTAAAAAACGGCGATTGGGGAGAAGCACTGAATCTTTTCGATAAAGTAATTCAAGATGAGCCGCAAAATGCAGAAGCAAATCTCGGTTATTATATGGCAACGGATAGAATTAGAGCAAAAGATTATAATGTATTAAAAGAGAGAATAATTTATAGAAAATTACCGCAAAATGATTACTATGACTATGCTCTCAGATATGCAAGCGGTGATCTATTAAATATGCTGAATTCATGGGAACAAGAAAAGAACAAATATCTAAAACAAAAAGAAAATGAAAAGCAAATCAAGCTGACTGAATTAAGAGCGAAAAGGGAAGAGCTGCGTGCTAAAATTGACGAACTCGAAACAGACACTCTGATGCTTGAAAAAAATGAGCAAATCAATGCGGTCAATAGGGAGATTGATTACCTTTATAAAAGCCTCATTTTTATTCCTGAAATTCACGAAGAAGCACAGTGGGAATATAAAATTCTTTCAAACGAAGGCATGATTAAGCTTCTTCATTTTTGGCAAAAAAAAGAAAAAGAAAAGTATCTTGAACAGAATAAAGCATATCAAGTTGAACTTGACCGAGTTAAAGCGAAAATCAGAGCCACCGAAAACGATATAAATATAAGACTCGACGAAGCGCAAAGACAGCTTGAACAATTAAAAATAGAACAAGCTGAAATTATCGCAAACCAAAAGGCTCAATCCGAAGAGGAGAGGTTCAGAGCAGAAAAGCTCTTGCCGTCAATCCGTGAGGAATTCAGAAGAGTTAAATCAGATATTAATTTTATCAATTTCGATACTGTAAATTTCGGCTCATATATTCAAAAAGCAAACACAACAGAAAAAGAGCCAATCGAATGGCTTGTCCTTGATGAGATGGGTGATAAAAAGCTTTTGATTTCCAGATACTGTTTAGATTGCCACCAGTTCAACCCCAAACACACTGAAATTACATGGGCTACATCAGAAATTCGTAAATGGCTCAATGAGGTTTTTATAAACGATGCATTTTCTGCTGATGAACAAAAAAGAATATGTGAAACCTCACTTCATACTCCAAAGAACGATGTTTACAATACTCCCGGAGGCAAAGACACCGATGATAAAATCTTCTTCTTAGATTTAGAAGAAGCACAAAAATACTTCTATGTAAATAATGAGAGGGCATGCGACTCCACACCTTACGCAAGGCAACAGGGAGCATATGTTTACTCAGGAGCAAGCTGGTGGTGGCTAAGGTCACCCGGAGCAAACAGGAAATTCGCCGCTGACGTGCACATTTCAGGAGCTGTTTTCCCACTGGGAGATTTCGGCATCAGTTTTTTGCATGGAGTTAGACCTGCTTTATGGGTTAAAATATAATCTCTCTTCTTTAACTAAATTTATATTTATCAATTAACATAACAAATTCATCTTTGACATATGAGTCCCTTGCCAAAACGGCAAGGGACTTCTTTTTTTGGCAAAATCTATAAACTGTTACAAATATCAACCATTACTTTGCAATTAATTATTGTAAGTATACAATTGAGACATATGTCAATTGTATAAAACATAGAATATCAATTGTCACCTTGATTCTGTAGTTAGTTAACGCTATTATAATAGTATAAGTGATGATTTAAGTATAAAGTAGATGCTAGCTGTACTATATATTTAAATCGCAAACAAAATACAAATGAGGAAGGATTTTAAAATGAAATTAACTAAACTTGTAACTTTATATTCATGGGGCAATGCACAGATTGCATGGAGTCCTGATACCGCACCGCAGAGTGGTTTGATTTCTTTAAATTGAATTAGAAGCATAAGAATAAGCGGCTGTAATTCTGTCGCTTATTCCTTGAAATTTATGAAAAGGATTTTAATTTATGAATAAAAAAACTTCTAAAGTTGCTATTATAGCAATAATATGTTTGATTCTTGTTTTGGTCGGTGCAACATTTGCCTTTATATCTTTTAACAAGTCCGGAAAAGAAACAGGTTCGAACACAGAGCAAAATGAAACATCAATACAGGAAAGTTCGGTTTCTGAAAATTCTGAAAGTCCTGTTGAAGAGTCATCCGCAACATCATAAACTTCTCAAAGTTCATCAAGTTCAAACTTTGAGGAAGATGTTTCTGATGCTGATGCAGATAATAAAATATCTACCTTTGGTAAAATGGGAGAAGCTTACACACTCCACGGACATTTTAGTGATCAAGGAGAAGACATTTCCTCAGGCGAACTTACTGACGGCTTTTTTGAAGGAGATATGAATGTCACTGTAACCGGAGCGAAGGTCCTTGACTATTCCGATGACTATTTTTCGTCAAACGAAAACACTGCTGAACAAAAATCGCAGTTCAATAACCCAAAGGTTATGCAAATCAACTTAACATTAGAAAATATAAGTGCTCACCAAATGTCTGATGTTCAGTATGATTTTTATGCTAATATATTCTCATTAGGCATTTATAATGATCTGATTCCTGCGGATACAAGCAGCATAGATTACGTTAAGCCAAGTTTATATTTCACCGGTACAGAGTTTGCATATGAACCTCACGGAGATGATACTTCATATTACCATTTTGAGTTAAACCCGGGTGAATCAAAAGATTTCACTTTTTATTTCATGATCGATGAAGAGTATTTGAACCAAAAAGATCCATTCTTAGCAATCAGTTCGGCTACTATTCCAAATTTTGGTGTACTTTTGACAGATATAACTTATTGATTTATGAATAAAAAAACAATATTGCTGTTCAGTGCGATTTTTATCGCACTGTCAGCTTTTTCAATCATTTTCTTTTCGTTCTCAGGTAAAGATAACTCTGAAATAAGCGATGATGAAGAGATACCGAGCAGTAATCAAGAAAGCATTACAATTGTAGAACAGTCTGCTAAAGCAGATGAAATTATCTCATCATTTGCTGAAGTAAACGAAAACTTAGCTCTACGCAGCAGACAGTATACTCAAGGAGAACAGCAAGAAGAAAATTCTGTATTTCTTGGGTTTGACGGTGATATGACAATTACTGTTAATGATGTCAAAATATGTGATTTTTCAGAAAATGATGACGCTATCATGGATTCGTGGATAAATGACAGCTCTCAATTTGAAGATCCTTGCATAATTGAGTTTGATGTAACTCTTTCGAACATAAATGCCGCTAAACTAAGTGGACAAAGCTACCTCTTTGACAGTTCAATATTTAAACTCGGCGCTTACGAAGATTTGATTCCGGAAAATATAAGTAATACAGAATACTATTTTAGTGTAAGTAGCCGTTATTCGTTATACGACTTATATATAACACCTCACGCAGAAAACACGTTTTCTGTTTTTGAATTGAACAAAGGGGAAACCAAGGAGTTCGTTATCAGATATTTAATTGACCGTTCTTATCTTTCGCTGAAAAAACCATTTTTGGCTGTGTCATCCAGTAATGAATATAAGTATGGCATTTTACTGCCAAATACAATCATTTCTGATAACAGGTGATGAATATGAGAGAGTTTTTGAGATATTTTAAAAACGAAGTATACAACGTATTTCACAGTAAAAGCTTTCTTATTGTTGTATCTATTTTAACTGCGATTGTTATTGCTGACAGTGTCCTTGCTTATTCTGATTATAAAACAAATTTAGAGGCAACAATTAATAATATTGCAATAACCGACGGAGTTTACGAGACATATCCTTATTTACAGCTTTATACCGTTTACAATTCTTGGATTGGCGGCAGAGTAAACACCATATTGACAACCGTATTTTTCAATACATTGCCGATATTTGTTGTCATTCCATACAGTTGGTCTTTATTATCAGAGCAAAAACGCGGCTATGACAGAATTATGGCTTCTAAGCTGGGAAAAAAGAAATACTTTTTGGGAAAATATGCTTCTTGTTTTTTTTCTGGTTTTATAACCGTCACAATTCCTTTGCTAATCAGCATAGCTATAACCTTTGCCACAATTCCGGCTTATAAACCGGATATTAATACCGCTCTCTATTATCAAGTGAATCACAACAAAATTCTTGGAAATTTATATTATCTCCATCCATTGTGCACAGTGTTTCTTAATGTGATTATGAACGGTATATTTGCGGGTGCATGGGCTGCTGTTCCGCTTGCACTATCTTTCTTTGTTAAGAATAGATATATAGTTCTTTTCGTGCCGTATCTTATCCTTATCTATTTAATTGCATTGCTGGAAAAAGCTTCTGTTTTCAGGCTGTATATTGGTACTTCTATAATAAATTATATCTGGCTGACAAGCCCTGACAGTGCTCAGTCATTGTTATTTTACCTAACAGTTATGCTTTTATTGATTTTAATTCCGCTTGGAATTGTAATCGAAAGGGGGATGAGAGCTGATGTTTATTAAATTCCTCGAGCATGACTTGAAATACGGAATAGGCAGCAACAAAAAACGTTTGCTAATTAGCTTTCTAATGTTTGCATTTCTTGCCTTATATCATTTTTTCACCTTGAGAATTTTCAAAATTACAAATCCCGAGTATTTTAACACTCCTGTTACAACAGCCGATTATTTCTTATCAATTGTTGGAGGATACGGAAAACCAAACTTATTCAGTGACGGCACAAGCGATTATTCTGTTCCATCGGTATGGCTTGTTTTCATTCTCTGGATAATGTTCATAAATCTCTACTATCCTTTTAAAGATCTTGACGGTGTAGGAAAGCATTTAATCGTTCTCTCCGGCAGCAGAGGTGTTTGGTGGCTTTCAAAATGCACTTGGACGGTTATCAACACAACTCTTAATTATTTAGTGATTTTTGCATCATGTACATTTGTCGGTTTAATATTCGGCGGAAAACTTAGCATGAATTCAAATACATACTTGTATAGGATCCTGAATATAGATGAAGTTGCTCTAACTTCTTCGACCGTCTGGAACTTAACATCTGTTTTTCTAATGATAGGATTTTCTTTAATTGCATTATCTATGATGCAGCTTCTTATCTCACTTTTAGCAAAACCGATGATCAGCTTTTTTCTAATGTCCGCTTACATTTTTGCCGCAACATTCAAGCAAAGTCCGTTTCTTTATGCAAACTATGTGCTTGGTGCACGAAACAGCACTATTGTTTCCACAGGACTAAGTAACGCTTCGGGAGTTTTAATCGGAGCTTGGATAATTTTATTAAGTATTGCAATCGGTTATTTTGTTTTCCAATAGGGATATTATTGGCACAGATAATTGACAGTAGTGAGGATTTATGAAAATCGAAATAAATAATGTAACAAAAGTAATAAAAGGTATAACCGTTATCCGAGATGTATCCCTTTCTCTTGAAAGCGGAACAGTTTACGGTTTGCGTGGAGTAAACGGCTCCGGCAAAACAATGCTCATGCGATTGATAGCGGGCTTGATCAGACCGACCAAAGGTACAATCACAATTGACGGAAAAGAGCTCGGTAAAGACATCACATTTCCGCCTGACATAGGTTTACTGATAGAAAATCCTGCTTTTATCGACAACTACACAGCCTTTCAAAATCTAAAATTAATTGCCAACATTCACAAAGCTGTAGATGAAAATCGAATTCGTGAAGTCATTGAACAGGTTGGCTTAAATCCTGATGACAAAAGAAAGTACAAACAGTTTTCTCTTGGTATGAAACAGCGTCTTGGAATTGCCGGTGCAATACTCGAAAATCCTAAACTTATCTTAATCGATGAACCTACCAATGCTCTCGATACCGACGGAATAGAAATGGTAAGAGAGTTAATCATTGAGCAAAAGAAGAGAGGAGCATTAATCGTCTTAGCTTGTCATGACTTTTCCGTCCTTAAGGCATTATCCGATGTGATATATTTTGTTAAGGAGGGATGTGTGACAGAATATGAAAATGAAAATGTGGAATAAAAAGATAATAATTCCCGTAATTCTTATTTTTGTCGCTTTATATTCATTTCGTGTTTGGTATGTTAATGCAAACGCAGCTCCTTTATATGAAAAAAAGTATGAATTAGGTGATTGGGTAGCACTTGAAGGAGACTACATTACGACTAAAGCAGAAAATACTGACGGTTATTCCGTTCAATTAGCTGATGTCGAGGTTGTAAAATACGAAGATTTTATGACAAGATACAATAAGAGTACCGATTATTTAGCAAAGGCTTCAAGGCATGATGTTATACTGTTAACGCTGAATATTAAAAACGAGAATAGTGACGGTTATCTTTACCTTAGCTTTTTCAATTTGTTAAACAAATATTTTTCTTGTTATTATAACTTTGATTCTACTTACGAAGCTATTTGCGAGCCTAAGATAAACACGGGTTATGGGCAAGCTTTTATTAACATACAACCAAACACAGAATACACCTTAAAAGTAGCTTACACATCTTCTGTTCGTGCTGATGGAGTAACTTTCTTACAAGAGGAAGCAAGCAAAGACCATAAATATGCAGATCTTTACTTAAATATCAGCTGGTACCCCACTAAAAAGTATATTCATTTTTCAATTCCTATCCCCGAAGATCCACAGTGAAAATTAAAAATGCACCGATATAACAATCGGTGCATTTTTGTTTATTCAGGCATTGTCAAATTGAGTTTAATAGTTTTTAAGATTGGGTAACGGCTCACATTCAGATACATCGTAAAATTTTTCGTACCCTTTGCTTCGAGCTTTTCAAGATATGTGATACCGTCTGCCGCTCCGTCAGTCGCATAAACCATATACATAGTCGCTTCCGTTCCGGGTTTTACCTTAATTCCGTCTGTTGTTTTTGGCAAATTTGGATTAGCAATCTTCATGTACACATTGTTTTTACAGTAATAAGTAGAACGCCATGCATTAAAAAGGTTCATATCTCTTATAAAAACTCCACCGTCTTCGTTATCTTCGTTTTTAACATCGACAGTCAGCAAAATAACATCATGTCTTGAGCTTTCTGCAAGATAATCAGTTGATTTGCCGAATCTTTGCATAAACTCCTCATAGGTGATTACTTCTGCCTTGCTGACACAAAGAGAGTAACCGTCGTTATTTTCTGCATCTCTGCTTGAAAAAAAGTTTCCGTCCAATGAAATCCAATCTCCGACACTGTACTCTTCAGTTGCAAATTTATATGCTTTTTGATTAACATACCAAATTCTCACTGATACAAGCGTGATGATAACTAAAACTAAGACGACAATAATAGCTTTTTTATTCGATGCTTTCACTCTCATAAGGCGTCACTCGTCCTTCCTTAACAAAGTAAATTTCATCAGAAAGCTCTTTAAGTACCGAAAAATCATGGCAAGCTAAGACTACTAATGCGCCATTGTCTTTCTGCTCTCGCACAAGCTGTCTCACCATCTCAATTCCGTCAGTATCAAGTGCATTTGTCGGCTCATCGATCAAAATCAGTTTGGGATTTTCGAGTACCGCACCAGCAATTCCAAGACGCTGTTTCATACCAAGAGAAAACTGCTTATACTTTCTTTTGTCATCCGGATTCAAACCAACTTGCTCAATTATTTCTCTTATCCTGTCTTCACCGACTACCCTGTGAATATTAGCTATAAGCTTTAGATTTTGGAGTGCTGTGTAATTATCAATGAATGCGGGGTTCTCAATCAACAATCCGATGTCTGGGGGAAAGGTAATGTCCTTTCCAAGCTGTTTTCCGTCAATAGTAATTGTTCCTTTAGTCGGGCGAATTAAACCCGCAATCAATCGCATAAGCATTGTTTTACCCGAGCCGTTCACTCCACGCAAGCCATAAACGGTACCGCTATGAAGCGTGAGAGAAACATCTTGAATAATGGTTATTCCTTTTATAACCTTTGTAACGTTATCAATAATAATTTCCATAAATCAACCTCTGTTATGTCATATCAGAATCCAATATATCCCGATTTTTGAAAACATAATATCCGATTATAACACTCAAAACTGAAATCCATAAGCCGATGACAACTCCGCCTGTCATATCAAGTCCTGTTGTTACAAGAAGCGCATTTCTTGCCGGCATAGCGTAATTTGAAAATAATGCCGGATATTGAAAGTAAGCACCCGCAAAAAAGTATCCTACAAGCAAAAAGTAGCTGAATAATGGCTTAATCAATAGAGAAAGCAAAAGCTGTAACAGTGCCAACGTAACCAAAACAAAACCAACCATAAAAAATACTGAGGTTATGTTCCACGAGACACTTGTTGTAAGGTCATCCATATTCATAGCCAATTCTTTGAAAAGATACCAGCTTGCATTCATGCTGAGTTTTGCCCCAAAACACAATCCACATATAGTACTTGAAAGGAAAATCAGCAAATAGCTTACTATGGTATTGATTACCGTCCAGGCACATTTTGAAAACCACCAAATACCACGACCACCTGACAGCACCATTAAATGCTTACCTATTCCGTTTAATTCGTTAAACGGATAATAGAGCGAAACAAATTGCATCCAAAGAATGAACATAAACCAAATAGTCGGCATTGAGAAATCGTTGTCCATACCTGACATGAAAGTTACTTTTCCGCAGCCTCCAATCAATGCAATGAAATAATCAGCTGTAGTTGCAGGTGTATTTAAAAAATCTGTAGCGCTAATCTCAAACATTCTAATTACCCAAAAATGATAAATAGAAAGGATAAAGAAACCAAGAAAAGTCAAAATCAACCGCTTTTTAGCATGACCTATTCCATATTCCAAATCATGTTTAAAAAACTTAATAAACATCTGCATTTTTGCTCCTTTCCAAAACCGCAATTATCGGAGGAACAATCACTGCCAACATTAGAACAAGATATATCCATAAATGTTGATTCTCAGAAGGACTTGTCAACCAAATGTAGTCGATAATTGAAGTTTCTGTGTATGAACGATAGGCAAATGCATTTTCTAATGATGTAATTAAATACATCAAAAACAAATAAGGAGCGAGCATGACCACAAACTTGTTTTTTTCATAGAAGGATAACACAAACGGTACCGTTGCCCATGCACCGGCAAATATACTAATCTGCAACATATTAAGAACCACTGTAATCAAAGGATGAACATAATACAAATTAGCCAACAGTTTTAAATTCCCTCTTACTTGATAGTAAAGATCAAAATCAACATCTGGCTTGTATGCCGGAATCAAACAACATACAAGGATAAAACTTAATACCATGGGTAAAAGGGCTGTGATAAAGCCTGAAGCAAAAGCTGATAAATACTTTCCCCAAAAATAAGTTTTCTTTCCGAGGTGAGTGACCATCACTCTGTCATATCCGATCTTTTTTTCAGAAAGATAAGACCAACTGTATGGTATAACAGAAAATAGGGGAAGTGTGTAAAAGAATATCATTGATAAAACCTGATTCACCCTTCCTCCAATCCATGAGTTATAAACAGTATCTATTTGCAAAAAAGGATATTCTTTGAATGTACCGTCATCCAGAGTTTCATAGTTGTTAATTGTTGTCTGCAAATCAAAGCTATACATTTTATATGCCAATACACCGTCAACTATAACCATTATCATCAGAATTAACATAACTATCTGAAAAGCACGGGTTCTGATGATATTATAGATTTCATTTTGTAAAAATCGCAATAATTTAATCATAATTCCTAATTTTATTTCTCAGATAATTCGTCCAGCTTAATACCATAATTAAAAACTCTATTTCCGGAAATTCCGAAGAAAATGTCTTTTTGTTTAAGATATTCTTCTTCTACTACAT
>CAVAMJ010000021.1:0-21410 GCA_963589785.1 Bacteroidaceae bacterium | reverse complement strand
GCTCTGCCCACACCCGTTCGCTTTTTGTAAAAAGCGAAGCAAAAACTTTTGTGTATTTCTTCTTTTTTTCTCTCGTTAGTTAGTTCAATATCATTCCTAAAATCGGTATTGTAACAATCGAAAATAATGTCGATACAAACGTCATCTGCGATGCGAACATTGAGTCTCCTCCGTATTTATCCGCCAAAATCGATGTTGTGCTTCCTGCCGGCATTCCCGACATTATCACGCATATACTTACAAGCAATTTATCGAGGTGGAACGGCATGAGTATCAGCCATATGATCATCGGCAATCCGATTAGTCTCCAAAACGAATAGTACAGCACGTCTTTTGAGAACATTGTTTTTATATCTGCGTCTGCTAATATTGTTCCGATTACTATCATCGACAGCGGTGTTGTACATTTACTGATTGAGCTTATTGTATTTGTAACCACGGTCGGTAATGTGACGGGCAGAACCATCAACAAAAATCCCAGAAAAACCGCTATGATACACGGGTGCTTTGCAAGCTTTTTGAACGCTGATTTTCTGTCAATATCAGTGAAAAGTGATAGTCCCGCTGTCCACATTGTGAATCGTATCGGAATCTGAAACACGCTTGTGAACAGAACACCCATATCGCCGTATAGCTCCTGGGCAACTGGCAGACCTATAAAGCTTGAGTTAGAACAAATCATACCATAAGACATTACGCTTTTTCTGTTCTTTGCCACTTTTCGGAAAATCAGTTTATTAGCATAGGTAACAAAAATCTGTATAACTGCTGAAAGCACGACGGCAAGCACGCAGTTTTTCAGCAAGTCGCTTGAAATCTCAATTCCACTCATAAACGAGCTTACGATATTACACGGCAAAATTACATTAATGAGCATATCGGAAAAACTTTTTCGGTTTGATGCCGAGATTATTCCGATTTTCTTCACCAATATACCTACCGCCATGAGAATGAACAGCATGATCTGCAAATTTAACATTTCGAGTATAAAGTCCATTTTATTTACTCCTTAATTCTGTATCGATTGACATATTACCACCGATTTTAGGTTTTATAAAATACCTATATAGCAAATACTTCATACCTCAGAGGTATGAAGTACATAGAAATCAAGTATTTGAAGTATTAAGTCATTTTAATTATTCTTGTTACAACAGAATTTTGGAGGTTTACTCACATGAAAACAGTATATTTAAACGATCACATCAGCGAGAACGCTGTAAACAGACTTAAAGCTAAAGTTAGACTTGTCGATAATTTAGACAATCCCGAGGAAATCGATGCGATAATCGTTCGTCAGCAGTACTGCACAAAGGAAATAATAGACAAAGTGAAGAACTGCAAGCTAATCCAGATGCACGGCGTCGGCTTAGAGCGAATCGATGTTAAAGCGGCAGAAGAAGCCGGCATACCTGTTAAGAATGTTCACGGCGGCAACGCACAGTCGGTAGCAGAGCTTACTGTCGGATTACTTCTTGCAGTTTCTAGAAAAATCACTTATATTAATGATGGAATCAGAAAAGGCAAATTCAAAACCTTCGGCATGCCGGAAACAGAAGGAAATGAGATTTCCGACAAAACTCTCGGCTTAGTCGGCGGCGGACAGATTGCCCGTCTTGTAGCTAACATCATGACAACAGCTTTCAGAGCAAAAGTTTTAGTATATGACCCGTTCCTCAGCGAAGAGAGCTGCCGTGAGCTTGGTTTCGAGAAAAAAGAGACCTTACAGGAGCTTTTCGCTGAATCCGATTTCATCAGCATTCATGTTCCGCTTCTCGACTCCACAAGACACATCATTGATAAGAGCGTGCTCGACTGCTCCAAAAAGGGCCTTGTCCTCATCAACACGGCAAGAGGCGGCATAGTCGACGAACCCGCACTTTACGATGCACTCGTCAGCGGAAAAGTTAAAGCGGCAGGCATGGATGTATTCGAAGAACAGCCGCCTAAGACAGACAATCCGCTTCTAAGTCTTGATAACTTCATCGGAACGATTCATATCGGCGGAAGCACTCGCGAAGCTTTGGAGAGAAACGGCAAAGTGGTTGTCGATAATGTTTTTGAAGCTTTAGGCATAGCAGAATAATACACAAGTTTAACACAATATGGATATAAAGGAATTATCTTACTTTTTAAAAATAGCAGAATATGAGAACATAACAAAGGCGGCTCAAGACCTTTTTCTTGCTCAGCCGCATTTGACAAGACAATTACAAAATCTCGAGAACGAGCTTGGAGTCACGCTTTTTGTCCGTGACAAAAAACGACTGCACATTACAGACGAAGGAATTTTCCTCAAGCATCAGGCAGAGCAGATTCTTGGGCTTGTGCAGAAAACTAAGGATCAGATTTCCGAGATGGGAAACGGTGTCAGCGGCACGCTTTACATCGGCGCCATCGAGACAGTCGGCACTATCTTTTTGCCGAAATGGATTTCCGAATTCAAGAATTTATACCCAAAGGTACATTATAATCTTTGGTCGGGAAACTCGAGCGATGTCATCGAGCGACTTGAAAAGGGACTTCTTGACATAGGACTTGTAAGAGCACCGTTTGACACGGACGAATTTGACTCATTCCCTATTCTTGACGAAAAGTGGATTGTCATCATCAACAAGGATCATCCAATCGCAAACAACAAAAGGCGATTTGTCTCGCTTGAAGAGCTGTCTAACGAAGAACTTCTTGTTCCCACGCAGAGAATCAACGAGGTTTCGGGTTGGTTCAGCTCAAAAAAGCTTCAAAGCAACATTGTCTGCGGCTTCTCTCCGCTAATGAATGCGATAGTTTTAGCAGAGAAAAATCTTGGCATTGCAATTTTGCCGGAGTCTTGCAAAAAGATGCTCATCAGCGACAAGTTAATCGTAAAAGAGCTCTCCGAAAATATGGTTTCGACTGTTTCGTTTATATGGAAAAAGCAATACGAGCTTCCCGGAACTGCAAAAAGGTTCCTCGATTTCGTGAAAAACAATCCAATTGACCTGTTTTCTGAATAGCTTCATACAAATTATGCATATTCTTTATAAGTTTAAAGTATTAGACAATTCTTTGTTTATATATTAACATATAGGCACAATCAAAATAAATTAAGCAAAAACAAAGGCGTTTTTTACATACCCGACAGTAGTGTGTAAAAGCGCCTTTTGTTGTTTTTGAATTGCAGAAAGAAAGGAATTTGTCCCATGAAAAAAGTAAAAATCGGATTGACCGGTAAGGTTTTTATCGGATTCGCACTCGGAATACTCTTAGGTATAATTTTCGGAGAGAAAATTACCGTTATAAGCTTTATCGGAACAATTTTCCTAAATCTCGTCAAAATGAATGTTGTTCCTCTCATTTTCTTCTCGATAGTTTCGGGAATAGCAAGCATGAGCGACATGACGAAGCTTAAAAAGATAGGAATTAAAACTGTTATTTATTATATAATCACAACAATCATTGCTGCCGGAGTCGGCTTGCTTATCGCAAACACCACGCAGCCGGGCAAGGGACTTGATATGTCGGCTCTTGTTCTCGACAGCTCCTATGAAGCGGAGGCTATGCCGTCCATAGCAGACACCCTTACCGATATGTTCCCAAGCAACATCATCTCTTCCATGGCAGAAGGAAACCTCATGCAGATAATTGTTTTCTGCGTATTCCTCGGCATTGCTCTTGTTGTTCTCGGTGACAGAGCAGAAAAGGTCAAGCATGCATTCGCTATCGGCTCAGACATAATGTGCAAAATCACAGATTTAGTCATGAAGTTCTCACCCATCGGTGTTTGCGCACTTATGGCATGCGTAACAGGTCAGTACGGCACAGACATCTTCGGACCTCTCGCTAAATTCATCGTTTGCGTATTCGGTTCACAGCTACTTGTTTTGGTTGTAATTTACGGCATCATGCTCAAGTTCATCGCAAAGGTACCGCTCAGAAAGTTCTACAAAAAAATGGTTCCCGTCTGGCTTATGACCTTATCCACCACAAGCAGTTCGGCAACTCTCCCTCTCTCAAACAAAACATGCAACGAGGAATTCGGTGTTTCAGATGAGCTCTCAGGCTTCACTCTCCCCTTGGGCGCAACCATTAACATGAACGGCGCTGTTATCTTCTATGCTATTGCGACAATATTCGTTGCACAGGTTTACGGAGTTGACTTCGGCATAACAAAGCAGATCACACTTATTCTTCTCACAACATGCATTTCTGTCGGCTCACCCGGAATCCCCGGCGGTGCAATCGTCATGACAACCATGCTTCTTTCCAACATGGGTCTTCCGCTCGATATTGTCGGAGTTCTTGCCGGAATCAACCGTCTCATCGACATGGGCGACACATCTATCAACGTTACAGGCGATATTGTTTCTACACTTTGCATTGCAAGAACTGAGAATATGTTCACTGATGAAGCGAGTGAAGAAACGGAAAAACTCTCGTCCTTCAAAAGTCATTCAGAACCCATTCTCAAAGCTGAAAAATCATTAAACTAATATTGTATAACTAACATGAAAGGGCAGTTCGATGGACTGCCCTTTTGATTTTGTCTTTTTCTATTTTTAAATTTTCAAGCCTGTTTTGCGTTCGGTATTTTCTTTGTAAAAATAATACGGCACGGAAAATGCCCGTCTGCGAACGCTTCGCATTCTTGACGTATTTTCCGTGCCTGTCTTTTAGATTGTTTGTTCTTTATTTCTCTTTGTGCGAATAGTTCGGCTGGCAAAGCCCAACCTTTGAAAAAGTGTGGAGTTTGGAGTGTTGAGTGTGGAGTTGTTTTAAATTAACAATTTTAAATCAAATATTTAAAAAGAAGAAATACAGTTTTTGTTCTGTATTTCTCCTTGTGTGAACAATTCGGCTTCTTCGGTCAATTACGGTCGCTTTGCTTCCTAAATTTCCCCTCATCAGCCTATATTTATATATCTATACTCTTTCTTAGCGTTCTTTATTTTTCTCGCTGTAAATAATTCGGCTGGCAAAGCCCAACCACGAACACTTCGTGTTCTAAAAATGCTAACGCATTTTTGGTTAACTTTGACAGCCTTTCTCTTTTTATATCGGCACTTCGTGCCTTTGTTATTTCTATTCTGCTTTGCTTTTCTCTTGTGGGCTCTGCCCACACCCGTTCGCTTTTTGTAAAAAGCGAAGCAAAAACTTTTGTATTTTACTTTGTTTCTATTTCTCTATTTTACTTTTTCTTACTCTGCAAAGAATGCTCTTGCCATTGCAAGGCTTATCTCTGTTGCTCTCTTGCACGGCTCCATTCCCTCAAACTCGATTGAGACATATCCGTCAAATCCAGAATTCTTGATGATATGTATGATCTCTCTTACTGGCATATCTCCCTGGCCTGTAATTGATCCTCTGAGCATCATTCCGCCTAATGTCTCAAACCATGAGCCGTTATCGCAGTTGAACATTTCGTTCTGTCCCGGCAACTGATCCTTTGAGCGGATATAGAAGTCCTTGAGGTGGATAATCTGTGCATACGGCAGACACTTCTTAACTGCTCCGACATTATACTCATCTACGCAAAGGAAGTTTCCTACATCCATTGTCATCTTCATTTCAGGTCTTTCGAGATTCTCGAAAAGTCTTACTAAACGATCAGATCCGTTGCAGAAGAATCCGTGGTTCTCGAGTGTTGTTGTGATGCCGTATTTTGCCGCATAGTCACAAAGCTCTCTTGTTCCCTCAATCATGAGCGGAAGCTCCTTTTCGAAGTTCTGCGGTGTATTGGTGCTAAACGGTCTTCTGAATGAAGCAATATCGTGGCGCATCCACTTGAGCCCTAAGCGGTGTGCGGCGTCGATATGAAGCTTAACTCTCTCGATTTCTGCTCTTCTCTCGTTCTCGTCTGTCTTGAGCAAATCTGCATTGACGGAATATGTAGAAATCTCGAGATCTATTTTCTTTGCATACTCACGAACTGAATCGATAAGCTCGGTATTGAGTGTCTTTGTCTCCTCGTTTACAAGCTGGAGGTGGAACGGAACAAACTCGATATGCTCGCAGTCGTGCTCCTTTGCCCAGTCCATAACCTCAAATATAGACATTCCCTCTGCCATTGCGTTATCAAGGCAGTAACAGCTGATACCTAATTTCATAGTCAACTTCTCCTTAAGAATTCTTTGTTGTTTCTTTAATATTTTCGCCCCTCAAAAGGCTCAAACATTGCAATAGATTATACATTAAGCGTATTGTTTTTTCAATGATAAATTTTCTTTTAACGATTTATTTTTTCTATTACTTTCCGAGAAATAAAATTCGCATTTTTCTTAAGTTTGTTGTACAATTAATCTGTTATCAAATTATTGGAAAAAGGCGGTATTTTTATGAAGCTTATTATAGTAAGACACGCAGATCCCGATTATGAACACGATTCCTTGACAGAAGTCGGCTTTAAGGAAGCAAGCCTGCTTGTACCTCGAATGCTCAAGTTAAACGAAGATTACGGTGGCTTTTCGGATATATATGTATCTCCTCTTGGCAGAGCTAAGGCAACCGCAAGACCAACACTTGATTTTCTCGGAAAAGAGGGCATCGAAAAAGACTGGCTTCGTGAGTTTGAGGGAATAATCAGACGCCCCGACACCCCCGACAAAGACAGCATTTGCTGGGACTGGTTACCTTCGGACTGGACAAAGGTTTCCGAATACTACGACATAAACAAATGGAATGAAACCGAAACCATGAAACCGGTAAAGGCAAAATATGATGCTGTATGTGCGGGCTTGGATGAGGTTCTAAAGGAGCACGGCTATGAGAGAGCTGACAAAAGCGAGGGACTTTTCTATCATGCGGTAAATTCAAATCACGACACCTTGGTATTTTTCTGTCATTTTGGAGTTGAAGCAGTTTTACTTTCTCACCTCACGGGATGTTCACCGATGATATTTTGGCATAATTTCTGTGCCGCACCGAGCAGTGTCACAATAGTGAACACTGAGGAGAGAAGAAAGGGCATTGCATCATTTAGAATTTCAACCTACGCAGACACCTCTCACCTTTTCACGGGCAAGAGAGAGCCGTCCTTTGCCGCAAGATTTTGCGAGTGCTACTCTGACGACACAAGACACGATTGATTTAAAGTAACACAAAAACAAGGTGCTGTGAATGAGTTTTTTTCTCGTTCACAGCACCTGTTTTGTTTGCAAAATGCAAACACGGGAATATTGTGTATCGTGTTGTTAAGAAGTGTGTTGAAGTAATCCTGTTAATTGTAAATCAGAACGGCACAACTCCAAGCACGGTGGCAAGTATCAGTGTCAATATACTAAGTGGCCAGATGAATTTCAAGCTGTACTTGATGTGCTCGCCGATTGTAAGATCTGTTAATCCAAGACCGACATAAACCGCGGCAACTGACGGGCTGATCGGAGTTCCGAATGTAGCCGTCAAAAGGAATGTAGCCGCAACACTGGGAGCACTCACGCCAAACGGAGCGACAACGCTTATGATAATCGGCAAAAGTGCATAATAGAATGCATCTGTTCCGAGAATCATCATGAGCGGCACACTGAAAAGTGCCATGAACCAATGCATATGCGGAGCCATTGAAGAAGGAAGAACATTAACAATAGCCGTAGCCATTGCATCTACCATACCTGTTCCGCTGATTATACCCATAAATATACCGACAGCGAACAGAGTGACCGTCATGACCATTGCGTCCTGACCGAGCTCTTTAATCTTCTTATTCTGAATCTTGGATTTTGGGAAATTGACAACAAGTGCCAAAGAATAAGCAATCATAAATACTGCATATAGCGGAAGCGGAGTATCCATGAAAAGGAGAACTATCATAATGACAGTTAGCACCAAATTGAAGAAATAACGCCAATCACGCTTTTTATTCTCACCTTCTGTGCCGTTCTCTGCTACTGTCTGTGTAATTTCCGGATGCAGACCGTGGCGAAGCTCTGTTTTAGTTACGAAGAACATATTTACAAAAGCCATAAGGCATACGGAAACTACACCGGGAAGAATAAAGGTATATAAATCTGCCGTTTCAATTCCGGCAACGCTTGCGGCTCTCATAGTAGGACCGCCCCACGGCAAAATATTCATTGCGGCATACGGTCCGCACATAAGGCACAGAAGTGCCTGAGGGCAAAAACCCATTCTCTTGAATATCGGCAAAAATGCGGGAACAACTATCAAGAAGGTTGCCGCACCCGAACCGTCTATGTGTGCCACAAATGTAGTGAGCACAAGTGCAAGCACTATCATCCACGGCTTATTTCCGGCTTTTTTTGTAAGGAAATTGATAATCGGATCAAAAAGTCCGATTTCATTCATTAGAGTGAAGTATGAAATCGAGAAAACGAACAGAACTGCTGTTCCGAGCATAGATTCCATTCCTGTTCCGATGAAACCGCCTATCTCCTCAAGAGAAAATCCGGCGGCAATCGCTGCCACAAGCGGCAAAATTATAAATGCTACAGGAGGGCTTACCCAGCTTTTGATAAGCACAACCATCAGCACAGCCATGAGCAAAAATCCAATGAGGGCTAACATATAATTACATCCTTTTCTATTTTACTAGCAAATCCACATCTGCGTGTTTTTATTCTTTTCTGAAAACAGGGAATGAAGCACATATTTTCAGGTGTGCCCATTCCCTTTTCAGAAATTCGGTAAAACTTATATTCTAATTAATCAAAGCTGTAAGGCTTAACCTGACGAACAACATCGAGAATAGTGCCGTCACGAGCCTCTACAATCGCAACTACCTTATCCTCCCACTCGAGCGGATCCGGAGCACCGACAAGCTCATAAGCCTTTTCCTGAAGACTCTCGATTGTCACATGCTTGATGCCTGCATTATCGAGGCACTCGATTAAATCAGGACGGTTTGGGTTTACCGCAATGCCGTAATCAGTTACGAGAACATCAACGCAATCGCCGGGAGTTGTGACAGTGACAACATCCTTACATACAGTTGCCATGCGACCTCTTGTAAGCGGAGTAACAATAATACAGCACTTAGAGCCAGCCGCTGTGTCGGGATGTCCTCCCGGTGCTCCTCTTAATACACCGTCAGAACCTGTGATAACATTTACGTTGAATTTAGTATCAATCTCAAGTGCGGAAAGAACAACATAGTCGAGCTTATTTACATATGCGCCCTTATTTCCGGCATTTGCATATTCACTCAGATCAATTTCGATGTGGTGAGGATTTGTGAAGAGATGAGCCGCCGCACCCTGGTCGAAGTCCTGAGTATCGAGGATATAATCGACATATCCCTTGTCCTGAAGCGCACAAATAGCGCTTGAAGTTCCGCCAAGAGCAAAACTCATCTTGATGCCAGCCTTCTGCATATGTTCCTCAAGAAAACGGTTAACTGCAAGTGAAGGACCGCCGACACCTGTCTGGAATGAGAATCCGTCCTTGAAATAAGGAGTTGCGGCAATGACATTAGCAACATTTCTTGCCATCATGAGTTCTCTTGGGTTATCGGTCATTCTTGCTTCCTTCGTTGCAATCTTCTTAGGGTCACCGATAGCGTCAACCACGCAGACTGCATCTACATCGATGCAAGAAATTGAAGAAGGAAGATTTGGGAACGGTACGAGAGTATCGGTAATAATAACGGTGTGATCTGCAAAATGTGCATCGTGCATAGCAAAGCCCATGCTTCCGCAGTTATTTTTGCCGCCCTTGCCCTTTGCATTACCGCAATAATCAGAAGTAGCCGCCGCAAGGAATGCGATGTCGATATGAACCTCGCCGGCCTCAACCGCACGAGGGCGTCCGCCGTGGCTTCTGATTGTAACGGGCTTATCCATCTTGCCCGCAGAAATAACCTCGCCGATTCTTCCTCTTACGCCTGAAGTCTGAGCTTCAACGATGATTCCCTTCTCCATATAATCAGCGAAAATGTCCTGAGCTGTACCAAGTGATGTTGCCGCTACGTGCAAATCCTTAAGTCCCATCTCCTCGACAAGCACCTTGCATACCATTGCGGCTACATAATCGCCGTCTCGGAACTCTGTGTGGAACGAGAATGTCATTCCGTCATGTGCGCCGCATTTCTCGCAAGCCTCACGAATAGACTTGCAAAGCTTGTTCTCTTCAGGTTTTTCGTGGCGAACAGTAGTAGGAGAAGCTTTCTTAACCTTTTCTCCGTCCTTATAATTTTTACCCTGATAAACCTCTTTTCCGTTTGCGAGAAGGTAATCGGGAATATCTCTGCCAACTGCATTAATCATAATTTATTTCCTCCCTCAAAGATCACCGTGGTAAACTCCGCATGCTTTAGCTAATGCGATTATGCGCTTAGCGTCTTCAAAGAACGGAATATCAACCATCTTTCCGTCGACTGTGTAAACACCGATACCGGCATCAGCCTGTGCCTGACATCCTCTGACAAGCTTCTCCGCATATGCGATTTCCTTTTCTGTCGGAGCGAATGTCTCGTGAACAAAAGCAATCTGCTTAGGATTGACTATACTCTTGCCGTCAAAGCCCATTTTGTGGTTCTGAATAACCTCTGCTTTGAAACCTTCCATGTCGTCGATGTTCGGATACATGGTATCAAAGCACTGAACGCCTGCGGCACGTGCGGCAAGAAGCATCTGTCCTCTTGCGGTTATCATCTCTACACCGTCACGCTGAATCTGAACATGCATGCTCTTGCGGAAGTCACCGCCGGAAATTGCACAACCAAACATTCTGGGGCTTGCCGTTACAATCTCATAGGCATTCATTATACCAAGCGGACTTTCGAGAGCCGCCATAAGCATTGTTCTGCCGACTTCTACTCCGAACTCCTTCTCTGCCGCTGTGACTGCATCGTCAACCTTATGAACCATCTCTGCGTTCTCGCACTTTGCAATTCTTATTCCGTCTGCACCGCCAGCAACACAAACTCTGATGTCCTCTTCCCAGTGAGGAGTATCAAGACCGTTTATTCTTACGATTACTTCGGTGTCGCCATAATCAATGCTCTTAAGCGCATGGTAAAGGCTGAATCTTGCGGCATCCTTCTGGTTCTCTGCAACAGCATCCTCAAGGTCGAGAATAATGCTGTCAGAGCCGTAAATATAAGCGTCCTTGATAAGACCCGGCTTCTGAGCATTCATGAACATCATGGTTCTGCGCAAACGCTTTTTATCAGGTGTCGGACGATTAATAACCTTACTCATGAATCATACCTCCCCATGGAATATTCTTTTCTGAAGATGAACTGCTTCTGAATACAGCGCACTCTACTCTTGCTTTTAGGGTACAGTCAAGTGCACCCTTGTCAACTACCGTGACCTTAGCATTCTTGACTTCAAGTCGATTTAAAGTTTCCTCGACTGTTGCCTTTATCTGTCTTCCGTACTGGTTTAGTACACTGCTTTCAATAGAAAGTGTGAGTCCTTCTGCTGGCTCTACAGTTACCTGAGCATCGCTTGATTCCAGTGTGCCGGCTACCGCACTCTTTTCGATGACCATTGTTATTCCTCCTGTGTTAATTAGGATTGATTTGGATTGATTTTCTTGCTTCAAAAACGCTTGATTTCGTTTCTGTGGCTACATTGTATCCACACTTTCACAATTTGTAAAAGTCATAGTAATCTCTGTTTTTCATTCCTAATAGGAATAGTTTGTGCACAATCGACCAAAAAACAGTTTTAATTTTCGCTAATCAACAAATAAACCGAAACAGATTGTATACATTGTCTAATCAATTCCTTTTCGGAATGATTTTTCCTTAATAAATGTTATGGCAAATGTGCTTTATTTTTTATAATTAAGGTTGTATTATGAATATCAGGAATAATTATCCCAACGATTCATAACCAAAACGGAGATAATCAAATGGACGAGAAAGACTTTGCTCTGCTTAGAATTTTAGACGAAACTAAAAATATAACTCATGCCGCCGATAAGCTTTACATTACTCAATCGGCACTTTCCAAACGTATAAAAGCGATAGAACAGGAATTGAATGTCGAGCTTGTCATCCGCTCTCGACAAGGCGTGAGATTTACTCCCGCAGGCGAAAAGGTGCTGGCTCACTGCCGCATGGCTGAAAATGAGCTCGAAGCACTGAGACGAAGTCTTAACACAGATAGCGATGAGGTTTGCGGAACTCTGAGAGCGGGTATATCTATTAACTATGCGTTATATCGTCTGCCCGATGTGCTTGCGGCATACCACAAGAAATATCCCCAGGTTCACTTAGATATCATAACGGGACACAGCCGCCACCTTTACCGCAAAATGCTGGACGGCACTTTGGACATAGCTGTACTTAGAGGGGAATATTCGTGGGATGCTCCGCAATTTCTTCTGTCTCAGGAAAGCATCTGCTTAATTCATCAAAAGGAATTTGAGGGAAAACCGCTTTCAAACTACTTATACATAAGTCATCAGTCCGATCAATCACTGGAGGCAATGACCGCAAGGTGGCTTCGTGAAAACAATCTCAAATCAAGCGCTCACCGCATTCAGGTGGACAGCGTTACCGCTTGTGTGGAAATGGTTAAACGCGGAATCGGATGGGGACTTCTGCCTGAAATCGCACTTGATAATTTTGACGGAGTGATCACACCGTGCACCTTCGAAAACGGCGAGCCGTATATGCGCCGAACTCATATCTTCTGTCAAAGAGACTCCATGAATCTGCCGCAAGTAAAAATGTTCATGGCTGAACTAAAGAAAAAACACTAAACAAGGAGAATAATATGGAAGAAATCAAAGAAGTAAGTCTGCCAGAAATGCTCGATGCCCGTGAAAGACGGGTTTGGAAGCAACAGGCTTTAACAGATAAATTCAAAACTCCGCTTGTATGCTTCACCATGAATATAGCGGGGCCAATCAAAAATAACGACCTCATATTAAGAGGCTTTGAATCAGGCTGTAAGGATCTCGAAATGAGTTTTCGCCGTGAGAAAATGAATGTACTTCACAAGGAAATCATATCGGCTAAAACAGGCAACGAGGCTTTCTATGCGGTTGATGCGGCGGCAATTAAAATCAAAGCAATAACATCCGAAATCGAGGATTCATCTGCAATGGCAAGGCTTTTTGATATGGATGTTCTTGACACAAACGGAGAAAAGCTTGACCGAACTCTTCTGTCACTTCAAAGCCGCAAATGCCTCATCTGCGGTAAACCCGCTAAGGAGTGCTCACGAAGCCGCACACATACCGTAGCAGAGCTTCAAGCACGCACAAAAGAGCTCTTGAAATGTGAAATAGATAAATCAGACGCTCTCACAATCGCAAAACAAGCAACGAGAGCACTTCTCTACGAGGTTACTACAACGCCTAAGCCGGGACTTGTCGACAGAAGAAATACGGGAAGTCACCGAGATATGGACAGCTTTACCTTTATGAGCAGTGCATCGACACTCTTCCCCTATTTTCAAAAATGTGCCGAAAAGGGAATAAATGACAGAACCGACGGAATATCCCCTAAGGATACCTTCGCCGCAATAAGACCTTTCGGAAAGCAAGCTGAAAACGATATGCTTTTTGCAACAAACGGAGTTAATACTCATAAGGGAGCGATTTTCTCTGTCGGTCTTGCGTGCGCCGCACTCGGAAGGCTATCGCATAAAGAGAGAAAAGACCCGTCCAAAGTACTCTCCGAATGTGCAAAAATGACCGAAGGACTGACAAAAAACGACTATTCAAAAATCGATAAGCCGAAAACAGCCGGACAGAAATTCTATAAAGAATATGGTGTTTTGGGCGTGCGAGGACAGGCAGAAAACGGCTTCCCCGCCGTGCTTAATGTAGGCTTACCCACTCTCGAGAAAGGACTCGAAAACGGTCTCGACAACGACAGAGCCGGTGCGGCAGCACTTCTCTCTATGCTTTGTGCAGATGACGACACCAATATGATTTCAAGAGGCGGCAGAGAAGAACAGCTTAGAACTACCGAGGAAATCTCTAAGCTGCTCAAAGATAACCCCTACCCTGACATTGAAACATTAATGAAGCTTGACGATGAATTTATAAGTAAAAATCTATCCCCGGGCGGTAGTGCAGATTTACTCGCACTAAGCTGGCTCTTACATTTTTTCAAAACGGAGGAACTCTAATGGCAGACTACGGAATAACTCAAGTCTATCCAAGCGATAAAAGACTTATGCAAGGCGTTGATGAACTTCTGCTCGCCGAAGGAATACGCAGAGATGCTAATCTTGACTATACCTGTGCTATATGCGATGAAATGGGAAAACCTATTGCAACGGGAAGCTGTTTCGGAAACACACTTAGATGCTTTGCCGTAAGTCATGAGCATCAGGGCGAGGGACTTTTAAATCAGGTTATAACGCATCTGATTGAGTTTCAGTGCGAAAGAGGAAATCTGCACCTGTTTCTATATACAAAGGAAAAATCCGCTAAATTCTTCGGCGATCTTGGTTTTTATGAAATCGCAAGAGTTGACGGAACTCTTGTATTTATGGAAAACCGCCGTGAAGGATTCACTTCTTACCTAAAAAGACTTGAGAAAACAAAGCACGAGGGAAAAAGTGCAGCACTTGTCATGAACGCTAACCCGTTCACACTGGGACACCAGTACCTTGTTGAAACAGCTGCCCAAAATTGCGATACTCTCCACCTTTTCATAGTCAGTGAGGACGCAAGCCTTGTGCCGTTCTCTGTTAGAAAAAAACTTGTAAAAGAAGGAACAGCACATATTGATAATGTTGTTCTTCACGACAGCGGACCTTATATCATATCGAACGCAACCTTCCCAAGCTATTTCTTAAAAGACGAAGCCGATGTAATCGATAATCACGCAAAGCTTGATATAGCGGTTTTTAAGAAAATTGCCGCATCTCTGGGAGTAACGGCGAGGTATGTCGGAGAAGAGCCGACAAGCGTGGTAACAGGAGCATATAACAAAGTCATGAGTGAGGAACTGCCGAAAGCGGGAATCGAGTGCATAATAATCAAGCGAAAGGAAGAGGGCGGCAAGCCGATAAGTGCAAGTACTGTTCGAAATTGCCTAAAGAACGATGATTATGAAACACTGCGTACGCTTGTGCCGAAAACGACCTATGATTTCTTTGTAAGCGATGAGGCGAAACCGATAATCGAAAGAATTAAAAAGAGCGACAATGTAGTGCATTATTAATTTAAACGCAAAGATAAATTTAGAGCGAAGTAAAAACACAAAAGTTTTTGCTTCGCTTTTTACAAAAAGCGAACGGGTGTGGGCAGAGCCCACGAGTAATGTATAATTAATTATTAATAATTAATTATTAATAATTGATAATTAGCTTATACAAAAAACAGAGCGAAGCGATAACAAAAAGAAAACAGGCTGTCAAAGTTAACCAAAAATGCGTTAGCATTTTTAGAACGCAAAGCGTTCGTGGTTGGGCTTTGATAGCCGAACTATTCGCACAAGGAGAAATACAGAACAAAAACTGTATTTCTCCTTTTTTAATATTTAATTTAAAATTGTTAATTCAAACTAAACTCCACACTCAACACTCCAAACTCCACACTTCAAAAAGGGTTGTTCAAATTTCAAAAAAATTTGCAATAAAAGCTTGACAATATAATTTTTCTGTGGTATTATAACTAAGCTGTTTACGACAGCAAAAACTTAAAACGAGGTGTAGCGCAGATGGTAGCGCGCTTGGTTTGGGACCAAGATGCCGCAGGTTCGAATCCTGTCACCTCGACCACAAAAAAGCCTTGATTTTATGCGAAAAATCAAGGCTTTTTCGTTTTTTGAAAACACACTAAAAAACCCACTTTTTAATTTTGGGGTGTCAATTTATTTAAAAGAGAATTTTTTTATTTATCTCACTGAAAATAATACGGCACGGAAAACACCCGTCTGCGAACGCTTCGCATTCTTGACGTATTTTCCGTGCCTGTCTTTTAGATTGTTTGTTCTTTATTTCTCTTTGTGCGAATAGTTCGGCTGGCAAAGCCCAACCTTTGAAAAAGTGTGGAGTTTGGAGTGTTGAGTGTGGAGTTGTTTTAAATTAACAATTTTAAATCAAATATTTAAAAAGAAGAAATACAGTTTTTGTTCTGTATTTCTCCTTGTGTGAACAATTCGGCTTCTTCGGTCAACTACGGTCGCTACGCTCCCTAAGTTTCCCCTCATCAGCCTATCTTATTTTTTATCGCTTTATTCGGTTTTATCTTTATTTAACTTTGTGTAAATAATCCGCAAAAGAAAATGCCCGTCTGCGATGCTTCGCATTCTTGACGTATTTTCTTTATGCTGTATTTTTATCTTCGCTTTTAAATTTCTTAGCGTTCTTTATTTAACTATATGTAAGCAATTCGGCTGTCAAAGCCCAACCACGAACACTTCGTGTTCTAAAAATGCTATCGCATTTTTGGTTAACTTTGACAGCCTGTCTTTTCTTCTGTCGGCACTTCGTGCCTCTTGTGGACTCCGCCCACACCCGTTCGCTTTTTGTAAAAAGCGAAGCAAAAACTTTTATCTTTTTCCTGTGTTTCTTATTTCTCTTTGTGCTTATCAATCAAGATATGTAACAAGCGTTTCCTTATCGTACTCATGCGGCTCTTTTGTTGTTGCAGGGTGTCCCACCGCTACTGCTATATTATAACGATAGTTCTCCGGGAACAGTTCCTTCTCCCACTTCTCGCCGATTTCCGACTCAAACAGCACTCTGATGCATCCGATGATCAAGCTTCCGAATCCCATGCTCTGTGCGGCAAGTGCTATATTCTCGACTGCTATTCCCGAATCGATTGCGTCCCAATTTGACTCCTTATCGCCGGAGATAATTATTACTGTCGGAGCGTCACGGTAGAATGTTGTGAGTGATGCTTTATCTGTATTTCTTGCTTTTGAGAAAATCTCTTTGAAATCCTCAGAAAGTGCCTCAAGTGTTTTACCGCCCTTTTCGAGCACTGTGAAATGAAGCTCCTGACGGTTTGCCGCTGTCGGTGCCTGAAGTCCTGCTTCAATGAGTGTATTAATCTCTTCCTTTGTGAGCTTCTCATCTGTATATGCTCTTATTGAAGATCTCTCTTTTATTACCTTTAATGTTTCCGTCATGGCTGTTCTCCTTTACTTTTAATTGCTCTATTTATATTAGATTATGTCGGGGTAAGTATCCTTTAAATGGCAAAACGCACCTATTAAATTTCCCTCATTTTGGAATTTACTTAGCACGATTTCAGATTTAGGGAGACTCACTCCGTTAAAATTATAGAACTCCTCGTGGCTTTTTTCAAGATATTCCATGAGAATAGGTTGTCTGCTTATTCCGCCGCTTATCGATATTTTGTCAGGTGCATAAACGCACTGCAAATTAAATATCATAGCAACAAGAAAATCGCAAAATTCCTTGAGTATTCTGAGTGCGTCGCTATCGCCCTTATTTGCATGCTCGAAAAATTCTTTTCCGCTCATATCCTCGATGCTCTTAATTTCTGCAAGGCGTGTGCCAAGGGCAATTCTTCCGTTATGGCTTGCCCATGTTTTCGAGAATTTTTCGGTAGCATAATCGGTATAGATATAACTGAACTCTCCTGAAGTAGAGTTTTTCCCTCGCAAAATATCCCCTTTATAGAGGATACCTCCGCCCACTCCGCTTCCGAGGTTAATTGCAATCGCATAATCGACATCCTTTAGACTGCCGTATCTGCCCTCAGCCAAAGCGCCGCAGTTGCCGTCATTTTCGACTGCGACAGGCACGGGGAAAACGCTCTGAAAAAGCGGCAAAAGCTTAACTCCCTTTGTGTAACTTCTCAAGCCTCCGTCAAAGCAATAGCCGTCTTTCACATCAAGCGTTGCAGTAAAGCTAATTCCCACGCCAAGAGCATTTTCACCTATTTTCTTGTAAATATCTCGATAGCAAGACAAAAGATTTTCCATACTATCTCTTGGTGTAGGCATACTTCCGAGGTTATCAATGTTGATTTCTCCATTTGAATCAAGGTTTAATACTCCGTATTTTATCGAAGTACCACCGACATCAATCGTGAGATATTTTCTTTTAGTATTCGATATCATTTTCAAGCACCTCTGCGCCTGTCTCTATGACACGCTTATACCAACAGAAAGATTTCTTTTTAATTCTTGCCAAATCGAGCAAGTCGTCTTTAGTGCGATTAACATAAACAAAGCCGTAACGCTTTCTAACCTCCTTATGAGAAGAAAGAAAATCAAACGGTGACCACGCAAGGTAGCCCATTAGCTTGACATTATCGTCAAATACTGATTTTTTAATAGCCTCTATGTGGCGCTTGTGATAGTCGATTCTGATATCGTCATAAACCTTTTCGTTTACCAAAGCATCATCCGTGCCTATTCCGTTTTCAACGATAAAGAGCGGTTTGTGGTAGCGGTCATACATTTGCTTTAGGCAATAACGAAGTCCCATAGGATCAATCTGCCAGCCCCATTCATTTGCCTTTAAATGCGGATTAGATACGTTTTCGGGCTCAAACATCATTTTATTTTCAAGCTCGCTTGTTGTCATACTCTCGAAATTTGACGGTGCTTTTGCGACAGCGGACTGATAGTAGCTTATCGCAAGGAAATCAAGTTTCTTTGATGCGGCAATCATAATTTCTTTATCTTCGGTCGGAAGCTCAGAATTTACGCCCTGATTTTTCAAAAAGCTTTTGTAGAACGGCGGATAATCACCACCTGTCATAATATCCGTGAACAAAAGATTTTTCATTTTATCGCAAAAATCAGCGGCAAAAATATCCTCCGGTGCACTCGTAAACGGATAGACGGGAGTTTCGGCAATCATACCTCCGACAAAAGCATTTGGATCGGCTTTCTTTATTTCGAGAACTGCCCTCGCATGAGCTAATTGCGTATGGTGAACCATTCTTTCGTGGAACTCACTTTCGCTCATTCCCTCGGGTCTTTCGGCGCCTGCGACAAGGTGTCCCCAGGTGCAAAGATTAATCTCGTTATAGGTTATATAATATTTCACCTTGCCAGCCAAACGCTTAGCAATGTCGGCTACATGACTTGCATAAATATCGATAACCCTACTATCGAAAAAACCGTTATATTTTCTAAAAAGGACATCGGGCATATCAAAATGCACAAGCGAGACCACAGGCTCAATCCCCGCTTCAAGCATGGTATCGACCACGTCCTCATAAAAAGCCATACCCTTTTCGTTCATTTTACCGTCATCTGACGGATGCGTTCTTGACCAGACCACCGAAAATCTGCATGCCTTAAAGCCCATTTCACGCATTAGAGCAATATCCTCTTTATAGCGGTGATAGTGGTCAGAAGCGACATCTGTCGAGCTTGCGACAGGCTCTGTTCCGATTTCGGGGAGAACCTCGAGAGTATCATAGACATTTAAGCTTTTTCCGTCCTCAAGATAGCCGCCCTCAGCCTGAACATTACTGATAGCCGCACCCCAAAGAAATTTATCCGATAATTTCATTTCACACCTCATAAAATAATTAATAATTAAAAATTAATAATTATCCGATACACAGTTTTGATTGTTGTATTAAACTCTGTGTATTTTTCGTATTTTTCTTTGATTACTTAAGTTAATTTGATTATAAAATATAATGAATTTCTTTTCAAGAATGATATATTTTTACTGTAGCTAAATTGATTCTATTTCTTCATTTTGTTCTTTATTTATCTCATTATATTAAATAATACGGCACTAAATTGCTTGCTGTTCGATATTCCACTTTGAGATAATAATCCGGCTGGCAAAGCCCAACCACGAACACTTCGTGTTCTAAAAATGCGTTCGCATTTTTGGTTAACTTTGACAGCCTGTCTTTTTTTCTGTCGGCACTTCGTGCCTCTTGTGGGCTCAGCCCACACCCGTTCGCTTTTTGTAAAAAGCGAAGCAAAAACTTTTGTGTTTGCTATTCGCTATTAGCTAATAATAGCTTCTATTGCTTTTACTGCTTTCATCAAGCCATTCTTATCGTTCTCGCTAAATCTTCCGACCTCGGGGCTATCTATATCAAGCACTCCGAATATACTTCCGTCTTTTCTATGCACGGGCAAAACAATTTCACTTCTTGATGCATCGTCACATGCGATATGTCCCTCGAATGAATGGACGTCTTCTACAAGGACGACCTCGTCATTCTTTACCGCTGTTCCGCACACCCCTCTGCCAACGGGTATTCTTATGCATGCCGGCTTTCCCTGAAACGGTCCCAAGACAAGCATTCCGTCTTTCATCAGGTAAAAGCCGCACCAATTTATTCTGTCCATTGCAAGGTTAATTAGTGATGATGCATTCGACAGATTTGCGTACAAATCCGGTTCACCGTCTGTTATTGCTTTTATATAAGCTTCAAGCTCATTATATTTTTTATCATATTCTTTTGAAAAGCTATAATTTTCACTCATTTTTTAATCTCCAGTCTTTTCATTTTGGCAAGCAAATCTGCACACATCCTTCATACAGCAGACATCGCATTTCGGTCTTCTTGCAACGCAAACCGCTCTTCCGTGAAGCACCAATCTATGGCAAAAATCGTTGCCTTCGTTTGGGTCTATGACGGCTCTCAGGTCTTTTTCGACTTTATATGGTTCTTTATTATCAGTTAAGCCTAAAAGTCCGCAAATTCTTATGCAATGAGTATCCGTCACGATAGCAGGTTTATGGTAAACATCTCCGACAATCAGATTAGCTGTTTTTCTTCCGACTCCGGGTAATTTTACAAGTTCCTCGATAGTATCGGGCACAACACCGCCGTACTCATCTCGCAAAACACGAACCATTTTATAAATATCTCTTGCCTTTGATTTATATAAACCGCAAGATTTGATAAGCTCAGCTATTTCCTCTTCCTCGCCCTCACAAAAGGCATCGAGATTAGGAAAACGCTCAAAAAGTGCGGGTGTGACCATATTAACTCTTGCGTCGGTACACTGTGCGGCAAGTCTCACAGAAATGAGAAGCTGCAATGGGTCTTTATATTCAAGCGAGCACTGCGCCCCGGGGTATTCATCCTTAAGTCTTTGCACGCAAATTGCGGCAAGCTCTTTTTTATCCATATATTTTCCTCTTGATTTTTCAAAGCTGTTTTTTGCTGATATTCAATCTGATTATAAAATATTATGAATTTCTTTTCAAGAATGATATATTTTTACTGTGTTATAAGCGTTGACTTTTATTTTTGCCATGTGTTTTTTATTTCTCTTTGTGTAAACAAGTCGGCACGGAAAATGCCCATCTTTTGTAAGTGTGGAGTTTGGAGTGTTGGGTGTGGAGTTTAGTTTGAATAAACAATTTTAATTAAATATTAAAAAAGGAGAAATACGGTTTGTGTTCTGTATTTCTCCTTGTGTGAATAATTCGGCTGGCAAAGTCCAACCACGAACACTTCGTGTTCTAAAAATGCGTTCGCATTTTTGGTTAACTTTGTCAGCCTATCTTATTTTTTATCGCTTCGCTCTGTTTATGAGTATACGATAATTATTAATTGTTAATTATACATTATTAATTATTCGTGGGCTC
>CAVAMJ010000020.1:0-28923 GCA_963589785.1 Bacteroidaceae bacterium | reverse complement strand
ATAGGCACGAAAAATACGTCAAGATGCAAAGAATCGCAGACAGGCATTTTTCGTGTCATATTATTTGTGCAAAGAAAAATTCAGAACCAAAATATTTTTGCTCATCATTAATTATTCAGCTTAGATTGTTGATATAAAATAAACTCCACACTCCACACTTACAAAATCCCTCCTAATTTTTAGCCTAAATCTGTAAAATTTGTTTGACGGATACAAAAAGCTGTGATAATATTTTCAAGGAAAGAATGAAGCAAAAAAAGAGGAAAATATGGATAGTAAACTATATACGGAATATGTGAAAATACTCGAAGAAGAGCTTGTCCCCGCTATGGGCTGTACAGAGCCGATTGCGATAGCATATGCGGCGGCACTCGTCAGAAAAACTCTCGGTGAAATTCCCAAGAAGCTGATACTCAAAATAAGCGGAAACATTATCAAGAATGTTAAAAGCGTTGTTGTGCCAAATACAGGCGGACTTCGTGGAATTGCGGCGGCGGCTTCCGCAGGAATTATCGCAGGCGACAGCGAAAAGGAGCTTGAAGTAATTTCCGAGGTCACTAAAGAGCAGATAGATGAGATTGTGAAATATCTCGAGACAGCAAGCTTTGATATTTCTCCTTCGGATACTGACTTTATTTTTGATATTCAGATTACGGCAGAAAGCGGAAACGATACCGCATTTGTTCAGGTGGCTGGCAGTCACACGAATGTCATTAAGCTTTCTAAGAACGGCGAAATGCTCATTGATAAGGAATATGTCCAGGGCGGTGCGGCAGAGGAAACTGATCACACTCTCCTCAATGTCGAGAGCATAATCGAGTTTGCAAATACTGTTAAAATTGATGATATTAAGGAAGTAATCGGCAGACAGGTGGAGTACAATACCGCAATTGCCGAGGAAGGACTTTCCGGCAAGTGGGGAGCAAATATCGGAACCGTTTTGCTCGATGCTTACGGCGATGATGTCCACACAAGAGCAAAGGCATGGGCGGCGGCAGGCTCGGACGCAAGAATGAGCGGCTGTGAAAGACCCGTTGTCATAAATTCGGGCAGCGGAAATCAGGGTATGACCGCTTCGCTTCCCGTTATCGTTTACGCTAAAGAACTTGGCGTGAGCGAAGAAAAAATGTTCAGAGCACTTGTAGTCTCTAACCTCATCACAATTCATCTGAAAACAGGTATCGGCAAGCTTTCGGCTTACTGCGGCGCAACAAGCGCAGGCTGTGGAGCGGGAGCTGGTATCGCTTATCTTTACGGCGGCGGAATGCACGAGATTGCACACGTCATAGTAAACGCTGTTGCAATAAATTCAGGTATGATTTGTGACGGTGCAAAGCCAAGCTGTGCGGCTAAGATTGCGTCTGCGGTCGAGGCGGGATTGCTCGGAGTTCAGATGCAGAAGAGAAATGAGCAGTTCTACGGCGGTGACGGCATAGTCATTAAGGGAGTTGAAAACACAATCGCAAATGTCGGCAGACTCGCAAGCATAGGCATGAGAAAGACCGACGAAGAGATTATTTTAATGATGACAGGCAATTAACACTGCTGTCGTGGGGTAATTTAGGTATATAAGCATTCATTAGATAAACTGATAAGAAGCAATCATCGCAGAAAGGTCGTGATACTCGGTATCACGGCTTTTTTGCTGTCTGAATTAAGGCGAATGTGCTAACGGAAAAGCCTTAAAATTAACGGCTGTTGTTAATAATTGATTGAAAATGTTTGCCATAAATTAATTTTTAGTGTATACTGTCCTTGTAGCATGAAGATTTGTACACAGAAAATTATTAGACAATTAACTGTTGCTGTGTTAAAATAAAATAGAATATGAAAAGCATAACTAAAAAACGAAAACACGTAGACTAAAAACGAATGTAAAATTTAGGAAAGGACTGAATGCATATGATTTTTGATAAAGTCGAGATCGGTGAAAAAGAAAAAATCAAGAGAACTTCTAAAATAGCATCTGAAATAGTAAGAGAACACTTTGAGCCGCTTTACGGTAAAGAGCAAAATGAATATATTATAAAGAAAACGCTTGCCCCCGCAAGCATTACGGCAAGACTTGAGAGCGGAGAGAGCTTCTATCTAATCCGCCCCGACAAAGGACGAGGCAAGTACCTTGGCGTTATGTCTTTCTGCCCGAGCGGCGAGGCTATGCAGTTAAATGATTATTGCCTTTATCTTTCTGAGAGAAGTCACGGCTACGGCAAGGAAATGTTCGAGTACCTGAAAGATATCACATTTGATGCGGGACTTCGTGAGATAACCGCAAAGGTCGGCAAGGAAAATCCGTCGCTCGGTATTTATAAGCACCTCGGTTTTTCTGTTGTCGGAGAGAGTAAGCGAGAAATTGGAGACTGTGTTCTCGATGATTACGATTTAATATATATACTTTAATTAAAAATCAGCGGCTGGCGGTACAAGCTTTACTTTTGTGAAGCCGATGTGCTTTACAGTCGCTTTTCGTTTGTCACTTTTATTTCAAGGAGTTTATTATGGCTTGGTACGATAACGCGCTATTTTATCACATTTATCCGCTCGGCCTTTTGGGGGCAGAAAAGCAAAATCCTTACGGTGAAGTAAATCACCGCATGAAAAAGCTTGAGCCGTGGATAGATCACATTGCAGAGATCGGCTGTAATGCGATTTATATCGGCCCACTTTTTGAGTCCGTCGGTCATGGCTATGAGACAACCGATTACCGCAAGGTTGATTCGAGACTCGGAGACAACGAGGACTTGAAGAGCTTTGTAAAAGCTTGCCACGAAAAGGATATCCGCGTCATTCTTGACGGAGTTTTCAACCACACGGGAAGAGATTTCTTTGCTTTCAAGGACATAAAGGAAAACAGAGAAAATTCCCGCTACAAGGACTGGTATTCGGGAGTTAACTTTTGGGGAAATAACGAATATAATGACGGGTTTTCCTACGATAACTGGGGCGGATACAATCTGCTTGCGAAGCTGAATCTCAAAAATCCTCAGGTGAGAGATTATCTTCTCGATACCGTCAAATTCTGGGTCGATGAATTTGACATTGACGGACTTAGGCTTGATGCCGCTGATGTTCTCGATTTTGATTTTATGCGCTCGCTTCGCAGTCTTGCCGATACGGTTAAACCCGAATTTTGGCTTATGGGCGAGGTTATCCACGGAGATTATTCACGCTGGGTAAATGAGGGCACGCTTCATTCTGTCACGAACTATCAGCTTCACAAGGCATTTTTCTCCGCTCATAACGATCACAATTACTTTGAGATAGCTCACACGGTAAAGCGCCTCTATCAAATGGGTGGCGAGAAGTTCAAGCTTTATAATTTTGTCGATAATCATGATGTCGAGAGAATTTACACTAAGCTGAATAACAAGGCAGATTTTCTACCCGTACATATTTTACTTTACACTCTACCAGGAATTCCCTCGCTTTATTACGGCTCTGAATTCGGCATCGAGGGCAAAAAGGAGAGAGGCTCGGACGATTCTCTGAGACCTCAGCTTGATTTAGCCGACTTTGAAGGTAACGACAAAGCGAAGCTCATAACAGCACTTGGAAATGCAAGAAAAGCACTGCCGCAGTTATCGTGGGGCGGCTACACCGAGAAGACTCTTACAACAACTGTCTATACATTCACAAGAACAATAGGAAATTCATCCGTGCTTGTTGCGGTTAATAATGCTGACAGCACAAGTGAAGTTAAAGTAGGTTCTATTGACGACGGCGAGTATGTCGGAGTTTTAAGCGGTGAAATTCTTGCAGTTTGCGGCGGACAGGCTGAAATTAAGCTATCTGCACATTCTGGAGAGATATACGCTCCGAAGAACACCGATTTCAAGAGGATAGAGCTTGATATTAAAAAGCTTCGTGAAGAAAGCGAGAAGCAAGCCGAAAAAGCCAAAGAAGAAAAGGCGAAATTCGATGCTTCTCTTCCCGATGTAGGAGAAAGAAGCGACTACGAGAACATGAGCCTTGACGAGCTTCATGCGGCAATTTTGGCAAAAATGGCAAAGAACGGCCCCGTCACCGATTACATGAGAAAGACGGTTTTTGATAATAATCACATTCCGTCACTAATCGGCTGGGCAAAAAGCTTCAGATAATAAATTTAATCATACAATGTTGAATAAATCAGAAGTTAAAAGCGTCTGTTGTTTCAAATGACTAATTTTTTTAATCTCATGCACTAATCGCTTGTCAATGTGACAAAAAACCAAGCTAAGTATCAAAAGACTTGAAAAGAAAGCTTTTCTTTTGCTATAATCATAGTGCAATCTTTTGGTATTTCCGATTTTTCGGATTTAAATTAGCTTGCCAATACACTTTATTATTTCGGAGGTAGAACAAATGATATTAAATTCTAATGCTTTTATTCTTATTTCCGAGGGAATAGGTGCGTTTATTTTTAACTGAATTTTTTGGCGGAACTGTAATATCATCAGTTCCGCTTTTTTATTAGGAAAGGATGTATTGTTATGTCTAAAAAGGTAGCAGTAATTATGGGCAGCGACAGCGATTTTCCTGTTGTTTCCAAGGCAGTAGCAAAGCTTAAAAGCTTCGGCATCGAGACAGAGACTCATGTCATGAGTGCGCACAGAACACCGGCTCTTGCCGCAGAGTTTGCAAAGAACGCAAAGGCTAACGGCTTCGGCGTTATCATTGCCGCAGCTGGTATGGCAGCTCATCTTGCAGGTGTCATTGCCGCAGAGACCACACTTCCTGTCATCGGTATCCCGTGCAAGGGTTCTTCTCTTGAGGGACTTGATGCTCTTTTGGCTACAGTTCAGATGCCTTCAGGCATTCCTGTTGCAACCGTAGCTATAAACGGCGCAGAGAATGCTGCTGTTTTGGCGGCACAGATTCTTGCTCTTTCCGATGAGAATATCGCTTCTCAGCTTGAAGACGCAAAGAAGGCAATGGTCGAAGGCGTTCTCAAGAAGGACGAGGCAATGCAGCAGAAGGTTAGCGAGCTTTGATTTCGCTAATTAAACCTAATTATATTTTTAGATTGACAAAAACTTGAAAGGAAGAAATAAAATGAGTAAGAGCTTCAGCGATTCATATAAGGCAGCAGGAGTTGACGTTACAGCCGGCTACAAATCTGTCGAGCTCATGAAGGAGCACGTTAAGAGAACAAATATCCCGGGAGTAGTTTCAGGTATCGGAGGCTTCGGCGGACTTTTCAAGCCTGAGTTCAGCGGTATGGAAGAGCCGATCCTTGTATCAGGTACAGACGGATGCGGCACAAAGGTTAAGATTGCCCAGCTTATGGATAAGCACGACACAATCGGTATCGATGCAGTTGCAATGTGCGTAAACGATGTTATCTGCTGTGGTGCAAAGCCGCTTTTCTTCCTCGATTATATCGCTTGCGGAAAGAACTTCCCTGAGAAGATCGCAGATATTGTCGGCGGCGTTGCAGAGGGCTGTGTTCAGGCTGGTTGTGCGCTCATCGGCGGCGAGACAGCAGAGCACCCGGGCCTTATGCCTGTTGACGACTACGATGTAGCAGGCTTCAATGTCGGTATCGTGGACAAGAAGGACATCATTGACGGTTCCAAGATGGCTGAGGGCGATGTTATCATCGGTATCGCTTCGTCAGGTGTTCACTCAAACGGCTTCTCTCTCGTCAGAAAGGTATTCGACGTAACAGAGGAGAACCTCAAGGTTTATTATGATGAGCTCGGCTCAACTCTCGGCGAGGCGCTTCTCACACCTACAAAGATTTATGTTAAGTCTGTTCTCGGCGCAATCGAGGCGGCTGACGTTAAGGCTGTTTCTCACATCACAGGTGGCGGCTTCTATGAGAACGTTCCGAGAATGATGACAGAGGGCTTCACAGCTAAGATCAACAAGGCTTCTGTTCCTGTTCTTCCTATCTTCAGCCTTCTCCAGAAGGTAGGCAACATCCCTGAGAGAGATATGTACAACACCTTCAATATGGGCGTTGGTATCGTAATGGCAGTTTCTCCTGAAACAGCAGATAAGGCTATTGCAGCTATCGAAGCAGCAGGCGAAAAGGCTGTTGTTCTCGGTGAGGTCGTCAAGGGTGACGAGGGGGTAATCCTTTGCTAAACATCGGTGTTTTGGTTTCGGGTGGCGGAACTAACCTCCAGGCACTTATCGATGCCGAAAAAAGAGGAGAGATAAAGAACGGAAAAATCTCTCTTGTTATCGCAAGCCGCTCAGACGCTTATGCTCTCGAGCGTGCTAAGAATAACGATATTAAGACCGAGGTGCTTTTAAGAAAGAGCTTTGAGTCAACAGACGCTTACAGCGATGCTCTTTTAGAGCTTCTCGAGAACAATAACATTGACTTAGTTGTTCTTGCCGGCTTTATGACTATCATCAGCTCAAAGGTACCACAGGTTTATAAGAATAAAATAATCAACATTCACCCTGCTTTGATTCCGTCCTTCTGCGGCAAGGGCTTCTACGGACTTCATGTCCACGAGGCGGCTCTTGAGAGAGGCGTAAAGCTCAGCGGCGCAACCGTACACTTCGTAAACGAGGTTTGTGACGGCGGCCCAATTATCATTCAGAAAGCTGTTGAAGTTAAGGACGATGATACTCCCGAGACTCTTCAGAAGAGAATCATGGTAGAAGCAGAGTGGAAAATTCTTCCCAAGGCTGTTTCGCTTTTCTGCGAGGGAAAGCTTAAGGTCGAGGGCAATAGAGTAATCGTCAGCGAATAATTAATTGTGAGGAACATAATGGAAACAAAGTGCATTGCAAAAGAGCTTGAAAATAATTCCTATCCCGGAAGAGGCATAATCATCGGCACATCAAAGTGCGGAAAGTATGCTGTTATCGGTTATTTCATCATGGGCAGAAGCGTAAACTCGAGAAACAGAGTTTTCATCACTGAGGGCGAGGGCATCAGAACAGAGGCTTTCGATCCGTCTAAGCTTTCAGACCCGTCCCTTGTCATTTATGCTCCCGTTAAGGTTCTGGGTGACACAACTGTCGTAACAAACGGCGACCAGACAGATACTGTCTATGATTATCTCAAAGAGGGCAAGACTTTCGAGGATGCTCTTCGTACAAGATGCTATGAGCCTGACGAGCCTACATTCACTCCGAGAATTTCAGGTGTTGTAGTTCGCCACGACAATACATTTGATTATAAGCTTTCTATTTTGAAGTCCAGCGAGGGCAACGGCGATTACCACGAGAGACAGTTCTTCGAGTATTCTGCACAGCCGGGCATCGGTCACTTCATCCACACATATAAGTGTGACGGAAACCCGAGAATTCCGTCATTCGAGGGCGAACCTGAGAGAATCAGAATGTTCGGCGACATCGAGGAGTTCACAAATACTCTTTGGAACAGCCTCAATGAGGACAACAAGGTTTCTCTCTTCACAAGATTTATCAATCTTGAGACAGGCGAGACAGAGACAAGAATCATCAACAAGAATAAGTAAGAGAGGATAAATATCATGGCTAAAGAGCTTGAGTTAAAATACGGCTGTAACCCCAACCAGAAGCCTTCCAAGATTTCTGTCAATGACGGCAGAGACCTTCCGATTAAGGTTCTTTCGGGCAAGCCTGGTTACATCAATTTTATGGATGCTTTCAATTCATGGCAGCTCGTTCGTGAGCTTAAGAAAGCAACAGGACTTCCGGCGGCGGCTTCCTTTAAGCACGTTTCACCTGCCGGTGCCGCACTTGGCATTCCTATGAGCGACACTCTCAAGAAGATTTATTTTGTAGATGATCTTGAGCTTTCTCCGATTGCTACAGCTTACGCAAGAGCAAGAGGCGCTGACAGAATGTCTTCTTACGGCGACTGGGCAGCTCTTTCCGATGTTTGCGACAAGCAGACAGCTCTTATTCTCAAGAGAGAGGTTAGTGATGGTATCATCGCTCCGGGCTACACAGACGAGGCACTCGAGATTTTAAAGACAAAGAAGAAGGGCAACTTCAATGTTGTTGAGATTGACCCTGAGTATGTTCCTCAGCCAATCGAGCACAAGGACGTTTTCGGCATCACATTCGAGCAGGGCAGAAATGAGCTCAACCTCGCTGACCCTAAGCTTTATGAGAATATCGTAACAGACGCTAAGAATATGTCTGAGGATGTTATGCGTGATATGATAGTTTCTCTTATCACACTTAAGTACACTCAGTCCAACTCCGTTTGCTACGTTAAGGACGGACAGGCTATCGGTATCGGTGCAGGTCAGCAGTCAAGAATTCACTGCACAAGACTTGCCGGCAACAAGGCTGACAACTGGTATCTTAGACAGTGCCCGAAGGTTCTCGAGCTTCCTTTCAAGGACGGTTTGAGACGTGCCGACAGAGATAACACAATCGATGTTTATATTTCTGACGAGTATGAGGATGTAATCGCAGACGGAAACTGGCAGAAGTTCTTCACAGAACAGCCCGCTGTTTTCACTCGTGAGGAGAAGAGAGCATGGCTCGACGGCCTCAAGGGCGTAACAGTCGGTTCTGACGCATTCTTCCCATTTGGCGATAATGTCGAGAGAGCAAGAAAGAGCGGTGTTGAGTATATCGTAGAGCCGGGCGGAAGCATCCGTGACGACAATGTTATCGAGACTGCTAACAAGTACGGCATCACAATGGCATTCACAGGAATCAGACTTTTCCACCATTGATATCTTGCGATAGGCGTTTAACATTTATTTTGCGGTCGTGGGATGTGCTCTTTTAGTTAAAAGTGAGCACAGAAGATAAAAATATCGGAGCGGCTTTTTGTCGCTCCGTTTATTGCAATAGATAAAATGAATTTTTCTACCAAATATGAAAGAGGTATGAATCATGAAAATATTGGTTGTCGGCTCGGGCGGACGCGAGCACGCTATCATTCGTAAATTAAAGGAATCCCCTAAGTGCGAGAAGATCTATGCCGCACCGGGAAACGGCGGTATTTCCTATGACGCACAGTGCGTTGCTATCGGTGCTATGGACATCGAGGGCATGGTAGCTTTTGCTAAGGAAAAGGAAATCGATCTTGTTTTTGTCGCTCCTGATGATCCGCTTGCAGCGGGTATGGTAGATGCTTTCGAGAAAGAGGGCATCATGGCTTTCGGCCCAAGAGCAAATGCTGCTGTCATTGAGGCAAGTAAGGTTTTCTCCAAGGACCTCATGAAGAAATATAACATTCCTACAGCAGACTATGCGGTTATTGATTCCGCTGAGGAGGCTGTTAAGTACATCGAGGAGAAGAATGAGTATCCGGTAGTTGTCAAGGCTGACGGACTTGCTCTCGGCAAGGGCGTTATCATTGCTGAGAATTTCGAGGACGCTAAGGCGGCTGTTAAGACTATCATGGAGGACAAGGTATTCGGTGCTTCAGGTAACAAGGTAGTCATCGAGGAGTTCTTAACAGGTCCTGAGGTTTCTGTTCTTTCCTTCACAGACGGAAAAACTCTCTATCCTATGGTTTCTTCCAAGGACCACAAGAGAGCACTTGACGGAAACAAGGGTCTTAACACAGGCGGAATGGGCACAATCAGCCCTAACCCTTATTACAGCGATGAAATGGCTAAGGAGTGCATGGAGAAGATATTCATGCCGACAGTCGAGGCTATGAACGCTGAGGGCAGACCTTTCAAGGGTTGCCTCTACTTCGGACTTATGCTCACACCGAAGGGACCTAAGGTCATCGAGTATAACTCTAGATTCGGCGATCCCGAAACTCAGGTTGTTCTTCCGAGACTCAAGACAGATTTTGTTGACATCATCGTAGCTTGCTGTGAGGAGAAGCTTGCCGACATCAACATCGAGTGGAGCGACGAGGCTTCCGCTTGTGTTGTCATGGCTTCAGGCGGCTATCCGGGTTCATACAAGAAGGGCATCGAGATTAACGGCCTTGACGAGAACGGACAGGTAGACGGCGCAGTAGTTTATCATGCCGGCACAGCACTCAAGGACGGAAAGCTTGTCACAAACGGCGGAAGAGTCCTCGGTGTCACAGCACTTGGCAAAAATCTTGACGAGGCTCTCGACAAGGCTTATGCCGCTGTCAAGAAGATTGACTTCGAGAACGCTCACTACAGAACCGATATCGGAAGAATTCTTTAATTTAAGTTTTTGGGAATAGTATAAACATTCAAGGGAGAATGTAAGCAAGTAGCTTATGTTCTCCTTTTTATTTTAAAATAAAAAGGAGATTTTGGTAAAGCTATTGAAACAATTGCCAATTTGCCACAAATGTTATATACTAATCTAAAACTCAAAATTAAAGGAGAATATTCATGATAGATGAAGCATATGATTTCGGTGAAGTAAATCAGGACTGGACAGAGGTTAAAATTACTGTTGATGTTAAAAACGCCGACAAGGCGGGCGATATTGCCAACATGGTAGTTCCTTACGGAATTTACATTGAGGATTATTCTGACCTCGAGGAGGGCGCATGGGAAATCGCTCACATTGACTTAATTGACGAAGATTTGCTCAAAAAGGACAGAAACAAGGCGATTATCCACGTCTATATCAGCCCTGAGGAAAGTCCCCTTGAGGCTGTTGCGTTCCTCAGTGAGCGTTACACCGCAGAGGGAATCGAAAACGAGATTAGCACAGAGATGTGCAAAACAGAGGATTGGCTCAATAACTGGAAGAAGTATTTCCACCCGATGAAGGTCGGCGAGAAGCTTTTGATTAGACCAACTTGGGAGGATAATTTTGATGCAGAGGGCAGAGCAGTGCTGAACCTCGAGCCCGGACTTGCTTTCGGCACGGGCACACACGAGACAACAAGACTTTGCATGGAGCTTCTTGAAAAGTACGTCAAAGAGGGCGACAGCGTTCTTGATATGGGATGCGGAAGCGGTATTCTTTCCGTAGCGTCACTTCTTGTCGGCGCAAAGTCGGCAGTCGGAGTTGATATAGATCCGCTCGCTGTCAAGACTGCCGTTGAAAACGCTAAGCTTAATAATGTCGGAGATAAGTTCGTTGGAATTACGGGCGACCTCACAGAGAAGGTAAGCGGCAAATTTAATGTTGTTCTTGCAAATATCGTTGCAGATATAATCAAAATTCTTTCTAAAAACGCACCGCAGTTCATGTATGACGACTCTGTTTATATTATGTCGGGAATTATCGACACAAGAGAAGCTGATGTGCTCGAGTCGATTTCCGATAAGTTTGAAATCATCGAGAGAAGAGAGGAAAAAGGCTGGGTTGCTATGGCGGCTAAGCTGAAAAAATAATATGAAGCTTTATTTTGGCGGAAATGTCTACACGGGTGAGGGCTTTTGCGAAGCCTTTGCCGTGGAGAACGGAAAATTTTGTTTTGTAGGCTCGAGCGAAGAGGCAAAAAAGCTTGCGGCTGACGAGAAAGTAGATCTCGGCGGAAAATTTGTCTGTGCGGGATTTAACGACAGTCACATGCATTTGCTCAATTTCGGTCAGGCACTCAAATGTGCCGATCTCGCATCGAACACATCAAGCCTTAGGGGAATGATTGAATATCTAACCGAATTCTCAAAGGGCAGCTCATTCAGCGAAAGTGAATGGCTTGTCGGACGAGGCTGGAATCAGGACTACTTCGAGGACGAAAATCGCATGCCGACTAAGGATGATCTCGACAAAATATCGACAGATTATCCGATACTCATAACAAGAGCGTGCGGTCACTGCTGTGTCGTGAACTCGAAGGCAATTTCTCTTGCTGGCGTGACGAGCGAGAGCGTCTCTCCAAGCGGCGGAGAAATAGGATTTGACGAAAACGGCGAGCCGAACGGAAGATTTTTCGATAACGCTATGGATTATGTTTTCAGCGTGTTTCCGCTTCCTGATAAAGCTCAAATTAAAGAGATGATAAAAATCGCCTCGAAAAAGTTAAACTCCTACGGTATCACTACGAGCCAGTCGGACGATTACTGCGTGTTTGATGTGCCGTTTGAAATGGTTAACGAGGCTTTTAGCGAGTTAATCGAAGAGGGTGAACTCAGCGTTCGTGTCTACGAGCAGAGTAATTTCACAAGCCTTGACGAACTCAAGCGCTTTGTTGAGAGCGGCCACAAGACGGGTGTCGGTGACGATATGTTCAAAACAGGCCCGCTTAAAATGCTTGGTGACGGTGCTCTCGGAGCAAGAACAGCATATCTCTCAAGACCGTATGCCGATGACCCTTCGACAGTCGGTTTCCCGTGCTTCGACCAAAAGACAATGGACGAGATGATTTCCTACGCAAACAAAAACGATATGCAAATTGCCGTTCATTCAATCGGTGACAAGTGCCTCGATATGCTTTTATCCGCTTATGAGAAAGCACTTAAGGAGTATCCGAGGGAAGACCACCGCCACGGTGTCGTGCATTGTCAGATAACAAGAGCGGATCAGCTTAAGAAAATCGCTGAGCTTAATTTGCATGTTTACGCACAGTCGATTTTCCTTGACTACGATATTCATATCGTCAAGGAGCGTGTCGGCGAAGAGCTCGCTTCAACAAGCTATTCTTGGAAAACTCTCATGAATGACGGTGTCACCGTGAGCAACGGTTCTGATTGCCCCGTTGAGCTTCCGGACTGCTTAAAGTCTATGCAGTGCGCCGTGACGAGAACGACCGTCAAGGATAATTTAGGCCCCTATCTTCCTCATGAGGCATTTTCAGTAAAAGAAGCACTCGACAGCTATACAAGCGTCTCTGCTTACTCTGAATTTGCCGAGAATTACAAGGGAAAGATCAAAAAGGATTATTTAGCTGACTTTGTCGTGCTGAATGAGAGTCCGTTTGAAACAGACCCAGCAAATATTCATAAAATTGAAGTAAATGCGACATATTTAGGCGGCAAAAAAGTATATTAATAAAATATTTGATACTTTTTAACCAAAATCCGTTATTTTGTCATAAAATTAACAATTTTGTATTGAATTACTCTCAGAATAGCGTTAAAATAATAACATATTAGAAATGCGAAAGGCATTTGGGAGGAAATTTATATGTCAAACAGAATTGTACTCAACACGATTTCATATCACGGCAAGGGAGCAATCGGTGATATCGTTCCCGAGATTAAGGCAAGAGGCTACAAGAAGGCTTTTGTTTGCTCTGACCCCGATCTTTTAAAGTTCGGCGTAACTCAGAAGGTCACTTCTCTTCTCGAGGAGGGCGGCATTCCTTATGAGGTTTATTCCGAGATTAAGCCAAACCCGACAATCGAGAATGTCAAGACAGGCGTTAAGGCTTTTGCTGATTCAGGCGCAGACATGATCATCGCTATCGGCGGCGGTTCTTCCATGGATACAGCTAAGGCTATCGGTATCATCACAGAGAACCCTGAGTTCGCTGATGTAAGAAGCCTCGAGGGTGTTGCTCCGACAAAGAAGCATGCTACCTTCACAATTGCTGTTCCTACAACTGCAGGTACTGCAGCTGAGGTTACAATCAACTATGTTATCACAGATACAGAGAAGAAGAGAAAGTTCGTTTGCGTTGATACAAACGACATCCCGGAAATCGCTGTTGTCGACCCTGACATGATGGCTTCAATGCCTAAGAGCCTGAAGGCTGCTACAGGTATGGACGCTCTCACACACGCAATCGAGGGCTACATCACAAAGGCTGCATGGACCATGACAGATATGTTCCACCTCAAGGCTATCGAGCTCATATCCAAGAACCTCAGAAGCTCTTGCGCAAATGAGGAAGAGGGCATCGAGGGAATGGCTCTTGCACAGTACATCGCTGGACAGGGCTTCTCAAATGTCGGACTCGGTATCGTTCACTCAATGGCACATTCACTCGGTGCTGTTTATGACACACCTCACGGTGTTGCAAACGCAATTCTCCTCCCAACAGTTATGGAGTACAATGCTGACGCAACAGGAGAGAAGTACCGTGACATTGCTAAGGCAATGGGCGTAGAGGGCACAGAGAACATGACTCAGGAGGAGTACAGAGCAGCTGCTGTTCAGGCTGTAAAGGATCTCGCTCATGATGTCGGTATTCCGGCAGACCTCAAGGCTATCGTTAAGGAAGAAGATGTTCAGTTCCTTTCTGAGTCCGCTTATGCTGACGCTTGCCGTCCGGGCAACCCGAAGGATACTTCTGTTGAGGAGATTGCAGCTCTTTACAGAAAGCTCATGTAATCAAACTTTTGGCGTTAAGCAAATATTTGTTTTATGTAGAAACAAAGACCGTCTCGAAAGAGGCGGTCTATTGTTTTGAGATATAAATTAAAAACAATAAATGAATGAAAAAGCGAACCTTTATGGCTCGCTTTTATTTTAATATTACTTCGTGTTTTTGCTGAGGTGCTCTCTGATTTCCTCAGTGTGCATTCCTCGAGAACCCTTTATAAGTACAGTATCGTTTGATTTAATGAAATCATCAAGAAAAGCATTAACTTCTGCGTTAGTCTTGAAGTAAACTGATTTTTCGCTGTTGTCGAAGCCCTTGTATATAAATTCTGCTTCGTTGCCGACAGCGATAAGAAAATCAATTCCCTTTTCGCTTGCGGCTTTTCCGACATCGGTGTGGCCCTTTTCGGAGTAAGAGCCAAGCTCAAGCATATCAGAGAGAACAGAGATTTTTCTTCCCTCAAAGCGTGAGAGCATATCGAGAGATGAAATCATACTGTCGGGACTTGCATTGTATGTATCGTCAATCACGGTAACAGAACCGTAGGTTTTGATTTTACCGCGCATATCAGGTGATTTGTATGTTGCAAGTGCGGCAATAGCCTTGTCGAGGTCGAGACCGACATATTCGGAGACGCAAAGTGCGGCAAGCGCATTTCTTACATTGTGAAGACCGATAACAGGGAGCTTCACAGCATATTCGTTATTTTCAAGACGGAACTTAAATTCTGTTTCTCCGTTAGCTTCCTTGATGTCATAGGCTCTGAAATCGCAGTCATCACCGATTCCGAATGTGACTACACTTGGTTCAAGCTCGCCGATTTCGTGCTTTTTCTTGAGTGTGCAAAGAAGATCATCGTCGCCGTTTACGAATATTGTGCCCGTAGCACCGATATAATCGGCAATGAGAAGCTTTTCTTTCATGATGTTCTCACGAGTGCCGTGGAATTCTATGTGAGAAACTCCGATATTTGTCATGACGGCAATATTAGGTCTTGCGATATCGACAATTCTCTTCATTTCTCCGGGGTAACTCATTCCCATTTCGAAAACGCAGATGTCGTGCTCAGGTTCTGTTCTCATAACCATCTGAGGAACGCCGATTTGTCCGTTAGCATTACCGATAGTTTTGTTTACGCAAAGCGAAGAGGACAGGGCAAGAGAGATAATCTCCTTTGTGGTGGTTTTTCCGACCGAGCCTGTGATGCCGACTACGGGAACCTTGATGTTCGCGCGGCATTTTTCTCCGCATTTCTGGAGTGCGGCAACGGAGTTTTCTACAAGCACATAGTTGATGTTTATGTCATCAGAGAGAATTTCCTCCGAAAAGCAAGCATTGCAGCCCTTTTCGATGCACATGGGGATGTACTTGTGGCCGTCAGTCTTCTCGCCCTTTATGGCAACGAACATTTTGCCCTTTTCGGCTTGTCTTGAGTCGGTGAAAAATCCGTTCACGATAACATTTCCGTCACCGTAAAGCTTTCCGCCTGTGTATTCTGCGATTTGCGAAAGTGAGAGTTTCATGATAAATTTCCTTAATTAACTTGTGTTGTCTTCATATTCTTTCTAAGGCTTGCCACAAAAAAGAGCGGTGAGAATTTCACCGCCCTTAATTATCGATTACAAGCAGTGCAAAATGTATTGAGAATTCTGCACTTTGATTATATCACTTTATTTTGTAATTGCAAGTGAACCCATTGGATCCCACGGCTCAAGCTCGATCGGCTCCTGAGAAAGAAGTGCTCTTTGCTCTTCTGTGAGATATTTCTTGTCAACAACGATCTGATAGTTGTACTCGTCAAACCACTTGTCGCTCATGACGTAGTAGCCGTTTTCGCCGGCGTCCTTGCCCCATGAGTTCTCAACCTTCCAGCGGTTCGGCTTGCCGTTCTCGTCAAGGTTAACTCCGAGGAAAACCATTGCGTGAGTCATAAGGCTCTGACCGTAGTCGAGTCTCTCAGCCTTGTTCATGCTGAATGTGGTGGAGAAGAGGTTCTCTACATTTACGCTGTCAAGATCCATAATTCCGGAGTCTCTTGTGCTTCTCTTTCCGACGTCGCATCCGAACCAAACAGGAAGACCGTCCTTCATCTGAGCGATTGCAGCATTCTTTAACTCCTCGCTTGTGAGGTTGAGGTACTTTACAGGTCTGCCCTCAATGACATTGCCGAGGAACTTAACTGTATATGTTCTATTGTAAGGTTTGTCCTTTGTCGGAGCGTTGATGAGAGAGACATAATCGTCAAGATTGATGTCAACATACTTTGCGAAGAATTCTTTCGGCGTGATGTTCTCGTCACGGATGAACTTTCCGTCCTTGTCCTCGACTTCAAAGGTGAAGCTAACAGGAGGCTTGCCGAATGCAATGCAAAGCATGCGGTAGATTTCTTCCATGTAGCCGTCCTTCATGGAGCGTAAGTCTTCGAGTGATTTTCCGTTCTCGTGTGCTTCTCTTATTCTGCAAGCGTACTCACGAAGCTTCTCTGTGAGGTAGCCTGTGATTTCTCTTGTAGCGGAGGATGAAACGCTTTCGGGCATAGCGTCCTTAGGTACTACGCCGTATTTGTCAGTAAGAGCCGCAAACATATCCCACTGTCCGCCGTCACCGAGAGGGCCGCTCAAAAGATAGGAGATAAGTCTTGAGTCTGTCTTCTCGTCAAGAGTCTTGAGAATGGACTCAAGGAAATAGTTGGACTTTTCGAGCTTGTCGAAGAAAAGCGGATAAGCCTGGGAGAGCTCAAAGTTCTTGAGGTTGAGCTTCTTCATAACATGGAATCTCATGGTGTTCAGTGAAGCGAACATCCAGCATCTTCCTGATTGCTTCTGGTTTGTGACCTCGCCGTTTTTGATATCTATCGAGAAGGTGTGACGCATATTTCTCTTAGCGTCAAAGGAGAGAGCTGCATTTGCAACACCGCCTGAGACGACTGCGTTCATCGCAAGAAGATTTTTGCTGTCACTGTCGAATTTTTCTTCGGCATTCTTTAAGAAATCGAATGAAATATTCTGTTCCATTTTCGTTTACCTTTCTTTCCTAATGGTAGTATGAAATATATGATGTCTTTCGACAAATTAACTGAGTTTATTTATCTCTTTTGATTGTCGGCAAAAGCTCCTTTATGACTACTCGCTCGTCAAATGGATATTTTACTCCCTTAATCTCCTGGTAGTCCTCGTGGCCCTTGCCCGCAAGAACGATGATGTCGCCCTCGGTGCCGTTTTCGAGTGCCCAGCGGATAGCTTCACGTCTGTCGGGAATAGCGATGTATTTTCCGTCCGTCTTTTTCATGCCGACCAAAATATCAGCAATGATGTCGTTAACGTCCTCAAAGCGTGAGTTGTCGGCGGTGATAACGGAGAGATCTGCCATTTTTCCGCAAACCTCGCCCATTTCATAACGTCTGATTTTCGGTCTGTTTCCGCCTGCGCCGAATATGCAGATGAGTCTCTTGGGGTTATACTCACGAAGTGTTGAGAGAATGTTCTCCATGCCGACTCCGTTGTGAGCGTAGTCAATGAGAAGAGTGAAGTTATAGGGAATAGGAACAGCCTCGACACGACCCTTAACCTTGACGGAATAAAGTCCCTTTTCGATAGCTTCGTCGCTAATGCCGAAGCACTTGAGTCCCGTTATGGCTGAAAGAGCGTTGTAAGCATTGAATTTACCCGGAGTAGCGATTTTGATTGTCTTGTCCTGACCGTCATGATACTTGAGGACTGAACCGATAAATCCCGGCTCGGAGTAAAGATGATTTTCGATGCCGTAGACATCAGCCTCGGTACTAAAGCCGTAAGTGATAATATCGCAGGTGTGATCTTTAATCATTCCCTCGTGGTTATCATCGTCAATGTTAATTGCACCAACCTTGCACATCTTGAAAAGGAGCGACTTGCAGTAGAGATACTCTGCCATATCCTTGTGCTCGACTCCGCCGATATGATCCTCGCTGAAGTTTGTGAAAATACCCGAATCAAAGGTGAAGCCGTAAACACGGTGGTCACGAAGTCCTATGGAGCTAACCTCCATGACACAGTATTCGCATCCCTTTTCTACCATGAGAGCCATGAACTTCTGGATTTCGTGGCTTTCTGGGGTTGTGTTGTCAGTCTTGATGAGCTCGTCGCCAATCATAACTCCGATTGTGCCGATTACGCCGACCTTGTGACCTGCGGCCTCGAGAATTGACTTAATCATACAGGAAGTCGTAGTCTTTCCCTTTGTTCCCGTGATACCGATAGTCTTGAGCTTTTCTGCCGGATGACCGTAAAATTCAGCGGAGAGAAGTGCAAGACCCTTTCTTGTGTTCTCAATTTTGATTACGGGTACATCGACATCAACATCGTCGGAAGCTACAACAGCGACTGCGCCGTTTTCGACCGCCTTGTCGGCGTATTTGTGGCCGTCTACGGCTGAGCCCTTTAAGCAGACGAAAAGTGAGCCGTTTGTAGCTTTTCTCGAGTCATAAGCGATATTTGTTATTTCAATACCGTCAATGTTTCCTATAACATCACATTTGACGGCGGTAATAAGTTTGTTAAGTTTCATATGATAATCCTTTCCTCTTTCGGATGACCGTATTTTACATACATGTGTAACTTGATTGTACTCCTAAAATATCATTATGTCAACAAAACAGTTTGTTATAACTAACCTAAAATTCACAAAATCCCTAAAGCTTGTTTTTTGAGGGAGATTATAGTAGAATATTTTCAAAATAAAGTTAAAATTACGGCACAAATCCTATTGTTTTAAAGAATATATCGTTAGATACGGAGATATAAAGATGAAAAATTACGATTACTCAGAGTTACTCAATACCGCAATCAAATACGGCATAAAAATAATTATCGCACTTATAATACTTCTCATTTCGTTCAAGATAATTAATAAGCTTGGCGAGAGGTTCTCGAAAAAGCTCGAGCATAACAACAGGGTGGACAAAACTCTCTCGAGAACGCTGATGAGTGCAAGCAAAATCGGCATGAAGGTGCTTGTTGTGGTGGCGCTTGTAGGTTTTCTTGGAATAGAGACAAGCGGAATAAGCACGGTTATTGCTTCCCTCAGCGTTTGCGCCGGTTTGGCGGTCAACGGCACACTAAGCAATTTAGCGGGCGGCGTTCTTCTGCTCATCACAAGACCCATGAAGCTTGGAGATTACATCACCGCACAGGGCTATGACGGTACAGTCGAGCAGATTGGCATTTGCTACACAAAAATCGTTACCTTTGACAACAAGACGATTTATCTTCCTAACAGCGGACTTTCCACGGGCACGATTATGAATTATTCTGAGATGAAAACAAGGCGTGTCGACTATGATTTTTCCGTTGCGGGCAACGATATGCAGACGGTGCGTGAGACGCTAAAGGAAATTGCCGATTCCAACGATTTGATATTAAAAGACCCCGAGGTCTTTATCGGCATCACGGATTTCGGTGCCGGAAACGGTGTTAAAATGACTCTTAGAGTTTGGTGCAAGACAGAGGACTACTGGACGGTTTACGGCTATGTCTATGAGGAAGCCGAGAAGCGGTTCGCAGAAAAGGGCATAGTTATTCCGTTTGATCAGCTTGATGTTCACGTTAAAGAAAAGTGAGGCAAATAGCATGAAACCATACATTATAGGTGTAGCAGGCGGCTCGGGTTCGGGCAAATCTACTTTTACTAACAGAATAAAAGCAAAATTCGGCGACAATGTGGCTGTTCTTTATCACGATAATTACTACAAGCGACAGGACGATGTTCCCTTTGAGGAGCGTGTGAAGGTAAATTACGATCATCCCGATTCTCTCGAGACGGATTTGCTGACGGAGCACCTCGAGGCACTCAAAAGAGGAGAAAAAACAGAATCACCCGTTTACGATTTCTCTAAGCACAACCGTGCGAAAGAAACGATAGTCATCGAGCCGAAGGCTGTTATCATCGTCGAGGGAATTTTACTTTTTAACGATGAGCGATTAAGAGAGCTTTGCGACCTCAAAATATATGTTGAAGCAGATGCGGACGAGAGAATTTTGCGAAGAATTATCCGTGACACAGAGGAGAGGGGCAGAGATATAAGAGGTATAATTACTCAGTATCTTACGACGGTGAAGCCCATGCATTATTTGTATGTCGAACCGACAAAGGCTTTTGCAGACATAGTCATAAACAGCGGCATGAACGATATTGCTTTCGAGCTTGTATCAAAGAAAATCGGCGAAATTCTCGAAGAAAATAAGTTCTAAAAGGTAAATTCAAGCTCTTTAGCCGTTAAAGTTTTCAGATTTTAGCACTTAGTGAAAAACACTAAGGCTTTCAAGGCGAGCTTTGCCATAAAAATTCACTTAAATGTATAAAATGAACAGTTTTTTTAATCAGTCAAAGAGAAGTTCATATTTTTTCAGAAAAAACTTAAACTTTTTTACTAAAAATACTTGATTGTTTTAGTCATTATGTGTAAAATATTGTTATGTAAATTTTGACAAATTTTTTTAAGCTTTGACCCGTTGTCACAGCTTATTTTATGTCCGTTATGAAAAAGCATTGCATATCGGAAATGTGTGAAAATTGTGTTAAGGAGCTGTAATTTATGTCCAATAGATTATTTCAGGGAGTAATTCATCAGATGAAGGACTCTGTAGACCGCACTATGGGTATCATTGATGAGTCGGCTATTATCATCGCTTGCAGTGAACTGAGCAGAATCGGCGAGGTCTACGACGGAATTACCGAGGAGAGCTTTAATTCAAGTGAGCCGTATATGGTCAACGGCTACACCTTCAAGTCATTCGGATCGGTTCAGCACGCTGAGTACGCAGTATTTGTAAACGGCACAGACCCGGAGGCTGTTAAGTGTGTCAATCTTCTTGCTGTTTCCATGGGAATGATTAAGCAGTATTATGACGAGAAGTACGACAGAAGCAACTTCATCAAGAATGTCATTCTCGATAATATCCTCCCCGGTGATATTTACATTAAGTCAAGAGAGCTTCACTTCAACAGCGACGTAAGCCGTGTTTGTATGCTCATAAAGCTTCCCGGCAATCAGGAGTTCTCCGTATTCGATGTTCTTCAGAACCTTTTCCCTGATAAGAACAAGGACTTTGTCATCAATATCAACGAAACCGATATTGTTCTCGTCAAGGAGATTAAGCCGAACATTGAGTCCAAGGATATCGACCAGCTTGCAAACTCTATCGTAGATACACTTTCAAGCGAGTTCTATACACGCTGCTATGTCGGTATCGGTACGGTTGTAGAGGGCATGAAGGATCTCGCAAGAAGCTTCAAGGAGGCTCAGACCGCACTTGATGTCGGTAAGGTTTTCGATACAGACAAGAATATCATTAGATATGACAACCTCGGTATCGCAAGACTTATCTATCAGCTTCCGACAACACTTTGCGATATCTTCTTAAGAGAAGTATTCAAGAAGGGAAGCATCGAGTCGCTCGACCACGAGACTCTTTTCACAATTCAGAAGTTCTTCGAGAACAACCTGAATGTTTCCGAGACATCAAGAAAGCTTTTTGTTCACAGAAACACACTTGTTTACCGTCTTGAGAAAATCAAGAAAATCACAGGTCTTGACCTTCGTGAGTTCGAGGACGCTATCGTATTCAAGGTAGCCCTCATGGTTAAGAAGTACCTTTCTTCCGGTCCCGCTAAGTTCTAAACACGATAAATTTCACAAATAAACCGCCTTTTCATGTATGATTAGGCGGTTTTTGCAATAAAATTGCAAACATTAGATAGTATTGTTTGATTTTTTCCTCCAAGTAGAGTATACTTCTAATGATATACAAAGAAGTACTAATTGTGAAAGGAAGTAATTATGTCATCAGTTATTGAATTTCGAGGCGTCTCGAAAGTATATAATAACGGAACTGAAGCCCTGCACAACATTAATCTTCAGATAGAAAAAGGAGAATTTGTTTTTATCGTCGGTTCTTCGGGTGCAGGTAAAAGTACGTTTACCAAGCTTATCACCTGTGAGGAAAGACCGACAAGCGGCGAGCTTTATGTTGCGGGAGATGAGGTTTCCAAAATTCCGCAGAGAAAAATCCCGTACGTCAGAAGAAAAATGGGAATCGTCTTCCAGGATTTCCGACTCATCGAGCATATGACCGTTTATGATAACGTAGCGTTTGCTATGCGTGTTGTCGGTGCTTCGGGAAGAACTATAAAAAAGAGAGTGCCTTATATTCTGAGCCTTGTCGGACTTCAGCATAAGGCAAAGCACCTGCCCAGTGAGCTTTCGGGCGGTGAGAGACAGCGCGTCGGCTTGGCAAGAGCACTTGTCAACAACCCGTCGCTTATCATTGCCGACGAGCCGACAGGTAACATCGACCCTGCACTTTCATTCGAGATTGTCGACCTTCTTGCCGAAATCAACCGCAGAGGAACAACAATTCTTATGGTTACTCACGAGCACTCGCTTGTTAAGCATTTCCACAAGAGAATCATTCAGATTCACGGCGGAGAGATTGTAGCCGACACAGCAGCGATTGCAGCAGAGCAGGAGAGTTCAAAACAAATCGAAGAGCATTATGACGAGCAGACAGATGAGACCTACGAGAATTTCTCATCGCCTAACTCCGATTTACCCGATATTCCGAAAGACGCTGAGAGCTCAAACGAGCCTGAGTTCACTTTTAAGAACGAGGAAGAGTCGGCTTTTGCTCCGAACAGCAAATTCCAAAACTACATACCTTCTGATGAGGAAGAATTTTCATTCGAGGATATTTCTTCTGATAACACCGCAAAAAAGGAGGATAAATAATGAGAAGCTTTTGGTATCTTTTGAAGGAAGGCTTTACTGGTCTTTGGAAGAACAGAACCATGAGTATCGCCTCAATTGCGGTTCTTATCTCCTGTCTTCTTCTCACGGGCGTTGCATTTGCTCTTTCTCTTAACATTTCCACAACAATGGATTCTATCGAGGGAAACAACCAGATTACCGTGTTCCTTACAGACGGTCTTCCGCAGATTTCCGCAATTCAGGTCGGCGAGAAAATAAGAGCAAACGACAACGTTGCAGACTGCTCATTCATCGCAAGAGATGACGCTTTGGCAGACGTTATGGAGTCTCTCGGTGATGACGGCTCTATCCTTGACGGACTTGACGGCGAGGACAACTTCCTCCCCGACTCATATAAAATCAGCCTTTCCGACCTAAGCAAGTATGACGAGACTATAAGCGAAATTCAGGCAATCGACGGTGTCGACCACATCACCGATTACAGCAACATCGCAAATAAGCTTAATAATCTCGACAGACTTTTCAAGTATGCAAGCCTGGCAATCGTCATTGTTCTCGGACTTGTTTCTCTTTTCATCATTTCCAATACGGTCAGAGTTACAATCTTCTCGAGAAGAGTTGAGATCAACATCATGAAATCGGTCGGCGCAACAAATATGTTCGTCAGAATTCCGTTCATTGTTGAGGGTGTTTTGATTGGACTTATTTCCGGTGCGGTTTCTGTTTCGATTTTGCTTTTGGCTTACGCTAAAATCACTGAGATTGTTTACAGCATTGTTCCGTTCCTTACGGTCTTCAATATCGACCCGTACAGATGGTACATTGTTGGAGCTTATCTCATTGTCGGCGCACTCTTCGGTATGCTCGGCGGTGTATTCTCGCTCGGCAGATATTTGAGAAGAGAGGGCGAGGACGCTATTCTATAATATCGATATTTTTAATCTCCCGGGAGTGCTGATGCCTTTTGGGAGATTTTTAATTTGGCTTGATAAGTAAAATTACTAAAATAATGTGAAAATTCCATAGCCTTAGGTTATTAATATATTCATAATGATTATTTTAAATATTGTTCCCGTGATGCTACAATACAGGTAGGGAATCGCTCATTATTAATGGTAGGACGATATTTGTGTCAGTCGTTCTCCCACCCTTTTGTAAAAAATCAAGTACCATTCCAAAATCTCCCAAGAGGACAAATGTCTTTTTGGGAGATTTTTATGTTTTGCAGAGATTGTTAAGTAAATGTCATTCGCAAAATGTGTAAAATTATCATAGCCTTAGGTTATAACTATATTCATTTTGACTATTTTTAATATTAAATCCTCGGTGCTACAATAAAAACAGGTAATCTACTCTTTGTTAATGGGAGGGCGATAATTGTGACAAATCGTTCTCCCACCCTTAAGGGCAGTTTGCTTTGAAGCTTAAGGAGGATATAGGAAGTGGCGTTACATATTATTGATGAGGCGAACAGATGCTTGAATTGTAAAAAACCGATGTGCCGTGAGGGCTGTCCGGTTCATACTCCGATTCCGCACATAATCGAGATGTTCAAGGAGAACAGACTTATGGAGGCGGGCGAGGAACTTTTTAACAACAATCCGATGTCTGTTATTTGCGCAACCGTCTGCAATCACGAAAATCAGTGTGCAGGACATTGCGTACTTGGAAGAAAGGGAAATCCCGTTCATTTTTCAATAATCGAGCAGTACATTTCCGATATGTATCTTGAGCGAATGAAAGTGGAGAAAAAAGAGAGAAAGAGTAAAAGAGTTGCTGTTATCGGTTCGGGTCCCGCTGGCATGACGGTGGCAATCAAGCTTGCAGAAGAGGGCTATGATGTGACCGTCTATGAGTGGAAGGACAAAATCGGCGGAATCATGCGATACGGAATTCCGGAATTCAGACTGCCGAAAACCATACTCGACCGCTACAAGACGAGAATGGACGAGCTTGGAATTCAAGTGAGACCAAATACAACCATCGGTGCGGTTTTCAATATCGATGATTTGTTAAGAGACGGCTATTCTGCCGTGTTCATCGGAACAGGCACAGGAAAGCCGAGAAATTTAGGAATCCCCGGTGAGTGCCGTGGAAACGTTCATTTCGGAATTGATTATCTTTCAAATGCATCGGCTTATAAGCTTGGCAAAAAGGTAGCCGTAATCGGTATGGGCAACGCCGCAATGGATGTAGCAAGAACAGCACTCAGAAACGGCGCAGAGCGTGTGGCACTTTACGCAAGAGGAAAAGTGGTCACGGCAAGCTCGCACGAGGTTTCTTATGCAACGCTTGACGGCGCAGAGTTTAACTTCGGAATGCAGATAGTCTCAATAAACGAAAAAGGTCCCGTTTTCAGAAAGACGATAATGGATGAGAACGGAAAGATTATCGGAGAAGAGGAAGAGCTCATTCAGGTAGAAGCCGACTCCACAATCATATCAATTAGCCAAGGCCCAAGAAAGAAACTGGTAAGAACTACATTTGGACTTGAAACAGGAGATAAAGGACTTTTGATAGTCGATGATAATTATATGACAACAAAGCCGGGTGTCTTCGCCGCAGGCGATGTTATCACAGGCTCAAAAACCGTTGTTCATGCGGTTGACGGAGCAAAGAAGGCTGCAGAAGCCATGATAGCTTATATGGAAAAGACCGAGTGATAAATTATAAAGATTACAAGTTGCTGATAAGCACACAATAGATACACTTCCCATTAACCGTCTGTACTTTCCCCGTACGGGCGGTTAAAGCTTTGTTTAGACCAAAAATGCGCCTTGATTATCGGACAAAACCGCATAATTTTAAGCGTGATAATTGACTTTTTATTTAAGTTAAATTATAATAATGTATCTGGGTAGACAGTATAAAAGTCATATTAATAAGACGAATAAATTGAAAGGAAGTAGTCAGGCTACTTAACGGTGAAATAAATGGCAAAACAGTATTTTGTTACAGAAGAAGGTAAACAGGCACTCGAAAAGGAATACGAGCAGCTGGTTACAGTCGGAAGAAAGGAAGCAGCCGAGAAGCTTAAAGTAGCAAGAAGCTTCGGTGACCTTTCCGAGAACTCCGAGTACGACGAGGCTAAGAACGACCAGGCTATCCTTGAAGCAAGAATTGCCGACCTCGAGGTCATGCTCAAGAACGCTGTTATCGTTAACGAGGACGAGATCGACTCCACAGTTGTTAACGTAGGTTCTTTCGTTAAGGTTAATGTTGAGAGACCTAACGGCGAGCTCAGAACAAACAAAATCTATGAAATCGTAAGTACAAACCAGGCAGATCCTAGACATGATAAGATAAGCGACGATTCACCTATCGGCAAGGCTTTGATGGGCAAGAAGGTCGGTGCTGTCGTTGAGGTTGAGACACCAAGAGGAATCAGCAAGCTTATCATCATCGATGTAAGCCGTGATAAGATAGAGCAGGAGAATAAGTATGGCGAATAATAATGCTAATAACGCTCAGCAGGATTTGAACCAGCTTCTTAAGAACAGAAGAACTAAGCTTCAGAATCTTCAGGACGCAGGCAAGGATCCTTTCAAGATAACAAGCTATGACCAGACTCATCACACCGATGAGGTTAAGGCACTTTACACAGCTCACGAAGAGGAGCTTTTAGCAGGCAGAGAGCCTGTCAACACAGACGGACTTGACGAGCAGGCTGCTAAGGAAGCTGTCAATAATGACTACAACGAGCGCAGAGCTATCATGGACGCAAGCCCGATTAATGTTTCTGTAGCCGGAAGAATGATGTTCAAGCGTGTTATGGGTAAGGCATCATTCTGCAACCTCAAGGACCTCAAGGGTTCTGTTCAGGTTTATGTCGCACGTGACGCAGTCGGCGAGGAGTCCTATGCAGATTTCAAGAAGGCTGATATCGGTGATATTTACGGCGTAAAGGGTTACGCTTTCAGAACAAAGACAGGCGAGATTTCTATCCACGCAGAGGAGCTCACACTTCTCTCCAAGAGCCTCCAGATTCTCCCTGAGAAGTTCCATGGCTTAACAGATACAGATACTCGTTACCGTCAGAGATATGTCGACCTCATCATGAACGATGACAGCAAGGATGTCTTCCTCAAGAGATCGAAGATTATTCGTGAAATCAGAAACTTCCTCGATGCAAGAAACTTCATCGAGGTTGAGACTCCGACCCTCGTTTCCAATGCGGGCGGTGCGGCGGCAAGACCGTTTGAGACACATTACAACGCTCTTGACGAGGATGTTAAGCTCAGAATTTCACTCGAGCTTTACCTCAAGAGACTCATCGTCGGCGGACTCGAGAGAGTATTTGAGATCGGCAGAGTTTATCGTAATGAGGGCGTTGATACAAGACATAACCCTGAGTTCACACTCATGGAGCTTTATCAGGCATATACCGACTATAACGGTATGATGGAGCTCACAGAGAGCATGTTCCGTTACCTCGCGGAAAAGGTTTGCGGTACAACTCAGGTTAAATACGGCGACAATATTCTCGATTTCGGCAAGCCTTTCAGAAGACTTACCATGAACGATGCAATCAAGGAGTATGCGGGAATTGACTTTGACGCAGTTAAGACTGACGAAGAGGCAAAGAAGCTTGCAGACGAGCATCACATCGAGTACGAGGCAAGACACACAAAGGGCGATATAATCAATCTGTTCTTTGAGGAATATTGCGAGAAGAATCTCATTCAGCCGACATTCATCATGGATCATCCGCTTGCTATTTCTCCGCTTACGAAGAAAAAGCCGTCAGATCCGGAGAAGGTTGAGAGATTTGAGCTGTTCATCAACACATGGGAGATGTGCAACGCATACTCCGAGCTCAATGACCCGATTGATCAGAGAGAGAGATTTGCTCAGCAGGACGCAAACGCAGCCGCAGGCGACGAAGAAGCACAGCACACAGACGAGGACTTCCTCAATGCGCTTGAAATCGGTATGCCTCCAACGGGCGGTATCGGCTACGGCATCGACAGACTTGTCATGCTTCTCACAAACAGCCCGGCTATAAGAGATGTTCTCCTCTTTCCCACAATGAAGACATTGGAGAAATAAAACACTCAGAAACCCAGTGTTTTAGCGGCTTTTGAGGTATGAAACAACTGAAAAACCTACACCAATACACCAATTTTACACCAATTGATGTAAGAAATCGTGCAGACACTGAAAAATCGCATAATTTGTACAATGAATGGGCAATTCCAATCGGAGTTGCCCATTTTCTAAAATGAATGGAAATACAAATCGGAAGTTGTAGGAGGAAACTTTTAATGAATATTACAGTTTATCTTGGTGCAAACGAAGGAAATGACCCATGCTTACGAAAAGCAGTTGAGGAATTGGGGGCATGGATTGGAAACAGTGGAAATGCACTAATCTATGGTGGCTCCAAATCTGGATTGATGGGTGCAATTGCGGACAGTGTTTTGAAAGCTGGAGGTGAAGTAACAGGTATTGAGCCGAATTTTTTTATTGAAAACGAATTTCAGCATGACGGCTTAACCAAGTTAATCGTGACAAAAGATATGACAGAGCGCAAAAATAAAATGATTGAGTTGGGCGAAGCTTTTATTGCCTTCCCTGGTGGTACTGGAACATTGGAGGAAATTGCGGAGGTAATGTCGAAGGTATCTTTAAAACAACTGGATACCCCCTGCATTCTCTATAACCTGAATGGTTACTACGATGATTTGAAAGCGCTTCTGAATCATATGATTGAAAAAGGGCTGTCCTCCAAAGAGCGACAGAAAGGAATCTATTTTGCCGAGGATCTCGACGATATAAAACAAATTTTAAAATTGACATAACTTTGTGTACATACTGTTAAATGGCGTTGCACTTGTGAAAAATAAGAGGTTGTATCTCGGCAACTTTCCAGTTTGCCAACCTGCCCTTTGAGAGAGGAGAAATCCTTTTCTCAAAGGGCTTTTTCTATTTATACGGATATTCGCAAACTACAAGATAAAGCCAAAACTTCATATACTCTAAGCACAAGGAGGTTGAGGGTTGGCTATGAACAACAGTTTAGCAGAAGTACATCCGGAGTTAGTCTCCGAGTGGTCAGAGAAAAATTTGCCGCTTACACCTGATGACATTACTTTCGGCTCAAATAAAAAAATGTGGTGGAAAG
>CAVAMJ010000019.1:0-29495 GCA_963589785.1 Bacteroidaceae bacterium | reverse complement strand
AGCACGGTGATTTGAAGGCGACAAAGGCTGTCGCGGAAGTGATTCGTGCCAATCACTGGGGGCTTATCAACAATGTGGAGACCTTCAAAAAATGGATTGAAGAAATCATTGAAGCAAATCACCTTGAAAAGAGTGGTATATTCTTTATCTGGGACGAGTTTACTGATTATTTGCGTCACAGCGATGACCAAGTGGTTATGCAGCAAATTTCAGAATTCTGCAAGGAGCAGCCTCTCTTTATGTGCTTCATAGTGCATAAGGATTCCAGCTGGGTAGATGTAATGGGCAACGCAACCTATCAGCAGATTACCCACCGTTTCCACGAGGTAGAGTTCCATGTCTCGGCCGATGCTGCATATGACCTGATCGCAGGTTCTATCAGCATCCGAAATGGCATGAATGAATACTGGAATGAGGCGCGCAAAGACCCGGTACATAATATCAGGAGATATCTGCCGGATATTGCGGGATTAGATGACAAAATCACTGAGAAAATCAATGAGCTATGCCCGATGCACCCAATGACGGTACGTCTGCTTTCCAGTGTGTCGGAGAATTTTGCAGCGGCACAGCGCACCATGTTCCGCTTTATGAAGGACTCATCCAATGAAAAACAGGGCTTCCTTGGATATATTACGCAATACGGTCCACAGGACCAGGTGTGCTGGCTGACACCGGATTGGTTGTGGGATTATTTTTTTACGCGTGAAAGTGACTTTCATGATAAAGAAACCAAGGTTCCGGAGTATATTCGCCATTATGAAGAGAATCGTCATCTTGTCAAAAACGACGAAAATGCGCATCGTGTATTTAAAATAGCAATGCTTCTTATGGCAGTCATGTCTACAACAAAAGGACTGTACACCATGCGGAGAACAAGCAACGGCATTGCTGCGACTGTTGAATGCCTTGAGAACTGCTTGAGCGGTGTGTTGAGTAAATCCCAGGTGGAGGATTATCTTGCTACCTTTGAAGATACAAAGATTTTGCTCTGCGATGAACAAGCAAATGGAGTAAAACGTCTGCAAATGCCTTTCCGCATGGCGGGCGGTGATGATTTTGCTATCCGTTATGTGCAAAACGATAAAAAGTACACGCGCTATCAGATGTTTGCTAAGGACGGAAAACTGACTGTTCCGTTTGAAAAATCGGCATGGGATGAGAATGACGCTACTTTCCGCAGAATGAAGATTGTTGTCTGCTGTGCGGAAAAGGCATCATTAGATAAGCGTATTAAAGAAGTTACCGATGAGTTGGATAAGTATCCCTATAAGTTGGGACTTGTGTATGTCACCGTGGCTGACGATGCACAGGCGATTTCCATTCAGCATGATTTGGAAACTCGCGTACAGCAGTCCGGTGAGAATCGCCTGATTATTGCATTGGTTCGTTCTCCATTTACTGATGATATGCGCAAGCAGTGGCTTACCTCGCTAACAAAAGCAGATATGGCTCGTGAAAGCGGACATACTGCTGATGCCGGCAGATATGATTTAGAAACTGCCACCGTCATTCAACGCTGGGTGGCTTCTGCTACCAGCGGCGGAAAAATCCTAGCGTGGTGTGGTGAAAAGCAGTGGAACAATCTCTATGGTGTTGCCCAACTACGCAAGACGATTCGAACTGCGATTCTCGACGATGTTTTTCCATACGCTCCGGAAAATATTGTAATCACAAATACTGCTTATAAGGGTTGTAACGATAGTGCGCCTCTTGCGGGTATACAGCGTGAGACAAAAAATGCACAGCTTTACAGCGTCTTGTCCAGTATCAAACAACTGGGAATTATCGATGCAACGACAATTCAGGAAATAGAGGGCGTTAGCGGAAGTAAAGCGGCGGATGCTGTAAGTGCTCTTGCAAGATTTCTTCGGGAAAAGATGGAATCAGGACGTAAAGTTGTTCTAAGTGATGTGTGGGCAGAATTGCAGCAGCCTCCGTTTGGCTTTTACAACACGATAGCCTGTGGCGTGCTTCTTGGTTTTGTATTTAGCTGTTATAAGGATAGTGCGTATAGCTGGACAGATAGTGCTCAAGGAACTTTTGTACTGAACGAAGCTAATTTAAAGACACTCGTACTCAGAACCTGCAAAGGAAATATGACCACGGATTATCTGTCTGCCGGTTCTGTAACATGGCAGAATTTCCGCGATTACATAAAGAAAATCTTTAAACTGGATGACGGACAGACTGCGAATGAGACGGAAGGTATGCGTTCTGTTCGTGAGCGCATCACACAGTCCGGAGCACCTTTCTGGTGCTTAAAGTACTTGCCCGAAGCAGAGCTTGGCGGTGTTGAAATGAAGGAATCCGCCTGCAAGATTATTGATAATATGCAGGTGTTTATCTCACAGGAAGGCAATACCGATGAGGCAATGTCTAATGTCATTCAGCTTTTTAGTGGTCGTGGAAAACTTCGTGAGCGTTTGACAAAGGCATTTCAGGATAAAAACGTCATGTCAAAGGCTTTTAGTGCATTTCTGTTTGAAACATCGCCCGAACTGAAAGAAATTACAGAAAAGCTTTTTGTTCAGCCTGAGGGCCTTCGAGATAAAGTTTTTGGTGTAATGCAGAATGCTGTTTATACTTGGACTGAAGACCAGGTGAAAGAAAAGCTCGTGGGAGTTGTGTCGGAATACAGATACCTTGATGTGCTTAATGCTACGATGCGCGATACATACAACAGCAATGAGGAGGCAATTAAGGATCTAAAAAATGCGTTTAATCATATGCGTGTTGCAATCTATGCTATTGAGCCGCTGAACTTGCCTTGGTTTGATGCGCTTATTATTCTTCGCCGCGTATCACAAAAAGGCATTACGCAGATGACATGTGAAGAACGAGAAAACGATATCGATATCTTGCGTACATATGGTACTCAGGCATGGGAATGCATTAAAAATGTCAAACCTGTTCTTTCTATGATTTTGGAACAGATGCAGATTGACTGTACATCGCCTGAGTTGCAGTCGATTTACGAAGGCCTTAAGGATATTTCTTGTGATGCAACCAAAAATCAGTTTGAGAAGGCTTTGAAGCAGCAGATAGGTCGTATCAGCCAGAGAAGAAATCGTTCAACGCTTCTGGAGCGCTGGAAAACACTCAGCAGCACGGAAACCGTAAATGTCTGGAGCAATGAACGAGGAATACCACTCCTCTGGGTTGTTCCCAAAAATGCTCACAAGGCTATTCGCACACTGATCGCAGTACAAAACGATGAGCGTGCATTGGATCAGGATGTCCTTGCGGCAATCAATGTGTTAGATACGATGGATCATACGATTCTGACAGATAATGCAGCCGCAGAACAAGCGTTTATGAATGCCATCGGCACCAACTATCGGGATATTTTTGAAGAGAGACGTATAGAAATCATTGCCGAACTCAAATTTAAACTTGGCAATGATGTGAGCGCATGGGAAGTTTCTGACTTGATTACGGTTCAGTCGACGCTGAAAAAATACCGTGCTGAAAAAGCAAAAAAAGAAAAACTGCAGAACACTCAAAATCATGTGAAATATATGAATGAAAATATGCTCAAAGATAAGGTGTTTGCATTCTTAAATGAACATCCTGAATTTTGCGATGACTTTATCGGTTAAGGAGAAAGGCAAATTATGAAACTGCAAGAAAGCATAAGAATTCTCAAAGCTGAAAAGACGAATAAAGTCACTTCTCGATTTCCGTGCCGCATATTCTTGCTCCACAGCCGAGAGGACTACTGCAATGCAATTTCATGCTTTAAATCGCTGTGCGATAGAGCCATATCTGAGGATGAGCTGTTCTCCAGTGCGGATGTTATGCCTGCATATGACAAGCTCTTTGAAAAAGTTAAACCAGATGAGTGGGTTTGGCTCCCGGGTGTAAGCGAATATTTACGTCTATTCTATAAAAGTGAACAACGCACAGAACGTTTCGCTAAGCTATGGCATACAATGGTAGATGCTTCCAGTACGGGAAGGGTTCTCATACCTTTATGGAACTGTGATTCTCTTTGGTATGATTCTTCTCTCGGATTGAGAACGGATGAGCGGCAGAAGGACTTCGTGTACTCTATTTCGAATCATTCGGCAGCTCCTGAACAAATGAATGTAACGGTATTTTCATCTGCTTTTGAGGAGTATATTAGTCAATTGAGTGAGAAATACTCTCTAATTTTAGGCTTACGAGAATGGTATGACCACATATTGAATGAGACACAGGCTCCAACAGATTATTGCCTTCTTACAAAACAAGCTAGGTCTGTGTCGCAGACAATGGGAGATATAACAATCAGACCAATTAAAAGCGTATACGAGTTTGTTTGTGAAAACCTGCAAGGTTCGTTTGAGTTGAAAGAAGAATCGTGCTCTTGTGAGGTGCTCAATGAGCTTTTTGGCGAAGCGCTAAGGAATGTTTCTGTTCGGGATGCTATACTTCATCGACTCAATATTGTCTCATTCGATGGCGTTGCTGTTATGGCAAAATGGGCAAGCTTCTCCAAAGGCAAGCGGCAACTGCTGGAGTTGTGGTATCAACTGAACTCAGACAACAGTTATCTGTGCTATTGCTTTCAAGAATACGGAGCAGATGGGATTGAAGATCATATTCTTCTGGATATATTTGACGTAATGCAGTTTCATAAAGAGTGGACTGCAGAATACCAACAACTGATTCAGGTATTAAATCTCAAGAAGAATGAGACCTATTTCACAAAATTAAGCACTATTCCAATTTTTAAAGAAAGACTGGCATTTCTCACCGGAGATACAAGGGAGGAGCGCATCTATATTCTTCGCATGGTTGGCCAATGGCTCAAGAAGGATAACTCACAGGAGTTTGATCCGGAAATGTTAAAATCATGCTATCCTTTGCTAAAAGCTTATTTAAACTTGATGCCAGACAACCTCGGTTCAGTCTATAGCGAATACATTTCTGAGTATAAGGTGTATAAACTTTCCAATACACTGCCGAATTCTGATAAACAATTCTTTGGAGACATTGAGCCTGGGTCTCTTCCATACCGTTATTCGGTTATCAATCAATATATTACAGACAGCACGGTAATGTTGTGGATTGACGGATTAGGCTTTGAATATCTATCTTTGCTCTTGAGTAAGCTTTCCCAAAATACAGCCGGAGAGTTAGTTTCCTGTGCACTAACTCAGGCTTCATTGCCTACAGAAACTAAGTTCAATGAACAATGGAAGCAGATGAATGTGCCTTATGAAAAACTAAATAAGCTGGATAAGCTTGCACATAAGGGTGTAGTGGATGAACCAGATTATTATACATGCATTGAGGAGCAGCTTTCTTTCTTTGACAAGGTGTCAGATAAAGTCGATGAGTTGCTTGTAAATTTTCGTCGCGTAATAATTACGGGCGATCATGGAACTAGCCGATTGGCTGCTAGATTTTTTCATGCTAGAAAAGGATATCCTGTCTTCAAAGATGCAATACCGCTGAGTCACGGCAGATACTGTCAGATTAAATCAAAGCCGGATGTGATTTATGATGACTTGAAAGAGGTTAAGGATTCATTCGGACAGCGTTATCTGGTGTTCACATCATATGATCATTTTTCTCTCAGTGGATTTGCTGCCGGAAAAGACGATGACAATGCTATTTATGGTGAAGTGCATGGAGGTGCTTCGCCCGAAGAGATGATTGTTCCGGTAGTTGTTTTCGACAGTAAAGTCCGTGCACCATTAAGAGTTGAATGGGTCGATGGGAAATCTGAGGCAAAATTAAAAAGAAAAATCGCAAAAACCGCACTTGAATTCAGTAAAGAGATCAAAACGCTTGAGGTAAAGGCCGGTACGGTTGATGCAGTTGTTTGTAACACCGGAGACGGGAAAGTATGGTCGCTCTCATTTGAGAAAATTGCTTCTGGGGATTATAATCTTTTCATTGTAGCCGATGGAAAGATAGTGAGCATCGATAAGCCGTTAAAAGTTATATCTGCGTTAGGAGAGAAAGGAGATTTTTGATGGCGAGGAAAAAGATCTGTTGCGAGTGCGGAAATCCGTTGACAAAAGATGAAGTAGCACTCTCAAAAAAGCTAACAGATATAGATACAGACGAATTCTACTGCCTTACTTGTTTTGCCGAATATCTTGGCTGTGAGGTAGAAGATTTAAATGTGAAAATTAGCGAATTCAAAGAACAAGGATGTACGCTGTTTTTCTAAGGAGTGGTTGATATGTTAGAGGAAAAGATTCGTGAAGTCTTTGCGGACATGGTTGTTCTCAAGGATCCCAAGAGAAGTGAATATTTTTCTAAACTCAGCATCCCATCTTATATGCGAGACTGGCTTGTTATGCGTTTTTCCGATGAAGATGGAATGATAGATTATGATGCGGTTAAACGCTACATTAATAGGTATATTCCATCCAGAGAAGATTACGAGCAATTCAAATTTAGAATGGTGAATGGGGAGGATGTTCAGTTTTTGGCACGTGTTCGTGTGACCGTTGATATAAAGAGTGGAAAAGCTCAATTTGAGTTGCCTGATTTTGGCGGTAACCGCGGCGGTGCTGGAGGCATAGTAAATAATGATGTAGTCGAAAAATGGCAGGATATATTGCTTCGAGAAAGCGAAAACTGGGGAATAATCACGTTATCGTGGCAAATAGAATCTTCAAGATTAAAGCCAAAAGGTTTTATTGCAATGGTTGATTATAAGCCATTTTGCCCCTATACGATTGATTTGGGTGACTTTAAAGAGTACAGAGCAGAGTTCAATATTCATGAGTGGATAAATGTGATTTTGACTGCCATAGACTATAATCCTGCCGGTTATGTTGATGAGAATGGTGAAGAAAGTGAAAAGAAGAAACTATTCTTCCTGCGACGTTTGCTTCCATTCGTTGAAAAACGAGTGAATTTGATTGAACTGGCTCCAAAAGGTACAGGAAAAAGCTATGTGTTTGAGAAGATAAGTAAACGAGGCTGGCTTATCAGCGGCGGTACAGTATCAAGAGCTTCTTTAATATATGATAATGCCAAAAGAACCGGTGGCTTGTTGACAAGATTTGATTATGTAGGTTTTGACGAAGTGCAGTCTATAACCTTTGAACAACCGGGACAAATCCAACAGGCTTTAAAACATTATATGGAATTCGGTGAAATCAAGGGCTTTGATGCTCAAACACCAGCGGATGCCGGGGTAATCGTTCTCGGTAATATTGATGCCAGTCGATTTAACATTAATTGTAACATGGTTGAACATATCAGCAGCGTTTTTGGTGAATCAGCTACACTCGACAGATTCCATGGATTTATACCAGGATGGGAAATTCCTAGAATGAATGCCTCTATGGTTGCCAATGGATGGGCAATTAATACCGAATATTTTGCGGAAGTAATGCATGCGCTTAGAGAAGATTTAACCCAAAGTATAATAGTTGACGAATGCTTGAATATCCCCAAAGGAGCTGATCAGCGAGATTTGACTGCAATCAAGCGACTTTGTACGGCGTTTGTAAAACTTCTTTTTCCACATGCAAAGTCAAAGGAAGATATTGACCCGCAAGAGTTTATTGAATATTGTCTTGAACCTGCAAAGGAAATGCGAGCTGTTATTAAAAAACAACTTTGCATAATTGATCCAAAAGAATTTAACATTCCAGGAAAAAACACTATACCGGATATTAATTACAACTATGGAGTAGTATGAAGCAATTTATCTATGCCGATAATGCGGCGACAACAAAATTGGATATTGATGCATTTGAGGCAATGAAGCCCTTTTTGCTTGAAAATTTCGGTAATGCGTCACAGCCCTATTTGTTTGCACGTGAGTCAAAAAAGAGCACTTGCGGAAGCAAGAGCCGTAATTGCTGACTGTATAGGTGCTCTGCCAGAGGAGGTTTATTTCACATCCGGCGGTACAGAAAGTGATAACTGGGCTATAAAAGGTATAGTAGAGCCGAAAAGAAAACATCTGACAATCACATCTCAAACTGAACATCATGCGGTACTAAACACTTGTAGTACATTGGAACATTTTGGCTATCCTGTTGTTTACTTGCCTGTTGATTCCTCTGGTATAGTAGCTCCAAAAGTGCTCGAAGAGTTTATAACACAACAGACTAAATTGGTTTCTGTAATGCTTGTGAATAATGAAATCGGTACGATTGAACCAATTAAAGAACTTTCTGAGGTTGCACATGCGCATTCTGCACTATTTCATACAGATGCCGTTCAGGCGGTCGGTCATATTCCGATTGATGTCAAGAAACTCGGTGTTGATATGTTATCAGCCTCAGCTCATAAGTTTAATGGCCCGAAAGGTACCGGTTTCTTATATGTACGCAAAGGTACTTTGCTTAACCCATATGCCGATGGCGGCGCACAGGAACGAGGAATGCGTGCCGGTACGGAAAATGTTGCGAACATTGTTGGCATGGCGACTGCCCTTAAGAAGAACTGTGATGAAATGCGACAAACAACGGAGAAACTTCATACGATGGAGAATATCTTTGTTGACACTTTGCGTAAAGCGAATGTTGACTTTCTAAAAAATGGCGCAAAAGACCGAGTCCCAGGAAATATCAATATTTCTATTCGAGGAGCTAGTGGTGAGATGTTGCTACATCGACTTGATTTGAAAGGGATAGCTATCTCGACCGGTTCTGCTTGTGATTCGGTAAATACAAAAGTATCTCATGTAGTTCGAGCGATAGGCATACCGAAGGAGTACGCTAAGGGTACTATTCGCATTAGCTTTGGACGCAACAATGTGGTTGAAGATGCCTCTGAGGTTGCTAAGGCCATTATTAATGTGATTTCTGTAAAGCAAAAAGGCAATTAAATCTATAAATGCTTACAACATTCTACAGATATGTGTATTGATTTTCAAATACACATATCTGTATTTTTGTTTGAATCTATTAAATATTGCCGAGCAAAAAGCGAAGATATTCATATGCCTGTTCCTTCGTGCAGTTTAATTTCTTTATTGTTGCCCATTGCCATACGAGAAATAATGTATTGCTGTAATGGTCTGCAAGCAGTTCGTTTGGAATATCCTTTTTTGTAGCTTCCGTACAGTCTTTAAATATTTGGCGCATTGTATTGTTTAGAAAATTCCTGAAACTTGAAAACATATATCCAATCTCGCTGTTATGCATAAGAACCTTGTGTATAACAGCTTCATTTTGCTTTGTAAAATCAAAAATACGATCAAAATAAAGATACAATATCTCATTTTCTTCGGTATGATGATATTCGGAAAGCCCTACTTGCTCGGCAAGTGCTTGCCAACAAAAACCTAGCAAATCATATTTATCATCAAAGTAATTATAAAATGTCGCACGGGGATATTGTGCCGTTTCGCATAACTGACCGACAGTTATTTCCTCAAAGGATTTCTCAGATAAAAGCAAGAACATATCTTTAGTGAACGCATCAAGGGTACGCTTTGCACCTTTTGTTAATGGCTTTGTAATATCGTATTTCATAACTGTTTCCTTTTGCAAAATTCAATATTTGTCCAGCTTTGAACAGGCGGATACATTTGTTACTTGTTTTGTTACTAACTAGAGTATAGTATGAAGTCAAGAATTTTACAAGTGTCTAAATTTATTCTCTTGTGTAAAGGAGAGTGCTTTTATGAGTATTGCAGTTATAACAGGAGCATCATCAGGACTTGGCGTTTGCTATGTTGATGCTGTCACAAGATTGTTTCCAGAAATAGATGAACTATGGTTGATTGCCCGCCGTGAAGAAAGACTCAGAGAAGTTGCGAAAAAGTATCCTGATAAACAATGTGTAATTATCCCAATGGACATGGCTAATATGGACAGCTTCAAAATATTAGAAGAGAAATTTAAAGCCGATAATCCGCAGATTGAAGTTTTAATAAATGATGCAGGTATGTCAATCGGCTCTCCTTTTGAGGATATGGAGCTTGAAAGTATGCTAAAAATCATTGATCTGAACTGCAAAGGAGCAACAGCGGTGACAAAGGTATGCTTGCCATATATCATAGACGGCGGCATAATTTTGGAAGTATCCTCAACCTCTGCATTTGTCCCGAACACAAATTTAATCGTTTATTGTGCATCAAAATCCTATGTATCCGCATTTTCTCTTGGACTGCGTGAGGAGCTTAAAGACAGACATATAAATGTATGTGCTATGTGTCCCGGGTTTATGTTTACAGAAATGACAAAGCCCGAAATTACAAAAGGTCATAGCCGTTTGCCTGTAATCGATCCAAAGACTGCCGCCTTGAAATCATTAAAAGCGGCAAAGAAAGGCAGAGCCGTTTACACCACAGGGGTATTTTATAAATGTTACAGATTGCTTGCAAAGCTTATTCCGCACAGATTTCTTGTTAAATTTACAGGTCTTGGATAAGGAGATAGAGCATGATTTTATATTTTTCAGCAACCGGAAACAGCGAATATGTTGCCAAAAGGATTGTAGCCGAAACAGACGACATTGCCGTTTCTATTACAGATTGCTATAAAAAGCAAATTTACTCATTTGATGAGAAATATGAGACACTTGGTATAGTAAGTCCCACATACTCTTGGGGATTGCCTATTATCGTAACTGCGTTTTTGCAAAGATTAGATTTACGCTATAAACCTGACTACATATATTTCATTGCAACCTACGGAACAACTCCGGGACAAACAGGTCGATTTGCTGATAATATTCTTGCACCTAAAGGTTTGTCGATATCTGCAAAATTCAGTGTGAAAATGCCGGATACTTGGACACCGATATTTGACTTGAGCAATAAAGAAAAAGTTCGGCGTATAAACGAAAAAGCCGAACTTGAAATTGATTGTATTATCAAGCAAATAAAGAATTTTGCCGACGGGGATTTTATGAAAAACAAGCTACCGTATCTGCTCGCAAAGATAGGACACAATATTGAGTACGATTTAATGCGTAAAACAAAGCATTTTTCGCTTGAAGACACATGTGTAGGATGCGGACTGTGCGCAAAAAACTGTCCTGTTTCCGCTATTCAAATTAAAGACTGTAAGCCCCAATGGGTTAAGGAGCAATGCGTTATGTGTTTATCTTGCTTGCATCATTGCCCTAAATTTGCGATTCAATATGGGAATAACACTAAAAAGCACGGGCAGTATATACATTCAAAATTTCATCTTTCAGTATAGCGTTTTAGTCAAATAGTGCTGGTGCTGAAATAAAAAATAAGCGTTATCTTTACTTTTCCTTTTTAGTGTGATAAAATCTTACTGTGATTGGATGCTAATTGCCAATCTTATAATTAAAATCCATAAAAACAACATTTTGCGTTATAATTGCACAGTGAGGTAATATTATATGAATTCTAAAGTTCAAGGCGAAAGTGTAGATTATCTTTTCGAAGCGATTCTTTCACTTAAAAGCATTGATGAGTGCTATATGTTTTTTGAAGATCTATGCACAGTTCCTGAGTTAAAGGCAATGTCCCAGCGCTTGGCGGTTGCTAAAATGCTTCAAGAGAAAAAGGTTTATAGTGAGATTGTCGCCGAAACAGGAGCTTCTACGGCTACTATCAGTCGTGTCAAAAGATCTTTTGATTATGGCAATGATGGATATGAGCTTATTTTTAACAGATTAAATAAGGAAAACTGATTTTATGGGAAATTACGATTTTTTCGCAATGTACTATGATTCACTTACCAAGAATGTAGATTATGCCGGCAGAGCCGATTATATTTCTGAACTTCTCAGATTGTATAATCACGATGCCGGTATTACATTGGATTTGGCATGTGGAACAGGAAGTCTTACACTTGAACTCAAAAAACGAGGATATGACGTATATGGCGTCGACAATTCTGCATCTATGCTTACAGTAGCAAAGGACAAAACCTACGATGCGGAGACAGATATTTTGTTTATTTGCCAGAATATGCAGAACCTTGATTTGTATGGAACTGTAAACACGGTTGTGTGTGCTTTGGATAGTATAAACCACTTGAAGAGCGAAGAAGATATACTCGAAACATTTAAACGAGTCAGTTTGTTTATGGATCCCGGCGGAGTCTTTATTTTTGATTTTAACACGCCATATAAACACAAGCATGTCCTTAGTAATCATATTTTCATTTACGACACACCGGATGTTTATTGTGTTTGGAGAAATAAACTAAACGAAAAAACATTACAAGTTAATGTTTCACTTGACTTTTTCGGTAAAGTAGGAAAAGTCTACGAAAGATCAAGCGAAAGATTCTCAGAAATAACATTTGAAACAGACACAGTTATTTCTATGCTTAAGGAATCAGGTTTTGGTAATATTAAGGCGTTTGAAGATATGACCTTCAATGAGCCAAATGATAAAACAGAGAGAATTACTTTTTGTTGTGTAAAGGAATAAGAATGGATAGAATTATCAGATGTATAACAACAAGCGGTAGCTTAATGGCGGCTGCAATTGATACGAGCAACACTTGTTGCGTCGCACAGGAAATACATGGGCTTTCGGCAACAACAGCAGCTGTTTTGGGTCGCACCTTATCTGGAACCGCTTTAATGGGCTCGATGCTCAAGCAAGACAATGCATCAATAACCGTTAAAATAAACGGCGGTGGACCGGTAGGAAATGTAGTTGCGATTTCCGACAGCCACGGAAATGTAAGAGGATATGTTGACAGACCTAAAATTGAATTGCCGATTAGAGCAGACGGTAAATTAGATGTCGGCGGCGCTGTAGGTTGTGACGGTCGACTTGGTGTCATTAGAGACTATGGCACAGGAGAACCGTATATTGGTCAGGTTGAACTTGTTAGTGGCGAAATCGCTGAAGATTTTACGAATTACTACGCAACGAGTGAACAAATACCAACAGCGTGTGCATTAGGTGTACTTACACAAAAAGGCAGTTCACAGGTTTTGCTGGCTGGAGGATTTTTAATTCAGGTTTTGCCAGGAGCATTAGATTCTGAAATTTCAACTCTCGAAAGTAACCTTGCTAATATTGACAGCATGACAACAATGCTTGCAAAAGGCTTGACTTTGGAGGAAATTGTCGGCAAGGCATTGGAGGGCATCGAATGGGAAAAGCTTGATGAGACTAATGTTCACTATGCTTGCACCTGTAACAAAGAGAAATATGCCGCCGCTTTAATAACACTTGGAAAAGATGAACTGAAAAGCCTTCCTTATACTGACGGAAAGGTTGAGACAGTTTGTCCGTATTGTGAAAGAAAGTATTATTTCACTAAAAACGATATAGAAAATTTGATAGAAAACGCTAAAAAATAAGTTTATCGATTATTTGTCAGATTTTAGGTTAAAACACTGTCAAGTTATTTGACAGTGTTTTTTCAATAAAATCAAACGCTATCATCTAATTGATAATTTAAAAGTTTTGTGCTATATTTTACAAAAAGGAGAGTTAATATGGCATCTAAAAATAAAACAGCTTTTGTCTGCAATGAATGTGGCTATGAATCACCAAAATGGTATGGAAAATGCCCTACATGTGGAAAATGGAATACCATGGAAGAAACAGTTGTTTCTTCATCAATAAGTTCCTTTGCAACGCCTGTATCAAATGTCACAAGAAATTCAGCTAAGCGATTAAATGAAATAGATATAAACAACGAGCATCGATACAAAACCGGTCTAACCGAACTGGATCGAGTTCTTGGCGGCGGAATTGTAAAAGGCTCTTTAATTCTTATATCAGGTGAGCCTGGAATAGGTAAATCTACAATTCTTCTTCAAATATGTCAGTTTTTGGGTTCTTCGCTTGATATTCTCTATGTTTCCGGTGAGGAATCAGCACGTCAAATTAAATTAAGAGCTAACCGTCTTAATGTAGATACAGACGGACTGAAAATATTAACAGAAACGGATGTTCAGCTTGTATCTGAAAACATTATCGCTACAAAGCCAAATCTTGTTATGATTGATTCTATTCAGACTATGAATCATCCCGAGGTATCTTCATCAACAGGAAGTGTCACACAGGTAAGAGAGTGCACAAATGTCCTTATGAGAACCGCAAAGACGCTTGATATACCAATGATAATTGTAGGACACGTTAATAAAGACGGTGCAATAGCCGGACCAAAGGTACTTGAGCATATTGTCGATGCTGTTCTTTATTTTGAGGGCGACAGACAAATGTCTTATAGAATCTTGCGTGCGGCAAAAAATCGATATGGTTCAACCAATGAAATAGGTGTGTTCGATATGAGCGGTGTCGGTTTAAAGCAAGTAGAAAACCCATCACAGGTAATGCTTGAAGGAAGACCCAGTAATTCTTCGGGAACTTGTGTAACAGCTGTTATGGAAGGAACTCGACCGCTTCTTGCTGAAATTCAGGGATTGGCAACCACAAGTGGATATGGCACACCAAGAAGAATGTCAACAGGATATGACTATAGCAGAGTTGCTATGATTTTGGCTGTTCTTGAAAAAAGAGCGGGGTATTATTTCAGTAATTTGGATTCTTATATTAATGTTGTCGGCGGTTTGCGACTTGATGAACCTTCAGTTGATTTAGCTGTTGCGGTTTCGCTTATATCCAGTTTGAAAGATAAGCCGGTTGCAGAAGATGTTATAGTGTTTGGAGAAATCGGATTGGCTGGCGAACTTCGATCGGTAAGCCATTGTGATTCAAGAATTTCGGAAGCGCAAAGGCTTGGATTTAAAAAAGTTGTAATGCCATATTATGCAATGAAAAATCTTTCAGGTAACTACACTAATATGGATATTGTAGGCGTCAAAACAGTTAGAGAAGCATTTGAGGCTTGCACAAATGATTAATACTTGTGCTGATGCCGTTGTAGTAAGCGGCGAATATCCGTTTTTAGTTGATAGTATTAGCAAACTCTATGCAAATGAAATCATTCGAACAGAAGCTAACCCTTATTTGGACCAAAGAATAGCATATCATCCCGACATGCAGTTTGTTGATTTTGGGGAAACGGTCTTTGTGTTAAAAGGCAGCGAGTATTTGGAAGATCATTTTAAAAACCTTGGAAAACATATTATATATACTTCATTGCCATCAAAAGATTATCCTAAAGATGTTCTTTGTAACGGTAAAATTATAGGGGATAACTTTATTTGCAACAAAAGAACTATTTATAGCAGAATACTTGATTATGCGCAAAAAACGGGATACAATATAATTGATGTTAAACAAGGCTATACAGGTTGCTCTGTTTTTTCGGTGTCTCCTAATGCTGTACTAACGGGAGATATGGGGATATACAGTATCCTCAAGAAAAACGGATTTAGGGCATTCTTGATTGATAATAATCAAGAAATATTACTTCCGGGATACAACTGTGGGTTTATAGGCGGAGCCGGTGGATTTTTGGGGAATTCTTCTGCGTGTTTAACAGGTGCATTTAAATCAAAAGAATGCATGAAGAGTATTTTCGATGTTTTTAGTGAGAATTCTATTGAACTGAATATCCTTTCTGATGAGGCTGTAATAGATGTCGGAGGGATAATTCCATTATATAAAATATGAGGTGTGGTTATGCAAAATATTGAACGTTGGAAAGTGTTCGAAGTAGAAATCAACGGAAAATCTGACGGGAATCCTTTTGTGGATTATTCTGTTAAAGCGGTATTTAAAAAGGGAGACAAAGAGGTCGTATTTGACGGATTTTATGACGGAAACGGAATATATAAAGTCCGATTTATGCCTGAATTGTTAGGAGAATACAGCTATGAGATTACTTCGGATGCGTTTGAAACAGTGGTAGGAACTTTTAATTGTGTTTCGGCAGCCGAGGGAAATCACGGTCCGGTTAAAGTAGCGAATACATATCACTTTGCTTATGAAGACGGAACACCATACTATCCATTTGGCACTACATGCTATGTGTGGGAGCTTCAAGATGAGAAAATTCAAAAGAAAACGATTGAGGAGCTTTCTAAAGGATACTTTAATAAAATTAGATTTTGTATCTTCCCAAAGCATTATCACTATAATCTAAAAGAACCCAAAAGTTATCCGTATGTTGCAGGTAAAGGTGAAGGACTTGACACTGAAGCGGCGGAAAAGTATAACCTAATATTTCCTCCGATTGAAAGATTGCTTTCGGATTTTAATTATTATAAATTCAATCCTGAGTACTTCAAACATATAGATGAATCAATAGAGGCTCTTGATAAACTTGGTGTAGAAGCTGATATAATTGTAATGCATCCATATGATCGTTGGGGATTCTGCAAAATGAATAAGGAAGCAGATGACCTTTACTGGAAGTATGTTATTGCAAGATACGCTGCTTATAAGAATGTCTGGTGGAGCCTCGCAAACGAATACGATTTATTGCCTCAAAAGAGCACTTCTGATTGGGAAAGATATGCAGATATAATTTGCGAAAAAGATCCGTATAATCATCTTACATCAATCCATAACTGCATAGCATTTTATGACCATACAAGACCTTGGATTACACATGCTTGTTTACAGCGCCAAGACCTTTATAGACATGTAGAGTATACCGACGAATATCGTGTTAAATATGGTAAGCCGATTGTTTGGGATGAGATTGCCTATGAAGGCAATATTGATTATGGCTGGGGTAATATCAGCGGTCAAGAACTAACAAGAAGATTTTGGGAATCGTGCTTGCGCGGCGGATATGCCGGTCACGGAGAAACGTATCAGCATCCTGAAGATATACTTTGGTGGTCACACGGCGGAGAACTGCATGGAGATTCTCCTGAGAGAATTAAATTCTTGCATAAAATCCTCAGTGAAACTCCGGGCGCTTATATGAAACGCGGCGAAGGTATATTTGATGAAACCGTAGGCGTTCCAGAGTCAATGTTTGAAACTAAGCTGTATGAAATTCATTATTATGGATTTGGCAGACCGTCTTACAGAATGTTTAATTATCCTGAAGATAAAAAGCTTAAGGTTGAAGTTATTGATACCTGGGATATGACGGTTACAGATTGCGGAGTTCATTCAGGTAGTTTCAGAATTGAACTTCCGGGCAAAGAATATATTGCGGTTAGAATTCAGGAAATTTAATTTTAGTTTAAGAACAATATTGCATTAGTGAAAAATGAACCTGTTAAGTGTAAAAAGGCTTGATAGGTTCATTTTAATTTTTGAAAGGGAGTAACAGACTTGACTAATAGATTTGAAATTGCTATAATTATACAAAATAAATATTTTGTATAATTCAGGGAGGAGCAAATATAAAATGAGCACGTTTGCACTCGAGGATATGCCGTTGACGGTTAGAAATTACTCTTTGTATATGAGAAATATCAAAGGTCGTTCGGCTAAGACCGTTGAAGAATATTGCTTGGATTTGAGGACTTTTTTCCGATTTATGAAAAAACATAAATTAGATGAATTTAAAAATACCGAGTTTGAAGAAATACCTATTCAAGATATAGGCACAGATTTTATAAAATCAATAACTACAGTAGATATATTTGAATTTATGAACTACGCTGTTGATGACCGATTAAACATAGCATCAACTCGTCAAAGAAAAACATCGGCTTTAAAAGGTTATTTCTCATATCTTTGTGATCACGAGCATATTATTGAAGAAAATCCAACAATAAATCTAACTCCGCCTAAAAAGAAAAAAGCTCTTCCGAAATATCTGTCTTTGGAACAAAGCATTGCTTTACTGGCTGCTGTTGATGGCCCTGATAAAGAAAGAGATTTTTGCATATTGACGTTATTTTTAAATTGCGGTATGCGTTTATCAGAGTTAGTAGGAATTAATATTAGTGATGTTATCTACAATAACTCAACTATTAGAATTCTTGGTAAAGGAAATAAAGAACGTATAGTCTACTTAAACGAGGCTTGTCTAAGCGCAATAAACAACTATTTAAAGGTGCGTCCTAAAGACAAAGTTAAAGATAAAAACGCTTTATTCTTGAGCAACAGATTGACTCGGATAAGTCCTAAAACAGTTCAAGCTATGGTTAATAAATATCTTGACAAAATCGGATTAGGCGGTGCGGGATATTCTGTCCATAAGCTGCGGCATACAGCTGCAACATTGATGTATCAATACGGAAATGTTGATATTAGAGTTTTACAAGACATTTTAGGTCATGAGAACCTTGGAACGACTGAGATTTATACTCACACCTCAAATACTCAAATCGAAAATGCTGTTAAAAGTAATCCATTAGCAACATTGCCTATAAGAAATGGATCAGAAGAAAACGAATAATAATTTTAGCTATATTTCAATGTTAAGTTCTTCTACAAGCATCTTGTTCCTCTGGCTTTGGATCACGGTTATGAGGTGGTCTGCATTTTACTATATTAGCTATATAGATATTTTTGTTTCGGCCTAAATCAACAGCTTTTAGATATTTATCAAGCAATTGACCGCCTAAACCAACAAAAGGTTCTCCTTGCAAATCCTCGTTTTCGCCAGGTCCTTCCCCTATAAACATAATGTCTGCATTTTCTTTACCTACGCCAAAAACTACGTTGTGTCTCCCCTTGCACAGCCCACACCTTGTACACTGTATACAATTATCTTTCAGCTCTAAAAAGTTTTTATACATATTTGCACCAAATTTCCGTTTTTATCGATTTAATTTAAGTATATATGCTAATTTGTAAAAATGCAATTGAAATTGCGGATTTGTTGTAGTAGAATGTAAATGATAAATTTATTAATACACTTTTAGAGGAGAATTTCATCATGAAAGTTATGGTAGAAACATCAGCACGTCATCTTCATGTTTCCAAGGAGCATTTAGCTATCCTTTTTGGTGAGGGTGCTGAGCTTACAGTTAAGAAGGAGCTTTCTCAGCCAGGTCAGTATGCATCTAACCAGAAGGTTGAGGTTGTTGGTCCTAAGGGTTCACTTATGATGTCCATTCTTGGACCTTGCCGTAAGGAGACTCAGGTTGAGCTCGCTCTTACAGATGCTAGAAAAGTTGGTTTAGCTTCCGCTCCTATCAGAGAGTCAGGTGATCTCGAGGGTACTCCTGGTTGCACACTCAAGGGACCTGCAGGTGAAGTAACAATTGAGAAGGGTGTTATCATCGCTAAGCGTCACATTCATTTCAACGAAGAAGAGGCTAAGGAAGCCGGTGTTGTTGACAAGCAGATCGTTTCTGTTAAGGTTGATTACAACGGACGTTCACTCATCTTCGGTGATGTTGTAGCAAGAGTTAACCCGAATTATTCCGCTGCTATGCACGTTGATACAGACGAGTCTAATGCAGCTGCTCTTCCGGGAACAGTTGAAGGCGAAATTATTCTCTAATTAAATATTATACTTGATATTTTAAGGGGACTGTTTAGAAAAAATCTAAGCAGTCCCCTTTTTTACTTTGAATCTGTAAATACATCAAATCAAGGCTTTGATTTTTAGCAAAGAGAGTCGTCCTCTCAAAATTATTGTCGCTTTAAGATCTCAATGATTATATCATAATTTTCAGGTTTGTGCGGAAAAGTGCAATCTGTACACACTTTAAGTGGCTTTCCGTTTTTTACTATATACCGTTTATTCCCTGGACAGTTTTTAATTCCATACAAAGGGCAATAACAGAATAAACAATTAAAATCAGTAAGACCCTTGTGACACGGGTAATATTTGCAATCTTTGTTTTCAAAATATCTATAAGAGTTTTCCATTTTTATAATTTTGCGCTTTCTTTATGAAATTCTCGGCAAAATGCGGATTTGACGGATAATATAGATGCGGAAATCCAAGCCAATAATCACCTTTGCTAATCACACAATCATAGCTTTTGCCTGTAGACGGCTTTGTTGCAATGCAATCGATTCCGTTATCACTGCTGTCATAATAATGAAATTCATGAGCCTTTATCGTTTCATTTTGTGGTAAGAAATTGCTTTGCTTTTCCTTAAGTTCAATATACCCGAATCTAACAAGTTTGCCTTTGTAACAACACTCACCGTCAAGAACACCGGTTAAACGATAATCTGAATTATTTACTTCGGAGTTTTCGTTATAATTGTTGTGAATATATGTGTGAAGATACATAAATCCTCCGCATTCCGCAACTGTCGGTAAACCATTTTTAAAAGCTTTACCAATGGAGCTTAGCATCGATTTGTTTTCGCTCAGTTCTTTTTTGTACAGCTCAGGATAGCCTCCTCCAAGCAATAGTGCGTCACAATTTTCAGGAAGTGCCGAATCGTGTATTGGTGAAAAATATTGTAATTTTGCTCCATATTTTTCTAGTAGTCTAAGATTGTCTTCGTAATAAAAACAAAAAGCTTCGTCCTTTGCTATCGCTATATTTACGATATTCTGTGTACTAATGTTTTGAGTTAATTCAGTTTTATTATCGCAGATATCCGTTGCACTGTTTGCTATATCTATCAGTAAGTCCATATTTATTGTTTTCTTTAGCCTGAATGCAATTTCGTCTAAATTCTCTTTTAAATCATGGAGTTCATCGGGCATAACAAGACCAAGATGTCTGCTTTTTAGAGTTATATCTTTTTGCTCGGGGAAATATCCAACCACTTTTATGGAGAGTTCTTGTTCTATCAAAGGCTTAATTATATCATAATATCCTTTTGACATTCTGTTCAAAATAACGCCTTTAATTAGATGCTGTGTGTCATATTGCAAAAATCCCGATATGAGAGCTATGACAGATTTCCCCATTCCCTTTGCATCTACCACAAGAATTATTGGAGTGCGTGTCACTTCTGCTAAATGGTATGATGATCCTTGTTCATGTATTCCGCCAAGTCCGTCATAAAGTCCCATAACACCTTCTAATACTGCAAAGTCTCCGTCAGAATTCCCGTTCAAAAATAGTTGAACAGTAGTTCCTTCGTTTGTAAAAAATGTATCTAGATTTTTAGAAGGAATATCGAGAACTTTGCTATGAAACATCGGATCAATATAGTCTGGACCACATTTATATGACACTAATTTTCTGCCACTGTCCTTAATCAACTGTAACAAAGCACAGGTTATCATTGTTTTTCCGCTACCACTTTTGGGGGCTGCTATCATAAAACGGTTTATTTTCATATTTTTTCCTCAAGAAACTCTTTTTAAAGCGATGCGTAGATTACTGAAAATCAAAAGAACATATCCAGACGGGATTTTCTGAATGCATAAGATGATAATTTCCTATTTGTTTTGAACGACTGACTTGTATCTGTATAATATCTTTGTTATTTGTATCACAGTCGGATAATACTTCTTTTATCTCGCATATCGTTTCTATTGAAATTGCGTTTATAACTATGCGTACATGAGGATTTTTGGCTTTAAGACTTTTAATTATATCTTTTAAATTTCCGCCGCTACCGCCAATAAAAGCATGTGTCGGAATGGGAAGCTTATCCATTCCTTCAGGAGCTTTTGTATTAACAATATGGATGTTATCTAAGCCAAATTTAGCTATGTTTTGTGTGATAAGGTTTACGGCATTAGGTTTCTGCTCTATTGCATAGACCTCTATATTGTTTGAAAGAGATGCTGCTTCAATAGCGATTGATCCTGTACCGCTTCCAATATCATATAGCACCGAATCCGATTTCATTTTAAGTTTACAGAGGCTAATATGTCGTATTTCTTCTTTGGTCATGGGTATTTTTTCGCGGATGAAATCTGTGTCACTAATATGTGGAGTAGCATTTCTTGTAACGGGATTGCTGTTTTTGATCATACAAAGATACAATCCTTCCTGTTCTAGCCTCGTACACTCATTAGGAGAAAGCTGCATTATTTTTTCGTTCGGGTATGACAACTGGTATCCGACAGTAATTAAGCAGTTTTTTAAACCGTATTTATCATCTTGGCTTAACAACTCTCCAAGCATATGTACATCTTTAACACCGGACATAAGCATAAATGTTTTGGGGTATTGGCTTATCCGAGAAGTAAGGTTAGATAGCTTTGTGCCATGGATACTGCAAACGTATGCATCGCTATAGGATTCTCCAATAACAGATGCCATATATGACACTGACGAAACCCCCGGAAGTATCGATATATCTGCATTTAGTTTACCAGTCTCAATCTCATTTTTTAAGGCTGTGAATAGCTTTTGACAGCCACTATAAAACCCTGTGTCACCGGAAAATAAAATAAGAACGTTGATTGTGTCAGTGCTGTTTTTGTTGTTAAAACTTTTTTTGACACTAAAACTATCGACAATACTATCAATATTGAGAAGATATGGGATTATTTGACTTGCTAAATAATAGGGCTTCTTATCAATTTTAGCATCATAGCTATCTATCATGCGTTTGGCTCCAAGCAATATATCAGCATTTTTAATTGCTTTCGCTACCGATTCTGTAATATGATCGTTACTGCCAACTCCTATTCCTGCCAGAAGTATGCTTAGTTTATATTTTGTTCTCTTGTCATTGTTGCTGTTGTAAACATGATAGTCGGTAATGCTATATTGGGCATCAAAATACTCGCATACCTCTTCAAATGACATTCCATTATCTTGAGAACCCTGACCAACCACATATACAGGTATACCTTTGTTTTTTGCAGCTTCTATTTTTTCGTACCAACCGCCTGCTGTTCCACTCTTTTTTGTCACAAGACAGCGGATGTTGTACTGATCGATAAGTGCTTCGTTGAGATTTGTGCTGAAAGGCCCTTGCAAAGCAATTATGTGTTTACCGACAATATCATTTTGCATACATAAACTGATACTTTCTATTCCCGGAAGCACACGTACAAACAGTCTTTCTTTTAGATTTTGTTTCTTGCAATATACATTAAGTTCTTTACTTCCTGTTGTGAGGAGTATATTTCCTACTGTATTGTTAAGAGCTTTAGCACAGGTTTCGTTATCTGAGAAAAAGTGAACATTATCATAATCTATTGAAATATCGGTATCTCTTTTTAGGCGAAGATACTTAATATTCTCGCTTTCCGACGCATTCCTTAAATTATTTGTGACTTCAGTAGCATAAGGATGAGTTGCATCTACTACAATTTCGTAGCCTTGTTTTGTGAAAAAATCGCGCATTTCAAGACAGTTCATGCGGCCCGTATGTACAATAGCATATGGATTTTCCTGCAACACAATTCCGCCGTATTCGGTTGCAACGCATACGGTGTGCTCTGTTTTTCTCTCGCACAAATATTCTGAAAGCTTTCGTCCTTCAGTTGTTCCCGCAAATATCAGTATCTTACTCAATTTGATAGCCTCTTCTAGTGACAAGTTTTCCGTTGATGATTTTTGTTCCTTCGTTTCCGATAAACACTGTTGTAAACATGTTAACCTGAGCTTCTCTTAATTCACCAAGTGTGCAGACTGTATATGTGGTTCCTTCACGTCCGATGTTTTCGACATAACCACACGGTCTGCTTGGTTCGATAACTCTTAACAATATATCACATGCTCTCATTAGATAATCCTTTCGCTTATGGCTTGATGGATTATACAGTGCTATTACGAAATCTCCTTCAGCTGCAGCTACCAAACGTTTTTCTATTTTTACCCAAGGCGTTAGCAAATCACTTAAACTGATTGTGCAGAAATCATGATTTAAAGGAGCACCCAGTACCGCAGCTCCGCTGTTTGCTGCCGTTATGCCGGGTATAACTTCTAATTCTACGGACTTGTAGTTTTGACCAATTTCATACATAAGAGATGCAAGGCCGTAGATTCCCGCATCACCGCTGCAAACTAAAGCTACCATTTTTCCTTCGAGTGCTTTTTTAAAGCAAAGAAGGCATCTTTCTTTTTCTTGGCGCATAGGTGTGGTTAAAAGCTCTTTTTCTCGATATTTCTTTTCAATCAGTTTTATATAAACAGTATACCCAATAATAACATCGGCATTCTCCAGTGCGGAAATCGCTTGTTTAGTCATCATATCTTCGTTTCCCGGTCCTATGCCGATTATATAAATTTTGCTCATTGTAGTTTCCTTGATTATTATTTTCTTTTTTTGTGTATTTTTACTTTTCGTTGTAGCAACCGAACATTGCAACGGCTATTGTTACACCGTCGTATATGTGTTTTTTGCACACCAATTTTGGATAATTGCTTATTGTATTTTCGCAAAAGATGTTATTTATATCAGGTGTCTTGTGTTTACCTGTCATATCGTATTGTTGTTTTTGACACCCCAATACTGCCGCCCTCTCACAAACGTTATCGACACCTACTTTTTCTTTCACAAAAGAAGATGCGCTGAAATTACCTTCCACTGAAAGCAATTCTTCAGCCGAGTATGTAATGAAATCGAGTCTATTTTGATTGCACCATTGGTTTATTCCTTGCTCATGCTTTTTTAAATCAATGGATGTAATCATTTTTAACTCGTATTTTTCAATTCCGATTTGTGAAAGACTGCCATTTATCGCAAATTCGATTTTTTCATAAGGTGTATTTTTCTTGCAACCTATTCCTAAAACATACTGTTTTGGCTTTAAATACAATGCGGCATCATATTTTCTAATGTCCTTGTCTCGAGAAATAAGAATATCGACATATCTTTTTGGTGGGTATTCGGTAAAATTGATGTTTTTTATATTAGTTAATTCTTCTAAATAAACATCTGTAGAAACCAAAATTATTTCATTAGAAAGAACCTTAGCTGAAATTTTGGCTATACCTTCTTTGTTTAGTATAGCCAGGTCATTCTTTTTTGCAAAAATATCAACAGCGAACTTTTTGTTTATATCTGTTGCGGTAGTGATGACAGGCACAGCGTTTATTTGTTCAGCAATCAAGTATGATAACTCATTAGCACCGCCAACGTGTCCTGACAATATCGGAATTACAAATTTACCTAATTCGTCTATTACAATGACAGGACTATCGTATAACTTATTTTCTACCGATGAGGCGATGGCTCTTACTGCAATGCCACAAGCTCCTATAAAAATAAGGGCTTTTTTTTCACACATTTGTTCAGCTGCCCATTTGTCAATTTTAGAATTTACATATGTGTATTTAGATTTATTTGTATCAGGTGTTTTAAGTAGAGAACATTTTGTGTAGATTTCTATACTGTCTATTCCATTCAATTCTTGAATTTTCTCTTTTATTTCACAAGACAGTCGATATCCTTTTTGTGTAAAACTTATTACACAGATTTTCATTTTTATTTCCTTATAATACTGAACTTTTATTTAGTAGGCATTAAATACTAATCAACCACATCGTTACCGTATGCTTTTCTGTATTCAGTTGAAAAGTCAGGCGCATAAAGTCTTGATTTATCATAATGCCTATGAGTTATGACGTCACCTACAAGCACAATTGCAGTCTTTGTTATGTTGTGTGCTTTTGCAGTTTCTTCTAATGTTCCGATAGTGCACACATAAGCTTCTTCTTCAGGCCAAGTTGCTTTGTAAACAAGAGCTGCTGGGGTATCAGCATTGTAACCGCCCACTATTAACCTTTCAGAGAGATCTGCTAAAAGTCCCGTGCTAAGGTAGATTGCCATGGATGCGTTATGAGTGGCAAAGCTTTCTATGCTTTCCTTTGGAGGAACTTTAGTGCGTCCTTCCATTCGAGTTATAATGAGTGATTGAGAAATTCCCGGAAGTGTATACTCTAAGTTTAGTGATGACGCCGCTCCAAAACACGCACTTACTCCTGGGCAACTTTCGTATTTTATATTAAGCTTGTCGAGTTCATCCATTTGCTCGCGTATTGCACCATATATACTTGGTTCTCCGGTATGAAGTCTCACTGTTACCTTTCTATCCGTTTCAGCTTTTTTAATTGTGTCAATCACTTCATCAAGTGTCATTTTTGCACTGTTATATATATCACAATTGTCTTTTGCGTAATCTAAAAGCTGTGGATTTACAAGAGAGCCTGCGTATATTATTACATCCGCTTTTTCTAAAAGTCTCATTCCTCTTACAGTTATGAGATCCGGTGCTCCTGTTCCTGCTCCAACAAAATAAACCATTTTTCTGCCTCGCTGCTTTTTGCCAATTCGCCAAATACATTTGAATACATGATACAGTCTATCTGTAGTCTTTTTTTGGCTCGCTTATTAAGATAAAAACATATGCGTTCCATGGCAATATTCATAACTTCGTGTAATTTTCCGCTTTCTTTTAATGTTGAAAGTGCTTCTTCTGTAGTAAGACATTCCAAAATGCGCACAATATGGTCTGTAGGCACATTGCATTTTACGGCAAAAGCTGCTAACAGTTCGAGGCGGCAGTCTGCTTCCCTTGAATGAGTATTCATGATGCCACCGGCTACTTTTATTAATTTTCCGATATGTCCTGTCAGAAGAATTTTATTGAAACCAATATCAGCTGCCATATCTATGGTCTGGCCGATGAAATTACTACATTTGACACTGCGGTCAAGGTCATAGCCATATTTGTTTTTCATGAAATCAAGACCATAATTTCCTGGTGTTATAGCTACATAATCAAAGCCCAGTGCTTTGCGCTGATTTAATTCAATATTAATCGTATCAAGAATAGCTTGGTTGCTCATAGGTTCCACTATTCCACTTGTTCCAAGTATTGATATACCACCAATAATTCCAAGTCTTGGGTTAAAAGTTTTTTCGGCTAATTCTATTCCGTTAGGAACAGAGATTTCTATATTGAGTCCACCTTTATAATCCAAAAGCTCACATACTTCTGTTACTTCTTTTTTTATCATATCTCGTGGGATATGATTTATTGCAGCATTACCTACCGGTTGGTCAAGCCCTGGTTTTGTGACTCTTCCTACACCGATTCCGCCGTCTATATTTATATATGAGCTTTTAGAGAGAGACACGCTCGAATAAATAAGAGCACCTGTTGTAACATCAGGATCATCTCCGCCGTCTTTTTCAACAGCACAGCTGACTTTAGTTTCACTGCGTGTAATATCTACTATTTGTGCTGTATAAGGAATACCTTTTGGTGTTTCTATAGTAATTTGCTTTTTGATATTACCTGTAAGCAGCATATATACAGCCGCTTTTGACGCTGCTGCTGCACAGCTTCCGGTTGTAAATCCGTATCTCATATTGTTATTCTCTATCTACCATTGAATAAATAAGCGCATTGCAAATAGCGGCGGCAATATTGCTGCCGCCTTTTCGCCCTTTATTGATAATAAACGGCACATCTGTCTCCATTATTAACTCTTTTGAAGCCTCAACATTCACGAATCCAACGGGAACTCCTATAATGAATGCCGGTTTATATATACCATCCTGTATCATTTCATATAACCTAATGAGTGCGGTTGGTGCATTCCCAATCGCAAATATTACGGGTTTTTCTATTTTAGATGCAAAATCCATACTAATTGCTGCTCTGGTAATTTTCCGTTCTTTTGCTAGGACTGCAACTGTTTCATTAGCCATAAAGCAATGAACTTGTCCGCCAAACTTTTCGAGCATCTTTTTGTTTATTCCTGAAAGTGCCATGTTAGTATCAGTTACAATGTCAGCTCCGCTTGCAATGAGATCTTTTGCTTTTGCTACGGAATTTTCAGAGTATTTTAGTGTATCGACATAGTCAAAATCGGCACTTGTGTGAATAACTCTCTTAGTAATTAACTCTTGTTCAGGAGGGAGAACTATGTTTCTTGCCGCAAGCTCCTGAGATATTATTTCAAAACTTCTTTTTTCAATTTCCATTGGCTGTAAATGCTCAATTTTCTTCAATACACTCACCTATTGCTTTCAATAATTCTTTGTTTTCTATCTCAGATTTTATAGCAATTCTATAAAACCCATCTGACAATCCTTTATAATTGGAACAGTCTCGTATCAATATTCCTTTTTCCAATAGCGGTTCATAAAGTCGGTATTTACAGTTAAATAATATAAAATCCGCATGGCTTTCATAGACCTTAAAGCCATAATTTACAAGTCCTTCAGTAAGAAGTATTCTTTGCGCCGATACATACTTTTTAGTTTTCTGTACATAGTCTTTTTCAGTTGTACAGGCGATTCCTGCAACTTGTGCAATAACCGAAACATTCCATTCGGGGAGATTTTTCTGTATTTTTTCTATCAGAGTTTTATTACTGCAAACTAAATAACCTAATCGAATTCCCGGAATGGCGTAAATCTTTGTGAACGCATGGACAACAATGAGATTATCATATTGTTTTGTAAGCTTTATTGTCGATTCTGCGGTTTCACAGAAATCAATGAAGCATTCATCAACAATCACAGTTATCTTTTTTGTGTAACAGTAATCAATGATTTTGATTAATTCTTTGCAGTCGATGAGTTGTCCTGTGGGATTGTTTGGATTAGTAATAAAAACAATATCTATATCATCATTTAACTCATTGATTATTTGATTGGCGACTATTCCTCTTTCAAGATCTATGTAGCTGTATTTTCTATTGCAGTCTGTCGCATTTAACGCATAATCATATCCGTAAAAAGATGGAACCGGTATTAATGCTTTTTGTGGTTTTATGGCATGGACTATCGCCATGAAGAGTTCTGATGCACCGTTTCCGAATATAATTTTATCAGGATTTACTTCATTGCCATTTTCTGAGAGTAATTCCGATACAGCAGATTTTAGTTTAGTGCAGTTGATATCAGGATAGCAGTCGCACATGTCTACTGCTTTGTTGATCGACTGTTTTACGGAGTTTGGTATTCCAAGAGGATTAATATTAACGGAAAAATCGATATTAACTTTATTGTTATAAATGTCTCCGCCATGGATAATTTTCATGATGTTCTCCTAATGCTTTCTTCATGTATCCGAATGTTATTTAAATATTATACATCGCATAATAAATTACACTCAATATCACTAAACATATCAATTCACATAAAACTGCGGAGGTATACATTAACCGATTTGCTCGTTTTATGTCCTCGGGTTCTACTTCGCGTATAGCGTCGCCTATAAACGGCTTTTTCACAAGTTTTCCAAAATAAACAGCATCTCCAGCAAGCCGTATGCAAAGTGCTCCTGCGCACACACTTTCTGTTTGTGCAGAATTTGGACTTGCATGATTAAATCTGTCTCTTTTGAACATTCGGTATGCATTGTGTCCGTCAAACTGTTTGCCGCCTAGATATGCCGCAAGTATCATAAGATAAGCACTTATTCTTGAAGGTATAAAGTTAACTATGTCATCTAATTTTGCCGCAGTTCTTCCAAAATAAAGGAATTTGTCGTTTTTGTAGCCGACCATTGAATCCATAGTGTTCATTGCTTTATATGCAAATCCAAGTATCGGTCCTCCTAATGCAGTATAGACCATAGGTGCAATAACTCCGTCAGAAGTGTTTTCAGCAACTGTTTCTACCGCAGCTTTTATAACACCCTTTTCATCAAGTACTTCAGTATCTCGTCCGACTATCATTGAAACGGCTTTCCGACCTGCTTCAAGACCATCGGTTGTTATACTTGTATATACTTTCATACTCTCTACTTTAAGGCACTTTGCCGCTAGAATTTGATATGTCATGATTGCTTCTATTATCATTCCAAGATACGGAGATATCAAATAAGAAGCAATGATTAAAAAGCTCGATACAATTAATGTTGCCGAAACAACAGAAAAAGCGAGTATTTTTCCATTTTTTAATTTAATATTATTATCATAATTCTCGTTATTTAATCTATGCTCGAGATTTGCAATAAAAC
>CAVAMJ010000018.1:0-39561 GCA_963589785.1 Bacteroidaceae bacterium | reverse complement strand
GGACAGCTCGTCTATTTTATCAAACCTTAGGGAGTTTGTCAAGACTTTTTTGAAACTCCATTTCAAAAAGTTTTGATTAACTTTTAGGTTTGCCGCTGTTTTTGCAGACAGCTTCGTTAGTATACTAAAACTGAGCTTTAAAGTCAAGCTTTTTTATAAATTTATTTATATTTCTTTATTTTGTAGTTATTATCTAATCTATTTAGCTTGATTTTGTATATATTGCAACAAAACAGGGGATAGGTGTTTCTTTTTCATTCTTTTCAAAAATTAAAAATACAGAGTCCTTAACGAACTCTGCATTTTTAGACTTTATATTTTAGTTTATCAGATTATATTTTCATCTATGCACTTTAGTACAAATTCTGAGAATAGGGAATTTGACCATGCAAACCACGGGCGAGTAAACTTAGTTGGATCGTCCTTGTGGAAGCCCTCATGCATAAATCCCTTGTCTGCATCTGTTGTCTTGAGTAATTCAAGAAGTTCCTTGCACTCCTCGTGGTCGGTGCTCGTCAAACCCTGCATCGATAATGCAATGTGCCAGATATAATCCTTCGGAGTATGTGGCGAACCTACTCCCTTTGCAGCTTTACCGGAATAGTAATAGGGATTTTCACTGCTCAAAACAAACTCACGTGTATTTTTATATATTTCATCATCTGCTGAGCAATATCCGAGGTACGGTATTGAAAGAAGACTCGGAACATTTGCATCGTCCATAAGAACATAGTTTCCGTTGCCGTCAGTTTCGTAAGCATAGATTTTTCCGAATTTCGGATGCTCGACAATGCCGTATTTCTTAATTCCCTCGTCAATTTCTGCCGCTAATTTTTCGGCACGTGCTGCAAGCTCTTCGTCTCGATAGACTTCACGCATAATTTCTGCCGTGTAGCCAAGAGTTACCACCGCAAACATATTTGACGGAATAAGATAACCGTAAGTGCAAGCGTCATCGGACGGGCGGAAGCCTGACCATGTCATGCCGGTAACCGCAACGGGATTTCCCTTGCCGTCATTGACAAGCGTATCTGTCGGAGGGCAGTTCTCACGAATAAAGAAATACTCGCTCTTCGAGTGATCCTGTTCACGCTCAAAGTGATTTAAGATAATCTCAGTGCTTTTCTTGTACTGCTCGTTAAACTGAGCGGTTCTGCCTGTTGTTTTCCAGAATAAGTAAGCAAGCTGAACGGGGTAGCAGAGGGAGTCAATCTCGTATTTACGCTCCCAAATCCACGGTGATGTAAAATCAGTCGTGTCACGCTCGCCATTTGTCTCGCCGAGAGTCTGAGCCGCATAAACGGGCCAGCACAAGCCGCTTGGCTCGCTGTTGAATGCATTTGCATAAGAATCAATTGCAATGCACTTGAACTGACGGTTTATAAGTCCCTCGATAGCGTCTGCGGTTTCCTCGTCAGTTTTTGCGACGGGGAGATAGTGGCGCACCTGAGCGGTAGAATCACGAAGCCACATTGCGGGAATGTCACCCGTGATGACGAAGGTATCCTTTTCGCCAAGGCACTTTACGGTAGTGTCCATAGTGTTTGGGTAACAATTCTTGAAAAGCTCCGAGAGCTTCTTGTCGCCGCTTAAATAATTTTCACACACTCTTTTTACTTCTGAATCGATTGCTTTCATGAAGTATCGTCCTTTCTTTTTTAAGTAAATCGGCATTTTTACATCTGCCGATTCAACCTCATATAAAATATTAATCACACAACATCAATATAACGAAAAGTAGGGAAAATGTAAATATAATTAATCGCAAATAAAAAAATAAACCGCACAATTAAGTGCGGCTTATAAAGCTAAGTTATAAATTATTTGCCTACAAAGTTTGTGAACTTCTCGTTCATTCTCTCTGTCATTGCTTTCTGAGTATCGTCCTTTGAGGAAGCGGAGTTCTTGTAGATCATGAGAAACTTTCCGCTGTTTGAGAGAGTAGCCTCAACATCCTCGTTAAGTGAACGGAATGTGCCGTTTTCCTTGACGGACGCGATTGTCTCTTCTGCCTTATCATTTAAGTTATCAAGATCGTACTCGTAAATCTCGCAAGTGATGTTAGTTCCCTCATAGGAGAAAGAGAACTTTCCGCCGTCAATAGCACCGATAAAGTCAGAAGCCATCTCGGAAGCATCGCCTGCCAAAACCTCACTGTCTTTGAGGTAGCTTACAATACCGTCAAAATCGTTTGTATATGAGCTCATCTCAGGATTCATTTCTTCTGCGCTTACCTCAAGCTTTGAGGAAGAGCTCGAAGATGTAGAAGTTGTACATGCAGTGAGGGCGAAGCCTAAGCACATGACAAGAACCAGAGCGATAATTTTCTTTACACGGAAGGAACGTAAATTTTTCATAAGTAATCCTTTCATAACAGAAATATCAAAGATATGTTATTATTAAAAAAATAAGCCCTGCCTTAAACGATCAGACAGGGCTTTCCGGTTTAAGAGGTTAAATTTAGGTCTTTATACAAAAAGCCCAAATCATTGCTGACTTGGGCCATTTGGTGACCCGGACGAGAATCGAACTCGTGATACCGCCGTGAAAGGGCGGTGTCTTAACCTCTTGACCACCGGGCCGTATGGTAGCGGCTATTGGATTTGAACCAACGACACTTCGGGTATGAACCGAATGCTCTAGCCAACTGAGCTAAACCGCCATTTTTAAATGATAAAAAGTCAGGTCACTCAACGACACCGTTTTATCAAGCTTTGTTATTATAATCAATTCTGAAGCTTTTGTCAATAGCTTTTGTGAAATTTTTTAAAGAAAAAATAAAACTCTCCTCGAGGGAGAGTTTTTCACATTAAGCGATAATCATACTGAGGAACACAATAGCGGCTCCGATGATGAAACCTACTGCGCTTCTTGCCCATTTTTTTGCGTGAATGATGCCGGGGAGAAGCTCGAAAAATACGATATAGATAACCATTCCGAGAGCCACGCAGATAAGTGCGCATTCGATGCTTTCGTTCATGAATTCTCCGAGAAGATACATGAGCAGTCCGCCGACAAATGTGGAGAATGCGGCACAGGAGAGGACTATTCTCTTTTTGAGAACCTTTTCCTTGTCGAGAGTGGAGTAAATAAGCATGCCCATAGGGATGTTATGCAGTCCGATGCCGACAGCAAGCGAAATTCCGCCCGAAAGGGAGGTTGCCGAAATGCTGTAAACGCTCATTCCCTCGACTATATTGTGAAGAGACAGAGCCATAACTGTCATAACGCCGATATGAACCATATTTTCTTCAAGTTCATCGGAATCGTGGTCGGGAACAAAGTGGTCAAGTCCCATCAGCACTCCGACACCGATTAAAACAAAGAGGGCAGCCAAAAATAATTTTGTGCCGCTCCAAATCTCAAAAATCTCCGGAACAATGTCACAAGCAGATATGAATACAAGTGCACCGAGAGCCGCCGCAACGGAAAAATCCTCGAGTCGCTCCTTGTCCTTTACGATTTTGACGACGAGTGCGCCCGCAATAAAGAACAAGCCGAGAACGAATGTGATAATAAGTGAAGTCATGATCTCATCTCTTTTCTGTCAGTTTATTTTTTAGTTTTTTGTCGTTTTGACACAACATTTGATTATATCGGCGAAAGGTGGGTTCGTCAAGAAAAACTTTGAAAAACGGCTTAATATTGGGATTTTTCGCAAAAAACAGCGGTCAAAGACCGCCGTTTTTGTTCTCAAATTTCTGTTTTTAAATTTACTCTACACTGTCGATCACAATGTCGGCAGAAAGCCTGATATTGTTTTCGTCGAGGTATTTTTTCTCCTTTACCATGCTTGCCTCTGCAAACTGGCGATAGCCCTCGGCGCCGTATTTCGAGCTTAATACTCTCGCCTGAATTATATCATCGGAGTCAACATATATACCTAAATCGTAATATTTTCCAAGCTTTGGGTGCATGGAATAAAGCCCCTCGACTATATTAAGTCTCTCGGGAGCGACTGCCTTTCGCTTGTCGTATTTGCCCTTCTCGGGGTTATAAACTCCCCAAGAAAAGCTCTCCGTATCCTGTAAATGATCGACTATCTCCGACTTAAATCTGTCAATGTCAAAATCACTGCCAAGACCGTGCATGGCGGTTTTTGTTCTCATAACTGGCGGAAGTCTGAAATCCTCCGTATGGAAAACATTGCACTCAAAAATACCTGCTATAATTTCTGCAAGCTTCGTTTTTCCGCTTGCGGTCATGCCGTCAATGGCACATGACGCAAAGTTTCCGCTCGAATAAAGTCTTGAAAGCTTCACGAAAATCTCGAGATTATCGCAGTAGACATTCTTTACGACACGGTAAGCGGGTCTGTATGCCTCGACATACTCCTTTGAGTGGTGCGGAGCAAACGGCTCGCCGTTTTTATTGACCTCGTCTATGTAAGAATCTATGTATTCCGCCGCTTCCTTGTATGTGAACGGGCTTTCGCCCTTTTCGCTCATATCCTTAATCATCTGAAGACTGAAAAGAAAAGCTTCCTTTTTCTCCGGGGTTTTCTCCTCGTTTTCACTTGATTTCATAAACATTCTGCCGACAACGTCATAGGGAAGTCTTGTGAGAACAGATAGGTTCATTCTCGAATATTCCTCGGAAATTTTCTCAATCTCCGGGTAGACATACTGATCAGCTGTCAAATCCGAGCCCTCATTCTCGATTCTCTCGAGGCAATAGAACCAGTCCTTTACGAGGTGTCCGCCGCCGAAAAGCCCCTGGAAAACGAGCTTAACCGCATCACACGGCTTCATTTTGGGGTATTTGTTAAATTCGTTTACAAGTAAAATGTGAAAATCCTGTTCGTGATCCCTTGGGTCGGGCGCCACGATTATTGTTTCGGGTAATGCTGATTGATATTTTACCATGATTTATTGCTAAAAATTACTGATCTGAAGTGATTTAAAAAATTAATTGAATAAATATTTTAAATTTATTTTGATAAATGATTGACATATGAATTTATGATATTATTATAGATGTAAATTATGAACTCAGCAAGAATAACTACTGAAATCTATATGTTTTTTATCGAGTTCAAAATTCTATGTAAGGAGTGTTGATAATGAAATTCACAAAAGGTTATTGGATGAACCTTGATGGCGTCGAAAACTACGATGTCTGCCAAATCAGAGAAGTTAAGGTAAGCGAAAACGAGGTTTATCTTTACAGCGTGCCGTATCATCAGGACGAAAGAGCCATGGGCGGCCCCGTAATCGAGATGTTCATTTCCTCACCTCAGGAAAACATCATCCGCATGAAGGCTTATCACTTTATGGGTTCTGGCAAAAAAGTGCCTGAATTTGAAATTGAGGACAAAAATCTCAAGCTTGACGTCACAGAGGACGAGAGCGGCTTAACCATAAAGTCGGGCGAAACAAAGCTTGTCATCAAGAAAAATCCCGCATCCTTCACTTACTACTACAAGGACAGAAAATTAACAGGCATAGGCGACAAATTCGGTCACGCTATGATCTCCTACATGAAGACGAACGACGGGCCTTTCATGAGAACTCAGCTTGATGTTGACCTCGGCGAAAACATCTACGGTCTCGGCGAGAGATTCACTCCGTTTGTAAAGAACGGTCAGATTGTCGATATGTGGAATGAGGACGGCGGCACATGCACGGAGATTTCTTACAAGAACATCCCGTTCTACATCACAAACAAGGGCTACGGTGTATTTGTAAATTCATCTGATAAAGTAAGCTACGAGATTTGCTCAGAGCAGGTAACAAGAGTTCAGTTCTCACAGCCGGGCGAAAGCATCGACTTCATGGTAGTGGGCGGCGAGGACATGAAAGACGTTCTTGTTAACTACACAAACCTCACCGGAAAACCAGCACTTCCGCCCGCATGGACATTCGGTCTTTGGCTCACATCGTCATTCACAACAAAGTATGACGAAGAGACAGTCATGAGCTTTATCAACGGCATGGAGGAAAGACACATTCCGCTTTCCGTCTTCCATTTTGACTGCTACTGGATGAAAGAGAACGAGTGGTGCAACTTCGACTTTGACAAGGCAATGTTCCCCGATATAGATCATCAGATTAAGGTGATGAAAGAAAGGGGACTCAAAATCTGCGTTTGGATAAATTCTTACATCGCTCAGAAATCTCCGCTCTTCAAGGAGGGCATGGAGCACGGATTCCTTCTCAAGAGACCTAACGGTGACGTTTGGCAGTGGGATTTGTGGCAGGCCGGAATGGGAATTGTCGACTTCACAAACCCGGAGGCGGTAAAGTGGTACAAATCTAAGCTTATCCGCTTGCTCGAAATGGGTGTGGACTGCTTCAAGACAGACTTCGGCGAGAGAATCCCCACCGATGTCGTTTACTATGACGGCTCAGACCCCGTTCTCATGCACAACTACTACACTTATCTTTACAACAAAGCCGTATTCGAGGTTCTCGAGGAGTTCTACGGCAAAAATCACGCTTGTCTCTTCGCAAGAAGTGCGACAGTTGGCGGTCAGAAATTCCCGGTTCACTGGGGCGGCGACTGCTCATCTAACTATATGTCCATGAGCGAATCCTTAAGAGCCGGACTTTCGCTTTGCATGTCAGGCTTCGGCTTCTGGAGCCACGATATGTCAGGCTTCGAGGGAACAGCCCCAGCCGATGTTTACAAGCGCTGGGCGGCTTTCGGTCTTCTCTCCACTCATTCGAGACTTCACGGCTCAAACTCCTACCGTGTGCCGTGGCTCTTCGGTGAGGAAAGCGTAGACGTTGTCAGATACTTCTCCGAGTTCAAGTGCCGCCTCATGCCTTATCTCTTCACAGAGGCTGTCAAAACCCACAAGACAGGTGTTCCGACAATGCGTGCTCTTGTTCTCGAATTCACAGATGATAAATCATGCGATGCAGTCGACAAGCAGTATATGCTCGGTGACAAGATTATGGTTTGCCCGGTATTCAGAGAGAACGGTGATGTCGAGTATTATCTTCCTAAGGGAACATGGACGAATATTCTCTCCAACAAGAAAATCGAGGGCGGCACATGGCTCAAAGAAAACCACGACTTCTTCAGCCTTCCGCTCATGGCAAGAGAGAACTCCATCATCGTATTCGGCACAAACAATCAGAAGCCAGAATATGACTACTCAAGCGGCAGTGAGCTCCATGTCTTCGAGCTTAAGGGCGAGACAAGCACAGAGGTCTATGATACAAACGCAGAGAAGCTTTTCAGCGTAGTCGGAAAGAACGAGAAAGACAAACTTACATTCACATTTGACGGCAAGTACTCTAACCTCAAGATTGTTCTTCGAAACATCTTCTCAGTAAAGTCGGTAAACGGCGGTGAGGCAGAGGAAAGCGAGCTCGGAACAGTCATCAAGGTAACGGGTGAAAAGGTAGAGGTTTCACTTTAATCTAAATTAAAAATTGATTTTCGGAATCGTCTCATTTTTGAGGCGATTCTTTTTTTGTCCGTTATCTGTCCGACCTTAAATATTAAAATAGCGACATACAAAAGACAAAGAAATAAAACAAAAACGAGATTTGAAAAAGACTTACACAAAAGAAAAAGGAGAAAGACTAATGCACGCACTTATTTTAACAGCAATGATATTTGCCACAATAACGGCAGTATCCATTCTATGCTCTTGGCTTTCATCTAATTATTAATTCTAAAAGAAAGGAGAAATAATATGACAGCACCTATCGCAATCATTTTGTTAAGCTTTGCAATGTGCGTTCTCGGTGCTTTGAGCGGCCCCAAAAGGGCAGAAGAAAAACACTAGAATAAATAAAGCTAAAACAAAGGGGATTAAATGATTATCACAGTATTATTTCTATTCACACTCGCATTCATCTTGAAGCTTGCGATAGACCACTTCAAGTGGTGTTATGTAAATAAGACAACAGATTTTGAAAACGATATTTTCATCAAAACAAACTACGAAAGCAGACTGATTAAAAACTCAGCTGAAAATATTAATTTAGAAGGAGAAGAAAATGAAAAAAAAACATTCACTATTGAGTAAAATTATTTCAGCGGTACTGGCAGTATCGATGCTTGTGACGGCGACAATCGGCTTAGGCTCGTCAACTGCATCGGCGGCAAGCGCTAAAATTTTCTCGGACGACAAAGCAACCGTTGTTCTGTTCGATGACGGAAGCGGAACCATCACCCTAAACAAAGAATTTAACCAAAAAAATCCGCTCACAGAGATTGCGGGTATTCCGCTAAAGGAAATCATCACCTTCAAAAACGGCGGTTACATCGACAAGTTCTACACACAATATATCGGCGATGTAGTTACCCGCGGCTATCACGGAGAGGTTTACACCTCTGATTACGATTACAAAATTATCGTCGAGGGATGCGGTCCAAAGGGGCTTGGCAGCGGAAACGGTTATCTTCACTTCACAGACAAAGAGCCCGATACTTATGATCTTAAAATTTGGCTAAGCAGCCACGGCTCTCACTATGTTGATTATAACAGCCGTGATCCTATGATTGTAAAAATCAGCTGGAATTCATAATAAATAAACAAAAGGAGAATTCATGATAAAAACCAAAAAACATTCATTATTCAGTAAAATCATTTCTGCGGTACTGGCAGTATCAATGCTTGTGACTGCTACAATCGGCTTAGGCTCGACAAGTGCGTCAGCGGCAAGCGCTAAAATTTTCTCAGACGACAAAGCAACCGTTGTTCTACACGATGACGGAAGCGGAACCATCTACCTCAACAAGGAATTTGACAAAAAAAATCCGCTCACAGAGATTGCGGGTATTCCACTAAAGGAAATCATCACCTTCAAAAACGGCGGCTACATCGATAAATTTTACACAGAATACCTAGACAATCCGTGCTGTGATATAAGCGATATCATCGTTTACTTAATACCACATATTATTCGTGTTCACGGCAGAGGACCCAGCGGTCTTGGCAGCGGAAACGGTTACCTTCACTTCACAGACAAAACAAACGATACCTACGACCTCAAGATTTGGACAAGCTCTGAAAAATGGCACTATGTAGGATATGACAGTGATGATTCCGCTATCGTAAAAATCAGCTGGAATTCATAATATTTAATAATTCAATCATTAGCATAAAAACAGGGAGCATATCGCAGTGATATGCTCCCTTAATTTTGGTCATTCAAATCAGGATTTACTTAATCTTGATTTATTTTTATTCTTCGCTGTTCTGATCCTCAAGGTCCTTTTCGGCTCTCTCTAAGAGTTCGCCTAATTTGCTGTCGGTCTGAACAGTATTTTCACTTGTTTCGCTTGTCTCGACTGTCTCACCATTTTCATCTGAAGTGTTCTCAGAAGCGGTAGCTTCGGCATTTTCGCCGTCTTCTTCGCTCTTTTCCTCAGGCTCTTCGTGAGCGGTTCTCGTCAGAGTCATAAGCTTGTCGCCTTCCTGGAGTCTCATAATCTTGACGCCCTTGGAGGTTCTCGATGTTATTCTGATTGTCTCTGCGGCAATTCTGATGATGATACCGTCCTGAGAAATAAGAATGAGATCATCGGACAAATCGACCATTGAGATAGCGGCCACATCGCCGAATTTCTCTGTAGGATAGTTGTTGATTCCCTGTCCTGTTCTCGAGGTGATGCGGTAATTATCGATAGGTGAAATTCTTCCGAAACCTGTTTCTGATGCTGTGAGGAGATATTCTCCTTCGTTTGTGGTAGCAAGACCGACTACAACATCATCGCCGAGAAGCTTGATTGCTCTTACGCCGTGAGCATTTCTGCCCATGATTCGTACTTCTGTTGCGTTGTAACGGATAGCCTTACCGTGCTTTGTAGCAACGATAATCTCTGTGTTGTTGTCTGTGAGCTTGACCCAATTGAGTGTATCGCCCTCGTCGAGCACCATTGCGTTAAGTCCGTTCTTTCTGATATTTGCGAAAGCGGAAAGCTCAACTCTCTTGATAACGCCGTGCTTTGTGAGCATGATGATGCTTCTGTCGTCGTCAAAGTCCTTGACGGTGAGCATAGCCGTTACCTTCTCGTCTCCCGTAATCGGAATGAGGTTAGTAACGTTCATGCCTCGTGACTGACGAGATGCCTCAGGAATCTCATAGCACTTAAGCTTGAAGGAACGTCCCTCGCTTGTGAAGAAGAGAATATTATCGTGAGTTTCTGCGATGAACATATCTCTGACTATATCCTCGTCACGTCTGGACATACCGGAAATTCCTCTGCCGCCGCGGTTCTGAAGCTTATAAGCATCAAGCTTCTGGCGCTTGAGATAGCCGAACTCCGTCATGGTGATAACGCAGTCCTCGTGCGGAATGAGATCCTCTACATCAACCTCGCCGCTGATTGTAGCGATTTCTGTTCTTCTCTCGTCGCCGTATTTCTTCTTCATCTCGAGAGCCTCGTCCTTAACGATTGCTCTTCTTCTTGGCTCGCTTGCGAGAATATCCTCGTAGTCGGCAATCTTCTGCTTGAGGTCGTTTAATTCATCCTCGAGCTTCTCTCTTTCGAGACCTGTGAGTGCTCCGAGTCTCATCTGAACAATAGCCTGAGCCTGAACCTCATCGAGACCAAATCTCTGCATGAGGGCTTCCTTGCCTTCGGGGATAGACTTTGAGTTTCTGAGTATATTGATAACCTCGTCGATAGCATCAAGAGCAACGAGCAAGCCGTCCAAAATGTGAGCTCTGTCCTTTGCTTTCTTGAGATCGAACTGAGTTCTTCTGTAAATTACATCCTCCTGGAACTTCAAATACTCCTCGAGTATCTGCTTGAGGGTAAGAGTTTTCGGCTCACCGTCAACAATGGCAAGCAGAATTGCTCCGAAGGTTGTCTGCATCTGAGTGTAAGCAAAAAGCTTATTGAGAACGATCTGAGCCGAAGCATCACGGCGAACATCGATTACCATGTGCATGCCGTTTCTGTCGGAATGGTCCTCAACGTTTGTGATTCCCTCGATTCTCTTCTCCTTAACGAGAGTTGCAATCGACTCGATAAGTCTTGCTTTGTTGACCTGATACGGGAGCTCGGAAACGATAATTTTGCTTCTGCCGTTTTTCTCCTCTACTATCTCTGTTCTTGCACGAACAGTGATTTTTCCCTTGCCTGTGGCATAAGCCGAGCGGATACCGCTTCTGCCCATGATGATGCCGCCTGTCGGAAAATCGGGTCCCTTGATGTGCTGCATGATGTCGTCAAGGCTAGCTTCAGGATTATCGATAACACAGCAAAGACCGTCGATAACCTCGCTCATGTTGTGAGGCGGAATGTTTGTAGCCATACCGACGGCAATTCCCTGAGAACCGTTAACAAGAAGGTTAGGGAAGTGGGACGGAAGAACCTGCGGCTCCTGAAGTCTGTCGTCGTAGTTCGGCATGAAATCGACTGTGTTCTTGTCGATGTCAGCAAGCATATCCTCGCTTAATTTGCACATTCTTGCCTCGGTGTATCGGTAAGCAGCCGGCGGGTCACCGTCAACAGAACCGAAGTTTCCGTGACCGTCAACGAGCATATATCTCATTGAGAAGTCCTGTGCAAGTCTTACAAGTGCATCGTAAACAGATGCGTCACCGTGCGGATGATATCTACCGAGAACCGCTCCGACAGTATCGGCACACTTACGGTATGCCTTGTCGTGCCAGAGGGTGTTCTCGTACATTGTGTAAAGTATTCTTCTGTGAACCGGCTTAAGTCCGTCACGGACATCCGGAAGGGCTCTCGAGACGATAACCGACATGGAGTACTCCATAAAGGAGTTTTTCATCTCCTCGTAGAGATCAACGTCTATGGTGCTGCCCTGAATTAATTCGTCTTTTGTCTCCATCTATTCTCTCCATTAAATATCAAGATTTGTGACGTACTTAGCGTTCTTTTCGATAAATTCTCTTCTCGGCTCGACCTTGTCGCCCATGAGAACCGTGAAGATCTCGTCTGCCTTCTGTGCATCGCCGACATCAACTCTGAGCATGATTCTCGTCTCGGGGTTCATGGTTGTCTCCCAAAGCTGCTCGGAATCCATCTCACCAAGACCTTTGTAACGCTGAATCTCATAACCGGACTTGAATTCCTCCATGAGCGCGTCTCTCTGCTCGTCAGAATAAGCATAGTGGTGCTTTTTCGACTTTGTGACTCTGTAAAGCGGAGGCTGAGCCAAATAGACGTGGCCCTCCTCGACAAGCGGCTTCATGAAGCGGTAGAAGAACGTGAGAAGCAAGGTTCTGATGTGAGAACCGTCGACATCGGCATCGGCCATGATGATAACCTTGCCGTAGCGAAGCTTGCTTAGGTCAAATTCCTCGCCGAGTCCCGTTCCGAGTGCCGTGACGACAGGCATGAGCTTTTCGTTGCCATAGACCTTATCAAGTCTTGATTTCTCAACATTGAGCATTTTACCCCAAAGCGGAAGGATAGCCTGGAACTTTCTGTCTCTGCCGCCCTTTGCGCTGCCTCCTGCGGAGTCTCCCTCAACGATATATATCTCTGTCTCCTCAGGGTTTCTCGATTGACAGTCGGCAAGCTTACCGGGCAAGCTGTTGCCCTCGAGAGCAGACTTTCTTCTGACTAATTCTCTTGCCTTTCTCGCAGCCTCTCTTGCTCTTGAAGCAGCCATCGCCTTGTCGAAGATTGCTCTTGCGACAGCGGGATTTTCCTCGAGGAAGGTCATGAGATTTTCGTTAACAAGACCCGAAACAAGAGAGCCAATCTCAGTGTTTCCGAGCTTAGCCTTTGTCTGACCCTCGAACTGTGCCTCTTTGACCTTGATGCTTATGACACAAGTGAGACCCTCTCTGACGTCCTCACCGGAGAGATTCTTGTCGTTGTCCTTGAGTATATTATATTTTCTTGCATACTTGTTCATGACGGTGGTGAGGGCACGCTTGAAGCCGTCCTCGTGGGTTCCGCCGTCTGTGGTATGTATGTTATTCGCAAATGATAAAATCAGTTCATTGTAGGAATCCGTGTACTGAAGAGCGATCTCAGCCATGGAGTTTCCGTCTGCGGCGCTTGCCGCAAAGTGCATGACATTCTCGTGGATTACCTCAGCGCCCTTTTTCTTGTTGATGTAATCAACAAAGCTTGAGATGCCGCCCTCATAGTGGAATGTATCTACAATCGGCTCGTCCTTTTTGCGAAGGTCGGAGAGCTCGATTTTAATTCCGCCGTTTAAGAAAGCCTGCTCACGAAGTCTTGTGGCAAGAGTGTTGTAATCATAAACGGTTGTCTCCTTGAAGATTGCGGGGTCAGCCTTAAATCTTACGGTAGTACCGCTCTTTTTGTAGCCCTCGGGAGCTTTTCCTCTGTGCTCGAGATCGCCGATATACTTTCCGCCGTTCTCGTATCTCTGAAAATAAATCTCACCGTCGGAAACTACCTCAACCTCAAGCCAGGTTGAAAGAGCGTTAACAACGGACGCACCGACGCCGTGAAGACCGCCGGAAACTTTGTATCCGCCGCCGCCGAATTTTCCGCCGGCATGAAGAACGGTAAATACAACCTGAACAGCCGGAAGACCCGTCTTTGACTGAATTCCGACAGGAATTCCTCGACCGTTATCGGATACTGTGATAACGTCGCCCTCGTGAATTTTAACTTCAATCTTATCGCAATAGCCCGCAAGTGCTTCATCGATAGAGTTATCTACAATCTCGTAAACCAGATGGTGCAGTCCTCTCGGGCCGGTTGAACCGATGTACATTCCCGGGCGCTTACGAACTGCCTCAAGTCCCTCAAGAACCTGAATCTGATTTTCGTCATAAACCTGATCGACATGCGTGACAGACTCGTCTATCTCGCCGTTTTCGATAATGTTTATTTTTGCAGATTCATACTCAGGCTCTTCGATATTTTCGATATTTTCTATGTTTTCTGCCATTTCTGCCTCCTGGATATTGGCAATAAAGCTAACGCTTTCTGCCTAAAGATATCTTGTGACCGCTGCCTGCGGGGCACAATGCATCTTGAGAATTTACGTTGTTTTTAGTGATTTTTAGCCGCACAAAGCTTTGTTTTTAAATCAAAGACGGCTCGAAAAGCTCTTTCCGACTGCCTTTGACTCATCTTCCTTTGCTTTTCTTGAGGCTTCCTTGTAAAAAGCCTCCTCGTCCTCAGCCGACACGTCGTCGTAATCGTCGTTTACCGGCATGGGAAGATCAACGCTCGGAGGAGTCATTAAATCGTCCTCGTAGGTTTCGCTGTAATCGTTGTCGTAATTTTCGTTATAGTCGTCGTAGTATTCTTCGCCGCCGTTTTCATCGTAATACTCGCCGTTATCGTAATTATCATAATCGTCGTAATATTCCTCGTTGCCGTAAGAATCGGAGTCATCAACGATGAAATTATTCTGCGGCTCAGGCTCGTAGTCCGCTTTTCTGCCTGTCGGCTTCAGCTTGCCGTAACGCATGGAAAGCTCGTTTCCGTCCTCGTCAAAATATCTTCCGTCAGTCGTCTTTCTCACACGCTTAATCTCAGGCTTTTCGAGATAAACCATAAAAAGACTTATGAAGAAGAACGCCGCAAACGGGATAAAGACGTAGAGAATAGTCATAAGTCCCAGACTTTCGGTTATAAACCTTGCGAAGAAATAGACTAAAAAGCCTGCCGCTATCGCAATGAGCGCAAAAACATAAATAAGAGGCGAGAGGTAAATGTTAGATATACCTCTGCATCTCGGACAGCGGTATTCTCCGTGCTTTTTGAGATTCCAAACTCTTATCATATTTACCCTTTTGTGACAATAAGGGCAAATAGGTACTCCAATAAGCTGCATTTTTTTCCTTTCCGAAACAAAAAATCCTCGTAATAAACTACGTTTTAAATTTCATAATAGTTATCACTGCCGATAATTTGTCTGCAATAAACCAAGCCGCAAAGGGCTTGAATTTTCTATCGTTTTCAAGTGTATAAATTTCAGTAAATTATTATATTCCGACTGAAATTATGAATGCACTCTGCCTTATTCATCTGACAGAGGACACACACTTAATTATATATCTTTATTGCCGTTATGTCAAAATTTCAACGCAAAACATCCGTACTTTCGTTATAAGGATGTCTCATTCTTCTGAAAAGCGTTGACGGAGCAAGCTGAGAGATATAAACTCTTTCGATTTCGTTCTCATGAGCCACGATAAAAGATTTTGGCAGCTCGTAAGAAACATTGATTACCAAGCCTTCCTTTTCGGCACGTGCCAAAAACTTCTTTGTGTGCTTAGAAATACTTGTGTTCTCGAGGTCGAATATTCCGACGATATTATCAGTATTTATAACGGTGTCGCCGCCCAAATGCAAATACATTTACTCTATCCTTCCGTTTTCGACATAGAAACGCTTTCCCTTTTCCATAAGGTTCACCGTCTCGGGACTGCAGCATGTGATAAAGACCTGTCTTCTCTCAAGGTGGTTCAAAAGATAGTCTTGGCGTGAGGCGTCAAGCTCGCTCATGACATCATCAAGCAAGACAATCGGCGCTTCGCCAACTGCCTTTTCGAGTATTTCAGCCTCAGCAAGCTTCAGAGAAAGCACCACGCTTCTCTGCTGTCCCTGAGAACCGTAGGTTCTCGCACTTAGGTTATCGAGTGTGAAATCTATATCGTCACGATGCGGCCCAACAGAGGTGTGGCCAAACCTCAAATCGCTCTGTCTTGCCGAATACAAAGCCTTTCTTAGGCTTTCGCATATGCTCTGCACATCAGCTTCATCGGATATTTCAAAGCCAGAAACAAGATACTTTATGCCGATTTTCTCTCTGTCTCTTGAAATTCCTCTGTAAATTTCTTCTGTTTTCGGAATCAGTCTCTCAATATAAGAAAGTCTCTCCGATATAACCCTGGCGCCGAAATAAACAACTCTTTCATCCCAAACATCAAGAGTATCCATAAGCTCCGGTTTGCCGAAAAGTGACTTCAAAAGGCTGTTTCTCTGCTGAACAGAGCGGTTATACTGCGACAAAATCTTTGTGTAAGATGGCTTAGTCTGGCAAATGGCGCCGTCAATAAAGCTACGCCTTTTTCCCGGCCCCTCTTTGACAAGCAGAAGATGCTCGGGCGAGAATATAACAGCGCAGATTTTGCCCACAAGAGCCGAACCCGTTTTCTTTTCGATTCCGTTTATAACGCTTGTCCTTGTGACAACTCCCGACTTGGGAGAATTTAGAAAAAGAGTAGCCTTTTGAGTTCTGTTTTCGCTGAAAAATTCCGCATCAAGCTGCGCTTTTTTCTCCTTGCTGCCTATAGTCAGCAGTTCGGCATCTTTATTTCCACGGAAGGAATGACCGCCCGTAAAGAGCCAAACCGCCTCCAAAAGGTTGGTTTTTCCCTGAGCATTATTTCCCCAAATAACATTTATGTCGGGAGCGGGGATTATACTGCTGTCCTCAAGATTTCGAAAGCCCTTAAAGCTTATCTTTTCAAGTCTCATGTTTTAATTGATTTTAAGCACCGAAGCTTGATTTCAGAGTAACCTTATTATCGTCAAATTCAAAATAATCGTTATTGCGCATTTTCTTTCCGCGCATGGTGCAGGTCTCACCGTTAACCTTTACCATACCTGCCTGAATTACGCTTTTTGCCATGCCGCCTGTATCTACCATGCCGGCAAGCTTCATCATGTTGTCGAGTCTAATAAACTCGGTGTTAATTTCTACTATATCTTCTCTTATCATAATTTTCTTTATTTTTAGCTTTGATTATTCGTTTTTAAGTCTTACAGGGAGAACGAGGAAGAGGAAGCTGTCAGAATTTCTGGGTGTTATTACCATAGGGCTCAGTGCCGAACCGAGAGAAACATCTATTTCGTCGCACTCGCAGTTTTTGAGAGCATCAAGAAGATACTTATTGTTAAATCCCATTTCAAGTTCATTTCCTTCAAGTGTCGCCTTAAATTTATCGTGAGCCTTACCGACGCTTGTGGTACATGAAAGCTTCACTCCGGATTCGCTGAAAATGCATCTTACAGGGCTTTTTAGTCTGTCGGAAATAATCAATGAAACACGCTCTGTCGATTCGATAAAATCTCTGGTCTTAAGTTGTACCTTTGTAGTAAAGTTCTTCGGAACAGCCGATTTATAATCGAGAAAATCTCCCTCAAGTATAGTGGAAACAATAATATAATTTCCGATTTTGAACATAATGTTTCTCTTGTCAGGGAAAATGTCGACCTCACTGTCTTTTCCGTCCTTTATAAGCTTAATAACCTCGCCGAGAGTTTTTCCCGGTACAACAAAGGATGCATTTGTTTCGACATTAAGCTTCTCGCGTCTCAAAGCAAGTCTGAAGCCGTCAACAGAGACAAGCTCAAGAACATTATCCTTAAGTGAAAATAAAGTTCCCTGATGAACGGGCTTCGCATCGGATTCTGCTACTGCAAAGATAGTTTGTCTTATCATGCTCTTGAGAGTTTCACCGTCAATTTTGAACGATGACTGATTTTCAACTCCCGGAAGCTCAGGAAACTCTTCAGGATCCATTCCGATTAAAGTGAAGCTTGATTCTCCTGATTCAATGGTGGCGATTTTTTTATTATCAACCGTGATCTTTACAGTGTCGCTAGGTGCTTTTCTTACAATTTCGGTGAAAAGTTTTGCTGAAAGAACTATCGCTCCGCCTTCCTCAACGCTAGCAGAAAGAGTAGTCTTCATTCCTAGCTCTGTATTGTATGCTGTCATAGTTATAGCATTCTGCTCTGTTACAATAAGAATGCCCTCCAAAGTAGGCAAAGTTGTTTTACCCGCTACAGCTCTTCCGAGATTTGAAACTGCTTCGGAAAGCTCTTTGGTATTCACAGAAAATATCATATTTTTACCTGTCCTTCACCCGAGAACACTTTTGCAAGCGATATCATGATTCCTGCAAAGTAGAATCGAGTGCCTTTCAATCATAAAAATGGAGATGAATTTAGAATGTATATTATCTTAAATGTATTAATTTAGAATTAGTAGTAGAAGAGCGCGAAAAGTTGAAAAGTTTCCTAAACGCGAGAATCAAGCGTTAAAAGGCGGAAAAGTATTCAACTTTCACTTGTAGAAAAAATGTTAAATAAAAACAAGCTCAAAAATCTTTAAACAAGGCTGTGGATAACATTTTGTTGAATGTCGAATAAAAGTGGAAAACTTTCGTCGGTGAAAATTACCCCAAATTCCTTGATTTACGGAATAGGGGTAGGCTTCGGCTAGGTTTCTGATAAAATTCGAATCACTAAATTGTGCTTAAATTGAATTCAGGGTAATAAAAAATTAAACCGGATTTATTTCGATTTGACATCCTTGATGATGTCGGAAACGGTCTTCTTTGTGCTTGGGTCTTTTCTCATTTTTTCTTCTACTACCTGTATAGCGTACACGACTGTCGAATGATCTCTTCCGCCGAACGCTTCGCCGATGGATTCCATGGAAAGCTGTTTTATCTCGCGAATGACATACATCGATACCTGTCTTGCCAGGCTGATTCTTGCCTGACGCTTGGAGGATTTGATATCTTCGACCGAAACGTTATAGGTTCTTGCGACCTCTGCGATTATCTGGTCCACGCTCTTCTCGTTTTCTTCGGAATCGTTGAGCATCTGATTGATTGCGAGGTTTGCTGTGGAGATTGACGGGGTCTTTCCGTCCATGGAGTGGTAAGCGTTGAGGTTCTTGACGGCTCCTTCGAGCTGCCTTATGTTGCTTTTCAGCTTACTTGCGATGAATTCGCAGACGTTTGGCGGGATGGTGAGACCGAGAGTTTGCGCTTTTCTGTTTATAATAGCGACTCTTGTCTCGAAATCCGGTGGCTGAATATCTGCGATAAGTCCTGCGATAAATCTTGTTCTCAGACGGTCGTCGAGGTAAGCGATGTCCTTCGGAGGACGGTCGGAGGCGAGAATTATCTGCTTTCTTGCGTTATAAAGCTCATTGAATGTGTGGAAGAACTCTTCCTGTGTGGACTCTCTTCCGCCGATAAACTGAATATCGTCGACCAAAAAGACGTCAACCTTGCGGTATTTCTCTCTGAAAGCGTTAGTTGTACCCTTCTGAATTGCTGTGACGAGCTCGTTTGTGAACTGCTCACCGCTGATATAAACGATATTGAGGTTATCGAAGTTCTTGTTGAGCTCATACATTGTTGCGTTGAGAAGGTGAGTTTTACCAAGACCTGAGTTTCCCCATATGAAAAGCGGGTTGTATAGGGTGGCGGGCTTTGTTGCAACTGACAGACAAGCGGCATGAGCGAGCTGGTTTGTCTGTCCGACGATGAAGTTAGAGAAGGTCATTTCTTCGATCTCAGGGGCGGCGCTTTGTTGTTCGTCTTCCTCCTGGGATCCGACTTTGCCTCGTTTTACCTCGAGTTCGTGGATTTCCTCGCTTGTCATTATCTTATATTGGATGCTGCCGTAGAAAATATTATCAAAGGCTTCTTTTAAAAGGTCTGCTCCAACCTTTGCGACGATGTTTGCGTGAAAGGCGTTTGGTGCCTCGATTATCGCAACACCTTCTGTGAAGTCGAGTTCGTACGGACTTAGTTTATCGAACCAAGTGTTGTAGGCAACCTCGGTCATTCTGGAACGGCAAAAATCGCACACTATTTTCCAGGTATCTTCGAATGAATCCATTTGCATTACTCCTTGATTTTGTTTTTATGAAATATTTTGTAATTGACAGACAGTAAAGAAACCCATTTGAAATTCAGTTCTGTGTTTTCCTATATCTTGTGGTTTTGCGTAAGCGATTGATTTTAGACTTGAACCCACAGGAAAATCACAATATATAGAAAAGCACAGAAATTGTTAATTTGAATTTTGAGGGCACTTTTCTTTATAATTCTATCTTAGACAGTATAGCATAAAGAGAAGCTTTTTTCAAATTTTTATACATTTTCAAAAAGTAGAAATTATGCACTGAAATTTATAAAATTTAGTAACAAACACAGAATGAAACAGAAAACGGCAGTGATTTTTAGAGCGGCTCGTCTTTTTCTTTTAAATAGCGAGAGAAAAATGAGTAAAAACTTGAGTTTTATCCTATAAAAGCTTGAAAATCATATTGACACGCACCCGTATTTTAAGTTATAATCAATTCTTGCAAGGCTTAGGTGAAATTTTGCCTTGAATCACGACTTAGTTTCCGAAAGGAGGGTTTTCGATATGCTGAGAACATATCAGCCAAAGAAGCTCCACAGACAGAAGGAGCACGGATTCAGAAAGAGAATGTCCACAAGGAACGGCCGCAAGGTTCTTGCACGCCGCAGAGCAAAGGGAAGAGCACGCTTATCTTATTGATAATTGCCTTAAAGGTCACCCCCGCGTGGTGACCTTTCTTTGTTATGTGGGTAAATTAGGTGAATCCAAAGACTATGGAAAAAATTGTACCTATATGTGAAAACAGGGTTTTTCGCAGAATGTATTACCGCTCGAAGTCGATAGTGACTCCCCAGGTGGTAATCTATTACAGCAAAAACAGGCTTTCCTATAACCGCCTTGGCATTACCACGGGAAAGAAAATAGGAAATGCTGTAAAAAGAAACAGATCAAGAAGAATAATCAGACAGGCTTTCAGAGAGGTTTCTCCTTATATCCGAAGAGGATATGATTTTGTTTTGGTCGCAAGGGGCAAGACTCCTTTTCTCAAGACTGATGATATAAGAAATCAGCTTATATATCAGTTAAACGACAGAAATCTTTTGATTAAGCTTCCTGAGGGCTACACACCGCCGAAAATGGCTGCCGCCGTTAAAAAGGAAGACGGTGCTAAATGAAAGATCTTCTTCTCGCCCTGATTCGATTTTATCGAAAAACACATGCCGCACTCGGCGGCAGGGCTACCTGCAGGTATTATCCCACCTGCTCGCAGTACGGGCTTGATGCTGTTGAGGGCTACGGCGCTTTTAGGGGATTTTTGCTGACCGCATGGAGAATTCTGAGGTGTAATCCACTCGGAAAGACCGGGTACGATCCCGTGCCCGAACGCTTCATGGGTAAGCAGCTTAAAAAAGGAATCAAATATCATTCTTATATGGGAGTTTACGGCGAAGAATCTTCTGACGAAAACGAAGAAAATAAAGACTAAAACTTCCGCTAAATTGAAAAAGCATTAAACCTGAAAGGAATATATCTTCAATGGTTGCACTATTTAACTTTTTCGGAAACATAATGGGTTATCTCTTATGGTTCCTCTACTGCATTTTTAAGAACTACGGCGTAGCTATCATTCTCTTCACGCTCGTCATCAAGATCGTGCTTTTCCCGACTTCTATCAGCCAGCAGAAAAATATGGCTAAGCAAGCCAAAATGGCTGAGAAGCAGAAGGAACTTCAGAAAAAGTGCGGAAACGACAGAGTAAAGTATAACGAAGAGCTTCAGAAGCTTTACGACAAGGAAAATATGAGCCCGTATTCCGGATGCCTTATCACACTTCTTCCTTTCCCGATAATGCTCGGAATTTACTACTCGGTTATTTATCCGCTTAGCAATACTCTTCACATTGCATCGGAGACAATCACCAAGGCTACAAACTATGTTTCTATGATTCCAGGTGTTTCCTCTGCTACAAGCTCCGGAAACTACATTCAGCTTATAATCGTTAAGAACTGGTCTGTTCTCAAGGACAGCATCGGCGGCTTTTTCTCAGATGGCGACATCGCTAAGATTGAGTCCTTTGAGAAGGGCTTCAAGGTATTCGGAATTGACCTTCTCGGAACACCGAAGGGCTCCGCATTCGGCGATTTGCTCTGGCTTATCCCGCTTTTCTGCGTAGTTTCTTACTGGCTTTCTACATTCTATATGCAGAGAGCATCCGGTCAGAAGGGTCAGGGCTGCATGAACGCTACTCTTTATCTCATGCCGCTTCTTTCCGCTTACTGGGCATACATCATGCCGGCAGCTGTTGGTTTCTACTGGATTATCTCTTCACTTCTCGGATTTGTTCAGACAGTTATCGTCCAGAACTTTTTCAGTGTAAACCATGTTCAGGCAATGAGTGAGGCACAGCACTTTGTATCAATGTCTAACAGTGATATGGCTTTGAAGCCGCTCAGTGCAGATCAGCAGGCACAGGTTGCCGCTAAGCTTGAGGCACAGAACAATCAGGTTCAGGCTAACAACCAGAAGAACAAGAACACATCCAAGAAAAAGTCGAAGTCATCTAATAATCAGAAGAACAACTCTAATGATTATATCGGCAGCGGCAAATAAAAATTAATATAAGAAACAATTAATAGGATATATTTCTTTTAAAGAAATATATCCTATTCAAAATATCATACAATATTTAAAGATATTGCAATCAAGCTGCGGCAACCACTTTTTCTCCTAAGCCGCGGCTAAATATATTTTTACAAGTTTTACATTACGAGACATTACATGGAGGAAGAAAAGTGATCAAGGAAGCTATCGCTACAGGCGAAACCATTGAAGAGGCTACCGCAAAGGCTCTTGCAGAAATTGGCGTATCAGACGCAAAGGTTGAGGTTATCGAGGAGCCGATCAAGAAGAAATTCGGACTTTTTGGAGAGAGCCGTCCGGCAAAGGTAAAGGCTGTTTACGCACCGTCACCGGCTGAGTGCGCAAAGAACTACCTTCAGGACATCATGAAGGGCATGGAGCTTAATGATGTTACAGTCACTGCGACAGAGGATGAAGCAGGCGCAGCACTCACTCTCGAGGGTGAGGGAATCGGATTTATTATCGGACACAGAGGAGAGACTCTCGATTCTCTCCAGTTCTTGGCACAGCTTGTTGCTTCAAACCAGAGAAAAATTCTCGATCAGGACAAGGCTGATGACGAGGAAAAGTCAGGCTATTACAGAATCACACTCGATGTCGGTTCTTTCAGAGAGAAGAGAAAAGAGACTCTCGAGAACCTCGGCAAGAAGATGGCTATCCGTGCCGTCAAGACAGGCAGAAACGCTCCGCTTGAGCCGATGAACCCATATGAGAGAAGAATCATTCATACAGCTGTTCAGGAGATTGAGGGCGCTAAGTCCTGGTCTGAGGGTGAGGACCTCGCAAGACATGTTGTTGTCGGTCCTGTAGATGGTGAGAGACCACGCTATAACAACAGAAACGGTCGTTATAACAACAACCGTGGAGGAAGAAACGGCGACAGAAGAAACGGCCCAAGAAACGGCGGAGACAACAGACGCGGCGGTCAGAGAAGAAACGGCGGCGACAGAAGAAACGCACCGAGAAAGTATGACAACCGTATCAATCCCGCAATCAGCGAGACAGCTCCGGTACCTTATTCACCGGCACCGCTCGATACAACAACTGAGCGCAAGAAGGTCGTTGACGCACCGCTTTACGGCCGCATTGAGCTTACTAAATAATTGATTTTCGAGAGCCTTGGCGATTAGTCGTCGAGGCTCTTTAACTGTCTTTAGGATGGCAAATTTGATGGCAAAAGCTAATTTAGACTACTCTACGGGCTTTGGCCTTATATTGATAGGAATAGGCTGGAATACCCCTTCTTTGCCGCTTTAGAGCTTGTTTCAAGGCAATTCTATTTGGTTTTAGAATGTGCGTAGAGACGGCATTTAAAACGAACCTGTGGACTCGAATGGCATAATTCGAGTCTCGTACAAAAGTTGTCCGAACCCTCACAAATGCTCCGAAGTGTCTGTGAGGGCGCATGGCTAAACGCAGTCGCTTCGCAAAATCATCGAGAATAAGTTTTTGATATCTGTAATAATAGTTTTGCGGAGGCTTTAGCGTGGGAATTTCGCCAAAGAAATATGGCAAAGAAATATGACGCAAGAGATAAAAAGGCGTCGTTTTGCTTCAAATTAATCTGCTTTTTTCGGTTTGAAATGAATTAACAGCCTGAAGACGACTTGCAAATCAGAATCGAAATTTACGAGCATATATGATTTAGAGTATATTTCGAGTTAAACAATACCACATTATATATGGGTGAAACACAACATTTGGTATATCTCAAAATCAAATCCAATATCCAAGAGCTTCAAAACAGCGCCGATACAATAACAATATATAGTTTTGAGCAAAATATAACGGAGCGAAAACACGACTTAAAAATCAAATTCAAAAACTCAAAATCACAAAAACAAATAAAGAAAAAGCAGAACAAAAAACACTGCGAAAAATTAGCCGAATACTATTTCGAAGAAGAAAATCAAGGCGAAAAATACTCGAAAAAGCAAAAAACAGCAAAAGCGGCACACGCAAAATATAGAAAAGCAGTTTTTAGGAGATGATAAAAATATCATTTCTGCAGTGGGTTGCAAAGAAGAAAAACGATGAAAATCAAGCTCAAACATAAGAAAACCGAGGTATTCAAAATCTGCTTTTTGAACTTTAAATATAAGATTAGATGTTAGGTTTACATAATATTTTAAGTGGCTGAGTAAATATTAGGACAATAAATAGGTGTGATAGGAGCAGAAAATACAGCCGCAGAGATCAGTTTATTTGTCAGCTCGTCTGTTTTTGCCAATCTGCGCTGTTTTCTTGACATTTTCCTTGTTTTTTCATATGATAAAAGGTATGAAAAATTACAATTTACTAAAGCTTATATAAATTTATAAGTATATGAATAGCATTGACAGTATGGATAACTATTTAAATAAAACTTTATATAATGAAGCCGATGAAAATGCATCTTCATCGACCATTGCGGCTATATCCACGCCGATTGCTCCCGGGGGGATCGGTGTTATAAGAGTGTCGGGTGAGTCTGCGAGAGATATTTGCGATAAGGTTTTTCGCTCTGTGAGCGGAAAAAAGCTTTGTGATATTGGCGGCTATCAGGCTCTTTACGGCGGCGTTTACTCAGTAGACGGCGAAAAGCTTGATGAGTGCGTTGCTCTTAATTTTGTCGCCCCGAGGAGCTTTACGGGAGAAAATACCGTTGAACTCTCATGCCACGGCGGATTGTTTATACTCAGAAAGGTTCTCGAGGCACTTTATCACTACGGTGCGAGACCTGCCGAGGCGGGCGAATTCACCAAAAGGGCATTTTTGAACGGAAAAATGGATCTTGCCCAGGCAGAATCTGTCATGGATCTTATAAATGCATCGAGTTCGCAGAGTGCGAGAGCGGCGCTAAGCGTAAAAGAAGGTGCACTTTCCAAAAAAGTCGGAAAAATCACCGAATTGCTCATTGACTTAGGCTCGCATTTAGCCGCATGGGCTGACTATCCCGATGACGATATTCCTCAGGTTGATGATGAGATGCTTTCAGAAAGACTCGGTTCTGCAGAAAAAGAGCTAAAAAGCCTCATAGACAGCTTTGATGCGGGCAAAATAATCCGTCAGGGGGTTTCTACTGTCATAGTCGGAAAGCCGAATGCCGGAAAATCCACCCTTATGAATCTTCTTTCAGGGTGTGAAAGAAGTATTGTCACGTCAATTGCGGGTACTACGAGAGATGTCGTGGAGGAGAGTGTAATGCTCGGCGATATTCCGCTTCGCCTTGCCGATACTGCCGGAATAAGAGACACCGATAATCCCGTAGAGAAAATCGGCGTAGAAATCGCTAAAAACCGCTTGAAGTCTGCGGAACTCATTTTTGCGGTTTTTGATTCCAGCGTGCCGCTGACGAGCGAGGATATAGGACTTATAGAGGAGATAAAGGGTATCCCGTGCGTAGCTGTAATAAATAAATCAGACCTTGAGAGCAAAATAGATATTAAATATATCGAAAGCAATTTCGATAACATTGTTTATATAAGTGCTTTGAACGGCGAGGGAATAAACGAGCTTATTTCCGCAGTAGAAAAGATATTCGGAACGGGTTCGGTAGATTTCACGAGCGGCGTTCTGTATTCCGAGAGACAGAAAAACGATGCTTTGAAAGCCTATGAGGCGGTCAAAGAGGCAAAATCCGCATTTGAAAACGGATTTACTCTTGATGCCGTGACGGTCAGCTGTGAGGGTGCTGTTTCGGCACTGCTCGAACTCACGGGACAGCGTGCCAGCGAAGAAATCGTATCGTCTGTCTTTGAGAAATTCTGTGTCGGAAAATAAGCGTCACAAATTTAAGAAAATAAATATTGTGGGTCAATATATGGATAGCATTATAGAAAATTTTACAAAAAACAAATATTCGGCCGGTGATTACGATGTTGCGGTTATCGGTGCTGGACATGCCGGAATAGAAGCTTCTTTGTCGTCGGCAAGACTTGGCGCTAAGACCGTTTGCTTCACTATAAACATGGATGCGGTCGGCAACTGCCCGTGCAACCCGTCTATCGGCGGAACAGCAAAAGGCCACCTCGTCAGAGAGATAGACGCCCTCGGCGGAGAGATGGGAAAGACTACCGATGAGGTATTTCTTCAGTCGAGAATGCTCAACCTCGGAAAAGGCCCCGCTGTTCATTCACTGCGTGCTCAGATTGACAGAAATCATTACGCAAGAGTGATGAAACATAAGATGGAGCTTCAGGAAAACCTCGATCTAAAACAGGCTGAAGTTGTTGAAATTAAGCGAAATAATGAGGGAAAATGGGCTCTTCTCACAAGAATGGGCGCAGTCTATACTTGCGCTTGCGTTGTTATCGCAACAGGAACTTTTCTTGGTGGAAAAATTTTTGTCGGTGACGTTTCGTATGAGGGTGGTCCCGACGGAATGTTCCCGGCGGCTTTCCTTGGACAATCGCTCAAGGATCTCGGGCTCAGCCTAAGAAGATTTAAAACAGGAACTCCCGCAAGAGTGCTCAGATCTTCGATTGATTTTACTGATCTTGAGGTTCAAGAGGGTGACGAACCTGTTGTGCCGTTCTCATATGATAACGAGGATAAAGAACTTAAAAATCAGGTTGTTTGTCATGTCAGCTGGACTAATGAAAACACCAAAAAGGTGATAATGGATAATATCCATAAATCGCCCCTCTATTCTGGAATGATTGAGGGGGTCGGTCCCAGATATTGCCCAAGCATTGAAGACAAGGTCGTCAGATTTTCAGAGAAGCCGAGACATCAGCTTTTTATAGAACCGTGCGGAAAAGAGACGGAAGAAATGTATTTACAGGGAATGAGCTCATCTCTTCCTGAAGAAGTACAGCTTCAGTTTTACAAAACTATAAAGGGACTTGAGAACGTAAAGGTTATGAGATCCGCTTATGCGATCGAATATGACTGCGTAGATCCCGTGCAGATGAATTCAACGCTTGAATTCCGTGATTTTTCGGGACTTTTCGGAGCTGGACAGTTCAACGGAAGTTCAGGCTACGAAGAAGCGGCGGCTCAGGGACTGATTGCCGGAATAAATGCTGCGCTAAAGTCTCAGGGCAAGGACGGATTTGTTCTTGGAAGAGATACCTCTTATATCGGAACACTCATCGATGACCTTATCACTAAGGGTTGCACCGATCCTTACAGAATGATGACATCAAGAAGCGAATATCGACTCATTTTGAGACAGGATAATGCTGATGAAAGACTCACTCCGCTTGGCAGAAAGCTTGGCTTGATAGGGGATGAGAGATGGGCTCATTTCGAGAACAAAGAAAAGCTGAAAAAAGAGGAGCTTGAGAGAGCAGAAAACACGATTTTTTCGCCGTCTGATGCACTAAACCGTATACTTGTTTCACGTGAAACATCGCCTGTTACAACGGGTGTTCGCTTAAGTGAATTGCTCAAAAGACCGCAAATAAGCTATGACGATTTGACTGAAGTTGATGTAAATCGTCCTGATTTACCTAAGTATGTTTTCGAGAATGTTCAGATTGAGCTTAAATACGAGGGTTACATCAAGCGTCAAAAGGCTGATATTGCCGAGATGAGAAGACTTGAGAACAAAAAGCTTCCTAAAGATACGGATTATTCTACTATAACCAATCTTAGACTTGAGGCAATTGAAAAGCTAAACCGTGTAAAGCCCGAAAATGTCGGTCAGGCAAGCCGAATAAGCGGTGTAAGCCCGGCGGATATAAGCGTTTTGCTTATTTGGCTTTCAGGAAAAAACAGAGGCTAATTTAGATAAACTTTATATGAGGTGACGGATATGCCATTTATAAGCTTTAAAACAAATATTGATTTGGAAGAAACAGAGATTAAGAACATCGAAAAAGCTGCGGGAAAGTATATTTCCAAGCTTGATGAAAAGGACGAGAGCCAGCTTATGACTTCGTTCGAGTCGGATATTCCCATGATGTTCAGGGGAGAGGACGACCCATGCATGATGATTCACATGGATGTTTTCGGAGATCCCGACAAAAAGCAGCTTGATGAATTTTTCTCCGCTCTTTGCGATCATATCGAGGATGAGATAAATCTCGACAGAAAGAATATCTATATGAATGTAACTCCGTTCTATTCTTGGGGAGCGAACGGAAGATATAATTAAGAGGTAATATGGAAATAAAAGAAGAAAAGCTCATTAATAGCGAAATCGAGACAGCCGAAGAGAGCATTAAGGCAGAAGTGCCCGACATCAAAGACGAACTCATCGCAAAAGCGAAAGAGGCTGGAATTAAAGTAACCAAAGCTCAGGCGGAGAAATTTCAAAAATACCTTGAGATGCTCCTTGAGTGGAACGAGAAAATTAATCTTACCGCAATCACCGATCCGAGCGAATGCGTGGTTAAGCATTTTGTCGATTCGCTTTTGTTCCTTAAAACTGTCAGTCCAAAGCAGGGCGCTAAGATAATTGATGTCGGAACAGGTGCTGGTTTCCCGGGAATTCCGATTGCTATAATGCGTCCCGATGTCAAGCTTACATTGCTCGATAGTCTCAATAAGCGACTTGTTTTTCTGCGTGAGGTCTGCAAGGAACTTGGTATCGAAGCAGAATTTGTGCACAAGAGAGCTGAAGAAGCCGGTAAAATCAAAGGCATGAGAGAGAGCTATGACATAGCAACGGCAAGGGCAGTGGCAAGAATGAACACCCTTTGCGAATACTGCATTCCGCTTATCAAGATGAAAGGGCTTTTTGTCGTCATGAAAGGTCCCGGGCTTGAAGAGGAAATGGTCGAGGCTAAAAAGGCGATAAGCTTGCTCGGATGTGAGGTAAAAAAAGAGGAAAGCTTTGTTTTACCGAACGAAGAAAAGAGCGAGAGAAGAATTGCCGTTCTTCAGAAACTGCGTTTCACTCCGAAAACTTATCCCCGTCACGGAAACAAAATAACAAAAGATCCGATAGTTTAATTCAAAAATCGCTTCCAACGGAGGCGATTTTCTTTTTTATTCTATATTTTAGATAATTTATTCTATATTTTAGATAAAAAGTGCTCAAAAGAGCAAAAAAGCCAATTTTTGACGAGAAAATCCTCTTATTTTCTAATTTGCCCTCGGTGTTTTGTCGGATTAATCGGTTGTTATTAAAGTCGGAATATGATAAAATAATTGAGTTGAAGAAAAATTAAGACGAAAACTGAAAATTTCACCGCAGAAAAAGAGAAAAAGCTCAAAATAACATGCGGAAATCACGAAAAAATCAGTCAGAGGAGCGAAAATATGTCAAAAATTATATCAGTTGCTAATCAGAAAGGCGGAGTAGGAAAAACCACAACCGCTGTGAATTTAGCCGCTTCTTTAGGAGAAAAAGGAAAAAAGGTACTTCTTATAGATATCGACCCTCAGGGAAACTCAACCTCAGGACTTGGAATCGACAAGAGAAATGTCAAAATTACAAGCTACGATGTGCTTATGGAGTCTTCAGATGCCGCTTCGGCAGTGATTGAGACAGAATTTAAGAATTTATCTCTAATCCCGTCCAGTATGGACTTGTCTGCGGCAGAAATCGAGCTTGCAGAAAGAGAAAAGCGTGAGAGCATAATGAAAAACGCTCTTGCACCAATTCGTGCAAACTATGACTATGTAGTTATCGATTGCCCTCCGTCACTCGGACTTATCACAATGGGGGCACTCGTTGCGTCAGACTCAATCCTCATTCCGATTCAGTGCGAGTTCTACGCACTCGAGGGACTTTCTCAGCTTATGAATACCGTGAGAAGAGTTAAGCGCCAGTATAACGAGCGCCTTGACATTGAGGGAGTTTTGCTCACTATGTATGACGGCAGACTAAACCTTACTCAGCAGGTAGTGGGAGAGGTAAAGAAATTCTTCCCACGCAAGGTTTTCTCGACTTCAATTCCTCGTTCGGTTCGACTTTCCGAAGCCCCCGGCTTTGGTATGCCTGTTCTTTACTACGATAAGAGCGGTAAGGGCACAAAGGCTTATTTGAAGCTTGCCGAAGAGATACTTGAGAACAACAGAGATCTGTAAGGGGAGTTAACATGAAGAGAAGCGGACTTGGAAAAGGTCTTGACAGCATTTTCGCTCAGAATATCGATGAGACAAGCGGAACTGTCAATATTAAAATAGGCGATATCGAACCCAACAGAGAACAGCCCAGAAAAGAGTTTGACCCTGAAACTCTCTCGGAGCTTGCAAGCTCAATTGCAGAACACGGAGTTTTGCAGCCGATATTAGTGCGTCCGATTTATGCGGGCGGCTATCAGCTGGTTGCGGGCGAGAGAAGATGGAGAGCCGCAAGAATAGCGGGGCTCACGGAAATTCCGGCCATTATAAAGGATATGGACGATAGGGAGTTCATGGAGATTTCTCTTATCGAGAATTTACAGCGTGAAGACCTCACGCCTATCGAAGAGGCAAGAGGAATAAGCACACTCATGGACACCTATGGACTCACTCAAGAGGAAGTAAGTAAATCTGTCGGAAAATCACGACCGACTGTCGCAAACGCACTCAGACTTCTAAAGCTTCCCGAGGATGTACTCGAGATGATAGAAAACGGATCTCTTTCGGCAGGTCACGGCAGAACCTTGCTTGGACTTGAAGACGAGAGCAAAATAATAGCAATCGCAGACAGAGCGGCAGAAGAGCAGATGAGTGTCAGAGAGCTCGAAAAGCTTGTCAAAAAAGAGAACACCGCACCGAAAACGGTAAAGCCTAAAAAACAAAACCATTATTTCGAAGAGGTAAGACTTGCAATGGGTGAGCACTTAGGCAGAAAGGTTACCGTGACGGGAAACAAGAAAAAGGGTGTTTTGCAGATAGAATTTTACGGAGAAGAGGACTTGGCGGAGCTTGTAAAGCAGCTTGAGGCAAGGACAGATAACAATAATTAAGCAAAGCTATTAAAAGCAAAAGTTTTTGGTTTCGCTTTTTACAAAAAAGCGAACGGGTATGGGCGGAGCCCACAAGTAATTAATAATTATTAATTAGCGTATACGCACAAACAGAGCGAAGCGATAAGAAAAAAGATAGGCTGTCAAAGTTAACCAAAAATGCGTAGGCATTTTTAGAACGTGAAACGTTCGTGGTTGGGCTTTGACAGCCGAATTATTCACACAAATCAAAATATCGAACATCAAATAAAATTCAATAAGATAGGCACGGAAAATACGTCAAGAATGTGAAACATTCGCAGTCGGGCATTTTCTCTTGCGGATTGTTTTCGTAAAGATAAATAAAGAACGCAGAGAAAAATCGAAGCAAAAACTTTTGTGTTTCACGTGAAACATTGAAGAAAACAGATTGATAAATCATCTTAGTTAGAGTAAAATGGAATAAAATAATTAATCTACAACTAAGGAGAAATAATATGGTTAAACATGTTCTGTTCAATAAGCTTAAGGATCCTACACCAGAGAACTGTCAGGCTCTTTGCGATAAATTTATGACTATGAAGGGCAATGTTCCGTGCGTTATCGATGTTGTCGCATATCCCGATTTTCTTAGATCTAAGAGATCCTATGATGTCATTCTTGAGGTTACTCTTGCATCCAAAGAGGATTTGACCGTTTACGCTAACGATGAGTTCCACTGCACACAGATCAAACCATATGTTCACTCTGTCCGTGAAAGCGGAATTTCCATTGATTACGAGTATTAATTTTAATACTCTTTACTCAAAAAGGTGCGTGATGATATGATTATTTTAATAATCGTTTTGGTACTTGTCGTGCTTATCTTTGCCGCCGGCTATGGCTTTTTTGTTTATTCTATCAAGAGAGTAGAACCGAAGCCGCAGAAAATGGATAACCCAAATGACCCATGGGTGAAGATAGAGCCGGTTCTTGCCGAGGGCAGAAAGTATATAGAGACCTGTCCGTATGAGGAGTGGACGATAAAATCCGACGACGGACTCAAGCTTTGGGGTCGTTTCGTGCCCGCTTATGACGAAAATGACAAAATCAGCAAAAAGATAGTTTTGATGACTCACGGCTATCACAGCTTTTATAACAACGACTTTGCAGTATCGTTCAAATATTTCCACGAGGCAGGATATTCTGTGCTTTTGCCGCATCAGCGTGCTCACGGAAACAGCGAGGGAAAGTATATCACATTTGGAATCAAAGAGAGATACGATTGTCTCAATTGGTCAAGAGAGATAGTCAAAAGGCTCGGAGATGATGTGAAGATAGTTCTGTCCGGTGTATCCATGGGATGCGCAACCGTCACGATGGCTTTGGGACTTGATTTGCCGAAACAAGTGAAATGCTGTATCTCGGACTGCGGTTACACATCGCCGTCAGACGAATTCAGAAGTGTTCTTCACAGAGATTACCATTTGCCGGATTTTCCGTTTATGTATACTCAGAAATTCTACTGCAAGGTGATTGCCGATTTTGATATAGACGGATGCTCTACTCTCGATGTCCTCAAGACAAACAAGCTCCCAGTGTTCTTCATTCACGGCGGAAAGGATACTTTTGTGCCGACTGAAATGGGCAGAAAAAACTACGAGGCTTGCACCGCTCCTAAGGAGCTGTTGATAATCGAAGAAGCTACTCACGCTCAGTCATTTGACTTACAGCCCGATAAGTGCTGGGAAAGAGTTTCAGTCTTCCTTGATAAATATATGTAATTAGAATTTCAAAACCAAAAGAGATGCTTTCAGAAAAAAGCATCTCTTTTTTTGCGTTTTTTGCCGTTTAGAGGGAAATTCGAGATGAAACGGGGGATAGATGAAAATATATTTTTGAAAGGATGATTTTATGAAAAAACTAAGAGGTCCCGATTTATCCGAATTTAACGGCAATGTTGACTTTGAAAAGCTAAGCTCGAGCGTTGATTTCGTCATATTGAGATGCGGTTACGGCGGAAACTATCCAAATCAAGAGGACAGCAAATTCTCTCACTATGCAAGCGAATGTGAAAGCTATGGTATCCCATACGGAGTGTATTTATATGGCTATGCGAAAACAACAGATGCGGCAGTGGACGAGGCAAGTCACGCACTTTCACTTATAAGCGGTAAGAATGTAAGTCTTGGGGTGTGGTATGACCTTGAGGATGACTCCTTGCCGAATAATCAAACGGTCTTGACCGATATTGCACTCGCTTTTTGCGATGAAATAAAGAAAAACGGCTATTTCTCAGGAATCTATACATCTCTCAATTGGATAAACAATCGCTTTGATGATTCAAGACTTGGCGGAGTCGGAAAGTGGATTGCCCAGTGGAACGATACCTTTGATTATAACTCAAACGCACTCATGTGGCAGTTCACAAACCGTGCCGAGCTGGACGGAATGCCTTACCCTTGCGACTGTAATCTTGCGGAGGACGGACTGTTTGATTTGAATAATGCCGATAATATAGACAGTGAGAAAGAAAGTGCGGAAAATGAAACCGCAATGGTTGTGACAGCTGATATAGGACTCAATGTGAGAAAAAAGCCGAGTGAAAAATCTGCGGTTAAAGATGTCTTGAGCTTCGGCGATATAATAAAAATAAGCGGAACTAAAAGCGACGGTTCTCTCGTCTGGGGAAAACTTAGTTTTCCAAAGAAATTCAAAAACTGCTTTGCGGCTGTAAGTTATTGTTCACCCGTGCAAAGTATAGATAAAGAATATACGGTAACTGCCGATATCGGCTTGAATGTGCGAGCCGCACCGAGCACTTCATCAAAAATTAAGCGAGCACTTAGCATGGGTACAAGAGTGAAAGGAAAATATCAATATGATAATTGGATTAAGATAAGCTATCCTGTCGGCGGCTGGGTGTGTGCAGATTATCTAGAGTGAATTTAAGCAATATTTAATTTAGATTTAACATAGCATAGCTTTACAATCGAAAACCATAGGAATACAATTGATGAGTAAATATTATGTGTAAGGGGGAAATTATATGTGGATAGTATTTGCATTCGGCTCTGCGATATTCGCAGGCTTGACGGCAGTGCTTGCCAAATGCGGAATAAGAAAAACTGATTCAACTGTCGCAACGGCAATCCGCACGATAATAGTGCTCATCTTCTCGTGGCTTATGGTCTTTGTGGTGGGCTCTCAGGGAACAATAGGAGAGATAAGCGCAAGGACGCTTTTGTTCTTGATTCTCTCGGGACTGGCAACGGGCGCAAGCTGGCTGTGCTACTTTAAAGCGCTTCAGCTTGGCGATATAAATAAGGTCGTCCCGATAGATAAATCAAGTACCGTCATGACAATAGTTCTTGCGGCGATTTTTCTTCAAGAGGGAGTTTCGCTCACAAAGGGAATAGGTGTGGTGCTGATTGCAGTCGGAACATTTCTCATGATTGAGAAAAAGGAAAGTGCCGAAAATAAAACGGAGAGAAAAAGCTTTGTTTGGTTCTGGTTCGCTCTCGGCTCTGCGGTGTTCGCAAGCCTCACAGCAATACTCGGTAAGGTCGGAATAACGGGAGTGGAATCAAATCTTGGAACGGCAATAAGAACAGCGGTAGTGCTAATCATGTCATGGGTAATGGTGTTTGTGACGGGAAAAACGGGCGAGGTAAAGAAAACGCCTAAGAGCGAGCTTGGATTTATATGCCTTTCGGGACTGGCAACGGGCGGAAGCTGGCTGTGCTACTATAAAGCATTGCAGGACGGCCCGGCGAGCGTAGTCGTGCCGATTGATAAGCTGAGTATATTGGTGACAGTGCTGTTTTCGTTTGTGGTGTTCAAGGAGAAATTAACAGTAAAATCAGCAGTCGGATTGGTCGGAATTGTCGGCGGAACACTGCTTATGCTGGTCTAATAGGAAGAAAACACAAAAGTTTTTGGTTTCGCTTTTTACAAAAAAGCGAACGGGTGTGGGCAGAGCCCACAAGCAATTAAAAATGTATAATTAATAATTAGCGAAAACGGAAAAACAGAGCGAAGCGATAATAAAAAAGAGATAGGCTGGCAAAGTTAACCAAAAATGCGTAGCATTTTTAGAACACGAAGTGTTCGTGGTTGGGCTTTGCCAGCCGAATTATTTGCACAGAGAGAAATAAAGAATGCAAGACACAAAAGTTTTTGGTTCGCTTTTTACAAAAAGCGAACGGGCGTGGGCAGAGCCCACAAGCATTAAAAATGTATAATTAATAATTAGCATAAACGGAAAAACAGAGCGAAGCGATAAAGAAAAGGATAGGCTGGCAAAGTTAACCAAAAATTCGTAGCATTTTTAGAACACGAAGTGTTCGTGGTTGGGCTTTACCAGCCGAATTATTTGCACAGAGAGAAATAAAGAACGCAAACCACACTCCACACTCCACACTTTCAAAAGGCCGGGCATTTTCCGTGCCGACTTATTTCGCAAAGATAAAACAAGAACCTCAAAACCAAAAATAAAGCCGTTAACCTGTAAACAATTTACATTGACTGAAGTTTATTTGCGATTTAAAATAATTTCAAGGTCGAATCTTATCAAAGGAGTGGAAAAATGGCAAGATATAAACTTGAAAACGAAATGATTAAAATCGAAGTCGATGACCATGGAGCAGAATTGAAATCTTTAATTCGCAAGGACAACGAAACGGAATATATGTGGAATGCAGACCCGAAGTATTGGGGGCGTACTTCACCGGTGCTTTTTCCGTTTGTCGGTGCGGTCAAGGATGGAGTTTATCGCACTAAAGGTAAAAGCTTCAAAATGGGTCAGCACGGCTTTGCTCGTGATACTGATTTTTCACTGTCTGAACAAAGCGATAATACTCTTTGGTTTGAAATGAAATCAAACGAAAGCACACTCGAAAAATTTCCCTATGAATTTCTCCTTAAAATAGGCTACCGTATAAAGAGCAACAAGGTTTCTGTTATCTGGCACGTGGAAAATATCGGATCGGAAATTCTACCGTTTTCTGTCGGCGGTCACCCCGCATTCAATAACAGGAAAAACAGCAAGCTTTTGTTTAACGAAAGCGACGGTATAAGAGAAAATATTATATCTCGAACTCTTGTGAACGGACTTGCCGGGGACGAAAAAGATAGCATTTCTCTTGATAACAACTACCTCGATGTCACAAAGAAGCTGTTCGATAAGGACGCATTGGTTCTTGAAAATCAGTCGATACACAAGGTTTCTCTTTGTGAGGAGTCCGGTGAAGCTTATCTCACACTAACAGCAGATTGTCCCCTCATGGGCATTTGGTCGCCTGTCGGAAGCGATGTTCCTTTTGTTTGCATTGAGCCTTGGTACGGAAGATGCGACAGCATTCACTTTGACGGTGAACTCTCGGAGCGTGAATTCGGCAATCTCCTTGAACCAAACGAGACATGGGAAAGAGAATACAGCATAGAGGTTGTCAGATAAATTTAAGTTTACAGAAACAAACCCACCGTGAAGCTTGCAGTTAGCTTTACGGTGGGTTTATTGTTCGTTGTTTCTTTTGTTCTGTGCCTATCTTTTTATCTAATTTGCTTTATGTTTGATATTTCACTGGAGGTAAATAGTTCGGCTTCTTTTTTGTCGGTTTATCAGGCTCTTTCTTTATTTAGCTTTGTGTAATTAATCCGCAAGAGAAAATGCCCGACCTTTGGAAAGTGTGGAGTTTGGAGTGAGGAGCATGGCGTTTTGTTTAAATAAACAACTTAAAATAATTAATTCTGAGCAAATGCGGTTTTTTAGTTTTCGTTCTGTATTTCTCTCTGTGTAAACAAGTCGGCTGGCAAAGCCCAACCACGAACGCTATGCGTTCTAAAAATGCTATCGCATTTTTGGTTAACTTTGCCAGCCTATATCTTTTACTATCGCTTCGCTCTGTTTCTGCGTATACGCTAATTATTAATTTTTAATTATACATTATTAATTTCTCGTGGGCTCCGCCCACACCCGTTCGCTTTTTGTAAAAAGCGAAACCAAAAACTTTTGTGTTTTGCCTTTGCTGTTATAATAAATTTCTTCTATTTTTCACCTAAAATTCTTTTTGACAAAATAATTCAAGACTATATAATTAAAGTACAGAGTTCTGATACTCTTCGAAAGGAGTTCAATTCATGAAATATTTAATTGGTGTGGATTTAGGTACAAGCGGTACCAAAACGGTTTTATTCGATCAAAAAGGCAAGGTTATATCTTCCTCTACAGTGGAATACCCTCTCTATCAGGCTCAAAACGGTTGGGCAGAGCAGGATCCTCTCGACTGGTGGCATGCCGCTTGCGAAACTATAAAGTCCGTTATCGACGCTTCAGGCGTCAATAATGAGGACATTGCGGGCCTCGGTATTTCAGGTCAGATGCATGGCCTTGTTATGCTCGATGCTGACGGCAAGGTTCTTCGCCGCTCTATCATTTGGTGCGATCAGAGAACAGGCAAGGAGTGCGCTGAGATTACCGAAAAGGTTGGCGCTAAGAGACTTATTGAAATCACAGCTAATCCCGCTTTAACGGGATTCACGGCTTCTAAAATCCTCTGGGTCAGAAATAATCAGCCTGAAATTTACGCTAAATGCGCTCACATTCTTTTGCCAAAAGACTATGTGAGATACATGCTCACAGGTGATTTTGCAACAGAAGTAAGCGATGCTTCGGGTATGCAGCTTCTCGATATTCCGAACCGCTGCTGGTCGAAAGAGGTCTGTGATAAGCTCAACATAGATATGAGCTTGCTCCCCAAGGTGTATGAGTCACCGGAGGTAACAGGTGTCATAAGCGAAGAAGCCGCCGCTCTTACAGGTCTTAAGACAGGCACGATAGTTGTCGGTGGTGCCGGCGATAATGCGGCTGCCGCTGTCGGAACAGGTGTTGTCACAGAGGGCAAGGCTTTCACAACAATCGGTACAAGCGGAGTTGTTTTCGCTCACACAAACGATATTAAGATAGACAGCAAGGGAAGAGTTCATACATTCTGCTGTGCTGTTCCGGGTGCTTGGCACGTAATGGGTGTCACTCAGGCGGCTGGACTTTCTCTCAAGTGGTTCAGAGATAATTTCTGCCACGAGGAAATCGAAACAGCAAAGGGAATGCAGGTCGATCCTTATTATCTCATGGACAAGGAAGCGGAGAAATCTCCGATCGGCTCAAATAAGCTTATCTATCTGCCGTATCTTATGGGTGAGAGAACACCTCACCTTGACCCAGATTGCCGTGGCGTGTTCTTCGGCTTGAGCGGAGTTCACACAAAGTACGATATGCTAAGAGCCGTAATGGAGGGAGTAAGCTTCTCTCAGCGTGACAGCATAGAGGTCTTAAGAGAAATGGGAATAGAGATTGACGAAATGCTCGCTTGCGGTGGTGGCGGATCAAGCAAGCTGTGGAGACAGATGCTTGCCGATACATATAACTGTCCCGTAAAAACAGTTGTATCAAAGGAAGGCCCAGCACTTGGTGTCGCAATTCTTGCCGCAGTCGGCGCAGGAATTTACGAGAGCGTAGAAAAGGCATGCGAGGAGCTTGTTAAGACAAACCCCGAACAGCAGCCGATAGAAGAAAATGTACCGGAGTATGAGAAGTACTACGGTGTATATAAGAGCCTTTATCCGGCTCTGAAACAATGCTATAAGGAGCTTGCAAAGCTCTGATAACGAAAATATGGCTCTCGACAACGGGAGCCATATTCAGCGAATAGACACAAAAGGAGAAAGAAGAAATGACAGTGCTTGTAGTTTTAGCGTGTATCGCAGTGATAGTCTTTTTGTTTTGGTTGTGGGGGATTGCACCGAGAATAGCAAACCGCCCCTCGTTTAAAGAGCTGAATAAATGGGACTATGCACACAGAGGATACCATGATAAGGAAAAAGGTATTCCCGAGAACAGCATGGCGGCATTTAAAAATGCAGTGAAGCACGGCTACGGAATGGAGTATGATCTCCAGATGACAAAAGACGGATATGTGGTAGTGCATCACGACAACAGCTTGAAGAGAATATGCGGAGTAGATAAGAAAATATCCGATATAACGCTCGAAGAGCTAAATAAAATTCACCTGTACGATACAGAGTATACCTGTCCGCTTTTCAGTGACGTGCTTAAAGAGGTAGACGGAAAAACTCCTATGATAATCGAGTTTAAAGGCTACGATAAAATCGATGAGCTGTGCGAAAGAGGCTGGGAGGTGCTAAAGGACTATAAAGGACTTTACTGTATAGAGAGCTTTCATCCGAGAATAGTCCATTGGTTTAGGAAAAACCACCCAGAGGTAATAAGAGGTCAGCTGATGGCTCATTTCACATCGAAAGATCCCGAGACACCGAATCCGATAATGGCATTCATGGGAAGAAACTTGATGTCGAACTTTTACGCAAGACCGGACTTTGAAGCGTACGATTATCACGCAAGGGATAATGTGAGCCTGAGGTTATGTAAGAAGCTGTTTGGAATAAAAGAGGTGTCGTGGACGGTAAGAGACAGAGAAACGCACGATAAACTGAAGAAAGACGGCTGTATAAGCATATTTGAGGGCTTTATAGCATAAAGAAAAATAAAGAACGATAAGAAAAAACACAAAAGTTTTTGCTTCGCTTTTTACAAAAAGCGAACGGGTGTGGGCAGAGCCCA
>CAVAMJ010000017.1:0-54296 GCA_963589785.1 Bacteroidaceae bacterium | reverse complement strand
TTGATTTTTCGCATAAAATCAAGCTTCTTTCTGGTGCGGGTGACAGGACTTGAACTGGTAGAGAAAACATATAAGCAAAATTGCAAGCGTGAAAAATGGCTATTTTATGCGACATTTAAAGCATAACCATTTCATACATAAACAAATAATCACGCTTGAAATTTACAAAGTGGGTTTTTTTGTGGGTTTCTTTTTGATTTTCAGTGTCTTATTTTTGAGACTTAACAATTTTCTCAATATCCTTTGAAATATCGGATATATTTTCCGCTGATAGTCCGAGTCTTTCAAGCTTATATTGTAGCTGTTCTAATAGGCTTTTATAGGTGTCTTGTTTGCTGTTCTCATTTAGCAAAGTATCGAATATATCGGAAACATTGGCGGCGGTTTTTTCGGCTTCACCGTTGAGCGTGTGACCGTATACGCCATAGGTGTCCATATCGGCAGAGTGTCCGACTAAGCTTTTGACTTCGCCTACAGGCAAGTTCTTTATAATGCTGATATAAGTGTGTCTAAGTTCGTAAAGACTTACAAAGTCAATGTTATTGCTTTTGCAATATCTCACCCATATATCATAGTATGTTTTATGCGGCGGCAAGTCAAAGACTGTTTTGCTATCGAGGTTTAAAGCCTTTTGACAATCTAATATTTCTTGTATTTGTCTTGTAATGGGCACAGAACGCAAAGCGTTTTCATTTTTGCCGCTTGTTACTTCATTTGTGATATTTATAGCCTTAGTAATATTGATATAACCGTTGCTAATATCAGACCATTCAAGCCCCCTCATTTCACCCAGTCGCAAGCCACTGGCACACAGAAAGCGGAAAGAATAGATATACGGTTCTTTTACTCTTTTCCCCCTATAAATCGTTGTATCAACTGTAAAGAGCGTTTGCAAGTCTTTAGGTTGTAAAACCTTTTTTCCCTTGTATCGTGTTGATTTAGGTATTTCAACGGCTTGCATTTCATAATCAGTATAATTGTTTATTCTACACCACTTAAGGAAAGCGGACAGAATATTCTTGTAATTTGTAATTGTTTTCTTTGATAAGTTATCCGAAACCATTTCATTAATAAGTTGCTGAATATCGCCATCAGTGATATTCAGTATTTTTTTATGTCCAAGCTTCGGCAGTATTCGAGTGTTGAAACAGCTATCAATATTGCGGTTTACACCGTTAGAATTTGCCGTGAATGTCTGTTCTTTATATTCTTGATACAAGCTGTTTATAGTCCTTTTTCCGCTGTTATTGCCTAACTGTAACCATTTGTCGGCTTTAGCGTTGCACTCCCTTTGACCCGTTCGCCCTTTTTTCTTGCTTGTAAAACTTTTGCGGATTCCGTCTTTTTGCACTTTGATTTGCCAACGCTGATATTTTTCAAACCAAACAGCAGAATTTGTTCTAAGATTGTTTGACATTTACAATTATCCTCACAGAAAAGAAATAGCCTTAAAACGCTGATACGAGCATTTTAAGGCGGTTACAAGCGTTTTAATTGCTTAGTAATATAATTTCATTGTTTGCCGCCTATAACGAGTGTAGGCGGCTTATTTTGTATCTTTGTAAAGCCGGCTTGTATCATTGATAAAATTCTGAAAAGCAAGTTTTGAAAAATCGCTTTTTTCTCGATTATCATAATACATAGATAATTCAGTGTAATACAGTTCGCAACTTTGTTTTTCTTCGTCTGAAAACTTGCATTGTTTCAAAAAAGGTTCAAATTCGATTAATTCTAATTTGCCGTTCTTTGCAAAGCTTCGCAAAAAGGCTTTAAAGTGCAAAGAGTTTTCAAAAATGATTGAAAAATCAAAGCTGTTTTCTTGCTTTTGCTCCTCTTTTTCCTTTTCGGACGGTACGCCGAATAAGTCGGCGGCTTCGGATTCGTTTAATTGTAAAGCTTCGGCAATTTTGCGGAGTGTAACAACAGAGGGAACAGCTTGATTATTTTCGTAATTACTAAGCATACTATGCGACATATCTATCATTTCAGCAAGTTTTCTTTGTGTGAAATTTCTGTTTTTTCGATATTTTTTTATTTTTTCGCCAAAATTAACCACGGAAAACACCTCACGCAATGTAAATTCAACTCATTTTAACACAAACAAGAACGAACTACAACAAACTTCAATAAATTGACCAAATGTTCAACAATTTTAAAATAATTAAAATATTTTAAAATTTCATATTGACAATTTTAATTTTGGTCAGTATAATTAAAATCACAAACAGAACACAAAGAGGATAAAACAATGACAGTTCACATTTACACTTACACAGATTACCCACATTACACGGAGCACAAAACAGAATGCACCGAACAGGAATATAACAAGCTTGTTGAAGTTTTCCGACAGCTTCGGAAAGATAAACATATACAAGAATTTATGCTAATTAGAGAAAGCGAGGTGAAATAAATGAAACTTGATTTTACAAAGATTTGTATATTCTTAGCACGCAACGGACAGTCTATCACAGATATGCTTGATTGCGTGAGCCGTCAAGCGATAATCAATATCAAGCACGGCAAGCGAACACGAGTAAAGACAGCGGCAAGAATCGCCGATTTCTTACAGTGTGATATTACGGACATTATGAAACCATATTCAGAACAGGAGTGAAAAAAGATGACAAGAAAGAGAAATATTTTAAAAGGCAGATTATACGAGTACGGATATAATTATCAAGACTTAGCCGACTATTTAGGAATGAGTCTAAGTTATACTTCACAGCGTGTTAACGGCTGTAAAGATTGGAAAGTAACCGACTTAAAGAAAATCGGCAAGTTGTTAGACATTGACGACAGCGATTTAATGAAATATGTCATATAACCTTAAAGCAATCAATGATTTTTTGACCGAGAACAGCACTTTTTGCGAACTGTACAGTTATTTTTCGGCTTCGGACGGTTTGAGGTTAAACCCCGTTCAAAGTATTATCTATAGTGCAATCTATAACTTTACGGTTAAGCAAAATTTGCAATGTTATCTATCATTGAATCAATTTGTTGAATTGACGGGAGTTACCAAAAAAACAGTAATAAAGGCTATAGATGACCTTGAAAAGCAAAAGCTGATTATAGTATATCGTGGCTATATAGAATGTGGCAGACCCAAAAACACATATGACATAAACCTCGAGACACTAAATGCTATTATGTTTGGCAAAGGCAAAGCAGATAACACCGACCAAGAATCACCGAAAGAGGATAGTGTAGAAATTACACAGACTATAGTCAAAAATTACTATACCCCTAGTCAAAAATTACATGAGGATAGTGTAGAAATTACACTAAATCAGTGTAAAAATTCCACTAAGGATAGTGTAGAAATTACACTAAATCAGTGTAAAAATTCCACTAAGGATAGTAGAGAATCTACACCCTATAATATAATAAATAAAGAAACAGATAGAAAAGAAGATAACAATATTATAGCCACAAAGAATAATGGCGGCTTCGCCGCTTCGTCAACGGTGGTTGACGGTGTGTCTGAAAAGCCAAAAAAGAAAAATCATTTCTTAGATATCCGAAAAGTGGTTGAGGCTTACCCTATTAAGGCAGAAAAAAGATTTGTACCCGTACTTGAAAGCAACTTAGATTTCTTGTTAGATACATATACGGTAGAACAGCTAATAGCGGCAGGCGAAAAGCACATAGCAAGTACAATATCTGAAGTCCTACAGATGAACCCCGTCAATTTTTATGGGAAAGGCATTAACGGAAACTGGCGATTCATTCCCTACTTGCCTAAAGAATGAAAAAAGTGTACCTAACGGCATAATGCCGCTAAGGTACACAACAATAAAAAACACTTAAATTATACCAACTAAGGAGAAAAATTACAATGATTAAAAATTATTTTTCTGAAGAGCACGAAAACGATACCTGGATAGAGTATGACCGCTATTTCTCAGATATTCAAGTAGATATTGACCACGCTAAACAAATAAAGCAAGAATTGATTAATAAAATACTATTTGTTATTGACCTATGCAATATAAAAGAACTTGAAGACCTTAGCGAATTAATCTTAGGAGCGGCAGACAAGTTAGAAGCACTTAGACATTGCGGCAGATAAAAGCTAAATACAGCGGAGCACTTAAGGCGGCGGCTTTAAGTGCTTTTCTTTTTGCTTTTTAGGTGGTTAGAATGCAAGTAATGCGGCAAGGAATGAAATTACATTGCTTCGCTGTTATCGTGCTTCTATGCCGCTTAAATTGCGTTTATGAGCGTGTGAGGATATGCCGCCCACAGCAGACAGCACCGCCGCCCCCCTCCCCCCTATAATCGAGACAGGAGCAGAACACCGCCAACAGTAACCACAGGAGCGGCAGACCGTCAACAATTCCGAAAGCTTAAGACTTCTTTTATTTGCTTTTAAGAGTCTGTAGCCGTTTGCAAGTGCTTACAGACTCACAGCATAGCCGAAAACAAGCACAGGAGCAAGCAGAACGCACGAAACAGGATACAAGAGGGAAATTATACCCCTAAAACCTAAAATCGATTGTACCCCCCTTAAAACGCTTGTATTGAGTATCTGGAAATTAGCAAGCTGAATCAAGCAAAAAAACAAAAACACCCTAACGGAAAAGTCGGAAACCGTTAGAGTGTTTTTGCGTAAAAGGAATTAATTAAATAAAAGAACTCGCCAAAATCATTATATCACAAGAGAAAAATTAATACAATATGCATTTATAAACAGCGATTAAATACAATTTAAATCAAAATATTGTATACTCTGTAAATTGTAAAAATATTGCTTTTGTGATATAATTTTAGTGCATAGAAAAAATACAAATTCTATGTAACTATTAGCATTAGAAAGACAATTGCAATGTGATTGTTTTTGTGGTTGATAGGGCTATCCATTTAGGTTAGGTATTAGGCGGCTTGAGGGCTGAAAAGTGCTTTTTACTTGCTTAAATCCTTTGCGTTTTGTAGATTTTTGGACATATTTAAATTATCTTTGCGGCGGCGGTTCATTCCTTTAGGTGTGAGCCGTCAACCGTTATAAGGGCAATTTCTGAAAGCTTACAAATGCAAAGCGTTGAACTCACAGCGGAGACAATGAGGAAAGAAAAAAGCCTAACTAAAGGCTAAAAAGAAAGGACTTTTTTTGAAAATGGAGATTAAAAACACAGACAACACCAACAGCACAGCAACAACAGGAGCAGAGGAAAAGACAGCAAAAACATTCACTCAAGACGAGGTTAACGCTATTGTATCCGAACGCTTGAAAAGGGAAAAAGACAGCATTTTGAAACAGCTTGAACAGCGTGAAAAGGATTTGCAAACAAAGGAAAATATATTCGAGTGTAAAGAGTACCTAAGTAATAACGGCTACCCCGTGGAACTTATGGATATTTTCAACGCTGAAAACAAAGACGATTTTATAACAAGAGTGTCGGCAATGGTGGAAAAGTTTCCGGATTTTTACAAGGCTTCGGAGCAGTCCGAGGAGAAAGCCGCCGCAGGAGCTGCGGCGAGCCGCGGAGACCTACCGAGCGGATTCCACAAGGTCAACACTTCGGTTTTAAATTCTTTCCACCCTTACGACAGCAATCCCACGGCAACACCGTTGAAAAGGGACGAGGAAAGCGGAAAAATTCGCCGTGCTTTTGGTATTGATTGACAATAACAGGAGATTTATATAATTTATGGCGATTGATTTAATAACCAAGTATGCGGCGGCAGTTGATGAGCTCTTCAAAGCCGAGAGCAAACGAGAGATAGTAACAAACAAAGATTACGACTTTGTAAATGCACATACAGTCAAGATATACAAAGTAACAACGGCACAGATGAACAATTACAATCGAACTGGAACAGGGAACAACTATGGTATTCCTGAAACACTCGAGGCAACAACAGAGCAGTTCACTTTGTCGCGTGACCGTTCTTTTACTTATGTGATTGATAGACTTGATAAGGACGAGACAGGAAACGCATTAGACGCTACAACAAGCCTTGCAAGACAGCTTAGAGAAGTTGTTATCCCAGAGGTTGACAAGTGGATTTATTCCGTTATGGCGGACGGAGCTGGAACAAAGGAAACTGCGGAGACACTCACAGCAGAAAACATTTACAAAGCTATTCTAAATGCTTCGGCTGTTCTCGATGATAACGAGATTCCCGAGACCGAAAGAGCCTTGATTGTACCGCCGACAGTATATCAGATGATGAAAGAAAACAGCTTGATTGTAATGTCAACAGAGAGCGGAGCAGAGAACCGCAAGAATGGCGTGGTAGGTGTTCTTGACGGTTGCGAGATTATCAAAGTACCAAGCAACAGACTCCCGAGCGGTACGGGCTTTATAATGTGTCATAAGTCGGCAACGGTAGCCCCCTACAAACTTGAAGATTACAAGGCACACGATAACCCGCCTGGAATTAACGGGTGGTTATGTGAAGGACGCTTCGTCTATGATGCAAAGGTACTCGATAACAAGGCAAAGGGTATTTATTATCACGCTTTATAATGAGCGTGTACAGCTATGAAGCGGCTGAATTTCGAGACGGCACAGCAAGCCAAGCGGAGCTTGAACAGGCTTGCTAATGCCGTTCTAAGCGGCGAGATAGACCAAAAGACAGCTAATGTCATAACATACATAGCACAGACAATATTGCAATCAATCCGAGTTGACGAGCAACAAAGACAGCTTGACGAGCAGAAACAACGGCTTGAACAGCTTGAACAGGATATAAGGGATATTGATAATGAACAGCATTGAAAGCAGATTGAAAAAGCTTGAACAGCTTGTAAGCGAAAAGAAAAAGCAAGACCCTTTTTGTTTTGAGGTTTTCTACAAAGACGGGAAAAGACAGTTTTTAGACCCTTTTTCCGCTATGGTGTCAACGCTTCGAGATGATGACTATATTTTGAAAATGGTGTACTATACCGACTTAGGCGGCAAGGATACCGAGGATAAAGCGGCAATGACCGCCGCCCTTATTCCGTCAAAGTTTGAAACGAACAGCGACCCTATAACGGCGGCAATGTATAAGTTTATCGAGGAGCAGAAAGCAAGGACAGCGATTCCGATAGAAACCGTTACAAGATAACAACAGGCTGAAAGCAGAACGAACAGAACAGGAGAAAAAGGAGCAAACAACAACAGCACAACGGCGGTTGAAGTTTGCCCCTTTTATTTTTTCTGAATTGATAGAAACGAGGTGCAACAATGACAGTAGAGCAGTATTTATCACAAATCAAAATGCTTGAATTCAAGATTGATAGAAAGAGAGACAAAGCAAGAGAATTGAAGTTGAAAGCAATGTCTATTACTTCTCCCCGTTACGGCGATAAGGTACAGGCTTCACGACAGCAAGGCAGTGCATTAGAAACGGCAGTAGAACGCTATGTAATGCTTTATGACTCTATCGAGCTTGAAAGGGTTGCACTCGAGGAAAAGAAAGCAGATATAACAGCCAGACTTGAACAGCTTGAAGATTTCAGATTGTATCAAGTGTTGACATTCCGTTATATTGATTGCTTGAAGTTCGAGGAGATAGCCGACAAAATGAGTTATTCCCTTAGACAGGTGCGGCGGCTTCATACTAAAGCACTACAAGCATTCGAGGAAAACAATCAAGATATATTTCTGAACGCTGAAAACACAGAGCAGAACGCAAAGAGAACAGCCTAAAAATAAAAAAGTTCGGAGAAATTCAAGTTTGTAATATCAAAAGTGGGTTTTTAAGTGGGTTTCCAAAAAACAAAAAAGCCTTGATTTTTGGCTTAAAATCAAAGCTTTTCGGTGGTGCGGGTGACAGGACTTGAACCTGCACGGGGGTACCACCAGAACCTAAATCTGGCGTGTCTGCCAATTCCACCACACCCGCAGTTACCTGACTATAATACCACAAGTCATGAAGTAATGCAAGTGTTTTTTAATTTAATTTTAAAAGATAATCAAGAATTGAAAGCGGATCCTGAGATGCGGTTATTACTGTTCGTGCCTTCAGCGGCTCATCTGTGATTATGCTGTCCACTCCGAGCGCTATCATTTTCTCCATGGAATCGGTATCATTTACCGTCCATGCATTGACCGGCTTACCAACCTTGTGGCAATTCGAGAGCGATTTCTTCGTCACATAATTTAGGTCAAGACTGAAGAAATCCGCATAATCAAGGTCATAGTATTTTCCGATTGAAACCGACAGAATATATCCGCACGGTATCTCAGGCATAACTGCTTTCATGTCCTTGAGTGCTTCCTTTTTCGATGAGGTTATAACGCAGTCTCCCTCAAGTCCGTATTTTGTGATTAAGTCAGCAACAGATTTCGCAAGATTTTGCGTGTGCCGGTTATATTTAAGTTCGATATTAAACTTGATTTTTCCGCCGACCGCATCGAAAACCTCAGAGAGTGTCGGTATCTCGACATTCTCGTACCCGTCAAAATAATTAGCGGCATCAAGCTTCTTAATCTCCTCGAGCGTCATATTCCACACAAATTCGTTAACACCTGTCACTCGCTTTGTGTTCACATCATGCGTAACGACCACCTCACCGTCTGAGGTTTCCTGAACGTCTAATTCGATATAGTCAGCCTGCATTTCGACAGCCTTTTCAAATGCGGGAATTGTATTTTCGGGGGCATCCTTGGAAGCGCCCCTGTGAGCCATAACGAGAGTGTTATCACCCATAAAACCGTCAATATCGGCTTTTGCGGTCATAAAGGAATATCCGAAAACTCCGCAAAGACAAATTAGTAATGATATAATCGCTATTCTTGAGTTCTTTTTTGCGTTATTTGCGAATCTCGGTTCAAAGACATGAGGAAGTCCTATATTCTTATCGTCTATCAGCTTAAAGTAATAAGCACACAGAACAGAATAAACACAGACCACTATCATGCTTGGCACGATGAAATCAAGAATATTCTTTGCCGAAGTATTTATCGTCAGCAAAATCGCATAAAGCTTAGTATTGTGCGAAAATAGAAAGGTAATAATCGACAAAACAATATACACAAGCTCTTTGAAAAACAGAATAATCAGTGTGTATATTATCGAATTAACTCCACTCACAAGAAGCATCTTTCGCTTGCTTCCCTTTAGTATTTTCTTTGCTCCTTTGAATGCTCCCCTCGCACTGCTGTCATAAAGACAAAATTCAAAAAAGACAAAGGAATAAAGCAAAATAAAAAGTGCTGCAAAAATAAGAACTGCCACCGCAAGCGTAATCAGCTTGTTATTTGAAAGCACACGGTTTACGATAAAATTACCCGTAGGATAGCCTGAGATAAGGCTTGAAATCACGGCTGAATTTGAAGCCGGTATAAGGACAACAAAAAACGGAACAAATATCAGATTTTTAAAGCTGAAAACACGCCTTGAATCGCCCAAGGCTGTTTTTATCATTCGCATGAAGGATATCGCTTTATTGTTTTTTGCCTGAGTGTAGCAGAGCGTTACAAAAGAAATCTCAAGTATCGTGAATGCTCCAAGCACGATAACAAGCAGAAAACCTGTTATAACTACAAGCGGAGAAAATATTACTCCAAGGAGATTTTCCGTAGAAATTATCTTAAATCCGGATACAGAGCTTACCTCGGTAATCAGCCAAATCACAAGAGGAAGCACAACAAAGGATGCCGCCAGCTTATATATTAACTCAAAAGCTAACAGCGTTCCCTTGCTTTTATTAATGAGAGAAAACGATGACTTTAAATTGTCCTTAATTTCTCTTATCAAGGCTTATTCCTCCGGACAAATATAGTCAAGAACATGAACTTCCTTGCCGTTCTCGGTATAAACTCTCGGCACTCTCGCACCGATTCCGCAGACAACTTCATAATTGATTGTTTCGGCATATGTAGCTAAATTATCAGCAGTGATTTCTTCATTTCCGTCACGGCCAATGAGAGTGACAACCTCACCGATTCCGACATCTGTCATATCGCCCAAATCTATCATGAGCTGGTCCATACAAACTCTTCCGATAATCGGACATTTGACTCCACGGACGATAACCGATGAAGCGTTAAACTTTCTCAAAAATCCGTCGGCATAGCCGATTGCAACGGTAGCGACACGAATTTTTTTGTCTGATGTATAGGTTCTTCCGTAGCTGACATCGGTATTAGCTGGGATGCTCTTAACATGAGAAATTACAGACTTGAGAGAAAGTGCCGGGATTAAATCAAGCGGATTTTTCACCTTATCGGAAGGCTCAAGGCCGTAGAGAATAATTCCCGCTCTCACCATATCGAGGTGAGTATCTGCATAATCCTCAATAGCCGCTGAATTAGCACAATGATGATATTTAAAAGTTATTCCGTTGTACTCAAGGTCATCGATAATATCGCAGAAATTATTAAACTGAGTCTTTGAATAAGCCTCTCCGTCCTCACCCTCATCGGAAACCGCAAAATGCGTGAAAATTCCCTCTGCTTCGATACCGGGAAGATTGACAGCCTCATCTATCTCATCGGCAACTGAATAATCTCTCTCAATGTTCTGACAGAAAAATCCGAGTCTTGACATTCCTGTATCGATTTTCACATGAACCTTGACTGTAACGCCGTCCTTTTGAGCAGCTTTTGAAAGTTCACGAGCGTAATCAAGCGAATAAAGGCACTGGGAAATATTCTGCTCTGCAAGCTCTTTAGCGGCAGATGCGGGAGTATAACCTAAAATGAGTATAGGAAGAGTGACGTTACCTCTTCTTAACTGTATTGCCTCTTCTATATTTGAAACTGCAAGAAAATCCGCACCGAGTTCCTGATATTTCTTTGCGAGCATAACAGCTCCGTGGCCGTATGCGTCTGCTTTAATGACACAACACACCCTTGTGCCCGCAGTTTTTTTCACTGAATTAAAATTATGAGCAACGGCATCAAGATCAACCTCTGCCCATGTTCTCATATGTTGAATATTCATTTTATCCCTAAAAAGCCGAGCCTCCACTTTTTCGAGGAGGCTCGCATTATATACAAATTTATCTTATTTCAAACAATTACTTGAAGTACTTTACGCCGCTCTCAAAGATAAGCTGATCCTTAGCGCCCGGTACATTCTTGTAAAGGTTTGCGCCCTTTCTTTCGGAGTGACCCATCTTACCGAGAACACGTCCGTCCGGGCTTGTGATACCCTCGATTGCGCATACGGAGCCGTTCGGGTTCCATGTGACATCGCCTGACGGGTTGCCGTTCGGATCGACATACTGGAATGCAATCTGGTTGTTGTCGATAAGCTTCTTGAGTGCCTCAGGCTGAGCAACAAATCTACCCTCACCGTGAGATACAGGCACACTGAATACATCGCCTGCATTGACGCTTGAAAGCCATGGGCTCTTTGTGTTTACAACTCTTGTGTAGACCATTCTTGAAACGTGTCTGCCAAGAGTATTGAATGTAAGAGTCGGATCCTCAGGCTTCGGAGTTGTGATCTTTCCGTAAGGTACAAGACCAAGCTTGATAAGCGCCTGGAAGCCGTTGCAGATACCGAGCATGAGACCGTCTCTCTTCTCGAGGAGCTCAGAAACAGCGTCTGCAATCTGTGGGTTACGGAATGTAGTAGCGATGAACTTACCGGATCCTTCCGGCTCGTCACCACCGGAGAATCCGCCAGGAATCATGATAATCTGGGACTCTCTGATAGCCTTCTCCATAGCATCGATTGTCTCCTCGATAGCCTTGGAAGAAAGGTTCTTAACAACGAGGATATTAGCCTCAGCTCCTGCCTTCTCAAATGCTCTTGCGGAGTCAATCTCGCAGTTTGTTCCCGGGAATGCCGGAATGAATACCTTCGGCTTAGCTGTCTTGATGACAGGTGAACCGACATACTTTGAGTTATCGAGCTTAACGTCAGCCTCAACAGCAACTGTCTCAGCCTTGTTCGGGAATATCTTCTCGAGTGTGTTCATATAAGCCTGAACAGCTGTCTCGAGCTCAATCTTCTGACCATCAACGGTGAAGTAATCGTTATCTGTTACAGTAGCGACAACCTTTGAGCCGTCAAACTCAGAAAGAAGTGCATCATTACCCTCTGCGACAATCCATGCGGACTTCGGAGCGAACATCTCCTTATCGGAAAGCTTCTCGAAGTCAAGAGCAAGCTTATTGCCGAATACCATTCTTGATGCGGCTGCGGCAATACCACCCTCTCTTACAACGGTAGCGGCTGTGATGTTGCCGTTCTCGATATTAGAAAGAACCTTGCCGAAGAATACCTTAACCTTCTCCCAGTCAGGAAGTCTTGTCTCCTCACACTCAGGGAGCGGAAGAACATAAAGCTTAGCACCAACCTTTGAAGCGGCTGCTGTGAGAGTTTTGCTTGCCTTTGTCATTGCAACTGCAAAGGATACAAGTGTCGGAGGAACGTCGAGATCCTCGAAAGAACCTGACATGGAGTCCTTACCGCCGATTGACGGAAGTCCTAAATTAATCTGAGCAGTGAGTGAGCCAAGAAGTGCTGTTGCCGGCTTGCCCCAACGCTTCGGATCCTCGTGAAGTCTCTCAAAGTACTCCTGGAATGTGAGTCTTGCTTTCATCGGATCTGCGCCTGTGACTGCAAGCTTAGCAAGAGACTCAGTTACTGCATAAGCAGCACCGTGGAACGGGCTGAAGCGTGAAATACCTGGAATATAGCCGTAAGCCATAGCTGTTGCATCGTCTGTCTCACCTTTGAGAAGCGGAATCTTTGCGACCATTGCATCCTCGGGAGTGAGCTGATATTTACCGGCAAACGGCATATTTACAGTAGCGGCACCGATAGAAGCATCGAATCTCTCGGAAAGACCCTTCTGTGAGCAGACATTAAGTCTTGAAAGGTTCTTAACGAATGCGTCTGCCTGAGAAAGTCCCTCAAGCTCAGACGGAATGAGCTCTCTGTAATCATCCTCAGCCTTAGGAGCTGTGATGTAAGCATCGGCATTCTGAGTTACGCCGTTTGTATCAAGGAATGCACGAGAAAGGTTAACGATGATGTCGCCTCTCCAGTCCATAACAAGTCTTGCGTCGTCAGTAACGACAGCAACTACTGTAGCATCGAGGTTCTCTTTCTCAGACTCTGCGATGAACTTGTCTACATCCTCGGGAGCAACGACAACTGCCATTCTCTCCTGAGACTCAGAGATTGCAAGCTCTGTGCCGTCAAGACCCTCATACTTCTTAGGAACCTTGTTAAGGTCAACCTTAAGTCCCGGAGCAAGCTCGCCGATTGCAACGCAAACACCGCCTGCACCGAAGTCGTTACATCTCTTTATAAGTGTGGAAACCTCAGGGTTTCTGAATAATCTCTGAATTTTTCTCTCTGTTGGAGGATTACCCTTCTGAACCTCAGCACCGCAAACCTCGATAGACTCGAGTGTGTGTGCCTTTGATGAGCCAGTTGCACCGCCGCAGCCGTCACGACCTGTTGCGCCGCCGAGAAGAATGATAACATCGCCTGCTTCAGGCTCCATTCTTACAACATTTGACTTAGGGGAAGCACCGATAACAGCACCGATTTCCATTCTCTTTGCAACATAGCCAGCATCATAAAGCTCTGTTACCTGACCTGTTGCAAGACCGATCTGGTTACCGTAGGAGGAATAACCCGCAGCGGCACCTGTTGTGATCTTTCTTGTTGGAAGCTTACCCTTTAAGGTATCCTTGAAGTGAACAGTCGGATCGCCTGAACCTGTTACACGCATTGCCTGATAAACATATGCTCTGCCTGAAAGCGGGTCTCTGATTGCACCGCCAAGGCATGTTGCGGCACCACCGAACGGCTCAATCTCTGTTGGGTGGTTATGTGTCTCGTTCTTGAACTGAATGAGCCAAGTCTCTTCTTTGCCGTCGATTACAACGGGAGCTTCAATAGAGCAAGCGTTGATTTCCTCTGACTCGTCAAGGTCGTCAAGAAGGCCGATGCTCTTAACGTACTTAGCGCCGATTGTGCCCATATCCATGAGGCAGACGTCTTTCTTCTTATTGACATAGAGCTTTGCTCTTACATCCATGTACTCCTGAAGTGCCTTATTGATGGCATCGCTTAAGCCGCCCTCCTCAACAGTGATTGTGTTGAGCTTTGTAGAGAAGGTTGTGTGACGGCAGTGGTCAGACCAGTATGTATCGATAACCTTGAGCTCTGTTAAAGTTGGCTCTCTCTTCTCCTCGTCACGGAAATAATCTCTGACGAACTTGAGGTCAGCAAGTGTCATAGCAAATCCCATGCTGTCGAAATACTCTTTCATTTCCTCGTCGTTCCAGGAGATGAAGCCCTCGATTCTTGCTACATTTGCAGGAACCTCTGATTTCATATCGAGAGACTCCGGCTTTGTGAGAGATGCAAGTCTTGACTCAACGGGGTTGATCATATAAGACTTGATTTTGTCCATTTCCTCGTCGGAAACATCGCCCTTAACCAAGATGACCTTTGCAGTAGCAACTGTCGGACGCTCGCCCTGAGTTAAAAGCTGGACGCACTGAGCGGAAGAGTCTGCTCTCTGATCGTACTGACCCGGGAGATACTCTGTTGCGAATATTTTATACTCCGATGAAGGAGTGAAGTCCTCATCATAAACGTTATCAACGTTAGGCTCTGAAAAAATAGTATAGGATGCTGTCTTAAATTCCTCGTCGGAAAGTCCCTCAACATCATATCTGTTGAGGATTCGAAGCTCCTCCAAGCCCTTGATACCGAGGTTAGATACAATATCAGCCTTTGTGTGCTGAGCTTCGATATCATAGCCCTTTTTCTTCTCAACGAAAATTCTTGTTACCATGAAAAATTTTCCTTTCTTCATCAGAAATCCGTAAATTTGCAAAAGTAAATATCGTCAACCGACAATATCGCATTTATTTCTTATTTTAGCACAGTCGGGCTTATTATAAAACCTTTGTGCGCATAATATTTTTTTCAAATTCAACCGTTATTTTTGTGAAAATAGATATATGTAAGACGCAAAGCACAAGAAATATAGTGCTGAAATAAGTTCATGTGTGAATTCTCCCTTAGCTTTTAACCGCTAAATTATGCAAAAAAGCACGGCAAAAAGCCGTGCTTAATCTAAGCTTAATATTAATCCGCTCTGAGTTTATCGAAAAAATCTCTGATAAGCTCTCTGCACTCGTCCTCCATAAATGAGCGGAAGATTTTCGGTCTGAATGCTCTTTTAAGCTTCATCAAATCGACCGCCGTGCCGCAAGCTCCCATGTTCTCATCCTCAAGGCCGAAAACAATTCTTTCGATTCTCGAGTTGACAGCAGCGCCCGCACACATCGGACACGGCTCTAAAGTGACATAAAGTTCTGCCCCTCTTAATCGCCAAGTGCCAAGATTTACGCTTGCCTCGTGGATAGCCGCAATTTCAGCGTGACCCATGGGATCGTTTCTCTCCTCACGGGTGTTTCTTCCTCTGCCGATTATTTTTCCGTCAAGCACGACAACCGCACCGACAGGAACCTCACCGCAGTCAGCCGCCTCTTTGGCAAGCGCGATTGCTTCGAGCATAAATCTCTTTTCGGGGATAAATTCAAGCATCAGTAAACACCTAAGAAATCAAGAGTTGTAACGCCGCCGACCAAAATCAAAAAGCAGATGAAGCCGGGGTTGAATACCGTGCACTCAAGCTTTGATATCCAGCTGATTTTCTTCTCAGGTTTATAGAGTCTGAACGGAACTTTCTTCTTGACGAGAAGTACGATAAGACAGATTATACCGAGAATTATCATGCCGTAGAAAAGGATAAAATCGAAAATAACCGCTACCTGTTCTGAGCAATTCTTGTCTATCAAATCGAGAGCCACGCTTATGCCGTTGTTCATGAAATGAATTCCGATATTCACCCAGATGTTTCCAGTCACGACATATACAAAGCCCATTACAAGACCTGAGATAAACGCAAACGGAATACTTGTCACACTCATGTGCATACAGCCGAAGATAAACGCCGATGTGATGATTGCAAAGCAATCGCCGTATTTTCTAAGCGAACCGAGAATGACGCCTCTGAACGCAAACTCCTCAAAAATCGGAGGCATAATAGCTACCTCGATGAAGTATAGTGCCATTAAAATCGGCTCTGTCGGAGTTACGCTCGAGGATGAAGCATCATAGCCGAATCTCGAGAGATAGCTTCCGAGCCAGCTTGACGGAAAATTGGCAAGCAGACAAATTGAAAGTCCCGCAAAGATAAGCAAAAGCTTATCGCCGAATTCCACTTTATTTACTCTGATAGCCTCGCTCATCGTTACATTTTTCGACACAACCGCATAAATGAAGAACGGCGGGAAAATCGCAAACGGCGACGAGAAGCACTGAAGTGCATAGTAAATCATCGGCGGAATGCCCGATGTCTCGGGGTAAGCCTGGATATTGCAGTAGCCCCCAGCCGAGAGAAACTGTACGCTCAGCATCGTAAACGAAAACATAAGCGTGTACATTACAATCGGCAAAAATGAGAGTGCGGTCATATGCCGTCTCAGTCGCTTTTTTTCAAGCTTTTTCGGTGTGATATAACCGAATTTCGGATCATACACCATATCGCCGTTATTCGGCAATTTGGCAGCAGCATAATCGTAGGTGTTCACTTAAAGCCCTTTCGCTTATTTCATAAGCTCACAAATTCTGTTGGAAAAATCAACAGGGTCGTCAACAGGAAGTCCCTCAATGAGAACCGCCTGGTCGTATAAAAGCTCGGAATAAGCCTTAAGCTTATCCTGATCGTTTTCGTTTAGATTCTTGAGAACCTCAAAAATCGGATGCTCCGGGTTGATTTCAAGAACTCTCTCAGCCTTGACAGCACCGCCCGCATTAGCCTGAGGCATTCTTGCGAATACCTTTTCCATCTCGAGAGTTATCTGACCCTCGGATGTAAGGCAAACAGGGTGCTTTGTAAGTCTTGAAGAAAGCTTAACGGCTACTACCTTGCCGTCAAGAGCCTTTCTCATGTTCTCAAGAAGGTCCTTGCTCTCCTCAACCTTCTTTTCAGCCTCTGCCTTTTCCTCCTCTGTCTCAAGTCCGAGATCATCAGAAGAAATGTTCTTGAAGTCCTTCTCCTGATACTCTGCTAAGGTCTTGAGTGCGAACTCATCAACCTCCTGAGTTAGGTAGAGAATCTCATATCCCTTTGCGGAAACTGTCTCTGTCTGTGGAAGCGCTGCCATTCTGTCGACATTTTCACCGCAAACATAATAGATGCTCTTCTGCTCAGGCTTCATTCTCGAGACATACTCTGCGAGAGTGACAAGCTTCTTTTCAGTGGAAGAATAGAAGAGAACCAAATCCTTGAGTTCATCCTTGTGGATACCGTAATCGGCATACATACCGTACTTAAGCTGAAGTCCGAATGCATCGAAGAACTTCTCGTACTTCTCACGGTCGTTTGTGAGCATAGACTTAAGCTCAGAAGCTATCTTCTTCTCGAGTCTTGAAGCGATGAGCTTGAGCTGTCTGTCGTGCTGGAGAAGCTCACGGGAAATATTGAGTGAAAGATCCTGAGAATCGACAAGACCCTTAACAAAGCTGAAGTGATCCGGGAGAAGATCTGCGCATTTCTCCATAATCATTACGCCGTTTGAGTAAAGCTGAAGTCCCTTCTCGTAGTTCTTGGAGTAGTAGTCCATCGGAGCCTTTGCCGGAATGAAGAGAAGCGCATTATAGGTTGCAGTACCCTCGACACTGGTGTAGATAACCTTGAGCGGATCCTCCCAGTCCATGAACTTTTCCTTGTAGAATGAGTTGTAGTCCTCGTCGCTGACTTCGCTCTTTCTCTTCTTCCAAATCGGAACCTGGCTGTTAAGAGTTACATTCTCGGTGTAGTGCTCGTATTCTGTCTTAGCCTCCGGATCGTCGTTTTCCTTTGCTCTGACTCTGTCCATATCAAGGGTGATAGGATAGCGGATATAATCAGAATATTTCTTAACAAGGCCCTGAAGTTTGTACTGGTCGAGGTACTCGTCGTAGTTGTCGTCCTCAGTGTTTGCCTTTAAGTAAAGGGTGATTGTACTTCCGTGAGAATCCTTTTCAGCCTCTGTGATCTCATAGCCCTCTGCGCCCTCAGACTCCCACATATAAGCCTTGTCAGAGCCGTAAGCCTTGGAAACAACTGTGACCTTATCGGCTACCATAAATGCGGAATAGAAGCCGACACCGAACTGACCGATGATATCGATGTCCTCTTTCTTCTCGTTCTCCTGCTTAAATCCGAGTGAACCGGACTTTGCAATGACACCGAGGTTTTTGTCAAGCTCCTCTTCTGTCATACCGATACCGTTATCGGAAATAGTAAGCTTTCTCTCGTCCTTGTTGACTTCGAGTGAGATTTTGAAATCCTCTCTTGAAAGTCCAGTGATTCCCTCTGAAAGCGACTTGTAATAAAGCTTGTCTATTGCATCACTTGCATTGGAAATAAGCTCACGAAGGAAAATTTCCTTGTGGGTATAAATTGAGTTGATCATAAGATCAAGAATTCTTTTAGATTCTGTTTGAAATTGCTTAACTGCCATAAAAATATCTCTCCTTAGATAATAAAGCTATCTTGTTAGCTTTATTAATTCTACAACCTATTTGTTAACTTTGTTTGAATAAGCTAAAACTTGTTCATTATCTTGTTAATTTAAAGAAATAATCATATCCGACATTTTCTTCGGCAGTTCCCCAGGATACTCTTATTCTCACGATTTTATCTTCACCGGACTCAGGTAAAGAAAGAACAGAACTGTTTTCATAGTCACACTCAAGATCCGCCGAATATAGCGAATACTCGATTTCTCCGTATCTTTCGCCCTCAAGCTTTACGGTGAGATCATCGTTATAAGGAACGCTGTCGTCAATTTCGCCGACAACCTCACTCATATCATAGCCCGGTAAAAGTTCTCCGTTTTCACTTATTTTCACGCTGTAACACTCAAATTCGACACCGCCGCTGATTGCATACACCTTGCCGCTTGTATTATCGAGTCCGACAAGACTGCATCCGCTAAAACTTACGCACAGCAACGTAATGAGTAATATAGATAATAGTTTTTTCATTTTAAGCGCCTCTTATTTGAGCTCCGCTACGGTGACGCCGCTCTCGCCCTCGCCGTAAGTGCCTAAGCGAAAGGTTCTCACGCTCGGATGCTTTCTGAGATGCTGACCGATAGCCGCCCTCAAAACTCCCGTACCCTTGCCGTGAATAATTGTAACGGTGGAAAGACCCTGACGGACGCATCTGTCGATGAAAGAATCCACCTCCATAATAGCTTCCTCAGCGTTCATTCCCCTTACATCTATATCAAGCGAAGTTTCCTGAGGTGCGCTTATCACCTTGACGGTTCTTCTGTCCTTGCCAACACCGTTTTTCTTCTTCTGACGGTTGGAGTAGAGTCTTAAATTTGAAAGCGGAACTCTCGTCTTGATTATTCCCGCCTGAACGAGTATCTGATCTCCCTCTTTCGGAATATCGAGGACAACCGCCTCTTTTCCGAGGTCATAGATAATTACGTCATCACCGACCTTGAGCGGTCTTGGCAAGACATAATCGTCATCGGGCTTCTTCTCCTCAACGGGATTACTCGTGTTCTCAAGGTTTCTGATTCCTGCTTTAAGCATAGATTTCTGCTCAGAAGTCATGACCTTGTCACGCTGTTTTCTGAGCTTATCAAGCTCCGCCATGAGATTTTCAGCCTGTGCTCTCGTTCTCGAAACGATTAAGCCCGCTTCTCTTCGAGCCTCCTCAAGCTCCTTTTTGGAGCGAATTTCGGCTTTTTCTTTGAGCTTTTCAGCCTCTTTGAGCTTTTTCTCGACCTCACTTCTCTCGTGAGAAAGTCTTGCGTTTTCCTTTTCGAGCTTCTGACGGCTTTGCTCAAGCTTGGAGACTACCTCCTCAAACTCAGAGCTTTCTGTCGAGACAAGATTTTTTGCCCTTGCTACAATGTCGGGGCGCATTCCGAGTCTCTTCGAAATAGCAAACGCATTACTTTTACCGGGAACACCGATTAAAAGCTTATATGTCGGAGAAAGAGTGTTTACGTCAAATTCACAGCTTCCGTTCTCAACTCCGTCCGTCTTCAAGGCGAATTCCTTGAGCTCGGCATAGTGAGTTGTTGCAGCAAGCCTTACATGCTTTATTCTTAGCGCTTCGATAACTGCGACAGCAAGCGCCGCACCCTCGACAGGGTCTGTTCCGGCACCAAGCTCATCGATAAGCACAAGGCTATGGCTGTCGGCAACATCAAGTATGCCGATAATATTAACCATATGTGCAGAAAATGTTGAAAGTGACTGCTCTATGCTCTGCTCGTCACCTATATCAACAAGTATTTTCTCAAAGAAAGAAACCTCGCTGTTCTCTGCACACGGGAGCATAAGACCACACATAGCCATAAGACAAAATAGACCGATTGTCTTGATCGAAACTGTCTTACCGCCAGTGTTTGGGCCTGTGATTATGAGCGAATCAAAGCTTGTTCCCAGTTCAAAATTAGTCGGAACAACCTTGTTTTTATCTATAAGCGGATGTCTTGCACGCTTAACGATGATTTTTCCATCGTCATTAATTTTCGGCAAGGTTGCTTTCATCTTGTAGGCAAGATGTCCCTTTGCGAAAACCAAATTGAGCTCGCAAAGCACGCGGTAGCTCTCGCAGATGCCCTCGGCAAATCCGCCGACCTCACCGCTTAGTTCATAGAGTATTCTTTCGATTTCCTCTTTTTCCTGTGACTTCAAAAGTCTGATGTCGTTGTTCGCCTCGACAACTCCCATCGGCTCAATGAACACGGTAGCGCCGCTTGCCGATGTGTCGTGAACAAGACCCTTGATTTCATTTCTGAATTCAGCCTTGACGGGAACAACATATCTGCCGTCTCTCTGAGTAACGATAGCGTCCTGAAGATACTTCTGATAACTTTGGCTTTTGACCATTTTATCAAGCTGTTCCTTTACCCTTTGACCGGCATTTACTATTTTTCTTCTTATGTTTGCGAGTGTCTGAGATGCATTGTCGTTAATCTCTTCCTCGCTTTTTACGACAGAATTAATTCTATCCTCGAGATATTTATTCGGCTGAAGTGTCTCAAATCGGTAGTCGAGCGTGGTTTTGATGCTTGCGGATTTGTTTCTCCACTCACAAACGGCTCTAACAACACGAAGTGCCGCCTCTATTCTTAACAGTTCTGTCAGATTGAGAGCCGCACCCGCCTGTGCTCTTCTCACGGCATTAGTCACGTTAGTAAGTCCGTAAAAGCTCGGTGCGCCGAACTTTGCCATCAAAACATAGGCATCGTCCGTTTGCTGAAGAAGATTTCTTGCTTCCTCGAGACTTTCGGCGGGCTTAAGCTTTAGAGCCATTTCATGAGCATCGTCACAGCTTGTTTCCGAAGCGAGCATACCGAGTATTTTATCAAGCTCCAGCGCCTTATGATTTTTGTCCATTTATTTTTCCCTTATATCAATTTGCAATTGATTTATAAAAATCAAGCGTTTTCATCGTGTGACCGAGAGTATTAATAGTGTAGCTTTCGCATGCAAGCTCCACCTGTTTTAAAGCCTCGTCGGGCACAGCGAACGAATATATCTTCTCAAACTCCGAAAAGCAAATATGCCTTATCGCATGAAGTGCCGTCCTGTTAAGCGCAATAGCCGGAGTTTCTCCCTTGTAGCAATCGCCGCATACTATCGCCGCCTCCAGCGGCAGAAAATACATTACATCCTTTTCGTACTCACCGCAATTTTTACAGCCGATTAAATTGGGCATATAACCGGCAAGAGACAACATGCGCATTTCTGTGATCGCCTTAATCTGCTTTTTCGGTCTTGTCCCCTTTGAAAGAAAATAGAGCGAATTTAGCATAAGGCGCAGAAATTCCGATGAATTTGTCTGCTCCGGTACGAAATCGAGAGCAAGCTCGCAAAAATACTGTGCGAGGCTGATGCTCTCGATGTCATTTCTAAGTCCGAAAAAAACTTCCTTCGGCTTTGCATAGTCGATGTAATAGTAATTTTTGCCCTGATGAAGCGTCAAATCAGAGTAGCACAAAAGCGAGGTTGAAGACGCCTTGTTGTCCTTCGGATTTTTCGCATGACGTGCAAAAGCCTTGATCACCCCATCGTTTCTCGTCAGCACATACACAAGACGGTCACTTTCGCCGACCGTTTGCTCACGAATGATGAGTCCGTCGGTTTTCAGTGAATTTGTCATTACTCGTTGAAATCCTTGAGGTCAAATCCGAGAGTATGAAGGACATTCGGTCTTAATCTCCAGTCCTCCTTGACCTTGACCCACAGCTGAAGATTAATCTTGCAGTCGAAGAAACGCTCCATGTCGATTCTTGCCTGAGTGCCGATTCTCTTGAGCATTGAGCCGCCCTTGCCGATGATGATGCCCTTGTGGTTATCCTTCTCGGTGTAAATCGTGCAGTCAATATCGGTTATATCTCCTCTGTCCACCATTCTTTCGGTGACTACGGCTACTCCGTGCGGAACCTCTTTATCAAGAAGTCTAAGCACCTTTTCACGCACAATTTCACTTGCTATGACACGCTCAGGCTGGTCGGTTAATGTATCGTCCTCAAAGATATGCCCTCCCGGCATTGTGAGCTTTTTGAGTTCGTCCTTGAGGTCTTTAATTCCGTTTCCGTCCTTAGCGGATACGGGGACAATCGCCTCGAAATCATACATCTCGGAAAGTTTCACAATCTGCTCCATGAGAACAGACTTATCCTCGAGAAGGTCGATTTTGTTTATGGCAAGCACGGCGGGAATTCCAAGCTGTCTGAATTTCTTTGTAAGCTCGATATCCGCCTTAGAGATTTTTGTGTTTCCCTCGACAACGAGCAAGCATGCGTCAACGCCCGCAACCGATGAATTTACGCTTTTTACCATGTAATCGTCAAGTGCGTTTCTTGATTTAACAAGACCGGGGGTATCGATGAAGACAAGCTGAGTCTCGCCCTCTGTGAGAACACCCATTATTCTTGTTCTTGTGGTCTGAGGCTTTCTCGAAACGATAGCAAGCTTCTGACCGATAAGTTTATTAAGCAATGAGCTTTTACCGACATTCGGTCTGCCGACAATAGCGATAAAAGCTGATTTTTCTTCAAAATTTCCTGTCATTTTAATTCTCCGTTATCTATTTAAAGGCTGCATTAAACAGCACAATACCGATGCGAGTGTTTAGCTTGCATCGGCAGTGGATATTCACTCAGTTTGAATCGGTATCGATAGTGTAGCTTGAGGTACCGGGAAGTCCGAGCTGAGACATAACGAGCTCTTCTTTCTCTCTCATGCGAACCTTCTCAAGACCGCCGTTCTCGTGGTCATAGCCGAGAAGATGAAGCATGGAATGAGCTGTGAGATAGCCGATTTCTCTCTCGAGAGAATGACCGTAACGCTCTGCCTGCTCGACTGCTCTCTCAACCGAAATAACAACATCGCCGAGTATCTTTGCTCCTGTTGAATGGTTTATGTCATACACGCCGTTCTCGCCCATTGGGAAAGAAAGAACGTCTGTTGCGGCGTCTTTATCTCTATACTGCTTGTTAAGCTCTCTGATCTGTTCGTTGTCAACGAATGTTACGCTGACCTCTGCCGAGCCCTCGAATTGTTCCATTTTAAGGACGGCGTTGCAGGTTCTTCTGATGAGCATTCTTACTCCTGTAGGAATTTTAACTGCTTTCTGCTGATTTGTGATAATAACTCTTGTCTTATCCATGTTCTTGCCTGCCTTCCGTATATCTGAATTTATTAATATAATTATCTGTTCTGTGTAGCTTTTTCGTATGCCTTGACGATGTCCTGTACAAGCTTGTGACGAACGACATCCTTTTCGGTAAACTTAAACTGACCGATATCGTCGATTCCTCTTAAGATTCTCATAGCATCCTTGAGTCCCGAGCGCTTTCCGTCGGGAAGGTCAATCTGTGTTGCGTCACCTGTGATGACCATCTTTGAGCCGAAGCCGAGTCTCGTCAAAAACATCTTCATCTGCTCCGCCGTGGTGTTCTGAGCCTCATCGAGAATAATAAAACTGTCATCGAGGGTTCTTCCGCGCATATAAGCAAGCGGCGCTACCTCGATTGCACCCTTCTCGAGATACTTGGCATAGGTCTCTGCGCCGAGCATATCAAAAAGCGCATCATAAAGCGGTCTTAGGTACGGGTCTACCTTCTGCTGAAGGTCACCGGGGAGAAATCCGAGCTTCTCGCCGGCCTCAACCGCCGGTCTTGTGAGAATAATTCGGTTCACCGTTCCCGCTCTGAATGCTGTGACAGCCATGGCAACGGCGAGGTAGGTTTTACCTGTACCTGCAGGGCCGACACCGATTGTTATCGTCTTATTTTTAATCGTGTTGCAGTAGTTTCTCTGTCCGACCGTCTTAGGCTTGACAGGCTTCCCCTTTGCTGTGACGCAAATCGTGTCACCAGAAAGCTCTACCACCTTTTCCTCTTTGTCCTCGAGAACCATATTCATGCAGTAACGCACGCTAAGCTCGTCTATCACCTCTCCGCGATTGACAAGCTTCATAAGACTTTCGGTAACTCTTGCCGCTTTGTCCACGCTCTCCTCGTCACCTGAGAACTTAAGGACAGAGTCTCTGACAACAGCCGAAACATGAAATTCCCTCTCGATTACCTTGAGGTTTGAATCAAGATTGCCGAATAAATTGGTAGGATCGGCAAGCCTTTCAAGATTAATACTTCTTTCCAACTTTCTTTTTCTCCTAATTATTTCTCAAATTAGATTGACATACATGTTTCTTTGTACCGTAACATATTATAGCATATAACATCACGGTTTCAACAGCTATTTTTACATAATTTTCGATAATTTTTGTATTATATTAACTAAATTTATGATTTGCACTATTTTTGTCCAAAAAAAGAGCCCTCCTAAGAGAGCTCTTTCAATCATACATAATACGGATTTGGTTTCAAAAGAATCAAAATCAAATCGATAATCCACCCGATGCCTAAAAGTCCGGCTGTCAGCAAATAGAGAATTCCCATGCCGATTCTGCCCTCATAAAACTTATGTGCACCAAGTCCGCCAAGGAACAGACAAAGCAGAAACGCAATCCATTTGTCACATCTCTTTTCATAAACATAGTCATAGCCGTTTGTGTTATTGTTCACGTTGTTGACAACAACATTCGGTACGGGAGACTCGAGATTTTCGACCTGTCTGCCGCAATGCGTGCACACAACAGCATCGCCCGATATCACCTCGCCGCAATACTTGCAGAACTTAGTCTCCGGCTTTATTTCGACCGCCTGACCTCAATTCGGACAGAACTTCGCTCCGCTCAGCGGTGCGCCGCAATTTGTGCAAAATTCAGTTTCAACCATAATATTTACCCTCCGCAAATATATCTTTCGATATCAGAATATCACAAGGTAAATTAATAATCAAGTTAAATATATAGACTATGGAGTTTTAATTAAAGGCTCATTTGATAGAGCACATATCCTCTGTAGCCGCCCTTGAGAGAATAAGCCTCATATCCGATATCTCTCATCTTCTGCGCACGCTCGAGGCTTGTAGCACCGGCATAGCACATAAGGTATACAGGCTTTGATTTATCAAGCTCGTGAAGTCTTGAGTTTATCTCCTCATCAGGGATATTGATTGCTCCCTCTGCTTTTCCTCGCTTGACGTCCTCTCTGTCACGAAGGTCGATGAAGACCTTGTCCCTTACATCGTCTTCCATGTCCTCAAAACGCTGTTCAATTTTCATCATAATAAAATCCTCTTAATATCTCACGCCCATGCCGCAGTTGTATCGCGGCTCACGCTCCATATCCTTCATATAATTTGCTTTGTACCCCATATTAATATCCTTGAGCTCCATTTCACCCTTGATATAAGGCAGATACATATCGTAACCGTCAAACGCATCATCACAGCCTGAGTCAAAGCCGAGTGCGTCACGAACGATTTTTTCTCTCTCTTCTTCTGTTGTGTCTTTTATAAGATAGCTTGCCATAAGTTATATCCTTTCAGTCAAGTATTTTTTTAGGTTTGAAGCCGAGAAAATCTCCCGAAACCAAGCTGTACTCAATTCCGTTCCAATTTCCTCTTAAGCTGTCGCTCCAGCGTGCCGCCCCGTGGCAATGGGAATAAACTACCTGTTCGACAGAATATTCCTCGCAAAGCTTAGTAAGCGGACTTTCAAAATAACCTATTGTGGTAGGAGGATAGTGCAGAAAAACAATAAAACGCTTGTAGCCTGCCTCTTTTGCAAGCTGAAGCGAAACGGAAAGCCGCTCTGTTTCTCTCTCCAATATTTTGAGATAATGCTCCCAAGAATCCTTATTCTCAAAGCAATAGCCCTTTGTACCGCAAAGAGCAACATCTTCATAATTGTAAAAATTATTTTGCAAAAACTCAAGCTTTCCCGCAAATAATTCATTGAGCTTGTCTGTTTTCTTTGCATCCCAAAACATATCGTGGTTGCCTCGAAGCAATATTTTTCTTCCGGGCAATCCCTCGATGAACTCAAAATCGGGCATGCACTGCTCGACGCTCTTGCCCCATGAGTGATCTCCCGTCAGAACTATGGTGTCATCGGGTTTTATTTTCTTTGAGAAATTCTTTTGAATTCTTTTAACATGGTGCTTCCAGTCGGACGAAAAAATCGTCATATCCTTGTTCACCGCAAAGGTAAGGTGCATATCACCCATTGCCCAAAGTGCCATTTTGTTCCTCCGTTTCACGCCGTATCCATTCGGTTAAAAGACGAACAATCCTCTTTTGCTGGGACTCTGTTAGCTCTGTTCCGATTGGCACTCTGTACCACTTGTTAAGACAGCCCCGACAACAGCACGCACAAGCATGCTGAGCTACAAACACGGGATAGCCTCGCCACGGAGTCTGCTTGCCGTCATTCACAATAACCGCTGGCGCAAGCCGCTTTTTCACGATTTCGGCACAGTGTGTTTCTATGACATCAATGCCCTTTTCACGAACAGTTTTCTTGTCCTTTTCCGTCAAATGGAACGAAGATCGGAATTTTGATTTTGAAAGCTTAAAAAGCGCTTCATCTATCGTTTGCAAAACAAACCTCAGTGTCCGCCGTGGCAATGACCGCCGACATGAACGGCACTCATATCAAACTTTAGATTACCGCTTATCATAGCCTTAACGGCATCCTCAGGCGAGCCCTTCACTCCCGGGTAAATCAAGAAGATACCCGCACTCTGAAGTCCGTCATATGCGCCCTGTCCGAGACCGCCGCAAATGACGGTGTCTACTCCCTTTGATTTAAGCAGTGCGACAGCAGAGGAATGTCCGTGACCGACTGAATCGACAATCTCACTGCCTGTTATCTCTCCGCTTATGACCGTGTAAATTATAAACTGAGGTGCTTTTCCAAAATGCTGCCAAACCTCACCGTTTGAATAAGGAATTCCGATTTTCATATCTAAGTTTCCACCCTTCTATCCTAATATGAAAGATTTTACTACAAAAATCGCAAAAAATCAAAAAATAAAACAAAAAAACAAAAGCGGAACTGCACAGAGGGGTGAAAAACAGTTCCGCTAACTTATAATTAAATTTCTGATCTCCCGTTAGGGCAGTATCAGAAATTTCTGAGCTTTGCCTTATCGAGAGCTTTTCTGATCTGAGGACCGACTATCATCGCACAGATTCCCTTTGCGATGTCAAAAGGAATGAATGGGATTACGCAAACTGCAAGAGCCGCTCCGACAGAGTAGCTTGCCTTGTAGCAGAACCAAGCCGTTCCGACAGCGTAGCAAATTGCAACACCGACTATCATAGACGCAAAATTGATAGCATAGTTGATTGCTTTTTTCTTACCCGTAGCCTTATCAATCGGGAAATGATCGAATGTGATACCGCAGACAATTGCAAGCGGAATGAATCCGACAATGTAACCGCCGGCAGGACCTACCAAGCTTGCGATACCAGATGAGGTATATCCCGCAAAAACAGGAACGCCCATGCAGCCGATGATAAGATAAAGAATAAAAGAAAGTGTTCCTCTCTTCCAGTCAAGCACATAAAGTGCGAGATAAATCGCAAAAATCTGAAGAGAAACAGGGATTGTTCCTATCGGAATCGAAATCGGTGCCACTACGCACACTACAGCCGTCATTACACCGACAAGAACTATGTCTTTAATTCTTTTCGAGTTCACATTATTTTCCATTATACTATTCTTCCTTCCATTTGTAAACAATTTTCGTCACTGCGTTAGCACATTTTTTCGCACACTTTTAAGCTCACAATTTTTTATTATTGTTTTCAATATGCGTCAACCGCAGAAGACAATGACAGTATACATTATTTTTCTCTCTGTGTCAACTGTTAATTTGCCTCAGGTGACATTAATTTAAATGTCAACCTTAATAACATCAGATTATCTTGACAAGAAAAGTCTTGTTATCTATAATTACTCTGATTGAATGCATATTAATTTGATAGGTTAATTCACACAGAATATTTAAAATAGGAGGAAGCTTATGATACCGACACCAAATGAAGCCTTTGAGCTTTTGAAAGAATATAACAAGGGAGAATTTCATCTCGCACACGGAGAAACAGTCGGAGGGGTCATGCGATATTTTGCGAACGAACTCGGATATGCTGATGAGGCAGATTTTTGGCAGACTGTCGGAATTCTTCACGACCTCGATTTTGAGCTTTATCCGGAGGAACACTGCATCAAGGAACAGGAAATCCTCAGAGAAAGAGGAATTGACGAGAGAATAGTCCACGCGGTGGCAAGCCACGGCTACAAGCTGACTGTCGACATAGAGCCTGAGCACGAGATGGAGAAGGTTCTCTATGCGACCGACGAGCTCACAGGACTCATTGGAGCAGTCGCAAGAATGAGACCATCCAAAAGCACCATGGACCTTGAGCTTAAATCTGTAAAGAAAAAATATAAGGCTCTGAACTTTGCCGCCGGATGCTCGAGAGAGGTTATCGAGCGTGGTGCGGATATGCTCGGCTGGAGCCTTGACGATCTCATCAGCAAGACTATTCTTGCCATGAGAAGCTGCGAAAAATCCGATAACAATCAATAACGAAGTTACAAAAGCAAAGGAAGATAATATATGCTTAACAGTTTTTCAAGAACAGAGCTTCTTTTCGGAAACGAAGCCATGAAGAAGCTTGAAAATTCCCGTGTTGCCGTTTTCGGAATCGGCGGAGTAGGCGGTTATACCGTTGAGGCACTCGCACGCTCTGGCGTAGGAGCAATCGACCTTATCGACGACGACAAGGTTTGCCTTACTAACATCAATCGCCAGATTATCGCCACAAGAAAAACAGTCGGTAAATACAAGGTTGACGTTGCCGAAGAGCGAATCCACGACATCAACCCAAACTGCAAGGTGACGACCTACAAGACCTTCTACACACCCGAAACTGCCGATCAATTTGATTTCACTCAGTATGATTACATCGTTGACGCTATCGACACCGTAACGGGAAAGCTTGCGCTTGTCATGAATGCCAAAGCCGCAAACACACCGATTATCTGTTCAATGGGAGCGGGAAACAAGCTTGACCCGACTGCATTTGAGGTCACCGATATTTATAAGACAAGCGTTTGCCCGCTTGCAAGAGTTATGAGAACAGAACTCAAAAAGCGCGGCGTTAAAAAACTAAAGGTAGTTTACTCCAAGGAGCAGCCGCTCACTCCGATTGAGGACATGGCTATCAGCTGTAAGTCTCACTGCATTTGCCCTCCCGGTACAGCAAGAAAATGCACTCAGAGAAGAAGTGTCCCCGGAAGCAACGCTTTCGTTCCGTCTGTTGTCGGACTTATAATCGGCGGCGAGGTTATCAAAGACCTCACAAAGGATATTACAAAAAGATAATCTATCAGCACAATAACAAAACCCAACCGAAACATTTAAAAGCTTTTCGGTTGGGTTTATTGTTTTACTTTATTTTATCGACAAAATCAAATATATCTCATAATGAATTCATCGTTCTCTTTGTACGGTCTCCACTCGGAAACGCCCTCGCCGTTCGGATTGAGATTCTTTACGAAATTCGCAAAATGTGTGCTTAATTCGTTACTAAGCTTATAGTCCTCATCAGCCATAGGTCTCCAAGATCTGCCCAGTGTTTCAAACTCGTACCAAAGCTCTGCTGAATGGAATGCGCCGTCATCACTGCCGGGCAAATCATGCTCAAAGCTGTAAACATAAACGAGTGGTTTTTGAAGCTTTTCCTGACCTAGGGCAAATTTCTTTGCACTTTCAGCGAGAAGCTCCGCTGTGCCACCTCCCATTTCGTCCTTAGTTGAGCCTATCATATAAGGAATATCGTGGATTTTTCCGTTAATCGCAAGATCTGCCACCGCATCCTTGAGTAAATAACCGTCAACATTCGGTCTCCAGCAAAGTCCCTGACGCTTCTCGTTCACAGCATAACCGCCGTAGCAAATGTTTTCTGCCGACATCTCACGAAGCTCCTCAATACTCTTTGCACCGAGAATATTCATAAGCTCAAGTGAGATTTCCTTTTGCTCGTCTTTGGAATAATTCCCCGCAAATCCCGGGATTCCGCCGCCAGACTGCAAAATAGCACCGCTTACAAGTCCGACCGTCGTTTCACTCGAGATAATCGTCTGAACACTCATGCAGCCAGCCGACTGTCCTGCGATTGAAACTCTATCAGGATCACCGCCGAAAGCCTCTATATTTTCATGAATCCATTTGAGCGCCGCTATCTGATCCATAAAGCCGTAGTTACCGGAGACTCCCTCGGCATTTTCCTTTTCAAGGTCATCATGAGTAAAAAATCCCAGCGCACCGACACGGTAATTGATAGTCACGAGTATTACGCCCTTGCTTGCGAAGCCCTCGCCGTCCATTGTTACCTCACTGCCGTAGCCGTGCATATACGCTCCGCCATGAATCCACATGAGAACAGGAAGCTTTTCACCGTTTGTTTCAGTAGGCGTCCAAATGTTCAGATAAAGGCAATCCTCACTCATAGGCGGCATCTCAACCGAATAAAACTCCTTAGGGTAAAGCTCGCCCTTTGTTTTGTCCGTCTGCATGGCTTGCGGTGCAAAGCTTTTGCAAGGTCTTGTGCCAATCCATGGCTTCTTCGGCTGAGGACGGGCAAATCTTAGCTTCCCGACAGGTGGTTCGGCATAAGGCACACCCTTGAACACACGCACCTTTCCGTCAGCGCAAAAATCTCCCTCGATAAGTCCTTGCTCAGTTTTTACAACCAAGCTCTTTTCAAAATCCATAATGTCACCTCATATAATTTATACTTAGCCCCTAAGACGTTTGCCGAATTTCTCGGCAAAGCTTGAGCATTCATCCTTTAGATTAATCAAATAGTCGGGATTTTCGTTCCTAATTTCCGTGATTATGTTTTCAGCCGACTTTAAGAGAGCATCTCTCTCGTTTGGAACTTTTTCCGCAATAACCTCGAGCAAAAGATTATCGAGCGTCAAAGCGATTTCTTTTCCCTTTATTCCAAGCGGCACTAAATCATTTCCCTTTACGGCAAGCTGTTTCAAGCTGAAACATTCACCGCTATCTATTATATCGTTGATAAGCCCATGAGCTTCAATCTCGATATTCAGTCTGCCCGTGCCGACCGAAAAGGTTTTTGCCTGATTGTCGGCAAACTGGAGAGAATTGAGAAGTCGCATTTTTTCTTCATTGCCGCAGTTCATGAGCAGCTTCATGCGTGCCCTTGAAACGGGGATTTTCTCCTCGTGATGCAAAACGGCAAAGTGGATATTCTCCTTTAATTCAGACGGGTAACCGAAGTCCTCAAGCACCTTGTCGGCTATCTGCACGCTTATCTCAACATGGCCCTTGAAGTGGTCAAATCCAAGCTTATCGGTTTTCTTTGCTTGCGGTTTGCCTGAATCATGAAAAAGTGCCGACAATCGGTAGCTTAGCTTAGGCGACATATTTCCGACAACTCCGACCGTGTGTCTCCAAACGTCATAATGATGATAGACTGAATTTTGAGAACAACCCCACATCGGCTTGAGTTCAGGCATTACCGCAAATATAACCTCCGGATAGCCTAACAATACGGAAACGACATTCTCGCCGCACATAAGCTTCGTAATCTCCGGCTGAAGCCTTTGCTTTGATACAAAGGAAAGCTCTCTCGCAAGTTCTCTTGCGGCTTCGGCAGTTTTTTCTTCAAGAGAAAACTCCAAATATGAAGCAAAGCGCACCGCTCTCATAATTCTGATTGCGTCCTCGCTAAATCTCTTTTGGGGATCGCCCACGGTTCTAATTAGTCTATTTTTAATATCTTGAGCTCCGCCGAAAATATCAACCAAGCCTTCTTTCTCATTGAAAGCCATCGCATTGACGGTGAAATCTCTTCGCACAAGATCATCTTTTAGATTTCTTGTGAAGCTGACTTCATCGGGGTGACGGTGGTCAGAGTAATTTCCCTCTCGTCTGAATGTAGTTATCTCAAGCTCCTCACCCTCAAAATCAACTGTCACCGTGCCGTGCTCTATTCCTGTGGGACGAACATTATATTTCTTAGAAAAAACAGCCGTCACTTCCTCAGGCAAAGCCGATGTCGTGATGTCATAATCGTGCGGCTCTTTTCCCATTATCAAATCTCTTACACATCCGCCCACCGCATAAGCGCAAAAGCCATCGGCATATAGCATGTCGATGGCTTTGTTTATTTTATTCGGCAATTTTAAATTTTCAATCACTTTTTCACTATTCATCATTCTTTTGTAACTATGAAAATTGTATTCTCTGCTCTTAGACCGAACACAAAGGAAAGCCTTTCCGAGAATGAATATTTTGTTTTGTTGCTAAATCTTGTTGCGGCAACAAATTCCGATGCCTTAAGAGTTCTCTTATCTCCGTACGGTGTAACAATTACAACTTTATCTTCGGAGTAATTAGCTTCGATAACAGGGCAATAAACAACATCGTTTGCCGTCTCATCGTCCTGATCTTCTGAGAGTGACATCAGACAAAATACTGCGTCACCGTTTGCGATTGCATCGTAAATCTCAGTCATCATCTCATAGTTTCCGACATGTGATCTCACATCTACTCTGTCCTCGCCGTAAGCCGCCTCGAGACTCTCCCTTACAGCCGGAATGTAATCGTTCTTCGGCGCAGTAAGCGTTTCTTCTGGAGAAACAAGCGAGCTTATCGCATTTATAGCCGCCGCACCGTAGGCTTTCTTAGCCGTGAAAGTATCTATCTTATCCTCAGACACCGTCTTTGAATATTTGGAACTCATGGTGAGCGTAAAAATGCTGTCATTGCTGAATGTGCTCTGCAAATAGGACTTTCCCCAGAACACCGCTACAACCAAAACAAAGACAACAAGCACAAAAACAAGCTGTGTGAGTACACTTCTCACGGCGCTCCCAAGCGGCTCGCCGTTGTTAAAATAATAGACACTGCCTTGCTTCTTTCCGCCGCCAAGCGACCTTGCCTGCTTGATTTGCTTTTTATTCAAAAATGCCGCCTCGGACATCTGATTGCTTTTAGGCATAAATAGACTCCCTTCAAGCTGATTTGTGATACTCTATGATTTTACCATTATTTAGAGAAAAATACAATAGCACGAAAAAGCCGATTGAATGAGTATTATTCTTAATTTGCAGCAGTCTCTCTGTTTACACCCTCATAGTCAAAAAGTCCGTCATTCTTCTCCTCGAGCGCCTTAATCATATGATAAGTGTATTCGTTGTACGGTGTCGGAATGCCAAGCTCCTTTCCCATTCTGACAAGAGCGCCAGAGAACATATCGATTTCCGTGTGTCTTTTTGCGTCAATATCCTGTAAGGTTGAGTATCTCGCAGTCGGCGGCACGATACTACCATGGAATGACGATGAGTCGGCTTTGTTAAGGTCTATTCCCTTTGCAGCCGCAATTGCCTCAAGCTCACGCTTCAGTCCGTCGCTTATCGCCTTCATGTGCTCACTGTCTTGATAGCATCCGACACCCGCTCCTAAAATCGCCTGAGGAAGATTGTTGCAGACATTGAGTCTAAACTTCGACCACTGCTCCTCTTTTATTACGTCAGTCTTTCTGAAGTGGAGCTCCGTTCCCGAGAAAAGCTCATCAATTGCTTTTATTCTCTCGCTATCAAACGGTGCTTTTGCCTCACCGTAAATAATTCCTATCGTTTTTTCGGGATTGAAATTAAAGCTTTTTCCGTCAAAGCTTGATGCAACCTTAATAACAGAATAGACTATGTGCTCCTCGCCGATTTTCTCTGCGATAATTTCCTCGCTGTCGACACCGTTCATAAGGCTCATAACAGTAGTATTTTCTCCCACTGCCTCTGCTAAGGTATCAAGCGCCGGCTTTAGTGCGGCATACTTAAGGCATACGATAATGAGATCCGCTCCCTTAGCTTCGCTTGCCGACCAAACCTTAGGAGTATAAGTCTTGCCGTTTATGACAGTGCCTTTTTTAAGCTTTTCTGCACGAGCACCCTCGGCGATAACACCAAGCTCTATATCGTTTTTCTGAGAAAGTCCCCATATAACATACGAACCGACTGCACCCGCACCCAAAACAGCTACTTTATTTATCTTCATAATATTTCTCCAATCTGAAAGTATAAAGCAAATTCCGCACTCTCGAATGAAAATGCGGAATTTATTTATTAACTTAATTCTTTGCTCTGTTTCTATTGAAATTGATAAGCGAACCGGCTTTGACAATTTCCTTTTCGTTTCCGACCATGTCGGTGATGTAAAGTGAAAGCTCCTTGATTTCGTCACCGAGAACATAAGCCTTGATGTCGCTCATATCCGTGTCGAGTGCACTCTTGACGTTCGGCACATAGATGTAATCCCCGACCTCAAAGCACGGCTCACCCTTCATCTGGAACGGGAGCATGCCCCAGTTCATGACATTCGAGCGGTATCTCTTTGTTGCGTACTCTGTGCAGATGTTTGCAAGACCGCCGAGAACTCTCTGGCAAGAAGCCGCCTGTTCACGAGCAGAACCGTCACCGGGCTTTACCGCATAAATCATCGAACCGATTTCAATTTCGCTCTCAACAGCATCGGGAGTAATTCCCTTAATCTGAGCATAAAGCTTCTCTAAATTTTCGTCCTCGCTTGTCGGATTTGCACCCGATACTCTTGCTTTCTCCGCCTTGCCTATTTCCTTTGCACGGCCGACATAAGCGGGATCGCGTCTTGAGAGAGTGAACTCTGCGAGTCCCAGAGGATTGGAACGATAAGAGGAGGTTTCACCGGACGGGATAAGCTCATCTGTCGTTGTGACGGGATCCATTATTTTAGAGCAAACCTTCAAGAGGATGTTGTCTGCAAGCGGACTCATTTCAGGCCACGGCTTGATGTTCGGGCCGTACTGAAGCTCGCTCTTCTCGTCTGCCTTTCCATAACCGTTATATACTCTTGCATTGTAAGCTGACGGATCGAAGTCATATTGCGGAACAACATAATCATCAGCGTACTTGGTTGCCGATGTGAGAACACCGCCGTTAGCCGCTGTTGCCGCAATAGAACGTGCATCCATGAGTGCAACAGCAGAAAGCTGACCGTTACCCGGCTTTGAGCCCTCTCTGTTCGGGAAGTTTCTTGTTGAATGACGAATTGAAAGTGCATTGTTTGCCGGTGTGTCTCCGGCACCGAAGCATGGACCACAGAATGCTGTCTTTACATTTGCACCCGCTGCCATAAATTTAGTTATAGCGCCCTTGCGCACAAGATCCATAAATACAGGCTGAGATGACGGATAGACAGAAAGTGTGAATACGCCGTTGCCTGTTGAAGCGTTCTCGAGAATATGAGCTGCCTCCATGAGGTTTGAGTATGTGCCGCCCGCACAACCCGCAATGATGCCCTGCTGTACATTCAGCTTTCCGTCTACAATCTTATCAGTGAGACAGAAATCGAGATCTGCATTATCAGTAATTCTTGCGGCTTCCTTCTCGACCTCACGGAGAATATCACCGAGGTTCTCGTTGAGCTCGTCAATCTCATAAACATTGCTTGGGTGGAACGGAAGTGCAATCATCGGCTTTACGGTGCTCAAATCGACATAGACACAGCCGTCATAGTAAGCTGTATCAGCGGGATTAAGCTCCTTGTATGCATCCCCTCTGCCGTGAGTTGTCAAGAATGCATGAGTATCCTCGTCCGTTCTCCAGATTGATGTGAGACATGTGGTCTCCGTTGTCATGACATCAATTCCGTTTCTGTAGTCAGTTGTCATGCTCGAGATGCCGGGGCCGACAAACTCCATTACCTTATTTTTCACATAGCCGTTCTTGAAAACAGCGCCAATAATCGCAAGGGCAATATCCTGAGGACCGACACCCGGCTGAGGCTTGCCGTCAAGATAAATCGCAATTACACCCGGATAGGCTACATCGTAAGTATCGCACAAAAGCTGTTTAACAAGCTCGCCGCCACCCTCGCCGATAGCCATAGTACCCAGAGCTCCATAGCGTGTGTGAGAGTCAGAACCTAAAATCATTTTGCCGCAGCCTGCCTGCATCTCACGCATGAACTGGTGAATAACAGCAATATGAGGCGGAACATAGATACCGCCGTATTTCTTAGCCGCAGAAAGTCCAAAAACGTGGTCGTCCTCGTTAATTGTGCCGCCAACCGCACAAAGGCTGTTATGACAGTTTGTGAGGACATAAGGAACGGGGAATTTCTCCATTCCAGAAGCCTTTGCAGTCTGAATGATTCCGACAAAGGTAATATCGTGGCTTGTCATAGCGTCAAAACGGATTTTGAGCTGAGACATATCGTCATTTTTATTGTGCGCCTTAAGAACAGAATAAGCGATTGTGCCCTTTTTAGCTTCTTCCTTGCTTAGGGTGACACCCATTTCCTTTGCCTCGCTCTCGGAGACAAGCTTATTTCCGTCAAGCAGATAAACTCCGCCGTCATACAGCTTAATCATAGTGTTGTTTCCTTTCCTTCTTTAGCTTTACATTTTTATTCGAGCGTAATCTCAAAATGGTAACTGAAATTGACAAAAATATAAATATTTTCTTAATTATGCTATGATTAAGTCGTTATGTCAAGGTAATTTATTCAATTTTTGGCATTTGAAATTGAAAATTATTCATAAATACCATATTTTAGAGTAAAATAGCCTGGTTTTTCTCTAAAAATAAAATATCTTTCTCTTGATATTTCATTTTTGTGTGCTATCTTCAGCACAAAAAGAAAATGCCGACTAAACTCGGTTAGATTTAGTCGGCAAAATTAAAAAGGAGAAATTAAAAAAGTCGATCGTAAGATCGACTTTTCATGGAGCGGACGACGAGGCTCGAACTCGCTACCTCCACCTTGGCAAGGTGGCGCTCTACCAGATGAGCTACATCCGCATTTTTGATTTGTTGAAGTGTTGTATCCTCAACGCTTGATTATTATATCGTGTGAAGACGAATTTGTCAATAGTTATTTTTAATTTTTTTAAAGAAAAAAATTTACCGTGCGAAAATATAAATTTCACACGGCAAATTTGATTTAGAATAATTAACTTAAGCCATTTCACGCTTGCGTTTTCTGCGCTTGTGAACGACTATACCGATATAGGTAAAGAGGAACACTGCGATAATCGCAATCAGCGTGAGAGTAGAACCTGGGCCGCCCATCTTGACTTCTGCCCAAAGGGTATCGAGAAGTGAAGATGTCTCATCAGGGAGATTTATGAAAACCTCCGTGTTGGCGATGACCTCGCTGCTCGGATAGTTGACTGGGTTGTTTACTACTTCCTCGTCCATATACTTCTTAGCCTCAGTCTCCGGAACGCCATAACCTACATACTCCATGTTCTGTCCTGCAATCTCGGGATTGCAAATAAAGTTGATGTAAGCCTCGGCAGCCTCCTTGTGCTCGCTTGTCTTAGGAATGCACATAGCATCGACAAAGAAGTTAGAGCCTTCCTCAGGGAAACAGAACGCTATGTTGTCGACCTCATCGCAAAGAATAGCCGCATCACCGCAGTAGTACGGAGCAAGCCAAGCTTCGCCCGATTCCATTTTGTCGAAAATCTGGTCCATAACATAAGCCTGAACAAGCGGCTTTTGCTCCTTGAGAAGAGAAGCCTCCTCCATGAGTTCGTCCTCGTTTGTGGAATTGAGTGAGAAACCAAGCATCGATGCTGCAATTGCAAATGCATCTCGCTGATTATCGAACATGAGGATTTTTCCCGAATACTTCTCGTCCCAGAGAATGCTCCAGCTTGTGGGTGTCTCCGTGACATAATCAGTATTGTAGAAAAGACCTACAACGCCCCATGTGTAAGGGACAGAATATTTATTTTCAGGGTCATACTCAAGATTTCTGAACTCATCATCGATATACTTATAGTTCGGAATATTATCGAAATTGATTTCCGCAAGCATATCCTCTGCGATAAGTCTTGAAATCATATAATCGGAAGGAATGATTATATCGTAGTCGGCGCCGCCGCCCGAAAGCTTTGCGTACATGGACTCGTTGGAATCGAATGTCGTGTAGTTGACACCTATTCCTGTAGCCTCAGTGAAAGCCTTGTTGACATCAAGATAACCGTCCGTACCGTTTGCGATATATTCGCCCCAGTTATAGACGTTAATCGTGACACCGCTTGTGCCCTCGGTGTGGGTTTCCTCAGTTGTTTCTTCCTCTGCATCCTCCTCGGATTCATCGGCAAATGCGGGAATCGCACTTATGGAGAAAACGAGAACAAAAAGCATAAGGACGGATAAGAATTTCTTCAGTGTTCTGTATTTCATGCTCGCTTACCCTCCTTCTTTTTATCCTTGGACTGTCTGACATTGATGATTATCAAAAGAACAAGAATGACCGTGAAGAGAACTGTCGAGAGAGCGTTAATCTCAGGAGAAATTCTCTTTCTTGTCATGGAGTAGATATAAATCGGAAGAGTCTGAGTTGTTCCAGAGCAGAAATAAGAGATAACAAAATCATCGATTGAAAGAGTGAATGCCATCATCATTCCGGTGATGATACCGGGCATAATCTGAGGCAAAACCACCTTGAAGAATGCCTTAGCCGGAGGACAGCCGAGATCCTGAGCAGCCTCAAAGAGGTTCGGAGGAAGCTGTCTTAATTTCGGCAAAACGGAAAGAATGACATACGGCAAACAGAATGTGATGTGCGCTATGATAAGTGTCACCATACCAAGGCTCTTGAGGTGAAGAAGATTGACGGCAAAAACAAACAAAAGCATGAGAGAAACACCCGTTACAATATCAGGGTTAATCATAGGAATGTTTGTAACCGTCATCATAAGCTTTCTCGGAAGCTTATTCATCTTGCTTATGCCTATTGCGGCAATCGTGCCGATAGCCGTGGAAACAACAGCGGCAATAACAGCGATTATCAAGGTGTTTCTAAGCGCCTCGAGAATGAGTCTATCCTCAAAAAGCTGCTTGTACCACTTAATTGTGAAGCCGCTGAAAACCGTACGGCTGTAGGTTGCGGTATCGTTGAACGAGAAGATAATCAATACGACAATCGGAGCGTACAAAAATATATAGACGAGTGCCGCATAGATCTTGGAGAAAATTTTCATATGAGCATTCCTCCTCCCTGTGCATCGTCACCGTCATCGAACTGGTTCATAATTCCCATGCAAATAAAGATAAGTATCATGAGAACAAGTGAAATAGCCGATCCGAGGTTCGGATTATAAGATGAACCCAGGAACTGCATATCGATAAGGTCGCCGATGAGCAGATTTCCGCCGCCGCCGAGCATTTTCGAGATAATAAAGGTGGAAACAGCCGGAACGAATACCATGGTAACACCGCTGATGATTCCCGGCATGGACATCGGGAATATTACCTTTAAGAAAACCTGAGTCTTATTAGCTCCCAAATCCTCTGCCGCCTCAATGACGGAATTATCCATTTTTGTTAAGACGGAATAAATCGGAAGTATCATGTACGGAAGATAATTATAAACCATTCCGAGAACAACCGCTCCCGCCGTGTTTATCATGTGAATTCTTGGCAGTCCGATTGCGGCAAGAGCATTGTTTATAATGCCCTGATCCTCGAGAAGTGACATCCAAGCATAGGTTCTGAGCAAGAAGTTCATCCACATGGGAACCATGATAAGCATGATGAGTATCGTCTGACTGCTTGCTTTAATCTTTGAGATTATATAGGCAAGCGGATAGCCAAGAATAAAGGAAACCGCTGTGGCGATTGCTCCCAAAAGTATCGAGCGCAAAAAGACATTGGAATATCTTCCAACAGTTGTGATGTTATCGAGAGTGAATGCTCCCGATGAATCGGTGAACGCAAAAAAGGCAACCATAAAAAGCGGAACGATAATGAAAATTATCATCCAAATTGTGTATGGTGCCGCTGTGGCTTTATGTTTCATCACTCTTCCTCCTGTGAGCTTTCCTCACCGAGAAGAGCCTCCTCCATCTCGTCCGAGAAGGTCGAGTAGTCACCGAATGTTCCGGAATACTTCGACTTCTTCATAACATGAATGTCATCGGGAGTGAGCGTCAAGCCAATTCTGTCGCCGACATTTACGCAGTCGGTGGACTGAATCATCCACTTGAAACCGTCGACATCAACGATAATCTCATAGTGAACTCCCTTGAAGGTTACGCTTGTTACCTCGCCTATGATGTGTGCGCCCTTGCTGTCGGCAGGACACATATCGATATCCTCAGGACGGATAACAACATCAACGGGAGCCATTTTTCCGAAACCTGAGTCGAGTGACTTAAATCTTATGCCGGCAACCTCAACGAGGTAGTCCTCAATCATTGTGCCGTCAAGAATATTGGATTCGCCGATAAAGTCTGCAACAAATGCATTTTTCGGCTCGTTATATATATCGGTAGGAGTGCCAATCTGCTGAATATCGCCGCCGTCCATGACAACAATCGTATCGGACATGGAAAGCGCCTCTTCCTGGTCGTGAGTGACAAATACAAAGGTAATTCCGACAGCCTGCTGAATTTTCTTAAGCTCGCTCTGCATGTCCTTTCTCAGCTTAAGGTCAAGCGCTGAAAGCGGCTCGTCAAGAAGGAGAACCTTCGGATCGTTTGCAAGTGCTCTCGCAATTGCAACTCTCTGCTGCTGACCGCCCGAAAGCTTGTCGATTCCTCTGTGTGCAAGGCCCTTCAAGCTTACCATTTCAAGAAGCTCGTTAACCTTCTCTTTGATTTCGCTCTCGCTCTTCTTTTTAAGTCTCATGCCGAATGCAATGTTATCATAAACATTCAGATGCGGGAAAAGTGCATAGCGCTGAAAAACAGTATTGACGGTGCGCTTGTGCGGAGGAACATCATTAATTCTCTTACCCTCGAAAAGCACATCACCCGAATCAGGATTGATAAATCCCGCAATGGTTCTCAAAACTGTGGTTTTACCGCAGCCTGATGGGCCAAGTAGTGTGATGAACTCTCCGTCTTTAATGTAAAGATTAAAGTCCTTGAGCACTTGCTCACCGTCATAAGAAACAGCGATATTTTTTAGTGTTATAATTGGTTCTTTCATAAGCCAACCCCCAAACAATAAGATCTTCGGCTCCGCACCGATTTAAGTAGAATTTTGACACGGAACTGCGGACGGACTTAAAGTTTCCGCCCTGACGATAAGACTGCTAAACGGTGTATGTTTCCTTTGTTGCTTAGATTTTAGCCGTACTTACCGAACTTCCGGGATTTCCCCGTACCAGACAAATTCTGTGAACACGCCCATTGTCAAAAGAGCGAGTCGTGATAGCACGTGGCACTTAGCCTCACAGAGCTCTGCGCTGCCTTATTATTGAAGCATTAAAGCCTTTCGACCTCCTGCATTTTGCAAATTACATACGCAAGTAATAATTTACTGATTTTCACATAAAAAGTCAAGTAAAATCTATGTAAGGTCTTGTGAGCGTTTTTCCACACAAAATTTACTGTATTTTGGTACAGAGACAAAGAAACCACCGAGCAAAATTCGGTGGTTTCATCATCAACTTAAATTACTTTGCGTAATATTTTTCCGTATATCTTACGGTATCCATAGCGTCCTTTGCATAGAAATCGGCATTGATCATATCGGCGTAGTCCTGAGTGAGAACCGCACCGCCAACAACGACCTTTATGTCCTTGTTGTAGTTATGAAGAAGTTCGATTGTGTCTGCCATTGCGGGGACAGTCGTCGTCATAAGAGCAGATAAGCCGACAAGCTTGCAGTCGTGCTCAATGCATGCGTCAAGCACTAACTGAGGGTCGACGTCCTTTCCCAGGTCATACACCTTGAAGCCGTAGCTTTCGAGCATAACCTTTACGATGTTCTTTCCGATGTCGTGAATGTCTCCCTTTACGGTACAAAGAACCATTTCGCCCTTTACAGCGCCGTCCGTTGACGGCATCTTGCGCTTTACTTCCTCGAATGCGGCAGAAGCGGCATCGGCACTCATGAGAAGCTGTGGCAAATAGGCTTTGCCCTTTTCGAACGCCTCACCTATTTCGTTAAGTGCGGGAATGATGTGATCGCTGATAAGCGAAAGCGGCTCGCTTGTCTCGAGAAGCTCCTTCGCGGAACTTATTGCGGCATCCTTCATTCCCTTGACAACGGCATATTTCAGCCCCGAGCCCGTGCTTGTCTCTTTTGAAGCCGCGGCTTTGTTTGCGGCAGTACCGCTGACAAGAACCTCATCTCCCAAGGAATCGGCATAGGAAATATAATTGACGCAAGCCTCGTCCATATTATGGAGAGCCATAAAGGTATAGTAAGCGTCCATCATATTTCTCGAGTACGGATTCATGATAGCGCAGTTGAGTCCCTTTTCGAGACAGCATGTGTAGAATGTCGAGGTTATCTTGTCACGCTTAGGAAGTCCGAAGCTGATGTTCGAGATACCGAGCGAGGATTTTAATCCCATTTTATTAAGCATCTCGACTGTTCTCAGCGTTTCGAGTGCCGCCGATGTGTCCGAAGAAATAGTAAGAGCAAGCGGATCGACTATGATGTCCTTTTTCTCTATTCCCCATTTTGCGGCTTCATCGACTATTTTATTTACTATGGCGATTCTCTCCTCAGCTGTCTTTGGAATTCCGTTTTCATCCATAGTAAGAGCGATGAGCGTTCCTCCGTATTTCTTGACAAGCGGAAAAACAGCGTCCATTTTTTCTTTCTCACCGTTAACAGAGTTGATTAGCGCTTTGCCGTTATAAATTCTCATGGCGGCACTCAAAACCTCGGGGGAAGACGAGTCTATCTGAAGCGGAACGTCGGTAACAGACTGAAGCTCCTTTATAACCTTAACCATTACTTCTTTTTCGTCAATCTCAGGAAGTCCGACATTGACATCGAGAATATGAACTCCCGCATCAACTTGCTTGAGAGCCTCCTCGAGGATAAATGCAAGGTTACCCGTTCTCAAGGCTTCCTTGACTCTTTTCTTTCCCGTGGGGTTGATTCTCTCACCGATAAGGGTTGGCTTTTCGGCAATGACAACGGCATTTGTATAAGAGGAAACAGCCGTGATGTTCTTCTTTTCGGGTAGCGCAAACGGCAAATCCTTTGTTGTTTTAACGAGCTTTTCAATGTACTCGGGAGTTGAACCGCAGCAGCCTCCAAGGATAGTTGCACCCATTTCGGCTATGGTGTGCATATACTCACAGAATTTGTCGGCATCGACATTATAGACAGTCTTGCCGTCCCTCACCTCGGGAAGTCCGGCATTCGGCTTGACGATAATCGGAAGCGAGGAGCACTTTACGAATCTCTCGACTGTCGGAATCATCTTATCGGGGCCAAGCGAGCAGTTCATTCCGATTGCATCTGCGCCCATACCCTCGAGCATCGCGGTCATTGCCTCAGGGCTTGCACCGGTCATAAGCTTGCCGCCCTCATCATAGACATTCATGACAAATACGGGAAGATCGCAGTTTTCCTTTACCGCAAGAAGTGCCGCCTTTGTCTCAAGGGAATCGTTCATGGTCTCAATGATCACAAGGTCAACACCCAAATTCTTTGCAACATTTATATTCGCCGCATAGATGTCCACGCAGTCCTCGAAGCTTAAATCTCCGAGCGGCTCCAAAAGCTTACCCGTAGGACCCATATCGAACGCTATGTATTTTTCTTTTCTTCCCTCGACTGCCTTATGAGCAATCTCGATTGCCGCAGTTATGAGTTCGGCATAATTATCGTACTTTTCCTTATTTACGCCGAATGTGTTTGTATTAAAAACGTCGCTTCCTGCGTCAAGATAAGAATTATAAAGAGCGAGTATTTTATCGGGGTTGGTTAGATTCCAAAGTTCTGGAGCCTCACCCGGCTTTAAGCCCTGCCCCTGAAGCACTGAGCCAGTACCGCCGTCAAGATAAATTCTTCTCTCACGCATAAGCTCGGTTATTTTTTTCTTTTGCGTATCGTGCATTTTTTCACCTCCGATTTATATTAATCTTCGTTTTTCTCACCGATAAAAGCCGTGACTGACTTCATCGGTGTCATAAGAAATGTATCGCTTAGCGTTATTCCAAGAAGCTTTCCCGCATTGACCGCACCCAGCACATTTGGCTGAACGGAGAGCGGAACATCACCGAAACCGGGAGAAAATCTCGGATAGCAATTTTTCCCCTCAGCTATATATTTGTTAGCGTAATCGGCAAGAGCCTCTGCAAAAGCTGAGGAAAGACCATCCGTCACAAAGTACTTTGCACTGCTGATTTTGGACTGCTTAGCTAAAAGCCTGTCTGCGCCGTGACCTATCGTAGCCGCAAAGGTGTAAACTCGCTTCGCACCTCGAAGGTTCTTTGTCAGCTTCTCGGAATTAATTTTCATGTAGCCTAAATCAATCAGATTATTTTCACCGTAAGAAGCCTCACTCACCGTGAAGCAAAACTTAGGCGTGAGAACCTTTTTCAGTTCCTCAAGACAACCCTCGATAAGCTCATCGGTGTAACCTCTGTCCGTACCCAGACGATAAGCAACCTCGTTGCTGTTTAGATTTAATTCGTCGACAGAAACCGACCTGTAAATTATCTCGGGCATACTTCCTCCTGATTGATTACTTAATTATCTCGCTGACGTTGTTCATGATAGCCTCGGCAACATCAGGCTTATTCATGGTGTAGATATGAACAGCGTTAAAGCCGTTGGCATAAAGATCGATTATCTGCTCGGTAGCAAACGCGATACCCGCCTGACGCATAACAGCCGGATTAGAACCATAGCGGTCGACTATTCTAAGGAAGCTCTGCGGCACAAAGGAATTAGAAAGCTTTGCGGCAGTCGCAACCTGTCTTGCGTTAGTTATCGGCATGATGCCCGGTACAACGGGAACATCAATGCCAGCCTTTAAAAGTCTGTACATGAAGTTATAAAGGATATCATTGGAGAAAAACATCTGAGTGACAAGGTACTCGCATCCTGCGTCAACCTTTTTCTTGAGGTTCTCAATGTCCTCCTGTGCGCTCTTTGAGTCCGGGTGAGTCTCAGGGTAGCAAGCGCCGCCTATGCAGAAATCGCCATACTTTTTAATATCCTCGATAAGCTCACTCGCATAGTGATAGTCGAGATGATCCATTGTCATGCCCTTTGGAATATCGCCTCTTAGCGCAAGGATATTCTCAATGCCCTTGGAGGACAGCATGTCAAGCTGTTCTCTAACTTTTTCCTTTGTGGAGGAAATGCATGAAAGATGAGAAACAGGAGTTGTGCCAGCCTTTAAAATTGCCTCGGAAATATCGGCTGTGAACTGACTGGTTCCGCCGCCCGCTCCGTAGGTGACGCTCATGTAGCTTGGGTTAAGTGCCGCTATCTTGAGTGCGGTGTCCTTAACAGGCTCATAAATATCTTGTGTTTTCGGAGGAAAAACCTCGAGTGAAAAGCTTGGCTTCTCACCTTTAATTATATCGGTAACTCTCATAAGAAACGACCTCTTTCTAATATATTAGATTTAATCATATCATAATGATAGGCTATATTCAAGCATAGCGGATTTGAAATCTCCGATAAATTAACTTTTATTTTCGGATTGACTAAAACAAAATAGAGTGCTATATTTTGCCTGTATGCATATTTATATGCGAGAATATGCAAAACGGAAAGGAGTTCTTTCAAATGATAAACACATTTTTTAAAGAAAACAGAGAAACGCTCTACGAGAGCCTACCCGACAACACTGTATTACTTTTGTTCTCGGGAAAAGAAATTAGAAAAACCGCCGATGAATTCTACGGCTTTTACGCAGACCGCTCATTCGTCTATATGACGGGTATCGAGCAGAAGGAAAGTATTCTTGTAGCCGAGAAAAAGAACGGTGAAACAAGCGAAAAAATCTTTGTGCTTCCTCCCGATGCCTTTGCAGAGAGATGGACTGGCAAGCGCCTTAAAGCCGATGAAATATATAACAAGGGACTCCTCGAAAATGTTGATCAGCTTCCGAAATTTGATAACTATTTCCACAAGCTTATGCTGAGCGGAAAGTTCCAGAATGTCGCACTTGACCTCTATAAATGCGATCCGAACGACAGAGACAGAGCATCTCACGCTTTCGTAAAGGAGACCCTCTCTCACTATCCGTCTGCAAATATCATTGACGTTTTCCCTCAGATAAGAAATCAGCGCACAATCAAGAAGCCGTGCGAGATTGAGGCGATGAGAGAAGCCGCAAAAATCACTCGCGCCGGAATTGTCGCCATGATGAAAGCATCAAAGCCGGGAATGTACGAATATGAATATAAGGCAGAATTTGACCGTGAGCTCACAAGACACGGCTGTCTCGAGCCGGCATTCCCGTCCATTATTTCTGCGGGCGAGAATAACTTCTGTATTCATTACTACGCTTACACCGGTCAGGCTAAAGACGGCGATATGATTTTAAACGATGTCGGCGCTAAGTACGACTTCGAGGGCAACGATGTTTCCCGTGGCTGGCCGTGCAACGGTAAATTCACCGAGAGACAGAAAATCATGTATGAGTGCGCTTACAACACAAGCGAGTACATGTTCAGCGTTGTAAAGCCGGGTATCCCCATGGCAGAAGTTGACATCATGGTTAAGAAATACTGCTGTGAACAGCTCAAAAAGGTCGGACTTATGGATTCTTTCGAAAATATCGGCAGACTCATGTGGCACAACGGCGCTCACCATGTCGGCTTTGATACTCACGACCTCACCGATATGGAAAGACCTGTCACACCGGGCGAAGTATTCTGCATAGATGTCGGTATCTACAACGAGGACTGGGGCATCGGCTTCAGAGTTGAGGATAACCTTCTTGTCACCGAGGACGGATGTGAGAACCTCACCGCTTGCGTTCCGAGAACTATCGAAGAAATTGAAGCTATCATGGCAGGAGAGAAAGACTGATGAAAAACGATTTTAACATTAACGACAACTTTTTCGGTCACTATCAGAAGCTTGTGACCGAGGATGTCATTCCTTATCAGAGAAAGGTTATCGACGATGCTCTTCCCGGTGTTGAGAAATCTCACGCAATCGAGAACTTCCGCATTGCCGCAGGTCTTTCCGAGGGAGAATTTTACGGCTGGGTTTTTCAGGATTCAGACGTTGCAAAGTGGATTGAAGCTGCATCCTATTCCCTCATGCTAAAGCCGGACAAGGCTCTTGAGGAGGATATCGATAACTTAATAGACATAATCGCAAAGGCACAACAGCCGGACGGCTACCTTGATACATACTTCATCTTAGGCAAGCTTGATAAGAAATGGACTAACCTTCAGGAGGCTCACGAGCTCTACTGCTTCGGTCACATGGCAGAAGCCGCCGTTGCTCATTACGAGGCTACGGGCAAGACAAATCTTCTCTCCGTCATGGAGAAATTTGCCGACTGCATTTATAACACCTTCGGCAAGGACAAAAACAGAGGATTCCCCGGTCACCCCGAAGCTGAGCTTGCGCTTGTCAGAATGTACAAGGTAACAGGCAACGAGAAGTATCTTGAGCTTGCTAAATACTTTGTTGACGAAAGAGGAACAGAGCCGAATTTCTATGCGGTTGAATCCGAAAGACGCGGCTGGACTCTTTGGGGGCAGAACGCTCTCACAAGCGACTACAACCAAAATCAGGCACCCGTAAGAGAGCAGAAAGATGCCACAGGTCACGCTGTCAGAGCCGTATATCTTTATACAGGTATGGCCGGAGTTGCAAAGGAGACAGGCGACGAGAGCTTAGTCAAAGCTTGCAAAACTCTTTGGAATTCAATCACAAAGAAGAGAATGTATGTAACAGGCGGCATAGGTTCGGTCGATAACGGTGAAGCATTCAGCGCAGACTATGATCTTCCTAACGACACGGCTTATTCTGAATCCTGTGCGGCAATCGGACTTATGTTCTTTGCAAGAAAAATGCTCGAAATCGAGAAGGACTCACGCTATGCCGACGTTATGGAGCGTGCACTTTACAATACCGTTCTTGCGGGAATGAGCCTCAACGGAAAGAATTTCTTCTATGTCAATCCACTCGAGGTAAATCCGGAGTATGCCGGCAAGGTTATGAACTATCAGCATGTACTTCCCGAAAGACCGTCTTGGTACGGCTGTGCTTGCTGTCCTCCGAACATTGCAAGAACTCTTGCATCTTTAAACCGTTATGTTTTCACTGAGGAAGAAAATGAAATCTGGTGCAATCTCTACATCGGCGGCGCTCTTCGTGACGAGATTGAGATTACAACCGATTATCCTTACGGCGAAAACATCAAGTTCAAGTTCTTAAAGGACTTCGACAAGAAGTTAAATCTGAGAATTCCAGATTGGTCAAAAAGCTTCACTGTTAAACTGAACGAAAACGGCATCAACGCTCCGATTAACCTCGGTTATGCTGAAGTGGGCTCCTCGTTCAAATCAGGCGACGAGCTCGAGTTAAAGCTTGACTTCACACCGAGAAAGATCTACTCGAATGTTCTCCTTCGTGAGGATCAAGAAGCTGTCGCAATTCAGCGTGGCCCGTTTGTTTATTGTCTCGAGGGCAAGGACAGCAAGTATGACCTCAGAAGAGTGAGAATTGCAGAGGACGGCAAAATTAAGGCTCTCGACTTTGAGCCTGAGACACTCGGCGGAATAGTACCGCTCGAGGTTGACGGATATGTCCTTTCATCAAGCGAGGATCTTTACACCTACGATAAAAAACCGACTGCAGAGAAAATCAAACTGCGCATGATTCCATACTACACATGGGCAAACCGCGGTGAGAATATGATGCAGGTCTGGACTAAAGAAATCTAAACTACACAAATAAAATCGGCTATGCCTTAATAAAGCATAGCCGATATTTTTATTTATCTTACATTCTGCCGCCGAGTATCTTAAGCAAAACTTTTCTGAAACGCAGAAAATAAAGTGCTATCAAATTTCGTACAGCCTTGTTGTAGACTATGAATACAATCTCCGCCATTACAAGGAGAATAATTACCGACCACTTGCCGAGTTCTCCCATGCTGTCGAGTGGTATTCCGAGAATAAATGTCGCAATCAAGCCCTCCGCCACCGTTGCTATCGTGAACAGAACTATCTTCACGATAAAGCGAAGTCTCTTATGCTTTATCTTGTCAAACACACCGTAAATAGCTGGGAAATAACCGAAGAAAAGCACATACATCAGCCACGCTTCTCTATCGCTTACAACGAAAAATCCAAGCACACTGACAACGGCAAAAACGGTCAAACCGTATTTTGTTCCGCACTCAGCCGTGACGGGAATTAGCATACAGCCCGCTATCGCCGGCAAGGCAATCGTCATAGTCGGTACGATTCCAGCCAAAAACATTATCACTATACTCAGTGCGGCTAAAATTCCGCACAGAGATATTTTCATTGATTTTTTCATATTTTCGCCTTAACAGCAAGGAATGAGGTCGCCACCCATCATCTCACAGCAGCAGTCGGCACATATGAGCGTGTTGCAGACGTCACAGGTGTTGCAGCCGCCTATCTGGTTCATGCCCGAATTGTAGCCGCCGTAAGTGCCTGTTCTCTGATTCATCGCTCTGTTATAAGCCTGAGCGTACTCCGGATTGCTTGGGTCCATCGTGCAAGCGGTTGAAAAATAATCTCTTGCTTCCTCGAGGTAGCCTCGTCTGAACATACAAGAGCCCTTGAGAAAATTCCACTCGGCATTTCTCTTGTCAGCGGGAACACCGTTCAAAATCTGCTCAGCATCGGAAATTCTTCCGGCGTTTATCAAGCGTCTGACGTCGTTCCATTCGGAAGAAGCGTTATAGGAGCTGTAAGAATTGCTGTAGCCGTAGTCATAGCCTGAATAACCGCCGTAATTCTGATTGCCGCCATTCTTTCTTTGCTCGACTATTGTATCGTAAGCCTCGTTGATTTCCTTCATCTTCTCATCGGCAACCTCCTGAAGCGGATTGCCTGCGTACTGGTCGGGATGATATTTCTTTGCAAGCTTTCTGTAAGCCTGTTTCACCTCTTCATCTGTCGCTGTACTCGAAACACCGAGAACCTTATACGGATCATTCATATTTTTTACCCTTTCTCTCTTTTGAATGTATGTGCATGAACAAAATCTCTCTCTGAACCTCTCCGAGACCCAGAACACAAACATTTGTGATTATATTTTCATACTTATTGAGGTCAAGCAAATTTACCGCTCCATTTATCATTGCGGCATTACTGTTAAGAACCTCGTTGCAGTAGTTGTCTGCTTTATCTCTTTCCTCTTTAGTGAGCGTCTTTTTCCCCTCGAGACCGAGCCTTGATATAAACGGGTTGAAAGAACCGTCCTTCATATCGTCCTCAAGGTCATCTGCGGCATCCATGGAATAAATCCATCTGCCGAGAAAATAACCGAACTGAGACAGCACCGTTCTTTGCATATCGTCGTTCGCAAGCTCCGAAAAAATAGTTTTCAATGCGTCGGCTGTCGGCGCACAGCACCTGTCAATCGACGGATTTTCACTTTTTTCGGCTTCACTTTGCTCCCTTGTCATTTTGGCAAGCGCCTCATCCATAAAAGGAAAGTCTTTTTTCGCTTTCTTTGCGGCTTTGCTTACAACAAGCTTTAAGAATCGAGAAGCAAAACGCTTAAAGAATTTCTCGTCCTCGATGTTATCGACAAGCTTATAGTAAGTCATAAGCACCGTGAGTGCCGCCGCCTTGTGATAAGCATTTGAGCCCTCACAAATATACTTGCATTTTTTTAACGGATTTACCACGCATTTGCCGTTTTTCTCGCAAATCTCAGCGCCCGACAAATCAAGAGCCACAACCGCATAAAAGGTAATATCAAAGCTAAGTGCAAATTTAGCCAGCAAGCCGTAGTGATGCTCAAGCTCCTTGCATAGCGTACAGTAAACCGCCTTGTACTGCTCATATTCTCTTACTTTCATTTCACCCTTTAAAGGTCTGACATATCCAAACACGATAAATCCCCGAATCTTCAGAATTCTTCTAATATAATAAACTTTTTTAACTTCTCATTGTTGAACAACTTGTAAATAATTGATTGTCAAGCTTTGAATCTTGAAGATTTTTAAGCCGCTTGATATAATCTTAGTGCAAACATTAACTATATTAAAAATCTATATTCAATCAAGGTATCAAATGAAAACTACAACGGTAAAGGGCTTTATTTTTGACAAGCCGAACCTTAGCCGTCCTCTTTCAGCGGACTTTCTTCGTGTGGTAGCCGCATTTTCAATATGCCTTTACCACATTTGGCAGCAAAGCTGGGTGAGCGGCGGCAAGCTTGATTTCTGGAATAGGACAGGCGCACTTTGGGTAGATGTTTTCATCATGCTCTCGGCATTTTGTCTCTATCTCCCCTGGGCAAACGCAAAAAACGACGGAACACTTGAAATTAAGCTAAAAAAAGAAAAGCTTTCAGTTTTTTATTTAAAGCGTGCTATTCGGCTTATTCCGGCTTACTATCTTTCGATCGCGTTTTCTTTTGTCGTAAAGGTAATAACGGACGGGTGTACGGCTAATTTGATTAAAGACCTTTTTGCCCACCTCACGTTCACGCAAATGTTTTTCAAAGTAAGCTACAGAAACACGGGCTTAAACGGCGTGACATGGACTCTAACGGTCTTTGCGTTATTTTATCTATTCTTTCCGATTTTGAGAAAGCTTTTTCTAAAACACCCTGTTATAACCTCAGCCGCCATGCTGTGGATTCAAGGCTTAGTGACGGTATGGTTACTCGCTAATTTTGAAAATCCCGATATAGACATGTTGTTCAATCAGTTTCCTGCATTTATCGGCGTTTTATGCATCGGCTTTATAGCCGCTTCGTGCTTTTCGTATCTCGGACGAAAGAAAATCATCGAAAATCCTTATTTTCGCATTCTTTCCACAACACTTGGAATTTTAGCCTTCGTTTTAATCGGATTTCTTCTGAAATATCAGACTAAACAGCCGAATTTCCGATATTCTCAGGTAATTCTCAGAATACCGCTGTGCGTTTTAGCCGCTTGCGTAATCATTTTCTTAGGGCTTGGAATAAAATTTCCGTTCAGAAAACTTCTCGGTTTTCTCTCGTCAATCAGCTTCAATCTCTACCTATGGCATCAGATGCTTGCGGTTTTGATAAAATACACGCTGAAAATTCCTTACTGGAGCGGTGATACTCCTCCAAACATGCTGTACGATGAAGCTTGGATGCACAAATATAATCTGATAGCATGGTGCGCCGCACTCATTGCCGCCGTAGCTGTTACTTATCTTTTCGAAAAGCCTGTGTGCGCTTTTCTCTCAAAAAAGCTATTGCACATCGAAAAAAGCTGATTTTTCCACCAAAATCAAATAAGCGTTGAAAACAAAAAGAGACATTCTTCGTGAATGTCTCTTTTTTTAGTAATTATCAAATTTTCTTTTCTCTTGCTTCTTTTCTTGAGCTGTGATTCTCAAAAGCAGTAAGTCTTGCGGAAAGCTTTGAGCCGACCTTTGACTTGTAGAAGATGCCGAAGCAAATAAGATTGAGTGTGAGTGCCGACACAACATCGATTACACAGTGCTGTTTCAAGAACATAGTCGAGAGAACTATCATAACCGTAAGGATATTGATGCAGCTTAAGAAAATCTCCTTATTCTTGAATTTCTCCGAACGACACCATGTGATATTGCAGACAACAGCATTGAAAACATGCAAACTCGGCAGAATATTCGTCGGAGTATCTGTTGAGTAAAGAATTTTGCAAGCCGCCTGGAAAACATTCTGCGCAGTGCCTATTGTCGGTCTCAAATCCTGTCCGTTTGGAAGCAAGATGCTCACTCCCAAGAAGCAAACCATACCGACAACAAGCGACAGAAGCAAATTGTGATACTCCTCGTCCTTATCGTTGAACAGCGCAAAGTAAACAACCGTAACAATGACAAAGAGGAACCACGCAGCGTACGGAATGATGAAGTACTCGCAGAACGGAATCAAATCATCAAGCCTTGTATGCAAAATCGTGACTGTCGTTTTTCTCTGCTCGACAAGCGTAAACGTCAAGAAGTAGAGCGCCCCGCCGACAAGCAAAAACATAATTCGTCTTAGCTTACTAACTTTTTTATTATTCATATTACCTCTTTAGGAACACCTTTGTTCCTTTTCCGCAAAATCCCACACCTGTTTTTAAAATGGTTTTAATAAGATTTTGCCTAAATCGTTTTTCCATAAATCAACCGTATTTTAAAACAAAAATATGAATATTTCAAGAAGTTTTTGTCAAAAATTTTAACTTTGTCCGATTGTATAATTTGACAATTACAGCACAAGCTTTTTAGTGAAACTTTACAAGTGATTTTCCTTGATTTTATCGATATAATCGCCTGTTTGAATGCTATTATTCCGCATGGGAATGAAGAATTTTTCTTATTTTCAAGGCACGCTCATTCGATAAGTTTTATCGTTTATTTTCGATTTATTTACCTTTGTGTTCGATATTTTTCTTTGTATAAACAAAACGTCTTACAAAACCCAACCTTTTGGAAGTGTGGAGTGTTGAGTTTGGAGTGTGGAGTTTCCTTTTCATTCTTTATTTCTCTCTATGTAAACAATTCAGCACGGAAAATGCCCATCTGCGAACGCTTCGCATTCTTGACGTATTTTCCGTGCCTGTCTTTTAGATTGTTTGTTCTTTTTTTCTCTTTGTGTGAATAGTTCGGCTGGCAAAGCCCAACCACGAACGCTTCGCGTTCTAAAAATGCTATCGCATTTTTGGTTAACTTTGTCAGCCTTTCTCTTTCTTTATCGCTTCGCTCTGTTTTTCGCACACGCTAATTATTCATTATTAATTATTCGTGGGCTCCGCCCACATCCGTTCGCTTTTTGTAAAAAGCGAAGCAAAAACTTTTGTGTTTTGGCTTTGAGTTCTGTATTTCTCTTTGTGTGAATAGTTCGGCTGGCAAAGCCCAACCACGAACGCTTCGCGTTCTAAAAATGCTATCGCATTTTTGGTTAACTTTGCCAGCCTATATCTTTTACTATCGCTTCGCTCTGT
>CAVAMJ010000016.1:0-55300 GCA_963589785.1 Bacteroidaceae bacterium | reverse complement strand
AAATATAAAAAGATAGGCACGGAAAATACGTCAAGAATGCGAAGCGTTCGCAGACTGGCATTTTCCGTGCCGAATTATTTATTCAAAGAGAGATATAGAACTTGTAGAAAACATAAAGGTTTTGCCTTTAATTTTACTATCAACGTTCGATTTTGTGCTTCACTAAGCTTTCGTTAATCGTTGATTATTTTTTCGTATGCCAAGCGTTTGGTTCCGTCGTCAATTGTGATTATGCCACAGTATTCATATCCGTTTTTTAATATGGTGTGCTGCATGACGTGATTATCCTTGTGCGTATCGATTCTCGCACTTTTAATGCCGTTTTTCTTGCAGGCGTTCTCCGCAAAGTTCATAAATAATGAGGCGGCTCCTTTGCCACGATATTTCGGATGTACGGCAACTCGGTGCAGTACACAGTAATTATCGCTGTCAGTTAGCCATTTGCCGTTTTCTATCACTTCATAGGTGCTGTCTTTTCCGAATACCATTGCGGTATATGCAACAACCTCGTTTTCGTCTTCGCCGACATATGCGACATTGTTTTCCAGGTCATTTAAAAAGGTTTCTTCGTTTGGAGTTCCCGTCTGCCACTGGTCTATTCCGGATTTCTTCATACCCTCCTTGCAAAGAGAGAAAATTTCACTCACACTTTTTGCGTCATTTAAAGTTGCTTTTCTTATGTTCATGCTGTCGCCTCTTTCAGTAATTTTCTTCATTCTACATCATTGATAATGAAAGGTCAAATGGATAAATAATCCCATGAGATAATAAAATCGTGAATAAATTGATAACATTTGATAAATTCACAAAAAAATCTTGAAATTTGTCATAGAATGTTGTATGATATTAAAGCTGTAAAACAGCAACCAAGGTAAGCGGCGTTTGCCGTGGAATATGCGAGCGGATAGGTCTGTACGACGGACTGCCGTGAACCATGTCAGGCGGGGAACCGAGCAGCATTAAGCGGATTTGACCGTGCGATGCAGGGTGCCTGTCCGTTCACATATTCTTCGGACTTACGGCTTGCCTTTTTTGTTACGGTAAAGCTTTTATTCGGAGGTGGCTTAGGTGGCATATAAGGTTTTGTACAGAAAATATCGTCCTGCTAAGCTTACGGATGTTGTCGGTCAGCCACAGGTTACCGAGACGCTTCGAAATGAGCTTATCGCCGGCAGAGTTTCTCATGCTTATCTTTTCACCGGCTCAAGAGGAACAGGTAAAACAACCTGTGCGAAAATCCTCGCTAAAGCGGTAAACTGCGAGCATCCGGTGAACGGTGACCCGTGCTGTGAGTGCGATACCTGCCGTGGTATCGATAACGGAAGTATTCTCGATGTTACAGAAATCGACGCAGCATCAAATACCGGAGTTGATTCCGTTCGCTCGATCATCGAAGAAATCAACTTCACACCGAGCAACGCTAAGTACCGTGTCTATATCATAGACGAGGTTCATATGCTCTCTGCTTCGGCGTTTAACGCACTTCTCAAAACGCTTGAGGAGCCGCCGTCACATGTAATTTTCATTCTTGCAACAACCGAGGTGCATAAGCTTCTGCCGACTATCCTGTCGAGATGTCAGCGCTTCGATTTCAAGAGAATTACCGCCGATGCAATAGCGGGCAGACTCGAATGGGTTTGTTCACAGGAGAATGTGCAGATTGAGCACGATGCCGCACTTAAAATCGCAAGAGTTGCGGACGGAGGAATGAGAGATGCTCTCTCTATTCTCGACCAGTGCCTCTCAAGAAGCAATAATGTAACCGATGAAGTTGTAAACGATACAGTCGGAATTGCAGACAGCAGTTATCTGTTTAAGCTTGCCGAGTGTGTGAGAAATCACGATTCGAGCACAGCGCTAGAGATAATCAACAGCCTCAATGAGAATTCCAAGGATATGGGAAGACTTTGTGAGGAAGCCGCTGACCACTTCCGCAAGCTTATGCTCATTAAAACGATGTCGGGCAGTTCCGTGCTGAAAAGCATGATAAATGTTTCAGAGTCAGAGTGCGCTTCGTTTGATAAACAGGCGGTCAGCATGACACTCGCTACCGTTCTTCATGCCATGGATGTGCTTCGTGCGGCTATGGACAGAATGAATACGGGAAATCAGCGTGTCGAGGTTGAAATGGCGTTCATTCGCCTTTGCTCACCTGAGCTTGATTCAACTCCTGAGGCTCTCATAAGAAGGATAGAAGCCCTCGAAAAGGGAATTCCTGCTTCTAAGAGACAGGTAGTTCAAGTAGAAAATACGGTTGAGCCAACAGCTAATTCTCATTCTGAAGCAAAAAATACCGAAGAAAAACCAAAGACTGCAGCAGCTAATTCACAGACGACTGCGCCGATGCAAACGGAGGTTGTGCCGTTTGGCGATTGGCCCGAGGTCGTGGAGAGAATCGGAATGCAGTTCCCGTCGGCGGGAGCGGCTTTTTCCGGCTCGCATGCGTATATCAACGGTCGTTATATTCTTGTTGACGCTAAGGAGATTGCGTTTGAGCTGCTTCGAGACGGCAATAAGAGAAATAAAATAAGAGAAATAATTGCCGAGGTGACGGGAAGACAGTATAGTCTTGGCCCTTATAAGGGAGAAGCCGTCAAATCGGAAAAGAAAGACGAAAATCCCGTCGAAAAGCTTGTGAAAAGGGCAGAAAACGGCGGAATTGAAGTCGAATATGAACAGTAAACGAAAGGAATTAATGATATGAAAGCAAGATTACCAAAGGGCGTCGGTGGCGGCGGAATAGGAAATATGCAGCAGCTTATGCGCCAGGCACAGAAGATGCAGGAGCAGATGGAGTCAGTTTCCGAGGAGCTCCAGGTTAAGGAGTATTCTGCTGTTTCAGGCGGCGGAATGGTCACAGCTGTCGTAACAGGTAAGATGGAGATTAAGTCCATCGAGATTAAGCCTGAGATTGTCGACCCGGACGATACAGAAATGCTCTCCGATGTCATCATGGCGGCTGTAAACGAGGCTCTTAGAAAGGCTACAGAGGATAAGGACGAGAGAATGGGCGACCTTTCAAACGGTCTTAGCCTTCCTGGACTCTTTTAATCATGCCCGAATATCACGTAGCGCCGCTTGAAAACCTTGTGGATAAATTCGAAAGTCTGCAGGGTATAGGACATAAATCCGCTCAGCGTGCCGCTTATCAGATACTCGATATGAGCGTGGAGGAAGCAGAAGACTTCGCAAAGGCGATTGTGGCGGCAAAGAAAAAAATCCGCTACTGCAAAATTTGCTGTAACCTCACCGATGACGAGCTTTGTCCCGTCTGTAAAGATAACTCGAGGGATAAATCGACAATTTGTGTCGTGGAAGATCCAAGAGATGTCTTTGCACTCGAGAGAACAAATGAGTTCGATGTCAGCTATCATGTGCTTCACGGCGCAATTTCTCCGCTTTCGGGAGTAGGTCCCGACCAGCTAAAAATCAAAGAGCTTTTGGCAAGAATAAACTCCGATGTTAAAGAGGTAATCATGGCAACTAACCCGACAGTTGAGGGCGAGGCAACAGCTATGTATATCTCAAGACTACTAAAGCCGCTCGGAGTGAGGGTGACAAGACTTGCTTATGGAATTCCTGTAGGCGGTGACCTCGAGTACGCGGATGAAGTAACACTTTCGAGAGCAATTGAGGGCAGACGAGAGCTTTAAGCTTGCGGCTGTGCGACTGCTAAAAAACATAAAAGTTTTTGATTTCGCTTTTTACAAAAAGCGAACGGGTGTGGGCAGAGCCCACGAGAGAAAAGCAAAGCACTAGAGAAATAAAAAAGCAGAGCGATGCGATAGAAAAAAGATAGGCTGACAAAGTTAACCAAAAATGCGTAAGGCATCTGTGGTTGGGCTTTGACAGCCGACTTATTCGCTCAAAGCTAAATATCGAACAGCAAGCAAGTTTTACATTCGATTTATTTGCACTAAGCTAAATTCAGAACAGCTAAAACTGTTCATCAGTCATTATTAATTATACATTATTAATTAAGAAAAGGGGGAGCCTGAAAATGGCTAAGGAAAACACAAAAACAATAGTCAAGAACCGTCAGGCTTACCATGACTATTTTGTAGACGAGACATTTGAAGCAGGTATTGAGCTTTGCGGAACAGAGGTTAAGTCACTTCGTGCCGGCAGAGTAAATCTCAAGGATTCTTGGTGCTCGGTAGTTAACGGAGAATTGCTCCTTAACGGATGCCACATTAGTCCGTATGATTTCGGAAATATCTTCAATAAAGATCCGATGCGTGTCCGTAGACTTCTTATGCATAAGAAAGAAATCCTCAGACTTTACGGCTATGTTAAGCAAGACGGCTATTCTCTCATACCGTTAAGCTTCTACTTCAAGGGCTCGAGAGTTAAGGTCGCAGTAGGTCTTTGCCGAGGCAAAAAGCTTTATGATAAGCGTGCCGATATGGCAGAGAGAAGCGCAAAGAGGGATATAGAAAGAGCGATGAAGTCAAGAAACAATTGATTTTAGAGCTTGATTGTTGACTGATTTGTCTTGTACCGCTATAATAAAAGAGCAGAAATAAAAACATAAAAGTTTTTGTTTTCACTTTTTTTCAAAAAGCGAATGGATGTGGGCAGAGCTCACAAGAGAAAAGCGAAGCGATAGACATCTGTGATTGGACATTGACAGCCGACTTATTCGCTCAAAGAAAAATATCGAACAGCAAGCAAGTTTGCCAGTCGATTTGTTTTATCTTAAGCTAAATTCAGAATACCAAAACTGTTCATCAGTAATTAATAATTATTAATTTTTAATTGTTAATACATATGGGGATGTAAAGGTTTCGACGGGGGCTGAGAACCTCGGTAAGCGAGCAGCGGTGCGGGACCGCTAATAAAACCGCAAACTTAAATAATAAACGACAACAATAAAGTTGCTCTTGCTGCTTGATTAGCAGCCGTTCTTGCACGGACTACCGTGACTGTGTAAAGAGCGTCGATTAACGGTGAACGTGAGGCGGGGGATTCCTGTAGCCCGTCCATGAATTTCAGGATACCAAAGTGAGAAGCCTGTCTGTGGGCGTCTCACTAAGGGAATTTTAAATCACTGACTGCGCTCGGAGAAAGCCTTGGCAATTGGTTTTCGGACGCGGGTTCGACTCCCGCCATCTCCACCATATAAACCGCCTTAAATGGCGGTTTTTTCTTTTGCGTGTTCACTTTCGTGTTCACTTCTTAGAAAATGCTTGCTCAAAACTTGCGTTGATGAACTCATTGAACTCTTTTTCTTGCTGTTCCATAGTATGCGTATAAATCTTCTGCAAAGTGGCTGGATTATTCCAACCGCCACGCTTCATGATATAAGCAGTCGGTACATTGAGCGAGTGCAAGAAGCTTGCCGAGAAGTGCCGAAGAGAATGGAAACGATATGTGCACCCGAACGCAGACAAACAAGCACCTCGGAACGCCTTTGTTATCATATTAGGGTTTAGGTTCACAATCTTGTCTGTTCCGTCTTGCGGCTTGAGTTTTTCAAGGACTTCTTTAGGGAGAGTGACAAAGCGTGTGCTTTCCGTTGTCTTTGTGGTTTTGAGTATCCATTCGCCGTGCTCATTGTTAACAAGGGCTTTATTGACCTTGACGCCGTTTTCGGTGACATCAGCGGCGGTTAAGGCTGATATTTCTGATCTTCTCAATCCGCCGATCGCACCGAGCAAGATTGCTTTTTCTATCTCGGTGTCTTCGACATTTTTCAATAGAATATTAATCTGTTCTTGAGTAGGGATGTATATCTCTACTTTTTCTTTTTGCGGCAAGCGGGTGTTCAAATGAAGTGACGGACAGTAAGTCTTCAAAACAGCCACCAATAGACCGTATATGTTCCTTACCGTTTTAGGGGAGCAAGTCAAGCTCTCCTCATTGACCGCCCTTTGTATCTTCTCTTGTGTGAGAACAGATAATTTACAAGGCATCAGTTTCAAGAAGTGCGTCCTTGCCATTTGCTTGTATCCTCGAATGGTAGAGGGCGATAGAACATTTTCTTTCGAGCTGATATATCTCTGATAGGCTTCCGATAGGAGCATATCAGTTGTGCTGACAGTTTGCTTGTGTTCAACCAAGTATTGAGAAGCTAAAAACTCTGCTTCCTTTTTCGTAGGAGCGGTAAACGATTTTCTGATTTGCTTGCCGGTGCTGTCTCTGCCGATAAAAGCATTGACACGCCAATTACCGGAGGGGAGTTTCTTTGCTTTCATTGGCAATCACCCTTTCTTAACTGTTTCCTTGTTGGAAAAGAGCCAGAAAAGCTTGCTTCTGCTCAGGAGTCAACTTCTTAATCACTTCTAACAATTGCAAATCTTCCTGCGACAGGTTCTCAGAGCTTAACGATGAGCTGTCTGCCGGTTTATCGTCCCATCCCATGATATAAGACGGCGTTGTGTCGAGAGCATCTGCTATGGCTTTGATTTTGGATTGCGTCAATGACCGGTCTCCCATCTCGATCTTATTAACCGAAGAACGGGATTTATATCCGAGCTTGAAAGCTAATTCTTCTTGAGACATATTCAGCATTAACCGCCGTTGTTTGATTCTTTGACCGATGGTTGTGTTAACAATGTTGCTGTTGTCCAACATTTACATCATCCTCCTTTCTTAATGATAGAGTATCGTGAAATAGACAAAAAGTCAATTTATTTTAATTTTTTTTCAAAAAAATATTGACATTCTGTCTACAGTGTGATAATCTATCAGCGTAGACAGAATGACAACAAAGGAGGTGCTTAGACCGTGACCAACGAAAAAATGTTGCGCTTCAAAATCGATGAAAGTGGTTATAAGCTCGTCTACATCGCAAAAAGAATAGGTGTATCATACCAAACCTTATTGAATAAGATGCGAAATAACTCTGACTTCACCGCACCCGAAATCGCAAAGTTGTGTACCCTATTAGATATTGATGAACACGAAAGAACAGTTATTTTTTTTGCGGCAAATGTAGACAAATAGCCAACACTTGCAAGAGGTAACACCATGCCTAAAACAATACTAACGCAACGACAACGAAGAGCGAATGCTCTTGCCGGGCTTATCACAGGCTCAATGCGTGAATATGGCATCTCACAGACAGAGCTTGCCGACAAACTCGGTACATCGAGAATGTCGCTCTATCGCCGACTGAATGACGGCGAATTCACAGTGTCGGAGATTGCGACACTTGCTAAAACGCTCAACTGGAGCGACCAAGACATTTTGAAAGTTTTCAGAAAGGAGTGAGACCATGACACAGCTCAAACTTTTAAAGGGCGCAAAGTTTATCATCAGCGGCGGAATATTGGCGGCTTCACTGGATGCCATGTACGGCATGGCGAGAGATACAGCAGTATCCCACGGCAAGTGGCTACTACTCGTAGCGGTAATACTAATCGTATGGAGTGTGTGGACACACGGTATCAATGCCGCTATCCGTGAGGAGAGAGCTGCCGAGCGTGCCGAAGCACGGGCAAAAAGAAAAGCAAGCCGTGCACGATAATGTGCAAACAGCTTGCAAAAACAAACACCTACATTGTAGCAGAATAAGGAGGTAAACACAAGACCGATGAACAACAAAATCAACGGAAATCAGTTCGAGCGTGATTTTTGCGAACTTCTATCGCAATACGGGTTTTGGGTGCACAACATGGCACAGAACCAAAGCGGACAGCCGGCTGATGTTATCGCCGTGCGAGACAGATTAGCATATATAATCGACTGCAAGGTGTGTCATGGTAGGTTCGCCCTCAAGGTTGATGAAGACATCTATATGCTACAGAGGTTCGTTCTTCAGGAGTTAGCAGAGGAGAAAGCAAGCCTCAACATGGTTGATATCCGCACATACGGAATACCTTTTGACAGGTGGTTGACCTTATGCTGATTGAGAAATCCAATAACATAACGGTCACTAATCCGACTGATTTAATGATTTTAGCCGTCAAGAAGAATTTAATTCTTCTCAATCCTGAATTCGCAAAGAAATCAAGAATGAACCTTTGGACGGGTAACACACCTCGTACAATCTCATTGTTTGAGGTTCACGGTGACAAGCTTATACTCCCTTACGGGGCACTTGACCTATTACCGCCGTCTTCTTACAAGGACGCAATTCTTGTTAGCAACTTCAAGCAGGGCGAAGAGATAGACTATCACGCTGACATACCGTTATATGACTATCAGAAAAAAGCGGTTCAAGCTATGTGCACGGCGGGGTATGGCATCCTACAGAGTGCCGCCGGGTCCGGTAAAACACAAATGGGAATTGCAATAGCGGCGAAGCTAAAGCGAAGAACTCTATGGTTGTGTCACACTCGAGACCTTATCAATCAGAGCAGAGACAGGGCGAAGCAGTACATTGGCGAAGACCTTATAGGCACTATCACAGATGGCAAGGTCAACATTGGAAAAGGTATCACCTTTGCCACCATTCAGACGATGAGCAAGCTTGATTTAGCACAGTATCGTGACTACTGGGATGTGATTATCACCGACGAGGTTCACCGTGTTAGCGGTAGTCCTACCACAATGACGATGTATCACAAGGTGCTTAACAGCCTTGCGGCAAGACACAAATTCGGTTTATCAGCTACAGTTCATCGTGCTGACGATATGATAATAGCGACTAAAGCGTTAGTCGGCGATATAGCGTATCGAGTTCCTGACGAAGCAGTAGCGGATAAGATAATGCGAGTCGGTATTTGTCCCGTTGACACTTCTCTTATGATGAGCGACAAGGTTCTGAATACTGACGGCACAATCAACTATGTGAAGCTGATTAACTATCTATGCGAGGACAGCACGCGCAATCGACTAATCATTGATAGCATACTCGAGAACGAAGACCGACCGTCTTTGATACTGTCCGACAGGATACACCACCTCGAAATGTTAAAGTCAATGTTACCGGACAGAATGCAAAACGAAGCCGTGCTGATCAGCGGTAAGATGTCTACCAAAAAGGGCAAAGCAGAACGGGAACAGGCTATCGAAGATATGCGAACAGGATCGAAAAAGTATCTATTCGCTACATACTCTCTCTGTAAAGAAGGGTTGGACATTCCAAGGCTTGAACGCTTGTTTTTGACGACACCTCAGCGAGACTATGCGGTTATTACACAGTCAATCGGACGAGTGGCAAGAACCTTTAACGGTAAAGCAGATCCAGTGTGCTATGACTTCATCGATTGGGATATAAAATCCCTTGCGAGAGCTTATAGTAGCAGACGTGGCATATATCGCAAGAACAATTGCTATTTCGGAACGGGGGACAAACAATGAACATAATCACATATGACGTAGAGTGTTTCGCCTATGACTGGCTTGTGATATTCAAAGACAAAGAGACAGGACGCTTTACTTGCATTTGGAACGATAACGAAGCACTTAAATCGAGCATATCAAGCGACAGTGTCTATATCGGATTTAACTCGAAACACTATGATCAGTACATAGTCAAGGCGATTATCGGCGGTTTATCACCGACTGAAATCAAAAAGGTAAATGATTATATCGTTAGCGGCGGTCAAGGCTGGCAGTGCCCGCTTCTTGAGGGCATCTACGCCGACTTCAACAATGTTGATATTCGAGACGACACACAGCAAGGCTTGTCGCTAAAGGCGATTGAGGGACACTTAGGTTTGCCGATACGAGAGTCTACTGTCCCGTTCGACATTAACAGACCGCTGACAGCTGATGAACGAGCCGAAACGGAATTCTATTGCAAGCACGATGTAGACACAACCGAAAAGCTTATCGACATTCGTAAGGACTACTTGAAGAACAAAATCAACCTCGGCAAGCTGGCAAAGCTTGACAGCGTTAAAGCGTTAAGTATGACGAACGCCAAGCTTACGGCGGCTATGCTACAAGCGAAGTTACAGCCGCATAATGATGAGAGAGCGTACACCTATCCGCCAAACCTCGAGAAAAAGTATATACCGAAAGAAGTGTTTGAGTTTTTCGACAGACTGAAAGACGAGAACATATCCGATGAAGAGTGCTTCAAAGGCAAACTCAATCTGATGATAGGCGAGTGCCCCGTCACTATCGGTTACGGAGGCATCCACGGTGCGATCCCTAATTACATATGGAAAGAGGGTGGCGAAACATAAGGATTATTCGTAACTTCGATGTGGGTTCATACTACCCACATTTAATGACAGTCAACGGTTACACCAGCCGAAATATTCCTTCACCTAAGGTTTATGAAGATGTTCTCGAAAGGAGAATGCAAGCCAAAGCGGCGGGCGATACCGCCACGGCTAACGCACTCAAGCTTGTGTGCAACACAACTTACGGTTGTCTTCTCAATCAGTACAACGACCTTTACGATCCTTTAATGGGACGGTCTGTATGCATAAGCGGACAGCTGTATCTACTTGAGCTTGCTATGCACTTATATAAAGACGTTGAAGACCTGAAAATCATTCAGCTTAACACCGACGGTATTATGATTGAGTTTGACGACTCGGATTATACGCTGGTTAAGGCGATGATTGACGAATGGCAAGAAAGGACAGGGTTCGAGCTTGAAGAAGATGTTATCACAAGAATTGTCCAAAAGGATGTTAACAATTACATAGAGGTTCAAAAAGACGGAAAAGCCAAAGCCAAGGGCGGATACCTCGTCAAAGGAATATCCCCGGCGGGTGCGTTCAATGTGAATAACTCTTGCGTAATTGTTGCAACAGCACTCAAAGAATATTTTGTGAACTGTACACCAGTTGAGGACACTATCAATAATTGCAACGACATTTTTCAATTCCAAATAATTGCAAAAGCCGGTGCAAAATACAAAGAAGCTTATCACCTCATAGACGGTGTTAAACACCCCATACAAAAGGTCAATCGTGTGTATGCTACATCCGATACCCGTTACGGGAAAATCTATAAAGTGAAAGCGGAAAACGACTCAGAAGCTAAAATCGACTCACTTCCTGAGCATTGCATTATCGACAATGATAACAAGCTCAGTATCGCCGATGTTGATAAGTCTTTTTACATCGATATGGCTAAGAAGAGAGTTGACGATTTCAAAGGCATCAAGCCTGAAAAGAAAACAAGGAGGACTAAGAAAGTGCCAAACGCAACAAAAACACAGAATGTCTATCAGAAGCTCATCGAAGCACGAGAGAGGTTTCTTGTCTCTGACATCAATCAGAGCGGAAAGAACATGCAGTTATCTTTCAAGTACTTTGAGCTCAAGGACATTGTGCCGACAGTCACCCACATTTTTAACGACATGGGACTTGTCGCTATCGCAAACTTTACGGACACTGAAGCGAAGCTCACAATCGTTAACACTGAAAAACCGGAAGAAACTATTGACTTCTTTGTTCCGTTCAATCAGATCCAGCCGATTGTATCTAATGCCGGAAAGCAGGTCACTAACGACATGCAGGCGCTCGGTAGCTCTATCACCTACATGCGAAGATACTTGTATCTTATCGCTATGGACATCTGCGTAAACGATGAAATCGAACCGACAATCGACAAGAACACGAACAATCAGCACTTAGCGACCGCCGCTCCTAAGCTCCCGGCGACACCTGAGCAGAGAAAAGATGTTAAAGAGACTCTGACAGCACCTAACGAGAACGCTTCCGCATTGCAGATTAAAGGACTTAAGAATGTGCTCAAAAAGCTGAGAGAGAAAGACCCGAGCAAAGAAGAAATGATTATGAATATCGGAGTGCAGACACAGGGCTTCACGGTCATCTCTAAAGCTGACTGCGAGACTTTAATTCAGAAAATAACAGCAATGTTGGAGGGTTAATATGACAGAAATCAAATGGTTAAACGGTAATCGTATTCAGATTGCACCGCCGAAAAAGACAAAGAAAATAACCGGCACGAGGTTTGCAACCATTCTCGGCTTGAACCCGTGGAGTACCGCATTTGAAATGTGGTGCGCTATCACCAAGACTTATGAAGTACCTTTCGCGGACACAATCTATACCGTTGCAGGTAAGACCATTGAACCAAAGCAGGCTTCTTACATGGAGCAGTCGTACGGACTCGACATTGTGAGACCGTCTGATGTGTGGGGCGAAGATTACTTCAAAAAGACTTACGGCGACTTCTTCCCTGACAGTAAGCACCTCGGCGGTATGTGGGACTATCTGCTCAAGAGCGAAGACGGCGAGCACATCGAAGCCGTTCTCGAAATGAAGACAACAAAGCGCGCCGAAGACTGGAGCAAGGATGTTCCGGAATACTACGCTTTACAGGCGGCTTTATATGCATATCTTCTCGGTGTTGATGATGTAATCATGGTGGCGTCATTCCTCGAAGACAACGACTACAAGAACCCCGATGCATATGTGCCGAACGCAAGCAACACTATCACTGTTGAGTTCAAAGTCTCTGAGCGATACCCTGATTTTGCCGATAAGGTGGCAACAGTTGAAAAGTGGTGGGCTGATTATGTCGATACCGGTGTTTCCCCGGAGTATGACGAGAAAAAGGACGCTGAAATCCTTGCGGCACTAAGAACAAACACGCTATCGCCTGAGACTGACTTAGAGTCTCTCATAGCAGAAGCAGAGGGCTTGAAAGCGGAGCTAGACGAAGCGGCGGCAAGCAATGCCGAAAAGGAAAAACGACTGAAAACAATCAATGACATCATCAAGGAACAGGCAATGTCACAGTTCCGTGACGGCGATAAAAAGGTTGAAGTCAAAGGAAAAACCTACACATGGACGGTCTCTCGTTCAGAGACGACTACCATTGACAAAACAGCGTTAAAAGCAGACGGAATTTTGGATAAATATTCGAAAAAGTCTGAAACTTATAGAATCACAGTTAAATAACAGGAGGATACTACAATGGCAAGAATACCCATGACGAACGGCTTCACCCTCATCCCTGAGGGCGGTTATATATTCCGTATCTACGAAGCACATTACGATGAGGATTTTGGAAGAATTGAAATCAAGCTTGTGAACGCAAAGGGTATGACTCACACTGAGCGTTTTTCCGTCAAGAACAACGACAACACATTCAACGAAAAGGCTCTCGGAGCATTCTCTTACTTCGCTAAAACAGCTATGAACGACTACGGTCTCGAAGACATTGACCCAAGCGAGCTTGTCGACCATTACATTTGGGCTGAGGTGGTGCACACCTCCCTACCAAGCAAGAAAGACCCTACCAAGACAATGACATTTGCGAACCTCGGCGAAAAAGCACCGGCGGACGGTTTCGACGAGCCGGCAACACAGAGGGCACTCAATCTCGGTCACAACACCCCAAGAAACGAATCAACAGGACTTAACATTGACGATCTTTTAGGTTGAGTGGGTTATCCCACTCACCGCCTAAAACAAAGAGGTAACATATGACATATCACAATTCTCCTCAGTCTGTATGGCTGACAGCACAACGCTATAACGACACACAGTACACTATATCGCTACACCCACCCTTGCTTAAGGCGTTAGATGTATGGAGCGACAGAGAGAATGTAAGTGTCTCTGTTGACAAGACCGGATTATACATCTATCTCGAGCCGCACAAAAACAAGAACACAAAAACTATCAAGTCGGTTAATATGGTAACTCACGAGAAAACCGACAGAACGAAAACCCTTGATTTTTTGTACGAGTTTAAAACTCCTCGAACCGCCGCATTGTTTATACCTTATCTTGAAGACGCCGTCTTCAGAGCAAAAGACTTCTGCTCTTGTAGAAGCGAGCATTGCCGCAAAGATCTTGATGTTCCTTATGTCAAGGTTACGTTTGACGGTGAGTTCTCACCGTGGGAAGTGGGTTGGTGTGTGAAATGAAATGCAACATTAAGCAGCGTTATCGAGATCGACTTATTGGCGGCACAATTGACGAGGGTATGAACTTTGGCATCCTGATTGTAACGGTCAAAGCCCATGAGCTATACGGCATCGGCAACAGCCGCATTAAGAAGCTTGAGGACTCGATAAGACGAGAGATTGAAAAGACAAAAGGCAGGTATTCTGATTATTCAGAGAGCAGATCTTTTGCCGTTGAGTCATGGATCATGAAGACCGACAGAGACTATCAAGACATCTATCGAGACTACAATCACAAGTACCGCAACTACCCTGACAAACAACTCACTTATCTTTTTGCTGATGATTATAATCAACAGCTTGTCAACGAGGGCACAAGAAAATATTCTGACAGCGTGTTTGACTGCGGTGTTTGGATGGGCATTAAGTTGGCTGTCAAGCACCTTAATTACTGCTTGCAAATCGGTGCACCAAGGCTTTCTACGCTCGAAGTAGAGGTTATGCAGTACGCTAAAGACCTGCGCAAATACAACCTTGATGTTGCTTGTAGCACTCTATGGAATAAGTACTTGAAAATCGAAACGCCCGCACTAAAACGCACGGCAAAGACTATGGGAGCAAATAACGCTCTTGCCAAACTCGAAAGCCTATGATTAACACATGCCAATGCAAGAATTGTCCTGAACGCCACGAAGGTTGCCACTCGGCATGCGCAAGCTATCAAGCGTTCAGGGCAGAAAGAGACGAAATCAATCGACAGATACGGGCAGAAAAAGACAAATTCGAGTTTGTCCGTGCTGTCACTAATAAAATCAGAACAAAGGAGCAAAGAAAATGATAGACGAAGAAACAATCGAAATTATTCTAAGAGCACTCAACGAATGGGAGTCTGACAATCACAACCGGCTCAGTGAGTGCGGAGTTGACTCTAAATCCTACAAAAAAGGCTATCGACAGGGTTATAACGACGCCCTCGAAGACTTCACCGACTATCTCAATGAGCTATGCTATTAAAATCATAAGCCATAAACAAGCCCGTAAAATCATCCGCTACAGCTTGCCTAGGGGGTTGTATATATTCCCTTACGGCAAGTACTGGGCGGCTCTTGATAACTTGGCGGGTGACACGTGGACAAGAACTTTTGACGATATAGAAGCCGCTAAAATGTGGCTAAGGAGTTACTAATGACAACAATTCAATCAACCATGCTTGTTTTCGCTTTTTGCTTTGTGCAGTTTGAATTTTTATATCTTTTAGGTTCGATTAAGATTTTAGAAAACAAACATCTCAAAGTTTTAGACCTGCTTGAGCAAACGCAATCCTGTCTCAAAGGTGTCATCAAGCTATTAGAAGCCATTAAAGCGGCGGCAACTAAGAGGAAAGAAGAATGAGACAGTTCTATCAAGATTATGTTTTTCACATGCTTAGATTTTATTTCTCTTACGACAAAGAGCCGAAGCACTTCAAACGACACGCCGACAAGCTCAATTACACCGCTTGCAACCAAGTTATGAAAAACCGAAACTCTTTCGAGACTGAAATCATCAAAGAGGTTGCTTGCTATGGTTTATGGACTACCACCGTTGCACAGCTTCACGATACGACCAAAGACACCGTATACAGCATAGTAGGCAAAACCACAAAAGAGATTGCCAAGAAAAGAGGTCTGATATGATTTGTCCTTATCTCACAAAATCCGAACTCACACGGCAGAGAGAGGACGATATCACAACAACCGCTACTCAGTATTATCAAGTCGAATGCAAGCGTGAACACTGCGGTGCGTGGTACAAAGGACACTGCGATTATAACGGTTTTGCAAGATTGGGCGAGGGGATAACCCTGAAACTATCATAAAATCAATTTTAAAAGGCATAGACAACGTTTTAGACTTTAAGCAATGAACTTATATTCCTAAAATTAAAAACGCTGTCACGGTGCTTTAAAACGCTTAAATCAAAGAGGTAAACAAAGCCAATGAAATGAACTACGCTAACATTCCTAAAGAGCTACAAGAGTTAAATCAGTGGGTGTGTGCCAAGGCTGACAGTAAAGCACCTATGAGAGCGTGGGAAGACAAAGCCGCATCTTCTACCGACTACACCACATGGAGCGACTTTGAGACCGCACTCGAAGCCTACAATCTATGGCATTATGACTACTGCGGTTTCGTGTTCGCCGATAACGGCTTAGTCGGTATCGACATTGACTGCGGTTTTGACGAGGACGGGTTCTTGTCTCCTTTAGCGGCGGATATAATCGGACGCTGTAAAAGCTACACCGAAAAGTCAAGAAGCGGTAGAGGTTTTCATATCGTGCTAAAAGGCGATTTACCGTTCAAAGGTAAAAACAACCTCAAAGGGGTTGAGATCTATAAGACGGCGAGATACTTCATTATGACCGGAGACACACTTCTCTACAAAGACATAGAAGCAAACCAAGCCGCTATTGACTATGTTGTAAGTACCTATTTCCCGGAAACGAGAGAAAGCGGCGGCAATGCTAACCGAAATATTATTTACGCTCCCGTTTGGGAGAATGTAATAGACGGTAATCACATAAAGCTTAGACCGACTTATCCTGAAATAACAAACGGCAGTCGTAATTTATCGCTTACTTCTTTAGCCGGCGCACTTCACAATCAAGGTTACGAACCGAAACAGATTTTAGACGAATTGAAATTCGTTAACATGACAGCTTGCAAGCCGCCGCTGGACACTGACGAAATAGAGGCGATTGTAACGAGCATTACAAAATACAAAAGATAGGAGGAAGACCGATGCAGGAGTTTTTCGAACTCAGAAACGGGCGATGCATAATGGACGAAGACCTATCGTCCAAAATGTACTTGATAAAACAATATCACCCGGAAAAATCAGACGATGAGTCAAGCGGTTTCGAGTGGTCTGAAATGGGCATGGCTAACCTTTTTGGTTTGCTTTACTCTCAGGAAGCTAGATACTGTCCTGAACTTAAAAGTTGGTATACATACCATGAAGGAGCATGGCGAAGAGACGAGGGGTCAATCCTTGTTTCTGAAAAGATTAAAGACTTCGTAAGGCTTATGATACTCTACTGCGGAGAAATTGACGATGACGACACCCGCAAGTCTTACACGACATTCGTAAACAAAATGGGCGACAGACGAATGAGGGACAGAATACTCAAGGACGCCACCGGCGAGCTACGCATAGGTGCTAACGAATTTGACAGTAACCCTTATTTGATTAACTGTCTCAACGGCACTTACAGTCTCGAAGACTTCACTTTCAGAGAACACAAGTGGAGCGACTTCCTGACAATGCAGACAGCGTTTAAGCACACCGTCTCACGAGATGTTAAGTGCGAGCGTTGGGAGACTTTCATAGACGAGGTCACACAGGGCGATAAAAACAAGGCTGACTTCTTACAGCGTGCACTCGGATACTCACTTCTCGGAATGAGCAACGAAGAATGTATGTTTATATTGCACGGCAAGACGACTCGAAACGGCAAGTCTACACTGCTTAACACAATTGAAATAATGTTAGGCGATTATGCCAAGGTTGCGCCCGTTGGCATGATATGCAGAGGTGACCGCCAAAAGGACGCCGAAGCCGCCTCACCTACTCTTGTAGGGCTAAAAGGCAAGCGTTTTGTCACGATGAGCGAGTCTAACGAGTACGGCAAGCTTGACGAGGAGAAAATCAAACAGCTGACAGGCGGTGAGGAAATTTCCGCAAGAGCACTCTATCAGTCGGCTATCACTTTCAAGCCTCAGTTTACTTTGTGGCTTAGCTGTAATGATTTACCCATGGTTACAGATAAGTCTCTTTTCGCTTCAGAAAGAATTAAAGTCGTTGAGTTCAACCGCCACTTCTCACCTGAAGAGCAAGACACGCACCTCAAAGACGAGCTGACTTCTCCTGAAGCAATGAGCGGCATTTTTATGTGGCTGGTCCGTGGTTACATTCACTACAAAGAACGAGGTCTCACAATGACTAAGGAGCTGAAAAAGGTTGTCATCGACTACGAAAAAGACAACGACTTAGTTTTGCAGTTCCTCGAAAGCCGTTGCGAGAGAGTGCCCGAAGAAGAGGAGAAAGCCGTGATCAAGGCTAAAGACCTTTATAACGCTTATAAGATCTGGGCGAAGTCGGAGGGGGCGTACATTCTCTCTGCGAGAAAGTTTAATGCCGAAATGGAAAGACATTCGGAGTGGTATGACCGCCGATCTGTATCGTCAGGTGTTCCTACATGGGTAGGACTTAGATTAACGGAGGTATTTTAAATGGCAAAAGATTATGAAACAGGCGGGTGCCCGGAAACTCCGGGCATCATCGTCAACAAGTTCGAAGATGCTATCGAAAGAACACTGAAAGATACAGGCAAGACCGTGGTAATTAACAACAGACGTATGCCAAGAGACCTTTTACTTACTGAGACAGGAGCACCAAAAATGAAAGCTATGATTTCACAGCCGATGAACGGCTTAACCGCTGACGAGATTTTAGAAACAAGAGCTAAAGCGATAAAGTGGCTGGAAGATAACGATTACGACTTTGTAGACACGCTTTTTCGCAATCGTTGGTATTCGACTGCATTGTTTCCAAAAATCGGAACGACAAATTATCCGTTATTTCAGCTTGCCCGTTCTCTTGAGCAGATGAGCAAATGCGATGCGGTTTACTTCTGTAAAGGTTGGGAGAACTACAGAGGTTGCAGAATAGAGCACGAAGCCGCTGAAGCTTACGGACTTAAAATTATCGAGGAGGTATGACCGTGCGTAAGAGTTCGACTTGCTGGCATAAGTACAAAATTGACAGCACTTTTATCACAAGTGAGGGTTTGGATATATAGAAAAATGTATAAAATGCGGTAAACGACACTCTTACACGATGTATTATAACGATTTGAACAAAAATTCCTACGAAAAAGAAAACAAAGAAAAGGACAAAAACGAATGAAAGTGTTGATAAATTAAAGCGTTGAGGTATAAAAGGTATATGAAAACGCCTTTTTGCGTATAACTTCTCTTAGTACGCGCGTATTATACGAAAGTTATACGGAAAAACCGTAGAACTTATACCTTTTATACCTCGAAAAAACAACTGTTCGATTTTGCGTTATACCGACTATGATATAAAATAGGAGGCTGTACGGGCTCACGGGAGGAGGTGAGAAACAGAATGGCAAGACAGAAAGACATGAGAAAGAACAATAATCCGACTGGCGGGGCTAACATTAACCTTGAGAAAGCTTTCAAGGGCGATAAGTCCGAAATCGGTCAGATTCTCAATAACTCTCTTTACTGGTTCGATAGAAAGCTTGTTAAGACCGATGAAGAATGTGCGGAAAGACTCAATGAGTTCTTTAGACATTGTGTTGAGAACAATGAGTTACCCACGGTTGAGAAGATGTGTTTAGCACTCGGAACGGTTCGCCAAACAGTGTGGAATTGGGAGACAGGAACTACAAATGTATCACAAGAACGCCGCGACATGCTCAAAAAAGCTAAGGAAATAATATCCTCAATGGACGCAGAATTAGCGGCGAAAGGCAAGATACCCGTCCCGACTTACATCTTCAGAGCTAAGAACTACTACGGCATGCGAGATGATCCACAAGTCGTGGTTCAGGTCAACGACAATTCCGAAAAGGTAGATATCGAAGATATCAAGAGAAGATACTTAACAGACAGTCCGCCGACGACTATCGAAACGACTGCCGAAGACACGGAGACAAAGAAAGAGACATAAAAAGAGTCCTCACGACATTATATCGTGGGGACTTTTCTTTTTGCGTGCGAACGACTCTCGAGACTTTTCGCCGCAAGGTAACGACTCAGGAACTCTTACGACTTTCTGAAGCTCAACGACTATCGCACGACTTTTACGACTTTCGACTATCGACTTTCGTTGTCACGCTCAATCTGAGCGAGGGCGGCACGAATTATAAACTTGGTTGTGCTCTCTCCCATGGCGTGAGCGTGTGCGTCTATCTTTTCTCTTATATCAGGGGACAGTTTAAGACCTAATCTTGATTGTTTGCTGTCCCACTTGGCGGACGCCCTTTTCTGTGCTTCACTTGCTGGCATATTCGTTGCACCTCCTTAATAGGTTATATTATTATATCGCAATTGACCTTTTCAGGCAAGAAAAATATATAAGTCGATTTATACAACCTTTGCACTTATAAGACAACCTATATTTGTGCAATATTGCATCTTGATTTTTCATATAGGTAGCCTTATAATATAACCACAGTCAAGGACAAACATAAAACACCTTGACAAAAACGCCAGGGCGATAATATAACCGTGCGGCAAGCAGGAATATTTTAAAATGTGTAAATACTCATAAGTAAATACACACTGAAAATTAAACACGAAAAAATGTAAAAATAAATTGAAAAACTATTGACATTGACATTAATTCGTGTATAATAAAGATACAGACACGAAAAAGTGTACAGACACAACAAAAATAAAGCGAGGTAAACATTATGAAAATCGAAGTCACAACAGCAATCGCAATGGAATGGTTTAGAAACTGGAATAGAGACTATTACACATGGGAGGGAATGGATGCTATTCTTGAATATTATGACGAAGTAGATCCGGATATGCCCTTCAATGTTGTCGATATATGTTGCGAGTGCACGGAGTACGGTGCGGGGGCGGCGTGCAGTTGGGAAGACTTTATCCGGGATTATGAAGATTATTATCCCCGTGAAGAGTATCGAGAAGATAACTATCTCGATGAAAACGATGAATTATACGATGATGAGTATATAGAACAGTTGGCGGAGAAGCTTGAGAGTTATAAAACAGTGTTACACGCTGATAACGGCAATTATGTAGTATTTGAATTTTGAGGGAGGGCGATATTATGTTATATTACAAAGTGAAACCGGAATTTGATCAAAAGACAAGACACGACGGTTCTATATTAATTGCTAATGAATTATATACACCCCGTGAGATAGAACGCTTTAAAATATCGAATAAAGCCGTTTACCCGGTGGAAATATCGAAAAAAACAGTGTATTTCTTTTTCGGCGCCCGTTATGCTTGACAAGCCTTTCAAAGTGATTTATCATTCAAGTATAAAAGGGGGTTGTATTATGGGTTGTAGTTGTTTGTTATGGCTGTTATGTGCACCGTTTGCGTTCTTTTCCGCAATGTTCAAAGATAATAGAAGTCACAAAAGAAGACGATAAACAGAGAAAGCCACGGTTTGACCGTGGTTTCTTTTTGCTCTTTTGCGATATGCTGTTTACAAGCGTTTTAAAGCCCTTTGATGGGCTTTTCTTTTTGCCTATGCTGTTCATTCCTGAAGCTGTAAACGCTGTAAAAACAGTCTTAAAATGAGCGGGTGAGTGTGTGCCGATGGTTTACCCGCCACGAACAGCACGAAAACAACGCCGATAGGGGCGGCGGGTTCGCCGTGGCGGGATACCCCCCGGCGGGGGATTTAGGCGGGGCGCCAGGCGGTCGGAATACCCGTCTGAATATCCGAAAAAATAAAAAAGACTATCTATTGACATTTATTCGTGTATGTGGTATGATTATCACAGAAATGAGGTGAACATATGAAACCAAACGAGATTGTAAAAGCGATAATGAAACAGCGAGGATATAGCAACGCTTCATTAGCGGCAAAACTTGGTAAATCTACGGCGTCCGCAGTGTCTAACCCGCTATCAAGAGAGAACGGAATGAGAACAGATACGCTAATGGAAATGCTTGAAGCAATGGATTGTGAACTTGTGATAAGAAGCAAGTTAAAAGACAGAACGGAGTGGAAAGCGGAGTGATTTACGGTTATGCAAGAGTAAGCACCAAAGGGCAAGCAAAGGACGGAAACAGCCTCGAGTATCAAACAAAGCTACTGGAAGAAAACGGAGCGGAGCAGATATTTTGCGACAGCTTCACGGGAACGAAAATAGACCGTCCTGAATTTGATAAGCTAAAGTCTTGTTTACAAAGCGGAGACAAGCTGATAGTGACAAAGCTTGACAGACTGGCGAGAAGTGCGGCACAGGGATGTGAGTTAATCGAAAGTCTGATTGATGAGGGTGTGACGGTGCACAGACTCAACATGGGAGTAATGGACAACACACCCACAGGAAAGTTAATAAGAACAATAATGTTAGGATTTGCCGAGTTCGAAAGGGATATGATAATCCAAAGAACACAAGAGGGCAAAGAGATTGCAAGGAGTAAAGGTATCAGAGTAGACGGAAGACCTAAGCTGAAAATACAGAAAGACCGAGCCGAAAAAATTCTCGAAAAACAAAAAAGGGGAGAAATGACGGTAGACGATTGTATCAAGCAGTTGGGAGTGAGCCGAAGTTACTGGTACAAGGTCATTGCAAAAGGATTGATGTAAAGTGCGTTATCGCAAGTAAAAAGCGGTAGCGTGCTTTTTTATTTTGGAGGTTTTTATGAATTTACTAGATGAGATAATGAGTAAGATTAAAGACGGAGACAAGATTTATTATGATTTTCAGCCGTATGAAGATATGTATATGATAGCGAAAGAACTCATAAAAGAGGGAGATGAGTACGCTTTTTCGAAGCTGAAAGAAGTGTCTGAAATTATAATTAATCATATGGGAGATTTTGCGGACGATGATATAAAACGAGTGTGGGGGCTTCATAAAAAGATATTACTAACACTGGCAAGAAAAGATTTTGACAGTTTTCTTTTGTACATTGAGTGGAACAGAGAGCCTAAGTCTAAGTTCTATGTACCGAGAAGAAAGCAGTTATTGCCGCTTGTAAAAGCATTACAAGATTTGGAGGACGATAACTTAGACTTGCTTGCAATATCCATGCCGCCGGGCACGGGAAAGAGCACGCTTGCTATTTTTTATTTAACGTGGATATCGGGAAGGCATCCGAACGAGCCGAACTTGGGCGGATCTCATTCCAACAGTTTTTTGCGAGGGGTTTATGATGAGTGCCTTAGAATAATTACAGGTAACGGCGGTGAATACTTATGGGGAGATGTTTTCCCGGAAGTGAAGCTAAAGAACACGAACGCAAAGGATATGAGAATAGACCTTGATAAGCCGCAGAGATTTGAAACACTGGAGTTTTCGTCTATCGGATCAGGCAATGCGGGTAAAGTTCGTGCTATGAGACTACTGTATTGTGACGACTTGGTAGACGGAATAGAAACAGCGATGTCGGCGGAGAGACTAAACAAGCTATGGCAACAGTACACAACGGACTTGAGACAAAGAAAGATAGGCAAGTGTAAAGAGCTTCACATAGCTACAAGGTGGAGCGTGCACGATGTTATCGGAAGACTCGAAAGACAGTACAGAGATAATCCGAGGTGTAAATTTATTGTGTGTGCGGCACTGGATGAAAACGATGAGAGTAATTTTAACTATCCTTGCGAGGGGGGCTTTACCACGCAGATGTTAAGAGAGCAGAGGGATATAATGGACGAGGTTTCTTGGCGAGCACTCTTTATGAACGAGCCGATCGAGCGTGAGGGACTTCTGTATCATGAAGACGAACTAAGACGATATTTTGAGTTACCTGATATTGAGCCGGATGCCGTTATAGCTGTTTGCGATACCAAAGACCGAGGAAGCGACTATTGCGTATTACCGGTTGCGTGTGTTTATGGGAATGATTATTACATAACCGATTGCATTTGTGACAACGGTAATCCTGAAATAATTGATATCAGAATCTGGCAGACACTTGTGAACAACAAAGTGCAAATGGCGAGGTTTGAGTCTAACTCAGCCGGCGGAAGAGTTGCAAAGGATGCGCAGACCGCAGTCAGAGAGCACGGCGGTATTTGTAAAATCACAACTAAGTTTACAACAGCGAATAAGGAGACAAAGATAGTTACTAACTCACCGTTTGTTAAGGAGCACTTTCTTTTCAAAGACAAGAGTATGTTCAAGGCGAACAGTGACTACGGAAAAATGATGACAATGCTATGCGGTTACACAATGGCGGGCAAAAACAAGCACGATGACGTACCGGACGCAATGGCTATGTTATCCGATTATGCTCAGAGCTTCACAAGGCAGGAAGTAAAAGTATTTAACAGACCTTTTTAACAAGATAATTTGACAACGGTGTAAATATATGGTATAATATATTTAAATTAAATATGTTTACCTTATTTTGTACGGCAAGTTTCGCACTTGCTGGGTTTGTTTGTTGAGAGAATGGCACTTATGTGTAGTAATATGCAAGGTGTCATTCTCTTTTTTATTGCGGTAGAAAGGGAGTGAGTGAAACGGGCAATCAGATTGACGAGGGAAAAGGGCTTGAAAACACATGGTTTATGCACGGCAGGCGAGTTATAAAGTCGAGTGTCAGTGAAATAACAGACGAAAACATAATGCAGGTGTTGTGGAAAGCTTTAGGCACTCACGAATTAAACCGTGGCGAGATTGATTATCTATACAAGTACTATCGAGGAGACCAGCCGATAGTACACAGAACAAAGGAAATTCGTTCGGATATATGCAATAAGATTGTAGAGAACAGAGCGAACGAGATTGTTTCCTTTAAGGTCGGTTATCTTTGCGGTGAGCCTATTCAGTATGTCAGCCGAAACGGCGATGCAGCCACTGTAGCAGAGGTTAATCTTCTGAATGAGTATATGTTCGCCGAGGACAAAGCGTCCCAGGATCAAAGCATAGTCGAGTGGCAGATGATATGCGGCACGGCGTACAGACTTGTGCTTCCAGACCCCGTAGGCGAGGAAGACGAAGCGCCTTTTGAGATGTACACGCTTGATCCACGAGATACATTTATTGTTTATTCCAATGAGATAGGAAATAAGCCGCTTATGGCGGTCAAGTATGCAATGGATGATGATACAATCACGCATTATTCAGTGTACACGAAAGATAAATATTATCTAATCAGTAATGATTTGATGATAGAGTCGAGACCGCACGCCTTGGGAATGATACCGATCATTGAGTATCCCGCCAATAATGCAAGACTTGGTTCTTTTGAAATTGTAATGCCGCTGCTTGATGCGATTAACAATGTCGAGAGTAACCGAATGGACGGTATCGAACAGTTCGTGCAAGCATACTGGAAGTTTGTCGGATGTGATATCGACATGGATAAGTACAACGAGTTCTTGCAGGCAGGAGCAATCTTTGTGCCGCCGTCAACAACCGGAGGTAATGTAGATGTAGACCTTGTTGTAAAAGAACTTAATCAGTCGCAGTCGCAGACCTACAAAGACGATCTGTACAGTGCAGTTTTGGAGATATGCGGACTTCCGAACAGAAACGGCGGCAGTTCAACGAGCGACACGGGTTCAGCGGTCTTGTTGCGTGACGGTTGGTCGGATGCAGAAGCGAGAGCAAAAGACAGTGAGAATGTATTCAAGCGAGCCGAAAAGCAGATGTTAAAGCTTGTACTCAAGATATGTCGAGAACTTGGCGAGAGCACATTAAAGCTCAGCGATATTGATATGAAGTTCACCCGCCGCAACTACGAAGCAATTCAGAGCAAATCGCAGGTTCTTATCTCAATGTTACAAGAGCCTAAGATACACCCTCAGCTTGCTTTCCAACACAGCGGAATGTTCTCCGATGCCGAGTCTGCTTATTCAATGAGTATGAAGTACTACGAAGAGCAAAAAGACAATTGGAGACCGATAAGTCTTGAAGAAGAGGTAGATAATGTCGAAGAAAAGGCAGATGTACAGCAGAGCTGATGAGCTGATTGTTTACCTCAAGAAGTATGTAAAGAATGAGTTCGATCAAATGGGCCATGTCGGTTTTGACGAGCTGAATGTTTTGAATGCCAAAACAAAGGTTGAAACGCTTTACACGAGACTTCAAAACGAGAACATGAAAATCTATAAGGATGCCGCTCAGAGTGCTGAGAAATTCGCACTAATGCTTGTGGATTTAATGGAGCGAGGTTATCCCGAGTCTTCACTTGACGGACTTGTAGGTTTAACCACGCTTGCACTCAGCCGCCGCATTAAAAAAAGCGGGATTGATACGGCGGAGGTTGAAGAGTATATCACAAAGAACGCAAAAAGCGTGAAGACGAGCGGCAAAAGCGGTATCGGTTCGGACAGTTGGGTTAAGCATTATCTGAGCTTATACAACAAAACAACAGGGTATCTTTACGAGTCGGAAGCGGACCGAAAGAGAATGAGGTATACCGAGCAGATACTCACGGCGAAAGAGTACGGAGACCGCAAGATGTATAACGACAGCACAAACAAAAGTGCTTACTTGTGGTATGTGCAGTCGGAACAGTATCTAATCGGAGCGGTAGACGAAGCAACGATAGATACCTACAAAGCAAACGGCGTCAAAGAAGTTATGTGGTTGACTGAAATGGACGACAGAGTTTGCAAGGAATGTAATTCATTGCACGGCAAAATTTATAAAATAGGCAGTGTACCGCCTAAACCACACATTAGATGTAGATGTTACCTTATACCGATAGGGTAATTGAAATATATGTCAGAGAAGACAGGAAAACGCAAATAACAGGCAGAGAAGCCTATAATCGCAAATATAGTCACAGAAGACTTAATAAAAAAGACAGGGAGAAAATCACATGAAGATTGACATTTCAAAAATCAAAGGTTATGCCGATATGACCGATGAGGAGAAGATTAAAGCACTTGAAGCATACGATGCGGATGTTGATTATACAGGCTATGTTCGCAAGGAAGTGTTTGATAAGACAGCCTCCGAGTTGGCGGCAAAGAAGAAAGAACTCAACGAGAAATTATCAGAAGACGAGCGAGTAAAGCAGAAAGAGAAAGAAGAGCTTGAAAATCTTCAGACAGCGTATGAGAAGCTACTCAGAGAGAGCGAAGTATCAAAGTATAAGGCTAATTTCCTTGGAATGGGATACGAGGACAAGCTGGCAGAAGCAACCGCCATAGCAATGGTTGACGGAGATACAGAAGCAGTATTTGCCAATCAGAAAAAGCACCTTGAAAATGTCAAGAAAAGCATGCGAGCAGAACTTCTAAAAGATACACCAAAGCCAACGGGGGACGGAGACTCAAAGACAATGACGCTTGATAAGCTCAGAAAGCTGTCACCGATCGAGCGTGAGAGTTGGTCGAGAAAGAACCCTGAGGAGTATAAATCACTATACACAGAGAATAATTCAGACAAAGGAGAAATGAGTAATGGCACATAAGGTCTACGATAACTTCTATCTATCAAATGAGATTGAAGACCAGTACAATTCCCACCTTGATTTACAGAACTTCTGTACAGTCGATAATTCACTTGTCGGCACAGCAGGTATGATTAGAAAAATCAATGTATACAAGGCAACAGACGGCACAGAGAAGCTTGATATGGGCGAGGGTAACACAAAGTCAATCGAGGTTACATACAGCCCTGAGGAGTACAAGATTCTTCTTGCGCAGAACAAATTTAAGTATTATGACGAGCAGGATATGACAGATCCTATGCTTGTACCGGTTGGTGTAAGGCACATGGGAACAGATATGTTCAATACTGTAAATGCCGATATTTTTGCAGAGTTCAACAAGGCAACTCAGACAGTATCCGCTACAAAGATTGATTTTGGAGCATTTGCAGATGCTGTAGCGACACTTAACATTGACGGCACAGATAATGCACCTGAGTCAACAGCACCGCAGTGTTTCGCATTTGTTTCCCCGGCAGATATGGCAACCCTCAGAAAGAACCTCAGCGAGGATCTCAAGTATGTTGAGTCATTCGCAAGAACAGGTTATGTAGGTACTGTAGCCGGGGTAAACCTTTACACAAAGAAGGACGCTGTCAGCGGTACAATCGTTGTCGCAACAAAGGACGCTGTTACACTCTTCAACAAAAAGGGTACAGAGGTTGAGCAGGAGAGAGACGCAGATACTCGAGAGAACAGCATTTGGTCAAGAAAGTATTACATCGCCGCACTCACAGATACAACTAAGGCAGTGAAGATTGTAAAGGCTTAAGATAACAGGAGGGCAGTATGACGGAGGATGAAAAGTTAATTACGCTTGAAGCAATGATTGACGGTTCGGAAAGTACCGAAGTACTGTCCGTATATCTGAAAATAGCGGGCAGAAAGATAATTGCAAGAGCGTTTCCGTATGATGAGAGTGTGACAGAAGTACCGACAAGGTACGACATGTTGCAGTGTGAGATAGCCGCTTATCTTCTCAATAAGCGAGGAGCAGAGGGCGAGACAAGCCACACTGAGAACGGTATCACTCGAAGTTATGGCAGTGCCGATGTCCCCGAAGCCATGTTGTCGGCAGTTGTACCACGAGTGGGGATGATGTCATGAGAACACTAAGGCGAAACAGAGTCAAGTGTTATTACGCTTGTTACGAGGGCGAGAAACTTATAACCAACGCCGAGGGGTATTACACAGGTGAAAAGGAATTGACCTACTCTAAACCCATCATGCTAATGGCTAATATCTCACAGGCAACGGGTCTATCGTCCGCAGAGCAATTCGGCGGCAATTTAGATTATGACAAGTCGATAGTACTTGATATATGCCCTAAAGGCTTTAACGAGTACAGCAGACTATGGATTGATACAATGCCGACACTTAACACAGACGGAACGACAGACACACCGCACGACTACACGGTCAAACGCATTGCAAAGAGTCTTAATAGCTTGTCAATAGCCGTTGCAAAGGTGAACATTCAGAACGATGAAAGAAATTAAAATCACGCTTGACACAAAGTCAATAACCGAAGCAATCAAAGAAATAGAACGCTATAAACAGTCGCTTGACACCAAAGCCGAGAAGCTAAGGGAGAGAATAGCGGAGCTTGTAAAAGAGAAAGCACAGAGCGGATTTGATAGTTCAGTAGTGAGTATCAATAAGTACACGGGTGACGGCTATGCTTCTGATGTTGAAGTCAGTTGGCAAGACGAGGACGAAAAGAGCGTGCTTGTGGTTGCAAAGGGTGACGAAGTTGCTTTTATCGAGTTTGGAGCGGGTATTCACTTCAACGGCGCCGGTTCGCCTCACCCGGACGGTGAAAGACTGGGGCTTACAATCGGTTCATACGGCAAAGGGCAAGGAAACCGAGATTTTTGGGTATACTACAACGAAGAAGAGAAAAAGGAATATACATACGGCACACGGTCTACAATGCCGCTTTACAAGGCATTGTGTGATGCCGCAGACGATATAGAAGCAATCGCAAGGGAGATATTCAGCAATGATTGATTTAGAACCAAAGATTTTTACAGCCTGCTATGAAGCAATCATTAAAGAATATCCGAATTGTGATGTTACAAGCGAATATGTTAACTCACCGAGTACGCTCCCTCATGTCAGTATAGAAGAGAAAGATAACGCAACGTGGAGAAACACCTCAGACGAGATAACAGAAAACCATGTAGCCCTAACTTATGAAGTTAATGTGTATTCTAACAAAACGGGCGGAAAGAAGTCGGAAGCAAAGGCTATTTTTTCAGTCGTCGATGAAGCATTAGAAGAAATGGGACTCAGAAGAACATCAGTCAACGAGTCACCGAATTTGTACGATACATCAATATATAGGCTAACAGCACGATACAGATGCGTAGCCAACAACGATTATATATTCAGGAGGTAACTTTACTATGGGTAAGGGTATGAACACCTATTCAACACAGCTTGCATACGCAAATGTTACAGGTAAGGCACTTGTAGCAACAGGCTTTAAGAGAGTTATTCGAATTAAGGACTACGGCGACCTCATGGGTGCACCGGAGACACTCGAGACTACAGACCTCGAGGACGCAATGACCACTAACACAGCGGGTATCAAGCAGACAGACGCACTCGAATTCACATACAACTACACTAAGGATAATTACACAGCTGCTAAGAAGCTTGAGGACGGCGAGGAGCATGTATTTGCACTTCACTTCAACGGCAAGTTCGCAAGCACAGCACCTGATGCGGCAGTTGTAACAGAGGGTTCAGACGGCGTGTTCTATTTCTTAGGAACACTTTCAGTCGGTATTTCCGGTGCAGGTGTAAACGAGGTTAGAGAGGGTACAATCACTATCACTCAGTCAACCGAGATTTACGAGTCTATCGCAGCACTCAACACCGCACAGGGTTGGAGTCAGGGCTAATTAGCTAATCATTTAGTTGCTTATCAATAAGGAGGATACAAGAAATGGCAAAGACACTTGGTTTCACTTATAAGGGAGTAGATTATACTCTCGAGTTCACAAGAAAGACAGTCGCAAGAATGGAACAGGACGGTTTCGCAATCAGCGAAATCGGAGAGAGACCTATGACACTTCTTCCTGAGTTATTCGCAGGAGCATTCAAGGCTAATCATCCGTTTGTTCGCAAGGAGCTTGTGGACGAGATTTTCGGCAAGTTCACAAATAAGTCAGAGCTTATCGCAAAGCTTGCAGAGATGTATAACGAGCCGATTGCGGCACTTGTAGAAGAGCCTGAGGAAGACGAGGGAAACATAGCTTGGACTCTGAATTGGTAAGCGACTCAGAGACCTCAGAGAAGACAAGAGGGGGAGAGGAGTCAGAAAACGGCACTTCTTCCCCTTTAGCTTACACAGATATATTTAACGAGAATTTTCCTTACTATCTTTCAATCGGAATGAGCTATGAAGAATACTGGAACAAGGATGCCGATTTAGTGAAGTCATATCGCAGAGCAGACGAGTACAAACGAGAGCGGAAAAATCAAGAATTATGGTTACAAGGATTGTATGTCTACACGGCGATGGCTAATCTGTCACCGATATTCCACGATTTTGCAAAAAAGGGAACTAAGGCAGAGCCTTATCCGGATAAACCTTATCCGATAACACCTAAAGAAGTGCGAGAAGAGAAAGAAAGAAAAGAGAGAAAGCGTTATGAAAGACTCATGTTATATATGACGAGAAAACAGGAGCACTTAACAGAAGAAGAGGAGGTGACGGAAGATGTCGATTAACATTGATGAACTTAGCGTAAAAATAACATCAGATGCCGACAAAGCGACAGGCGGGGTTGACGGGTTAGTGAGTTCTCTCGAGTCGCTCAAAGGAGCGGTGAACGGAGTACAGAAGCTAAGCACAACGGCGAAGCAGATTGAAGCTATTGCGACGGCAGTAAACAAAATCGGAAGCGGTACAGGAGCAAAGATAAAAGAACTTGCAAACGGTTTGAAAGCGTTATCAAGTGTCGGCAATATCGGGAACATTTCGACAAGTCTTAACCGGGTTGCAGAAGCTGTAAACAAGTTTCAGACAACAGACACTTCTGCTATAACAAAGCTTGGTAACAGTTTGCAGTCGCTTAGCACTTTGTCACTTCCTAATCTGTCTTCAGTCGGTACTGGCTTAAAGAACATTACAACGGCGGTGAATTCGCTTGGAACGGTCTCGGACAGTAAACTGGAACAGACGGCTAACGCTATTGAAAAGATTGCAGAGGCTTCAAAGTCTTTTTCCGGTGTGTCAAACAATGCTTTTTCTTCCGTAGCAAGGACACTTAACTCTATTCCTAAGATAACAAGCAATCTGAACGATGAAAACGTAGAAGCATTCGCAAACGCTTGTAAAAGAGTATCGGATGCCGTAAAGCCGCTAACGAGTGAGCTTAACTCCGTTTCCCCGGCGGTCGCAACACTTATGCTAAGGCTAACGAGTGCTTCAAATGTTGAGGACTCCGCGAAGAGAGCTACCAACCTTTTGGAGGATGCCGTAGCGAGCTTAAAGGCGGAGTTGATAGCACTTGTCCCGGGATTTGGTACGGTTTTATCAGTTGCAAAAACAGTCACGGAAACATTCCAAAAGATCGTTAGAGGCATTAAGAGCGTTATCAATGCAATCAAAAACGTTTGGAATGTAATTAAGAATGTTTTCAACAAGATAAAGGAAATACTTGGAAAAATCGGTAGCGTTATCGGAAAGATAGGCAGTGCGTTTTATAACTCCTTTGCCGGTGTTGCAAAGGCGGCAGGAAGGGTTATAAGCTCGATTTTTGAAAAGGTAACAACTCTTTTCGGTGGAGTTAAAAATAACGGATTAATTGGCAATTTTACTGATTTGTATAACTACGCGAAGGCGTTTTATTCTTCTCTCACCAATATCACGACGACACTCTATAACCTCACAAAAAGCTCAGGCGACTACGAAGAGATGATGAACATGTACGCAGTCGCTATGGGGAATGCCGCCGAGGCAGGCGTTGAGTATGCGAATGTCGTACAGGATGCCGTGGGTATCAATGCCGCAGACTGGATGGAGAACGAAGCTATCTTTATGAACATCGTGCACGGTTACGGTGTTGCAAGTGACAGAGCCGCTACAATCTCACAGCAGTTAACGCAAATAGGTTATGACTTGTCGTCCATATGGAATGAAGATGTAGCAACCGCCATGGAGAAATTGCAGTCAGGTATCGCCGGTGAAATCGAGCCGCTTAGACGATGGGGTGTTGACTTATCACAGACAAGACTCGAACAGGAAGCTTTAACGCTTGGCATTAACGAGTCAGTGTCCAGTATGACACAGGCTGAAAAAGCACAGCTGAGATACATTGCAATATTCAATCAGGTATCAGAACAAGGCGTGCTTGGTGATATGGCGAAGACAATCAACTCTTCTGCTAACCAAATGAGAGTGTTTGCGGCACAGATAGAGCTTGTCGGTCGTTCAATCGGTAATGTTTTCATTCCTATTATCAATCAGGTTTTACCGTATATCATAGCTCTTGCAAAGGCTGTTCGTTCGGTCGTTGACAGCATCGCAGGATTTTTCGGATACACCTTGCCGACAGTCGGAGACTTTTCTGTAGGTTCTATCGGTGATACTATCGGAGACTTAACAGACGATACACAGGACTTAGCAGACGCCACAGGCAGTGCGGCGGAGAGTGCAGAAGATTATAAGAATACAATTCTTGGAATTGATGAACTTAATGTACTCAATGACACAACGACAAGCGGATCAGGCGGCAGCGGCGGTTCAAGCGGCGGTAGTGGCGGTGGAAGCGGTAGCGGTTGGGATTTTGATATTCCTACTTATAACTTCCTTGAGAAGCTGTTAGACCAGGGCACGGACAACATTCTGAAAAACCTCACAAAGCTTGATGAATTTAACTGGGTCGGACTCAGAACGAAAATTCACACAGCTATGACAAAAATAGCTAAGTCTTTCAACAAGGTTATTGAAGAAGTGCCCTGGGAGACAATCGGCAATTTTGGAGCAGAAGCGTTTAATACTTTCAATCAGGCGCTCAATACATTTTGGTATGAGACAAACAAGCTTGGTAGTGACGGTTTGACCACCTGGCAGAGACTGGGCAGAGGTGTTTCAAAGGGAGTTAAGCAGTTTGTAAGTGCAGTCGATTGGACAGCAGTCGGAATGCAGTTTAAGTACAAGATGCACTCGGTTCTTGATATGCTATCCGAAGCAGTTACAGAGTTTAGCAAAAAGGGTGCGAACGGTATCAACGGTTTTGAGGCAGTCGGTGTCGCCATTGCTAATTACCTCGAAGCGGCTTTTAGCTATGATAAGCAAGGCAAGAGCATATTCAAAAAAGCGGCAGTGGCACTGAGCACCACAATCAAGGGAATTGCAACATCCACCTATACGGCAATCACAGAGCTTAACAACAGTCTTGATAAGAACGGCAGAAACTGGTTTCAGAAAACAGGCGAGAGTCTTGGAGAGGCTTTGGCAAGCGTTTTTAGCGATAAGGAACTTTTCAGCAAGGCTACAAAATCGCTCACATCGTTAATCGGCGATGAAAACAAGGGTGTTCTTGGCGGAATATCGTCTGCTGTAAACGCAATGGCTAAAAAGGACAGCATAACGGGCTTGAGTAGTTGGGAAGCTTTAGGACAGAATGTCGCAAGCGGAGTTGAGAGCATTTTCTCAGCTACCAACTTCAAAGCGGCGGCGAGTGCATTAAGCACAGCGTTCAAGGGTGTTTTGAGTGCGTTTAAAACCACTTTAGCAGAGCTTAACAGTGCGAATTACTTCCGTAGTGTAGGTTCTACAATTGCAGATATGCTTGTCGGAGCGTTTAGCGAGGGCGGTTTATTTAATGAAGCATCTAAGGCAATCGGCGAGGCTTTGACATCCTCATTACAGTTGCTTGACGGCTCCATTGCTTCAATGAACGCTGTTGATTACAGCTCAGGTTTGAACGGCTGGCAACAGTTCGGACGAGGTATTGCGAATGCTTTTAACAATATCTTTACGGACGAGAATGTCAATTCGATAATCGGCAGTCTTGACGGCATGGCAACCGGCATTGTTACGGCACTTGAAGAGTCGCTGGGTAACAAAGAAGTTCACACAAAAATAACAAGCATTGCGACATCGTTGGCTAAGTCATTCGCCAAGGTTATCTCATCGGATGAAGTACAGGAGATGATAGGCAATGCTCTGCGGTCGTTAGCACAGACAATGTCACAAATAATCACTTCAGACGAAGTTCAAGGGGTGCTAAAAACAGCATGGAGTTCAATTCTGGATTCATTGGAAGCGGTTCTGAGGGAGAATCACCCGATGCTTGAATGGGTGTACAAAGTATCAGAGGGTGCGTCACAGAACTTCACCATAGTGACGGCAACAGGGAAGTACTTGTGGGACTCGGTAACAGGGTCAGGCGACACGACACAGGGAACGGCAAACACCTATGTGCCTTACACTACCAAAGAAGCACAGACCGCCGATGCAATGAGCTGGTTGGCTAAATCGGCAGAATCCCAGGAGGGACTGACGAAGGTTATCGAGAACAGCTATAAAAAACAGGCATGGAACCCATTAAGTGCAGATTACAACCCGTTTGCCGTCGGCACAAACTTCACCACTAAAAAGACCTCGACTACCACAACTTCTACAAACACAAATTCTATAGCATCAACGAGCGGAACACTGTCCTTGCGTGCTGAAATAGCACCGGGCACAGGTATGTTGGCAGTCCAAAAGATTAAAAGTCTTTTCAAGAAGAATCCCGTCGACATCACCACCAACAACACCGATGCCACAAGCACAGGTAGAGTTATTTACAATAACGTTCAGAAGACAGCTTCAAAGAATACCGTGAAGCTTACAAGCGAGGACAACACTAAACCAAAGTCGTTCTTGGAGAGCTTGCAAGACAAAATCAACGCTTACAAAACACCCGTGTCGATAGGAGCGAAGTCTAACGGCGATGCTCATTCGTTTGTAAATTCTTTACAAGACCATATTAATGCTACAAACCGTGCTGATTACATACCTCGAGTCGGAGCGAAGTCCAACGGTGACGGTTACGGCTTTATTAATTCACTTCAAGGTTATATCACAACGGCGAATAATAGGGGTTTCAAACCCGGTGTGGGGGCGAAGTCTAACGGTGACGGACGAGATTTTATCAATTCACTTCAAGGTTATGTCACGGCGGAAAACGATAAGGGTTACAAGCCTCGAGTTGGAGCGAAGTCCAACGGTGACGGACAGGGTTATATCAATTCTTTGCAGTCTGATGTGAACGGTTACAAGGTGGATATCGCCGCCAATGTTACAGGCTTATCGAAATCTATTCAGGATGAGTTAAGTAGCCACTTGGCAAAATTCACGATAACATCGAAATCGGGCACTATCGTTGACTATGGGGCGGCCTCGCTCAATCTTCACTGGGACGCAAACGGCGGTTTTGAAAAAGCAGGACAGATGTTTATCGCACGAGAAGCAGGACCGGAGCTTGTCGGTACAATCGGCAGAAGAACAGCCGTTGTCAACAACGAACAGATTGTTGCTTCCGTTGCACGAGGTGTCGAGAGCGCCAATGCAGAAGAAGCGGCATTACTTAGAGAGCAGAATAAGCTTTTAAGAGCAATTCTTGCAAAGGACAGCACTGTTACAGTGTCAACCTCACAGATAGTAAACGGCTTGAACAGAGCAAGCAGAAGAACAGGAACAGTCAGTGTTTAACGGTAAAGCGGTGTGCTTCAGAGCGCACCGCAAATACCGATAAAGGAGAAAGAAATGTCAGTTAGACTTGACGATAGCGAAAATAATCCGCTCCCTTACATAGCGTATTACAACGCTTCCACAGGGTACTGGAATGATAAAGTGCCTATGTATGTACCTCATACATACAGTGAGACACTTGAAGATATATCCGAAAGTTCGGCGGGACGAACAGAGGACGGAACTCTTTACAAAAAGACTATTGCAAAAGGTGTCAATGTCAGAAGCATATCATTAGGTTGGAAAAACATACCGCTTAATGTAGCGGCATATATTCTGAAAGCGTTCACCGCCGCAGAGTATTTCAAGCCTAAGTTTTTCGATATGGCAACAAACGAGTTTATCACCACCAAAGAATTTTATTTAGGTAACAGAACAGTAGGAATGTGCAACTACAACAAGAAGATATGCGAAAGCTTATCTTTTAACATCATTCAGAGAATAGGAGACAGCTATTAATGATATCGTGTTCAACAGCGGCTAAAAACGCTATATTAAACGGCGGTTCTACCGCACATCAGTATCCTACGGTAAAAATAACTCTGTATCCTGGAGACTCTTCTAAGATAAAGACTATCACGGTATCAAGTTCAGACATCGTGCAGGGCGGCTTGACAATTGACCGTTCTTGCGTCAACAACGATAGTGCTATAGAGCTTGGCACAACGGTTGCAAGCGAATTAACACTAATGATTGATAACAGCAGTGGTAAGTACACAAGTTACGATTGGGCTGGTGCGTGGGTTTATCCGGCTATCGGTATGATAGTGGCAGACTCAGAGGAAAGCATACCGCTTGGAGTATTTGAAGTAGATGAAACAAACATTAGCGGTAATGTAATCACGCTGTCATGCTTAGACAGAATGGTGTGGTTTGACAAAAGCGTTCAAAAAGCTAATGTGAAGTCTACAAAACAATCACCGTATGAGTTTGTAAAGACAATATGCAAAGAATGTAGTGTTGCATACTCAAGTAACTTTGACAATTACTTCAAATTTTTGCCAAACAACTGGGACTCAGATAAATCCGCTTACTATCAGTTCACTTACTGGTACAGCGATACAAGCTCTAATCCGTCAGGAAACACCTATAGAAACTTGCTAAATCAAATCGGTGTTCTTTGCGGCGTCAACTGGTATATGAACACAAGCGGCGAGCTTGACTATAGAAAGCTACCGACAAAAGGAGCAACCTGGGGCGCAAACTACATTCGTCCAGGCATGCGATGGTCAAGCACTCGAGAGACCTTACCCGTTGTTTTGAACAGCATTAAGTACACTTACAACAACGCTACAACGGTGCTAAAGGGCTATGACAATCAGACAAGCTTGGATTTAGGCACGTTCACACTTTTCCGCTCAAGCAACAAAGCAAGCACCGTTAAGAGTTGGCTAACTCGAATGGCTACAGGCATAAACATTTACGGTATCCGTTACTACCCGTTCACGGCATCTTGCATACCGCTGTTTTGGTATGAACCTATGGATCAAGTGCGATTTGTTGACTCAGACGGAAAAGAATACAACTCAATCATTACTTCATGCACATACACGGTTAACGGAACAATGGAATTACAGAGCACAGGAACATCGGCTAACAAGAGTGATAATGCCGTGAAATACAGGTACAACGGTGCAACGAATTTTGACGCCAAGATATCGGAGTCTTTGACAAACTCAGTTATCACAAATTTGCAGAAAATTCACGCAAACACAAGCGGACTACACACGGGCGAAATATCCGGAAATCTTTTAATGTGGCTTGACAGCACATTTGAGAGCACAAGCACCGCCGCTATAGCTACAGTATCCGAAGAAAGCGACATAATGCTTGCGGATGTCATAGAGACCGCTTCAAACGATACAGCAACGGTCGCTGATACAGACGATGAAGAAGTGGTTGAAGTCCCGGCAGACGGCACAGCCGTGTGGAGAATGGACGAAGACGGCACCGTGTTGTGCACGGACAACTGGCAAGGCAGTGTAGAGGAGTCCACTTGGACAAGCGGAGTGGATGCCGCAAGTGACTTGTATGTGCGAAATCTTTTCGCTAAAACAATAACCGCAAGCGGAGAAATCAAGTATCAGAGCGAAGACGGAACGGCTATCACAAGCATATCATGTAGCGGTATAGCCTCAAAAAGCACAGGGGGCGGCGGAGATGTTTATATAATGAACGGAATGGTTGAAGCAACCGCGGTAAGAGCATCTCAATATTACGGAGTCGGCGGCAATCTTATTAAGTATATTCACGCTTCCGTACCCGTTACAAAGAGCGTACCTACTGGCACTTGGACTACAGTTTTGACAACGAAATCACTTTCGAAAGGATACTATACCGGTTCGGTTGCATGTACATTCCCTATGAGCACCTCGAAAGGATTGCGTGTAGCGGTAACAACTACAGCTTCATCACCGACAAGCACGGACTTTGTTCAAGACGGGGTAGCAAGCACGCTACAGGCAGACCACATTAATCTACCCGTCACGTTTGCTTTTACATCTGATAAGACTTTGTATATATGGGCTTATCAGTCGTCAGGAAACACCCTATCCGTCACGGCTGATTATGATTTGCTGTATATCGCACAGACTCCGACAAGCGAGGAGGTGGCGAACGGATGATACATTTACTTCCTTACCTTGGCATTCCCTCAATCCTCAGTGCTATTGTGTTAGGACTTCTCAAAGCTTTACACAGCTATTGCAAAAAGCACTTTGCAATTTCACAGGTCGAGAATGAGGCTTTGAAAAACGGTATGCAAGCACTGCTTCGTGACAGACTATTAAGAAATTACCGAGAGTTTAGCGAAAAAGGGTACGCAGAGACAGACGAAAAAGACAACTGGGAAAATCTGTACAAGCAATACAAAAGCTTGGGCGGAAACGGCGTTGTCACTAAGATACACGACAAGGTACTTGTAATGCCTGATTTTAAGAAAGGAGCGTAGCAAATGACAATTGATGTTATCGGTCAGAAGCTTGTGATTAACGACAAGCAGACGATTGTTTCAAAGTCACAGGAATTTGTAGAATTTGAATTCAACCTATCCGATGAATGGAAAGACCTTTTAACATTCGCTCAGTTCAAGCAAGGCGAAGACAGCTACAATGTCTATCTTGACGAAGACAATAAATGTTTCTTGCCGTCGGAGATTAAAGACGGAACAATGACTGTTACGCTTTGCGGAAGCAAGGACGATGTTTTTGCGACATCTTCCTCACTGGGTTTTGTGGTCCGCCGTTGTGAGCTTACCGAAGACGGCAAGAGCACCCTCATCACCCAAACCCTCTACGAACAGCTTGTCAACCGCATTGAGTGGGGAGATGCCTTAGGCATTGACCACATCGGGACGAAGACAAGCGAAGAAGACGAGGGCGAGAACATCGTCACATTTTTCTTCACAGACGACACCGAGAAAACATTCACTGTCCGCAACGGCTCTAAGGGCGATAAGGGAGAAACAGGAGCACAGGGCGAACAAGGCGAACAGGGCGAAAAAGGAGAAAAAGGAGACACTGGCGAAAGAGGGTCAGACGGAGCAGACGGAGTAGACGGCAAGGACGGTCAAGACGGCTACTCCCCTACAGTCGCAGTCAGCAAGACAGACGGCATAACCACAGTCACAATCACCGACAAGGACGGTACAAAGACCGCCGAAATCAAAGACGGTGAAAAGGGCGACAAGGGAGATAAAGGAGACACAGGAGCACAGGGAGCGAAAGGCGATAAGGGCGATACAGCCGAAGTCACCGTTGACACAGCTCTTGATGCTACAAGCACAAATCCCGTCACTAATTCGGCTATCGCCTCCGCTATAAACGCTAAGGCGAATATTGCAAACCCCGTGTTCACCGAGTCAATCTCGATGGGCAGAAAAAGTGGCTACAAGGTCGGCACACTCTCTACGGCAGAGGGGGATAATGTCGTTGCAATGGGTAACTACTCCCATGCTGAGGGGTCGAACACAGTCGCAGGCGGTAACGCCTCACACGCAGAGGGGGTTAACACAATCGCAAGCGGTTACTACTCACACGCTGAGGGATACTACACAACGGCAACTGGTTACTACTCACACGCAGAGGGGTTCTACGCTTCTACCTTGTCGAACTTCCAGCACGTCCAGGGGAAGTTCAATGTCGTCGATACGGCAGGCAAGTATGCTCACATCGTAGGCGGCGGCACTTCCGAATCCACAAGAAAAAACATCCACACTCTCGACTGGAACGGCAACACCTATTATAGCGGCGACGGCACTTTCACCATAGACGGTACAGAGTACACCATATCGGCAATTATTAACGCAATTAAAGCACTGGGAGGAACATTCGAATGAAAAGCTTAACAAACAAAAACTGGTGGTCGGCGGCACTTATCCGCTGTCTAAAGACAGTCGCACAGACAATGATAGCAACTATCGGTTGCAGTGCTGTACTGTCCGAAATTGATTTTAGAGTAGTTCTTTCATCCGCAGTAGTCAGCGGACTTCTCTCTGTCCTCACCTCGATTGCAGGACTTCCTGAAGTAAGCGAGGATGAAGTAGATGAATGAAGCAAAGCTTAAAGAATACCTCAGTGACCGCAAAGAGAAGCTTCACCGCTACTATGCCGACACCAACATTTATGACGGTGCGGTGACTTCCTACGGCGGACTGAAAGAAATCAATATGCTTTTAAAGTGGTTAGAGGAGCAAGAAAATGACTAACTATTATTTTGTGAAAACACTTGAATTTGAAGACAAGACCGACGCCACAATGACACACTTTGACATCTACGAGAATGCACTTATCGCATATCACGAGGAAATGGCAGCGTCTATCGGTGCAGACGGTCTAAAATCTGTCAAGGTAGCAATTCTTGACGGAAACCTATTCACGGTTATGTATAACAGCTGGGAGAGCGGTAGCGGAGCAAACACAAGCACCGTGCCAATTCCCGTATATTAATCAGATTACAAGACAATCCTCCTTAAATTGACTACGGCGGTTGAGTCAATCTTGACCGCCAATGTAGTCGGATTTAAACGGAAACTGGGTTGTTTAAAGCGATACTAAATCAAGAGGGAAATTATATCCCTAAATCGAAAACGCAAGAAAACAGCCTTAAACGGCTCATATCAGCGAGGTAACAAAATGCGAATTCCTAATGTCAGAGAAAAGACAATTTCATCACTATACGGAAACACAAAAGGTTCGTTCGAAAACGAAGAAAATCCCTACTACGAGGGGAATCTGAAAGACAAATATAACATTGAATATCTCAGAGGTTACGATTATGTCGCAGAAAATGTAATCCCGAACTTCTTTGAAAACCTCGATGTTTATGATGAGGAACTCGGTGAAATCGGAACAAGATTAAGCGAAAAGGTCGCAGAAGTTCTCAAAGACTGCTTAGCCGACTGGATTGAAACAGACAGAAACGAGCTTGTTGCCTATATGATTGAAAAAGAAGATGAGAAAGCAGAACTTTCTGAGGAAACAAAGAAAGTGCTTGCGGATGATTGAGTTGTCAACTATAAGCGACACCAATCACGCAAACACAAGAAATATCAAGAAAAAGTGTGCGTTCGCAAATATTTTATGCGAGAAAGGAAATATTATGGCATATGTAAGATACGGTATCGATGTAGCAGAGCATCAGGGAGTTCTCGACTGGAAAGCTATCAAGGACGAGGGCAAAGTAAGATTTGCAATCCTTCGTTGTGGCTACGGTTCAGATTACACCAATCAGGACGACGGACAGTTTGAAAATAATGTCAGAGGTTGTGAGGAAAACAAAATCCCCTACGGCGTTTATATCTACTCTTATGCAACAAACACAGATATGGCTAAGAGCGAAGCGGAGCATGTAAAGAGACAGCTCAAGAAGTGCGGTTCTTGGTTTAGACTGGGAGCTTGGTACGATGTTGAGGAGCAGTCTCAGCTTAATCTCGGCGGTCAGATGAACGATATTCTGAACGCTTGGCGAACAGCTATGGGCAAGCCGAAGAATTGCAGAAGAATCGGACTCTATGTTAACCCTAACTTCCTCAATAACTGCTTCAGAAACATCTCCGATGATGTACCGCTTTGGGTAGCTTGTTGGGGTGGAGACAAGCCGACAGGCGACAAGTACAAGAACATGGTCATTTGGCAGTGGGGCACAGCTAAGGGCTTAAACGGCACTCACGGCGATGTTGACGGAGACTATTGTTATATCTCAATCTTTCACGATTATTTAGGCGGCAAGAAGACAACTTCAACTTCTACCAACAAGAATACAAAGAGCATAGCCGAGCTTGCACAGGAAGTCTTAGACGGCAAGTGGGGCAACGGTGACGAAAGAAAGCAGAAGCTTGAGAAAGCGGGCTATGACTACTCTAAGGTTCAGGCTAAGGTTAACGAGCTTGTAGCGGCTAAGAACTCTTACAAAGCAAAGGTCAAGGCTACAAGCGGCTTGAATTGCCGAAGCGGAGCAGGCTCAAGCTATCCCGTAGTCAAGGCTTATCCTTACGGAACTGTGCTCACTATCACAGCGACTTCTAATAACTGGGGCAAGACCTCAGACGGATGGGTAAGTTTAGAGTGGGTAGAGAAGATATAAATAAGAGTATAAGAAAAGGGCGGTGTCAGTTATTGACATCGCCCTAATTTTTATTGAACAAATATATTGAAAAATCGCATAAGATAGCCAAAAAACATTGACAATACAGCTTAAAAGCAGTATAATATAAAAGTGATCAAGAGAGAAAGGAGGGGAACTTTTGAGTAAAAAATCGGTGAAGCGAAAGCTCCGCAAAAAGAAAAAGCAACAAGTTGAATTGATTAAGCAATTTTGCACACAGCTAACAATTCAACTTATTGCGGGGCTAATCGTAATGTTAATCGGTAAGCTTGTCGGATAACATTACGGTAATGGGGATAAGAGCTTTTCTTATCCCCATTATACCCGATTTTACTCATTAGTCAATAAAGCAATGGGAATTTTGTCAAATGTTTTATTTTGGATAGGTTTTGCATTGATTGCAACAGCTGTTGTAAGGCTGCTTGTTTTTGTCGCCAAACTCAAGTGAGCACAGCGAACAATTAAAGTCGGTACAAGAAATAAAATTATTATCGTGGGTGAGTATTTATTTTATAGCCCTATGGCTTGTTAAACTAATCATAGGTTTATGCCATGAAGATTAAGGCGGTGCAATTATGCTTATTACATTGAAGGAATATTGTTTGAGAAACGGGAAGAACGACAAGACAGCCCGCCAGAGAGCGGCGAGAGGTTCTTTCAAAACTGCTCAGAAAATCGGCAGAGATTGGTTCATTGAAGAAAATGAGCCGTGGGTTGACAACAGAACAGACACGCATTCCAAGCGTTGGAAGAAGAAAACAGAAGATTAATAAAAAAGGGCTACACTTTTAGGTGTAGCCCGATTTTCTATTTTGCAAGATAATCTTCCATAGCGGCTTTAAACACTGAAGCCATTGAAATTCCGTTCTCGGCACATTTTGCTTTAAATTCAGCTACAAGAGCCTTAGGAGCACTGAAGCCGATACGGTCATAAACTTTTGCGTTGTACCTTGCTTTTACTTCTGTTGAAGTATGTGTTTTCCTTTTTGTTCCAGACATTTTATTTACCTCGAATTTTAAGAATGAGACTAACCACGGCTGCTATTACACAGGCTATTGCAAATATTAAGCCTAATGTTTCGCCCGCATAAATCAATGTTAGTCGGCTGATGATAACAAACGCAATAGTTAGAATAAGAAAAATGTTTGACATTTTCATAATCGCTTGTTAAACTAAAGATGTGAGGTCGGTTGAGAGAAAACTCTCAACTTTCCTCTTGCTGTTTATTTCTTAAAGTGTTTTGGCTTGTAAGAAACAGCTTGTTTAATTTTTATCACGAACTTGATTATTCCGAGAAGAACTGGGTAAAGACTTCCGAATAATTCAAGTATCGTGATAACATCTTCAGTTTTCACAAATTTCACCTCCTTTCCTGAAGGTGATTAAATTATATCATACTATCGCTAGTATGTCAATGATTTTTCTATTTTGCATTTTTGACCTCGGATAAAAGCTGAGGGCGGCACTTTTTAGGTGTCGCCCTCTTTTCTATTTTTCGAGATAGTCCTCAATTGCTTTTCTGACAACAGCCGCTTGTGAAACACCCTCACGGGCACATTTCTCCTTGAAGCTGGCGACTAACTCTTTCGGTAGCTGAAAGTGCAAGCTTGAATACACCTTTGCGTTATATCTTGCTTTTACTTCCGTTGATGTGTGAGTCTTTCGTTTTTCTTCTGCCATGGTTTCATCTTCCTTTGAATGATAGAATTAGTCCGCTAATTGCAAACGCACAGCCGACAAATGTTGCGATCGAGCCAACAACTCTGTTTACAGGAAAGAGCATAAAATACCCTAACACCGTAAAAATTACGCCTAAAATTCCAATAATGGTTGATTTTTTCATTTTCGTGAGCTACAATAAAGACAGAGGTAAGGCGTTGGGCAATGCCCTCGGCCTCCTCGTTGAGTCGTCTTATTTCTTAATGTGTTTGGGTTCATAAGTTAAGGCGACTTTTATTTTTGCCACAATTTTGTAAACAAACTGAATAACAGTGCACAGTCCGCTTATCGTTGAAACAATTGTAGCAATATCTTTATTGTTCAACTCTTTGCACCTCCTTTCCCTTAAGCTGTTTATATTATATCATACTTGAACAAGTATGTCAATGATTTTTCGATAATTTTATAATTGATTTTGTATTTTTGTCCTCAGTTTTTGGCTGAGGGCTTTTCTTTTTGCGGCAAAGAAAACAGCCCTTGCTGATTTAGTAAGAGGTTCAATAGCGGTACAGAAACGATTAATGGTTTTCGTGTTCAATTTCGTGTTCACTTTTTCTTTCAAGAGTGAACAAAAAGCACCAAATACGGTACATACCGATAGTTTTATAAACTGAAAAAATGGCTTTGCTATGCGAAAATGTGATTATTTAGCCGTTTTTTATAGGGTTTTTTAAAAGGGGGTCGACTCCCGCCATCTCCACCATATAAACCGCCTTAAATGGCGGTTTTTTCTTTTGCGTGTTTAATTTTTGAAACGATTAAATGTGCTTAAACTTCCTTAACACCATTAGCTTTTCTGTGCTCGTCAAAATCAATATCAATAAGCATTACGGTATCGTTTGGGCGCAGTGCTTGTATTTCTTTTAAATCAGACGGCTTAGGAAGCTTTTCGCCGTCATCGGTACAGTCGATGCCTAAAAGTCCGAGATGTACGAAATATGGCCGTTTTCGCTTTAAGTAAAAACAACAGGATATTGAGATTTAAAATTAATTTTAAATCTGATTTTAAGCACTTGACAGTATTTTTTACAATAGTTGTATTAAGTAATTGAGTATTGCCTTGCTTTCTGTTATTATAATATCATATAAGTATTTATTGAGGTAAATATGAGTAATATAAATAAATCAGGAAATAAATCAAATAATAAATCGGCTGTTCGTGATGAATTGCTGTCAGGTGTGAAGTTTCGGATAATTCGCCCAGTGGAAAGAAGAAAAATCTGGCTTCCGGAGCTTGAGATTGTGTTTATACTTCGAGGGGAAGGACACATAAGCTTCAGTGACGGTATAGTTTGTGGATTTAAGCAAGAGGATATTTTTGTTATAAATCAATTTGAATTATGCAGTGTGGATATGACCCCCGAAACCCTTTTGCTCTCACTGACGCTTTCTTCTGATATAATAGCTTCGCTTTACCCTGAGCTTCTGCGCTATAAAATCGGTTGCCGATCATTTATGGCTTCGGAGGATAATCAAGTAAATTTTGATATTATCAGACGAGACGTCGCTCAGGCTTTCAGAGAGACCTATAAAAGCGAGGGTAGTTCCTACCCGAGAAGTAAGCTTACCGCACTTTTAGAGGATTTGACAAAGTATTTCGCCGCAGAAGAAAAGAACGAGCTTGTTGGCAGCGGTCGAGAGAGAATTCAAATGGCGGCTGATTATATCCTCGAGAATTACAAGGAAGAGATAACTCTCGAGAGCCTTTCTAAGCATATTTATTTGAGTGAGACTTATATTTCGAGAAGCTTTCCGAGGTATTTCGGCGTAAGCTTCCTCGAGTATGTCACTCAGGTGAGATTAAACCATGCTGTCGATGATATGACGAGCAGTTTGAGTCTTACAGAAATTGCATACAATAACGGTTTCACGAGCGAAAATATGATGATCCGTGCTTTCCGCAAATATCGTGGAGTTACCCCCGGAGAGTACCGCAAACAGCTCATGCGAGAGAATGCCGAGATGTCAAAAAACAGCGGTGACATAATTTACGGCGATCCGTTTGGCGGTAATAATGCCGACTATCTTCACTCGATTTTCAAGTATGCTACTGCTAGAGAGGACACAAATGACAGTACCGGCTACAAAAATATACTCGTAGAAATTAATGCAAACGCAAGACGCACTAAGGTGCAAAATCATTTCAGACGAGTTATAAACGGCGGCTACGCTCGAAGCGTGCTTGATTCAGAAATACAAAACGAATTAAAAAGACTCAAAAAAGCAGTGCGTTTTGAATATATTCGTGTCAAAGGTGTTCTCGACGACGATATGATGGTCTATCTCAGAAACAGTATGGACAATTCGGTTCATATGTCGTTTAACTATGTGGACGAGGTTATCGACTTCATTTTGTCAATCGGTGCAAAGCCTATGGTTGAACTCGGTCACATGCCAAGTGCACTTAAAACAGGCGAGGGCACTTCGTTTATGCGACCCGCAGAGATTTATCTCACCGATAAAATTGACGAGTGGTCTAATTTGATTACGAAGCTTATGGGGCACCTTTGTAAACGCTACGGCGAAAGGGCGCTTTGCACTTGGATTTTTGTACCGTGGGTGAGCTCGGAATATATTTCAAGTTTCGGTGCAGAGAAATATCTGCAAATATACAAGGCTTCATACGATGCGATTAAATCAGTTTCAAAGAATATCATCACGTGCCATTCATTCAGTATCCCTGACAGCGTTGATGAAATACATGAAACACTTTCATTGCTAAAAGACAATGACTGTATGTCCGAGATACTCTCGACACGTTCGTTCAGCTGCAGCTTTGATGAGGAAGACGAAAATTCCCCCAAATTGGTAACAAATATTGAAGCTTATAATTTCGGGGTTTCGGCAGACCCGAATTATCTTTACAATAAGATAATTGATGTGAAAAAAATGTTAGCTGAAAACGGACTCGAAAATATACCGATTATCGTTGACGAGTTCAACAGCAACATTTGGCAGAGAGATCTTTGCAATGACACCTGTTACAAATCGGCTTGGTTGATGAAAAACTATCTCGAGAATGAGGACGTTTGCAACGGAATTGCTTATTTCAGCGTGAACGACCGCCTTGATGAGGTTTTTCCGCCGTCTGACCAATTCCACGGCGGCTTCGGTCTTTTCACTCCGCAAGGCATTCCCAAAGCACATGAGGTGGCTATGGAACTGCTCGGTAAAATGGGAAATTGCGCCGTAAAAAAGGGCGACGGATATTTTGTAGCTTACGACAGCGAAAAATCAAGCTATCAGATATATCTTTACAACTACATTCATTATGACACGCTCTATCGCTACCGTCATATGCTCAATATTTCAAGGTGCGACCGCTACCGTGTTTTCGTGAATAACGACAGCATGAATGTCGCGGTTCGATTAACAGGACTGCCAAGCGGAAGTCTTCGCAAAAAAAGTTACAAAATTACCCGAGAGCACGGCTCGAGCTATGACGCATGGGTGAAAATCGGCGCACCCGAAACGCTCAACGAGGAAGAGAAAAGCTTCCTTATTCATGCCGCCGACCCCGAGTATCGCACAGAGAGAATCGAGGTTGACGAGAATACTCCGCTGATTATTAATGAGTGTCTAAGACCTCATGAAGTAATGCTCATAGAATTAACAGCGGATAGATAAAATATATTAACAAAAGACACTAAAAATCACTTGGATGTGATAGAAAATTGACGAATATTAAAAATTTGTACACCTAATATTTAATTTTTGCACTTAAAGTGTGAACGCTTTGTGAACTAAAGTGAAAACAGACAAAAATCGATAGCTATTTTTGCTTGCGGTGAGTATAAAAACAAGCCGTCGCTATGTATAATAATAAACGAATTAAGCAATACACTAAGCAAAACTTTTGGTAAGTTTTCTGCATTCCCGGCGTTTTGTGTTTCACTTCGTGAATTGTTTAATCGAGATTATATATAAGGATGGTTTTCACAAATGGCAAACAAAGCTACAGATTCACATGTAGAGAAAATCGGCTTGGTTGAAAAAGTCAGCTACGGCTGCGGTGACCTTGCAAGTAACCTTATACTTGTCATCACATCTACCTTTGTCGCTTATTTCTACACAGATGCATTAGGACTTAATGCAGGTATCATCGGTACTATCATGATGGTTTCCCGTTTCTGCGACGGTTTCACAGATATGATCATGGGTTACGTTATGGACCAGGTCAAGAGCAAATGGGGCAAGGCAAGACCTTGGCTTTTGTGGTGTGCAATTCCGATTGCAGTCGCAACGGTTCTCATTTTCTTAGTTCCAAATATCGGAACAGTAGGAAAGTATGTCTTCGTAACAATCACATACAACCTTGTTACAACTTTCCTTTACACAATGATCAACATCCCTTACGGCGCGCTCACATCTCTTATGAGCCGTGACCAGGGTCAGAGAACAGTCATCAACGTTTTCAGAATGTTCATGGCACAGGTCGGTTCTCTTATCATCAACGCTTGCACACTTCCGTTCGTTAAGACAATGGGCGGCACAGGCAGCCAGAAGGCATGGATTATGGTTTCTATTATCTACGCTGTCATGGCTGCAATACTCTTCCTCGTCTGCTTCAAGAACACTAAGGAAAGAGTTACAGTTTCTTCTGAGAGAAAAGAGACAATCAGCGTTTTGGCTTCCTTCAAACTTATCATGAAGAACGGTCCTTGGCTTCTTATCTGCGGTCTCTGGGTTGCAATGTGCTTAGGTTCAGGTGCTTCCGGTGCTGTCGGTACTTACTACGCAAAGTATATTCTCGGCAACGACGCTCTTTCAGGTTACCTCACATCGGTTGCTATCATTCCTGTTCTTGTCCTCATGCCTTTCTGCGTACCGCTTAGCGCAAAGTTCGGTAAGAGAAATGTTTGCCTCGTAGGTATCGTATTCGATATCATCGGCGCATGCCTCGTTCTCGTAAATCCGACAAGTTTCACATGGCTTGTTGTTTGCTCACTCATCAAGGGCGTAGGAAGTGCAACACTCACAGGTACAATCTTCGCAATGGTAGCTGATACAATCGAGTATGGCCAGTGGAAGACAGGCACAAGAGTTGAGGGTATGCTCTACTCCACAACAACATTCGGCGCAAAAATCGGTTCAGGTCTTGCAAGTGCTGTTGCTCTTAACATCATCGCTTCCGCAGGCTACAACGGACTCGCTGAGGTTCAGACAGAATCCGCACTCAACGCAATCAAGATTCTTTACCTCTATGTTCCGATTCCGTTCTTCTTCCTCATGGCTCTTTGCCTTGTATGCTACAAGCTCGACAAGATTTATCCTCAGGTCATGGCTGACCTCAAAGAAAGAGAAAGTGCAAGCAAGTAATTAAGTTAGCACGTCATAAAGTAACAAACGGCGTGCCAAAAGGGACGCCGTTTGATTTTTAGACAGCCGAAATAGTTCGGCTCGGTCTTTTGGGAAGATAGTAGAAGATATTAAAAGTATTGATATTTTTAGGGAGGATTTTTCACATGGCTAAATTTTTTGATTACGACAACGTGCCCGTAGTGCATACCACATCGGGCGACATCAAGGGCTATTCCTATGACGGAGTTTATATCCACAAGGGAATTGTCTACGCAGAGGCAGACAGATTTTGCGCACCAAAGCCTTCAAAGTGGGAGGGAGTAAAGGACGCTACAAACTTCGGCTTTGTTTGTCCGCTTATGAGCCCTGAGACTCCTACGGGAGAAATGATGGTTCCGCACCGCTATTGGCCGCAGAACGAGCACTGCCAGAGCCTCAACATCTGGTCGGCAACTCTTGATAAAAACGCTAAACAGCCTGTTCTTGTTTGGTTCCACGGCGGCGGATATGCCGCAGGCTCTTCAATCGAGCAGGTAGCTTATGACGGAATGAACATGGCTAAAAAAGCGGGTGCAGTTCTTGTCACAGTTAACCACAGACTTAACATTTTAGGTTATCTCGATCTTTCTCCGTTCGGAAAGAAGTATGAGAATTCCGCTAACGCCGGCCACGCAGATATGGTAGCCGCACTTCAGTGGGTTCACGATAACATCGAGAACTTCGGCGGCGATCCTGAGAATGTAACTATTTTCGGTCAGTCTGGCGGCGGCATGAAGTGCGTTGACCTCATGCAGACTCCTGCGGCTGACGGTCTCTTCCAGAAGTCGCTTGTTATGAGCGGCGTTATGGCTGGAGCAGACTTCCAGTCACACGGTGACGGCACAGAGATAGTCAGTGCGCTCATGAAGGAATTGAAGCTCGAGAAGGTCGAGGAGCTCGAAACCGTTCCTTATGCAAACCTTGCGGCAGCTTATAATAAGGTAAGCCCTGAGATTGCTAAGAAGGGCGGATACATTGGCGGCGGCCCAATGGCTAACGAGTGGTATGTCGGCAATCCGTTCGATGTCGGCTGGAGAGAGCACGCTTACAGCATTCCTATGATGATAGGTACGGTTTACGGTGAGTTTGCATTCAACCCAATCGGCTACAATAAGTACGAGCTTTCAGAGGCTGAGGTCAAGGAAAAGGTATCCGCAGTTTTCGGTGACAAGACAGATGAGCTTTTAGCTGAGTTCAAGAAGGCTTATCCGAATAAAGTCGGCACCGATGTTCTTTCTATAGACCGTGCAATGCGTGAGATTACAGTCAAGCTTGCTAAGCTGTTCAGCGAAAAGGGCAAGGCTTATCTCTACAACTTCGTCTATGAATTCCCATTCAGACACGGCATGACCTCTTGGCACTGCTCCGATATTCCGTATTTCTTCGGTTCAAGTGAGCTTGTTGAGATTTGCGGCAATGAGTACAGAGAGAAGCTTGAGGGCGAGCTTTTCGGTTCACTTATGGCGTTTGCGAAAAGCGGTACACCGAACAACGAGAATGTTCCTGAGTGGAAGCCGGTTGAGCCTGAGAATGCCACAACAATGGTATTTGATAAACAGACCGAGGCAAAGCTTAATTATGATGACAAGGTCTTCGATGTTATTAATTCTGTACTTAAGCCATTTAATTTCTATGAGCTTATGCACCAGAACATTCAGCACTAATATAAAATTGCTAATAAGCGGCAAGTCCGCTTAGGATAAATGAATTAAAAACTAACAAGATAGGGACGGTTAACACCGTCCTTATTTTGCTTTAAATTCCTGTTTGTATTGAAAATATGATATATTCGGTGTAGAATATCAGTGATTTGCTGATTTCAGTTAAAAATATATATTTGAAAAAGGGGAATAAATGGTTAATAATTTAAGAAAAATCTGCACGGGAATAGTGACCGTTTTCGCATTTATCGTAGTCGGATTTATCTTTGTTGCCAATTTAGCGGTGACAACTCATGTCAGCTATGACGGTGGCGAGGTAGTATCGTACGCAAATTCCTTTTGGTGGCTTCTCTTAGTACCCATGGTTGCACTTTGCGGATTTCTTTATAATAAGATTTTTGCAAATTTGAATTCAAATGTTATATGCGGAATTTTCTCTGCGATATATTTACTTGCCGGTTTGTTTCTGATATTCAGCACCGACTATTTCATCAGAAACGATGCTTGGTCGGTTTGGAATACAGCTGGCGGAATATTAAACGGAGATTATTCATCCTTTGAAGCGGGCGGATATGTCTTTCAGTTCCCGTTCCAGCTCGGAATGGTAAGTTATGACCTTGTCTTGAGAGTTATATGGGGTAGTGAGAGAATACTATATCTTGCAAACCTTATCGAGGTCTTGATAATCAATTTTGTGTGCCTCAGAATTACGAATTTGATTTTCGAGAGCGAGAGAGTAAACAAAACCGCTGTATTCTTCGAATTTGCATTTTTACCGCAGTTCTTCTTTATAATGTTTGGTTACGGCATAGTCCCGGGATTTTTCTTCTTTATAATTGCACTTTATTTGTGCATAAAATTATATAAGAGCGAAAATGCTGCTTACAGCGTGCCGATGATTATTTTTGCAGTTATCGCTTCTCTTGTAAAAGCAAATTACAAAATCGGTGCAATGGCAATAGCGATTGCACTTGTGTTTAAAATTTGTGAGATGAAAAAGGAAGCACTCAAGAATTTAGTGATAGCTCTCGTGCTGTTGGTTGTTTCACTCGGCGCAATTCATGTGGTGAAATTTGCTTACAGCGCTTTTTCGGGCGTTGATATTGGTGAGGGCACTCCGATTTCCGTTCATCTTGCAATGGGAACAGATCTTAACAACGATATGCGTGCTCCCGGTTGGTATGACGGCTATTCGTCCTTTGCCTTGCCCGATGCCGGCTATGACAGTGACATTGCCGACGAGAACGCTAAGGCAAAGCTTGCAAATAACCTTGCCGAAACTGTTGCCGACCCTCAGCGAGCACTTGTTTTCTACGTGGAAAAAGCAGTTTCTACTTGGTGCGATCCGCTTTTCCAGTCGGTCTGGAGCGGGCCTATTAACTTTGGCGGCGGAGATTATTCCGTATCAAATCCCGTGCTTGTCTCAATCTATGACGGTGGCATAGCAGAGCAGGTTCTCTCGCTTTTCTGTAAAGTAATTGTGCTTGCGATATTAGGGTTAAGCCTTTGCTTCTTGATCACCGAGAGAAAGAAATTTCCCGCCACTGTAGTTTTCTATCTATGGATAGTCGGCGGATTTTTGTTCCATTTGATTTCAGAGACAAAGAGCCAGTATGTTTATATGTACATCTTTGCGCTGATACCGACTGCGGCATATGAACTCAATCTCATAAAAGATACGCTATTTAGCAAAAGAAACAGAAGATATTCACGAAGATAATTCTGAAATTTCATTGTAAAAAATCAAGTTAAATTATATAATATAAATACATAATAAATTGTAGAGGGGTTTTTACTATGAGGAATAAAATGATAAGCCTAATGCTTGCGCTTGCGTTGTTCGTGAGCCTGATTCCGAGTGCGGCATTTGCTGATGATGTGCAAGCGGATACTACAGATACCACTTCCGAAACAAGTGCTTCGGACACTCAGAGCGATGAGCAGGCAGAGGAAGAAACTGCGGATTTGTGGTCAGAGGTGACATCTGAGCCAAGTGCAGAGCCTACAGCAGAACCGTCAGCAGAACCGTCAGCAGAACCGACAATTGAGCCGACATTAAATCCGACTGAAGCACCGACCGCCGAGCCTACGGAAGAGCCAAGCTTTGACTCTCTAACAGATGAGGACGAGGAGCTTGAAGTTTACTCAACTAAAGAAGTAAATTCGATAAGCCTCACCTTTAACGGCTACGAAATCGGTAAAAGCGTGGTAAATGATACTTCGATTTCTCTTGATGACAGCAATGAGGGCGTGTACATTGAAAGTCAAACTTATATGGATAGCTACATGATCACACCTGTCGATTATTATAATACTCAGGATGAGAGCGGAAATCTTCCAAATAATCAAATAATTGCAAATAAATCAGTCGTTTTTGAGGAGGACAGCCCGTATTATCTTCAGGCGGCAGTTGTCGTTAAAGACGGGTATGTCGTAAATGATGTATCAAATTTAAGTGCAATACTGAATATCGGCGGAAAGAGCATTTCGGCACATTTTAAGTTTACGGCAAGATACGGTGAAGAGAATGAGAATTCTTACATTTTAATTTTCAGCTTCAAGCTTCCGGAACTTAGCAGTAAGACAGATGTTAAGCCGTTTAGCGTGACACTTGATAATTATAAGGTCGGAAGACAAATAGCTTTAGGCACACAGTCAAATTTCGAATTTGATGAGGGCAAAGAGGGAGTACTTTTCAGAACGTACGGTTACGGTCAAGACGAATTGTATCTCGTAACAACAAAGGCATATGATGAGAACCTTGAGGACGGCGGTCTGACTGAATCAGATTGCATTAAGGATTCCTCGGTTTGCTATGAGGCAGGCGAGCAGTATTATTTGCACGCAAAGTTTTGCACCAAAGACAGTAGTTACACATTCAAAAACTTTACTGAGGATGATGTTTCACTTAATGTCAGAGGACAGAATATCAAGCCTTATGTGATTTTGCCAAACTCAGATTATTCTGCTATAGAGGTTGGCTTTGTGCTCCCTGTGCTCCCGGAAGACAAGGAGATAAACTCTGTGAGCCTCACGCTTGACGGTTATTATCTTGGCAAAAGCGTGGTAAATGATACCTCGATTTCTCTTGATGACAGCAATGAGGGCGTCTGTTTCTACGATGAAAATGAATATTACAGCACATATGCAATTTCTGATATCGATTTTCTCGAAGGGGACAATTTCATTTTGGACGAATCTGTTCTTTTTGATACAGAGAGTAATTATTATCTCATTGCAGAAGTAGAAGTTGAGGACGGATATTCTATAAAAAATCTAAAAAAAGAAAATGTCACACTTAATGTCAGCGGAGTAAAAGTGAATTCTTATGTCATGGAAGTGATGAATGACGGAGAAACTTTCTATGTAGCCTTTAAGTTGCCGACTGTTGCAGAAGAGCCGACACCTACACCGATTCCGACGGCAACACCAATCCCAACTGCGACACCTTCCGCAGAACCGACAGCGAAGCCAACGGCAGAACCAACGGCTGTACCTACAATAGAGCCAACGGAAAAGCCTGATTCAACACCGGTTGTAATACCATCGGCAGACCCGACTGCAACTCCGAACAGCGGCTCAAGCTCAGCTCCGACAGCTACAGCGACACCTAATGCGGCAGCAAAAGCAACCGCAATGCCGAATGTCACAGCCACTCCGAGTGCTACAGCAAAAGCAACCGCAACGCCGAACGTCACAGCTACTCCGAGTGCTACAGCAAATGCAACAGCTACCACAGCACCGACAGCGTCGCCGAACGCAACACCAAAGACAGGCGATGACAGCAATAACGGTATATGGTTTGCGCTTTTGGCAGTCAGTGGACTTGGAATTTTAGGTACAGGTTTAATAGCAAAGAAAAAGCAAAAGTAAAATAGTAAAAGTTTTTGCTTCGCTTTTTACAAAAAGCGAACGGGTGTGGGCAGAGCCCACGAATAATTAATAATGTATAATTAACAATTAATAATTATCGTATACTCATAAACAGAGCGAAGCGATAAAAAATAAGATAGGCTGACAAAGTTAACCAAAAATGCGAAGGCATTTTTAGAACGCTTGCGTTCGTGGTTGGGCTTTGTCAGCCGAATTGTTTACACAAAGAGAAACGTAAAATAATAAAGCAAATTTGGCACATAAAAAGACAGCAAAAAGAAAATACGTCAAGAATGTGAAACATTCGCAGACGGACATTTTCGTTTGCGGATTATTCTCATCAAGATATATTAAGAACAAACAATATAAATAAAGAAATAGGCACGAAAAATACGTCAAGATGCAAAGAATCGCAGACAGGCATTTTTCGTG
>CAVAMJ010000015.1:0-55433 GCA_963589785.1 Bacteroidaceae bacterium | reverse complement strand
CATTTTTGGTTAACTTTGTCAGCCTATCTCTTTTTATATCGCTTCGCTCCGTTTTTCCGTATACGCTAATTTTTAATTATTAATTATTCTTTATTAATTACTTGTGGCTCCGCCCACACCCGTTCGCTTTTTGTAAAAAGCGAAACCAAAAACTTTTATTGTTTTCCCCGTGATTCTTATCTCTCTTTATGTAAATAAGTCGGCTGTCAAAGCCCAACCACGAACGCTTTGCGTTCTAAAAATGCTTTCGCATTTTTGGTTAACTTTGTCAGCCTATCTCTTTTTATATCGCTTCGCTCCGTTTTCCGTATACGCTAATTTTTAATTATTAATTATTCATTATTAATTACTCGTGGGCTCTGCCCACACCCGTTCGCTTTTTGTAAAAAGCGAAACCAAAAACTTTTGTGTTTTCGTTTCGTTTTTTCTTAGCTTTTATCTTAGCATCGCTCTTCTCTTTCTGTAATCCGGCAGTTCCTTTTCTACTATCCTCCAGAATTTCTCCGAGTGATTTAGCTCCTTTAAATGCGCTATCTCATGCACTATCACATAGTCTATCGCTTCATCGGGATACAGCATCAGATACAGCGAAATATTGATATGCCTTTTCGATGTGCACGATCCCCATCTGGTTTTTGCCGATGTTATCGTTATCTTCTCGGGTGGCTCTATTCCCATTCTTTCGCAGTAATATGCGATTTTCTGCGGCAGAATTCTCTTTGCTTTTTCTCGCAGTTCCTCTGTTTTTTCTTCGCTCACGCCGTAATTTGGCTTTGTTTTCTTTTCCTCAATCGCTCTCTTTATCCAGTCCTTATTTATCTTGACATAGTGCCGCACAAGCTCCTCAGGGCATCTTATCGGCGTTCTTATTTCACATTCTCCCTGAAGGTTTATGCTTATGTTTATATTTTTACGTCCGCTTCTCTTGACTATTCTGCAAGCTATCCCCTCGATAGTCAGCGTTTTCTCAGTTTTCATCGAGCGCCTCAAGTGCCTTTTCTATCAGCTTTTCGTCTGCCGTATTCATATATTTGATAAGTGAATTTGTGTTCATATGCTTTGGCAAATTTAATAGGTCAAACAGCTTTTCTCGTCTTATTTTTGCATCGGCAGTTCCGCTAAGACCCATTGAGAAAAGGTCAGACGAAGTATAGACTTTTCTATCCGACTTTTCTTTTCCGCCCTTCAGTGCTCCGCTTTTATCTATTGCCTCAAGAATTCTCTCACCGGAAATTCCCTCTACTCCGAGCGTGCCCTCCTTGGACGGTGTGCTTTTTCTCTTCTCCTTGCCTTTAACTGACGGAATATAAGCGTTGAAAATAAGCTTATCGTCAATGAACGATTTCAGGTGATTTCTTATGATAAATCCTGCGGAATCGGAGTCCGTGATAATCAAAAGTCCTCTTTCCTCGGCTATTTTTTTAAGATATTCTTTCTTTTCTGCGTTTTTGAATATGCCGAAGCCGTCCGTTGTTATTATCAGCGCATCGACTGTATTTTCGAGCTTGATTTTATCGTACTTTCCCTCCACGACAACAGCCTGAGAGATTTTGATTTTATCCATTTTTACTCCTGTTCTCTCCCCGTGTTATCAAAAGAATTTTAGAAATCAGTTCTTGCAAGAGAATATATCCATCATCAATTCTTGCCATTTTTGAGCTTTTCATCAGCATATCGGTTTCGAGGCAAGCATCAAGGCAAGCGACAATCTGAGCGGTAGACAGTCTCGAAGCGTTTTTCTCTGCGCTTGCAAGCATCCACTCTCTACCCTTATATGAAGCGGGATCGTAAGCCGCGGCATTTTCAGCCTTATTGCCCGACTCTATCTCGCATCTTGCTCTGTACATATGGATATACTGGTTTGAAATCATTCCCAGTATGACAGGCGGCTTTTCCTTGTCTTTAATGAGTCGGTCAAGTATCGAATAAGCCGAAGCGAAGTTATTGTTAAGAAGATTTTTCACCAAATCAAACGCACGAATTTCTGCGGTTTTCGCAACCATCAGATCTATATCGGCAGAGCTTATCTCACGGCCCTTGCAATAGGCGCAAAGCTTCTCCATTTCTCCACGCAGACGGTTCATATCCGTTCCGACAAAATCTATGAGCATACCGACAGTCTTGCTTGAGATTGAGGACTCCCTGTCGGAGGCAAATTTCACGAGATACGGCACAAGATCCCTTTTCTCGAGCGGCTTAAACTCCGTGATTATTCCTTTTTTCTCGGCTTTTTTGAGGAATTTGCTCCAGTTTCCCTTGTTTTCAAAAACTGCTGTCGGATAGACAAAAATCAAAACCGTCATATCCGAAAGCGAGGAAATAAGCTCATCAAGCTTTTTATATTCCGTTTCGTTCAGTGCATTTATGTCATAGTCGGAGACAACAACGCACTTTCTCTCCGCCATAAACGGAACGGCAAGAGCGGCATCGGCAATAGTATCCACGGAAGCAGACGAGGAAAATTCATTAAGATTGAATTCTTTAAAATTCTCCGGGCTTGCCTTGTCGATTAACTTTTTCGCCCTTGTTTTAAGCGCAAATTTCTCTTCACCGTACAGCACATAAAGCTCGGAAAAATCTCCGCTTGAAATATTCTTTTTTAACATATCGGTACTCAAATTAGGCACGGAAAATCCCTCCGATCGGCTCAGTTAAGTATTTCAAATAAAATAAAGCGAATTGTTTTTCACTTCGATAATCATCGTTTTGTCTTCTTCGGCAAGCAAATATCTACCCGATGCCGCCGAATTCAAATTGCTCTCTATTATATCACCGCTTGCGGCAATCGTAAAGGTGCAATCACTTCTCGCCTTACCCGTGAGGCTCCTCGTGACAAGCACGTCACAGCTTGGCACGTCCTTATTTTCGTCAAGCAAAACGCTCACTCTAAGTCCACTCATATCGTACGAGCGTGACGAGCCTTTCACATATCCCGTTTTGGCGACCGCACTCCACACACTGCCACTCAGGCCGTCACGAAGAATAACCGCACTAACTTTCTTGCAGTGTATTTTTTGAAGCGCTTCCTTCATGTCGCTCACAGTCGAGCTGTCTGTCACCACTATTTCCGCCTTGGAATTTTGCACACTTGCCACGCTGAAGCCTTTCGCCCCCGTGCAGACTATCAAAAAGCTTGAATTTCTCACAAAGTTAATTTCAGCAAGGCTCATAAAGACGAAAAGAAACGAGCAAAGCACCGCTATGAGCACCTTTCTTTTTCGCACAAAAATCAAGCCGAGCATAAACAGAACGATTATCAAAAAACAGGCAATCGGCGCAAAAAGGCTGACCGTGAGTGACGGCAATCTTTCCGCCCATTCGGTAATCAAAAGGCAAACCCTCACCGAAAGTGACATAATCAGTCTTAGCGGCAAAATCAAAAAATGAAGTCCGTGCGGAACAAGTGCAAAAATCAGTCCGACCGTGACAACAGCCGTACTCGGCACGCTGAGAAGTGTACCCGAAACCACACTTCTCATCGGCTCTGCCGTGCCAAAAAGCATCTCAAACGGCAAGAGCATAATGTTAGCGGAAACACTCATAAAAATCACGGAAGAAATCGCATCTGCGGCAAGGGAAAGAGTGTAAGGCAGTTTCTTTATGTACTTCTCGAGAAAGCTCATCATCGCAGGATAAAATACCTCTATTCCAAAAACCGCCGCAAAGCTATAGATAAACGAAAGTCCAAGCAGTGCGAACGGATTTTGAATTAACATGAGCATTGCCGCAAACATAACCGATGTAATGGGGTCATACCTCGAGCCACTGATTTTTCCAAAAGCACACACAAAAAGCATGATTCCCGATCTCACTACCGACACACCGAATCCCGTCACGAGCATATAGAAAAACACGAATATCATTTCAAGAATATATACCGTTTTTCTCGGTATCGGAAGAAGTCCGAAAAGAAACATGACAAAGCTTGCCGCCAATGCAAGGTGCATTCCCGAGATGACAAGCACATGATACGCTCCCGCATTTTTGAAGCTCTCGGAAACGGCAGTCGGCAAGTAACTGCGGTTTCCCGTGACGACCGCCTCGCTCACCTTAGCCGAAAGACTATCAAAACAGCAATAGAGCCTATCACCGAAAAGCGAACATATTTTTTGAGAAAGACTATTATTTTCGTTTTTTTCAAAGCTTAAGTCCGTTTCCTCCGCACTAAGATAAACTCCGTCTGCAAGAGCAGAGGAAATTTCAGCGGTGTTTTTCTCGAATGTGAAACTGCCTTCAAAGCTGTCCCCCTCATTCACCACTGTCAAAATAGGAACATACAGGGAGAATTTGCCGACTTCATCAGCTTTCAGCGTCAAGCGAGCCGAGCCGTCATAATATGTGACCGCCTCAACCGTTCCGCTTATGTCGTATTCCTTGCCGTCCGAGAATTTGTATGTTGGCTCTACAAAAAATTTACCTTGAAAAAAGCACAACAGCAGTGCCAAGCCCATGAAGCTCAGCACTGCCGTGTTTATTTTGTTAATTTTGTTAGTCTTTTTAGATATAACAAGCGAAATGACTGCACCAAGCAACATCACCGCCGCCAATGCTCCGAGAAGTGAAAAGCTAAATCCGAAATACAGAAGCACACACGCCAAAACACAGCCGCACATATAGGAAAATCCCGACAACGCAAGCGGTCTCGACATATTCACCCCACCTTTTCTAATAGCTTATGCCTTCAAAAGCTCCTTTATATCCTCGATAAGTGCATCGGAATTTTCCGATTTTGTCGCCCAGCTTGTAGCAATTCTCACAGCAGAACGATTCTCGTCAATCTTACACCAAAAAGCCGTCAGATACTTCTCGGAGAGCTTCTCGAGAACAGAATTCGGAAGTATTGGGAAAATCTGATTGCTCTCAGGCTCTGTTAAGAACTCCACACCAATTTCCTTGAGTGCGTTTGCAATCTTGAAAGCCTCGTCAATCGCATGCTTGGAAACCTCGAAATAAAGACCGTTCTCAAAAAGCGCATGGAACTGAATTCCCAGAAGTCTGCCCTTTGCGAACATTCCGCCCTTTTGCTTGATGAGATAGCGGAAATCCTCCTTGAGGTTCTCGTTCATTATGACGACAGCCTCGCCCATCATTGCGCCGACCTTTGTTCCGCCGATATAGAAAACATCGGCAAGCTCACACAAATCGTGCAGTGTGACATCATTCTTCGGCGACATGAGAGCGTAGCCGAGTCTTGCGCCGTCAATATATAAAATCAAATTGTGCTTTTTGCAGACATCGTGAATTGCTGTAAGCTCAGCCTTTGTGTAAACTCCGCCGTTCTCTGTTGAGTCAGAGATATAAACAAGCTTCGGCTGTACCATGTGCTCGTGAGTCTCGTCGTTCCAATGAGATGTAACGCACTCGTCGATAGCCTCTGCCGTGAGCTTGCCGTCCATGCCGCTCTCAAGAGCGATGCACTTGTGGCCTGTTGCCTCGATAGCACCGGACTCATGAACATTGATATGTCCCGTCTTTGCGCAAATAGCGCCCTGATGCGGTCTAAGTGCCGCAGAAATAACAGTTAAATTAGCCTGAGTGCCTCCGACTAAAAACTGAACGTAAGCATTCTCGCAGTCGCAAGCCTTCTTGATGAACTCTCTTGCCTCTTCACAATATCTGTCCTCGCCGTAGCCGACTGTCTGCTCCATATTTGTGCGGACAAGCATATCGATAATGGCGGGATGTGCACCCTCTGTGTAGTCACAGTTAAAACAAATCATCGTAATTTTTCCTTTCTTTCTTTCTTCTTTTGTTCAAAAACGAACTAAAATCATTTTAAGATTTTACCGTGACAAAGTCAACTAAAATTAAAACCGTAAGTGTAAAGAAAAAAGCTTCACACTGCTTGACATCGGGCTTCATTTATAGTATAATTCAAAGGCTGTAAAGAAAAATCCTTTACACTTTGAGAGGAGGCAGAATATGGCTAAGGATTTAAGAATTTCATATCTTCTTGATTTCTACGGCGAGATGCTGACTCAGACTCAGCGTGAAGTCACAGAGAGCTACTACTACGATGATCTCTCACTTGCTGAAATAAGCGAGGTTAGAGGAATCACCCGTCAGGGCGTAAGAGATGCCATCAAGCGAAGCGAAAAGGAGCTTCAGGAGATGGAAGATAAATTAGGCCTTGTCAAGCGTTTTCGCAAAACGGAGGACGCTCTTGCAAAGATTTGCGACTGTGCACTTCTCATCAAGGACAAAAACGAAGGACACAACACTGAGATAGACGGGCTCGTAGCCGATATAATCAACACGGCGGCGGCTCTATCGGACAATAAGTAATAAAGGAGAAATATTATGGCATTTGAAGGTCTCGCAGACAAGCTTGCGAATTCCTTTAAAAAATTAAGAGGCAAAGGCAAGCTCTCAGAACAAGACGTTAAGGACGCAATGAGAGAAGTAAGACTTGCACTGCTCGAAGCCGATGTTAACTACAAGGTAGCCAAGGACTTCACCGCCAAGGTTTCCGAGAGAGCAATCGGCGAAGAGGTTATGAAGAGCTTAACTCCGGCTCAGATGGTCATCAAGATAGTCAACGAGGAGCTCACCGCTTTGATGGGCGGCGCTACCGAGAGACTCAATCAGCCGTCAAAGCCACCCGCAGTCGTTATGATGTGCGGTCTTCAGGGTGCAGGTAAAACAACTCATGCGGCAAAGCTTTCCAAGATGCTCAAAAAGCAGGGTCACAGACCGCTTCTCGTTGCAGGCGATATTTACCGTCCAGCAGCTATCAAGCAGTTACAGGTCGTCGGTGCTCAGGCAGAGACAGAGGTTTTCGAAAGAGGAACTCAGGATCCCGTCAAAACAGCTAAAGAAGCTATTCGCCACGCAAGAGATTACGGTAACGATTTCGTTATTATAGATACAGCAGGCCGACTTCAGATTGACGAAGCGCTCATGGATGAGCTTCATAGAATCAAGGAAGCCGTAGAGCCGACAGATATTCTTCTCGTTGTCGACTCAATGACAGGTCAGGAAGCAGTCAACGTTGCAAAAAGCTTTGACGATCTTCTCGACATCACAGGAGTAATCCTCACCAAGCTCGACGGTGACACCAGAGGCGGTGCGGCACTCTCCATTAAAGCGGTTACAGGCAAGCCGATTAAATATGCCGGTACAGGCGAAAAGCTCGATGACCTCGAGGTTTTCCACCCCGACAGAATGGCATCGAGAATTCTCGGAATGGGCGATGTTCTCTCCCTCATCGAGGACGCTCAGAACAAGCTTGACGAGGAAGCCGCCGCTAAGACAGCCGAAAAGATCATGAACAACAAGATGGATCTCAACGACATGCTCGAGCAGTTCCGTCAGGTTCAGAAAATGGGTCCAATCAAGGGTATTCTTTCCAAGATGCCAGGCGTCAGAAATGTTGACGATCTCGATATCGACGAGAGAATCATGGACAGAACGGCCGCAATCATCCTTTCCATGACCCCCGAGGAGAGATCTCACCCGGAGATCATCGACGCAAAGCGCCGTAAGAGAATTGCGGCAGGCTGCGGACAGAAGGTCGAGGATGTCAACAGACTTCTCAATCAGTTCAAGCAGATGCAGAAAATGCTCAAATCCTTCTCAGGCAAGAAGGGCAAGAGAAAAATGCGCCAGCTCCAGGCAATGGGCGGCATGAACGGAATGGGCGGTATGGGCGGAACAGGCTCTATGCCACCGTACGATATGTAAGTTAAAAAATATTCGCCTGTAAACGGGTTGATATTGAAATAAATATTTTCATTATATTTTTGGAGGAAAATTACCATGGTTAAAATCAGACTCAGAAGAATGGGTGCTAAGAAGAATCCTTTCTACAGAATCGTTGTTGCAGATTCCCGTTATCCAAGAGACGGCCGTTTCATCGAGGAGATCGGCTACTATGATCCTATGCAGGAGCCAAGCGTAGTTAAGGTTGATCCTGAGAAGGCTAAGGATTGGATTGCAAAGGGAGCACAGCCAACAGATACAGTTAAGGCTCTCTTCAAGAAGCACGGTGTTATCGACTAATCACTTTTTAGTGAAAGGACACTAATATGCAGGAACTTCTTAAAACTATTGCTCAGGGTCTTGTAGAGCATCCTGAGGAAGTAGTGGTAAGCTGCGACGAAAATCCTAACGGCTCGCTCGTATTCCACCTTCATGTCGCAGAGAGCGATATGGGTCGAGTAATCGGCAAGCAGGGCAGAATCGCTAAGGCAATCAGAGTTGTTATGAGATCCGCTGCTACCAGAACAAATACAAAGGTATCGGTTGAAATCGACTGATATAAAAAAGTCCCGGCCAATTCGGTCGGGACTTTTTGCTGCTATTTTTCTGCTGTTTGCTTCAGTCTCTCGATTAAGCTTGTCAAAAAATTCGGCACAGGAACGCCGACAGCCGACAGATTTTCGAGTATACTGATAAGCTCGTTTATTATAAGCCAAATTGCCACAAGCAAGCCGGCACTAAAGCCCGTCGGCATTTTAGCATCCGATAATCCGAGAGAGATGAGGTAATCCGCAGCCATTCCCACAGCCACCATAGCAAGGTGACACAGCTTTTTCAAGATACCTCGAAATCCGATTTTAGAGCTAAGTTCCCGCTTATAATAAGCCTTTGCCATTCCGCTTGCGTAGTCGACAATCATACAAAAAATCAGCACGCATACGGGCACGGCAAGCTTTCCGCAGTACGAAAAAAGCGAAGCGGCGGCAGCCGAAAACACGAGCTTAAAAATATTGATATTTCTTTCCATAGTAACCTCCTGAGTTAATTTCAAATTAGTAATACGGTAAAAGTTTTTGGTTTCGCTTTTTACAAAAAGCGAACGGGAGGTGGGCAGAGCCCACGAGTAATTAATAATAAAAAATTAATAATTAATAATTAGCGTATACGGAAAACAGATCGAAGCGACAAAAAAGAAGATAGGCACGAAAAATACATACGCAGACGGGCATTTTTCATGCCGAACTATTTACACAAAGATAAATACAGAACGAAAAATCTTTATTTGCCCATAATTAAAAAGCATATATTAAATTGTATATTTAAATTAAATTTCGCATTCCAAACTCAACACTCCACACTCCACACTTTAAAAAGGTTGGGTTTTGCCAGCCGAACCACTTATACACAGAAATACAATAAACGCAAAAGCTATTATTTTTTAGCTGTTTATCACCTATACCCCATTTTCTCACAAAATTTCCCTCTAAACGGAAATTTTATGTTTTTTATTTGCTTTACTTTTTTGATTTTTCCTTAGATAAAATTTGACACGGAAAATATCCGACTGCGAATGTTTCACATTCTTGACGTATTTTCCGTGCCTGTCTTTTTATGTTATTTGTTTTCGATTTCTCTTGCTGTATTTCTATCTTTGTTTCTAAATTTCATATCGTTCTTTATTTATATTTGTGTAAACAAGTCGGCTGGCAAAACCCAACCACAGATGCCTAACGCATTTTTGGTTAACTTTGCCAGCCTATCTTTTTTATATCGCTTCGCTCTGTTTTTCGTATACGCTAATTATTAATTCTTAATAATTAATTATACATTATTAATTATTTAATGGGCTCTGCCCCTTAAACCCCGTTCGCTTTTTGTAAAAAGCGAAACAAAAACTTTTAATTTTCAACATCTATATGAGAGTTGTTGAAAACATTTGCTTTTAATCGCTCTCCACACTTCTCAGAAATGTTTCGTGTGCCTCTTTATTCTTTCTTCTGAGGATAATCGGCTTTGTGCCGTCCTCATTCAAAAAGCAATGCTCACTTTTTCCGATATTTCTAAGTGCACCCGTTTCCTTGTCGTAAACCTCATAGGCACAGCAAAGGCGCACTCCGTCATAGTGTGTGATTTTTGTCTTGATTATTACGGTATCCCCAAATCTCACCATGGATTTATATTCCGAGCTCACGGAAACTACGGGAATGATTATTCCCTCATCCTCGAGTCTCTTGTAGGGATAGCCCATTTTTGTCATGAAATCGATTCTTGCCTCCTCAAACCAGCGAATGTAGTTTGAGTGGTGGATAATTCCCATTTTATCGGTTTCGTAGTAATATGTTTGTCTTTCGTATTCGTGTATCATAATTTTTAAAATGCCCAGTGTCCGTTTCTGAATATCGGTTCCCAGACTCCGTCCTTTGTTTTTCCGTCTATGTTCATACTGCCGTCGCCTATCATAAAATCAACATGAACAGCAGAGTGATTGTAGCCAAGCTTATCAGCCTCTTCATCGCTTAAGTCATCTGGACCGTAAGAATTTCCGATTGCCACATGGCACGATGCGTTCTCATCGTAGAGCGTAGTATAGAAAACCTTGCCCTGACTTGCGATAGGTGAAGCGACATCGATAAATGCCATTTCGCCCAGGTAATGAGAGCCCTCGTCTGTTTCGATAATATCCTTTAACAGCTCGTAGCCTTCGCTTGCGGAGTAGTCGATAATCTTGCCGTCCTTTAGTGTAAGCTTAATTCCGTCTATAATCTGACCACCGAAAACAAGCGGCAAAACAGCGGCAATTGTACCGTTCACCTTGTACTTATGAGGTGTCTGGAATACTTCCTCGGTCGGAATATTCGGCACATAGACCTTGTCTTCTGTCTCCATACATCCGCCCATCCAGAAGCTGCCCTCTGCGGGAGAAACCGTGAAATCACTCAAATCGCTCTTATATTTAAACTCGACATATCCCTTCTCATCAAGGAGCGCCTTTCTCTTTGCCGTATCGGAGATATATTTTTTCCAAGCGGAAACTGCGTCTGTCTCCTCCTTGCACCTTGAGCATGTGAGTACAGCGTCCCACATTTTGAGCATTCTCTCGTCTTCGTCCTCAATTTCGGGGAAAACAAGCTTTGCCCAAGCTTTTCCCGGCAGACATGCTATGGTTGAGCCTGCCCCCTTTGCAGCCTTGCGGAAGCCTCTTCTCATGGCAACCGACGCTTTTCTGTAAGCGGAAGTCGCCTCTGTGCTCATGCCCTTCATGGCATCGAGGTCGGGACTGTCTATTCTGATTATTGCCGCTCCCTGAGAAGAATAATACTCTGCTGTTTTAGCCTCGGTACATTCGTATTTATCAAGGAGATTTTCTGCGTTAATTCTGTCAACGGCAGAGTTTGACCACATGACGACAAAGCCGCCGCAGCCGTTCTCATAAGCCGCCTTTGCGAGAATAGGCATAAAATCAGCATGCTCTGTGGGACATTCGCAGACAAGCTTCTGTCCTTCCTTTAAGTCAACGCCGATTTTAACAAGAACCTCAGCGTATTCCTTTTTCATCTGCTCCAAAGACTTCATCCTTCGCACCTCACTTAATCACAATAGAATTGATAGACTCATCAAATGCCTCGGCGTAGTCGTCTGCGCCCGCTCTTGTGTAACAGAATGTGACCGAACCCGCAGAAGAATCAAAGGTATACTGATCTTGAGTATAGGTTAGATTTTCGCTTACATAGGATGTTACAATGTGAACGCAGTCGTAACCGTTCACCTCTGTGTCCTCATAGGTATAGACCGTCGCCTTGCAGTCCTCGCCAAGCTTTTCTTCAAGTCCCGAGATAATCTGCTCCTTGATAGAATCCTGATATTTTCTGAGCACATCGAGCTGTTCTTCATCGGTGTAACCGACTGAGATATAAGAAGCGCAGTCGTCTGGGTAATCCTTTGTGCAGAAAACCACCTGATTTTCGTACCTCTCGTTTCTCATCCAGCCGTCCGGAACACTTAGTTCGAATGTATCGGCAACGTAAGTGCCCTCCTGCTTGGTGGCATAGGTGTGACTGTAACAGCCTGTAAAAGAGAAACAAACCGCCGCAATCATGACGACTAAGAGCATTGTTCTGAGCGTTCTTTTTTTCATTGTCCACTTTCCTTATCTTGGTAATCTAATTTGTGTGCATATGGCACTAAACCCACGGTCAAAAGACCATGGGTCGTTTTTTGAATATCAGAGTATGGAATATTCTCCGCTTTCCGTCTCAGTGACAGAAACGCTGAAAAATTCCTTGAGTGCCTTTACGGTATCGTAAGTATCCTTAGAGCCCGCAGTCTCGCAGGAGGAGTGCATAGCAAGCTGAGGAATACCTATATCAATCGTATTTAGGGAAACATGTGCGTTGGAGAGATTTCCGAGCGTTGAGCCGCCAGCCATATCAGAGCGGTTATGGAAAACCTGATACGGAACCTCTGCTCTCTCGCAAATTCTCTTGAAAACAGCCGCACTTATTGCGTCGGTTGTGTACTTCTGGTTAGCGTTAAACTTAATGACAAGGCCCTTGTTGAGGTAGTTTCTGTTGGTGGGGTCTGTCTTGTCTGTGTAGTTCGGATGAACCGCATGAGCGTTGTCGCAGCTTACCATGAAAGAATCTGAAAGTCTGCGGATAAAGTCCTCGCTGTTTCCGTTGAGCGCAAGATTGATTCTTGTGAGAGTGTCATAAAGGAAGGTTGAGCAAGCGCCCTGCTTTGTGCCGCTTCCTACCTCTTCGTTATCAAAAACAGCCGCAACCTTGATTGAATCGGACTTTTCGCTCTCCACAATCGCCTTCATAGTAGAATAAGCGCACTGCAAATCGTCAAGCTTCGGAGACATGATGAATTCTTCGTCTGCTCCGACAAATGTGCCCTTCTGTCTGTTATAAAGGAACAGATCGGTGGAAAGAATGTCCTCTGCGTTTATGCCAAGCTCCTTTGAAATAACCTCGCTAAGGCTTGCGTTCTCGTTTCCGATGAGCGGAAGCATATCCTTCTGAGCATTGAACTTATAGCCGCTGTTAATCTCACGGTTCATGTGAATTGCAAGATTAGGAATACAGCAGAAATCTCTGTCGAGATTTAGTAAGGTTGATTTAATTCCGTCGCCGGATTTTACAACAACTCTGCCCGCAATCGAAAGCGGCTTATCAAACCATGTGGACATGATCATTCCGCCGTAATTCTCGACATTAAGCTTTGTGTAGTTGCCCTCTACCTTCATCTCGCCGATTTCCTTGATTTTAAAGGTCGGAGAATCGGAATGAGCCGCAGCGATATTAAAGCCGGGGAAGCACTCCTTTTCGGGAATCTCAAAGGCAATGACGGAAGAATAGTTTCTTGTTGTGAAATACTTTCCGCCCTCCTCTATTCTTCTGTCCCATCTTTCCTTCTCGCTTAGCTCCTCATAGCCGCTTTCAAGAAGATACTTTTTGATGTTGTCGACTGCGTGGAACGGGCTCGGACTTCTGTTGATGAAATCGAGAAGTTCCTCGTTGGTCTCTCTGTAATCTTTCTCGTTATATACTGACATAATCAGCACCTCTTTTGCTCTAAGCTTTTACAACTGAATTCACATATCACTTGAGATTGAAATCCGGGATGAATTTCTCTCCCTTTGATTTTCTGTCCTGGACAAAGCCGTCTAAATCAAGCTCCTCCATTTTATCGAGAACCTTATCATATTCTCGTCTTGTAATTCCTCGGTTCAGTTCGGGATATTCCTCAAATTCTCCTATCGGAGTATACTGCGCCATGAGCGACACGGGCACACCGGGGAATTTTTCTTTTATCCTCTCGAGAACCTTAATGCTGTTTTTTGTGTGAAGCGGCAAAATCAAATGGCGTATCATCACGCCCTTTTTCATCAAGCCGTCCTCATCATATATATTTTTCGGCTGCTGGCGAAGCATTTCCTCTATCGCACTCTCGCAAACAGTCGGATAATCGTTAACCTTTGAGAGCTTTCTTCCAAGCTCCTCCTCGGCATACTTGAAATCGGGAAGATAAATATCCACCAGTCCTTCAAGCATCTTGAGAGTTTCGATTTTTTCATAGCCGCCCGTGTTGTACACAACGGGGACGGGGAGTTTTTTAATCGAAAGAGCCTCTGCGATTTTATCGGCGTAATGAGTGGGAGTCACAAGATTTATGTTGTGAGCGCCCTTGTCGATGAGCTCCATAAACATTTCACTTAGTTCCTTAGGACTCACTGTTCTGCCGAGGTTATCCCCCGTGCTTATCTCATGATTCTGACAAAAAATGCATCTCAAACTGCAGCCCGTGAAGAAAACCGTTCCCGAGCCTCTTTTTCCGCTTATCGGCGGTTCCTCCCAGAAGTGAAGGTCGCTTCTTGCGACGGTGAGCTTATCGCTCCTTGCGCAAAAGCCAAGCGTAACTGACCTGTCGACCTCACATTCTCTTGGGCAAAGCGTGCACGGCTTACTCATTTTTGTCCGTCTCGCAAAGCTGCATAACAGCGATGTTTGCTCCGCGCTGACCTCTTGTCTTTCGGTGAGAGAAAATAAGGTCAGAGTTCTCGTAGCTGTCTACATTTCCTATGACGATATTCTCCGCCTTAACGCCCGCCCTCATGAGGTACTCACGGTTAACATTCCAGAGATTGACATGATACTTGCCGTTTTTGTTGTCGGTGATGTACTTGTCCATTCCGTCAACCTTATAGAACTCGTCGGCGCATGGTGCATCCACCTCAAAAGACTGGGGGCCGATAGACGGGCCGATTGCCGTAATAAGCTTTTCTGGATTAGAGCCAAACTCCGACTTCATTCTTCTGACCATGGTTCCCGCCATGTCGGCAGCCGTGCCTCTCCAGCCTGCGTGAGCAAGGCCGATCGCACGATTCTCCGGGTCATAGAAATAGAGCGGTACGCAGTCTGCCGCATAAATCACAAGGGTGACTCCCTCTTCGTTTGTGCAAAGGCCGTCTATGCTCTCCATGTCCTTCGGCTTATCGATGCCGATGCCGCACTCGTTCTTAGTCACACGTCTGATGTTAGTGTGGTGATCCTGAGCGCCGGCGACAAGGCTTTTCTTCTCAATACCGAGTCCCTTGCAGAAAATCTCGAAATTCTCGTGAACGATGTCATCGTCGTCGCCTCGTCTTAGTCCCAGATTCATTGCGGCAAAAACTCCCTCGCTCTTTCCTCCGATACGGGTTGAAAAAGCGTGCTTCAAGCCGCTTATCTCATCAAATCTCGGAAAGCTGAGGTAGCCCGCCGCACCCTTGATGCTAAGCAACATGTCTCCGACTGTGCCGTCAATTGCTTTTCTCGGCTTCTCGATAACGGGAAGCGGAACCGATTTCTTTGTCACTGTAATTCCCTCATACTTCTGCTTTAGCTGAACTCTGCCCGAAAAACTGTAGCCACATTCTCGGCAACGGAAATTCGCTGTGAATTTCTTGTTTCTTACCGCCCATTTCGAGCTTCTTTGACATTCACCGCCGCATTTATCGCAGAGGAAAACCTTGAGCTGCTTTTTGGCTTCAGGATGCTCTATGTCGCAAATGAAACTTGTGCGGAATGTCATTTTCTTGTAAAACTCGGGATTGGTCGCATCCTGAGCAAAGTTTTTCAGCTTTCTTCTGTCATAGATGCTCTTTAAAATCTCGAGTGTGATGAGGCTGTCGCCCAAGGCTCTGTGATGCTTGATTTTAGAAACATCGAGCCTTAGGATTTCCGCCGCATGATTAAGCCCCAACTGCTCGCCGCTTGAATCAAGTCCGAGCTCGCTTTCGCAGTATCTCTGGGCGTCTATATATTTAGTTAAAAAAGGTATTTTTTCGCTGCCGCTGAAGTAACGGCAGTTTTCGATGAGCGTCTGAATATCTGTGATTCCCCAGGTCATAAGCACCGAGGTACCCGCCCAACGCTTGAATTTTCCGACAACCTGCGTAAAAGGTCTTGCGTCCTTGAGATTTTCGTCACTGATATGAGTAAGTTCGGAAACAACAGAATTTATCTTCTTTCCGACCGACAGCTTGACGAACGAGGAGAAGGTATCGGTTATATTTAGATTTTCATCGCATTTAACCGCACCAAACTCGATTATCTCGTTGATAAAACCGCCTATTTTATGCGAATATGCCGCATTCCATTCAAGGTCAAGTATGACAATATCCATGGCTCACCTCCGATCTTTATTATTTCTTTACTGATAATTTTACTGCCAATCGGCTTATGCCTTCTTGTTTCTGTTCTGAGACTTAAGTCTTAACTCCTTATCAAGGATGACCTTTCTCATTCTGATGCTCTTCGGTGTTACCTCAACAAGCTCATCGTCTGCGATGAACTCAAGGCACTGCTCGAGTGAAAGAACAGTGTGCGGAACAAGTCTCAAAGCCTCATCAGCACTTGATGAACGTGTGTTGGTAGCGTGCTTCTTCTTGCAAACGTTAACAACGATGTCCTCGTTCTTCGGGTTCTGACCGACGATCATACCCTCATAAACCTCAACGCCCGCACCGATGAAGAGCTTTCCTCTGTCCTGAGCGTAGAAAAGTCCGTAAGCTGTGGACTCGCCTGTCTCGTGGGCAACGATTGAGCCCTGATTTCTTGACTGAATGTCTCCCTTATATGGCTCGTAGCCGTCAAAGAGGTTGTTCATGATGCCGTTACCGTTAGTATCTGTGAGGAACTCGGAGCGGTAGCCCATAAGTCCTCTTGCAGGAATTCTGAACTCGAGGTGGGTTGTGCCTGTGTCTCTTGTGCCCATGTTGAGAATTTCAGCCTTTCTTGAGCCAAGCTTCTCCATGACAGCACCGACATAGTTATCCGGAACCTCAATCATAAGGAGCTCCATCGGCTCTAAGAGCTGGCCGTTCTCGTCTCTCTTCATGATAACCTTAGGTGAAGCAACCTGGAACTCGTAGTCCTGTCTTCTCATCTGCTCGATAAGAATGGAAAGGTGAAGCTCGCCTCGGCCGGAAACCTTGAATGCGTCTGTTGTCTCTGTCTCTTCAACTCTCATCGCAACGTTTGTCTCAACCTCTTTGAAGAGTCTGTCACGAAGGTTTCTTGATGTGACGTACTTACCCTCTTTACCTGCGAACGGGGAGTTGTTAACCATGAAGATCATGGAAACTGTCGGCTCGTCAATCTTAACGAACGGGAGCGGCTCAACGTGCTCCGGGTCGCAAGCAGTCTGACCGATTGTGAGGTCTGCAATACCGGAAACACAAACGATGTCACCGACTGTTGCCGACTCGTACTCAACTCTCTTCAAGCCCTCGAACTGATAGAGCTTGGAAATTCTTGCGTTGTACTTATCCTCATCGCCGCCGCAAATAGTGACGTTCTGACCGACCTTGAGTGTACCTCTCTCAACTCTGCCGACACCGATTCTGCCTACATAATCATCATAATCGATGTTGGAGAAAAGAACCTGAGTCGGGCCCTCTGCATCGCCTGTCGGAGCCGGAATCTCCTTGATGATAGTCTCGAAGAGCGGAGTCATATCAGAGCCGCCCTCCTCCGGGTCATATGTAGCGTAGCCGTCTCTTGCGGAAGCGTAAACAACAGGGAAGTCGCACTGCTCCTCGTCTGCGCCGAGCTCGATGAAAAGATCGAGAACCTCGTCTACAACCTCTGCCGGTCTTGCACCCGGACGGTCAATCTTATTTAAAACAACAACAGCCTTCTTGCCGAGTGAAAGAGCCTTCTTAAGAACGAATCTTGTCTGCGGCATGCAGCCCTCGAATGCGTCAACGAGCAAAAGAACGCCGTCAACCATCATAAGAATACGCTCAACCTCGCCGCCGAAGTCAGCGTGGCCGGGGGTATCAACGATGTTGATTTTTGTATCACCGTACATAACAGCGGTGTTCTTGGAAAGAATTGTAATTCCTCTTTCTCTCTCGAGGTCACCGGAGTCCATGACTCTCTCTGCGACCTGCTCGTTAGCTCTGAAAACATGGCTCTGCTTCAAAAGCTGGTCGACCAGTGTAGTCTTACCGTGGTCAACGTGAGCGATAATTGCGACATTTCTAAGGTTTTCTCTTGATGTAATTGCCATATAACTTTCTTCCTCTCTTATACGGAAAATGAAAATAAATTCTAAATTAAGTCTAATATCACGAATTTATATTTTATCACAAAGAACTTATTTTGTGAACACACGGCAAATGAAAAGATTGAATGACAAATGTTTAAAAATATGTTATTATTGACTACACTAAAAGACTGTTCTCTTGACAAAGGAGGAAAAAATGCAAAATCGTTTTATTGAAGCAGGCAAAATCGTCGGCACTCACGGAATAAAGGGCGAGATGAAAGTAGAGTCTTGGATGGACTCCCCCGAGGTGCTGAAAAAAATAAAGAAGCTCTATCTGAACGGGGGCGAAAAGGACATCGGTCTAATCTCCTCCCGAGTGCACAAAAATCAGGTTCTCATCACGGTGGAGGGTGTGACTGATCCATCCATGGCGGACACCTACCGCGGTAAAACCGTCTATGCCGACAGAAACGACATAAAACTGCCAAAGGGAAAATATTTCCTTTGCGATCTTCTCGGACTTGAGGTTTTTGATGCCAACAGCGGAGTTCTTTACGGTAAAATCACCGACATAATCCAAGCACCCGCAAATGATGTTTATGTCATATCAAACGGAAATAAGGAGTACCTCTTCCCTGCCGTTAAGCCTATGATTAAAAGCACGGACATCGAAAAGGGCAGAATCGACATCATGCCGATTCCCGGTATTTTTGACGACGACACAGCTGAGGATAAAGAAAATGAGAATTGATTTAATCACTTTATTCCCCGATATGTGCGAAACTATTCTCAACGAGAGCATAATCGGCAGAGCGAGAAAAAAGGGCTTTCTTCAGGTTTGCTTTCATCAGCTTAGAAACTATGCCCACGACAAGCACCAGCGAGTGGACGACTGCCCGTTCGGCGGCGGAAAAGGAATGCTTTTGAAGCCCGAGCCGATAGCAGAGGCGATTGATGTTCTATCGGAGCATCTCGGCGAAAAGCCGTATATTATCTATATGTCCCCCAGAGGAAAGGTGCTCAATCAGGAAAAGGTCAAGGAGCTTGCCGCTCACGACAACCTATGTATTTTATGCGGTCACTACGAGGGAATAGACGAGCGCATTATAGATGAATATGTGGACGAGCAGATTTCATGCGGAGACTATGTTCTCACGGGCGGCGAGATGCCGGCAATCATTTTAGCCGATGCCGTCAGCCGTATGATACCGGGCGTTCTTGCCGAGGACACATGCTTCACGGAGGAAAGCCACTTCAGCGGTCTTCTCGAGTATCCGCAGTACACAAGACCCGCCGTCTTCCACGGCAGAAGCGTTCCCGAAACCTTAGTGTCCGGAAACCACGCCAAGGTGGAAGAATGGAAAAGGAAGAAAAGTCTTGAAATCACACTTTCGTGCCGTCCCGATATATTAGAGACAGCCGATTTGACAAGTGAGGATAAAAAATATCTTTCGACACTCAAAAACAAAAGATAAGGGATTTTTTAATTCTTTTTCACAGAAATAATCTCACATTGGAAAAATTTTGTATAGTATTGACCTATAATCAACGGTTTTGGCGAATAAACAAATTCCTGAAAAGTTATTTTTTCGTGAAATTTTGGTCAATGTTGCACAAATGAGAATTTCTAAAATAAAGTTTTATAGTTCAAGCAACCAAAAATCAATAAAATTTATTGACTCGATTTTTTATTGTGCTATAATTCTAATAGTTTTTAATTCAGCAAATCACACCCATAAATATCTATCTAACTAAAAACTTAGGAGAGTGAATCAAAATGTACGATAAGGAAGTCTTAGTCGAAAATCAGGTAGGTTTACACGCTCGTCCGGCAACATTTTTCATCCAGAAGGCAAACGAGTTCAAGTCCTCTATCTGGGTTGAGAAGGAAGAGAGAAGAGTTAACGCAAAGTCCCTTCTCGGTGTTCTTTCCCTTGGCATTGTCGGCGGCACAAACATCCGCATCATCGCTGACGGAGCAGACGATGAGGAAGCTGTTGAGAGCCTCGTAGCTCTTATCAAGTCCGGTTTCGCTGAGTAATTGAGAGTCGTGCAAATTTGCGCAAACCAGTAATTTTAGGGTCATCCTTTTTAGGGTGACCCTTTTTTCTATTCACACATTATTCACTCAATATTCTTGCTTTTATTATATTTTTAAATTAAAATTATGATATATGATTTTGTTTGGAGGAAATCTTAATATGGCAAAAATACTTATTGTCGATGACGACAAAAATATATGCGAGCTTTTAAGGCTCTACATTGAAAAGGAAGGCTTTGAAACCAAGATTGCAAATGACGGAAAACAGGCAATCGACGCCTTCAATTCCTTTAACCCAGACCTTGTTCTTCTTGACCTCATGCTCCCCGTTCTTGACGGCTGGCAGGTTTGCCGTGAGATAAGAAAGACAAGCGAATGTCCGATTATCATGCTCACCGCAAAGGGCGAGGTTTTCGATAAGGTTTTGGGACTCGAGCTCGGCGCTGACGACTACGTTGTAAAGCCGTTCGAGTCAAAGGAAATCGTTGCGAGAATCAATGCCGTTCTCAGAAGAACAGGCAAAAAAGAGGGTGAGGCGGTAAAGCAGGTAAATTACGACAAGCTTTCTATCAACCTCACCAACTACGAGCTCAAGGTTAACGGCGTTCAGGTGGACACTCCGCCGAAAGAAATGGAGCTTATCTATCACCTTGCGTCAAATCCAAACCGTGTTTTCACCCGTGACCAGCTTCTTGACGAGGTTTGGGGTTTTGATTACTACGGCGACTCGAGAACAGTTGACGTTCACGTTAAGCGTCTTCGTGAGAAACTCGAGGGCGTCTCCGATAAGTGGGCACTCAAAACTGTTTGGGGTGTCGGATATAAGTTTGAAGTAAAGGAATAAGCTATGAGAAAATCGTTATTTCGCAAATACTTGTGGGTGACGATGGCAATTCTTCTGATAAGCTACATCATTCTCGGCTCAATCACCACCACGCTCTTCACAAGATACTGGTCAAGTGAGAGCCGAAGCACCCTTATAAGCGACGCAACAAGCGTTGCGAGCTTTTGCTCAGAATTCACAAGCTACGACGAAAAGGACGGCTATTCGCTCAACGTTCAGGGCACAACCAAACTCACAGAGGTTCTTTCCGCCAACATGGATGTTGATATTTTCGTGACCGACCAAAACGGCAAGCGGCTCCTCGGTGTTTACTCATGCAGTAATCTTGACGGTGAAACCCTCGGAAATGTCAATCAGCAGTATGTCGATGATGCGATGTCGGGATATACGGAGTTTAGGTCTAACTTTGAAAATTCCTACACCAAAAATTATCTCACAATCGGCGTTCCGCTTGTAGTAAAGGATTCAAACGGAGAGGAACACACAGTCGGCGCAGTTTTTGCGGCTACCGTCTCCAAGAGTTTCCAGAATTACAGACAAGACACCGTGAGAATTTTCGTTTTGGCGGCACTTGCCACCTTCATTATCTCGTTCTTCCTCGTCTGGGCATTCACCTATAAAATGGTTCAGCCGCTTCGTCAGATGTCGGCGGCGGCAAAAGCATTCGGTGACGGCGACTTCTCTATTCGTGTTCCCGATGACAGAGATGACGAGATAGGAGAACTCGGTCATGCGTTCAACAACATGGCAAACTCTCTCTCCGACTCAGAGGGAATGAGAAGAAGCTTCATTGCTAATGTTTCTCACGAGTTAAAAACTCCTATGACAACAATTGCCGGCTTCATTGACGGTATTTTGGACGGAACAATCCCACAGGAAAGACAAAGCTATTACCTCAAGATTGTTTCCGATGAGGTCAAGCGTCTTTCAAGACTTGTCCGCTCTATGCTCAACCTCTCAAGAATAGATTCGGGCGAATTAAAAATCAATCCCGTCAACTTTGACCTCACAGACACCGTATTCCAGACGGTTCTCACATTCGAGCAGAAGATTGACGAGAAGCATATCGAGATAAGAAATCTTGAGAACGCAATCCCCATGACAGTCTACGGCGATCAGGATTTACTGCACCAGGTTATTTACAATATCGTAGAAAATGCCGTCAAATTCACAAACGACGGCGGCTACATCTCTTTCACTCTTGCCGACAGCATCGACAGAGCATGCCTTTCAATCGAGAACAGCGGAATGGGAATTGCCGCAGAGGACTTGCCAAGAGTTTTCGACAGATTCTACAAGACGGACAAATCAAGATCCCGTGATAAAAACGGTCTCGGACTCGGTCTGTTCCTTTGCAAGACCATACTCAAGCTTCACGGCGGAGACATAACCTGTTCATCGGTCGAAAATGAGTATTGCCGATTTGACCTTTATATTCCAAAGCCTGTAAACAATCAGAAAAACCCCGATAAGGTTATCAATCTGTCAGAATCTATCGATGATGATATTCAGGACGTCGATATCTGACGAAAGGAAATAAAAATGTTTGACAGAAAAGAAAAAAATCCCGACAAGGTCGAGAATGAAAATACTGCCGAAGTGGCAGAAACAAGCGCAGAGGAAATAACAGAAGAAGCTTCTAAATCTTCTTCCGATGCTCCCGTAACAGAGGAAACTTCTGCCGAAGTAAATGATACTGTAAATGCCGAGAGAAGCGAAGTTTCTGAAGCCCCTCAAGAAGTTTCCGAAGAAGCAGAGAAAGCAGAGGTGCCGAATTATACTCAGCAGAACGCTGAGAGGGTCTCTCAGCCGTATCCAAACGGATACCAGTACGGCGGATACAACGCTTACCCACAGGGAGGCGGATTTGTCTATCCCCCACAGGCACAGCAACCAGCTCAAGGCACAAATAACGCTCAGCAAAACCCACAGCAAACTTATCCCCAGCAGGGTTATTATCAGCCGTATCAGCAGTATCCGTACGGTGCTCAAGGGGCACAAAACATGCCGTATGCACCCTCACAGATGCCGCCGCAGAACATGCCTTATCCTCAGGGAGCTCAGCCATATGCGCAGAATATGCCATACGCACAGAACGGTACGCCTATGCCGCCGATGTATCCCCCAATGCCGCCTCAGCCACCTATGAAGAAAAAGATGAAGGGCGGAACAAAATTCTTTATTTTCGTTCTTTTCTTCCTCTTTATTTTCGGCGGCGGAGTATTCACTTATTCTGTCATATCTGACGGCGGAAACATTCCCACTGTGAACAAAACCGAGGAGAAATCAGAGCCAAGCGATTCTATTTACGCTACTCCCGCTCCAAAAAATGATGAAAACAGCGAGAATTCAAAAGCCGACGAAGATAACTCCGAGAACAGTACTCCAAACGATAACGACAAGAGCGCAGAATCAAGCGAAAGCTCTGAGGGCTCAGAAAGCCCACAGACCATCGAGCCTGACATAGACGTAACCCCGTACACAGACGGTATCACAATCACAAAGAAACCAAGCGGCACAGAGCTTTCCGCAGAGGAAGTTTACGCTAAGGTTCTTCCGTCAACCGTCACGGTTTATTCCAAAGTTGCCACGACAACAGGCAGTTACAGCGAAAGCTACGGCACGGGAATTTTCATCACGGAAAACGGTTACATCGTCACTAACTCTCACGTTGTAAACAACACAAAATCCACAATCGTTTCAATCACCACAAGCGACGGCACAGAGCACGACTGCGTTATAGTCGGCTTTGACAAAACCACCGACCTTGCTATTTTGAAGATTGACGGTAACGGCTACACCCCCGCAGAGTTCGGCGATGCAAGCGAGCTCTCAATCGGTGAATGGGTCATCGCAGTCGGAAACCCCGGCGGAACAGACTTCTCCGGTTCTCTCACTCGAGGTGTCATCTCCGGTCTTGACAGAACAGTCGGAAGCTACTCCGCAAACGGCATGACCTACATTCAGACAGACGCCGCAATCAACCCGGGCAACTCGGGCGGCCCTCTTGTAAATATGTACGGACAGGTTGTCGGCATCAATTCCTCCAAGATTGTCGCAGACTACTACGAGGGAATGGGCTTTGCAATCCCCGTTTCCAAGGCTAAAGACATTATCGATCAGCTCCTCTCCACAGGCTATGTCGAGGGCAGAGTAAGACTCGGAATAACAGGAATGAACTATCAGGACCTCACTATTTCGGGCGTAGAAATCGTAAGCATTGCAGAAGGCTCAGGCTTTGAGGGCACAGACGCAAAGGTCGGCGATGTCATCACCGCAGTAGACGGAACCGAAGTAAGCAGTCTCACAAGCCTTGCAAATGCACTTCTCTCCTATTCACCCGGTGACAGCTGTGAAATAACAATCGTTCACCCAGCAAACGGCAACGAATACAAGGTTACAATCACCTTGCTTGCCGATGAGGGCGAAACTCAAAAGTAATTTAACCAATCGGAGATATTCTTTTTGTGAGAATATCTCCTTTCTTTTGGAAGTTTTATCCCCTTTTTCTTCGCACAATCAAGATTGATAAAAAAACCTTGGTATGATATACTTAAAAGAGTGCGAAATTTAAATTTATCCCGTAATACTAAAGGAGAAATATAATGAATTTACCAAACAAACTCACACTTCTTAGAGTTATCCTCGTTCCGTTTTTCGTGTTCTTTTTGATGGCAACCTTCATTCCTCACAGCTACCTCATAGCTTTGATTATCTTTGCCGTCGCATCCTACACAGATCACCTTGACGGAAAAATAGCTCGCCGTGACCACCTCATCACAAACTTCGGAAAATTCATGGATCCGCTCGCCGACAAAATCCTCGTTATGGCAGCCATGATTTGCTTTGTTGCTCTCGGCCACACAAATCCGTATTTTGTAATCATCATTATGTTCCGTGAGTTCGCAGTCACATCCATTAGACTTGTTGCCGCATCAAGCGGAACAGTCATTGCCGCAAACAACTGGGGCAAGGCAAAGACAGTCACCCAGATCATCGCTATTTTGGTGGTTCTCGTTCTTCAGTATGTTCTTCAGCTCGGACTTTGCACCGCTTACTCCGCTCTCTTCTATGTCATCGGCGAATGCTTCGTCGGTCTCTGCACACTCATGGCGCTCATTTCAGGTATCATCTACATCAAGGATAACTGGAATGCCATTGCTGATTTTAAGTAATAAATCGCATGAACATATATTTTATTGACTACGAAAACACTAAGCTTCACGGACTTTACGGCATAGAAAAGCTTGGCAGATTCGATAAAGTCGTCATCTTCTATTCCGAAAATGCTCAGAGCATAACTATCGACTGCATGAAATCGATCAACGATACCAAAGCAAAGGTTATGCTAGAGCAGGCAGAAATCGGCAGACACGATTTCCTTGATTTTCAGCTTTCCTCATACCTAGGCTACATGGCCCACAAGCACCCGTTCGCCAATTTCTTCATAGTGAGCGCAGACAAAGGCTATGAATGTCTCGAAAGCTTCTGGAAAAACAAGGGCATAAAGGTTACGCTTATACCAAACATCGCTAACGAAGAAGAAAAGCCGACTTTAGATAGCAAACCGACCAAAACCGAAAAAGCCGTTTCGTCCAAAAAGAACAAAACGACATCAAAAACCGTCAGCAACAGAAAAAGCACTGCCGCACCCTCAAAGACAAAGGTTAAGCTTTCCAAAAAGAGCAGTACCCAAAGCAAGAAAAATCTTCCGCCCATCACAAAGCAGACGAAAGATAATAAAACAGAGCTTAAAGCAGAACCAAAATCAGAAATTAAAACAGAGATAAAATCAGAGATTAAATCAAAAATAAATTCTGAAATCAAGCCTGAAATTAAGCAAGAAGTCAAGCAGGAAACAGTATTGGCGGCTAAACCGCAGACTGCACCGACCGCTGAAAAGAAAGCGGAGAAATCTCCCGCCGTACCCGTTTATTCTAAGCTTGACGCCCCCGTCTCCAAGCAAAAGGAAGAACCGATTATTACGGAAAAGGCAAAGGAAACAGAGAAAACAGAAAAGCCGTCTGTTGCTTTGGCTGAAATCAAGCAAAAAAGCCTGAGCCTTGCCACCGTTAAAAAAGAAAAAAGCACTTCCCTCACAAAGACATCGGACAGCGAAAAATCGAGCAAAAAAAATGTCACGGCTAAAGACAGCAAAACAAACGAAGCTTTAGAAAATCTTGTTTCACTTATCGGTGACAGAAAAAAGGCTGAAGCCGTAAGCAAAATTCTCTCGAAAACAAGCGATAAATCCGAGGTTCACAACGAGCTCCAGCAAATCTACGGCGCTCAAGCAAAGGAAATCTACGATAAAATCGTTCCTCTGCTCACGGCAAAGCCGTCGATCCCATCCAAAAAGAACAACACCACCGTCACCTATAGCAAGGAAAATTACTCTAAATACTACCGTCAAATTCTCGAGCTTATCCACAATCCGAATGAAGCTAAAATCGTGACGGAAATAATCCTTTCATCTAAAAGCAAGGCTGAGGTTCATTGTCTCTTACAGCAAAGCTTAAATAAAACCTCACCCGACAGAGCGACCGAGGTTTATAGGCTCATAAAGCCGATTTTAAACGATGCCTTTTCTAAGGCTTGAAAATAGCAAAATGATTTTTGCGGAAGTCTATCAAGCCTTCCGCTTTCATTTTGCTAAGTTCCTTTGAGAGTGCACTTCTGTCAAGATTTAAGTACTCTGCCATTTGCTCACGGTTCATAGCAATATCGAAGCTGTTCGAGCCGTGAATTTCCGATTGATATGTGAGAAAACTCATAAGTCTCTCACGGATTTTTTTCGGCGAGGAATGAAATATCTTCTGCGAAAGTCCGATATTCATTCCCGCACTTATTTTAAGCATGTTGGAAATCGCCCGTGCCGCCGCATCGTTTCCCGTTTCGTTCACGCTAAGAAGTCTCGGCACATTTAAGAAAAGCACCTCGCTTTTCTCTTCGGCTACCGCATTCACCATGAGCGGTCTTGTGCCGTCTATCGCATAGGATTCCGCAAAGACTCCGCCCTTGCCCGTTAGCCCAAGTATGGTTGAATTTCCCCATAAATCGGAAAATTCTATCTTAACCTTGCCAGAAAGCACAAGGCACAAATCGCTTATTTTTTCGCCTGCCAAGAGGATATATTCCCCCTTTTGGTAGGTCTTAGTTTTATAATCGAGCAAATTTATCAGCTCCTCAAGGTTTTCTTCGGTAATTCCTTTAAACAGCTTTGTCTCTGTCAAAAATTTAAAATTCATGATAATCCTTTTTGAAATGTTGTTATAACAACGGAATTTATATTCAAATGATATTATACTAAGTTCATAAAGTCAAGAAAGACCCACAAAGTTAAGAAAGGGCGTAAAAACTTATGTTGAGACAGGTTATTCATATTGACGAGGAAAAGTGTAACGGTTGCGGAGCATGTGCAAACGCATGCCACGAGGGAGCAATCGGAATGATAGACGGAAAAGCAAAACTTTTGCGTGATGATTATTGTGACGGCATGGGCGATTGTCTGCCGGAGTGCCCGACAGGTGCAATCACATTTGAGACAAGAGAAGCTGCCGCATACGACGAAAAGGCAGTTGAGGAGCACAAGAAGCAAAGAGAGATGCAGAAGAAAATGCAGGAGTTCATTCATAATGCACCCGCCGGCGGATGCCCCGGCTCAAGAATGCGCCAGATGATAAGAAACGAGGAGCCGACAGAAGAAAGCGTTCCTACCGCTCCTGTCGCTATCGGTTCTCAGCTTAGAAACTGGCCCGTTCAGATTAAGCTCGCTCCGATAAAAGCGCCTTACTTTGACGGCGCAAAGCTTTTGATTGCGGCTGACTGCACGGCTTATTCCTATGCTAATTTCCACCAGGAATTCATCAAGGGCAAAACAACTCTCATCGGCTGTCCTAAGCTTGATTCTGTTGATTACAGCGAGAAGCTCACAGAAATCATCAAGCAGAACGACATCACATCGGTAACAATCGTGAGAATGGAAGTTCCTTGCTGTGGCGGTCTTGAGATGGCTGCAAAAAAGGCTCTCATGGAAAGCGGAAAGTTCATTCCGTGGCAGGTTGTCACTGTGAACATTGACGGAAGCCTACAAGACTGATTTTTCTAACTACATAAACCAAACAAAAACTGCGAAGTGACATCACCTCGCAGTTTTTGTTATTTAAAGCTTTTCAAAGCCTTTAACGGTAAGTTTATTTTCACAAACAGAGAATTTCACATCCCAGTTTGCAAAGCTCATTCCGTAAATTCTGTTTTCGTCTTTCTGATACGACGGTCTTGGGTCCTCTCTTAGCGCCCCTTTGAGGGTTTCAAACTGTTCTGCCGTCATATCGCACGGCTTTTCGCAGTCAAACTCCACGGTCAAAAAGTGCTGTTTCACTCTGCCCGAAAAGCCCTCCTTTGCGTCCAAATGACAATCCGCCGCAATGTACGGCTTAATATCAAATATCGGAGTTCCGTTCATCATGTCGGCACCGCTGACGATAAGCACGGGTGCATCCTCACATTCGTAATCTACGCCGATAAGCTTCAGCGAAGAAATCCCTATCGGATTTGGGCGAAACGGCGATCTTGTCGCAAAAACTCCCATGCGCTCGTTTCCGCCGAGTCTCGGCGGACGAACTGTCGGACTCCACGTGTCTCTGTGATTTTCGGAAAAATCCCATATCACCCAAATGTGAGAGTATTCCTCAAGCCCACGAAAAGCCTCTGCACGTCGATATTCAGGCTCCATAACTATTCTCGCTATGTTCGCTTCAAGCCCCGACTGTCTCGGTATGCCGAATTTTGACGGAAAATCCGTGTGTATTCTTGCGATATAATTAAGCTTTGTTTCGGTCGGAAGATTATTGTCTTTCATTTTCTCTCACCGCATCACTCGGCAATCTCGTTCATCTCGTCAATGAGACCGTCAAATACCTTGATAGCTGAAAGAACAGGCTCAGGGGAAGCCATATCAACTCCCGCACCTCTTAAAAGCTCAATAGGTGTCTTGGAGCTTCCGCCGCTAAGGAAACCGATATAATCTTTGACAGCCGGCTCACCCATAGTCAAAATTCTCTGAGAAAGTGCCATTGCCGCCGCAAATCCCGTTGAATACTGATATACATAGTAATTATAGTAAAAATGCGGAATTCTTGCCCACTCGTGACAAATCTCGTCATCAATGACTATTTCGTCACCGAAATAAAGCTTCTGCAAATTGCGGTAAATCTCCGTGCAAGCGTCTGCAGTGACGCCCTCGCCTCTCTCGTTGAGCTTATTAATCTCAAGCTCAAATTCAGCGAACATGCACTGGCGGTAAAGAGTTGACTTGAACTGCTCGAGGAAGTGATTGAGGATATAAGCCTTCTGCTTTTTGTCCGTTGTTGTCTTCAGCAAATACTGCATGAGAAGTGCTTCATTGCATGTTGAAGCAACCTCGGCTACGAAAATTACATAGTCGGAGTAAACAGGCGGCTGGTTATGGCTCGAAAGATAGGTGTGAACCGAATGTCCCATCTCGTGAATTAGTGTGAAAACATCGTTTAGTGTTCCGTGGAAGTTTAAGAGAATATTCGGATTCATTCCGTATCCGCCGGCTGAGTAAGCGCCGCTTCTCTTGCCCGGGTTCTCATAAACATCGATCCATCTCTCGCTAAGACCCTTCTTTACTATCGCAAGGTAATCCTCGCCCATCGGCTCAAGTGCCTTTAAAATGAGCTCGCAAGCCTCCTCATAGGTGAAATGCATATCGACATCGGAGATAATCGGAGCATAAATATCGTAGAAATGAAGCTCGTCAACCTTTAAAAGCTTTTTTCTAAGCTTAACATACTTATACATCGAGTCCATTCCGCTGTGGACTGCCTCGATGAGATTTGTGTAAACCTCTGTCGGAACCTCGGTATCATCCAAAGCCGCCTCAAGGGTGGTGTTATATTTTTTTGCATCAGCAAAGAATTTAAGCTGTTTTACCTGAGCGGAAAGAGTGGAAGCACAGGTATTGCGGAAGTTCTTATATGTCTCGTAAAGCGACTCGTATGCAGATTTTCTAAGTTCTCTGTCAGAACTCATCTCTAGCGGAACAAAGCTGCCGTGAGTTACAGCGTGCTTGTTTCCGAGGCTGTCCGTAGCATCGGCAAATTTGAGGTCGGCATCCGCAAACATAGAATAGATTATTTCAGCCTGAGAGGACATCTCTCCTGCCGCCGCCAAAAGCTGTTCTTCCTTCGGAGAAAGCGTGTGCTCTCTCTGTGCGAAAATCTGAGAAAGCTTTCTTCTGTAAAGCTCAAGCTCACCGCACTCCTTGTAGAAAGACTCGATTTCCTCATCGGAGAGAGTTAAAAGCTCAGGAATGAACCAAGCGGAAGCGGAATCAAGGCTGACATAAAGACTCATGCTCTTGTTTGTGTAGTCCTGATATTTCGCTACACGAGTATCCTCGTCGCTTTTTCTCTGAGCGTAGTTCGTGATTTTTGAGAGAAGAACTCCCACTTCATCTTCAAGCTTTAGGTAAGAGAGAAGAGTCTCTGCATTTTTGACAGCCTTACCCTCATACTCCTTGATTTTCGGAATATAAGCCGCCGCCTCATCAAGAGCCTTCTCGAATGCTTCGTCACTCTCAAACATTGAGCTTAAATCCCAGAGGTATTTTTCTTCTATATTACTTCTTTCGACAATATCCATTTTATTCACCTTTCTTCGGTAATTTTATGAGTACAATTATATCACCAAAATAGTGTACATTCAACAAAAGCTTGAGCCCCACGAGTTACCGCAGGGCTCTGATTAATTCAGCTAAGCCGAATTGATTTTGATATTAGATTTTATCCTCATCGCCGAACGGATCGCCGCACTCGGGACAGAACTTCGGTGGATTTTTCGGATCAGCGGGAACCCATCCGCAATTAGAGCACTTGTAGTTTGACGGTGCTTCGGGCTTCTTAGAGCCGCACTCTGAGCAGAAACGACCTGTGTTTACCGTACCGCATGAAGTGCATGTCCAAGAGTTTGTTTCAGGCTTTTTCGTTCCACATTCGGGGCAGAATTTGCCTGTCGCACTCTTGCCGCATGTCGGACAAGTCCAAGCGGAAACTGCGTTTGTCTTCGGCATTTGCGGCTGAGAAGCTGCTCTTTGCGACTGCTCTGCGCCCATCTGATAGAGATTTTGAGTGTTGACGCCTGAGCCGCCGGCCATATTCATTCCCATAAATCCGACAGCGGCACCGCCTGAATTCTTTGCGGCATCCTGCATTGCCTGAGCCTGAGCTCCGACAAGATGAGCCGCCGCCATTGTGGGATCACGGAATGCGGCATTTCTCTGAAGCTCCTTGATTGTTTTCTCGTCGTTCTCGTCTGCCTTTACGCTCGAGACGCCGAAGGATACAATCTCAATGCCTCGAAGATCTCTCCACTTTGCGGAAAGAACCTCGTTTAGGCTGTCTGCCAGCTCCGTGGTGTGTCCCGGAAGAGATGAATAGCGAATTCCCATTTCGCTTATCTTGGCGAATGCCGGCTGAAGTGCCGTCAGAAGCTCGCTCTTAAGCTGAGAGTCAATCTGAGTTCTCTTGTAGTCATCGCTTACATTTCCGCATACATTTGTGTAGAACAAAATCGGATTTGCAATTCGATAGCTGTATTCGCCGAAGCACTTAATGGAAATATCCATATCGAGTCCGACATTATTGTCGACTACTCTGAACGGAACAGCGTTAGCCGTGCCGTATTTATTTCCTATGATTTCCTTTGTGTTGAAATAGTAAATTCTCTGGTCGTTCGCGGTTTCTCCGCCGAAAGTGAATCTCTTACCCATGGTTTGAAGTGTAGCCTTTATGCTCTCGCCGAGATTTCCCGAGAAAATCGAAGGCTCAGTCGATGTATCATAGGTATATTCGCCCGGAACAGCACAAATATCAACTACCTTGCCCTGCTCAACGATAATCATGCACTGACCGTCAGCAACCGCAATAACGGAACCGTTCGTAATGATATTGTCCGAGCCCTTGGATGAAAATCTGCTCGTGACCTTCTTCTTGCCCTTAACGGCTAAAACATCAGCCGGGATAGCCTCGCAGTAAAAATAATCCTTATAGCTATCTGCCAAAACGCCGCCCGCAGAATTAATTGCAGCTGATATAAGTCCCATAAAATCTACCTTCCTTTCAAACAGATACAGTTTTTCCTTGTGTTTTCTTAACGATTTAAAATCGCAGTCTGCTTTTACCCTGTACAAATGCTCCCACAACTAAGGTTTTAGAACATCTGCACTTAGAGTATACCAAAAATATAAACAAAATACTATAGTATTATTAGCTTTTTTTGAACATTTTGTTTTCGGATAAATTCCATTTGCAAGCGGTTTTTCGGCTCCCTTTTGCGTTGGTATCGGCAAAAGCTGTTTGATATATTCATATTTTTATGGTATAGTTATTTTTTGACAGCATATTAGGATAGGGGGTGTGACGATGTTATCTATTCTAAAGAAAAATGCTCTCAAGTTCATAGACAAATTTCTCTCTGACAGATGCGACGCCATGGCGGCACAGGTAGCATTTTATATCGTTATCTCCTTTGTTCCCTTCATAATGCTGCTTCTCTCTACGCTCTCGAGCATCAAGCTTGACGGCTACAGCATACTTGAAAGCCTCATATCAAGACTGCCGGAAACCGCATCCGGCTTTCTGCACAGTCTTTTTTCTAAGGACAGCATTTCAACATTCGGAATGGTATCGGTCACTGCTGTTACAACTCTTTGGTCAAGCTCAACTGCTATGTTCTCCATAGTTAAAGGTCTCAACGACATTTTTATGATTCGTGAGAAAACAAACTACTGGAAAGCAAGAGGAATTTCTCTCATCTATACTCTTGCATTCGACTTCGCCATAGTAATCACAATCGCTATCAATGTTTTCGGCGGAACGGTCTACAACTGGCTTTTACATCTGACAAGTTTTCCCGTTGCCGATTTTCTGCACAACATCAAGGATTACTTCAGCTTTGTCTTTCTCTTCATCTTTTTCACATTTACATTCAAGCTTATTCCCTCAAAGGCAAAGGTTAAGTTTAAATTCGCCGTCTTCGGCGGACTTATCTCCACGGCGGGCTGGCTTCTTTTCACCTTCTTCTTCTCTGTCTTTGTAGAGAATTTTGCTCACTACGCTTCGGTCTACGGCTCTCTTGCCGCTATCGTTGTGGTTATGCTCTGGCTGTACTTCTGCATGTACATCATGTTCTTCTCGGGCGAGATAGTCGCATGGCTGCAGTTCAGCTCGCTTCGAAAAGAGCTCTCTACATTTCTTCGAGAGAAAAAGGAGCAAATCGAGCTTAGAAAAGCTAATCGGAAACAGGCTCGTGCCGATGCGAAGCTAATAAGAAAAAACAAACGCAATCCGAAAAAATATCCGCTTCCCGAGAGACTTCAGGAAACGGAGCTTGAACCCGAGCTTGCCGACGTCGAGAATATGACCGACGTCCCCGACAGCTACTACAACAAAAAATCTTGACAAACCCACCACGAAGGGAGGACTACTCTTGGCAGAGAAAATCATGAAAGCCGACTTTGAAGAAACCTACCGCAATTACTGCGACACGGTCTATAAAATTGCTTTTATCCACATAAAAAAGCCCGCTGACTCCAACGACATAGTTCAGGAAGTCTTTTTGAAATATCATCTGACCAAAAAAAGCTTTGCAAACGAGAAAGAAAAGGAAGCTTGGCTTATCCGCTGTGCCCACATGGCTACCATGGATTATTTCAGAACAAAAATGCGCAAGGAAATCCGCATTAAGGACATGGAGAAAATGCATCTCCCGTTTGAGATTGACGATACTCTCGCTATACTCCTCACCATGCCTGAAAAATTCCGCACGCCTATGTATCTTCATTATTCCGAAGGATTTTCAGCCGAGGAAATCGCAAAAATTCTCCGCAAATCAAGCTCGAGTATTAAATCCAATCTCGAGCACGGAAAACAGCATCTCGATAAAAAGCTTGGAGGTGACGCCCGTTGAAAAAAGATAATCTTCTCGACAAAGAAACTCTGAACAGAATAGTAAAAGAGGACGAAGTGGATAATTCAGACCTCACTCCCGAATATCTCGAGCCGACGGAAGCACCGGACACACGCTCCCATGAGCAGAAAATCAAGGATGCGTTTGACTTAATCGTAAATGATGACTATTCATCAAACCACTCTTTCTATGAGATAAAAAGAAATCTCGACAAAAAGGGATTTGTAACAAAACAGCGTCTAAAATTCTTCAAGCACACCTTCGATAGATTCGTTCCGCTTGTCGCATGTCTTTGCATTGCGATTGTTGTCTATGCTTTCTTAGCCGTTCACAACGGCTGGCTCACGGGCTCATCCTACGTTGAGAGCACCGAAATGGCAGAAAGCGAGGGCTATGTCTACGAGGGCGAGGACAGCACCGTAGCCGCCGCAAAGAGCTACTTTGACGGAAGCAAAAGCTACAATGATGTTGGAATCGGTGAAAGCTCAAAGACTGAGGCTTCAAAAGAAGAAACCGACAACGGAATAGACCTCACATCGGTTCTTTCAGGAGAAAGCATTCATCTTGACGAGAGTCCAAAAGACTTCTTCGAGCTTTGGGACAAACTAAAGGAACTGAAAGCTGTCCCCGATGACATCGAGCTCATTTCCTCTGCAATCGACTCCACAAGCTCCAACAATATCGTTGTGGTTCTTGATTTTAATTCGGCACTTCAGGACTATGCCGACACCCAGAACAGCGCTGAATTTCTGCAGATAATCGCCGACAATTTCTATGCACTCAACTCCGACTACGCTAACTTCACATTCACCTGTGAAGAAAAGCCCTTAACAGTCAACGGAGAAACAGAAACAATCACCGCAAAATAAATCACTAAGCATAAAGAAAAACGGACGGTTTGATTTAACCGTCCGTTTTCTTTGCGTTTTTAATTCAGAAATCAAGAGAAGTACTTTTCCTTGATTATATCAACAGGCATGTCCTCGCCTGTCCAAAGCTTGAAGGAAGCCGCTCCCTGATAGAGCAGCATATAAAGTCCGTTGCCTGTCTTGCAGCCGGCCTCTTTAGCCTCACGAAGGAATCTTGTCTCCTTCGGATTGTAAATTACATCGAATACAAACAAATCCTCACGGAACATGCTTGTATCGGTGATCATTGTCTCGTCCGTGTTCGGAGCCATTCCGACAGAAGTAGCGTTTACAAGGATTACACTGTCAGCGATTGATGCTCTGAGTGCCTCTGTGTCGGAATAGTCGTGAATGCTTACCTTACAGCTTGTGCGCTCGTTAAGCTTAGCGACAATATCCTCTGCTCTTTTATAGAAGTTATCATTTCTGTTGAAAACCTCTATCTCAGCAACACCGTCAAGAGCCGCCTGGATAAGAATTGCGGTAGCCGCTCCGCCCGCACCGAGAAGAGTCATTTTCTTGCCGATGATGTCTACGCCGTTCTCCTCAACAGCCTTCATGAAGCCGATTCCGTCAGTTGTGTAAGCTGTGAGAACTCCGTTATCGTTTACGATAGTGTTGCATGCGCCCGAAATCTCAGAAGCGGGAGAAAGCTTGTCAGCAAGCTTGCACATGATGTTCTTTCCCGGCATGGTGATGTTCCAGCCTCTTGCGCCCATGGTGCGAAGTCCTTCAACCGCTGTGGGCATCTTGTCCTCGGGAACATCAAATGCGAGATATGAATAGTCAAGTCCTAATGCATCGCAAGCCTCATTGTGCATTTCAGGAGAAATGCTGTGTGCTACCGGGCTGCCGAGCAGACACAATAATCCTGTGTGTCCAGTGATATGTTTTGCCATAATATTACCCTTTCTTACCTTTGTATGTCCTATTGTTTTCAATTGCAAGATAATTAATAGCTTTAGGTTATCACATTAATAGGAAAAAAGCAAATATAAAATAAACAAAAACGTGTACAAACGGAATTTTTCCGTGCACACGCTTTGTTTAAAAGAATATTTTCAACACACTCCGTGTCTTGTGAGCGAAATTAAAGTCGGTATCACAAAAATCAGATACCAAGCTTCTCCTTCATGTAATCAACAGGTGTATCCTTGCCTGTGTAAAGCTTGATAGCGATGAGAGCCTGGAAGAGCATCATGCTCATGCCGTTGTAAACCTTATCGCAGCCAGCTTCCTTAGCCTGCTTCATCATAACAGTCTCACGAGGAGCATAAACTGTATCTGTAACGATGAGGTCCTTCTTGAAGTATGAAGGATCAGGAATGTTAGAGAGATCCTCGAGCGGATGCATGCCTACGCCTGTTGCATCGCAGAAAAGGTCTGCCTCGTGCATCTTCTGCTTGAGAAGATCGTGATCAGCGAGATCATACATTGTAGCCTTGCAGTTTGTGTTCTTGTTGATGAGGTCAACAATCTCTTCTCCACGGCTGTAGAACTTGTCCTTGATGTTGAAGATTGCCATCTCGGAAATTCCGTCAAGAGCACCGCGAACTGCGATAGCTGTAGCAGCTCCGCCTGTTCCGATAAGAACCATCTTCATTCCCTTGAAGTCGATTCCCTCTTCTGTGATTCCCTGCCAGTAGCCCATGCCGTCTGTGTTGTAGCCCTTGAGCTTGCCTGTTACGTTGCCGTTCTCGTCACGCATGTTAACGACTGTGTTTATAGCACCGCAAAGTCTTGCAGCCTCGTCAACCTCGTCGAGGTACTTGTGAACAACTGTCTTGTTAGGCATGGAGATGTTGGAACCGAGCATCTTGAGTGCACGAATGCTCTGAACAGCATCCTCAAGAGAATCGTTATCAACCTCGAAAGCGAGCTGGATAACATCGTCACCGTTCTTGTCATAAGCGAGGTTATGAGTTGTAGGAGACTGTGTATGACGGATAGGATAAGCCATTAAGCCGACTAATTCCGTATGACCTGTAATGTTTGGCATAACTTTTGTCCTCTTTTCTTAGTACTGTGAAAAATGTAAAGTTATATGATTTTATATTGTGGAGAGAGCTTTCGCCCTCTCCTATTAGATTTAGTTAATTACTCGAGCGGATCGAGGAATAAGAAGCCCTGGTCCTCGAGTACGTTGAGGATTGCACGACCCTCCATTGTGCCCTCCATGATGCGTCTTGCTCTTACGGAGTCACCAATGTTGTAAACATAAGTATGAGTGTTCTCGAATGCTTTCTGAAGCTCAGGAAGAATCGGGTTGTTAGCGCGCATACCGAGGCAGTTGAAGCCGTAGTCAAAGTCGAGGTCTGTGATCTCACCGTTTGGAAGCTTAACTGTGAATGCGTTCTCCTTAACCTCCTGGAGAGCAGTGTTGACATACTCCTTGACGCCGTAATCATCAAATGTCTCACGCATGGAGCACTTTGTGATTGGGTCTGCGAGCATACCGATCTGCGGAAGCATATCGACGATTGTGCACTCTGCGCCTCTTGGTGCGAAGTACTCGATAACGTCAAGACCGACCATTCCGCCGCCGACTACTACAACCTTCTTGCCTTTGCATGCATCATCAGGATACTTGCCTGCGTTGAGATTGTTGATCATATCGAAGATAGTTGCGACATTGCCAGCCTCGATGTTCTCCTTGAGACCCTTAATCGGAGGAACAAGCGGAACAGAACCTGTTGCGTTGACAACGATGTCAGGCTTGAACTCGTTGATCTTGTCGATTGTAGCCTCTGTATTGAGGAATACATAGAGATTATTAAGCTTGGATGCTCTTGCCTCGAGGTACTTCGGGAAGTCCTTCATACGAGTCTTGCTTGGAAGATCAGAGATGAATGTAGAAAGTCCGCCGAGGTGACCCTTCTTCTCAAGAACGAATACGTTACAGCCAACCTCAGCTGCAGTACATGCAGCCTCAAGACCTGCTGTACCGCCGCCTACTACGACAACGTTGCAGTTCTTGTTGACCTTGAGCTTCTTGTAGATGTCTCCCTCCGGAACAGCCGGGTTAACTGTGCAGCGGATCGGACGGTTTACGCCGATACGGTTGCCGGCACAACCGACGTTACAGGAGATACACTTACGGATGAGCTCCTCCTCGTGGTTCTCAACCTTCTTGACCCAGAACGGATCTGCGATGAGTCCTCTACCCATTCCGACAATATCAACATCGCCGCTCTCGAGAACCTTCTCGACAACCTTCGGATCACGGTAGTTACCTGCATTGATAACAGGCTTCTTGAACTTATCCTTAACGGCTCTTGCCATGTAGGATCTCCAGCCGTCAGGTAAGAAGTTGGAATCTATCTGATACTGAAGCGACGGGTTGAGTCCGCATGAAACATCATACATATCAACAAACTCGTCAATGTACTCGAGATACTCAAGTGTATCCTCGAGGGTGTTTCCGCCGGGAACTCTCTCTTCAGCGGAGATACGAACGATAATCGGGAACCAAGGGCCGACGTTCTTTCTTACCTCCTCGAGAACCATTCTCGGGAAACGAAGACGATTCTCGACGCTTCCGCCGAACTCGTCTGTTCTCTTATTATAATATGGAGAGATAAACTGGCTCATCAAATATGAATGACCGCAGTGAATCTCGATAGCGTCAAATCCGATAGCCTGAACACGCTTAGCAGCCTCGCCGTACTTCTTGACGGTTGTGAGGATCTCTTCCTTTGTCATTGGGCGCGGAACCTCTCCGCCAGCCTTTGTTGGGATGTTGGAAGAAGAAACTGTCTCCATGCCTGTTCTTGCGCTGGAAGCGGATGCTCCTGCGTGGTTGACCTGAATCGCAACTGTTGCACCGCTCTTGTGAAGATTCTCAACAAGCTGATAGTAGCGCGGCATAAAGCTGTCGTGGTCGATTCTTATCTGGCTGGTTCCGTTTGAGCCTGCCGGATACTCAATGTTGGCGTTCTCGAGGATGATAAGTCCTGTGCCGCCCTTTGCTCTGAGAGAGTAATAGTTCATATGACGGTTACTCATCTCACCGCTTGTCTCGCCGTAGTTAGTTCCCATAGGGGTCATGGCGATACGATTTTTGATTGTAGTTCTTTTTACGGTAATAGGTTCAAAAATCTTTGGGTAATCACTCTTCATGAAATTTAACTCCTTATACAACACATTACACGATTGGCTTACTTGCTTGTGACAGTTTTATCATACACTCTTTGTATAAAAATTAACAATATCCTTTAGATAAAGTTTTGATACATTTTCGGTATCATTCGCGCCAATCTCCTGCTGTTGCTTCATATATTTGATAAAACGCTCTGCGGCAGGCAAACGATAGCGGCCCTTCATCCAGAACATAAATACCTGTCTGTAAATTTCAAGTCCCTTGATTTTTAGTATGCATATATCCTTTGAGGAATCGAGAATATCTGTCCTTGGCATGAGGGCTATTCCAAAGTCCTCACGAACGAGCGACACTAGAGAATATTCGTCGGGGCACTCTACAACCATATTCGGATTGAGTTGATATTTCTTAAATAGATGCTTCTCGTAGGTTCCCATCCACGAAGCCGGCTCATAGCCGATTATCGGATACTGATTGAGAACCGACAGCGGAACCTCTTTCATATCGGACAGTGGATGATTTTTCGGCGTGATTATAACAAGCTCCTGAGCGCTGAGCGGGAAAAATTCCATATCCTTATCGTTAAGATAGCATCCGAAGCCGATGTCTATTTCTCCCGTTCTTACCTTCTCGGCAATGGCGGGAGTGTGATTTTGATAGAAATTAAAAACCACATTTTTATTTTCTTCTATGTTTAAGAACTTTCTTACCTTGTGCGGAATATAATGCCCCGCAAGCGGAAATATATAGCCGATGTCGATTTTTCCGCCGTCCACGGAAATCTCTTTCATCTTGCCGACGGCTATGTCGCAGTCCTCTGCAATCTTATCGGCATGTTCCAAAAAGAGCTTTCCCGCTTTAGTAAGTTCTATTCCTCTGCCCTTTTTCTCGAACAGAGTGACGCCCAGTTCGCTTTCGAGCGAAGCTATCGATCGGCTTAGTGACGGCTGAGAGATATAAAGCTCCTCCGCCGCCTGATGATAGTTCTCAAGCTGAGCCACCTTCTGAAAATATAAAATCTGATTTAAGGTCACAAGCCTCATTCCTTTCGGTTTTGTGTTGAAAATTTAACCGGAGTTTTCTTTTAGAGTGTATTTTTGATTTAAAAATTACCGTGATTTTATTGTAACACATTTGATTGATACATTCAATGTATTGTTTTTCAAACATAAAAGCATTAGACTACATAGCCTACACCTGTTAAAATAATATCAAACCGATGTGTTATTTTTTTAACAGACTTCACGAAAGTGGCTCGGTTATTTGTTTGTGACAAAACAAAAATATTTATTTAAAACCCGTATTGTTAAAGGGTAAGGAGTTAAAAATGAACAAGAAATATTTTCCAAGTGCGCTAATCATGTACTTGAACTATTTCATCCATGGTGTCGGATGCTCAATTCTCGGTCAGGCAGTCATTAAAGAGGCTCTCGCAGCTTCTTGGGGCGTAGAGGCAATGGCTATCACAGCTATCAGCGCCGCTCTCGGCTTAGGTCGTTTGATCGCTCTTCCTTTCGCAGGTCCTCTCTCCGATAAGCTCGGCAGAAGAATCTCCATGGCAATCGGCAGTGCTTCCTATGCAGTTTATCTCATCGGTCTTGCACTCGCATTTAACGCAGGTACACACGGCGGCTACCAGATCGCTTATGTTTGCGCAATCATCGGCGGTATCGCAAACTCATTCCTCGACACAGGCATCTATCCGGGTGTTACAGAGATCATCTACAAGGCTCCCGGTGTTGCTACAATGGGAATCAAGTTCTTCATCGCTATCGCTCAGATGCTTCTCCCGTTCGTTCTCGGCGTAACAGTTGCTACAACAGCTTCCGGCCTTACCTCTTACAACCGTCTCTTCATCGGCTGCGGTATCGTCTATGCTGTTCTCTTAGTTCTCGTATTCATCTTCCCGCTTCCGGATTCAGACCAGAAGGCATCAGGCAAAAAGGAAGGTCTCATCGACAGCTTAAAGCACACTCACTTCTCCTTTGAGTCCATCGCTATGATCCTCATCGGCTTCACATGCACAGGTACATTCCAGCTCTGGCTCAACTGCGCACAGAACTTCGCTAAGACAAATGTTGGCTGGGAGAACCCATCCATCATGCAGACATACTACTCTGCCGGTACTCTCATCGCTCTCGTTGTTACCGCTCTTCTCACAAAGAAGATTAAGGATGTTAGATTCATCGTTGCTTACCCAGTAATCTGCCTCGTAACACTCATCGTTGTTTTAGTCGGTCAGACTCAGACACTCATGATCGCAGGCGCATTCATCATCGGCTGGGCAGGTGCCGGCGGACTTCTCCAGATCGCTACTTCTGTTTGCAACATGCTCTTCCCGAAAATCAAGGGTACTGTTACAGCTCTCGTTATGATCGCATCATCACTTTGCAACTACACAATCCTCACAGCAGCTTCTAAGATGCAGCCTTCAGCAGTTATGACAATGAACATTGTTCTCACAGCTGTCGGCGTTGTTCTCGGTCTCTTCGTAAATCTTCGTTATAAGAAGATGGTAGAGCTTGCAGAAAAGGATAATTGATTGTATAATCAAATTAATCGATACATTGTATCTATTGTTTAACCATATTTCATTAAGTTCTTGTTAAGAAAGGGACGCTATCATGAACACTGTTAAAATTCGTGATGTAGAAATCGGTGCAGGCGCACCAAAAATCATTGTACCTATCGTAGGTGTAACAAAAGAAGACATTATTTCAGAGGCTAAGACCTTCCACTCCATTCCGATTGACGTAGTCGAGTGGCGTGTTGACTGGTTCGAAGGCGTATTTGATTTTGCTAAAGTTGAGGATGTCCTCAAGGATCTTCGTGAGACACTCGGAAACATTCCGCTTCTCATGACATTCCGTACCTCCAAGGAGGGCGGCGAAAAGGCTATCGAGCCTGAAGCTTATGCAGAGCTCAACATCAAGGCTGCTCAGACAGGCTACGTTGACCTCGTAGACGTAGAGATCTTCACAGGCGACGAGATCGTCAAGAAGATCATCGACGGTGCTCACGCAGCGGGCGTTAAGGTTATCGCTTCCAACCACGACTTCTTCAAGACTCCGGCTAAGGCAGACATCATCTATCGTCTGCGCAAGATGCAGGATATGAACGCTGATATTCCTAAGATTGCCGTTATGCCTCAGAGCAAGAAGGATGTTCTCACACTCCTCGCAGCTACAGAGGAAATGACAACTAATTACGCTGACCGTCCTATCATCACAATGTCCATGGCAGGCACAGGCGTTATCAGCCGTCTTTGTGGCGAGGTCTTCGGTTCTTCCATGACATTCGGTGCAGCTAAGAAGGCAAGTGCTCCGGGACAGATGGGAGTAAATGATCTTAACACAGTTCTTGGACTTCTCCATAACGCTATGTAATTACTTGTTCGTTGTTTAGAACAAAAAGTCAATTTGCTTCTTTAAATCATCGGTATTTTTATTTATAATAGAGATACCGGTGATTTTTTTATCATTGTTTGTTAAATTTATTGCAAAGGAGCCCCCTCATGAAAAAAATTCTTCATTGGCTCGATGAGAACCTCGAGGAATTCATCCTGGTTGTTTTTCTTATCGCCATGACGCTCATCATGGGAATACAGGTCTTTTCAAGATACATTCTCGGAATGAGCCTTTCCTGGAGCGAGGAGATAACCCGTTACCTCTTTATCTGGAGCGGATTTCTCAGTGTGAGCTATTGCAGCAAAAAATGTCTTTCCATAAAAATCGAACAGTTCGTTGCGATTTTCCCCAGAAGAGGAAAGGCTATCTTCAAGGTTGTTAATCACACCTTCGAGCTTATCTTTTTCATCTACATGATTCCGTTCGCCTATTCCTACATGATGTCGTCCGTGCACAGCGGCCAGCTTTCGCCCGCATGCTCGATTCCCATGTATTATATTCAGGCGGCACCGCTTTTCTCCTTCATTCTGGTTGCATTCAGAGTTTTGCAGCGCTGGATAATCGAATTTAGAGTCGCTCGCGGCGAAAATGTCTTTGACCCCGCACATCCCGAAAGAAACACTCCTGAGTCCTTCATCGAGGCAAACTCTGAGGTTTCTCTTGAAAACGGTATCGAGGCAGGCATCGACAACCGTGTCAAGACTATCAAAAAATCCAACAAGGAGGAACGCTAATGCCGGTCGTAGTTTTATTTATAATATTTGTGGCTTTGCTGGTCGTCGCCGTTCCCGTTTCTATCACACTCGGAATCACCTCGGTGCTTCCGTCGGTGTTTGACCCGTCCTTTACCGTCGGAGCAAAGTACTTAATTCGTGCCATGTTCGGTGGTCTTGATTCCTTCCCTCTTCTTGCTGTTCCGATGTTCGTTCTTTCGGGTATCATCATGGCAAAGGGCGGTATCTCAAAAAAGTTATTTGACGTCTTCGCATATTTCCTCGGAAAGCTCCCCGCAGGTATGCCGTGTGCCGTAATCGTCACATGTCTTTTCTACGGTGCAATCTCGGGCTCTGCTCCCGCAACCGTTGCGGCTGTCGGAAGCATGACAATTCCGATTCTCTCGGCACTTGGCTATGACCTCACTTTCTCAACGGCTATCGTGGCTGTTGCGGGCGGTCTCGGCGTTATCATTCCGCCAAGCATACCGTTCATCATGTACGGTATGGCATCGGGCGCGTCCGTCAGTGATTTGTTCCTTGCGGGAATTATCCCGGGACTTATGATCGGCGCTCTTCTCATGATCTACGCTATCTATCACTGCAAGCGTTACGGTGAGGACAGAGAGAAAATCGATGCCGAAGTCAACGCTCTTCACAAGAAAGGACTTTTTAAGGTCTTGAAGGAAAGCTTCTTCGCACTTTTAAGTCCCGTAATCATCTTGGGATGCATCTACTCCGGTGTTGCTTCTCCGACAGAGGCTGCGGTTATCTCCGTTTTCTATGCACTTATCATCAGCCTCTTTGTTTACAAGAGCATCAAGGTTCGTGACATCTGGGGAATACTCGTTGAGTCTATCCGCACATTCACTCCGATACTTTTCATTCTTGCCGCTTCGACTGCATTCTCGAGAGTTCTCACCCTCATGCAGGTTCCGCAGACGGTCAGCGAATTCATTCTCAACAACTTCCACAGCCCGGTTTCAATCCTTCTCATAATCAACGTGTTCCTTCTCATCGTCGGAATGGTTATGGACACAACTCCGGCTATCCTCATTCTCACTCCGATTCTTCTGCCTATCGTAGAGGCTATCGGTATGGATCCTGTCCAGTTCGGCGTTATCATGGTTGTTAACCTCGCTATCGGCTTTGTCACACCGCCTATCGGCGTTAACCTCTTCGTTGCAAGCTCGCTTACAGACGTTCCCGTTATGAGCATCGCAAAGAAAGCCATGCCGATGATAGGCTTCTTCTTCATCGCACTTCTTCTCATTACCTTTATCCCCGCAATTTCAATCGGAATTCTGTAAGGAGGCACGACATCATGAAACTTAACAAAAAGAAAAAAAGCCGCTTACTCCTCAGAATCCCGGCACTTATATTAAGCCTTGCATTTCTCGTCGCAATGACGGGTTGTTCCTCTTCGAGCGACAGCGTTCAGCGTTACTCTTGGCCGCTTGCTACAGCAAGCCCGGAGGACACCGTTACCCAGCTTTTCGCAGAGAAATTTGCAGAGAAGGTTGAGGAACTCAGCGACGGAAAAATGAAAATCCAGGTTTATCCGAACTCCACTCTTGGCGGCGACAGAGATTTGCTCGAGACCTGCGCAGACGGAGACATTCCGTTCATCGTACAGAACACAGCGCCTCAGGTTTCGTTCATGAATGACCTCGCCGTATTTGATCTTCCTTGCGTTTTCGATTCTCTTGACGATTGCCGCAAGAAGATTGACGATCCGACATTCTATAGCTTAATCAGCAATGTCTACACGGACGGCGGCTATCACCTTCTCGGAATGGCAGACCAGGGCTTCAGAGTTATGAGCACAAATAAGCCAGTCTACAGCCTCTCCGACTTCAAGGGTCAGAAAATCCGTACCATGGAGAACAGCTTCCACCTTGCTTTCTGGAAGTCTCTCGGAGCCAACCCAACACCGATGAGCTTCAGCGAGGTTTATATCGGACTTCAGCAGCACACCATTGATGCCCAGGAGAACCCGTATGAGGTTATCGTCTCGAACAACCTCTATGAGCAGCAGGATTATGTTGTTGAAACAAACCACCTTCCGCACCTCATCTCCCTCATCGTAAACGACGATTTCTTCCAGGATCTCCCGGAAGACGAACAGGAAATTCTCACGCAAGCCGCAGAGATTGCCACAGAATATGCACGTGAGCAGTCCGATACAAGAATTGCGGAGAAGGTTGCCGTTATCGAAGAGAGCGGAACTCAGATAATCACTCTTTCCGATGAAATGAGACAGGAAATTCGTGATGCCGCAAAGGGCGTTTACGAATCCATCCAAAACGAAATAAATCCCGAGATCTATAATTCCTACACAGAAGGAATCAACTGATACGGAAACAAAAAACAGGAAGCCGCCGCTTCCTGTTTTTCTTTTTTGCTCTTATTAAATTTGTGAATTCGGCTTAGCCTCATAAATGCTGTGCTCGATTGCGTCCTCGTCCTTGTGCTGTTTGAAGGTCTGCATCATGGTTGCGGTAAGGCTCATGAGATTTTCTCGAAGCGGAATTTCTTCTCGCTCCACCCAAACCGCTGTTTTGAGCTCGCTTTCTTGTCTTGTTATCTTGTCGTCACCGTCAAGGTCGGCATAAAAGCCCACAAGAACATTTCTCGAGTATCCCCACGGCTGACAGCCGACATACTTTAGATTTTTAACCTTGACGCCTGTCTCCTCCATTACCTCGCGGTGGACAGTGTCCTCAAGGGTTTCGCCGATTTCCATAAAGCCCGCAACAAGCGCATAGTAGCCGCTTCTTGAGTCGGCATACTGCGTGATAAGAAGTTTGTTTCCGTTTCTCACTCCGACGATTACAGCAACCGACATATCGGGATAGCGGATATTATTGCAGTCGGGACAAACCATGGCACGCTCCGTCTTGGAATGAACCATAGGCTTGCCGCAGCAGCCGCAGAATTTATTATGACTGTAAAAATAAGAGAGATGAAGCGCAGTCGTGCATCCGAAATATCTCCAGTCAGGTATCATAAATTCAACCTTGGCATGCAAATTCTCATACTTCAAAGACTCTGTTTCTTCGGGCAATTTATTTTCTGTAAAAAGGAAAAATCCCTGATCTGAAATCTCAAAAAGATAGATAAGCTTATCCCTATCAAGCGTGTTTCCAAAATCCTTAACCCTTGGAATATCGCTCTCACCGTCAATTTTCATCAAAAGCTCATTACCTCTGAAAACCATGAGATAATCTTCGTCAGCCGCCTTTCTCTCCGGCAGATATTCGCTGTGATAAACCTTATTTCCTATGTCCTGTAGCATACCTTTTCTTCCTTCTCTTTTTTTGTTTAGCTTTCGCTCACAATCAAAAATTTTACCATTTTTGGGGCTCTTTGTGAACCTCAAAAAGCAAAAAAGAGAGAGCTTTTTGCGGGGGGCACCTCAAAAAGTTCTCTCAATTTTATTTTGATTTAATTTAACCGATAACCTCGATTTCCTTCGGAACGGCATTCAAAATCTTTACTCCGTCCTCTGTGACAAGGCAAAGATCCTCAAGTCTCACGCCGTATTTCTCAGGGAGATAGATTCCCGGCTCACATGAGAATGTCATGCCCGGTACAACTTTTGCTTCGTTGATTCCGCTTACGTCGCCGTGCTCGTGGCACTCTCTGCCGATAGAATGGCCCAGTCTGTGAGTGAAGTACTCGCCGTAACCTGCTTCCTCAATGATATTTCTTGCGGCTGCGTCAATATCGCAGAAACGGACGCCCGGCTTAATCATCGCCTCGGCTGTTTCGTTAGCCTTCTTGACTATCGCAAATATCTTCTTCTCCTCTTCGCTCGGCTCACCGAAATAATAGGTTCTTGTCATATCGGAGCAGTAGCCGTCCTTGACACAGCCGATGTCGAAAAGAACGCACTGATTTTTAGTAAGAACGGTTTCGTCAGGTTCGTGGTGCGGATCTGCCGCATGTGCGCCAAAGCTTACGATAGGTGGGAATGAGAATCCCTCTGCGCCCATCTCGCTATAAATCTCGCCAAGCTTCTCAGCAAGTGCAATCTCTGTCACACCCTCCTTGACGAAGGTCTTAATCTTAAGCATTGCCTGATCGTTGAGGATAGAAGCGTTAATCATAAGCTGCTGCTCGTGCTCATCCTTGATTGCACGGAACATATCAACTATCTCTGAACCGTTAACATATGCGGAAGCGGCTCCCGCCTCCTGAAGCTTAAGAACAAACTCCGCTCTCATGTTCTTGTCAATTCCAAGCGGCTTTGAGTGGTCGGTATATTCTGCGGCAAGAACCGCTCCGTTTGTGTTATCGGTGAAATAAACAACATCATCAAGCGGAATAACATTGTTATAAAAAAGCTTATTGAGGAAAAGCTTGTAGCTTCCGTCATCCTTAAGTAATAAACCTAAAAATCTCTCGCCGCAGTGCTGCATCTCGCCTGTGAGGTAAAAAATAGCATCTGAATCGGTGAGAAGTAACTGGCTTAAGCCCTCTTCCTTCATTTTTGCTGTAACATTATCAATTCTGGACATCTTTCTTGTTCCTTTCTGTCTTTTTTAGAAGCTGTTAGCTGACGCTAATCACTTTGATTTTCATTTTAGCACTGTTTATCCGCAGTTTCAATTATTGTCGGCAAATATTCAGTTTGATTTTGCGCCCGGTTCATTTTTGACGAAAGCATAAATATCGTCCTCTTTTGCTCTGTCCTCATCTCTGACTTTTCCGACAGGCTCGGAATAAACTATGTATTCCTCGTAGTTATCAAGTCCGAAAAGCTCGCCGCAAAGATCAAAATCAAACGCACCTATTCCGCAAGTGCCGAGCTTTGCCGCTTCACAAGCCATATAAAGCGCCTGTCCGACATGACCGACATCAACGAGTGCATGCACGGGCGAACCGGGGCCGTATCTCCACTCACTTCTGTAAGGTACCATTGACCAGTAGAATACAACATTCGCTTTTGCTCCCCAGGACTGTCCCTCCAAGGTCTGCTTGACCGTGTCAAACATATTCTCAACATCACCGAGGAATTCTATCTCGTTGCTCATGGGTAGATAGTGATATTTTCCCGCTTTAAGGCCCTCGATATTCATAACGATGAGATATGTTTCAAAGGGGTGTCTTGCGCCGCCGCACGGAACAGTTCGTAGTGTAGCATAATTATTGCCTCTGATAGACTTCACGCCCTGAGTTGCCCACAACAGAAACGAAAGCTCCAAAAGGCTCATGCTCTCTCCGCTGTAAACTCTCCTTGACTCTCGATTGAAGCAAAGCGAAACATAGTCGGAATTTAAGTTAAGCTCCTCAAAATTCATCGGAAGCTTGATTTTCTCGCCGCCCATAGGCTCTTTCACAAGCGGTGGCTGGGGAAGTCTTAACTGTTGATGCGATTTAAACTCCTCCTCACCGTCATGCACACGGAAACGGGTTATCTCTCGCCACTCTTCCTTCATTTCCTCATATCCCGGTCTTGGGTCTTTATATACTTCTTTCATATTCTTCGCTCCTTTGATATTCTGATAAAAATAATATCATTCGATAAAACAAATATAATCCTTTTGTTCTTCATTGTAAATACAGATTATTTTGATTATAATCATAGTGCAATCCAAGTTAAATTTATACGAGGTGATTTTTTGAAAATTATCGTTCTTTCAGATATACACGGCGACCTTTACCGTGCACGCAAGGCTCTATCCATGCAAAGAAGTGCCGAGGTTGTCATTTTCTGCGGTGACGGCTGGAGAGACATCGAGGAGCTCAAGCTTGAGAACCCCGAAAAAACATTTCTCACCGTTTGCGGCAACTGCGACTGGAGCTGTTCATATCCGCCGACCGACCACATAACCCTTGAGGGCAAGTCGATTTATTTCACTCACGGTCATCTTTTCCATGTTAAATACGGGGAATATGAGATTAAACAGTGGGCTCGTGAGAATAAAGCCGATATTCTTCTTTTCGGCCACACTCACTATGCCGAAAACAAATACGAGGACGGACTTTATATCATGAATCCGGGCTCGTGCTCAGGCTACGGCGCTTCTTTCGGCACGATTGAAATTAAAGACGGCTATGTTCTCACAAATATAGTTAAACTCGACTGAAAAATAGCTATATTTTATCGGTCGACAAGGTCAATTATCATTGACTTTGCATAAAGATAATGATATTCTAATAGTGTATAAGAAATGTCAAACCGTGGCATTATCTGCTATATGACAAAATTTTGTAAGGCAAAATCACATAAGCTTATTTTTGGGAAATTTAGCCTTACCTTGAAAGGATGTAATACCAATGTCAGAATATGAAAGATGGCTCGCCCAGGAGCTCGACGACAAGGATCTCACCGAGGAACTTGAGGCAATCAAGGGTCAGCCCGAAGAAATAAATGACAGATTCTACCGTGATCTCGAGTTCGGTACAGCAGGACTTAGAGGCGTTATCGGCGCAGGCACAAACAGAATGAATGTCTACACCGTCCGCAAAGCAACTCAGGGCCTTGCAAATTACCTCAATAAGCACAACACCGAGGGAAAGCCGCTCAGCGTTGCTATCGCTTATGACTCAAGAAACAAGGGTGTTCTATTCTCAGAGGAGTCCGCAGCTGTTTTGGCAGCGGCTGGTATTAAGGCTTATATCTACCCGGAGCTTATGCCCACACCGGCACTTTCCTTTGCAGTTCGCCACTTAGGCTGCGATGCAGGTATCAATGTCACTGCATCTCACAACCCGGCAAAGTACAACGGCTACAAGGCTTATGGCCCCGACGGATGCCAGATCACCGCTGATATGGCTGACGGCATCACCGAGGAAATGAACAATATAGATATTTTCACAGATGTCAAGAAGGTAGACTTCAAGGAGGCTGTTAAGGCTGGCTCTGCCGAGTATATCGGCGAAGACACCGTCACAGCATTCCTCGATGCTGTTCAGGCTGAGTCCATTCTTGGCGGCGATGCAGGAAACCTCAAGGTTGTTTACACCCCACTCAACGGCGCCGGAAAGAAGTGCGTTCTCGCTATTCTCGACAGAATCGGCGTAAAGGACGTTACTATCGTTCCAGAGCAGTCTGAGCCTGACGGAAACTTCCCAACTTGCCCATATCCGAACCCAGAGATCAGAGAGGCTCTCCAGAAGGGAATCGAACTTTGCGAAAAGGTCAACCCCGATCTTCTTCTCGCAACAGACCCCGACTGCGACCGTGTCGGCGTTGCTGTCAACCAGAACGGCAAGTACATTCTCCTCACCGGTAACGAGGTCGGTATCCTTCTCCTCAACTTCATCGCTAAGTTCCGCACAGAGCAGGGCACAATGCCAAAGGATCCGGTTGCTGTCTCCACTATCGTTTCTACCGATATGATAGACGACGTCGCTAAGGACTACGGCGTAACAATCAGAAGATGCCTCACAGGCTTCAAGTATATCGGCGACATCATCGCTGAGCTTGAGTCCCAGGGCAAAGAAGATAGCTTCCTTCTCGGCTTCGAGGAGTCCTACGGTTACCTTTCCGGCGGCTACGTCAGAGATAAGGACGCTGTTGACGGCTCTATGCTCATCTGCGAGATGACATCTTACTACAAGAAGAACGGCATGACCTTGGTCGATGCTATCAACGATCTCTATGAGAAGTACGGCTACTACAAGAACAGCACAATCACTCGTGCATTCGAGGGTGAGTCCGGTATGATCAAGATGGCAGAGATCATGGATAACCTCAGAGCTAACGCTCCTAAGGAGATTGCAGGCTATAAGGTAGTCGGCACAAGCGACTACAAGCTCTCCGTCAGAACAGACGGCGACGAGAAGTCCGAGATCAATCTTCCTAAGTCCAATGTTCTCGAGTATCGCCTTGAGAACGGCTCAAAGTTCATCGTTCGTCCGTCCGGCACAGAGCCTAAGATTAAGGTTTATATGTCCGGTAAGGGCTCAACAAAGGCTGAGTCTGAGGATATGGTAGCAAAGATGACCGCCGCCGCAGACGGAGTTTTAGGCTGCTAAAATCTAATAGAATAGTTTGGAGAGAATCTTCGGATTCTCTCCTTTTTTATGCTTTTCCCAAAAATAGAAAGGAGAGCCCATTTCTGAGCTCTCCTCTCAAATATATTTAGGAAGGGTAAAATGAATCTTAGTAAAAATGGTAAAAATGCTTGTTAAGCGATTTCTTCGCTTTCTGCGCTCTCGGGAGCGTCCATATCAACATGCTTAGGATCGACATGCGGATCAGTAATTCTTCTGAGGAACTTCTGAGTTCTCGGATCCTTAGGATGAACGAGAATATCCTCAGGCTTGCCCTGCTCAACGATAACGCCGCCCTGCATGTAAACAACTCTTGTTGCAACCTCTTTTGCGAAAGCAATCTCATGAGTAACAACTATCATTGTGATGCCGGACTTAGCGATATTCTTGATGGTATCGAGAACCTCACCGACAAGCTCAGGGTCAAGCGCACTCGTAGGCTCATCGAAAAGGATAACATCCGGGTCAAGAACCAATGCTCTTGCAATTCCGGCTCTCTGCTGCTGACCACCTGAAAGAGATGACGGGTAGAAATCGAACTTCTCTCCCAGACCGACTCTCTCAAGCATCTTCTTAGCTACCTTTTCTGCGGCTGGCTTTGCCACTCTCTTAACGGTGATAAGACCCTCTGTGACATTCTCGAGAATAGTCTTGTTTGCGAAAAGATTGTAGTTCTGGAAAACCATAGCCGTCTTTCTTCTAAGGTTAAGTACCTCGGGCTTTGTGTGCTTCTTGCAGTTAACAGTGAGCTCGTTAACCGTAACAGAACCCTCATCGCCCGGGTCGAGGAAGTTAATTGTTCTCAGAAGAGTAGTCTTGCCCGAACCTGAAGGGCCGAGAATAACTACAACCTCACCGACATCTATATCCATATTCACACCGTTCAGAACGTGGTTGTCACCGAACGACTTGCGAATATCCTTAAGTTCTACCATCATAATGTATCACTCCTTATTTTGCTGCCTCAGCGTGCTTAGGTCTAAACTTGGAGAGCTTCTTCTCGAGAAGTCCGAAAACCTTGTTGCAGATAAAGCTGATAAGCTCGTAGATGATTGTTGTCATTAAATATGCCTCTATGAAGTTGTATTTCGGGTTAGCAAGCAGGTTAGCTGTTGCCGTAATCTCGTATACACCAACATAATAAGCAAGGCTTGTGCCTTTGATAACTCCGGTGAAGAGACCTGTCAGGTTCGGCATTGCAACCGATAAAGCCTGAGGGAAGATAATTCTTCTCATCGCCTGAGGTGTTGTCATACCTATTGACCAAGCAGCTTCAAGCTGTCCTTTGTTGACGGCATCGAGGGCTGCTCTGAAAACCTCTGAGGAATATGCACATTGATCCATGGAAAGAGCAACTATTGCATAAAGTACTGCGGGAATTCCCGACGTATCAATTCCGAATGTGGCGTATAACATCATTGGAATGGAATAATAAGCAACATAGAGAAGTATTACCATCGGTACACCTCTCATAAAGCTGACATAAACAGCACAAATTTGAGATAAAACAGGTATTTTATTCTTTCTTGCAAGTGCCATCAAAAGACCGAATATCCAACCGATGATAACAGCGGCAAACGCCATCTCAAAGGTAATCGGAATAGCACCTATAACCTGAGGGAGAGATTCCTTTATAAACTGCCAATCCATACTTTAGTCCTCCTCTCAGTTCTTTCTTCCTACTGTGTAAAGCTTTTCGACAATCTTGAAAAATCTCTCAAAGATGAAGCAGAATGCCCAGAAGAGAATACCGGTTGCAATGTAAATTTCAAGCTGGGTTGCACCGTAATTGACTGCCGAGAGTGCTCTCGCTTTTCCGAGAAGATCAAGAACGCCTATGGTAAATGCAAGGCTCGTCTCCTTGAAAAGCATGATAATGTTGTTTCCTAAGGTCGGAATAGCAACTCCGAGTGCCTGTGGGAAAATAATTCTTACAAATGCCATTGTCGGGCTCATACCGACTGATAAAGCTGCCTCTCTCTGTCCCTTGTCAACTGCAAGATATGCGCTTCGCATCATCTCAGCCATGTTTGCAGATACGGACATTGAAAGTGTTGCTATGATATATGTGGTAGTCGAGATTCCTGTCATATCGACTCCGACCTTCTTCATAAACTGCGGGAGAGCCAAATAAAGCAGGAATATAAGAATAAGTGTAGGGATGCCTCGCATGAATGCAATCCATACATTTGAAATCGCTTTAAGAACTTTGTTCTTCGACATACTCATTCCGGCGAAAATCGCACCGATAATAAGTGAGAACAAAAGCGAAAGGAGAAGAATCTCAAAGGTTTTGGGTACCGCTTTGAGTATTTTAGGCATATACCCAAGTATCAAACTCGGATTAAATGTATTACCCACTAAACCGCACGTCCTTTCTTTTCATATCTTTACACGGAAGGTGCTAAGTGCACCCTCCGAGGTAAAGAAGTTTTTACTGATTATTTGTCAGCGATGTAGTAAATCTTGTCAGAATAAAGTGAGAAGATATCCTCGCCGAGATACTCTGTTGCTATCTCTGAGAGAGTGCCGTCCTCGAGCATCTCCTGAAGAACTGCATCGACGTCATCGCAGAACTGCTGCTCGTCAGAACCGAACATCTCATATGTATCCTCGCAAAGAACAACATCTGTTGCTACGAGATCCAAACCGAGGTCTGCATTAACTGTCTCAAAAACTGAAGCATAGGAAAGTGCTGCGTCTACCTGACCGCTCTCAACCTGCTTGTAGCCGTCTGCTGTTGTGAGGTTAGAAACTGCGTTCTGAACGATCTCTTCGCCCGGGTGATCTGCGTTCCAAGCCTCGATCATGGAGTACTCATAAGAAGACGGGTTAGAGTTGATTGTCTTGCCTGCCATGTCTTCCATTGACTCGATTCCGCTGTCTGGCTTAACGATCCAGCTCATCGGAGATAAGCAATAGTACTGCTCAGGGAAGATATACTTTTCTTTTCTTGCATCGGACTTAACAAGCTGATGTGAAACCATGTCAAGCTGACCTGCATCAAGTGCTGTGAGAAGTGCCGAGAAGTCCATGTACTGAATGTTGAACTCATACTGAGGAAGTCTCTCATCGAGCTCCTTGAGAACCTCTACATCATATCCCTGAAGCTCACCGTCCTCATTGAGGTAGCAGTACGGAGCCATTGAGCTTCCTGTACCGATGTTCTTTACGGTAACCTCTCCGCTTGCTGCGGTGTCTGCCGAGCTATCGCTCGATGCGCTTGAAGAGCTTGAAGAATCTGAGCTTGAACAAGCTGTCATTGATGCTGCCATGAGAAGTGCAAGGACTAAAGAAGATACTCTTGCAAGCTTACTGTGTTTTTTCATTTTAGTTTCCTTCTTTCTTTTCTTTCCGTTTTATACAAACAAAGGCGTTTCATCCGCTAATCTCTTTCGGATGAAACGCCTTTGTTTCTTGCTTGACTAAATTATATAGATGCAAGGGACTAAAGTAAAGTAAATGAGGGACATTTTTGGAATTTATGCAAAATTAAACAATTATTCAAAGTCCGCCCTAACAATTAACAGTAATTATTCCGATATTTTTTCTTTATTGTTATGCTGTGCTAAAGCGAAACCCTGTGCTTCAGCACCACAAAAATGCTTTAATACAATTAAGCATGTGCCGAAATTTTCAATTTTTGAACTAATTTTTCTCAAAAAGATAAAAATAAAACGATTTGTATCAAAAAATCTAAATTCGGTAAAATTTATGGATTTTTAGCATAATTTGCAAGTTGTATACATTATTAATTCAAAAACAAAGAAATTTGAGAAATCAAAGCATTAAATTTGTATATTCTCATTTGACATAAATTCAAAAACTTCGTAAACTAAATTAAAAAGTAAAATATAGACGGAGAAAACCATGAAAATAGAAATAAAAAAAGCAATTCTCCCCCATCATCACGGCGAAACAAGCGAACAGCTTGCCGAGCATATGCCAAGCGTGGAGGAGTTTGAAAAAACCGCACAAATATTCAAGCTATTGAGCGACCCCGGCAGAATAAGAATATTCTGGCTATTGTGCCACTGCGAGGAGTGCGGAATAGACATCGCCGCAATGGTCGGAATGACCGGCCCCGCAGCCGCACATCACCTGAGACTATTGAAAGAAGCAGAACTCATCGTGTCGAGAAGAGACGGCAAGGAAGTATATTACCGTGCGGCAGATACCGAACAGGTAAGCCATCTGCACTTGATGATAGAAAAGATAGTTGAAATAGGCTGTCCCGAAGAAGAAACAAGGCTAAAAAGAATGTATATGGATGAAGACGAGCTTATCGCAGAAGTCCATAGATTGCTAACAGAAAACTTGTCCGAACGATATACAATAGAAGAATTGTCAAAGAGATTTTTGATAAATACATCCTCACTAAAAAGCGGATTCAAGAAAAAATATGAGAAGCCGATCGGACAGTATATGAAGGAATATAGAATAAAGAGAGCGAAACAGCTTTTAGAAGAAACGGATGATAGTATAGCGGATATAGCGGAAAGCGTCGGATATGAAAGCCAGGGCAAATTTACTGCGGCGTTCAGGGAAATCAACGGAGTAAATCCAACGCAGTACCGTTCACTGCTAAAAAGCAAATAAAGAAAAAAGAAATACCAAAGATAAAAACACAAAAGTTTTTGCTTCGCTTTTTACAAAAAGCGAACGGGTGTGGGCAGAGCCCA
>CAVAMJ010000014.1:0-60644 GCA_963589785.1 Bacteroidaceae bacterium | reverse complement strand
CCTCGGCTCGTAGCTGGCTGCCACTTTTCCGAGGCAAATATACTGTAACAGGAGGAAGAAATATGAAACGCAAAATGATGCTATGGATCCTGCTGCTGGTGCTGGCCCTGAGCCTGACTGCCTGCGGCAAAAGCGCCCCGGCGGAGGACGTCACCCAGGACGACGCCCCCCAGATTGAAGAGTCTGCCCAGCCGGAGGAAACGGTGGGCGGCAGCGAGACCATGGCCTCGGACATCCGGCCCGTAGGCCCCGGCGTGGAAGCCACCCAGGACGATGCCCCCCAGATTGAGGAGTCTGCCCAGCCGGAGGAGACGGTGGGCGGCAGCGAGACCGTGTCCTCGGACATCCAGCCCACAGGTCCCGGTGTGGAAGCCACCGGCACCCCCGCTGAAACCAGCGGCGAACTGGTATTCACCATGGACTACGACATGGAGATCCTGGACGGCAGCGTCCAGAACGGCTGGTTCGTCTCGTCTTTGATGGCCAAGGGCTACGGCGCCCGGCACTACGCCGTCTGCCCCGCCACGGGCCAGGTGATCGAAGGGGAGGAAGGCGCCCCGGTGGTTCTCTGCGGTCAGGGGCTGATCCGCTTCGTCTGGAAGGACGCGGGTGGCAATGAGGTCAGCGCTTATGCCGTTTACTTTATGATGGACGAGCCCCAGACCTACACCCTCTACGCCCAGATCTACGGTTTGGACGGCCAGCTCCGAGAGGAGCGGGAGGTCATGACCTGGACCCAGAATGAGGAGGATCCCTATTCCACGTTGGTGCGCCCCGCCATAGAGTCCATCGTGGAAGAACTGGGCGGCGGCTATGTGGAGGGCCGAAAACTAGTGCTGAACGTCACGGACGAGGACGGCGACGCGGTGATCCACAGCAAGGACGGTAGCGAACTGATCCGCCTGCCGGGGGCGGATGCCTCTGGTGTGTTTGCCTACGCCAGCGCCGACGGCAGCTATGTCTCCGTTTATCGTTCCGACAGCGACCAGACGGAATTTTACTGCTTTTAAGAAAGGAACCTCTTGAAGAAACGATTGTTGACAGGATTACTATTTTGCGTCATGGCGCTGAACCTGCTTCCTGTTTCCGCTTTTGCAAACACCGGTGTAGCGGGGGTGGTCAATGTCTACACCCCGGAGGAAATCAAGAGGCGGCTGCGTCACTGGAATATTACCGCCGCAATCCCATGCTGGGCAGCGAGAAATACCGACAGAAGTACGGAGATGACTGAAAACAAGAACAAAATCTGTCTTCAAAGTTGGGTGCAGGCTGTTTGCAAAGGCATCTGTATACTATCGGCTAAAGTTCGCATCAATGCCACGAATATCCATATTCATCCTTGCCGTCTTCGGGCCATTATTCGGATTCCACTCCCCGGTGTGCTTTTTCAAATACTCCTGTGTTTCCGCAATCTTTGCGATGTGATACAGAAATTTCTTTCCAGCGGCCTTCAATCGTTCACAATGAGCTCATTGTAAGGCTGTCACTGACCGCAGGCTCATCCTTCCCTCAGCATGTTGGCGGTGATGTAAACTCTGGCGGAGCAATCAGTTCAAGTATTTTCGGATTCTTTCTGTGCTTTGAACAGAGCTTTGATAAACGGTACGAACCGGCGGTCAGGGGACCTCGCCGCCATAGGTGGCGTGGGCGCAAGCATAGCATTTGTATGACAAACGCGCTTGCTGGGGCTCGCCCCAGTCCCCAATGCCGCCTGTGGGCGGAAAATTTTCGGCCTAATTGCCGGAATGTGAATACGCGAAATCAGGTTCGGCAATATTGCCGAACCTTACTTTATCCCATTATTTTCTACAATGCACAAATCAGGGACACCACCCAGAGCGGCCGTAAGCCCTGTCAGCACAGAGAAAATGCTGTTCGCTAATTTTTCTACACGGATTTTCTGCGATGAGGGTGTCTGACAGACACCCTCATCTTCAGTGACAGGGGGGCAATGAAACACCCTGCACCATCGATTTTTTGCAAATTTTCAATTTCTGGTTATTCACTTGGCTGTTTTTGGGGAGGGATAGTGAGGGGGGATGCACAGAAACAGAAAAACGCCCTGTACTGCCGTCTCAGCCAGGATGACGGTTTTTCTGGCGGAAACTTTCAAAGGCCGGCATTCCAGCAGATGCTCTCAGTCAGCTACACGGAGGAACAGAACCGGATCACCGCAGGTATCCCACAGAAGGAGACGGATATTCAGCGCCTGCGGGAAAAGGTAAACGGAACGGAGGGTTTCCTCGACAAAGCGAAGCGGTATACGGACATCACGGAGCTGATGCCGGAACTTCTGCGGCTGCTTATCGAGAAGATCGTGGTACATGAAAAAGAGGTAAAGTGGTCTAAACACGCGCCTCAGACCGTGAAAATCTACTACAACGGCATCGGCTGCGTGGACAGCCAGAAGCAGGACATGGCAAGCCTGCAACCCCTGAAAACAGAAGAACCCCGACAGGCATCGTAAACACGATAACCTGTCGGGGTGTCCACGGAAGCAGTTATTACCCCTGTCAGGGGGGAACAAAAGCGTCTCCGTCGATTGTTTTTTAGCTTAGCAGAACGGATTCTCTGTCTTATAGAGCATTCCCTTCGGCTGATTGAATGCGATGTCGCCGATTCCGAGGAACTTAAATACCTCAAAGAGTGTCTTTCCGCAGTGCTTGAATGCAACAGCACCGTGATGCGGGTATCTCTTCTGAACGAGCACATGACGATAGAATCTGCCCATCTCAGGAATTGCGAAAATTCCTATGCCGCCGAATGAGCGTGTTGCAACAGGAAGAACCTCTCCCTGCGCAATATATGCTCTGAGAACGCCCTCGCTGTCACACTGAAGTCTGTAGAATGTGATGTCGCTTGCAGCAATATCACCCTCAAGAGTTCCTCTTGTGAAGTCAGGCTCGCTTCCAGCCGGCTCGAGAAGTCTGTGCTGAATAAGCTGATACTTGACCGCTCTGTCCTCGCACATCTTGCAAGACGGTGTGTTTCCGCAGTGGAATCCCATGAATGTATCGGTGAGCTTGTAGTCAAACTTGCCCTTGATGTCCTCATCATAAATATACTGAGGAACAGAGTTGTTTATATCGAGAAGTGTGACGGTATCGCCCGAAGCACAAATTCCTATGTACTCGGAAAGTGCACCGTAAATATCAACCTCACAGGAAACAGGAATTCCTCTTGAAGCCAAGCGGCTGTTTACATAGCAAGGCTCAAATCCGAACTCGCTTGGGAATGCGGGCCAGCACTTGTCTGCAAATGCAACATACTTCTTTGCGCCCTTGTGGTTCTCTGCCCAGTCGAGAAGTGTGAGCTCGAACTGTGCCATTCTCTCGAGAAGCTCGGGATAATACTTACCCTCGCCCATTTCCTTAGCCATATCCTCGCAAACTGCGGCGATTCTCTCGTCGCCTGCGTGCTCACGGTAAGAAACAAGAAGGTCAAGCTCGCTGTTCTCCTCAATCTCTACTCCGATCTCATAAAGTCCTTTGATAGGAGCGTTGCAAGCGAAGAAGTCCTGTGGACGTGGGCCGAATGTTATGATCTTCAAATCCTTCAAGCCAAGGATAGTTCTTGCGATCGGCAAGAAGTCTGCGATCATATCAGCGATTTCATCAGCTGTTCCGACAGGATACTCAGGGATATATCCCTTTAAGTGTCTCATTCCGAGGTTATATGAGCAGTTGAGCATTCCGCAGTAAGCGTCGCCTCTGCCGTTTATCATGTCGCCGTCGCCCTCTGCGGCTGCAACGAACATGCATGGGCCGTCAAAGTACTTTGCGATAAGTGTTTCGGGTGTCTCAGGGCCGAAGTTTCCGAGGAAAACAACAAGAGCGTTCACTCCCTCGTTCTTAACCTCCTCGAGTGCCTTCTGCATATCCTTCTCGTTCTCAACGGTGGTCTTTGCCTCATAGATTTCAAGTGATTTCTGTCCGCAAGCCTTCACAATGTTGGCTCTTCTTGTTTCGGACAAAGCAATCGGAAAGCAGTCACGGCTGACCGCAACTATTCCAAGCTTAACGTTTGGTATATTCTGCATGAAAAAATCCTCCCTTTTTAAGTCTTCTTCTTAGACTAATCATACAAATGAATGATACAACAAATTTATATCAAATTCAAGAAAGCAAAAGAAAAAGTCCTTCACAAGAAGGACTTTTTGTGTATTATTTTTTCACAATATATCAGATTGTGAGAATTTTAATCTTTCCGTCTTCAGCTGTTATGCTTACGCCGCTGAGCTCGTCCTCACCTCGTGTGACAATCTCAGTTGTGATTGCATCCTCAACCTCACGGCGAATATTGTTGCGAAGATCTCTTGCGCCGCTCTTGCCGCCTATACTCTTCTCTGCAAGAAGCTTATATGCCTCATCGGAGCATGAAAGCTTGATTCCTCTCTCGGAGAGAGAATCGACATATTCGCTTATCATAAGCTTAGCTATCTTCTCAAAGTCGTTCTTATCAAGCGGTCTGAATACGACTACCTCATCGACACGGCTTAAGAACTCAGGTCTTAAGAACTCGCGAAGTCCCTTCATCGCCTTGTCTCTTGAAATGTCCTCTGCTGTATTGCCAAATCCAAGGAGAGATTCCTTAGAGTTAGAGCCGGCATTTGAGGTCATAACGATAACAGTGTTCTCAAAGTTTACAGTTCTGCCGTGAGCATCGGTAATTCTTCCCTCATCAAGAATCTGAAGAAGAATGTTCATGACGTCTGGATGAGCTTTCTCAATCTCATCAAAAAGAAGAACACTGTATGGTCTTCTTCTGACCTTCTCTGTAAGCTGACCCGCCTCATCGTAGCCGACATATCCCGGAGGCGAACCGACTATCTTTGAGACAGAGTGCTTCTCCATGTATTCCGACATATCAAGTCTGATGAGAGTTTCCGGAGAATCAAAGAGTTCGTTTGAAAGAACCTTGACAAGCTCCGTCTTTCCCGTGCCTGTCGGGCCGACAAAGATGAACGATGCCGGGTGTCTTCTCGGAGAAATCTGAACTCTCGAACGTCTGATAGCGGCACTGATAGCCTTAACAGCATCGTCCTGACCGATAATCTTCTTTGAAAGTGCGTCCTCGAGATGAGCAAGCTTTCCAAGCTCTGACTCCTGAACCTTTGAAGCGGGAATACCAGTCCAAAGCTCAATGACATAAGCGAGGTCTGCCTCTGTGACATCGGCATGAACCTTATCTACGTCTATATCATCCACCTTCTTCTGAAGTGTAGTCACGTTGTACTTCTGTTCAGAAATAGCCTCGTAGTCCTTTTCCTCGGCATTCTCAAGCTTCTCAAGCTTTTCCTTGCCACGGTTTAGTTCTTCAACGGCATTATCATACTCGACAAGATATTTGTTGCGAAGTGAAGCGCATGTGCAAGCCTCATCAAGAAGGTCAATTGCCTTATCCGGCAAGAATCTGTCGTTGATGTATCTCTCAGACAAGGTTACAACTCTTCTTGCAATCTTTTCGCTTACCTTGACGCTGTGGAAATTCTCATAGTAGCTCTTGATACCCATGATAACCTCGACAGCATCGTCGATTGACGGCTCTGCAACAGTAACAGGCTGGAATCTTCTCTCCAATGCGGCGTCCTTCTCGATGTACTTTCTGTACTCGTTAAAGGTTGTTGCGCCGATTACCTGAATTTCACCACGGGAAAGAGCCGGCTTCATGATGTTTCCGGCTGACATATTGCCCTCGGCATCGCCCGCAGAAACAAGTGAATGAACCTCATCGATGAAAAGAATGATATTTCCGTCCTCTTTAACCTCGTCTATAAGGCTCTTAATTCTCTTCTCGAACTGTCCTCTGAACTGTGTGCCCGCTACAAGTGCTGTCATATCGAGAAGTTGAATTTCCTTGTTCTTTAATTTGCTCGGGACATCGCCCCTTGCAATTCTCAGTGCAAGACCCTCAGCGACAGCTGTTTTACCTACACCGGGTTCACCGATAAGGCACGGGTTGTTCTTTGTTCTTCTCGAGAGAATCTGGATTACTCTTTCTGTCTCCTTCTCTCTTCCGATTATGTTGTCAAGCTCGCCGTCTCTTGCTCTTCTTGTCAAGTCAGTGCAGAAAAGCGGGATTGTCTTTCTCTTCTTCTGGTTCTTGCTTGCCTTGTCAGACTTTTTTGTCTTCTCGTTTGTTTTCTTGTCGTCTGCGTTAATTCCGAACATCTGCTGAATCGGAAGCGACTGAGTTCCTCCTGGGAAGAATGCATCAAGTGCGTTCTCGTCACCGTTCTCGATATCCTCAAAGATATTGCTCATCTCGTCGCTCATTTCATCGAGCTGATCGTCCGTTATGCCCATTCTGTCCATCATAGACTTGACAGGACCTATATTAAGTTCTTTTGCACATTTTATGCAATAGCCGACAGAGTCCTGGCCGTTCATGCTCTGTGACACGAAGACAACCGCAGGTCTCTGCTTGCATCTGCAACACATTACCATAACTCTTCTCTTTCCTTTCCTTGATTTGAATATATACTAAAAAGTTAAAATCAATGTTGTAAAAATATCATAACAAAAATTTCGATTTAAATTGTGAACAAATCTGAAATTTAATTGTTTAGTGAGGTTTCGTGCGAATTAACCTCTTTTTTCGCCTTCATCTCTTCCTTGAGGTTGATAGCGTCAGCCTCGTCGTTGCTGTCAAGCTTGGTTAGGTAAACCTTGAGATAGCCCACGGCAGAATATGTCATCATGACAGCCGTTGCAAAGAGAAGACAGTTTGACACCACGTTAAAGGTATGAGTAGGTACTGCGATTATTTCCATAAGGAAAATCACTCCGGCGGAAATATAGAACATGACCGTCGCTACCTTTCCGAACCAAAGCGAAGCACCCGGCTTTCTCTTTTTGTGACCGATTAGATAAATTCCGCAGACGAGCATGGAAAGCTCTTTCACAAGGAAAAGTATCAAAAACGGACAAATTGCGGGAAATCTGATTGCAAGACAAAGTGCAACGGTAACCTGAGTTATCTTGTCCGCAAAAGGGTCGAGTATCTTTCCGATTTCGGTAATCTGATTGAACTTTCTTGCTATGAAGCCGTCAAGGCAATCCGATATTCCCGATAAAATAAGAAGAGCAATTGCCTGATAGGTCTGACCCTTTATGAAAAACCATGCAAAGAAAGGCACGATAACTATTCTTATCACTGACAACAGATTTGGAATTGTCAAATTCTTGTTGATTGTTTTATTTACCGACATTATTCACCTCAAGTTCTCTAGTCAAAAATCCATTCAAACGGATTTACGTCGGAAACAGTCTCATAGATTATCGAGCTGTCTACCGCTTCATTTACCTTATCCTGCATATTCTGCGACATCATCGGTCTGAAGAACTGCACTGCGCCAAGCACAACCCAGATGACAACCGCACCCGCAAGAAATCCGAACACTGCACCGAAAAGCGCATTAATCTGCTTTAGAACGGGAAGCTCAAAAAGTCCCGACAAAAGCTTAACTAACACCTTTATGATAATCATCATAAGCATAAATATAATGATTATGCAGAAAACCTTGATTATGCCGATTAAAAACGGGCTGATTGCCGCTTCTACCGCCGCAGCCGCATTTTTTGTGCCGCTCTGAACCGCCTCGTTCACGGTTTGTTCGGTGATTCCGTTCTCAGAAAGCCATCTGATGACGAATGTCGGAAGCGACGAAAAATAGCTTGTCGCATCGCCTGAATTTGCCGCCATAGCCGCATTTATCTTTGTGATAACGCTTTGACGGAAAAAGCTGTTATATACGGCTGAAGCGACCTTTCCGCCGACTGCCGCCGACACTAAAGCCGCCGCAATGGAGCCTACAAACTCTCCAAGCGAACGGATAATTCCGTTTTTTCCTCCGAATATAACAAAAAGTGCAATCACTACAACGATAATTATATCAAGTATATAATTCACTAAAATACCCCCTTTTTCGTCTTCGTGTTATTCGTACTGTTTTATAAATTTATTCTGCAAAAGCCGATTCCTCGTTTGATTCTGTCGTATCAGAACTCTCTGATATTTCAAGATTATTCGACGCATCGCTTATGTCACTCTCTTCGCTCGATTCTTCAAGGTAAGAAGTCTCCTGGGAGCTTTCTTCGCTCGATCCATCGGTGACAGACGGTGTTTCCGTAGGCTCTGCCGTCAGTTCTGCACTCGGTTCTTCTGTCGGCTCTGCGGTTGCTTCGGGCTCAGTCGGATCATCCAGAACAATCAGATGAATTTCTCTTCCACCAAGCACATAGATGTTTCCGCCGTGCTGTATCGCACACGCCTTGGAGTCGCTTCCTGCGTCACCGACACCGACAAGCTCGAGTGAACTCTGACTGTATTCGTAGATATTGCTTCCCGCAAGCACGGCAACCTGACTGCCAACAGCGGAAACCGAAACTATTCTCGATGAAAGGTCTAGCGTTTTCGGCTCTCCCGTACCGGAGAAAATCCAGAGTGTTGAAGCGCCCGAGTGAGCATAGCCGGAAATCGAAAGGTAAGCCTTTCCGTCAGCAAAGGCGAGCGCCGTGAGCGACTTTCCCTCGAAGCTATACTCCGTGAATGAGCCGTCGCTTGTTCCTGCCGCTATTCCCTCGTCACCGACAGCGTAAATATTCTTTCCGCTCCAGTAAATCGAGGTGACGAAGTTTCCGGCAAAGACATACTGCGAAACAGGCTCTTCGCTGTCAAAGCGCAGCACCACAATTCTCGTATATGCCTCACCGAGACTTGTATAAACGCAAGCCACAGCGCACATATCGCCGCTGTCATTAAAGCTCACCGCCGATGCGTAATCGGACGAGAATTTATATGTGTACTGCAATTCTCCCTTGTCAGAATAAATCTGAACCTGAGAGGAATAGTCTGTCGGGAATGATGCCAGTGCAATTTTGCCCGATGAAGAAATATCTGCGGCTATAATTTTATTCTCGCTTTTGTACGAGGTTTTCTTTCCCGATGAATTTACAGTGCTGTAAGCGGTGCCGCCGCAGTCATAAAGGACATAATTGCCGCCGTTCTCTCTCACAGCCGGGGAAGAATATGAGTGCGGAACACTGAACTTCTGCTTTCCCGTTGAGTCCACGACAGTCAGCGCCGTATTGCTCAGTGTGACGATATTTCCGTCAACCGAGAAAAAGTCTCCCGAGCCTATGTCACTTCCCGTCAGACTTACGGGATAGCCGTCACCGACACCCGTACCCATGAACGCAACCTTGATTTTGGCTAAAACGTCACCGGCTGACATTCCTGTATTTCTCATCATGTACACAAAGACGCCGATAAAAAGTGCCAAAACAAGCAGAATGATCAGAAGAATTTTCTTCTTTCCGTTCTTTCTCTCTTTATAAACCATGACAACCTCGGGCGAGGTGTCCTCGTCCTCAGTTATTATATCGTCATCACTGTCGTAGTAGCCGGAGCCGCTTCTCTCACGGATTATGACCTCTTCGACCTTTTTTTCGTGCCTTAAATGTTTGCCTCTTGCCATTTTATCCTTCTTCTAATCAAATTATAGAGATACTCTCAATCTCTTTTTTGTCGTAAAAAACACGGTTAAGATAAAGTCCGCACGGCTCGGCTGTCGGGCCCGCCGCCTTTCTGTCCCTTTTTTCGAGTATTATCGGAATATCCTCAGGGACAAACTTCTTCTGCTGAACCCTAAGGAGAGTTCCGAGCATTATTCTCACCATGTTGTAAAGAAATCCGTCAGCCGCCACACTAAAAATCACCATGTCGCCTTCACGCCTTACGCCGGCGTTATAAACTGTTCTTGTCATATCTCCGAGCTTTCTTGCATCAAGCGTGCAAAAAGAAGTGAAGTCATGAGTTCCGATATAGTGCTTTGCCGCTTCGTCCATAAGTTTTTCATCCATCGGATACCAGTAATGAAGTGCCCGTCCGTCAAGGAATGGATTTCTCACAGCTTTGTTCCAGATGATATATTCGTATTCCTTTCCGAGACAAGAATATCTTGCGTGGAAATCGTCTGCAACGGTCTCTACGGAAAGGCAAGCCATAAAGCTTGGGAAAAAGTGGTTTAGTGCGCTGACAAGTCTTTCGTTAGTCACGGGAGTGTCCACATGCATGCTTATGCAGAACACTCTCGCATGAACTCCCGCATCGGTCCTCGAGCAAGCCTTTATATCGGGGCATGCTCCGAGAATTTTAGCGATTGACTCCTGAAAGCACTGCTGAACCGTCAGGGCATTTTCCTGAATCTGCCAGCCGTGAAATCTTGAGCCGTCATATGATATTTTTATGAGTATGTTTCTTTCCATTATCTGACTATTTTCGGTAAGCTGATATTAAGCACCACAAAAACCGCAAGGAAAGCTGCGCATCCGATTATGGTGAAAATATCCTCTTTCGAAATCTTTAGTATCTTCATTTTGGTTCTGCCCTCGCCGCCCGTGTAGCAACGGGACTCCATTGCCGTGGCAAGGTCAAAGGCTCTTCTGAAAGCGGAAACAAAAAGCGGAATGAGAACAGGGATAAGCGCCTTAATTCTCTGCATAACTCCGCCGCTTTCCATGTCGGCGCCTCTTGCCTTTTGGGCCGACATGATTTTGTCGGTCTCCTCCAAAAGCGTGGGAACAAATCTGAGCGCAATGGTCATCATCATTGCGAACTCATGAACGGGAACCTTTATCTTTGCAAGCGGCTTCAAAAGTCTTTCTATCGCATCCGTCAGCTGAGTTGGCGATGTCGTGAATGTTAGCACCGATGAAACAAAGATAAGTGCGATAATTCTAACGGCTATCAGCACCGAATTCATAATGCCGTTCATGGTGATTTTTAGCTTCCAAATCTGCACGAGCGGCTCGCCCGTTCCGTAGAAAAGGTTAATAACCACGGTGAACGCTACGATGAAAAGTATCGGCTTAAGAGACCTGATGTAGGTCTTAGGCGGTACCTTAGATGCCGCCATAGAGGCGATAACAGCCACATAGACAAGCGCTATGCAGGCAAAATTTTTACTGCAAAATGTGAGCACGATGAAATAAATCGTGAGAACTATCTTCAGTCTCGGGTCCATCCTGTGAATGTAGGATTTCGCCGGGAAATACTGACCGAAGGTTATATCCTGAAGCATCAGCCGTTACCTCCCTTTCCGATATATTGCTTAAGTATGGGTACAAGTTGCTCGAGAGCATCATCCACCTTGAGAGTTCCCTCGTCGACATCAAGTCCCATAGCCTTTAATTTCTGCATAATGTGAGTGATCTGCGGTATTTTGAGTCCCATCTCACGAAGTTTGTCTCCCTTCGAGAAAACCTCTCTTGTCGGCTCGAGATAAACCGCATCGCCGCCGTTCATAACAAGAACTCTGTCGGCAACCTTTCCGATATCCTCCATGCTGTGAGAAACGAGCAAAATCGTATTCTTTCTTACAGAGTGGTACTTTAAAAGCTGATCCAAAAGATCGTCTCTGCCCATAGGGTCAAGACCTGCGGCTGGCTCATCAAGAATGAGCACCTCAGGATCCATCGCGACAACTCCCGCAATTGCGGCTCTTCTCTTCTCACCGCCGGAAAGCTCGAACGGAGATTTCTCCCAGAGTCTTTCGGGAAGTCCCGTAAATTCGAGCGCCTCCTTGGCTCTTTTAATCGCATCCGCCTCGCTAAGTCCCATATTCTTTGGGCCGAAGCAAACATCCTTGAGTACGGTTTCCTCAAATAGCTGATATTCCGGGTACTGGAAAACCATACCGACCTTGAATCTGATTTTTCTTATTTCCTTTGGCTTTGCCCAAATATCCTCGCCGTCAAGAAGTACCTGACCGCCGGTCGGCTTTATCAAGCCGTTAAACATCTGTATAAGCGTAGATTTTCCGCTTCCCGTGTGGCCGATAATGCCAAGAAATTCTCCGCTTTCTATTTTTATTGAAACATCGTCTACGGCGGTCTTCTCGAACGGAGTACCTATTCCGTAGGTATAGGTAAGATTTTTAGTCTCTAATATTGACATTGGCTTAGTCTATCCTTCTTAACTTTCTTTTCCTATAACTTTCGCAATGAGCTCGATACATTCTGCCGTATTCATCGGCATTCCTCCGAGATCAATTCCTTCTTTCTTAAGCTTATATGCAAGCTCCGTAGCCTGAGGGACGTCGAGTCTGTGCTTCTTCAAAAGCACGACATTCGAGAAAACTGCTCTCGGCTCGCCCTCTGTCAAAACTCTTCCGTCATCCATGACGATTACTCTGTCTGCCTGAACTGCCTCGTCCATGTAGTGCGTGATAAGAATAATCGTGATTCCCTGTTCCTTGTTAAGGCGCTTGATTGTGCTCATAACCTCTTCTCTGCCTCTTGGGTCGAGCATGGCTGTCGGCTCGTCAAGCACAATGCACTTAGTCGCCATGGCGATAATTCCCGCAATGGCAATTCTCTGCTTCTGACCGCCCGATAACTTGTGCGGTGCGTGCTCACGATACTCGTACATTCCTACCGCCTTTAACGCATCGTCAACTCTTTTTCTTATCTCGAGCGGCGGCACGCCGAGGTTTTCGGGACCGAACGCTACGTCCTCCTCGACAACTCCCGCTACAAGCTGGTTGTCGGGGTTCTGCTGAACAAGTCCCACTCTTCTTCTGACTTCAATCTGATTATTCTCGTTGTCCGTGGCAATTCCGTCAACGGTGACGCTTCCCTTTGTCGGAACGTACATTCCGTTGAAAAGCTTGGCAAGCGTGGATTTTCCACAGCCGTTGTGACCGAGAAGAGCGACAAATTCGCCCTTTTCGATATTCATATTTACCCCGTGCAAAACCTCTCTTCTGTCCTCGTCCTCGGGATTATAGACGAAAACGAGATCTTTAACTTCTATAAAACTCATTTATAAAGCTTCTTCTTTCTTACTTTTCCCAAATAACGGTACTTCCGCACGGAAGCACAAGTCCTGTTCTCGTAACGGGAAGACCGATTTCCTCTCCCGTAACTCTACCGCCGAATTTCGGCTTGATAAGCGTGCTCAAAAGATATTCCATAACCGCCGGAGAAAGCCCCGAGGTGTAGGAGTTGAGAATAAAGAACAGCGCATCGTCCGAAAGTATCGGCAAGCACATCTCAACGAGATTATAAAGCTGCTCTTCAAGCTTCCAGACCTCTCCGCCTGGACCTCTTCCGTAGGACGGAGGATCCATGATGATTCCGTCGTACTTGTTTCCCCTTCTCTGCTCACGAAGAACGAATTTAGAGCAGTCGTCAACGAGCCATCTCATAGGCTTGTCTGCAAGTCCCGACTCAGCGGCATTTTCCTTGCCCCACTGAACCATTCCCTTTGATGCGTCAACGTGAGTTACGTGTGCGCCCGCCTTGAGGCATGCAAGAGTAGCACATCCCGTGTAGCCGAAAAGATTGAGTATCTTCGGACGGTTTTCTCCTGTTCTGCCGCTGTTTCTGATTTTCTCTGCGGCGAAGTCCCAGTTGACCGCCTGCTCAGGGAAAACACCTGTGTGCTTAAATCCCATGGTCTTAACTCGGAAAGAAAGTCCCTTGTAGTCGATTTTCCATGCATCGGGAATTTTCTTATATACCTGCCACTGTCCGCCACCGGTATTTGAACGTTTGTATCTTGCGTCGGCATTCTTCCAGCGTGGATCTTTTTTGTCCGACTTCCAAATAATCTGCGGATCGGGTCTTATAAGGATGATATCCTTCCATCTCTCAAGTCTTTCGCCCGAGCCTGTATCGATAAGCTCGTAATCTGTCCATTCTGCTTGTCTCATAGTATTTTCCTTTATTACAAAATCAAATTATTCAAGTGTAGTCTGCTCCGGTGCGGAATTCATATCCGCCGGCGGAGTAAGTCCCAAGTGAAGATATGCCGACCTTGTCACGCATCTTCCTCTGGGGGTTTTCTTTATGAAGCCTATCTGCAAGAGATACGGCTCGACAACGTCCTCGATTGTGACAGCCTCCTCATCGACAACAGATGCGATAGTGTCCACTCCGACAGGACCGCCGCCGTAAAAATCGATAATTGCTTTAAGAACACGTCTGTCACCCGAATCAAGTCCGAGTTCGTCTATCTCCATTCTGTCGAGAGCGATTTTTGCGGTGTTGTATGTGACGACACCGTTGCTTATCACCTCAGCGAAGTCTCTTATTCTCTTCAAAAAGCGGTTTGCGATTCTCGGTGTTCCTCTTGACCTCGAAGCAAGCTCCAAAGCGGCGTCCGCGTCAATCTCAATGCCGAGTATTCCCGCACTTCTTGTGATGATTTTCGACAAATTCTCCGTGGAATAAAGCTCCAATCTCTCAACGACACCGAAACGGTCACGAAGCGGAGCGGAAAGCTGACCCGCTCTTGTCGTTGCGCCGATGAGCGTGAAATGCGGAAGCGGAAGGTGATAGGAAGTCGTTCCCTGCCCCTTACCTGTCATAATGTCTATCGCAAAGTCTTCCATTGCGGGATAGAGAATTTCCTCCACCTGACGGGGAAGTCTGTGAATTTCATCGATAAAGAGAACGTCACCCTCGCCCATTGAAGCCAAAAGTGCGGCTAAATCTCCCGCCTTTTCGATAGCAGGACCCGAGGTAATTCTTATGTTCGTTCCCATTTCGTTGGCAATGATTCCCGCAAGGGTCGTCTTTCCGAGTCCCGGAGGGCCGTAAAGAAGAACGTGATCGAGCGGCTCTTTTCTTCTTCTCGCCGCCTCGATGTAAATTGCCATATTTTCCTTAACCTTTTCCTGACCGATATAGTCATTCAAGGTTTTCGGTCTTAAGGGGTTATCAACCTCTGCATCAACCTCGTTGTATTCGGGGTCGACCATTCGGTTTTCAAAATCCATATCGTCATATAATGCCATATAATCACCCTAATTCATTCTATACAATACAATTAGACGCTAAAAATCAAAACTTTGACAGCTTGATGAGCGCCTGTCTTATGAGCTCCTCTGTTTTAAGGCTTGAGTCAAGCTTGCCGACTACAGAAGCCGCCTCGCTCGCCGTGTAGCCGAGTGCCGCAAGTGCCTGAACGGCAGCCGCCGCATTTGAAGATGCGTTGTTAATAACCGTGGGAGCATCTGCGCTTCCGGTGCTTGCCGCCAAAAGTCCCTTAACCTTGTCGGAAAGCTCCGTGACTATTCTCGAGGCAAGCTTCGGGCCTACCTTTTGTGCCTTTGTGAAGGACTTCGTGTCGCCGCTTGCCACCGCCATGGCAACATCAGAAGGGCTCATGACGGAGAGTATCGCAAGACCGACCTTTGCGCCCACTCCGCTGATGGAAGTGAGCATCTTGAAGCAGTCCTGTTCCTCACGGCTGATGAAGCCGTAAAGCTCCATTGCGTCCTCACGGACGACAAGCTCGGTGTACAAAAACACCTCTTTGCCGACTGCGGGGCATTTTGTCTGAGTATTTAGCGAAACAAAGCATTTATATCCGACTCCGCCGCACTCTGCGACTACAAGTCCCGGTTCTTGATGAATAAGCTTTCCGCGTAAGCTGTAATACATAATCTATCCTCGATAAAATTAATATTCAAAAGTTAATATCTGACAGGGAAACGCCTCAGTAAATTTCCCGCACTCTGAGCGTGAGTAATGGCAAGCGCAAGCGCATCGGCGGTATCGTCGGGCTTGGGGACTTCCTTTAGGCAAAGAAGTCGCCTTGTCATCTCCATAACCTGAGATTTCTCCGCCTTTCCGTAGCCCGTTATGGAGCTTTTCACCTGAAGCGGTGTGTACTCGTAAATTTTCAAACCAGCCTGTTGGCATGCAAGCAAAATAACACCTCTTGCCTCGGCAACTCCGATTGCGGTCTTCTGGTTGTTCTGAAAGTAAAGCTTTTCGATAGACACGCAGTCGGGGTGCTGTCTGTCGATAACCTGACAAACCGCATTGTAAATCTTCTCGAGTCTCTCGTTAAAATCTGAGCCCGCCTGAGTGATAATCGCTCCGTGCTCGAGAGAGCGGTATCTCATTTTTTCGTAATTCACAACTCCGTAGCCGACTATGGCATATCCCGGGTCAATTCCCAGTATTTTCAAAATTTTCTCCTTGTATTCATCCTTAAAAAGATACTCTTTTAGTAAACATACATATTCCGAAATAGTATATCACAATCTAAGCTAAAAATATAGTGTTTTTTGTTAACGCCCAAACCGAAGTATTGCCGTCTTTCGGTGTTTTTTTCGTATCTTTTGCGTTTTTTTACGATACGCTTGTCTCAATTATCCAAATCTGATACGATAATAACAGATATTTTAAATCATTGATAAGGTGAGGATTTTATTATGGCAGACATAAGTGCTATCATCGCACAGGAATTCAAAAAAATCATGCAGAACGAGTGGAAGCAGAAAGTTCGTGCTTTCTCCGACCTCAACAAGCTTGCAAAAAAGCACGAGATTGTTCTCACGGGCTCTTCTCTCTGCGAGCAGTTTCCGATAAACGAAATGCTCATGAGCCTCGGTTCTGACAAAATCGTCTATAACCGTGGAATCGGCGGCGACGTCATGGGAGGACTCAAGAAAAGACTTAACGAATCTGTCTTCGAGCTTGAGCCGAAAAAGCTTTTCATCAACATCGGAACAAACGACATCAGCGCACCCGATTACTCGAGAGAGACTCTCCTTAGTGACTACAAGGATATTCTTTGTGAAATTAAAGAAAAGCTCCCCAAGTGTGAAATTTATGTTTTGGCATACTATCCCGTCAACCGTGAACTATCATGGTTCACTGATGAGGACATCGCACGAGTAAAAAATACATTCGGCGCAAGAACCAACGAAGAAATCATAGCAGTAAATGAAGAACTAAAGAAATTAGCAAGCGAAACCTCTTGCGGTTATATCGATGTTTTCTCCTGTTTACTGGGCGAAAACGGAAATATGAAAGAGGAATACTGCAAGGACGGCATGCATATTTACCCTGTCGGATACCTCGAGGTGCTCAAGATTCTTCTTCCTTATTTTGACTAAAATTTGTCCATAATTTGAGCTTTGCCCCATGTTCTCTTCTTCCTATACAAATAATTAGTCTTGCAAAATGATTTATAACCTTTATAATAAATTTATCAGAGACAATTAAAGTCAGATTGCTACCCAAAATATCATGGGTATTAACTAATATCTTACATTAAGGAGAGAACTATCATGGCAAAATCAATTTACACTCCGGAAGCTCCCGCAGCTATCGGTCCTTATTCACAGGCTTTTATTTCCGGTAACCTCGTTTTCACATCAGGTCAGATTGCTATCAATCCGGCAACAGGCAACGTTGAGGCTGAGGATATTGTCGGTCAGACAGAGCAGGTTATGAAGAACCTCGGCGCTGTTCTTAAGGAGGCAGGCTCTTCCTATGAGAAGGCAGTCAAAACAACATGCTTCCTCGCAGACATGGGCGACTTTGCCGCATTCAACGAGGTTTACGCTAAGTACTTCACAGGCAAGCCTGCAAGAAGCTGCGTAGCAGTCAAGACTCTTCCGAAGAACCTTCTCGTTGAGGTTGAGGTTATCGCTGAGATCTGATTTTAGGTCAATCAAGCTAAAAATCGGCGTCGTCCTATGGGCGACGCCTTATTTTTATCACATATACAGAAAAAGCATCATTCGGTCAAGAATGATGCTTTTTGCTTAATTTAGCCTAAATACTCGCTGAATTCATCGGTGAATTCCTTGAGGCTTGTACTTCTAACGGTACATGAGTATTCTCCGTCCACATAAACGACATATCTTGAGTTATTCTCACTTGAGAGGTAAATCTCTACTTTCTTTGAGCTTCCGTCAAAATATGTTAGTTCCGCCGTCACGTAAGCATCGCTCTCGTGCTGCATTTCGTTGATGTTGAGCACGGTCATATCGCTAAGCTTTGTGTAAAGCTCGTTCACATATGAATAGAGAATTTCATCACCGTCGGCATAAGAGGAATATGAATAATAAACCTTGCTGTCGGTCGAACTGCTCTCGTCCTCCTCACGGGTAATCGTGATTTCAGAGGATTTTCCGTCAACAGTTATTTTCATTGCGCTTATGTCGGAAAGTGAATCGGCGAGAACGCTTGATGCTCTGTATTCGCTCGGATTGCACTCTGCCCAATCGGAAATTTTAGAGTTCAAAATGGTGTAAACCGTCTTGTCGTCATCAATTCGGCAGTATCTCGAGCTGTCCGTCTGAGCGCCGATAACTATCTTGTGGCTTTCGCCGTTCAAATTAATTTCAAGAGTCGCATACGGCTCGTCAAATCCGTATTCCTTCAGCTTTTCATCTGTCGGATCGAGGTCTACGGTAGTATTTGCGGCATAGTTGAGAAGAGAACTTATGAGAGTTTCCACCTTGTCGGAATTTGCGTCAGCCTTAATCGGTGAAACAAGATTATACTTCTCGCTACCTGCGTCATATGCGATTTCAACACCTGATGAATTGCATGTTCCGCCAATCTTTAAGCTATTAAGTATCGAGTAATTTTCGGTAGTAGTTTCAGAACTGCTCTCATCACTGCTGTCGGAACTGCTCTCTGAGCTTTCAACCTCCCTTGTGAGATAATCTATATCCCACGAAGCGGCGGTGATTAGGCTCTCGACAGAGTTTGTGTAGGTAGTGTTTACGCTTGCGATATAAACCTTGCCGTTATAGAGAATGTATCTGCCCGTTCCCGATGACGGAGCGTCACCGATTTCAAAGCTCTCTGCAGAGCCGTCCTTATAGACACAGCTTGCTACGATACTGCCGTCAAAACCGAATGCAGATTTATCCTCCACTTCTCCTATTTCCTTGGTGTAGTCAAGGTCATAGAAAGCCATTGCGGCGGTTGAAAGGGTTGATGTGTTCACATCTCTGTCCTCATAACCCTCAAGGTTATAGGTGTAAGTCGCTGTAGTATCGGTGCTCGATGAATCGGAGCTTTCCTCATCTATATCGACAAGAGTCGGATAGAAATTAAATGTACCGTATTTGTTTTTGACATTAATTGTGACGATGTCGCCCTCCTCGTGCGTGATGAGAGAAGTATCCTCTTCACTGAGCTCCGAGGAAACGGCATCAGCCGCATCCTCATCACTGCCCGTCAAAAGCAGTGCCGCCAAAACTGCGCCAAGCACCAAAACAACTGCGAGTAAAATAAGGATCAGTCTTTTTTGCTTTTTCATGAGCCTTACCTCGGATTATAAGTGTCTTCTTCTGACGAATACCACAATACCCAAAATTACGATAACAAGCGGAATTGCGATTGTGAACACGAAAAGTCCGACAATAACGCATGTAGCCGTTGAAGCGGTGATGTCTCTTGTGGTTGTCTGTGTACTCTCAACCGTGAGTCCTACACTTGTGTCGCTTGTATCGGTGCAGTACTGAACGAGGTCAAGAATGAAGTCGGCATTGCCGAAGGTTGAGTTGCTCATGTAAGCGTAAAGTGAGTTTGTGTCGCCGTAAGCAACGACATTTCTCTTGACGTCTCCGTCTGTCTTCTGAGCGAGTGCCGCTACGGTGTAGGTATCCGTGTCAGGGTCAGATTCAGTTTCACCTGTTGAGGTGTAAACAGTAGAAGAAGTCTCGATAAGCGGATATGTCTTGATATCGCCGTTCTCCTCGAAGAGAATATCAACAGGCATAGCGTTGATTGCGAGAAGATTTGAATATGTTCCAGAGAGAATATCGTCGGTAGCGTTTACGAACATATAGGTTGCGCTCGAAGAAATGGTCTTGCTTGTGTCTGTCTCGACAAGAACCGTGCCGGATTCCATCTTAAGTCCCCACTCCTCGAGAAGTGAAGAGAGATTCGGAAGTTCTCCCGCAGTCGGATAACCCGTGACAAAGAGTGTGTGGGAAATATCGCCCGTAGAAAGGTAAGTATTTAATTTCTCGACATCATCAGCGGTGAGGTCTGTTGTCGGTGTGAGGAGCATAACCATAGTCGCATCCTCAGGAATATCGTCCGTGAGAAGATTGAATTCCTTAATCTCGAAGCAGTTGCCCTCAAGAAGCTCGTCTAGCGAAGATCTGTAATCGTCACTCAAAAGCTCGCCGTAGCCAGTTTCCACAGCAATAACGGGAACGGTGTCCATATCGACAAGGTACATTGCGTTTGCAAGCGCACCGTCAACTTTTGTGTAGTTCACCGCATTGTATGACTCGTCATAGTTTATCTCAAAGAGATCAGATACTGAGAGAACACGGTATCTCTTGTCGCTCTTGATGAGAACCATACCGCTCGAGAGATTATCGTCAGAATACTGACTGATGAATGACGGGTCGGCATCGGGGTCAACATATTTAACGGTGATTTTGTCGTTTTCAGCAAGTCTGTCGCAAAGATTTGCAAGCTGAGAATATTTAACGTTGTAGCTTGAATAAAGCTGGTCGTTTCTTATGGCATCCTCTTCGCCGATGATATAAATCTCAATATCCGATGTTAAATTCTCGGCAACGCTCTTTGTGCTCTCCGAAAGGGAATTTAGCTTCTGTGAGGTGAGGTCTATTTTCATCGACGGATATTTATCCTCGAGAACGGAGAAAATGACATTGACAACAACCAAAAGAGCGATGAAAACTACCGTAAAGGCAAAGCCCATTGAACCGCGGCGGAACTTTTCCGTCTTAAAGGGATTGGATTTCTTTCCCTTTTTCTTTTTCGGCTCTTCCTCAGGCTCCTCTGTTTCGGCGATTTCCTCCGCCTCTTTTTTATCCTCGTCCGATTTCTCTATATCCTCGGCGCACTCCTCGATTTTTGCGACTTCCTCAGCCTCGTCCTCAGCTGTCATTTCAGCCGATGCTTCATCGTTTTCCTTTTCTGCAAGCTCGTTCAAAATTTCCTCGTTGGCTTTTGTGTCAACCTCAGTTTCGAGCTCCTTTTCGTTGTCTGTTTTTTTGCTTTCTAACATTTTTTGCCCCTCCTTTCTCAGCTCCAGCGTCTTGACTCAAGCTTTCTTGCTGTAAGGAACACGAAAACCGCCATAACGCTTAAGAAATATACACAGTTAGCTATACTGAATATTCCTGTTGTGAAAACATTGTATCTTGTTGAGAAAGAGAGAAACTCTATGATCTTTCCCGCAGTTGTTCCCGAGAGTGACGATGTGATGCTGCTGACATACATGAGCGCCACGGAAACAATAAAGGTTGAAATTGCCGCAATAACCTGGCTTACGGTAAGGCTTGAGATGAACACGCCGATTGAAACCATTGCGCCGCCGTAAAGAAGAGTTGCGATGTAGTTGCCAAAGACAATTCCCCACGGAGGATTTCCCATGAACTCGAGAACAACAGCAGGCACAAGTCCTAAGGTCGATGCGATTATATAAACCATATAAGCACCAAGGAACTTTCCGAGAACTATTGATGTAACTCCAACGGGAGCTGTCAAAAGTGCTTGGTCTGTTTTGTTCTTTCTGTCTTCAGACATACTCTTCATTGTGATAACGGGAATTATCATCATGCCGAAAAGATAAATCGAGCTGTATGCGCTTGTGATATACGAGCTTGAGCCCGTGAGCATGACATTATAGTAGAAAAATCCGTAAATTGCCGCAATAGCCGCAACGCATACGTAACCTACAGGTGAAGAAAAATAGCTTTTCAGTTCTCTTTTAAATATTGCACCCATCAGTTTTCTCCCCCTTCGTTTGTTTCTTCATCAGCTATATTGGAGGCGTCACTTGAAGTAAGCTTAAGGAATACCTCTTCAAGAGTGAGCTCTGTGCTTCTCATCTCGAGGATAGGATGCTTCTTCTCTGCAAGGAACGAGAAAATCTCACGTCTGATGTCCTTGTCGTCAACACTTTCGATCTGGAAATCTACCGTGCCGTTCTCCTTGCTTCCGAGAGAATCCACACGCTTGATATACGGAAGAGTTCGAAGCATATTAAGAAGCTCCGACTCCTCGCCCTCAACTCTGAGTGTGAGCTTATGGTCATCGGAAAGGCTGTGGCGCAATTGCTCTGCTGTGCCGTCTGCGACAAGTCTGCCACGGTTGATAACTAAGATTCTGTCACAAACCGCCTGAACTTCAGAGAGAATATGCGAGCTTAAAATAACCGTGTGGTTTTTTCCGAGTCTTTTGACGAGGTTTCTAATCTCGATAATCTGCTTCGGGTCAAGACCAACTGTCGGTTCATCAAGAATAAGCACGGGCGGATTTCCGAGAAGTGCCTGAGCGATACCGACTCTTTGGCGGTAGCCCTTTGAGAGATTGCCGATAAGTCTACCGTAAACATCGCTTATCTTCGTGACCTCGCAGATTTCCTCAATGTGCTCCTTCTTGTTTATCTTTACCTTCTTGAGGTTATACATGAAGTCAAGATACTCCTTGACTGTCATATCCGCGTAGACGGGGGGAATTTCCGGGAGATAGCCTATCATCGACTTCACCTCGTTCGGCTCGTCAAGAATGCTCTTGCCCATAACCGTGACCGTGCCCTCGCTTGCCGAGAGATAGCCCGTGATTATGTTCATCGCCGTTGATTTACCGGCACCGTTGGGGCCCAAAAAGCCGATAACCTGTCCTTCGTCAATGCTGAAGGATACGTTATTCAGTGCCGTGAAGCCGCCGTAACGCTTGGTAAGGTTACTTACCTCTATCATATATATTCATTCCTTTCACTGCGGGCGCTATTTGTAAATTGTAAATTGTAAATTTATGCTCCGCATATATTTTTTGCCGCTTGATATAATATAACGGCTAAGTGACGAATATGTGAATGTTACAGCATAAAATTGTTCACACAAGGAAAGCGCAAATGCCGTTATTCAGCCAAATTTTAGTTGACTAAAGTGCTGTTTCACTGTAAAATCAAATCAAACACCCCACAAAAAAGAAAGGAAGAATTATTTTGGCAGAAATCAAAGCTTTCAAAGCTATCCGATACACCGATAAGGCAGGCGACATCAAAGACCTCACCTGTCCCCCATATGACATTGTCCCCGAGAGTCAGAGACTGTCTCTTCTCGAGAACAACCCCTACAATATGATAAGACTGGAGCTTCCAAAGGGAGAAAATCCGTATGAGGAGGCTAAGAGCCTTCTTGACGAGTGGCTCGAAAACGATATAATGACCCATGACGAGGAGGAGGGAATTTATATCTACGAGGAGGAGTTCAAGTCTCAGGTTGACCACGGCGAAACAAAGAAGCTGCGTGGATTCATCTGCCGTGTTCAGGTCGAGGATTTCTCCGCCGGAATAGTCCTTCCGCACGAGGAAACTCTCTCCAAGGCAAAGGAAGACAGACTCAATCTCATGAAATCCACATTCTGCAATTTCTCGCAGATTTATTCCCTTTATATCGACGAAAAGCACACCACAAGCAACAGACTTGATAACCTCGCTTCTTCTACAAAGCCGAGATACGAGTTTGACGACGGACTTGTCATCCACCGCATGTGGGTTGTGAACGATAAGCTTTCCATTGCCGCCATTGCAGAGGACTTTGCCGACAGAAAGCTCTACATCGCAGACGGTCACCACCGCTACGAGACAGCTATCAACTTCAGAAACTATTGCAGAGACAACGGCATCTACTGCCCCGGATCAAACTACGTCATGATGATGCTTGTCGATATGGCTCACCCGGGACTTGTTGTTTTTCCAACTCACAGACTCATCCGTGACATTGATAACTTTGACGGAGAAAAGCTCATTTCCGACTGCAAGGAATTTTTCGACACCGAAGAAAGAGAAGATATTTCCGACATGGAGAAAAAGCTGACAGAGCTTTATAACGATGGCAAAAAAGCATTCGGTTACTACGGCGGAAACGGAAAGTGGACTCTCCTCACGCTCAAAGACCTAAGCGTCATGGAAAGCGTTCTTCCCGATAAGAGCGAGGCTTCAAGAGGTCTTGACGTATCCGTTCTTCACTCTCTCGTTCTCGAGAAGCTTCTCGGCATCGACAAGGAGAACATGGCAAGCGGAAAGAACCTTGTCTACACACGCTCCTTTGACGAGGCAATTAGCGAGGTTGATAACGGAAACGCTCAGTGCGCATTCATCATCAATCCGACAAGAGTTGAGGAGATCGGCGCAGTCGCAAGAGCGGGCGAAAAAATGCCGCAGAAATCAACTTATTTCTATCCGAAAATCATCACAGGTCTTTGCATAAACGACCTCAAATTAAAGTAATATATTAAACTTTAAGGCACTCCGGCTAAAACGACGGAGTGCCTTTCTTTTGTCAGCATTCTTTGTTTAATTTTCGATTTTAATAGATAAAAACAGTCTCCTTTGTGAATTTAGCACTAAGCGCTAACATGAAATTATTTCATATTTACCAAAAAACTTCAATTTTCTATTGACGAATGAAAAAATGAGGTCTATTTTAATATACAGTTATGTTTGTTTTGAAGCATAACAATGGAAAGAAGGAATAATATGAAATATCTGAAGCAATTCACAATAATATTGCTCATCTCTTTTGCGGGAGATCTTCTTCACAGCGTTCTGCCGCTGCCCGTACCGGGAAGCATCTACGGAATTATTCTGCTGTTCATTTTACTTCAAACTAAAATCTTACCGCTTGAGAGCGTCAAAGAAACAGGAAAATTCTTGGTCGAGATTATGCCCGTTATGTTCATTCCGGCCGCTGTCGGTCTTGTGGAATCATGGGAGGTAATCGGTTCGTCTTGGGTTTCGTACATAATCGTAACTATCGTAACCACATTCTTGGTTATGGGCGTAGCCGGAGTTGTCACTCAGCTTATCGTCAGAAAATCTCAGGATAAGGAGACAGACCAATGAGTTTACTTCAAGAATCCACCTTTATGGGTGCGGTCATTTCTCTTGCCGCTTATTTTGCGGGAATGTACCTTAAAAAGAAATGGAACCGTTCGTTTTTAAATCCGCTTCTCATCTCGATAATCATCACGATTATATTTGTTGTAATCTGCAAAATCGACTATGACACCTACTACGAGGGAGCAAAATACATCAGCTATCTTCTCACCCCGGCTACGGTCTGCCTTGCTATTCCGCTTTATGAGCAGTTCCAGATTCTCAAGAATAACTGGAAAGCAATCATCGCCGGCGTAACAGCAGGAGCACTCACTTCACTCACCACAGTTCTCGTTCTCGCTCTGATATTCAAGTTCAGCCACGAGGAATATGTCACATTTCTGCCAAAGTCTATCACAACAGCAATCGGCATGGCAGTATCCGAAGAACAGGGCGGCTATGTTGCCGTCACGGTTGCGGTCATCATCGTCACGGGAATACTCGGAAATGTTTTCGGAGATCTCATTCTCAAAATTTTCCGCATAGAAGAGCCAATCGCAAAGGGAATCGCACTCGGAACGGCATCTCACGCGATCGGCACATCAAAGGCAATGGAGCTCGGAGAAATCGAGGGCGCACTATCAAGCCTTGCTGTCGTTGTCGCAGGTATTTTAACAGTTGTCGGAGTATCCGTTTACTCTCATATTTTGTAAATTTAAAAGCAACACAAAAATTAAGCCTATGAGATTTTTTGTCTCATAGGCTTTTCTGTTTATGTCTTATTTGCTCTCAAAGATTTTCTTAGTGCTTTCTTCAGAGAACTGCTTATTGTAAAGATCGGCATAGTATCCGCCCTGTTTCATAAGCTCGGTGTGCGTTCCACGCTCGATTATCTTTCCGTTCTTAACCACCAAAATCAAGTCCGCCTGACGAATCGTAGAAAGTCGGTGAGCAATAAGAAAGCTTGTTCTCGTTCCGAGAAGCTTGGAAATGGCATTCTGAATGAGCTGTTCGGTTCTCGTGTCGATTGATGCTGTCGCCTCATCGAGCACGAAGATTTTCGGATCGGCAAGCACCGCCCTCGCAAAGGAAATGAGCTGTTTTTCTCCTGTTGAAAGCTGGTCGCCGCCCTCGCCGACATCACTGTCGTAGCCCTTTTTCATTCTCATAATCGCATCATGAGCCGAAACAAGCTTAGCCGCCGCTACAATCTCCTCATCGGTCGCATCGAGTCTTCCGTAGCGTATGTTATCCTTTACTGTACCCGAGAAAAGATGCGGTGTCTGGAGGACATAGCCGATATTCGAGTGAAGCCAAAGCGAGCTTCTCTCACGGTAATCCACACCGTCTATCAAAATTCTGCCGTCAGTCGGCTCAAAAAATCTGCAAGCCAAATTGACAAGCGTGGATTTTCCCGCTCCGGTCTCTCCGACTATCGCAACCGTCGTTCCAGCGGGAACATCGAGGCTGAAGTGCTCTAATACATAGTCCGTTCCGTCAGGATACTTAAAGCTTATGTCGTCAAAGGTAATGTGACCGACAATAGGCTCCCAGTTCTCTCTTTTCGGCTCGAACACCGTGCCGTACTTTTCGACTACTTCGGGCTTATCCTTTATGAGAGGCTCAATCTCAAGAAGATAGTTGCATCTCTCGATATTAACCTGAGTTGAGATAAGCCTTGAGAGTACCCTTGCAAACTGCTGAACGGGATCTGCGATGACAAGCGCATAGTTAAAGAAAATTGTCAGCTCGCCTACGCTTATGTCCCCAAGGATAACCGCAGAGCCGCCCTTTGTCAAAACGAAAGCAACCGCAAGCGATGTGAGAAACGATACTATCGGAACATAAATCGCATTTATTGTGACTGCACGGATAGACGACTGCCTCATCTGCTCCGTTGTCTCCTCAAAATGCTCCTCGTTCTTTTCCTCGATAACAAGTGTCTTTGAGGTTTTCGCTCCTGAGATGCCCTCGTTGAAATTTCTTGTGATTTCAGAATTTATATGGCGAACCTCTCTGTTTGCCGCCAAAATTTTTCTTTGGAAAAAGTAGGTTATCACTCCGATAAACGGAATAATCACTATAATAAGTGCCGCAAGCTTTATGTTGATAACGCACATGACGATTATCGAGCCGAAAACAAACGCAACCGACCACACAATATCGACCATGCTCCAAGCAAAGACAGTTCCGATTTTTCCGGAGTCAGAGAGTGCTCTTGCAAGTATCGTTCCGACTGGCGTGGTGTTGTAGTAGTCAAAGCCCAAAATCTGAAGATGCTCAAAAAGCTTGTTTTTCAGGTCACGGCTAATGTACATCTCTATATCAATGGCAATTTTAGCCATCATCACGGTGCTCACCACAAGCGAAAGACCGCCTAGGGCGCACACAAGCGCAAAAAGCGGAAGTCCCTTTGTCGTGCCGGTTGTGATGAAAAGGTCTACGGCATAGCCGGACATAAGCGGCGTGAATGTGTCTACCGCCGAGCCGAGCAGCATGCATAAGGTAAGCTTAATCATGTCAGGCGCATAGGGCTTTACCGTCGGCATCAGCTTTTTCCAGGTTTTGAAGCCTGAAATTCCTTTCATATCCTCATATTTAAAATCCATTTATTCCCCTCCTTCGGTCGGTGCCTTCTGAGTTTCGTAAATGCGCTTGTAGAATCCGTCAACGCTGATAAGTTCCTCGTGCGTGCCCTCTTCGACAAGTCTTCCTTTATCAAGAACGATGATTTTATCGGCATTCATAATCGTAGTGATTCTGTGTGCAATGATTATCGTTGTTCCTTTTACGTTTTTGTTTATCGACTCTCTTATCATGGCATCCGTTTCCATATCGACTGCCGAGAGAGAGTCGTCAAAAATCTTAATCGGAGTTTCCTGCATGAGCATTCTCGCTATGGCTACCCTCTGCTTTTGACCGCCGGAGATTGTCACGCCTCTTTCGCCTATCTGAGTATCGTAGCCTTCCGCAAAATTAGCAATCGTATCATCGATAACCGCATAGGACGCATATTTTCTCACGCTCTCGAGGTCGTGATAATTCGAGCCGTCGGAAATGGTATCCTTGAAGCTTTTGGAGAAAAGGAACGGCTCCTGAAGAACTATTCCGATTTTTCTTCTCAAATCCTCGAGCTTCATGTCTCTTATGTCTACTCCGCCAATGGTTATGCTTCCGTTTTCACGGGGCAATTCATAGAGCCTGTCGAGAAGATACATAAGCGTTGATTTTCCCGAACCGGTTGAGCCGAGAATACCGAGGGTCGTGCCCTCTTTTACTGTAAAGCTTATGTTGTCGAGAGTTTCTCCGTTCTCGTTATAAGAAAAACTGACATTTTTAAACTCGATGTCACCCTTAATCTCACCCGTGTACGGATTTTCGCAGTCCTTTTCCTCTTCCTCATCGAGTATCTCGAAAATTCTCGTTGCGCTTATGCTTGTCTTGGAAAGCTCCGCCAAAATTCTTCCGAAATTTCTCACCGGCCAGATAAGCATGGAGTTGTAGGAAACAAATGCGAGAAATTCTCCGCTTGTGAGTTCGCCCCTTACCGTGAACACAACTCCCACAATGCAAATGACTATCGCCTGAGCTGAGGAGAGAAAATCTCCCGCACCCCAGTTAAATCCCATAATCTTGCCGAGCTTCTGCCACTTCTGAGTGAATTCCTCATTTTTAGCGTGAAATTTATCAAGCTCGAACTTTTCTCTTCCGAATGCTCTCACAACACGCACACCCGTGAAATTCTCCTGTGCGATTGCCGTCAGCTGTCCCTCACACTCGTCTGCATCCTTGAAAAACTTCGCCGTGAGCGAATACGAAAGAAACGAGTACACAATAGTGAGCGGCAAAAAGCCTATCGCTATAAGGCTTAGCTTCAGGCTCATCGGTATCATGAACACAAGGGCCGTCACAATCAAAAACACGGTTCGAAGCATGGCGGTCAGCTGTTCGTTCAAAAAGCTGAGTATCGTCTCGACATCGGTCGAACAGCGCTGAATAATATCTCCCGTTTGATTTCGGTTGTGCCATTCATACGGAAGTCTCTGAATATGAGAAAAAAGTCTGTCCCTTATTCTCTTGACTGTGCCCTCACACGACTTTGCAAGAAGCCGCCTTGCAAAAAGGTCTGCCGTCTGGGTGATTACCGCAAGCAAAAGCGACACAGCCGCACAAATCGCAATATGCTTCACAAGCTCGTCTCTGCCACCGATTTTGTTTATTAGCGAAACGGCAAATGCAGGCAAAGCGAACGGCTCTGTTCCTATTACGGAGTCGACCGTTATCCTTATCACCTGTGGCGTCAGATAGTTCGCAATGACGCTTATGAGCACCAACAAAAACGATGCTACGAACATTCCCCTAAAGTTCTTTGTGAACGGGAAAAATCGCAGTATCGTGCTTTTTTTCTGTTTCTTCTCCAATCTTATTCCTCCTCTTCAAAATATTCTTCCATTAACTTATCCGTACGGATATTAATCGATACACACCAATCGGAATAAATCCGTATAACTTTAACAATATCATCAAAAAGAAATAATTACAATATATCGTGAATTTTTCTTCACAAGAAAATGCAAAAATGCCCTCACTCTTATAAGAGCGAGGACATTTTATTTCAGCTTAATTTACTTAAGCTTAATTTTATATTAGTGACATCCGTTCTCGAGGCACTTATAGTGTGCAGTCGGATCTGTAGGATCCCAGGAATGCCAGCTTGGAACATAGATGTTTGCCGGCTTTTCTACAGGAGAGTTGTTGTAAGGAGTGATCTGAATCTCCTGTCCCGCACCTGTGTTATCATAAATCCACTTGCAGTCGGAAGCAAGAAGTCTTATACATCCTAGGGAGCGGATAGAACCGAGATAGTTGAACTCGTCAACCTCAAGATCGAGATTGTTGAGTGTCCAGTCCGGAACGGTGTGGTAAAGGTAGCTGCCGATAATATCCGTGCACCACTGAGCGTAGGTATCGCCGACCATCTGCAACCAGCGGAAGCTTGACGGTGAATAATATGTTCCCTCAGGAGTACCGTATCCAGGTGAGCAAATCATAGCCTTGACGGGGAGGTTGTAGCTTCCGTCGCTTGATCTTGCGTAAACAACGGTTATGCACTGGTACTTGTAGGTGACTATCTTGTAAGGGCCGCTTACGATATCGGAGACATCTCTTACACGGTTTCCAGCCTTGTCATAAGCGAACCAATAACCGTTCTCGTTTCTCCATGTGTAGTCAGAGCTGTTAGTTCTGTCGATATAAGTGGAGAGAACATAGCCTGTCTTGCCGTCATACTTAATCTGCATCCAGTTGTCGTCATAGTCCTTGACGATAGAAACAGATGAGCCGGACGGAATGTATGCGAGAGTCGAGTGGTTTGAATCTGTGGAAGAATAAAGCTTAAGATCCGTGTTTGCTCTGCCCGATGAAACAGGGTTGAATGCATCTTTACTGATATAACCGACCTTGTTTTCGTAAACTACCTTATAGAAATCGGAGCCCTTCTCGATGATATATACGCTCTGACCACCAGAAATAGTTGTCAGAGTAGAGCTCGATGTCGAGTTACTGCTGTAAAGATTTGCGTTTATAACAAGCTTCTTAGTAGAGAGTGACGAGAATGAATATCCTGTTGTTATCTTGCAGACAAACGGCTTTAGAATATAACCCGTCTTGCCGCTGTAAGTGATGTAGTAGTAATCTCCGCTCTCCTTGAGAATGGTGATTTTGTTGTATCTCTTGAGAGTTGCGACGGTTGATGCGGATGCATTCGGTGAGCTCAAAAGCTTAGCGCCGTTTGCTCTTACGATACCGTTGCCGTAGCTTATAGCACCGGAATAAACATATCCGATTCTTCCTGCGACAACAACCTGATAGTAAGCACCGCTTGAGCTCTTGCTAACCTTATTGAGGACAGTTCCCTTAGGAAGGTTTGCGATTACGCCTGAAGATGAGCTTGTGCTCTTATAAAGCTTTGTTGCCTTTGTTGTGAAGAGAAGCTGTCTATCGGGGCTTATATCGGTATCGTCGGTGTAGTCCTTTTCATAAAGACCTACCTGAACATAACCTGTGATTTCGCCAATCTGAATCTTTGCCCAGTTTCTCACTGTTGAAAGAACGCATATTCTCGTTCCCTGAGTGAGAGTGCGGATAGTCTCGCCTGAAGCGGCTGCAACTCTTTTAACAGGAGTATCATACGCAAGAATATAAGCGTTGCCGTATTTTACCTTGCTTGCCGGAATATAACCTGTGCTTGTGCCGTACTTAACCTGATAGTAGCTGCCGGACTGAGAGATATAATATACCGTGTCTCCATTCTGGAGCTTAGCAAGAGTCGAGCCGGTGCCCTTTCCGCTCTTAAGCTGAACATTAGCCGTAACGGTATAAATCTGAGTTGCCGAACTTGAGCCGCTTATAGAATATACTCTGTCCTTCGCAATCGAACTTGTCAGAACATAGCCTCTTACGCCGCTTGCGATTACCTGTGTCCATGTGGAACCCTGATTTACTATCGTAATTCTCTCGTCCTTGTAAAGCGGCAAAAGTACGCTTCCGGAGTTTGACGCAGAGCTTCTGAGCTTCGTGCTGGAGGATTTAATATATCCGTTTCCTCGTCTGAGGTAACTTGTAGATACATATCCTACCTTTGAATCCACCTGAACCTGAGTCCAGCTTTCTCCGACAGAGAGAACCTTAACTTCAGTACCGATGCCGCAGTAAGTAACGCTTTCAGCTGCCGATGAGGGAGCACTGCGAACACTTGCCTTGACATTAAAGGAAGCAACTTTATCAGAAATTGTGTAAACCTTGCTTATCGAGTATCTGTTGATAGCCGAATTCTTAATCCAGCCTTTCTGGCCGTTGTACATGACATAGCTCCAGTTGGTTTTCTTTGAGAGAACAAATACTCGTGTTCCCGAAGAAAGCGAAGCTATAGTTCTGTAATTGCTTCCCGCACCGGCCTTGAAATCAGCGCCTGAGACTAACTCCGCATTGTAAGTTATAACTCTGTTTTTAGGGAGATAACCGGTCAGATTACCAACCTTGACATAGTAATAATTTGACTCCTCGGAAAGAATCTCAACAGTTGTTCCCTTGCCTATTCTCTGATAGATAAGGGAGTTTTCCTTTGGGCAAGCCAAAAGAGCGGTGTTCACATTAAGTGTGCCGTAAAAATTGATTGATGTCGAGTCTGCCGCAGCTGTCACACCCGTCTTTTCGACAATCGGTCCGCAAACCGTCATTGTCAATGCGAGTGCCACGAAAAGGACAAACACCTTAGAAAATTTCTTCATCTTTTCCCTCTCACATATTTTTATTACCTTGCGGTAAAAATCCTACTAAATCCGAACAATGAAAAATTAACCTAAATCTATGGAGCGCTGAGCACAGGCATTTAGGTCAAGCCCTGCGGTATTTCCCGCAAGAAACTCATAGTATCCCTGACTTGCGATCATCGCCGCATTATCTCCCGTGTACTTAAGGTCGGGACGATAGAACTCCCAGCCTCTTTTTTTGCAGATTTCCTCCATGTTTCTTCTGAGAAGTGAATTTGCGGAAACGCCACCCGCAATCACAAGCTTTTTGTAGCCCGTCTCTTCAGCCGCTTTCACGAAGTTGCTTGTCAGACTGTCTACAACTGCCTTTCTGTAAGAAGCCGACAAATCGGGAACATTTATCTCCTCGCCCCTCTGCTCGGCATTATGAATGATGTTTATGACAGCCGTCTTGAGTCCCGAGAACGAGAAATCAAGCGGTGCGCCCGCTACGCTTGGTCGTGGAAGTTTATAAGCGTTCGGGTTTCCGTTTTCTGCCACCTTATCCATCATAATTCCGCCGGGATACGGCATTCCCATGCTTCTTGCCGCCTTGTCAAATGCTTCGCCCGCCGCATCGTCTCTCGTTCTTCCGAGTATGTGAAGTTCCGTGTAAGAATCAACGCTTATGATGTGGCTGTGTCCGCCTGAGACAACCAAGCAGAGAAACGGCGGCTCAAGCTTTTCGCTTGTTATGTAGTTCGATGCGATGTGACCTCTTAAGTGATGAACCGGCACAAGCGGCTTTCCGCTGGCAAGGGAAAGTCCCTTTGCGAAGTTCACACCAACCAGAAGTGCTCCGATAAGTCCGGGCGCATAAGTAACGGCAATGGCATCAATTTCGTCTATCGTTTTGTCTGCGGCTAAAAGTGCTTCACGGACAACTCCCGTGATAGCCTCGCTGTGCCGTCTTGATGCAATTTCAGGAACAACACCGCCGTAAAGCTTGTGCTCTTCAACCTGAGTTGCAACTATATTGGAGAGAACTTTTCTGCCGTCCTCGACCACCGAAGCGGCGGTCTCGTCGCATGAGCTCTCTATTCCGAGAATCAACATTATTCTTTTTCTCCTTTAGTAAAGGTCTTTGTATAGATAACAGCATCCTCACGTGGGGATGTGTAGAAATTTTTTCTCTTTCCGACTGCCGAAAAACCAAGCTTTTCGTAAAGTCCGATTGCAGAAGCGTTAGACTCTCTCACCTCGAGGGAAATAAAATCGCCAAGCTCCATTGCTCTTTCGATGAGTGAGAGAGTGAGCCTTTCGCCGAAACCCTTTCCTCTGTACTTCGAAAAAACGGCAATATTATCGACATAGCAGTCTCCGCACGGGGTGTGCATACCGGCATAGCCGACAACTTCTCTGTTTTCTGTTTCAACGATGAAATAAGCATCGGGGTTATCAATTTCTTCGAGCAAGGATTTTTCACTCCACGGCTCGGAAAAGCACTCCTTTTCAAGCTCCGCAACCGTTTTCACGTGCTCCTCACGCAATAGTTCAATCATGTGCGTAAGCCTTCAGCTTTCCGTAAAAATCAGCGACAACCCGTTTGATGTCGTCACGGCACTTGCGGTAAATCTCCATGTCGCCGCCAAAAGGATCGTCTATTGTCTCACTGACATAAATTCTGTCTCTCGGCACGCCCGCCTTCTCGAGAATATATCCGTGAGTTTCGCTCATTACAAAATACACGTCCCAAGTCATAATCTCCTCAGAAGTGAGCCTTCTTGACTCATGAGAAGAAATATCTATGTTTTCCTCTGCCATAGCTTTTATGGCATTTTCGGCTGCGTCCTGTCCGGGAAGCGCCGCAATTCCGGCACTTTGGCACATTATGTTTTCATTTCCGTCTGCACGAAGCATTGCCCTGAAAATTCCCTCTGCCATGGGACTGCGGCAAGTGTTGCCCGTACAAACAAATAACACCTTAATCATTATTCTTAATCTACCTTCTTTTCAAAAAAAGCCGCCTAACTTAAATCCACGGCCTTCCACAGTTAAATAATAACATAGCGACTTGTCAAATACAAGCAATTTGGCGCAAAGATAACTCTTAAGGCAAGCAAAAAAATCGGCACGATTCAGAATCACGCCGATTTTTATTACTTATTTAGAATATCAGTATTTCTCCCTGTGAACACGGGTTAAATCAACATCGTCATCTGTATAAGCTTTCGGAAATTCTGTCGGAACTCCGAGCGACAAAATCGCAATCAATCGAAGATTTTTCGGAAATTCCAAAACAGAGCGGACATATTCTTCTGTATCCTCGCCGTTTTCTGCCGCTCTGCCCTTTCCCTGAATCCAGCATGAGCCGATACCGAGCGAAAAAGCCGTGAGATGCATATTTTCGAGAGCGATTGAAGCGTCCTCTATGAAGGTGTCTGTTTTTTCCTCATTGCCGAGCGTAACTATTGCCGCTGCCGCTCCTTCGAGCATCTTAGCCGCACCGACTCTTGCGTGAGACAGCTTCTCAAGAACTTCCTTGTCAGTCACGACTATAAATTCTGGCGAATGTGTATTCTTTCCCGTAGCGCCCAAAAGTCCCGACTTGATTATTTTCTCAAGCTTTTCGTCAGGAATTTTTTCATCGGTATATTTACGGATACTCCTTCTCGAGTACATCAAATCAAAAAGATCCATTTTTAATCCTTTCTGTAAACAAGAAAATCAAAATGAATTTCGGTATCGAGAGTGTCAAGCTTTTTTAGCCTTTCGCTTCCCGAAATATCTGTTTTCCAGTAATACGGCGTCATGCTGAAAAGATTCATAATCTGACGGTTTTCGTCAAGATGGATTTCCCCCTTAACGCTCACCCTCTCCAGAAGAGAAAAGCCGTCATAATCCGTATCCTTGTGCTCGTTCTCGTAAGGGTTCTCATAGAGCACCTCTTTAAGACCCCACAAGTGCCTCTCTCCCGGAACGGCATAGATGAATACTCCGCCCTTTTTGAGAACTCTCAGAAACTCCTTTTCTGCAAGCGGAGAGAAAACATCTGTGAGAATATCTACGCTTTCACTCTGAAAAGGAATATCAAACACGCTTGCCACGGCAAAATTTATATTCTTGTATTTTCCCGCAGCCGCCTTGACCGCAAGCTTGGAAATATCAAATCCGTGCACCGCACTGAAAACAGATGCCAATTTATCGGTATAGTATCCTTCTCCGCATCCGCAGTCGAGAATAACGGAATTTTCGTCAGAATATTTCTTCACAAGCTCCAAGAGCTTATCGGCAAAAATACCGTAATATCCGGCATCCAAAAATTCTCTTCTCGAATTTACCATAAGTGCGGTATCTCCAGGATTTTTCGAGTGCATTTTATTTGACTTCACAAGGTGGACATAGCCTTGTCTTGCGAGGTCAAACGAATGCTTTTTCTCTTCATTTTCGCAAACAAGAGAATTTCCCTGTTCCAGTAAACCACATCCGCAAACGGGACAACAAAAAAGTATAGGTTTGTTCATATAATTCTTTCCTTATCCCTTTGCCTGATACCATGTTTTTCCTACGTGAGCGTCTGCCGTCATAGGTACAGCCATATTCACTGCACCCGACATCTCTTCCTCGAGAATTTTCTTGACCGTTTCGGCTTCGTTCTCGGGGCACTCAACTATAAGTTCATCGTGAATCTGCAAAATAAGCTTTGCTTCAAGCTTTTCTTCCTTTAAACGGGCATAAACCTTGATCATGGCAATTTTGATTATATCGGCAGCCGCACCCTGAATAGGCATATTTCTTGCTATTCTCTCTCCAGATGCTCTTGCGATTGCATTCGAGCTTGAGAGCTCCGGCAAATATCTTCTTCTACCGAAAATATCTTCTACATAGCCGTTTTTCTTAGCGTCGCTTATCACCTTATCCATGTAGTCACGGACACCGCTGAAGTTCTTTAGGTACTCGTCTATATACGCCTTTGCCTCTCTCATACTGACTCCGATATCCTTGGAGAGCGAGAATGCGCCGATTCCGTAGACGATGCCGAAGTTAACTGCCTTTGCGCTCGACCTCATCTGCGGAGTGACCATTTCTTCGGGCAAGCCGAAAACTCTTGCGGCAGTCGCTCTGTGAATATCCTTGCCGCCGACAAAGCTTTCTATCATAACCTCATCGTTTGCGACATGAGCCAAGACTCTCAGTTCAATCTGCGAGTAGTCAGCATCGACAAGAACGCAGTTTTCCTTTGCGACAAAGAACTTTCTCATTTCTCTGCCGAGCTCTGTTCTGACGGGGATATTCTGCAAATTCGGATTAGTCGAGCTTATTCTTCCCGTTCTTGTCTCCGTCTGATTAAAGGTGGAGTGAATTCTTCCGTCCTCACCGATAACCTTGAGAAGTCCTTCAACATAAGTGGAATATAATTTCCCGAGAGCCTTATATTCGAGAATATCGGCAACTATCGGATACTCCCACTTTAGCGGCTCCAAAATGGACGCATCGGTAGAATATCCTGTCTTGGTTTTCTTTCCGTGCGGCAATCCCATATCCTCAAAGAGAACCGTTCCCAGCTGTTTCGGAGAATTTAAGTTAATGTCGCCCGTTTGCTCCTTGATTTTCGCCTCTAACTCGTCTTTTCTTACTTTAAGCTTCTCACCGTAGGCGATAATATCCTCACGGTTGACCATAACTCCCTCGTTCTCCATTGCCGCCAAGACAAGCGAGAATGGAATTTCTATTTTTTCTAAAAGCTCCGACTGATTTCTTTCGTCAATTTCCTTTTTCAGCTTCTCGCAAAGCTTAGGAAAAACTGCGACAGCCGCCGCATTTTCGTTTTCAAGTGTCGGCAGAGAAACTCCGTATTCGGCTTCAAGTCTTATTAGCTTCTCAAAGCGCGTGGATTTAGTCTTTTTTTCTGAGGGGTTGAGAAGATAAGCCGCCAAGGAGGTATCTGTCTTGATGTTCTCGAGTTCGATACCCTTTTTCAAAAGCACCTTGTGGAAAAGCTTAATGTCGTTCGTGTATTTTTCTATTGACTTGTTTTCGCAGAAGCTTCTTAAGAAAATATCGGTAGGTTTAAAGGAATATACCGTCTCACCGACAACAAAATACATCTCGCTTATTTCGCCGCTCTCGTCATAGTCGTTTATGAAATAAGCCTTGCCCTCGTCTGCTGTCATCGCAAGCAGAGATGCTCCGTCCGAGAGTGCCTTGTAATTATACTTCGTGTCGTCCTTTTCCTCAGACTGAACATTATTCGCCGCACCCAAGGTGATATTCATCTGCTCCATAAGCTTGAAAAGCTCGAGCCTTGTCATGAGGGACGATGCCTTTTGCATATCGGTAGGCTTCAGGCGGTAGTGCTCAATTTCGGTATCAATCGGAACATTCGTGTCGATTTTTCCGAGGAAATATGAGAGCTCCACCATATCCTTGGAAGCAATAAGCTTTTCTTTCATTTTCGGCTTGATGTCAAGCTCGTCAATGTGAGAATAGATATATTCGACAGAGCCGAATTTAGAGATGAGCTCCTTTGCGCCCTTCTCGCCTATTCCCGCCGCACCGGGGATTTTATCGGAGGTATCACCCTGAATAGCCTTTATGTCGATGAGCTGGGGAGGAGTAACTCCGTAGACCTCCTTGACCGTCTCAACATCATAGAGCGTAACGGCACTTTTGCCGAATTTTGTCGTGGCAAGTCTTACGGTTGTGGCATCGGAGACAAGCTGCAGGCTGTCTCTGTCTCCCGTTGCGATATAGCATGTGTCGCCCGTAGCCTCGCATTTTTTGGCAAGCGTTCCTAAAATATCGTCAGCCTCATAGCCCTCGAGCGAAACCACGGTGTAACCGAGATAAGAAAGAAGCTCCTTCAAAATCGGCATCTGAGAGGAAAGCTCCTCAGGCATTGCCTTTCTTCCCGCCTTGTAGCCGGCATAAGCCTTGTGTCTGAAGGTCGGAGCGTGCAAATCAAATGCAACGGCTATTCCGTCAGGCTCAAGCTCCGATTTAATTTTATTGACTATCGAAAGAAAACCGTAAATTGCGTTTGTGTACTCGCCGTTTTTTGTTGTGAGTATCTTAATTCCGTAGAACGCACGGTTTGCTATACTGTTTCCGTCTATAACAAGCAGCTTCATTTTTATTCTCCGTCTTCGTCTGTTCTTTTGTTCTCGATATAAACATCCCTTAGCAATTCGTCAAGCTCAGAAAGAGTAGAGAGATAGCCCGCTCTTCTTCTGAATTCGGCGGCGTTTCTAAGACCGTGCATATACCAGCCGACATGCTTTCTTGCCTCTTTCATCGCACGAAGTTCGCCCTTTTCCTCGCACATCAAGCCTATGTGCTTTCTTATCACGATGATTTTTTCCTCAACGGATGGCGGCGGCATAATTCTCACGTCCTCACGAAGACAAGCGTTGATCTCTCTGAAAATCCATGGATTTCCGAGAGCCGCTCTGCCTATCATGACCGCATCGCAAGCCGTTTTGTCTATCATGAGTGCGGCTGAAACAGCATCCTTAACGTCACCGTTTCCGATTACAGGCACATTTACCGCTTCTTTTACAAGTCTTATTATTTCCCAGTCTGCCGGCGGCTCATACATCTGAGCTCTCGTTCTGCCGTGAACGGCAATCGCATCGGCGCCGGCCTCCTCGCAGATTTTCGCAACCTCAACGGCATTGACGCTGGTTTCGTCCCAGCCCTTGCGTATCTTGACTGTAACAGGCACGGGCACGGCATTTTTAACTGCTCTCACGATATTTCCGCAGAGATCCGGATTTTTCATCAGTGCGCTTCCAGAGCCGTTTCCCGCAATTTTCGGAACGGGACAGCCCATATTTATATCAATCATATCGGGGCCGAACTCCATCGCCTTTTGAGCCGCACGGACAAAGGTAAAGGGATCATCGCCGAAAAGCTGAATTGAAACGGGGTGATTGTCCCTCTCGAGGTTCATTATCTCGTAGGTGTTCTTCTGACCGAAGGTTATCGCCTTTGACGACACCATTTCAGTGACGGTGTAAGCAGAGCCGAAATCCGAGCATATTTTTCTGAAGGTCGAGTCGGTAGCACCAGCCATAGGTGCGAGTATCGCCTGACCGTTAATTTCTAAATTTCCTATTTTCATTTTGTACTTCTTTTCCGTATTATTAATTTTGGTTTCCTGTTCATTTTACAGGAACAGAGCGTTTTTTTCAATAGAAAGAGACTTCACAGAAACACAAAAACAGCGTTCGCTTTTTGCGGACGCCGTAATTGTTAAGGTATAAGTATTGAAGACTTGTAATCTAAATTAATTTAATCAGAATAAATCCGTGTGGGGATAAACATACTGTCTGTTCTCTCCCGCTATTTGAAACATTCTGTCTATATATCTAAAAGCTTTCTTTATAGTCTGCATTTTGGTTTTCCTCTTAACTTTCTTCTTTCTCTTTTCTTCGGTTTCACGCCTTTCCGAACGGCTTTCCTCTGCCTATGAAGCACATCACTATTGCCGATGCGCTGACAGCTGCCATTGCCATTGTCATAAATTTAATCTCCTTTTTTTCTTTAATCTGTTTGTAATATGGTTTTCTTTGTTCTCTTTGTTTTTTCTTTTCTCTTTGTTTTCCTTTGTTGTGACTAAATTATAGCAAGCCTATACGGACAGAACACGGACAAATTTTAGTCCGATTTCAAAGTTAATTTTCAACATATATTTATCCCTTGTTGAAAACAATCCGTCTTAATTTCTTCCAATAATAAACTCAACAATCAAACACGCAAAACAAAACGGGTACTGCGAAAACAGCACCCGAATTTTCAACATATATTATTTGTAAGTGGAAAACTTTAGCAGAAAAACTTACTTTTTATTAACTGTCCACTCGATTCCGTTTGCGGTATCCTTGACGGTAACGCCTCTTGCGTTCAGCTCGTCACGGATTGCGTCAGCGGCAGCCCAGTCCTTGTTCTTTCTCGCCTCAGTTCTCTTTGCGATGAGCTCCTCTATCTCGGCAGCCTCTTCAGGGGAAACATCACCGTGATTTACAGGCTTCTTGTTCGGATTCAAAAGGTTAAGTCCGAGAACCTTGTCAAATTCTCCGATGATATATCTCTTTGTTGCGCCGTTAGTGTCAAGCTTGAGAACATCATAGACCTTAGTGATACCAAGTGAGGTTGTGAGGTCGTTTCCGACAAGCTGAATGAAGATTTTCTTCTGCTCGTCTGCAACAGTCATGTCTACCTCGCCCTCATTCGGAACAGCCGCAATTTTCTTGACAAGCTTATCATATGCCGTCACTGCGTTATCAAGATTCTGATAAGAGAAAACAAGCGGCTTTCTGTAATGTGACTGCAAGCAGAAGAATCTGTAAGCTATCGGATCGTAGCCCTTCTCCTCGAGAAGAGAAACGGTGAGGAAGTCTCCCTTAGACTTGCTCATCTTGCCTGTCTCGTCGTTAAGGTGAAGAACATGGAACCAGTTTTTGCACCATGGATGACCGAGGTAAGCCTCTGACTGGGCAATCTCATTTGTGTGGTGCGGGAATGCGTTGTCAATTCCTCCGCAGTGAATATCAAGGTACTCACCGAGGTACTTAATGGAAATGCATGAGCACTCGATGTGCCAGCCCGGGTAGCCGTAGCCCCAAGGGGAATCCCACTTGAGCTCCTGGTCGTCAAACTTTGACTTAGTGAACCAAAGAACGAAGTCTGCCTTGTTCTTCTTGTTGCTGTCCTCCTCAACGCTGTCACGAACGCCAACGGCTAAATCGTTCTCGTCAACGTTTCCGAAGACATAGTAATTCTTAAGCTTTGAGGTATCGAAGTAAACGTTTCCGCCGGCCTGATAAGCATAACCCTCATCAAGGAGCTTTGTTATCATGGTGATATACTCGGGGATATTCTGAGTTGCGGGGGAAACAATATCGGGATACTTAATGTTAAGCTTCTTGCAGTCGGCAAAGAAAGCGTCCGTATAGAATTTAGCAATCTCGAGAACAGTCTTGTGCTCTCTTCTTGCGCCCTTGAGCATCTTGTCCTCACCTGTATCGGCATCGCTCGAAAGGTGACCGACATCGGTGATGTTCATGGCTCTTGTGACATCATAGCCCTGGAAACGCAAGAACTTCTCGAGGACATCCTCCATGATATAAGTTCTAAGGTTACCGATATGAGCAAAATGATAAACGGTAGGGCCGCATGTGTACATTTTAACCTTGCCCTCTTCGTGTGGGACAAATTCATCTCTTGTTCTTGTAAGTGTGTTATAAAGCTTCATATGTCTGCTCCTTTATTTTCTGACAATTATCTGTTAATTTGTTTGATTACTCGTTAATTTTGTCCTCTTTTTCAGGATTTATCTTACGGCTTAGTTCGTTGATAACTTTCCATGCGGAATCAAGCTCGAGCTGAAGTCTGCAAAGCTCCTGAGAAACGGGATCTGATACATGAATCTGATCCAAGTCGGAATTAATTCTCTCGCCGTTAAGTCTGACTATCCTTGCGGGAACGCCGACCGCCGTTGCGTTAGCCGGAACCTCACTCAAAACCACGGCGCCAGCAGCAATTCTCGCATTATCTCCCACCTTGAACGGGCCGAGAACCTTTGCCCCCGAGCCGACAAGAACGTTATTCCCGAGAGTGGGGTGGCGTTTTCCCTGGTCTTTACCTGTTCCGCCTAAAGTGACTCCCTGATAAAGCGTGCAGTTATCGCCGATTTCGGTTGTCTCGCCTATGACAACTCCCATGCCGTGATCTATGAAAAGGTTCTTTCCTATCGTAGCGCCCGGGTGAATTTCTATTCCCGTCTTGTGACGAGACCTCTGAGAAATGAACCTTGCGATAAACTTCATACCGTGGGTCTGAAACCAGTGCGCCTTGCGGTATGACCTTATTGCCTTGAAGCCCGAATAAAGAAAATAGACCTCAAGTCTTGATCTCGCCGCAGGGTCTCTCTCCATGACCAAATCAAGCTCCGCTTTCAGCTTATCAAACATACTCTCCCTCTTTCTTTCCGACAACAAAAAAGCCTCCGATACCAAAAGGTACCGAAGGCGAAAATTCGCGGTTCCACTTCGTTTTATAACTCTTTTTGCCTTAACGCAGCCGATTGACTCCCTCAACCTCACGTACGAAGATACTGAATTTCCCTCCGTCTGCTCACGGACGCACTTCACTTCCCCTTTCACCGCACGGGCTCTCAGCCGACGACCCTCGCTTTCTGTTGTGCCTTTGAAAAGCTACTCTTTCCGATCATTGCATTTAAATTTAATTTTCTAAATTATAATCTATGAAGTGGGTTTTGTAAAGTGCAATTGTGATATTTGTTTTATCCGCTGTCTTTTAGCAAGCACTCTCGGCAATAAGTCTGATAGCCGACTCTATAAGTCTTCCCACGCTCAAATCAGGCACACCCGCTATCACATTGTCGCAGTGATTTATCGGAATAAGAACCTTCTTTGCATCGCTGCTTCCTACCGCAACAGCCATTTCGGGGGTTATTTCGCCGTAAAGCGAATCCGCTATGACAATTCCTATCGGCCCGACTATCACATCGGCTTTTCTTGCACCGACCTTGACGGCATTTTCTCCCGTTGCGGCAACGTCTGCACCCGCTTTCAGCATTGCACTCGTTGCGGCGCTGTTTGTTCCGACCGCAGTCACAAATGCGTTCTTAATGTTTTCCTTTATTCCCGAAACAAGCTGTCTGCCTATTCCTCCGCCCTGAGCGTCAATGACCAATATCTTCATCATTTTCCTCCATATACATTCAATCTCACTTTAATGTTTTGTTTTTTCAAATTGTACCAAAAACACATATATTTTTCAAGAGTTTACCTTTTAAACAAAATTTTCTCTATTCTCTTTGTTTTACCGTTATTTTGTGTATTGAATATTCTCACGCTTTACATTATAATCCAAATGCTGATTTATTGATGGCAAATAGAATTTTAACTAAGCATTTTAATTCAAGCAAAATCGGCAAGGATAACATCTAAAATTGCATACTTTCTTTTATGATAAAAAACAGAACCGAAAGATTTTTTCTCTCGGTTCTGTTTTTTTGTTTAGTTTATTCTTCGACAAGAAGCTTATAAATCTCGTTCTTTTTGAAGCCTGTTTCCTTGGCGGCTTCCTTTGCCGCAAAGGAGGCGCTCATTCCGCCTTCTATCTTCTCTCTTGCCAACTCGAGTGCATCTTCAATCGTGAGTTCTTTTTCTTCCGATTCCTTTGCACCGTCAATCACAAGAACGAATTCGCCCTTAGGCGGATTTTCAGAATAGTAAGCAATCGCCTCACTGAGTGTGGTGCGCTTTACCTCCTCATGGATCTTGGTAAGCTCTCTGACAAGTGCGATATTCCTGTCGCCGAAAGCCTCAAGCATATCCCTAAGGGTGTTCAAAAGCTTATGCGGAGCTTCATAAAAAACCATGGTGCGTTTCTCGTTTTTTACCTCGTCGAGGTGCTCTCGCCTGTTTCTTTTATTCACGCTCAAAAAGCCCTCGAAGGTAAATCTTCCCGTGGGAAGTCCCGACACCGCCAATGCGGATGCCATGGCAGTAGGTCCCGGCACAACATAAACGGGAATATTAAGTTCTGCGCACTGCTTCACAAGAAGTTCTCCCGGGTCGCTGATCGCCGGCATGCCTGCATCGGACACCTGAGCGCAGCTCTCACCCGCCAAAATTCTCTGGCAGATGGTGTCGCCCCTTTGCAGCTTGTTGTGCTCAAAATAGCTGACAAGCGGCTTTTTTATGCCGAAATGATTCAAAAGTTTGACTGTGACGCGGGTGTCCTCAGCCGCAATGAAATCGACATTCGCAAGAGTGTGCACTGCTCTCGGCGAGAAATCCGACAGATTGCCTATCGGTGTTCCCACGACATAAAGCGCACCCTTTTTTATCTCGTTTTTACATTCTGTATCAAAGGAAACTTCAGAGAAATTCTCTTCGTTTTCCATAAGAAGCTCTGTTTCTTCGTGTATCATTTTTGATAATCCTTGTAATCTCCGTAAATTTCGAGCATCTCCTTTGTCGTCTCGCCGTTCTCCTCGAGAATGAGTGTCGGCAGAATTTCAAGGCCCGGTTTTCCGCCACGCCTTGACTCCAAGAGAAAAATGAACGGTGCGGTGTCACGTCTTGTCTGCACAAGCCTCAGCTTCTTCGGCTCAAGCTGTCTCTCACGAAAAATATTCATCGCATCACAAAGTCTCTCGGGGCGCTGACAAATGCAAAGTCTTCCGCCGAATTTAAGCGAAAACTTAGCCGCATCGGCAAGCTGTTCAAGGCTCAAAAAATCCTCGTGACGTGCGATTTTCATATTCTCCACATCGTTCTTTATTCCTCTGCCGTCCGCTTTGTAGGGCGGATTGCATGAAATGAGGTCAAGATTTTGCTTTGGAAAAAGCTCACGGTAATTATTAACATCGTTTCGAATGAGATTAATCTCAAAGCCGCACTCCTCAATCGACATTTTTGCCTGAAGATAAGCTTTTTCCTGAAGCTCCACCGCCGTTATCTCCTTCGGCTGATAGCGAGATGCCCAAATGAGCGGAATTGTTCCGCAGCCCGTGCCGAAGTCGGCACATTTTTCCTTGCGCTTGGGCGAAGAAAAATGTGCCAGAAGTATCGTGTCTGTATTAAAGGAGTGCTCTCTTGTAACGAAAACTCTCGCCTTTTTTCCGAGCGGCTCCCATTTTCCGACTAAATTCTCCAAACCGAAATCAGTCATTGTCGTTCATGATGCAAGCGGCAAGAGTGCCGATAACAGAACCGACAATTGTTCCCAGAACAAAGCCGTCCTTAAACTTCTGAGAAAGCTGCTCACGGTGCATCTTCTCAAGCTCCTCTTTCTTCTTTGCCTCATCAATTCTGTGCTTCTCGATTAAAGTATGTACGCTCATGACTTTTCCTCCGCTTCAAGTAAATTATTTGTTTTATCGTCGTAATCATCTAAGAATGAATGAATTTCTCCGTTTTTCTTATATCTGATAACGGTATCAAGCATAACATTCTCAAGGCTGTGGAAAATATTCGCCTCAACCTGTGGGTTTGTTTTCTTAATCTCCTGAATCAGCTTTTTAGTTTCAACTCGCCTTGAGCCTGTCGGGCCGTCTCCCGTGTGACAGGTGGTGCAGGTCTCTGTGAATTTGCATGCGCACTGCAAAAAGTAAAGTCCGTTGTAATCTCTCCAGTGCTTGATGTCGTCCTCTCGAATGAGATAAAGCGGTCTGATTATCTCCATGCCGGGGTGCGAAGTGGAATGAAGTTTAGGCATCATTCCCTGAATCTGACCACCCGAAAGCATACTCATGAGGGTAGTTTCGATTACATCGTCAAAGTGGTGTCCGAGTGCGATTTTGTTGCAGCCGAGCTTCTTTGCCTCCTCGTAAAGATAACCTCTTCTCATTCTTGCGCAAAGATAACACGGATTTTTCTCAACTCCGAATACCGACTCGAATATATCGCTCTCGAAAATATGAGCCGGAATATCGAGCATCTTAAGATTATTCTCGATAATCTCTCTGTTTGCCGGGGTGTATCCCGGGTCCATGACAAGAAATTTAACCTCAAACGGAAATTTATTGTGGCGCTTTAGCTCCTGAAAGCACTTTGCCATGAGCATGCTGTCCTTGCCGCCGGAAATACAAACGGCTATCGAATCGCCCGGCTTCACAAGCTCATATGATTTGACCGCTCCCGCAAATCTTCTCCAGATTTTCTTTGTGAATTTCTTTCGTATTGATGCCTCAACGTCCTTTGCTTTGCTCTCCTCTGTTCTGAGGGTTTCTCTGAGCCAGCCGGCATATCCGGGGGCAAAGGAATAAGCCTCTATTCCCTCTTCTCTTAAGACTTCCGCTAAATTTAAGCTGATTTCTCCCGAACGGCAGATGAGTAGCGGTCTTTGCGGCAAAACGGAAAAATTCTTTTCTATTTCAGCCCGAGGAATATTCACTGATCCCGGCAAATGACCGTAAGCATAAGCTACGTCGTCACGAATGTCAACAGGAGAAAATTTATCCCGTCCCGTCAGCCACTCTTCATAGCCGACCTCTATATTTTCGTATATATCAAGCATAATTGCTCCTAAATTCTTCTTTTTCTTATTCTCATCATAGATAATACAATGATTATACAATATTTGCAAAAAAATACCAACAGTATTTGAATAAAACTAAAAGCCGAGACTTTAAAAGCCTCGGCTAAAAGTTCATTTTTAGTTTTCTGTCTGAAAATTACTCAGCAGAAGGTGCTCCAACAGGGCATGTACCCTCGCATGCGCCGCACTCGATGCAGCTGTCAGCGTCGATAACGTACTTGCCGTCACCCTCGGAAATTGCTCCTACAGGGCACTCGCCAGCACAAGCACCACACATGATGCACTCATCAGAAATCTTGTATGCCATGATATATACCTCCATAAGTTTTTACAACTGTGAGTTAATCTTTATGGCCTATCGCCAAAAGTTAACTCCTTAACACGCTTTTATGATAGCACAACCAAAGCAAAAATCAAGGGATTTTGTTCTCTTCATTTTAATTTTGTCTGTTTGTACAAAGATATTTGTAGTGCAATTGTAACAATTTAAGCATTAGGCAAAACTAACGCACTAAACAAGTTCAATAAAAATTAACATTTGCAAAGTTAGTATATATTCACTTTTGCACAAAGCCCGTTATTTTTGAATATATATCAAAATGTATCCAAAAATACACTCATATTCTCTCAAGAATAAACTCGATTATGCTGTTGGAAACAAGAAATCCTTCCGCCGTGAGACTGATCACATTATCTTGAACATTTATTAAATTCTTTGGCAAGTTCTTTGCCGCTTTAAGTGCGGCAGAATAAATCTCATCGCCATTTTCAAAGGAAATCAAATCTTCTCTTTTAAGTCCCTCGCAAAGACGAAGCTTGAGCATAATTTTTTCTTCTGCATCTCCGCCCGTTCCGTCAGCGACAGGCTCATTTCCCGAAAGAAAGCCGCCAAGACTTCTCTCGAAGTAAAATCTTTTTCCGTCCATGTACGAATGTGCCGCAGGGCCTATTCCGAGGTACTCCTCATCTCTCCAGTACCTTGTGTTATGCCTTGCCTCAAAATTCGGCTTCGAAAAATTGCTTATCTCGTACTGAATGTAGCCGTGCTTTCTAAGTTCATCTACCATAAAAAGGTAGAGCTCCGCTGTTTCGTCATCGCCTAATGTCTCTATCCCTTTTTTGCCGAAAACGGTATTTTCCTCGATTTTGAGTATATATGAAGAAATATGCTCAACATTTAAGTCGGAGCAAAATTCTATCGACCTTTTAAGCTTCTCTTTAGTTTGATTGGGCAGAGCAATCATTAAATCAAGCGAGATGTTATCAAATCCGCATTTTCTCGCAAGCCGCACCTTTTCTGCCGCTTCCTCTGCCGTGTGCCGTCTGCCGAGAAGCTTCAATTCATCCTCATTTGCCGACTGCAATCCCATGGAAAGCCGATTGAATCCGCCCTCCCTAAGACGGGTGAAAAATCTTTCGTCAACGGAGCATGGGTTAGCCTCACAAGTGATTTCCGCATCTTTCGCCACATGAAAGCTTGCTCTAATCTCCGCCAAAATCTCGCAAAGCAAATCTTCTCCCAGAACGCTTGGCGTTCCGCCGCCGAAGTAGACCGTATCGACCGTGCGGCTTTTATACTTTTCAGCATAAGAAACAAGCCGACTTTTTACGCCGGCTGTGTATTCTCTGACATATTCTTCTTTCGTTTTGCCCGAGCCCTTGGGCGGTCTTGAATAAAAATCGCAATAAGGGCATTTGCTCTCGCAAAAGGGCACATGAATGTAAATTCCGAAATTTTTCATCAATTTATGTCTTTTGGTATTATTCTTATTCCTCGTCAAGCTTGAGAACAGCCATAAACGCATCCTGCGGAACCTCGACGGTACCGAGCTGGCGCATACGCTTCTTTCCTTCCTTCTGCTTTTCGAGAAGCTTTTTCTTTCTCGTGATATCGCCGCCGTAGCACTTGGCAAGAACGTCCTTTCTCATTGCCTTGACTGTCTCTCGAGCGATAATCTTTCCGCCTATGCAAGCCTGAACGGGAATTTCAAAGAGGTGACGCGGAATCTTCTCCTTGAGCTTCTCGCACATTCTTCTTGCACGGGAATATGCCTTGTCGGCGTGAATGATAAACGAAAGAGCATCGACAACATCGCCGTTGAGCATAATATCAAGCTTGACAAGGTTCGACTTCTGATAGCCCTTGACCTCGTAGTCAAAGCTTGCGTAGCCTCTTGTTCTTGACTTGAGCGCATCGAAGAAATCATAGATAATCTCGTTGAGCGGCAATTCATAGTGAATATCAACTCTGTCGGTATCGATATAACTCATATCCTTGAATACGCCTCGTCTGTCCTGACAAAGCTCCATGATGTTTCCGACATACTCTGTCGGAGAATAGATATGAGCGTTTGTAATCGGCTCTTCAGCTTCTTTTATGTAGCTCGGATCGGGGTAGTTTGTCGGGTTGTCGATGAGAAGTACCTCGCCGTCCGTCTTGGTTATTCTGTAAACAACGCTCGGTGCGGTCGTGATGAGGTCAAGGTTAAATTCACGCTCGAGTCTCTCCTGGATAATCTCCGTGTGAAGAAGTCCCAAGAAGCCGCATCTGAATCCGAATCCCAGAGCAATGGAGGTTTCAGGCTCAAAGGTGAGAGAAGCATCGTTTAACTGAAGCTTTTCGAGTGCCTCACGAAGGTCGGCATAGTGTGCGCCATCAGCGGGATAAATTCCGCAGAAAACCATCGGCTGAACGGAACGGTAACCCGGGAGTGCCTCAGCTGCGGGACGCTCGACATGAGTGATAGTGTCACCTACTCGTGCCTCTCTAACATTCTTGATAGAAGCGGCAATGTAACCAACCTCACCCGCCTCAAGAGTTCCGACAGGGTCAAAGCTTGTCGCTCTTAAGTAGCCGCATTCAGTTACGGTAAATTCAGAGCCGACAGCCATCATCTTTATGACATCGCCCGTGTGAACGGTTCCTTCTTTAATTCTGACATAAGCGATAACACCCTTGTAAGCATCGTAGTAGGAGTCGAAAATGAGCGCCTGAAGCGGTGCGTTTACATCGCCGACAGGAGGCGGACAGTCGGAGACGATTTTCTCCATAACCTGATCTATGTTAAGTCCCGTCTTTGCGCTAATTCTCGGTGCATCCTCCGCAGGAAGTCCGATGACATCCTCAATCTCGTTTGCAACTCTGTCGGGGTCTGCGCTTGGAAGGTCAACCTTGTTGAGAACAGGAATAACCTCAAGTCCCGCATCAACCGCAAGATAAGTGTTAGCAAGGGTCTGAGCCTCAATGCCCTGAGATGCGTCAACAACCAGAACTGCGCCCTCGCATGCGGCAAGCGAACGGGAAACCTCATAGTTAAAGTCGACATGACCGGGGGTATCAATCAGGTTGAAAACATACTCCTCGCCGTCCTTTGCTGTGTAGTTAAGCGTGACGGCATGAGCCTTTATTGTTATTCCTCTTTCTCTCTCGAGGTCCATGTTATCGAGAAGCTGATCCTCCATATCACGCAGAGCAACCGACTTTGTCTGCTCGAGGATACGGTCGGCAAGCGTGCTCTTGCCGTGGTCTATATGAGCTATAATGCTGAAATTTCTGATTTTACTCTGATCCATTTGTATTTCCTTTAATATAAAAATAAATTTAAGTTTCTTTTTAAATATTACAATATTTTATACCATAAATTCGAGATTATATCAACAAAAAAGTAATACTGCCGCACCTTGAAAAAGAGTCTCTTTTGTTTTAATATTAGCATATCAATTACGTTTTAAAAGGTGTGATAAAATGACGATCAACGATTATATTTCGAGTGGCAAAGCTGTTCTTGGAATTGAGCTTGGCTCCACAAGAATTAAAGCAGTCCTCATAGGCGAGGACTTCTCCCCCATTGCCTCAGGCAGTCACGAGTGGGAAAACTCCCTTGTTAATAACCTCTGGACTTACTCACTTGACGAAGTAAAAAGCGGTATTCAAAACGCATTCGCCGACCTTAAATCGGATGTTTTCGAGAAATACGGCGTAAAGCTCACAAAGCTCAGTGCCATGGGCTTTTCTGCCATGATGCACGGTTTTCTCGCATTCGATAAGGACGGCAATCAGCTTGGAGAATTCCGCACATGGAGAAACACAAACACGGGCGAAGCCGCCGCAATTTTAACGGAGAAATTTAACTTTAACATTCCGCTTCGCTGGAGCATCTCCCACCTCTATCAGGTCATTCTTGATAACGAGCCGTTCGCAAATGACATAGCATTTATGACCACTCTTGCAGGTTACGTTCACATGGTTCTGACGGGTGAAAAGGTTCTGGGCATTGGCGATGCTTCGGGTATGTTCCCTATTGATTCCGCTACAAACGATTACGATAAGCACATGGCAGAGATTTTCGACGGCATACTCGCCGAAAACGGCATGAAGTATAAGCTTTTCGATATTCTGCCAAAGGTTCTTTCAGCCGGTGAAAACGCCGGTGTGCTCACAAAGGACGGCGCACTCTACCTCGATCCGACAGGCGAACTGGAGGAAGGCTGTCCCGTTGCTCCGCCTGAGGGCGATGCCGGCACAGGCATGACCGCAACAAACAGCGTAGCCGTAAGAACTGGCAACGTTTCTGCCGGAACATCGGTTTTCTCGATGAGTGTAATCGAAAATCCTCTCAAAAAGGTTCACCCCGAAATCGACATGGTAACAACTCCGACAGGCAAGCCGTGCGCTATGGTTCATGTCAATAATTGCACATCGGACATAAATGCATTTGCGAAAATGTTTGTTTCAGCCGCCGACAGCTTCGGCTTCAACCTAAGCTACTACGATGCTCTCTCGGCAATCTTTGCCGCTGCCACAAAGGGCAAGCCCGACTGCGATAATATCATCAGCATAGGCTATTTCTCAGGCGAACCCGTCACGGGACTTGCGGAAGGCAGACCGCTTCTTGCTAGAAGCCCAGAATCGGAGTTCTCTTTCCAAAATCTCTCGAGATCACTGCTTTATTCGGCTTGTGCCGCACTCAAAATCGGAAACGACATTCTCTTTGAAGACGAGGGCGTCACCATGGATAAATTCTACGGTCACGGCGGATTTTTCAAGGCAAAGGGCGTGGGTCAGTCCGTCATGGCAAATGCACTGGGCATTCCCGTTTCCGTCATGGAAACAGCGGGCGAAGGCGGCCCTTGGGGCATGGCTCTGCTTGCAAGCTTCCTTGTGAACAAAGATGAGAGCGAAACTCTCGAAAAATTCCTTGAAAATAAGGTTTTCGCAAAGAGTGAATGCTCTACCGTTTCTCCGGACGATGAGGGCAAAGAGGGCTTTAATAAATACATTAAAGCTTACTCGAAGCTTCTCGAGGCTGAGAAAGCCGCCACTCGTGCGATTGAGCTTTGATTTTTGCCCTTATTTTCGCAAAAATCAGCCTAAATAAGCTTTTTATGCATAAAATTCGTGAATATTCACCGTTTTATTCATAAATTTCTGCATAAATATTCAAATAAGGTCTTGATTTTTTATAAAACCCGTGTATAATAATCATTGTGGTCGGCAAGACCGACTGAATTTTCTAAATAAAGTAATTAATTAAATTTTATAATTTAATACAACGGTCAATCGTGATCGGTGTTCGGAAAAGCCTAAGCGCTTGACCGAAGGAAGGAAGAATATCATGGCTAAGTCAAAAAACGACATTAAGAAGGTTGTCCTCGCTTATTCCGGAGGACTTGATACATCAATCATCATTCCTTGGCTCAAGGAAAACTACAACAACTGCGAGGTTATCGCTGTTTCCGGTGACGTTGGACAGGGCACCGAGCTTGACGGTCTCGAGGAGAAGGCATTAAAGACAGGCGCTTCCAAGCTTTATGTTCTCGACCTCACAGAGGAATTCATCACAGATTACGTTTATCCGACAGTTCAGGCTGGCGCAGTTTACGAGAACAAGTATCTTCTCGGCACAAGCTTTGCTCGTCCGATCATCGCTAAGAAGATTGTTGAAATCGCTCTCAAAGAGGGTGCAGACGCAATCTGCCACGGATGCACAGGCAAGGGCAACGATCAGGTTCGTTTCGAGCTCACTATCAAGGCATTCGCTCCTGATATGACAATCATCGCTCCTTGGCGTGAGTGGTCAATCAAGTCCCGTGAGGAGGAGATTGAGTACGCTGAGGCTCACAATATTCCGCTTAAGATTAACCGTGAGACAAACTACTCCAAGGATAAGAACCTCTGGCATCTTTCCCACGAGGGTCTCGACCTTGAGGATCCGGCAAACGAGCCGCAGTATGAGAAGCCGGGCTTCCTTGAGCTTGGTGTTTCTCCTATCGACGCTCCGGACGAGCCGACATACATCACTCTTCACTTTGAGAAGGGCATCCCAACAGAGCTCAACGGCGAGAAGCTTGGCGGCAAGGACATGGTCACAAAGCTTAACGAGCTCGGCGGAAAGAACGGCATCGGTCTTGCAGATATCGTTGAAAACAGACTTGTCGGCATGAAGAGCCGTGGTGTTTACGAGACTCCCGGCGGAGCAATCCTCTACCACGCACACAACAAGCTTGAGGAGATCTGCCTTGACAGAGACACATTCCACTACAAGCAGCAGGTCGGCTTAAAGTTTGCAGAGCTTGTCTATTTCGGACAGTGGTTCACACCTCTCAGAAGTGCACTCACAGCTTTTGTTAACTCAACTCAGGAGACAGTTACAGGTGATGTTAAGCTCAAGCTCTACAAAGGCAACATCATTGATGCAGGCGTAACAAGCCCATACTCACTCTATGACGAGGAAATCGCAACATTCGACGAGGATGACGTTTACAACCAGGCTGACTCAGCAGGATTCATCAACCTCTTCGGTCTCCCGGTAAAGGTTGCCGGCAAGAAGGGCCTTATAAAGGAATAATTCCTAAGAAGAACTTATTGACGGGCATATTTCATCGTATGCCCGTCATTCATTTTATAATTGTCAAAATTAAGTCAATAAAATTATTTACTACCGCCACTTAAAGGGCGAAGCAAGGAGAAAACGCATGAAGCTTTGGAAAGGTCGCTTCTCAAAGGAAGCCGCACCCGAAACTAACGATTTTAATTCCTCGATAGCATTCGACTCGAGAATGTTCAAGGAAGACATAGAGGGCAGCATCGCCCACGCAACCATGCTCGGAAAGCAGGGAATCATTGAGGAGTCTGAAAGCGAGAAAATCGTCTCTGAGCTCAAGAAGATAAGAGAGGACATCATCAGCGGCGCCCTCACTATCGACCCCGATGCCGAGGATATTCACACCTTCATCGAGGGCGAGCTCACCGCAAGAATCGGTCAGACAGGCAAGAGACTTCACACCGCAAGATCGAGAAACGACCAGGTTGCACTGGACATTCGTCTCACATTAAAGCCGGAGATTGACACAATCGTATCTCAGCTTAAGGAGCTTGTCTCCATGCTTGCCGACAAAGCGGAGGAATATTCCGACACCGTTATGCCCGGCTACACTCACATGCAGCGTGCACAGCCTGTCACTTTCGGTCACCACCTTCTCGCTTACTGCGAGATGCTCCTTCGTGACATAGACAGATTCAAGGACGCAAAGGACAGAATGGACTATTGCCCACTCGGCTCAGGCGCACTTGCAGGAACAACATATCCGCTCGACAGAGAGCTCACCGCATCGCTTCTCGGCTTCAAGGGCCCAACTCAGAACAGCCTTGACGGCGTTTCCGACAGAGATTTCTGCGCAGAACTTGCATTCGCTTCATCACTCACTATGGTTCACCTCTCCCGTTTCTGCGAGGAGCTTGTCCTCTGGTGCTCATGGGAATTCAAGTTCATCGAGCTTGACGACGCTTTCTCAACAGGCTCAAGCATTATGCCGCAGAAGAAGAACCCAGACCTTGCAGAACTCATTCGTGGTAAGAGCGGCAGAGTTTTCGGCGATTTGATGGGACTTCTCACCATGATGAAGGGACTTCCGCTTGCATACAACAAGGATATGCAGGAGGATAAGGAGGCTGTGTTCGATGCAGTCGACACACTCAAGCTTTGCCTCACTCCGCTCATCCCAATGGTCAAGACAATGACCGTCATCAAGGCAAACATGAGAAAAGCGGCAGCCGGCGGATTTATCAACGCTACCGACTGCGCAGATTACCTCGTAGCAAACAAGGGCGTACCGTTCAGAGACGCTTACAAAATCACAGGCGAGCTTGTCGCACTTTGCATCGAAAAGGGCACCACCCTCGAGGAGCTTCCGCTTGAGGAGTACCAGAAGATCTGTCCTGAGTTTGACGACGGCGTTTACACCGCTATCAACCTCGAGAAGTGCGTAAACGACAGAACCGTTCTCGGCGGACCCGCTCCGAGCAATGTTGTAGCTCAGGCAAAGAGAGTTAAGTCTCTTGTGAATGATTGATTTTAAAAGATAAGTAAATTAAGCAATATATTTTCGTACTGATATAGAGGAGAGAAAAGAATGGCTAAAATTAAGGTTGGCGTTGTCGGTGCTACCGGCTACGCAGGTGCAGAGCTTTGCAGAATAATCTATTCTCATCCCGAAGCTGAGCTTGTCGCTGTCAGCTCAGTCAGCTTCGAGGGTCAGGCTCTCAGCGATGTTTATCCCGCTTATCGTGAAAGACTCGATAACATTCTCGTCGGCGAAGATGAGGTTGTCGAGAAGAGTGATGTAATTTTCGCCGCTCTTCCGCACGGTCTTTCTCAGGATTTGGCTGCAAAATGCGATAAGGCAGGAAAGAAATTCATCGATTTCGGCGCAGACTTCCGTCTCAAGGACGAGGAGGTCTACAAAAAATGGTACGGCCCAAGCTTCACCGATAAGGAGCTTCACGAAAAGGCAGTCTACGGTCTTCCGGAGCTTTTCAGAGAGTACATAAAGGGAAAGTCAATCGTAGCAAACCCTGGATGTTACACAACAGCAGTTCCGCTCGCTCTTGTCCCGGCTCTCAAGGCCGGACTCATCAGCAGTGAGGGAATCATAGCCGACTGCAAGTCAGGCGTCACGGGTGCCGGCAGAAAGCCGACTCAGAGCAATCATTATCCCGACCTCAACGAGGGCTTCTATGCCTACAAGGTTGCTAACCATCGCCATGGTCCCGAGATAAATCAGACTCTCTCCAAGGTAACAGGCGAGCTCGTCAAAGTCACCTTCGTTCCTCATCTTCTCCCCGTCAACAGAGGTATTCTTGCCACCTGTTATGCAAAGATGAACGAGAATGTAACAGAAGAAATGTTCTGGAACGCATATCACGAGGCTTACGACAACGAATTTTTCGTCAGACTTCTCCCAAAGGGAAAGTGTGCCGATATTCACAATATCAAGTACACAAACTTCTGTGACGTTTCCCTTTTCTTCGACTGGGAAAACCACCTTTTCATTGCAATCAGCGCAATCGACAACATGGTCAAGGGTGCGGCCGGTCAGGCTGTTCAGAACATGAACATCATCTTCGGTCTTGACGAAAAAACGGGACTTGATTTTGTTCCGCCGGCATTCTGATTTAGTTTTCTGTAAAGAAAGAGAGTATAAAATGGAAATTATCAAGGGCGGCGTAACAGCCGCAACAGGCTTCTCGGCTTCAAGCTGTGAGGCAAATATAAAATATGTCGGCAGAACCGACATGGCTATGGTTTATTCCGAAAAACCTTGCGTAAGCGCCGGAACATTCACTTCTAACGTTGTTAAGGCGGCTTGCGTTCAGTGGGATATGCAGATAGTAAAATCAGGCGAGCCCATGCATGCCGTAGTCGTAAACTCAGGTATCGCAAACGCTTGTACTGGTAAAGAGGGCTTCGATGCATGCGAAGCTACCGCAAAGGCAGTCGAGAGTGCTCTGGGTGTTCCCTATTCCTCCGTTGCTGTTGCTTCAACAGGAGTTATCGGTATGCAGCTCCCCGTGGATAAGCTTGTGAACGGCGTTAACATGATGTCAAAAACTCTCGACAGTTCAATCGAGTCCGGAACAGCCGCTTCTCACGCAATCATGACAACAGATACCGTCAACAAGGAATATGCCGTAACATTCGAGCTTGACGGCAAAAAGGTCACCCTGGGCGGCATGAGCAAGGGCTCTGGAATGATTCACCCGAATATGTGCACCATGCTCGGCTTCCTCACAAGTGACGTTGCCATCAGCAAAGAAATGGCTCAGAAGGCTCTTTCCGCTGTCATCAAGGACACATTCAATATGATTACCGTTGACGGCGACACCTCAACTAACGACACCCTTCTTTTCATGGCTAACAGCTTGGCAGAGAATGAGGAGATTGTTTCCGAGGGCGAAAGCTACGATAAATTCTACGAGGCACTCTTCACCGTATGCCGCTATCTTGCAAGAAGAATGGCAAGTGACGGCGAGGGCGCAACAAAGCTTTTCGAGGCTCATGTCGTGAATGCCAAAACAAAAGACGACGCAAGAACTCTTGCAAGAAGCATAGTCGGCTCCAACCTCTCCAAAGCGGCTATTTTCGGCTGTGACGCAAACTTCGGCAGATTCCTCTGCGCTATGGGATATTCGGGCGCTCAGTTTGACCAGGAGGATGTCGAGCTCTTCTACGAGAGCAAGGCGGGCAGACTTGAGGTATTCGACCACGGCGTGCCGCTTGACTTTGACGAGGACTACGCACTCAAGATTATGAAAGAGGACGAAGTCACCGTTTATGTCGATATGCACGAGGGAACTGAGGAGGCAACAGCATTCGGCTGTGACCTCACATACGATTACGTCAAGATAAACGGAGAATACAGAAGCTAAAAATCGGCGAGGGTAAAAATGAATTCAAGCATCACAAATTCGGACAGAGCTCATATTTTAGTTCAGGCTCTTCCCTACATCAAAAAATATACAGGCGAAACCATCGTTGTAAAATACGGCGGAAATGCCATGATTAACGAGGAACTCAAGGACGCTGTCATCAAGGATATCATCCTCATGCAGACAGTCGGAATCAATGTAATTTTGGTTCACGGCGGCGGTCCCGAGATTAACTCCATGCTCAAGAAGATCAACAAGGAATCTAAATTCGTCAACGGAATGAGATACACCGACCAGGAAACCATGGACATAGTTCAGCAGGTTCTTGCGGGCAAGGTAAACAAAGACCTCGTTCAGCTCATCGAGTCCAACGGCGGAAAGGCAATCGGACTTTGCGGAACAGACGGATCTCTTCTCAAGGCAGACAAGCTTTCCGATGATTTAGGCTTTGTCGGTGAGATTAGAGAGGTCAACACCGATATTCTCAAGATAAATGCCGACATGGGATATATCCCCGTTGTTTCTACTATCGCAACAGGCTACCACGGCGAGATGTTCAACATCAACGCTGATGTTGCCGCCGCAAAAATCGCTGAGAAGGTCGGCGCAAGCAAGTTAATCCTCATGACCGATATAAGAGGACTTCTAAGAGACAAGGACGATGAGAACACACTCATTCCCGTTGTCAAAATCGCAGACGTTGCCAAGCTCAAGAAAGAAGGCATCATCTCAGGCGGCATGATTCCGAAAATCAACTGCTGTGTAGACGCTGTTCGAGGCGGAGTTCACCGTGCACATATCATTGACGGCAGAGAGCCGCACTCCATTCTTATCGAGCTCTTCACCGATGAAGGTATCGGCACAATGTTCTATTAATAAAAACTCATTAGTCTCTGATTTATGTCAGATGAAAGGACTTAAAAATGATATACGATAACTTAAAGGCTAAGGACGATGAATATCTTCTTCATGCCTACGGTCGTGCTCCCGTTGCCATAAAGAGCGGCAAGGGCGTCATTGCCGAGGATTATGACGGCAAAAAATACATAGATTTCACTGCGGGCATCGGAGTTAACGTTCTCGGCTACTGCCCCGATAACTGGGTTCAGGCTGTTACGGCTCAGCTTTCCAATGTTCAGCATGTCTGCAATTACTACATAAACGACAACTGCACCGAGCTTGCCGAAAAGCTCTGCAAGGCTGCGGGAATGTCAAGAGTATTCTTCTGCAACTCAGGCGCAGAGGCTAACGAGTGTGCAATCAAGGTTGCACGTAAGGTTGGCAGTGCCAAGGGCGCTTACAAGATTATCACTCTTGTTAACTCCTTCCACGGCAGAACTCTCACAACTCTTGCCGCAACAGGTCAGGATGTATTCCACAAGACCTTTTTACCGCTCACCGAAGGCTTCATCTATGTCGGTGCAAACGATATAAAAGCACTCGAAGACGCTGTGACAGACGATGTCTGCGCTATCATGCTCGAGGGCGTTCAGGGCGAGGGCGGAGTTATCCCCATGGATACAGAGTACCTCAAGGCTGTAAGAAAGCTCTGTGACGACAAGGGTATCCTCATGATTATGGATGAGGTTCAGACAGGTGTCGGCAGAACAGGCTACTTCTATTCGTATCAGGGCGCCGATATTCTCCCCGATGTCACAACAAGCGCAAAGGGTCTTGCCGGCGGACTTCCGATCGGTGCATGCCTTGTAAGCGAAAAGTACAAGGATGTCTTCGTCCCAAGCGACAACGGCTCAACTTTCGGCGGAAACCCCGTTGTTTGCGCCGGCGGCGTAGAAATCGTAAAGACTGTTGCTGATGAAAAATTCCTCGCATCCGTCAGACGTAAGGGCGAATATTTCGCCGACAAGCTCTCTCAGATGAAGAATGTCAGCTACACTCGCGGCATGGGTCTTATCCTCGGCATCAAGGTAAATAACGGCATGGATGCTCACACCATCATGGAAAAATGCATCGAAAAAGGACTGCTCATCTTGACTGCAAAGGGCGATGTCTGCCGTTTCCTCCCTCCGCTTAACATTTCCTACGATGAGATTGACGCAGGTCTCAAAATCTTTGAAGAGGTCATTTCTTAATCTGTATTCTCTAATTTTTCAGATGTAACTATCTCTCCAAGCATCGTTTCTCCTTACTGCGGAGACTATATCCGAATTAAAAAAGCGCGTGATTGAATTTTCAGAAATTCGATTTCGCGCTATTTTTCTGCTATTTTCTTTGTTGTGCGAAACTGTTCCATATGTTATCTCCTAAATTATATTTTTATAAAAACATGTAATATTTCACAAAACGATATTTGTGTATGGAATGAATACACATTCCAATCGGAAATGTAAGATTGACCGAAAATTATCGTATACTATTCCTAACAAAACAAAGCATTAAATGCTGTGTATTAAAGGAGTAAAAGATTATGAGTGAAAAGGCAAAAAAGAGGTCCTTCATGGACATCAAACTCTATGGTGCACCCTGGTATATTACCATTTTCGGGTGTGCAGTAGTAATTGCCGCGGCTTGTTGCGGAGCCTTGGCAACAGATTTTGCAAGCATAATGATTTTAATCGTAGCTTACGGAATTATTTTCTTTGAGTTAGGCGAAGTCGTGCCAATCTGGAATTCCTACATCGGCGGCGGTGTGCTTGCGGCATTCTTTGGAACGGCAATCATTCGCCAGCTGTCGCTGATTCCGGAACAGTATTTAGATCCGATCGATGAATTTATCAGCGGTGATACGGTAGGCTTTATGACGATCTGGATCATCGTTCTGATCACCGGATCTGTCCTTTCCCTTGAAAAGAAAATTCTTTTAAAATCCTTTTTGGGATATTTCCCGGCGATCCTCGGAGGTCTTGTGGCAGCCATGGGCTTTGGTGCTATCGGAGGCTTGATCTTCGGAATTGACCCAAAGACAGTTATTATCAAATATGTACTGCCAATCATGGGTGGCGGTAATGGTGCCGGTGCGGTACCAATGTCAGAAATCTATGAGAAAGTTACCGGAGATTCCGCAGTTACTTATTATGCATTTGCCATTATTATCCTGACCATTGCTAACATTATGTCAATTGTGGCAGCGGCTCTTTTGAATGCGTTGGGAGATAAGGTTCCGGGGCTCACCGGTGACAAGAAATCCCTTCTTAGAAAAAGCAAATTTGATGTTGCCGATAAAGAAGAAGTAGAACCGACATTTGCAGATATGTGCGGAGCTATCATGGTAATTTTTGGAGCCTATGCAGTAGGACAGCTGTTTTCTTCAAAGATTTTACCGGAAATTTTCGGAGCACCGATTCATGAATATGCTTACATGATCTTATTTGTGGTAATCTTAGCGGCTACCGGTGTAATTCCCAAGAATATCCGTGCAGGAGCAAAAAAGCTTCAGAAATTCTTTAATACAGCCTTTGCTGTAGTTATGATGGCAGGACTTGGTTTTGACTTTGATATAGCAGAACTGGTAAATTCCTGCACTGTATCCAACGTAGTAATCGCACTTTTGATTGTTCTCGGAGCTATTGTAGGATCCGCTTTGGTAGGATGGTTAGTCGGATTTTATCCGATCGATTCAGCAATTACAGCAGGTCTTTGCATGGCAAACAGAGGCGGAAACGGAGACGTTGCAGTATTAGGAGCATCAAAACGTATGGAACTTATGGCATATGCTCAGCTTTCCAGCCGTTTAGGTGGCGGAATCGTATTGATCGTTGCAAGCTTTTTATTCTCATTCTGGGCATAAGAATATTTTGCAATGCTTACAATACACAAAGCCCATTATTTCTCTGTGAGAAATAAACAAAATTAATATCATAAAAAATAAATCTCCGACAGGCATTAAGCTTATCGGAGATTTTTTCGTACATTCAGTTAAAAACAAAAAAACAGCCAACCTATTGGTTGACTGCTTTGGTGTTGGCAAAAACCTATTGTCCCGGGCCGTTGCCAGCCGAGTATCGTCGGCGCGA
>CAVAMJ010000013.1:0-64196 GCA_963589785.1 Bacteroidaceae bacterium | reverse complement strand
CTGTAAGCCACTCTGCTGACTTGCCTTTTGCCATTCTACTTCTTCCTTTGCTTTATAGAATTCTTCTCATATGGTTTAAGCTCCTCAAGCTTTTTAATTACTATGTTCATATCTGCCTCCAAAATGGTATGGAAAAAGCACCTGATTTCTCAAGTGCTTATGCTTCGTATTCTATTTTTAGCCCATAAGCCTTAGCGGCTTCGTGCTCTATTCTGCAACCTCTGTAGTTTTCCCAACCTTTACAGAAGTAAACCGCATCGCATTTGCTCATCTGCTCAAGAGAACGGGCAAGCTGAAATAACGGATAATTTGTCGTTCCGATTTTTGGAAACAATGCAGTCGAATACCAACGATTGCGAAAAAGCGTGTCCACAAAGTCGTAATCGTTATCTTCCAGCCACTTTATCGCTTTAGCTCTTGTCTCTAAAATCTCGTCAGCTGTTAAGCCGTTCATCGGCTGTGAAATCATTGCTTTCATACTTTTCCCTCAGCTCTTTTGCTTCCTTACGATACCGAATCCATCTTTCACGAACTTTGTACTCGCCGTTTTTATCATGGTCTTTAATATATTGCTTTTCTAACATATTGACATCTTGTAGTGCTTCCCTTAACAATTCGTTGTGTGCTTCATGAAAGTTCTTCAAACCATATCACACCTTTCTCACAAAGCTTTCTCATCGTTTCTAATTGCGGATAATCCATATCTATGTTATTTTCAAAAAAAGGTTGAAACGCCTCGAGTTTAGTTGTTTCATATAAGTCATACGCTTTATCAACAGTAAGCTGTTTCAATAATTTGAATTTTTGCAATCTTCCGTCTGAGACAACTATTTCCAATTTTGTCTTATTGGCTACCGCATCCATAAAATCATAATAGCTAAACGAATCATAAAAATCAGTCCCATTTAATGGTGGGTGGTTATGAATGATTGTAGCTCCTTCTAAGCTTTCCCCAACCAAATCTGTATTTACATTGGTTTCGCCGCCGACCATTTTATAAACTGTTCCGTCAGCCGTGATAACTGTTGCGTGCTCAAGCTTTTCATAAGAAATATCGTTTGCGGTTTTGTCTATAAGCTTTTTGACTGCTTTCTCATCAGAAACATCGATATTAAATTTATCGGTGATTTTTGTTTCACCTAACGTGTCTCCGACTTTGCCACTTCTTTTCCCCTCAACAACTTCCTTCTTCCATTCCTCGTAGGTCATTGTCTCAGGGACATAATAATATTTGCCGTCTTTATCTTTGGCAATTCTCTGTCCCGTGTAACTCCAATCCTCATCATAAGGAACGGTTGTGCATCTGCAGTTAGGGTGAAACGGCGGCTCGCTTATTCCTTGCTCAAGCTGTGTTCTCGGCAGTATCATGCCGTCCATTGAGCCACAAAGTGAATGTTATACCTTTAAATTGATGTTACTACAATCGAACTCACCTGTCAACGAACCGTTAAATAAATATAGTCAAAAAGAACTTCCCTCACCTATCTAGCTGAGGGGTTCTATGCTAAGTTATACTTGCTCTTTATATGCGAGCTCAACAATATCCTCAATGTTGGGTTCCTGTATGAATATGTTTTGTGGATTGTACAAATTTAAAAGTTTTGAAACAGACGATTTAATATCATCGTTATTAAGAATTTCAATTTCAAGTGCATCGGATTCTGTTTTTGAAAGTCTCAATCCTTCGATATTCTGCCAAGTTGGTGTTCCGCTCGAAAACTCCAAGCGAATTATTTGTTTGTGTCCAAACTTGTTGCGGAAAGCTTTCAGTTCGCCGTCAAACATCATCTGCCCTTTGTTAATCATTATCAAGTGTTTGCACACAGCTTCAATATCATCCATATCGTGTGTGGTAAGTATTATTGTTGTGCCTTTTTCTTTGTTTATCATTTTCACTGCTTCACGCAGCATTTTCTTGCTTACTACATCTAATCCTAAGCTTAACTGTCTGACAGGTTGATCTAAAAAGCTTTCCATATCTAAAACTTCAGTGAAAAAGTTGGTGTTTTTTTGGAAAATATCATCAGGAATGTTGTACAAGCTTTTATTTAATTCAAATGAATCTCTTATCGGTAAATCCCAATATAATTGTGAACGCTGACCGAAAACAACTCCGATATTTCTAGCATTTGCACTTCTCTCTTTATAAGGAACAATTCCGCCAACAGTTACTGTACCGCTTGTGGGAATCAGAATTCCTGAGAGCATTTTTAAAGTAGTTGATTTTCCGGCACCGTTAGGCCCTATGTAACCAACAACTTCTCCTTTTTCCAACGAAAAGCTTATATTTTTAACAGCTTGTTTAACAGTATATTCTCGATGAAACAAGGATTTTACAGCTCCGCTTATTCCTTTTTCGGTTTTAACTATCTGATATTCTTTGCACAAATCTTTAACTTCTATATATGACATTGTAAACTCCTTTAAGATCTACTGCTCTTATAATGTTTAAGTCCCCAATTCCAAAACAATACACTAAGTATAAAGCAAGCTACTCCGACAACAGGAGTCAAATATACGATAACAAAAGGGAAACCCTCAGGTGAACCCTTTTGCAATAAAAATGATGCCGGATAAAAATTAATATATGCAAAAGGCAGTATAAATGTTAGTAGGATTTGAATTACCTTATGATAGATTGTTATTGGATAATTTATGAATTCTTTAAAATTGAACAGAAGAAAATCAAGCACAGGATTTTCGTTTAAAGTAAAAAAGCTGAGAACTGAACTTGCTATCAAAGCTGCAGCCTGAATTAGAGTTGCACCTAAAACCATTACTATTAGATATACAACAGTTTGGAATGATAACTCAAACGAAGTGTTAATCAAAGCATATATTATTACTGCTATTGACAAAGATATATGGCTTACACATCCCGTATTTATGCCTGAGAAAATTTCGTGACCAAATGGATTTAGTGGCTTTGTGAGAGTAAGGTCAAATTCGCCTGTTCTAATTTTAGCACTTAAATTAGTTGCTGAATTAAAGAAAAATGTTGCGGCAATTGAATAAGACAACACAGATAAGCCATATAACAGCAAGACCTCTGAGGGACTCAAACCGTTTAAATTTGTAAATTTTCTTGTTAAAATATACATTGTTGCGTATGTTGCACCATATCCTAGCCATTGACCGATTATGCCCGCAATATATGTGCTTCTGTAAATTGTGCCGGCACGAAAAGTTACAGAAAAATAACTGGAAAATAATTTTAAATATCTTTTCATGCTCAACCTCCGTTAATTAATAAATTTCTAGTGGCATAATCCCACATTTTTAAATCTAATAGATTCAAAACAATCAGCCAGATGGCAGCAATTAAAATACTGAAGCATGATTGTTGAAATGAAACACGGTTTAAAATTATATTAATCGGTTCAAAGGTTATATATCTAAAAGGCAAAAAATAGCTGGCTTTTTGCAAAAAAAGCAGGATAAAACCAAAGCGGCACAGTTGTTCCGCCAAAAAATTTTGTGAATGCATCAACATAGAACCGCAAATACCAACAGCGTTGAATTTTAAAAGCCAGTAAGCCAAAAAGATATGTAATTTCAAACATTATCAAAATTCCTAATGTTACTGCTACCCAAAATAAGACCGCAGATAAGAATGAAAGTTTTGTTTGATTGCCTATTAACAGAAGGATTACCCCTATAACAGCAACGGGTAACACTCTTGTAATCAAGTTGTAAGAATTTTTACCGAAAATATTTGACAGTAAATAGTATTTATAAGATATCGGTTTAAGTAATTCGGTAGAAATACTTCCGTCAAGTATAGCATTTTCTATTGTAGTAGAAACATTTGCTCGGGTAAGTGTAGACACAAAGAGGTTAATTAAAACATACAGAATCATATCATAAAAAGAATTTCCTTCACACAATTCTGTGCCTAACAAAGCCCTCCAAAGGCAGATTTGAATACCAAAAGATAAAACCGTACTTAACATTCCGCTTAATGCAGCCGATTTTTATATTATTTGTGATTTAAATGCTTTTTGGAATACCACAACATATTTATTCATGATATCACACCTTATATAGTCAATTTAATCCATATTCAAGAGTATTTCGTATTACAAACTCTTTTGTTTCTTTAAATTCAAGAGAGTGTAACATTGTCTCATAATCGACAAAATATATTTCGCCTACTTCAGTTGGGTTAGCGTTGAGCTTCAAACATTCATCATGCAGTTTAATTATAAAAAAACATGTCTCTTGTTCGCTGTATAATGGAGAATTTTTAAACTTAAAAACTAACGGTTCTTCAATACGAGCAACAATGTCGTACATTTCTTCAGTTGCATTTATCTCTTCTTTAAGTTCTCTTTTGAGTGCTTGGGTCAAGGATTCCCCTTCTTTAACTCCGCCCTTCAAAAAATCAATATATGGATGAAATTCATTGGATTGAACATCGTGCTCAGCTATTTTTTTAATCAGAAGATATTTGGAGTGGTATTTTATTATTGCACCAATAGCAATGCGTTTTTTCATTTTCTTTGAGTCCTTTCGTCAATGTTTTTTACCAAAGTTGTAATTTTGTTGTAAGTATTGTCAATCATCTTGAACTGATTTTGACTTCCATAGCATACAACACTATTTCCTTTATCAGCCAAGTCATTCATAAGTTTTTTTGTGGGATTAAAGTGACCTATGGATGTTGGAAGTTGTAAAAAAATAATTTTACCCATTTTTCCCTCTTTTTATGCTTGATAATCATTATCTTCTAAACTGTAGATGACAGTATCGGATACTTCTTGGACTTTTACTAACTTTAAGTTGTTCGGAAGAATATCGATAATGTTTTGTGAATTTCTCCATACAAGCCCATACATATTAACACCATAAGGCGCATAGGATTTGTTGTAAGTTAAGTAAATCTTTTTTCCAATCCTGTTCATTTCTTTTAAAAAGGGAATCAAATATGTGTCCGTTAGAATTCTATAAATATCTGTAATAACAATTGCATCAAAGTAGTGCTCAGTATATTTTGTTGAGCAACCAAGTTGATTTTCTAATTGAACATTCAGGTTTGAAGTTTGTAGCATAGCATTTTGTTTTTTATTAAGGTAAAATGCATGGGTAATAAAGCCTAATGATTCGATAGGTTCTGCAGTAGCTGCACCTATGAATAAGGCTTTTCTAATGATTTCATTGCATAAAAAATCCGACTTAAATTTATTCCATAATTCTTTATTATATTCAGGAAGGACATGTCTTAATATGAGGCTGTCATAAAAAGACATAATTGCTTGCATATGTGTGCTAAAGGTGTATACAAATATTTCAGTTTCGAAGGCATAGTTTTTCTCATGCATTATTAATCGATTATCTCTATTGCTTTTTTCCTTGTCTTTGCTGGGAGCAGTAGGATGAGGTATATGAAAAAGAGGGTTTGTGTCATCGAAAATAAAATTAGCGCCATGTAAATAACATCTGTAACCAAAATCAACATCTTCAGAACCCCAGCCTTTGAATGACTCATCAAATAACCCGCTTTTTTCAATTATTTCTTTCGAAACAGTTAAAGCACATGACCAAGCATAGCACCAAGGAGTATATACTATGGTACTTGAAAATAGTTCTTTTCGACGATCAACCCACTTTGATGAATATGAATACTCTTTAAGCATTTTTGTGAATTGTTTAGACTCTTTTAGTGAAAGTAATTCCGATGTGTATTTCTCCATTTTCATGTCTACATCGGCAAATAAACCATATATTTCATGAATTACAAACACATTGTCAGATTCACAATACTTATGTATAAGTGTTGCAACGAAATCACAGTTCATAACAACACCACAATCAATAAAAGATATTAATTTTCCTTTTGCGTTTTTTATACCTACATTTCTAACAAGACTGGGATTGCCATGAGAGCTTTCTATTTTAATGTAAACTAAGTTGATTAAATTAAAGAATGGTTTAACTATTTCTTCTGTTTCATCTTCGGAAGCATCATCGACTACTATGACTTCAAATTCACTATTATCTATATGCTTTTGATTGGATAGAGCAATAAAGCGTATTTTCTAAATAGGATTGTCTGTTATGGGTGGGTACAATTATAGAGATCATTTCTAATATCCTCCTGTATTTCGAGTAATTGAAGTCAGCAGAATATTGTTTAAAGCTTTTATGGAACCTCTAATATATGATGATATTATTTTTAAGTTTGTTCATGTAAAACACACTATTTAAATTAACATATATAGCATTATACTGTATATTATAGTGCAACGAGTGTTAATGTCAACGTTCTACTGGGCTGTGTATGGAAAACAATAAAGTGGTGCGAAATTTAGAAAAAGACACTGCTTTTGTAAACAGTGTCTTTTTGATGTTAAAATTATTACTTATTTTCAATCAATTTGCAGAAAGACATTTTTAATAGCGAAGTTTTTATGCAAACAAAAAACCGACTCTGCTTTAAACAAAGTCGGTTTTTAGTGATTATTTAAGATGCTGGCAAACAATATCACCCATTTCAGAAGTAGAAAGAACCTTTTCACCATTCTTTGCTATATCTGCTGTGCGATGTCCGTCATTAAGAGCCTTCTCACAAGCTGCTTCAATTGCATCTGCTTCATCTGAAAGATTAAATGAATAGCGAAGCATCATTGCGGTTGAAAGAATAGTTGCAATAGGATTTGCGATGCCCTTTCCGGCAATGTCAGGAGCAGAACCATGGATTGGCTCATACATTCCCAAAGTAGTTTTGCCGATAGAAGCAGAAGGCAACATTCCGATTGAACCTGTAATCATACTTGCCTCGTCGGAAAGAATATCTCCGAAAAGATTTCCGGTAACGATAACATCAAACTGTCCGGGGTTACGAACCAACTGCATAGCACAGTTATCAACATACATATCCTGATATTCAACATCCGGATATTCTGCGGCAAGCTTATGCATTGTTTCACGCCATACACGAGATGTCTCAAGTACATTTGCCTTGTCTACAGAAGTGACTTTGTTTCTGCGCTTGCGAGCCATATCAAAAGCTCGACGCCCGATTCTTTCAACCTCTGTAACAGAGTAATTCATGTCGTCCCAGCCGGTTACACCAAGCTCGGAATCACGACGGCCTCTTTTGCCGAAGTATACGTCACCTGTGAGCTCACGGCAAACAAGAATATCAAATCCGTCACCGATAATTTCAGGCTTAATCGGACAAGCATCTGCTAATGCAGCATGCATCTGGGCAGGACGCAAATTCACGAAAAGTCCAAGCTCAGAACGAAGTCCCAGAAGAGCACGCTCAGGACGCTTACTTGATTCTACTGTATCCCATTTCGGACCGCCTACAGCACCAAGCAAAACAGAATCAGAAGACTTGCAAATGTCTAATGTTTCCTGTGGCAGAGGAATGCCGAATTCGTCAATAGCACATCCGCCTGCTAAACATTCTTTAAAGTTGAAGGTGTGTCCATATTTTGTGCCGACAGCTTCGAGTACCTTCATAGCTTCGGTGACAATCTCAGGTCCGATACCGTCACCTTTAACTACTGCAATATTGTAATTCATGGTTAGTTATTCTCTCTTTCTTTCAAGCTCTTAAGAAGTCCGCCTGACTGAATAATATTCTGAAGGAATGGTGGGAAAGCTGCTGTCTGGAATGTCTCCCCTGTTGTTAAATCAGTAATAACACCTGAGTCGAAATCAACTTCTACTTCATCACCGTTTGAAATAGCATTTGCTGCTTCCTCGCTTTCCAAAATCGGTAAACCGATATTGATGGAACTGCGATAGAAAATTCTTGCGAAAGATGAAGCAATAACACAAGATATACCGTTGTCGCGAATAACCTGAGGTGCATGCTCACGAGATGAGCCGCATCCAAAGTTCTTTGTAGCGACCATGATATCGCCCTTCTGAACATTTTTTACAAACTCTGTATCAATATCCTCCATTGCGTGTGTAGCAAGCTCTGCAGGATCTGCTATGTTAAGATAACGAGCCGGAATGATAACATCTGTATCAACATTATCTCCGTACTTGAATACTTTTCCCTTTGCTTTCATTTGTTATGCACTCCTTTCTCAATCAAGCTCTGCCGGATCCGTAATATAGCCAGTGATTGCAGAAGCGGCGGCTACTGACGGATTTGCAAGATAAATTTCAGATGTAACATGTCCCATACGACCTACAAAGTTGCGGTTTGTAGTTGACACAGCTCTCTCTCCGTGTGCCAAAATACCCATATGACCACCAAGGCATGGTCCGCAAGTAGGAGTTGACAAGATTGCTCCTGCTTCAACAAAGATTTTTGCAAGACCTTCTTCAATGCACTGTAAATAGACCGCCTGAGTTGCAGGGATAACGATAGTGCGAACTGTCTTTTTAACTTTTCTTCCCTTGAGAATAGCGGCAGCATCTCTCATATCCTGAATGCGTCCGTTTGTGCAAGAACCGATAACAGACTGCTGAATCTCAATTTTACCAAGCTCATCTACGGTCTTTGTGTTTTCAGGAAGATGAGGACATGCTACAGTTGGTCTTAATTTTGATAAGTCAATTGTATATTCTTCATCATAAACAGCATCTTCGTCAGCTTCATAAGCAGTAACTTCACGATTAATTCTTCCTGAAATATACTCCTTTGTTTTCTCGTCAACAGGGAAAATACCGTTTTTAGCACCGGCTTCAATTGCCATGTTGCAGATGGTGAAACGATCGTCCATTGATAATGAAGAAACACCCTCACCGGCAAATTCGATTGAACGGTAAAGCGCTCCGTCAACGCCAATCATTCCTATAAAGTGTAAAATGACATCTTTACCTGATACGTATTTCGGAAGTGATCCGACTAAATTACACTTGATAGCAGAAGGTACACGGAACCAAGCCTTTCCTGTAGCCATACCGGCTGCAAGATCAGTAGAGCCAACACCTGTGGAGAAAGCACCTAAAGCTCCATATGTACATGTATGCGAGTCTGCACCGATAATGAGTTCTCCGGGACCTACAAGTCCTTTTTCAGGAAGAAGTGCATGCTCAATACCCATTGTGCCTACATCGAAAAAGTTTACAATTTCATGTTCATTTGCGAAGTTACGGCACTGAAGGCACTGCTCAGCGGATTTAATATCCTTATTTGGAGCAAAGTGATCCATAACAAGTGCTATTTTAGTTTTATCAAAGACCTTGTCAAATCCGGCTTTTTCAAGCTCACGGATAGAAACAGGACCTGTAATATCGTTAGCCAATGTCAAATCCAGATTAGCTTCGATAAGTTGTCCGGCTGTTACAGTTTCCAAACCGGCATGCTTTGCCAAAATCTTTTGGCTCATTGTCATTCCCATAAAGTTTTCCTCTCTTTTCTTTTTATTTATTATCAAGATATTTATTGATACCGTTTACATAGGCTTTAATTGACGCCTCTACTATATCGGTTGAAACACCGCGTCCAGTGATAACTTCTTTGCTTTCGTTAAAGCTGATTTTCACGACTGCTTCACTTTGTGCATCCTTACCGTCTGTAAGTGCTTTGAGAGAATAGTCATGTAAAGTAATTTTATAACCTACTATCTTATTAATAGCTGCAAAAGAAGCATTAATAGGTCCGTCACTTAAAGCGACTTTTTCGTAAATTTTATCGCCACGGCTTAATTTAATAACAGCGGTAGTGCTGATAGTATTGCCACTTGTAATAACATAATCTTTAAGTGTATAACGAAGTTCGCCCGATACAGGTACTACTCCGATTATCGCCTCAAGATCTCTGTCTTTTACTACCTTTTTCTTATCAGCAAGAACCTTGAATTTCTCAAAAGCCTTGTCTAATTTATCTTTGCTTAATGTATAACCGAGTTCTATCAAACGAGCTTCAAAAGCATGTCTGCCTGAATGCTTTCCGAGAACAATTGCATTCTTTGGAATTCCAACTGAATCAGGAGTCATAATTTCGTATGTCTGAGTATTGCTCAAAACTCCATGCTGATGAATACCGGATTCATGAGCGAATGCATTTGCTCCCACAATCGGCTTAGTCGGTGCAATTGCGACACCGGTTATTGTCTCAATCATTCGGCTGGATCTGTAAATCTGCTTGGTATCAATTCTTGTATCAGCGTCAAAATAATCCTTGCGGGTTTTGAGTGCCATAACGATTTCTTCAAGAGATGCATTTCCGGCACGCTCGCCTATTCCGTTAATTGTACACTCAATCTGACCGATACCAGCCTGAACAGCAGCCAGTGAAGTTGCAACACCCATACCAAGGTCATTATGATTGTGGCATGAAAGAGTTACATTCTCAACACCTTCTGTATGTTCACGAATATATCTTACCAAATTTGCATATTCATCTGGAACCATATATCCTGTTGTGTCAGGAATATTAAGAGTTGTAGCTCCGGCTTTGATAACTGCACCAAAAATCTTGCAGAGGAAATCCGGATCGGAACGAGTAGCATCTTCTGCAGAGAATTCAATGTTCGAAAGGTATTTCTTTGCGTACTCAACATGATGAACTGCACATTCAAGTACCTCTTCAGGTGTCATTCGAAGCTTATACTCCATGTGAATTGGGCTTGTAGCTATAAAAGTATGAATTCTGGGATCTACAGCTTTCTCTATTGCGTGATAAGCAGCATCAATATCTTTTTCAACTGTACGAGCAAGTGAACAAACTGTTGAATTCTTAACAGCTTCGGAAATTGCTGCAATAGCGGCTGCATCACCAGGAGAAGCAATCGCAAAACCGGCTTCAATGATATCTACGCCTAAAGCTTCAAGCTGTCGAGCAACCTCCAACTTTTCCGAAAGATTCATGCTACAGCCCGGAGACTGTTCGCCATCTCTGAGTGTTGTATCGAATATTTTAATCATTTTAGACATGAGTTTAATCCTCCAATTAATAATTCATTTGACGTGCAGAACAGTTGAACACAAGAAAAAGTTAATAAAAAAGCTTTCGTCTCTTGTTTTATCAAAAGAGACGAAAGCTAACTTCCGCGGTACCACTCTATCTTGTTGTATAAACAACCACTCAAATACATCTGCACAATGTATCTCCCAAATATCGGTGGGATACCGTCCTAACCTAGAGTTTAAAACCTTCAGCCGGCTGCTCATCGGGCGAGTTTCACTGTTTTCCGCAACTGTCTCGCACCAACCGACAGCTCTCTGAATACTTTCCGCAACTACTTTATCCCGTTTCATCGCATTAATCACTATCAATAAATTTATTGAAATAATCATACTAAAACATAACTAAAATGTCAAGGGTATTTTTTAAGAAAATTCATTAATATAAAAATCGTCACTTACAGTTAAGTAAATGACGATTTTAGGTTAATTCATTTTGCTTTACAGTCTAGGCTCTTAATTACCCTCAGCATAAGAAGTAATAATGCCTTTTAGCTCATCAATTCCAGTACCTTTAACAGAAGAAACACCAATATAAGGAATTTCGTTTGGTGTTAAAAGGTTATCAAAATAAGCAAGCTGCTTTGTCGTTTCGGTTTTATTCAATTTATCAATTTTAGTTAGTGCACACATAAACGGCAGATCTCTTTCGATAAGATAATTAATCATATCAAAATCCTGTGCTGACGGCTCGTGGCGAATATCGATAATTTGAACAATTAGCTTTATCTGTCTATCAGAGTTAAAATACGACTCTATGAGCTTTGCCCATTTCATTTTCTCGTTATGTGAAACCTTAGCATATCCGTAACCGGGTAAATCAATAAATCTGCAAGTATCAACCATGTATGAATTGATTGTTGCGGTTTTACCTGGGCTGGCACTAACTCTTGCTAATGATTTTCTGTTCAACAACTTATTAATCAATGATGATTTTCCTACATTTGACTTTCCAGAAAAAACGATTTCAGGCAAGTCAGACTTTGGCATCTGTTTGATTTCACCAGCTGAAAATTCAAAATCTGCTTTATTAAAATTCATATTACCTCACAAAACAGCATTTTCCCATGCTGTGTTAACCTTTGACATGGGGATGAACTTTACATTATCTAAAACAACTTTGTCGATTTCACTTAAATCCGGGACGTTATCCTGTGGAATGAGGACAGTTTTAATTCCGTTCTTATATGCAGCCATCGATTTTTCTTTTAGACCGCCGATTGCAAGAACTCTGCCCTGTAAAGTAATTTCACCTGTCATAGCTACATCGTGTCGAATCGGTCTTCCTTTCAGTGCAGAAAATACAGCTGTCGCCATTGCTACACCGGCAGAAGGTCCGTCTTTTGGAATAGCACCTTCGGGAGCATGAATGTGAATATCGTATTTTGAATAGAACGATGAATCAATATCATACTTATCAGCCATGGTTCTAACACAAGTTATAGCAGCACTTGCTGATTCTTTCATGACATCACCTAATGAACCGGTCAGCTGAATTTTGCCTGTTCCAGGCATAACAGCAACTTCAATTGGAAGAAGTTCGCCTCCTACGCTTGTCCACGCAAGACCGTTAACCAAACCGACTTCATCAGTAGATACATTATCATGGTTTAAGAACTTTGCCGGACCAAGAATATCAGCAAGATTTTTCACTGTTACAGTTTCTTTGCTAAAATCATCGGAATCAAGAATTTTAATGGCAGTTTTTCTGCAGATTGTTGAAATTGTTCTTTCAAGATTTCTGACTCCGGCTTCCTTAGTATACTCGTCGATAATTTTATCAAGTGCGGTCGGATTAATTCTCAGCTGGCTCTTTTTTATTCCGTTGAGCTCAAGCTGTTTAGGAATTAAATGATCTCTTGCAATATGGAACTTCTCATCATGGGTATAGCTTCCAAGCTCAATTACTTCCATTCTGTCAAAAAGCGGCCCAGGGATTTGCGATGCATCATTTGCAGTTGTTATAAACAATACATCGGACAAATCAAACGGCAAATCGATATAATGGTCATAGAATGTTTTGTTCTGCTCCGGGTCTAAAATTTCAAGCAAAGCAGATGAAGGATCTCCACGGAAGCTTTGACCGAGTTTATCAATTTCATCAAGAAGAATCAATGGATTGTTGACCCCAGCTTGCTTTACAGCATTGATAATTCTGCCGGGCATAGAACCTACATAAGTCCTTCTGTGACCCATTATATCAGCTTCGTCCTGAATACCGCCTAAAGAAACTCTGGTGTATTTTCTGCCGGTAGCTTCTGCTATTGATCTTCCTATGGAGGTTTTGCCGACACCGGGAGGTCCCACAAGGCAAATAATATGCGGCGGGTTTTTACCGGACAACTTTTTAACTGCAAGATTTTCGATAATTGTCTCTTTGACTTTTTTTAAGCCGTAATGATCTCGATCAAGAATTTTTCTCGCTTTATTTAAATCAATTGTTTCGGCAGATTTTTTATCCCAAGGGAGCTCAAGACAAGTATCTATGTAAAGTCTGATTACACTTGCTTCATGAGAACCATAAGGCATTTTTTGAAGCTTGTCACATTCTTTTAAAAGCTTGGACTTTACTTCCTCAGGTATATTTCTCTTTTCGATTGAGGTTCTAAGTTCATCAGCTTCTTCTTCGGGAGAATCATCCTCACCCAGTTCAGAAGCGATTACCTTCATTTGTTCTCTCAAAACATATTCACGCTGATTTTCATCAATATTTTCCTGAGCTTTACGCATAATTTCAGACTCAATCTTGAGTACAGCAAGCTCTTCATCGATAAATTTATATAGCATCTCTATTCTTTTAAAAGGATGAATTTCCTCAAGAACTTCTTGCTTTGTAGGAAAAGTAAGATTTGAGTTAGATGCAATAAAATCAGCCACTGTACCACAACTTGCATTTTCAAAATCAGCTGTAAAGTCAGGTGCGTTACCTTTAAATGAATTTGCATATTCTCCAAACAGAGAAATAGTATTTCTTATAAAGGCATTGTCCTTTGCAGTCGGCTTATAATCAATTTCCTTGCAAGGAGTGATATTTGCTGCGATAAATGGGTTGAACTGTGTAAAGTTAATAACCTTTGCACGATACAGACCGGTAACTTGTACCTTTACAGAATCTTCAGAGTCACTGATTATTTGGCGAATTCTTGCAACAGTGCCGATTTCGTATAAATTATCACTGCTTGGATCTTCCGTATCTAAATTTCTTTGCGTTAGAAGAAAAATCATACGATTACTCTCTAAAGCTCTTCTTATAGCATTAACCGACTTTCTGCGAGCGACATCAAATTGTATTGCCATATCAGGGAATACAACAAGTCCTCTCAGAGCAAGTACGGGTAAATTCAATTCGTAATTGTTATCTGGCATAATTAGGTAATAAGACCTTTCTAAAAAATAACACAAAAAGACTGTGTAACAAAATGTGCACAGTCTTTATTATATTTTAGGCGGTTGGGTTCTTTCTTGATTTTCTCTTCGGATTAGCCGATATTTGAATCTTTACAGGTGCTCTGTTAGGATCCTTCACAAGTTCAGGTTCAGCACCTGAATTCACAACATCCTCAGTAATAGTCACTTTTTCTATTGACGGATCAGAAGGAATGTTGTACATAAGAGGTGTAAGGATATTCTCGACTATTGAACGAAGTCCTCTTGCACCGGTCTTTCGATCAAGTGCTTTCTGTGCTATAGCTTTGAGAGCATCATCAGTAAATTCCAATGTAACTCCGTCTAGCTTAAGTAGCTTCTTGTACTGAGCTGTAAGAGAATTCTTAGGTTCAGTGAGTATCTTTACCAATGCATCAGTATCAAGCTCGTTTAGAGTTGTTATTACAGGAAGACGACCGACAAGTTCAGGAATTAAGCCAAATTTAACCAAGTCATGTGGTGTCACATTCTTCATTATATTTGTCTTGTCTTCCGATTTACTTACAACGGAACCGGTAAATCCCAAAACAGTCGAAGCGGATCTTTTCTCTATGACTTTATCAATTCCGTCGAAAGCTCCACCACAGATAAAGAGAATGTTTGATGTGTCAATAAGAATATTATCTTCCATTGGGTGCTTTCTTCCGCCCTTAGCAGGAACAGAAGCTGTAGTACCCTCAAGGATTTTAAGTAAAGCCTGCTGAACACCTTCCCCGCTTACATCACGTGTAATAGATGTGCTTTCAGACTTTCTTGTAATCTTGTCGATTTCGTCAACATAGATAATTCCGCGTTCAGCCTTATCAATATCAAAATCAGCTGCTTGAATTAATCTGAGCAATATATTTTCAACGTCATCTCCGACATATCCAGCTTCAGTAAGAGTTGTAGCATCTGCAATTGCAAACGGAACATCAAGAATTTTTGCTAAAGTTTGTGCAAGATATGTTTTGCCTACACCTGTTGGGCCTAAAAGAAGAACATTACTTTTACCAAGCTCAACATCATCTTTACCAAAAGCAACTCTTTTATAATGGTTATAGACTGCTACTGACAAAGCAATTTTCGCATCATCTTGTCCAATTACATATTCATCGAGTGTTTCTTTTATTTGATGTGGCTTAAGTAAGGTTTTGAACTTTTCCTTTGATGGTTGCACCTCAGAAGTATTAGAATCGTCTTCTTCAAGCAAGCTGAGGCATATATTTACACATTCATCGCAGATATATGTCCCTGCTTTAGTTCCGGCAATTATCTTTCTAACTCTATCTTGCGGTCTGCCGCAAAAAGAGCAATAAATATCTTCTTTCATCAAAAAGTTTTTCCTTTTAAATTAACGTTTTTCGATTATTTTATCAATCAAACCGTAATCAAGTGCTTCCTGAGCTGTCATCCAATTATCACGCTCTGTGTCACGTGCTATTGTTTCATATGACTGACCTGTTTTCTCAGAAAGGATGTTGTTTAATCTTTTCTTTATAGCTAAAATGTGTTCAGCCTGAATCTGGATATCAGTAGCCTGGCCCTGTGCTCCGCCACTTGGCTGGTGAATCATGATCTCACTGTTTGGAAGAGCAATTCTCTTTCCCTTTGCACCGGCTGCAAGTAGAAAAGCTCCCATGCTTGCTGCCATACCCATGCATATAGTAGAAACATCACACTTTATATACTGCATTGTATCATAAATTGCCATACCGGCTGTAATGACTCCGCCTGGGCTGTTGATGTAAAGACAAATATCTTTCTCTGGATCCTGACCTTCAAGGTACAGAAGCTGTGCACATACGACGCTTGCTGAAGCGTTATTAACTTCTTCATTAAGCATAATTATTCTGTCATTTAATAATCTCGAGAAAATATCGTAAGATCTTTCTCCTCTACTTGTCTGTTCAACAACATATGGTACTAAACTCATAGCTAACTCCTTCCGCAATAATAATTGCTTGTGATAAAGACATAGCCAATCGCATTTGGTTGCAATTGGCATCTGTCTAAAGTTTATATCAATAAATTATTCTTCTGTCTTGATAACAGCATTGTCTCTGACAAATGTTACTGCCTTTTCATTTGTAATATCAGCCTTGAGCTGCTTAGCATCAACAACACTCTTAACCTCTTCAACCTTCATCTCATAGGTCTCAGCGAGCTTGTTGTACTCGTTCTCAACATCCTCATCGGAAGCCTCGATTCCCTCAAGAGTAACAATCTTCTCGAGAGCAAGTCTAACCTTAACATTTCTCTCAGCCTGATCCTTGAACTGCTCACGGATTGTCTCAGCTGTGAGACCTGTATACTTGAGATATGTCTGAATGTCAAGACCCTGAGACTGGAGACGATATGCAAAGTTGTTTACGCTTTCGTCGATCTCGTTCTCATACATCTGCTCAGGAATCTCAGCCTCGAGCTTCTCGATAAGAGTATTGATGATCTGGTTGTCGACCTCAGCCTTAGCAGCGTCTTCTCTGTTCTTCTCAAGATCAGCCCTTACGCTTGCCTTGTACTCATCGAGTGTATCAAAATCAGAAACATCCTTAACAAACTCATCGTCAATCTCAGGAAGCTCCTTCGCCTTGAGCTCGTGAAGCTTAATCTTAAATACAGCCTCTTTGCCCTTAAGGTCCTCAGCCTGATAATCCTCAGGGAATGTAACGTTTATATCAAATTCTTCGCCAATCTCATGACCGACAATTTGATCCTCAAAGCCAGGAATAAACTGACCTGCACCAAGTGAAAGCTCGTAGTTCTCAGCCTTGCCGCCCTCGAATGCAACGCCGTCAACAAATCCCTCAAAATCAATAACAGCTGTATCGCCTGTATAAGCTGCACGATCCTCAACGTTTACCATTCTGGAATTTCTGTCCTGAACCTTCTTGATCTCGTTGTCAACATCCTCGTCTGTGACAGGAGCAACATGCTTAGTTACCTCGATGCCCTTGTAACCGTCAATGCTTACCTCAGGCTTAACAATAACAGTCTGCTTGAAGATGAAGCCGTTCTCTTTGCTTGTCTCAACTACGTCCATATCTGTAACAGCAACAACATCGAGCTCACTTGCATCGATAGCGGCAATTACGCTTGGTCTGTAAAGATTGTCAACAGCTGTCTCGAAGAAAATACCTTCGCCGTACATCTTCTCGCAAACAGCCTTAGGAGCCTTACCTTTTCTAAAGCCGGGAACATTTATGTTTTTAACTTCCTTGCGATATGCAGCATTTACAGCAGCGTTAAAATCGTCTGCAGGTACCTCAATCTCAAGCTCGTATTTATTTGTGTCTACTTTAGTTGTTGATTTAAGATTCATTTTCTACTTTTCCTTTCAATATGTATTTACATGAAATACACGTCTCATTATGCTGTGTTAACAGCAGTTAGTATTATAACACAGTGAAAACAACTTTTCCACTAAAAATTATATTTTTTTCAATATTACCGCAAAATTTACAATTTATTCTTTTTTAATCAGTAAAGGGCAGAAATCGAGGTAATCACATGATATTAGATGCATTTTAATCGATTCGTATTCCCCTGTAATTGCTTTTTTTGCGGCCTGTGTTCCGTGAATATGCCCGAAATAACATTCATCAATATTATATTCTTTTAAAACTCCAAGAATTTCTTGGCACGAATAAATGTCATATACGGGAGGATAATGAAGAAACACTATTGGTTTTAGACTTTTACTTAAACAGTCTTCGATGGAGGCTTTGAGTCTGCCTACCTCACGGTTGACGATTTTTTTATCTTCGTCACTTTCGGAATTGTACATCCATCCTCTTGTTCCACAAATACCATACTCGCCAACTTGTGATGAAGAATTGAAAACAATCGAAATATCATCAAATCCCATTTTGTCAAGATAAGTATTTATTTTCGCCTTAGTTGACCACCAATAGTCATGATTACCCTTTAAAAAGAGTTTTTTCCCCGGTAATGAGTGAATAAAGCTGAAATCCTTTTCGGTTTCTTCCAACTTCATAGCCCAAGAAATATCCCCGGCGATTACTATTGTGTCATCTTCCTTTACCAAGCGTCTCCAGTTTTCTTCAAGTCGACTTACATAATTATGCCAACCTTTAAAAACATCCATAGGTTTATTTGTGCCAAGTGAGAGATGCAAATCCGCAATTGCGTAAATTGCCATAAATCAGTTTAAACCAAGCTTTGTGAGAACAAAATCCTTTATGGTATCTTTGTCACAGCTGTTATCGAATCTAACTTCTTTATTTTTTAGATTCATTAGCGGTAATGGTGCTTCGGTTCCAGTTCCCTCGGAAAGCGCCTCTACACAAGCATAGTCATCACTTGGAACATCGTGTCCAAGTGCACCAAGTACGCTTGGTGAGAACTTATAAGCACTTGCTGTTGAAGCTATGATAACCGGAGTCTCGTCGTTTGTGGCATCAAAATAATCGTTATAAGCTTTAAACGCGACAGCGGTATGAGTATCCATCAGATAATTGAATTTTGAATAGTAAGTATCAATTGTCTGCTTTGTTTGTTCATCGTCACAGCAACCTGCAGCGAATAAACTTTGAATTTCATTCTTCAAGTTCTCAGGGACGGTGTAAACTCCGTCAGTAGCTAATGATTTCATAAGATCATTGACAAGCTCAGAATTCTCGCCGCTCAAATGATAAAGAAGTCTCTCAAGGTTTGATGAAACAAGAATATCCATTGAAGGAGAAATTGTTGTGTAGAATGATCTGTTGACATCATACTTACCTGTTTTAATGAAATCTGTTAAAACATTATTTGAATTAGATGCACAGATAAACTTTGATATATTAATTCCCATTCTTTTTGCATAATATGCTGCAAGAATGTTACCAAAGTTGCCGGTAGGAACTACTACATTTACTGGAGACGAAAGGGATTCAATCTCGCCGTTTTTATATAGATCCAAATATGAAGAAACATAATAAATTACCTGAGGCAAAAGTCTTCCCCAGTTAATTGAATTAGCACTGGAGAACATCATTGAATTGTCAGCAAGCTTCTGCTTAATTTCTTTATTGGTGAAAATCTTTTTTACCTGAGTCTGACAGTCATCAAAGTTACCCTTAACAGCGCAAACACAAACATTTTCGCCTTCCTGAGTAATCATCTGTCTTAACTGCATAGCACTTACGCCATTATCAGGATAGAAAACCATGATTTTTGTGTTTTCAACATCTTTAAATCCTTCTAATGCCGCTTTACCTGTATCTCCTGATGTAGCAACAAGGATGACGGCTGTTTTTCCGTCATAATTCTTCTTTAAAGATGTTGTCAAAAGATAAGGGAGAATCTGAAGTGCCATATCTTTGAATGCACAAGTAGGACCGTGCCACAATTCCAAGGAATAAATGCTTTTTGCACCGTCACAAATTTTAACCATCTTTATAGGCTCTGAATTCTCAAATTTCTCAGGTGCATATGCGTTATCAACGCAATAAGTAATCTCTTCCTCTGAAAAATCGGAAAGATAAAGCTTCAATATTTCCTTTGCTCTTCCGTAATAATCCATCTCTGCTAAACGAGACAAATCATCTTTGATTGACGGAATCACATCAGGTACAAAAAGACCGCCTTCCTCAGAAATTCCCTGAGAAATAGCCTGGGAAGCAGTTACTTTAAGTTTGTCGTTTCTTGTGCTTTTGTATAACATGGCTGATACCTCCTGGTAATATATGCTTATTAAGTTTCAGTTAAGCCCGAAGGCAGATCTAATATAATCGATAGACTCTATTTGCTTGTCTACTGTATGAACAGCGGCAACATCAAATCGTGGCTGTAAATCAAAAAAGTTTTGTAACAAAAATAACTGGGCTGTTTTGATAATTTTAACTTGTTTAGATTTTGTTACAGCCTCCAAAGGATTAGTAAGTCCGTTTTTCTTTCTTGCTTTTACTTCTACAAAAACTATAAAATCTTTGTCCTTGGCTATTATGTCAATTTCACCAAATCTGCTGTGGTAATTTCTTGCAACTATTTCATAGCCGTGCTTTACAAGATAATCTGAAGTGAAGTCTTCGGCTATTTTACCTGTTGAATTGTCAGGCATATTTAATCCTCATTAAGAATTTTCTTGAGAAAAGTTTTTCTGTGTATCTCACAAGGCCCGTATTTCTTTAAGGCTTCAACATGTACCTTAGTTCCATATCCCTTGTGTTTAGCAAAGCTGTATTGTGGATATTTCTCATCCATTTCATACATGACTCTGTCTCTTGAAACCTTTGCAAGTATTGAAGCCGCTGCGATAGACGGAACCTTTGCATCTCCTTTTACCACAGTTTCAGTGGGGATGTCAAGCATAGGATCACGATTGCCGTCAACAAATGCATAATTTGGGGAGATTTTCATATTTTCGACTGCTCTTCTCATAGCAAGAAATGTAGCCTGTAAAATATTAATCTCGTCAATCTCTTTCTCGGAAGCTGAGCCGATACCATAAGCTACTGCATTTTCAATTATTACATCGAACAACTTCTCTCTTTTTTTTTCGGTTAGCTTTTTGGAATCGTTTAGTCCTTCGATAACAATTCCGTTTGGAAGGATTACGGCAGCTGCATAAACAGGGCCTGCAAGTGGTCCCCTGCCTGCCTCATCGATTCCGCAGACATATTCATAGCCTTTATCTAATGCAGAATTCTCGTATTCGTATGTCATATAAAACACCCTTATAATTGTTCAAGCGTTATATATCCGAGTTTAGCAGATCGGAATTCATCAAGAACAGCTATCGCCGCTCTCTCTGTGTTAATCTCGCCACCTGAAACAAGCATTCCGCGCTTCTTTCCTATAGCCTTTAATATTTCATAACCTTCCATTTCGGCTATATTCTCAATATTAGTTTTGTAACGTGTGTTTATAGCATCCGGATAGAGCTTGGCAATGGTTTCGAGTAATCTTGATGCCAAAGCTTCGACATCAACAACTTCATCCTTTACTGCACCGGTAAACGCAAGATGTTCACCTACGGTTTTATCGTCAAATTTAGGCCACAGTACACCTGGAGTATCGAGCAGTTCAAAGCCCTTTCCGATAGTGAACCAGCGGTTCTCTCTTGTGACACCGGGTCTGTCCTGAACTTCTGCTTTACCGTTTTTTCCGCTCAAGCACATTCTGTTTATCAGAGACGATTTGCCGACATTCGGTATACCTACAATCATAATTCTGATTGGTCTGCCGACCATGCCTTTTCTGTTCCATGCGGCAATTTGCTCCGATAGAACCTCTTTACATGCGGGAAGTATGGCTTTTAAGCCCTTTCCGCTTTTGCAGTCAATCGGAAGTGCAGTAATATTTTTGCTTTTAAAATAAGCTATCCATTCATTTGTGCAACGCTTATCGGCAATGTCACACTTGTTCATCAAAATAATTTTCGGCTTATTATTGATGATAGATTTTAAAACAGGGTTTCTGCTACTGACAGGTATTCTGGCATCAATTATTTCAGCAACAATATCTACTTGCTTCAGACTTTTTTCTATTTGACGCCTTGTTCTGGTCATATGACCGGGAAACCACTGTATATACTGAGCTTCACTCATAATATTAATTCCTTATCACTTTGTTGTTCCGATTCTCGAAAAAGGATATATACGAACTATAGATTTTCCAAGTATCTTCTCGGTCGGAATCGTACCAACCTCTGCATATCGGCTGTCAAGAGAAACCACTCGGTTATCACCTAATACGAAAACGCAACCTTCGGGAACCGTCAGAGGAAATCTTGAAGCATCTTGATCGCTGGTATAAGTTATTCCGTTTTCTACATCAAACTGTGTGTTATCTAACTCTTCGCCGTCTACATAAACAGTTCCTGTCGAATTATCTATATCAACCGTTTGACCTTCTGTCGCGATAACACGCTTGATGATCGGCTTTTCCAATGCATCTATAATTACCACAACATCGCCTTGTTCAATCTCACCGGTTAAGGTTGTGACTATAAGCCTGTCGCCGTCATAGTAATTATCGAACATTGACTCTCCGCTGACAGTTATCACTCTGAACAAAAACGAGAATAAGACAACTATCAACATAATAGCAATCGCTAATTCCTCAAGCCATTCGAATATATCTTTTGAAATATTTTTTTCGTTTTCCATATTTTATACTTTTGAATAGCAAAAAAGGGACAAAGAATGTCCCTTTAGCCAAAAATCAAATTATTTAATCTGCTCTTTAACCTTTGCTGCCTTACCAACTCTGTTACGGAGATAATAAAGCTTAGCTCTGCGGACTTTACCTCTACGTATGATTGTAACATCCTTAACGTTTGGTGAGTGAATTGGGAAAACTCTCTCAACGCCAACACCGTAAGAAACACGGCGAACTGTGAATGTCTCAGCAACTCCGGAACCCTTGCGAGCAATAACTGTTCCCTCGAAGTACTGAATTCTTTCCTTGTCACCCTCGCGGATGTTAACACCGATACGAATTGTATCACCGATGTTGAACTGTGGGATCTCTGTCTTAACAGAATCCTGTGCAATAAGTTTTAATGCGTCCATTTGATTCTTCCTCCAAATTTTCTTGACATTCTTGCAAAAGCAGAGGACTGTCAGTTTCAATATTCCGACATTGTCGAATTATGAATCCCATCAGCAGTATTTGAGGAGCTGACGGATTTCAAATGCTCTAAGATAATATCACAAAAAAATAAATAATGCAAGCAATTTTAAACAAATTCTTCCATGTTTTTATTGTAACAATTAATTCTTGTCACTTCCGGGTAGATTTCATGGGAATATTTATCACTATATATATCAAATAAAAGCTTAGGGTTAATCGAGCCGGAATTACTGCTCAAAAGAATCATTTTGATTTGAAGTTTATGACTGTCGGAACAATCAAAATGATTCTTTTGAAATTCCGGTTTAATATCAATCTCTTTGATGCCCTTTTTGGTTTTCTTTTCGGTTATAAGTGTTTCAGCGGAAAGCAGGTCTTCGAACTCTTTTTTCATAATTTCACTGCTTTCACATTCTATGCTCACAATATACTCAGAGAAATTGACTTCGCTCGGTTTCATAATAACCTCAGTTACATCAAAAACCTGTACATCTTTAGGAAGACCTTGATTAAGCTTGGTAATAATATCCTCAAACGGATAATCATCTTCTACAAGTTTGACATCCATTGACTCTCTTAAGCCTGTATATCCCAAAGAAATCGGCATTGTGATAGTCAAAAACACATGAGGGTTAAAGCCCTGTGTATACCAAAAAGGAAGCTTTGCTTTATGTATAGCTCTTGTCATGCATCTGCTTAAGTCAAGATGAGAAATATACTTTGCGGTATCAGTCTTTTTGAACCATATTCTTATGTTTTTCAAAGCATATGCCTCCTTTGAAATAATTTGCACCGCAATTTGAACATTTTAAGCGGCAATTCGGAGTTGTTGAAGATTCGTATGCCTTTTTACATTCAGATATCAAAAACTCTTTACTAATTTTATAATCAAGATGATCCCATGGCAAAACTTCATCAAAGCTTCTTGTTCTATTGGCATAAAAAGCAGGATCTATTCCTAAGTCTTCGAAAATTTTCATCCAGCCGTCAAACGAAAAGCAATCCGACCAACCGTCAAATCTAAATCCTCGATTGGATGCTTCGAGCATAACTTTATTAAGCTTTCTGTCTCCTCGTGCAAATACAGCTTCCAAGAAGCTTGTTTCCGCACCGTGATAGTTTACTTCAAGCTTTTTAGAACGATTAGCTTCTCTCATGCGTTTTTGCTTATATTCGAAGCTATCTATTGTATCCTGTCCGAACCATTGGAACGGCGTAAAAGGCTTTGGAACAAAAGCGGCGGCACTGACTGTAACAGATACTCCTTTTCCCCCACGAGGCTTATCAGGATTTGCATAGTATGCATCTACTACTCTTTGTCCGAGATGCGTAATCTCTTCGACATCCTCTATGGTTTCAGTTGGAAGACCAATCATAAAATAAAGCTTGACCTTGCTCCACCCATTAGAGAAAGCGATGTTAACCGTTTTCATCAATTCTTCTTCGGTTACATTTTTGTTTATAACATCTCGCATTCTTTGAGAACCTGCCTCAGGTGCAAAAGTTAAACCGCTTTTTCTTATGGAGGCTATTTTATCTGTAAGTTCTTTAGAAAATCCGTCAACTCTCAGTGACGGAAGAGAAGTACTTACTTTTGCATCAATTGTCCATGTGTGCAATAAATCAAGAAGTTCATTAAGCTTACTATGGTCACTTGTACTTAAAGATGCAAGGGAAATCTCATCATAACCTGTTGATTCGCATAAGCAACGGCATTGCTCGTTAATTGTCTCGATACTCTTCTCTCGATAAGGTCTGTAAATGAATCCAGCTTGACAAAATCTGCATCCTCGAATACATCCTCTTAAAACTTCAACAGATATTCTGTCATGAACGACCTCCAAAAAAGGCACAACAAATTTATCCGGATAATATGTGTGGTCAAGATCCATGCAGTTTCTTTTTACTATCTTTTGCGGGGCACCGTGCGTAGGTGTGTAAGATTTTACTGTACCATCCTCATTATAAGCAACATCGTAAAAAGCCGGAACATAAACTCCTTCTATTTGCGCTGCTTTTTCCAAAAACTCAATTTTGGAAGCATTATTTTTCTTGCATTCCCTGTAAAGGTCCATTACTTCCAGGTCAACATCTTCTCCGTCTCCAAGGAAAAAGATATCAAAGAAATCTGTAATCGGCTCAGGATTGCAAACACAAGGACCTCCGCCTACAACTATATTTTTGAGATCGTGTCTGTCTTTGCTCAAAAGAGGTATACCGGCAAGTTTTAACATGTTGAGAACATTAGTAAAGCTCATTTCGTATTGAAGTGTAAAGCCAATGAAATCAAATTCCGTTAAAGGATCTCCACTTTCAAGAGCATATAACGGAATATTGTTGATTTTCATTTGCTCTTCCATATCAATCCAAGGGGCAAAAACTCTTTCGCACCAAATATAATCTCTCTCGTTAAATTGACTGTAAAGAATTTTTATTCCCAAATGAGACATTCCAATCTCATATGTATCGGGAAAGCAAAATGCGAAACGAACATCAATATCTTTTTTATCCTTGATAACAGAGTTCAGTTCACCGCCTACATATCGACCGGGCTTCTGAACCTTTAACAGTACTTTTTCTACCTCTTTACTGAACATAACTCACCAACTAATCAATTTAACACTATGACAAGAACACAACCGTTATTAACCATAATTTCGGCTTTATCTTCTGTAATTTCATTGCTTACACCCATAAGAGTGTCTCCAACCTTTAAATCTTCTCTGTTAAGTGGATATTTAAGACCTGTATAAGTAAGATTGCAAGTGTTGGTTCCAAAAGGAAATACTGAGACTATTTTTCCTTTCATTTCTGTCAAAGTTAATTTTTTCCCTTTTAGCAGAAATGTTTGAGAATTATTGTCGACCATAACAGAGAAACCGCCTTTGTTAGCTATGAAAAGCATAACATTATAATTAGCAATTGTATGGTCTGCCCTTTCACCACCGTTACCGCCAATAATGACAAATTCACGGCATCCCAAATGAATTCCGAGCATAGCGGCATACATAGTATCTGTCACATCTTTTTCAACAGGCAGAACATGCACCTTTTCTGAAGGCTGTGGTTTTACCTTAGCAGAATCGAAATCACCAACTATATAATCGGGTGTAATATTATATTTTTGAGCTGTTTCGTAACCGGCATCAGCGCATATAACTAAATAATCTTTAGGATTAAATTCTTCAAATAATCTGCCGTCCTCAAGCGGAACAGCACTTATTATCATACATTTATTTATTTCTGCCATTCTTTTATGTCCTTTATTTCGTTGTACATACTAACATAACTATCGAATCTTGATTTAGGTATCTCACCTGAATTAACCGCTTCGATTATAGCACAGCCCTTCTCTGTAGTATGTGAACATGAGGTAAATTTACAATAACCTACATATGGTTCAAACTCACGAAAGCCTTTGTATAACTGAGTTCGATCTTTCATATTGTATTTTTCTATGTCAAATGTAGAAAAACCGGGAGTGTCCACAACATATGAGTTTTCTGCGACTTCAAAAAGCTCGACATGTCTTGTTGTATGTTTGCCTCGACCGAGCTTTTTACTTGTTTCTCCTGTCTGAAGAAGCAATTCAGGATTAATCCTGTTGATTATTGTAGACTTTCCGACACCTGAATTACCTGTGAATGCAGAAACCGAATTAAGGAGCAAATCCTTAATTTCATCAATGCAATCATTGTTGTCGGGAGAAGATTCAAGAACTTTAATTCCTATCGAGCTGTATGTAGATTTTAATTTTTCCATTGAGAGCAAATCCGTCTTAGAAATAATTAAAATTGGCTCAATGTGATTCATTTCTGCTGCAGCAATGGTCTTGTCTATAATCAAGAGATTAGGGCTCGGATCAATTGTCGATACTACAATAAATAACTTGTCTATATTTGCAACAGGAGGACGAACAAGAACATTTTTTCTTTCTTCGATCACATCTATTGATGCTGTTTCATCCTCAATGTGGGAGATTTTAACTTTATCTCCCACAAGAGGTGTAATCTTATTTTTCCTGAATATTCCTCTAGGTTTGCAAGGATATATATTATCATCAGAAGCATATACATTATAAAAGCCGCCTAAACTTCTGATAATTTTACCTGTTAAAACGTTATCACTCATTGCTATCCTCATAATAAGAATCTTCACTGCTATATTCTGAAGACTCTTCGCTTGATTCCGGTTCAGGTTCAGGAGTAATAACTTCCGTCTCATATGGATACTGATAATAATCGGTTATACTTCCCAGTTCATAATTAGCTACACAAGTAACATAGTCAGAGCCATTAAGTGTAGCAACTATATTTTGTGAACCGCTAGTACCGCTGAAAGTAACGGTATAGGTTGAAGAATATGCAGGATTTACATAAGTATCAGTTGAAAGAGTTCCGTCACAGTAAATCTTTAGATTTAAATCCTCATAAACATTAGATGGTAAGCTTATTGTAAGCGAAACACTTGTTTCTCCCCTTGCAACTACAAGGTTAACTGCTGAGCCCTTAGAAACAGAAGCACCTACATCAGGTGAACAGGAAAGAACTGTATTTGCGTCAAGTGAACTGCTGTCATCATATGTAACAGAGCCAACTGTTAGTCCTGCTTCATTGAGAAGAGTTACAGCATAATCATATGATGAATACAGAATAGACGGGACTGAAACCTGTGTTTCGGATGGTCCGGAGCTTACATAAATTGTTATCGTATCGCCCTGGTATACAGTAGAGCCTGCGGCAGGATTTGTACGAATGACATTTCCGGAAGCTATATTATCATCGTTCTGAGTTTGAATTTCGTAGTTAAGACCGTTATCGGAAAGGTTGCTGATTGTGTCAGCCTGAGAATAATTCGTAAAATCAGGCATAACCAATGCGGTTTTTTCACTTTGCTGTGATCTGTTGACAACAAGAGTAACTTCTTTACCTTTTTTAACATTTTTTCCGCCGTTAGGTGTCTGACGTATTACTTCTCCTTCGGATTTTGATTCATCGTACTGAGTCTGAATTGTAAATTTAAAGTCACTGTAATCGGAGTTGTTAGCAATTTGAGAATCATAGTTCATACCAACAAAATTAGGGAGAAGCACTAAGCTTGTGTCCTCTGTGTTTGAGTTTTGAACAAGATTATAAACAGAATATGCACCAACAGCAACAACTACAATTAATAAAGCGGCAACTATTCCCTTAATTATACTTGATCCCTTTGCGTGACGCTTTGACTTTTCAAGTTCAACCTCATATTCGAAATTGTCCTCATAGCTGGGGGCAGTTCTTGTCGCGTTTCTTTTCGTCGGTTGAACATTATTATAAAGATTTACTTGTCTTGTTGCGCCAAAATCCTCTTGGAAAGAATAACCGAATGTAAGAGACGGATTAATCTTGAATCGTTCTATATCATTGAGCATATCTCCCGCAGATTTAAAACGGTTTGAGGGGTTTTTCTCCATGGCTTTCATGGTGATTTCCTCAAGACCTACAGGAATTTGGGGATTAATGGATCTTGGCTTTACCGGCTCTGCTGAAAGCTGCATTAATGCAACAGAAACAGCATTGTCCGCTTCAAACGGAAGCTGACCTGTCAGCATTTCGTACATTATTACACCAACTGAATAAATATCGGCTTTATCACTGGTGAATTCTCCCTTGGCTTGCTCTGGTGCAATATAGTGAACCGAGCCTAAAGCTTTGTCTGTTACCGTTGCTGTTTCGTTTTGAGAAAAGCGGGCAATTCCAAAATCAGTTACTTTAATCGCACCGTTTTGGAGCAGCATAATATTCTGAGGCTTTATATCTCTGTGAACAATGCCTTTGCCGTGCGCATGCTGTAAAGCTTTAAGAATTTGTGTAGTAAAATGAAGAGCCTCTTTCCAAGGAAGTGCTCCGTTATGTGAAATATAATCTTTCAGTGTGATACCATCTATATATTCCATAACAATATACTGAATTCTGTCACCAAAGCTGACATCATAAACCTTTACAATATTAGGATGGTTTAGGACAGCTATTGCCTTGGATTCATTCCTAAATCTCTTCAGGAATTCAGCGTTACCGGAAAACTCTTCTTTGAGTATCTTGATTGCTACCCATCGGTTCTCCTGATTATCATAAGCACGGTAGACATAAGCCATTCCGCCAACTCCAAGAAGTTGGTGGATTTCATATCTGCCGTCCAATCTTTTGCCTAAATAGTTTTCCATACGATCTTACCCCTCAATAACTATTGTTGTAACTGTCACATTATCAACGCCACCACATCTAAGTGCAAAGTTTATTAGCTTTACAGGTAGTTTTTCATCATCAGTGTTTGCTACATACTCATTCAATACCTTGTCAGTCAAATAATCTCCTAATCCATCGGTGCAAATAATGATTTTGTCTCCTGCTTTTAAATCATAGAAATTAATCTCAGGATCTACGGATGAATGAACTCCAAGAGACTTTGTAATTATATTCTTTTGAGGATGAAACCTAGCCTCATCTTTAGTAAGCTGACCGTGATTTACAAGGTTTTGTACATAAGAATGGTCGGTTGTAATTTGACTAATGTTATTATCACTGAATAGATATGCTCTGCTGTCCCCTATGTGACCGATAAGGAGTTTGTTTCCTTTGATTATTGCCAGAACAGCTGTTGTTCCCATTCCTCTGTATTCTTTTGTTTCAATGGCTTTTTGCCAAACAGCCGAATTTGCTTTTTGAAAACTAACATTAATCATCTGAAGTATTTCTTCATCAGAAAGATTTTCATTAAGCTCAGTGTCAAGGTATTCCTCTACTGTTTCAGCAGAAAGATTACTGGCAACATCTCCACCGTTTACGCCGCCCATTCCGTCACAAACAAGCGACCATCCAAAATTATCATTTATAAGTTTGTTTCTGTAGGTGTCTTGATTGTTTTTTCTTTTAAATCCGACATTAGTTTCACCGTAAATTTTCATTAAATCCTCCCGGTGTCAAGGGCTTTGCCTTTAAGCTGTCCGCAAGACGCTTCTATATCAGATCCCAATGTTCGTCTTATTGTTGCGGTATATCCGCGTTCTGAAAGTATTTTTACAAATTTATTTAATCTATCGGAATTGCTCTTTTTATATCCCGTGCCTGTAACATCATTTACAGGTATAAGATTAACATGAGCAATAATTCCTTTTAATTTTGTTGCAAGTTCCTTAGCATGAGCATCGCTGTCATTTTTACCGCTTATCATCGCATATTCAAAAGATATTCTTTTGTTTGTTTTTTGGCAATAATATCTGCAAGCTTCCAAGAGCTCATCAACATTCCAGCGATGATTAACAGGCATCATTGAATCACGAAGCGCATCGTTAGGCGCATGTAAAGAAACCGATAATGTAAGCTGTAGATTCTTGTCTGCAAGTTCATAAATTCTATTGACTAAGCCACAAGTAGAGAGAGAAATATGACGCATACCGATATTTAAACCGTTTGCATCGGAGACAAGTTCCAAAAACTTAATCACATTGTCATAATTATCAAGCGGTTCCCCCATGCCCATAAGAACAATATTAGAAATTCTCTCTCCGATATCATTTTGAGCTGTCATAACCTGGGAAAGCATCTCCGACGGCAAAAGATTTCTTGTGAATCCGTTTTTTCCTGTCGCACAAAAGTTGCATCCCATTTTGCATCCAACCTGTGATGATATACAGATAGAATTACCGTGATGGTATTTCATCACAACGGCTTCGATATAATCTCCGTCATATAATTTATATAAATATTTTACAGTACCGTCAAGTTTAGATACTCTCTTGAGTTGAATCTGACAATTTGGAATAACATAAAGCTCATTCAGTTTTGCTCTTAAATCCTTTGAAAGATTAGTCATTTCATCAAATGACGAAACAGACGAATGAACCCACTTATATATCTGATCCGCTCTGAATTTTGGGAGACCGACTTCTTTTATCTCGGCTCTCAGCTCTTCGAGGTTCATCGATTTTATATCTTTTTTTCCGTCTATTATATACATACTATTTCCTTCTGAATTTTGCAACAAAAAAACCGTCACAATCATTGAATGGCATCATCGTTAATTGATTTTTGGGTTCCGATATAGCTCTTGGAATATCAATGTTTATATCTTCAGCATAAAAATCTGTGTTATTAGTAAGAAACTTGTCCGCTATTTCACTGTTTTCTTTAGGATTTAAAGTGCATGTTGAATAAAACAAATATCCGCCCGATTTTACAAATTTAGCTGAGTTTTCAAGAATCTGATACTGAATATCAGGCAAATCGGATACCGATTCAAGGGATTTATATCTAATCTCAGGTTTTCTTCGAATTGTTCCATAGCCGGAGCACGGAGCATCACACAACACTCTGTCGGCAACAATCCCGTGGGTATCGTCTTTTGCAGCATCTCTGACAAATGCATGAATGTTGGTTAAGCCAAGTCGCTTAGAGCCGTTAAAGATCAGTTTAACACGACCTTTATATAAGTCGTATGAGTAAACCGTTCCGGTATTGTTCATTTTTTCAGCTAATGTAAAGCTTTTTCCACCGGGTGCTGCACATACATCAACAAGTATCTCATTTTCTTTTGGGGAAACTACTTCACAAAGATATTGGGACGATAAATCTTGAACGTGAAAGAGACCGTCCTCATACTGCGATAGCTTCGTTATATCACCGCCCGAAGTTATAACGCAAGTATAAGGCATATTTTTATATTTCTTTATGCCGATTTCAGAGCAGGAAAACGATTCGGCAAAATTATCAAAAGTAGTTTTTATGCTATTGATTCTGCAATAAATCTTAGACTTCTCCTGAACCGACTCAAGAATATTTATTGTGTTCTTTTCGCCATAAGCATTCGTCCACATTGTTATTAATTCGTTAGGCACAGAATATTTGATTTCAAGACTGTCCGGAAGGGGAATATTATCCTTGTTTCGGATTATATTTCTAAGAACTGCGTTAATGAACGATGCATTGCATTTATAACGCTTAGCCAGTTCAACACATTCATTAACAGCTGCAGATTCAGGTATTTTATCAAGAAACAAAATCTGATAACAACCCACTTGAAGAATAGTCCTTGTAGTCTCTGAAAGCTTCATGCTTTTGTTTTTCAAAAACAGAGATATACAGTAATCAAGAGTTATTTTATTTTCAAGAACTCCATAGAAGATGATGCTAGCCAGAGCACTATCTCTTCTATCCAGTTCGTGCTTCTTTAAACACTTATCAATAACTATATTTGAATAGCCTTCATTTTCAGAGACCTGAAGCAAAGCTTCAAGAGCTGCAATGCGTGAACCTGTTATCATATTTCCCACTTTCAATTTAGAAATGAATTTTCATCTACAGGATGACCTACTAAGAAAACGTCTCCTGCCATTCTTTTACCGTTTTCAAGCTGAACTTCAAGCAATTGCAAAGCATCTTTGCCACAGTAAACACATAAGTGTTTTTCTGACACGAAAAGCTTGCCGGCTTTGCCGTTTCCTTCGATTACCTTTGTACGGTGAATCTTAATTGCTTTCTCTCCATAATGAGAGGATGCACACGGCCAAGGGTTTAAACCTCTGACTTGATTGTGTATCTCAGTTGCTGATTTGTTCCAGTCAATCGGAGAAAGAGCTTTTGTTATAAGTGATGCATAATTTGATTCTGCATCATTTTGTTTTTCAGGTGTTAAACTGTTTGATTCTAACGCAGTAAGAGTTTCAATCAATAAATCTGCTCCTATCAGCGAAAGTCTGTCAAATAATTCTCCGGAAGTTTCATCTGATGGGATTTCGACTTCTCTTTTCAAGAGCATATCGCCTGTGTCGAGCCCCTTACCCATAAGCATTGTGGTGACACCCGTAACTTTGTCGCCGTTTAAAACTGCCCACTGAATAGGCGCAGCGCCTCGGTACTTTGGCAAAAGAGAGCCGTGAACATTAACACAACCATACTTTGGAATATTCAAAATAGCTTCAGGCAATATTTTACCATATGCAGCAACTACAATAACATCAGGATTTTGCTCTTTTATAAGATTGATAACAGAGTCATCCTTTAGCGTATTCGGCTGAAATACTTCCAGGTTGTTCTCCAAAGCTAATTCTTTAACGGGAGAAAACTGCATTTTATGCCCTCTGCCCTTCGGCTTATCAGGCTGAGTGAAAACAGAAATTATATTATATTTGTTTTCAATAAGCTTCTTTAATGTTGGTACCGCAAAATCAGGGGTACCCATAAAAACAACTCTCAATTAATTTTCCTCTTCTTCAGTGTCTGGAGCGCTTCTAAGCTCCTCGGGATCAATCATTCTGCTTGCTCTTTTAACAAAGCAGACACCGTCAAGATGATCAATCTCATGGCAAAGTGCTCTTGCAAGCAACTCTTCGCCCTCTACCTCATACCATTCTCCGGTTTTGTTTTGCGCTCTTACCTTTACATGGTTAGGTCTTTCAACCATGCCGTATTCGCCAGGGAAAGATAGACAACCCTCAACACCATCCTGAGTTCCGGATGTTTCGATTATTTCCGGATTGACTAAATCAAGTCTTCCTTCGCCTACATCGATAACGCATAAACGACGCATCATACCGACCTGCGGACCGGCGATGCCGACTCCGTCAGCATCCAACATTGTCTCATACATATCGTCGAGCAAAACTTCTAACTTGTGATCAAACTTTTCTACAGGTCTGCATACCTTTGTAAGAATGGGGTCGCCATCTTTTACTATATTACGAAGTGCCATATAATTCCTTTCATTAATCAATAGTTTTCACTTGGATTTGTATCAATAAAAACAGAAACTTTCTTGAACTCCTTATCATTTAGAAAGCTTTTATATACTTCAGACAGCAATGCTCTATACTGTTTATTGCATTTCGTTTTTATGATAATTTTATATCTGAACTTATTACCGACTTTATAGACAGATGCCTCCGTAGGAGGATAAATCCTAATAGGGTGAGACGGGAGCTTGTTTTTAAGAGCTTCTGCCAAAATTCCTGAGAATTTGATGGGAGCAAATTTCACCAAAGATTCATCCGGTGAAACAAAACCGATAACATTAATATCACAAAAAGGCGGATATAATAGCATATGCCTGAAATTTATCTCAAGCTTATAAAAATCCGCATAATTCTGTGTCTTAGCAAGTTGGATATAAACATTTTCAGGCTGCTCTGTCTGAATTAAAGCAGTACCTTTATATCTTCCTCTGCCCGATCTTCCTATTACCTGTGTAATCAAATCAAATGCTCTTTCATTGCAGCTGTAATCATCAGCATAGAGCATCTGGTCTATATTCAGCACACAGACAAGAGTGACATTTTCAAAGTTCAATCCTTTAGACACCATTTGTGTGCCAACCATTATGTCATATCTATGCCTGTCAAAGTTATCAAGCAATTCATCAAGATTGTTCCTTAGCGAAACCGAGTCTGAATCTACTCTTAAAACCCTAGCTTTAGGAATAATTTCTCTCAGAGTTTCTTCGATTCGCTGTGTTCCAGTGCCATATGTAGCCATAGAATTTTGGTGACAATTAGGACATACAGAAGAATAATCTTCAATGTAACCGCAGTAATGACAAACGAGCTTATTGTTATCGTAATGATAATTAAGAGATACACTGCAATTAGGGCACAGTTTTACCTCGCGGCATTCAGTGCACCTGACAAAGCTGTGGTAGCCTCTACGATTTATAAGAATAATCGATTGCTTATTGTCATCAAAATTCTTTTGCAGAAGAAATCTTGTTCTCGCACAAAGCTCACTTTGATTTCCGTCGGAATCAAGAGCATCTACCACTTCAACTTCTGGCAAATGAGCATTTCCGTATCTTGAATTTAAGTAGTAAGGAAGATAATTGCCCAATTGGGCTTGATAAGCTGATTCTATGGAAGGTGTAGCTGAAGCCAACAAACAAATGGCTTTTGTTCTTGAAGCTCTTAAAATTGCAATTTGTCTTGCATCGTACCTAGGATTTTTATCAGATTTATATGATTTATCATGTTCTTCATCAACCACAATCAATCCGATATTATCAAATGGTGCGAATATAGCTGATCTGGTTCCCACGGCAATATTCGCTTCTCCGTTCTTGCAACGTTTCCATTCGTCGTAACGTTCGGCAACTGTAAGTCCGCTGTGGAGAACTGCAACTTTGTCACCAAAGGCATTTTTGAAAATTTGCACCGTTTGAGAAGTCAAAGATATTTCAGGTACTAAGATAACAGCTTGCTTGCCTTCGGAAATGACTCTCTCTGCCAATTTAATATAAATAGAGGTTTTTCCGCTGCCCGTAATACCGTTTAATAATATCGGTTTGTTAACTTTGTTGTCGTAGTTTTTGCAGATATTGTTATAAACCTCAAGTTGGGATTCATTTAATATTATTTCTTCACTTGATTTTGCCCTCTCGGCGGTTACGGTCGGACGCCTAAATTTCTCGATAAAAGAGTATTCGGCAGCACCGCAAGAAACCAGTTTGTCTAAAACAGCTTTAGTACAACCGACAAAATAAGCAGCTTCATTTACAGTTACAGCTTCACAGTTATAGATAAATTCATAGGCTTTTTTTTGCTGTTTGGACTTAAGTAGAGATGAATCATATTCCTTGGCAGTAATAATTTTATCGGTTGCATCAGATACTCTCTGAACGGTATCCTGTGCTTTAAAAAGAATTTTATCGTCTACTAACTGTAGCAACTCTTCATCAGAATCATCTGATTTCAATGTGTTAACTATGTAATTAGAATTAAAACTACTTTTCTTAGCACGTTTTATCAGCTTAATCTGAAGTTCTGAGAAAGAGAAGTTCTCTAAAACCGCATTCTGATTAAAGCTATATGTATAAATCAGCTTTTGTGATAATCCGTTAGGAAGAAGAACGCGAGTTGCTTCATCATATGTACAAAAATACCTTTTTGTCATCCAATCAGCTATTGTCAAAAGTTCTTCTGACAGCACCGGTTCTTCATCCAGAACATCAAGCAAGCTCTTTAATCTAACCGAATCAGAGTCGATTTTCTCACGAATTCTGAAAACAATTCCAATTTTTGATTTATTACTGTTTCCAAAAGGCACCTTTACTCTCATACCAACCTGAACTTTCATTTTGTCAGGAATGATATAGGAAAAAAGTCTATCGAAGGAATATGATGTTTTTTCTAAAGCAATTTCAGCAATCAAAATTCATAATCAAACGGATCCGGCTCGTTAATAATATACTTTCCCGCAACGAAATCTCTGCAAGCAAGTTCAACAGGCTTTACTGTAACAGGCGGATCTGCATTTTCAATTTCAGTAGTAATCTCTCTTGCTCTCTTTGCGATTGCAATAACGAGTGAATAACGGCTGTTGTGTGGTGTTCTTACTATGTTTGCTGATGGTTTAAGCATTTTTTAATTCTCCTTAATTATATCTTTGAATATTTTTAAATCTTTATTTCTTGTATATTTAAGCTTCTCAGCTTTTATAATGGACTCGAGCTCATCTACTGCTTTCTCAAGCTCATCATTAACAACAATATAATCGTAATCCTCAGCGTGAGGAATTTCCACTAATGCGGTATTCAAACGATTTTTGATAACCTCATCTGTCTCGGTTCCGCGGTTTCTTAACCTTTTCTCAAGAATCTCCATAGACGGTGGTGTGATGAAAACAGATACGCAGTCAGGAATTTTCTTCTTAATTTGTGCCCCACCTTGGACTTCTATTTCCAAAACAATATCAAATCCGTCCTTGACGGCTTTTTCAATCGGTTCTTTTGGCGTTCCGTAATAATTTCCGCAATATTCTGCGTGCTCAAGCATCTTTCCCTCTGAAATAAGCTCTTCAAAATGGTTTTTATCTATAAAATAATAGTTTTCACCGTCAATTTCTCCGGGACGCGGATTTCTTGTTGTAGCTGAAACACTGAATTTAATATTAGAGTTTCGTTTAAATAATTCTTTAAGAATAGTACCTTTGCCACCGCCGGAAGGGGCTGATACTACGATAACAAGACCTTCACTCATTTATATCACCTTCATTACCATTGTTTATACGATTAGCAATAATATCCGTTGTAAGTGCAGACATCACCACATGGTTACTGTCTGTAATAATAACAGATTTTGTCTTTCTGCCTTGAGATGCATCAATTGCTTTGCCGGTTTCCTTCGCTTCCTGAACAATTCTTTTTACAGGAGCCGAATCGGGGCTGACAACTGCAACTATTTTACCGCTCGAGACCATATTACCGAAACCGATATTTATCAGACTCACTTTATCACCTTACTCAATGTTTTGAACCTGCTCGCGAATTTTCTCAATTTCTGCTTTGATATCAACTACCATGTATGCAATATCGGAATCAGAACATTTTGAGCCGATTGTATTTGTTTCACGATTCATTTCCTGAACCAAGAAATCCATCTTTCTGCCGATAGGGTCTTTACTGTCAGCGAACTGTTTTAACTGAGAGATGTGGCTTCTCAATCTGACAGTTTCTTCATCAACAGCAATCTTGTCTGCAAATATAGCAGTTTCAGTCAAAATTCTTGTGTCATCGATATTTCTGTCTTCGAGAAGTTCTCTTAGCTTAGCCTCGAGCTTAGCTCTATACTCTTTAACTGTTTCAGGTGAGCGAATTTCGATTTTACCGACAGTTTCGAGAATTGTTTCGGCACGGCTGATAATGTCATCATAAAGCTTGCTGCCTTCACGCTCTCTCATTTCAATAAAATTAGCAAGAGCTTTTTCGGCTACTGTTTTGACATCATTCCAAACTCTTTCCTCATCTTCAGGAGCTTTGTGAATGGAAAAAATATCAGTAAACTTTGTGAGACTGTCGACGGTTACATCACCTTCAAGTGAATATTCTTTGTTTAGTTCTCTTAAAGCGTTAATATATCCTGCTGCAAGAGAATGATTTACTGTAACCTCGACATCATCAACGTCAATATTCTCAATATGGACATAAGCATCTACTTTTCCACGAGAAACACTTGACTGAATGAAAGATTTTAATTTTTCTTCCAAAAAAGCATATCCTCGAGTAATTCTGGTGCTAAACTCGAAATATTTATGATTAACCGATTTTATTTCTACTATTATATGTCTTCCGTCAACGATTTCATCGGCTCTGCCGAAACCGGTCATGCTTTTTAGCATTCTATCCGTCCTTTCTATAGTACGTCCTATTTTATATCAGAGCACACTACTCTAATCTTAACAACAAACAGTGTGCGGACATCTGCGTTTACACTTTATTATAATCGATTTGCTATCAATATAGCAAGAAAAGGTTACAAATTTGTAACCTTTTCTAACCCGAAACAAACAAGATTTATCTCTTTTTGAATTTTCTCGCATTGCGTTTAACTGATTTCTTGGCTTCAGCACTATTTGAATTTTTCGTTTCGCTTTTTCTTTTAACCTTTGAGGCGTAATTTTTCAATGCAAGAATTTCTTCCTTAGTAAGTTCACGATACTCACCAAGTTGAAGCATACCAAGCTTTACAGGACCGATAGCATTTCTTTTAAGTCGGATTACTTCTAAACCGAAATGCTCACACATTTTTCTGATCTGACGGTTTCTGCCCTCGTTCAAAACTATTTCAAGCACTGTTCTCTCGGGTTCTACAGTAAGAACTCGTACAGTACACGGAGCAGTTTTAACACCATCAATAACCATTCCAACGGACATCTTAACAAGCATATCCTCACTAGGATTTGGTCTTACAGTTACTCTGTAAAGCTTTGGAATATGTCCCGATGGATGAGATATTAAATTAGAAAATTCTCCGTCGTTAGTCATTATCAGAAGGCCCTCTGATTCTCTGTCAAGTCTTCCGACGGGATAAACTCTCTCAGGTATATCAGCGACTAAATCGGCAACACACTTTCTGCCTTTTTCGTCACTCATAGTGGTTACATATCCCCTTGGCTTATTAATCATTAAATACCATTTCTTATCACTTACGACAAGGCGCTCGCCGTCAACCCTGATAAGATCTGTTTTTCTGTCAATTTTATCACCTATAGTAGCTTTTCTGCCGTTTACGGTAACACGACCCGCAAGGATCATCTCTTCTGCTTTTCTCCTTGAAGCAAGTCCACATTCGGCGATATATTTTTGTAATCTGCAGTCTTTTGCCATATATTAACCTTCCGATACTACAGCCTCGGTTGTTGGTTCTGATAAATCAACATCCGATTCTGCCTTGTCTTTTTTGAATAACGATGTAATTCTGTCAATTACATCCGGTGCTGTTTGAATTGCTCTGTCAACAGAGCTAATAAACGGTTCAACCTGAATGACTCTTACATTACCATTAGAGACAGAGAGAAATGCTATTGGTGTAATTGTAACGCCTGCGCCTGAACCACCGCCAAAAAGTCCGGGAGTTTTTGAAGGGAGATCTGATCCTCCTGCCGCAAATCCGTAGTTTACCCTTGAAATCGGTATAATTACCGTTCCGTCAGGAGTGATAATCTGGTCTCCAATAACAGTATTAACATCTACAACACTTTTAATTTTATCAACGGTTGTTTCAAGCAGACTGTTTACTTTCTCGCTCATTTTTATTTCCTTTCTTCACGGTTTTTAATACCTTAATAATGCGTGGTAAAGCATTGAATATTATCTTTAACACAGCGGCTAATGCAAACAAAAAAGTAATCCTTAAATTCGCATAAGCTTTTACAACAGAATCTTCTGCATCATAATCCACATCTACTGTGACTTTGCCTTTTTTGCACCTAAAAAAGCTGTATATTGCTGAAACAGCGGGATACACTGCCGCACATAGCTTTCCATAATTATATGCCGCATCGGCGGCGTTATCGTCCGTGCTACATATGTAGATATCGGCATCTGTAAGTTTAATTCGTCGAATTAAAAGGTTACCTCCCGACAAAACAACTTTAAGAAGTTCGTAGATTAAATCCAAAAAGCCTTTTAATCCTGTTTTCTTGATTGTTTTTTTTAGTTTGTCTAAAGTGCTTTCGCTGCTATCCTCTTTTTCTTCCTCTTCTTGTGGTTCTTCTTCGGGCTTTTCTTCGGCATCATCTTGCTTAGACTCAACCTTAGGATAAGAAAACACCGGAAACAAAGAGTAATAAACTCTAAAAGAGAGCTCTTCTTCAAAGACTATTTTAACTCTTATCGGTTGTAGTAAAAATAAGGCTAAAACGCCAAGAATAATTATTAATACAATCATTTATCTGTATTCTGCGAGTCGGACTTCGGAATTTCCGGAAGTTCTTCAATGGAGGATATACCAAAGCATTTTAAAAAGTTCTCTGTTGTTCCATAAAGAAGCGGTCTGCCCGGTAATTCTAAACGACCTCTTTCCTCAATCAATTCCTTTTGAATTAAATTTCCGAGAACTCCTGAACAATCTACTCCTCTTACTTGTTCAATATAAGCTTTAGTTACGGGTTCATTATATGCGACAAGTGCAAGAACTTCCATAGCCGCATTTGAGAGAGGTGCGCTTTTATTGATTTCAAGAACTTTGCGAACAGTATCAACATACTCTGATTTAGAAACAAACTGTACTGAATCTTTAAACCTCATAAGACAAATTCCTGAATTTTCATCATCAAATTTGTCTTGAATTATATTAATAACTTCGTCCAGTTTTTCTGATGATATTTCAAGTACCATCGACAATTTATCGAGAGGCACCGGATCCCCTGAGGCAAATATAACAGCTTCAACAGAAGCCTGAAGATTATTCATTTATGTCTTCTCCGTTATATATTCTAACATAAGTTTCGTGATTTTTTTCGTGAACTTTAACTCGTTTGTGTTTCACCAGTTCAAGCAGTGCTAAAAAAGCGGCGATTCTTTCGGAATGATCTTTTTTTTGGAAAATCAGTGAATTTAATTTGACAGGGATTTTGTTCCAGAGATTTCTAAGAATGTAAATAATCTGAGAATTTACACTGACAAAATTCCTTGTCACAATTCTATCTAATTTATCACGGTTTAAAACAAAAGGCTTTTTACTTTTACCAAAAGCGTTCATATAAGCATTATATAGAACCGATGGTTCATGTTTTAACTTATATCTATAATCCGCTTCGATAGCTTCTTCTTTTCGAGAAATGCAATCAAAGCTTATTAACTCCGATAATTTCGCGGCAACAGCTTTACACTGCTGATATTCAATGAGCTGACCTGTGAGTTCACGCTTGAGCTCTTCAGCTTCTTCTTTCTTAGGCAATAATGAAACAGATTTTATATGTACAAGTCTCGATGCCATCTCGAGAAACTCACTGGCTATATCCATATCATTGCTTTGCATAAGTTCGATTTGCTCCATGTATTGTTCAAGCAATTCAGATATCGGAATGTCATATATATTTAGTTTGTTTTTTGATATCAGAGTCAGCAAAAGATCTAACGGACCTTCAAAAACATCAATTTTATAAGAAAGTTGTTCCAAACTATCACCTTATATCAAACCAAAAAGAACATACGGGCGTTCAGCAATCCAAAGCATAGCGTTGCAAAGATAGTTTTCTGCTATACTTAGCGGTACATTGAGAGAACCTGAAAGCAAAATGACAAAGAAAATCATTACCACAATGTTCTGATATCTATAGTAAGTATACATTGCTTTGTCGCTCAAAAAAGCAGCTACTATTCTTGAACCGTCAAGCGGCGGAATTGGAATAAAATTAAAAACTGCCAGTGAAACATTAACAGTGATATAAGAACTCAAAAAATAGTAGAAGAAATAAGTTATAACATTTGCATGATTTGAAAGAATAAAAATAACATAAGGAACAAAAATCACTGCTCCAATCAAGGCGGCTAATAAATTGGCCACAGGACCTGCTAATGCAACCAGAGCCATATCTCTTTTTGGATTTTTAAAGTTTCTTGGATTAACTTGAACAGGTTTTGCCCATCCAATGCCAAAAAGCAATAGCCATAAAGCTCCCATAGGATCTAAGCTTGCAAGCGGATTTAAAGTAAGTCTTTTATCCCATTTCGGTGTGTTATCTCCAAGCTTAACAGCGATTAAACCGTGTGCACACTCATGAAGTGGCAAGATAACAATTGCTACGAAAAGAACTGAGATGATTTGAGCCACAATAGCGGTCAAGTCAACATGACCACCTGAAAGCATCGTTCGAATTGCACTGAAAAGCATCGCAAATCTCCTTAATTAAAGTTTGATTATTAAAGATAAAACGACAAATATCTCTATTTAAAAGAAATATTGTTTTGTTATTATCACATTCTAATATTAAACAGGTATGAACAAACAACACAAAGCGTTTATTTTGCCCCGTTCTCGAAAAGTATAATACAAATTGAAAAAAAACTCAATTACTTTCAAAAAATATCTTGCAATTTAATAAATAATCTGTTAAAATATCAACTGTTGTAAATTAGAGAGTTACCTTTAAGGAGGTGCAGCACTATGGCAAAATGCGAATTTTGCGGCAAGGACGTATCTTTCGGTATCAAGGTTTCCCATTCACACAGACGTTCTAACAGAACTTGGAAGCCAAATATCAGACGTGTTAAGGCAGTTGTAAACGGTACACCAAAGCATGTTTACGCCTGCACCCGTTGCTTACGTTCAGGTAAAGTTACTCGCGCAATCTGATTGCAGAAAAGTTCAGGAGCCTTTTAAAGGCTCCTTTTTTCTATCCAAATGATCTATTTTTTGTGTAAACGCTGATATTTTCGGCGTTTATTTTTTTATGTGCGAAACCGTTTATAATTTCGGTCGCTGATATAACAGCATCGTCAAAAAGCTCAAAAAAGTCAGCAGAAGAATGTTCCTTGTCCCACTCAGCTTTGTTTGTATTGGCATAATCCTGTTCCATATTTTCAAGAATAGGTCTTATATGGCAAGAAATTGTATGAGCTTTACCTGACTCAATTTTAGATACTAACTGTTTTTTTATACCAGTTCTATCATTAAGTAAAGCGAAAACTTTCACAGTATCTTTAAAAGCCTCTACCATTTGACTTTCGGAAACCTTAATATTTAAAACATCATCCAAAACATTTTTCCATAATCTTCCGATTTGATTCAAAGAAGCGATATCACAAACAACCAATGATTTAAGGCTTGTTTTTCCAGGTAGTTCACCTGTTTCACTTCGTAACATAATAGTATCTAAAGCAGATTCTATTTCATTATGTAATGTGTTTAAATTTTCTTTCGGATTTATTTCAAGTAATTGTTCCGACTTTGCGTTTATATAAGGATGTGCAATGGAATCGATTATATAGTGACACAAAAATCCGTAAAAATAGGAATAGAGTGTTTCCGTTTTGTGTTCTTTGCAATAGTTATACATTGAAAGGATTATCTTGTTTGCATTAGCTTCATGTACTGTGTTTCCAAGCTTTTCAAGGCTTTCCCCTTTCATCCACGGAAAATATCTATGGCAAAAAAGAAAATCGGGACCTTGGGCACCGAGGTAATATGCTCTTTTGTTAGAGATTTTAGTATCTATGTTTTTTAAAACCTTGTCCGAATGAAGATAATGTACAATTGCTGCCGGCATAACTAACTCCTATTCTCCGAGACGCATAGGCTTGGGAAAGATTTTTTTATATCGTCTGGAAAATCAATGCTTATAAACTTCTCATATCCTATAACAGGATTTTTAACTAAAACTGTTTTGCAGTGAAGTGCTTGCCTTGAGATAACATCCATTGAACCACCGTAAAGGTCATCACCGCAAAGAGGATGCCCCAAATAATTCATGTGCACTCTGATTTGATGGGTTCTTCCTGTAAAGAGTTTGAACTTTACAAGACTAAACTTTTCTGTTTTGTTTACGGTTTCAAAGGCTGTACTTGCAATTTCTCCAAAGCATCCCGCTTCACGTTTAATTCTACTGTTTTCTTCTAATTGAATTCTATTGGAAACAACACCGCTGTTAACTACTTTACCTTCACAGACAGCGTAGTATGATTTTTCTATTTCCGTAGAATTCATGATAAGCGGATCTTTTGCAATTACAACTACACCTGTTGTATTTTTGTCAAGACGATAAAACGGTCTAAACACAAGATTTTTTCCTAGTCTAGAATAAAACCCACAAACGCTTGACAAGAGGTTTTCCTTTACATCTCCACATTTGTAGACGGTCATATTAGCCGGTTTGTTTACATATAGGTAGAAGTCATCCTCATAAACAATGTCAGGCTCAATATCAGAAAAATCATAGTTTTTTTCTTCGTCTGTAAAATTAACGGAAAGTACATCACCTTCACACAGCTCATCGACAACTATTGCATGCTTCGAATTTAGCATGATTCCATCATCCATTGCTTTGAGCTTTTTAATTTTCCTTGAAGATATTTGAAGAACTTTACGAAGATAGTCTTTAATTATAAAGCCATCATATTCTGCTGTGATTTTAGATTCTATACTGCTCATTTGTTTCTTGTTGCTAGGTTTAACGCAAAAGACTTTAACTCCTGAGTTTTTGATTTATCAAATATCTCAAGTGCTGTTATAGCGCTGTTTGTAAAGGACTCAACTAATTCCTGAGCTTTTTCAAGACCGTATAATGTAACGTAATTTTTTCTGTTATTGGCATTATCTACACCGACATTTTTACCCATTATGTCAGCATCGCCTATAACATCAAGAATATCGTCACGAATTTGGAAAGCAAGACCGATACCCATGGAGAAGTTTTCTGCAGCTTCAATTTCCACAGAGTTTCCACCGGCGGCAATTACACCCATGACGGAAGCAGCCATTATCAGGCAAACGGTCTTACCAATGACCATATCATCTAATTCTTCCAAAGAGATTTCATGACCCTCAGAAGCTAAATCGATGCATTGTCCACCAATCATTCCGTCTGCACCGGAACGCTTTGCTAAATAGGCCGCACAGCTCAGAGCTTTTTCAGTACCGAGAGCCTCAACACAGCCTTGGCTTAAAAGCAATTCAAAGGCTCTGGTTAACAAACCGTCTCCGGCAAGCAGAGCTATATCCTCACCGTAAACCTTATGGTTAGACGGTCTGCCCCTTCTCATGTCATCATTATCCATACAAGGCAGATCATCATGAATAAGCGAATAGGTATGAATCATTTCAACAGCTGCAGCCGGAAATATATATCCGTCATCATTTCCACCGCAAGCTTTATAGAAAAGCTCAGTTAATAAAGGACGAACTCTCTTTCCGGCACCAAAAACGCTGTAAGACATAGCGTCGTATATATTTTGAGCGTACTGAGAACCACTGTTTTTAAGTGCTGTTTTCAATACTTCTTCAATTATTTCACTCATTGTTTGATTCTCCGTTTGGTAATGGTACAATTGAAATTTTCTGTTCTGCTTCTTCAAGCATTTTATAGCACGAAGCTGTTAGCTTAGCGCCTTCTTCATAAAGCTTGACGGCTTCATCAAGAGAACTTGTGCCGTCTTCCAATGACGCCACTATTTCTTTAATTCGTTCTATTGATTTTTCAAAGGTTAGTTTTTTAGCAGTCATATTATTCCTCTTTCAAGGAAATACTTGTCACATTGGCAACAATATTTCCGTCATTCATTTTTATATCAATGCTGTCATTAACACTAAGGTCTTTTGCACTCGCTACAAATTTAGTATCTTTGGTTACTATGCTGTATCCCCGCAATAGGATGTTCAGTGGATTGAGTGCGTCAAGCTTTGCATATAACTCAGAAAGAGAATTTAGCTCTTTTTCCTTTCGAGTACGAATCAGATGATCCATTTTCACAGAAAGCTTGTCAAGTTCCACTTTTTGTGTTTCCCAAATAACTTCAGGAGATTTCAGCATTTTGTTCATGCTTAGTAAATCAAGTTGTTGATATTTTGAATTGATAATATATGACGTTCTTTTTTTTATGAACTCAAGTGTTGATACTAAAGATGAATAAACCTCATTCATATCGGGAGTTGCAAGCTCTGCGGCGGCACTCGGTGTTGGCGCTCTAAGATCTGATACAAAATCACAAATTGTAAAATCTGTTTCATGACCAACAGCGGATATTACAGGTGTTTCAGAAGCATAAATCGTTCGTGCAAGCTTTTCACTGTTGAATGCCCACAAATCTTCTATAGATCCGCCGCCACGACCTATGATAATCACATCAATGTTAGGTAAAGCATTGGCGTATTTAACTGCTCTGCACAATTGATTTTCAGCATACTCGCCTTGTACAGTACACGGAATAAGCAAAACCTCTGCAATCGGCCATCGTCTGCCTAAGATGTTTTCTATATCGCGAACCGCCGCTCCTGTTTCGGAAGTAATTACAGCAATTCGTTTCGGATACTGTGGAATGCTCCTTGCTTTATCAAAAAGTCCTTCTTTAGATAACTTTTCTTTAAGCTGTTCATATGCGATATGAAGTGCGCCGATTCCGTCAGGTTGCATGCTTTTCACTATAACCTGATATTGGCCGCTTGGCTCATAGACAGTAATTCTTCCGGAAACAATGACCTTCATTCCGTCATGAGGTTTAAATTTAAGCCTTTTCGCAGAATCATCAAACATAACTGCTTTTAAAACGCTCTTCGAGTCCTTGAGTGAGAAGTAAAGATGACCTGTTCGATAGTGATCCGTAAAATTTGATATCTCACCTGTTATGAGAACATTATTCAGAATTTTATCGCTGTCAATAATTGAATGTATATATGTATTGACTTGAGATATTGTTAAAATACTACTGTTCATTTTTCTTTTTGTTTTCAAGCATAGCGAGAACGGCAACACCAAATGCGTTGTCAGCAGAAAAAGCCGGCTCTGCAAAGACTGCACCAAACTCATTCTGCATTCTCGCCTTTAAAAGAGAGTTTGACGAAACACCTCCGCTGAAAACCAGAGGTAAATCGCCGTATTCTTTTTTTAGTGCTTTCACTGACATCTCAATAGTCGAAGAAATATATTCCAAGCAATATCTTGAAACATATTCCTTTGATTTTCCTTTTGCAATCAGATTTTCGCATTTGTTTTGCAGTCCTGAGAGATTGAAATCAGCACCTTTCATTGACGGCTTGAGCTTTTCTTTAAATTCAACATTCGTTGCCGCAGCATCAATGTATTTCCCAGCCGGAAAGGGAAAGCCTAACTCTACTCCTATTCGGTCTATAGCTTGTCCCGCTTTTAAATCGAGAGATGTACAAACAAGCTTAGCGTTCGGCAATCCATATTCATCAGGTTCAACAAGTAAACCTTCGCTTGTTCCGCCTGAAAGATGGTATGCTAAAAAACGGTTGTTCAAAAGTTCCAACTTATTTGCAGAATAAAGAGCCGCCGCAATATGACCTTGCTGATGAGAAATATGGTAGCATGGCACACCGAGAGTGTCGGATAATGTTTCAGCTAACATTTTGCCAACCAAAAAGCAAGGCATATACGAGCCTTCGACAGACCTCGGAGATACAGACACACCAATCGCAGTTAAGTCTTTTAATGATATACCGTGCGGAAGATGTGCAACAGCATTCTTAAAAACCTCATTCAATTGTCTTACGTGGTGAAAAACAGCATCGCTTTGTCTAAGACCTATTTCACCATCCTTGACAGGAAGAAGTTTTTTAGAGTTTATTTCTATTCCATCGCTAAAAATAGCAACGGATGTAGTGTAATTGCTGGTGTCTATGCCTAGATACAAATTACTCTCCGTCCTTCTTGCAAACAACATCAGATTTTGAGATTGCGCCGAGAACACCGTTAATATACGAAGAGTCTCCCTCATCGCCATATTTCTTAGCAAGCTCGACTGCCTCATTTATAGTTATTCCAACGGGAATATCGCTCTCAAACATAAGCTCATAAACAGCAAGTCTTAATACGGAAAGGCTTACCTTTGAAAGTCTTTTTATACTCCAGCCTTTTATATTGTTTGAAATTACTTCATCAAGCTTTTCAATATTATCTACTACACCCTGAGCAAGCTTTCTACCGAATAAATCGAGAGTAATTTCTCTTGAATCGAGTGCGTTATCAATAATTTCATCAAGCTGTGCACCTGTAACAGAATTCTCAAATATAAGTACAAATGCAGTTTCTCTTTGTTCTCTTCTTTTTGATTTAGCCATGGTTAATTCCTTAATCTTTTTAAATAATATTTTTAAATAGATATTACCACATTATTTGTCATTTTACAATATTTCTTTTGTAACACCATGTCTCCTTTAGAGGTGTTAACTTTCTTGCAAGCTTATATCATTTGCCAAGACTAAATAAAACCAATTTCATTTTGTTGGAATAAGTAATTATTCGTGATACAATAAGTTTGAATATTGCTTAGAGTTAACGGTTAGCAATAAAAGACTCTCGCAACTATTGCTTAAAATACAAGTAAATTTAAAGGAATTAAAAGAATATGTCTCAATATACAGAATTGCTCAACCTCAAAGCAGAAACATTGTTAATGGATGAAGACGGGTACGAAGAAAATTTGGCTCAAGTAGCTTCCCTATTTCGCGGATTTGATGAGGCGTTAACCTCATTTATGAAAGAGCATGGATACAAAGGCGATTTAGCTGATGTGTCAGAAAAGGCTCATTTTCTTCGTGAAAAGTTCAAGACAGCTAATGTTAAACTGCCTCGTGATTTTAAGGAGTGGTTTGTGCCGAATAAAAAGATAGCTCGTAAGACAGCATTTCAAATCTGCTTTGCATTTAACTTAGACGTCAATGAAACGAATGACTTTTTCAGATGTGTTCAGTTTGAACGTAGTTTTGATTGCCATACAATAAATGAGGCTGTTTATTACTTCTGCATAAGAAATGGACTTTCATACCAAGAAACACAAGATATAATTGATTGTATTACCATTCCCACAAAAATAAAATCTATTTCCGAATGCGCAGATGTCCTTTGTACAGGAAAAGTAAAAGATAATATTGATAATATTACCGACAAAGCGTCTTTGATAGAATATATCAAAGATAACATCGACAGTTTTAAATATAATAATGTTACTGCTATCAAATATATTCAAGAATTTTGGACTAAAATTTCCCGTTCCAATGGTTTGGCAGAAAAAGAAGGCTTTATTATAAACAGGACGTATAATAGTGACAAAAATGCAAAGTCGGATAATTATGTAGTAGCAAATTCAGATGCCTCAACATGGGTTATTTTTTCTCAGATAATCGGTTTAGATAATTACCAAAAGAATATGTATGCAAAAAAGCATGACCGTTCATTGACTTCTATACTATCCGGAAACAAGTTAATGCCGCTAAAAGCTGATTATTGTTTTCCGAACAGGCAAAATATCGACAAGCTCATTCGAGGAGATTTGGTTGGTAACGATGAAATTATTAGAAAGATGCTAATATTTCTCGCTTTCTATACCTATTGGTCAAAACTTATTATCAGTAATAACAATGCCTTTTACTCCGCAAAATTATCTGATTCTGAAAGATGTTTGGATATGATAAATGCCCGTCTTTTGGATGCGGGGTATCCGGAGCTATATGTAGGCAATCCGTATGATTGGCTATTTATGTGGGCATTGAACGATGAACATCCGCTCATAGCTTTTAGAACATATATGAGTGAAGTATTTGCCGTAAAGGAAAAAGAGTATGATGATTGATTCTTGTAACGGTAAAACCGGGTATTAGATGACACAGGATATAATTAAGTTATCATGAAGAAAAGGTGGGTAATATAATGGATAATAGAATTGCTTTGGAATTGAATACCCCACTTTGTCTTTGTAATGATAGAGGCGAAAAATTGCATTGTGTTATTGAAAGTGAAATAGGACGAGGCGGTTCTTGCATTGTGTATGAGGCATCTCGAATAGCTGATACCGGCGATAAAACATTCTACAGAGTAAAGGAATTTTATCCTTATAAACTCAAAATTATTCGTGATGAAAACAACCGACTTATTCCATCGAGCTTTGATGCCACTGAATTTGATCAAATGCAGGAGAAGCTGCGCTCTGACTTTTCAAAAACAAATCAGTTGTTTTACTCCGGTGCGAATTATTCTTCCGTTACAAATCAAATCGACATTTTCAAATTGAATGGAACAACATACATTCTATCAGCCTATTCTTCTAAGAAAACATTAGCAACATATAGACCAAAATCTCTTAAAGAATGTGTTACGCTTGTGAAGCAAGTAGCTTATGTCTTGGGTAATATTCATAAGCAAGGGTATCTTTATTTGGATATTAAGCCTGACAATGTGTTGGTTGTTGACGGATATCAAAAGCAAGTTCAGCTCTTTGACTTTGATTCGCTTCTTGAATGGAAAGAAGTTCAAAAATCAAGCAAGCTGGGTTGCGATGATTTTAGACTCTCTTATTCTAAGGGATTTGCTCCCATTGAACTTCTAACATCTAAAATTAAACGATTGGGACCACATACTGACGTTTATAGTATTGGCGCTTTGCTTTTTTATCTTTTGTTTGGTTACCCGCCTACTATCCCAAATTGTGAAACAGATGCTGTATATGATTTCACTAAAATTCACTATGACTATCAAAAGTGTGATGATAGACTTTTAGGTTCATTAAGTGACTTTTTTCACAATGCTTTGGCTATTTATTACGCTGACAGATACCAAAATATGCAAGAAGTTTTGGGACAATTACAAAAGATAGAAAAATATGCTGACTTAATGATTCCAAGAATCTATTCTACACATATCACTAAGCAAAAAAATTTCTATGGTCGCGAGCATGAGTTAAAAGAATTCGATAGACTCTTGGCAAATGGTGATTACAATTGTCTTTTTATTACCGGTATGGGAGGTATCGGAAAAAGTTCATTTATTAGAGAATATCTGATACGCCACCGCGAAAGGTTTGATACAATATTATATGTTTATTACAAAGATAGCATTGAGGCAACCATATCTAATGACAGTAATATCGAAATTAACACATTAAGACGAGACGAAGAAATCAACAACAGAACAAGATATTTTGATAAGAAGTTAGCCAAAATACGAGAAATAGTTAGAGGAACTTCATCTGTTTTAGTAATCGATAATTTTGACGGAGAATTTGATGATGATTTACATGCGCTTCTCTCTACGGAACTAAAGGTTATTCTTTTAAGCCGTAAGACTCCCACTTATCAGAATTGTCAAGAAATGAAGCTTTTTGCAATTTCAGATAAGAATGCACTACGCTGTATCTTTGAAGCAAATCTTGGCCGTTCTATTGAGGATAATGAACAAGACGGATTTGAGCATATTTTGAAGCGTGTAGAAGGACATACACTGGTTCTCGAACTTATTGCAAAACAGATTGCTAACAGCTACCTTACTATAACGAGTGCGGCATTTTTAACAGCTGAGCATGGCTTTTCCCGTATTGCCCCTGAAAAAGTGAACTTTGAAAAAGACAGCAAGCAAACAAATGATACCATCGGAAACATTATTGATGCCATTTTTGTAGCTAATAAGCTTTCTATGGAAAAGAAAATCTTGATGAAAGTTGCGTCACTTCTCGGAGATGACGGGCTAGATATCAATTGCTTTCAGAAAATTATGAAGCTTGCGTCTAAGGACGATTTGAATGAATTGATTATTGACGGTTGGCTAATGATGTCAGGAAATACTATTTCTATGCACAATGTAATTTGTGAAACAGTACATCGTTGGGAATGGACACCTGAGTATCTTAAAGCTGCCGAGCGGTTTTTAACATACTTTTATGTGGAAATTCGTTTGGAGTCTACCAAAAATAACTATCCGAAGAAACTGCGAAAAAACTTATCCGCCGCCTATACTAAACTGAACTCGAATCCGAAAGACAACTTGTTGTTAAATAAGTTGCTTGCTTTTAATAAGAAAGATGATAACAGCATTTACGGTAATGTATTATGTGAACGGTTAGCTCGTATCAAAGACGAGTCCCCTACTGATATTGAGAGATTGACAAAATTGCTTTTTCAAGCGGAAAGCATTGTTAAGCAATGTCATCAAGAAAAAGCAATTTATGATACACTCCTATTTGCAAACTTGCAGTTTATTGTATTGTTAAATATGCCACAGTATAGAGAAGATTACATTTTCTCTGAAACAAGTCGTCTTTTTGCAGAGATTATTAAAGAAGCAGAATTTGGCAATCAAAGAATTGATAGGGATGATATAAGACAAGATGCTGTTGCTATTATGAAAATATATGAACTTGTATTTTCAATCTATGATGCTTACGGTGACAAAGAAGCAATGAGAACTTTGCTTGATAAGGCGAATGAAGCAGCAAAACAGTTTCAGAAAAGAGAAGCTTATGCTATCTACTATGATATGGTTTCTGAATATTATGATGTTCTTCTCGATGGTAATTACGACACAGAAGATCCTGATGAAGAGCTTTTGCTGAATAAAATGCTTGATGCCATTGAGAAAACTCTTCATTATTCAAAGCGAAGTATTTCTTGCGACGACAATCATTTGTACGCAAAAAATGTTCTCGCTAAGGCTACGGTTTTAATGCGAAGCTGTCGAGGCACAGAAAAAGAAATTGGTAAACTTATCGATAAAGCAAATAAGATAATCACCGAAAACACCTCACAATATGCAGATGTTCGTCTTCACTATTATTTGGTATGTGCTTGGTATTTCGCTTTGTGTTTTGATAGTTTAGAAAGCGCGGATGAGTTTATTAAAGATGCACGAGAGCTGTCAGAAATTATCATCCCGACTGATTTGCAGAAAATTGAAGATGTCATTATACCATGTGCGAATATTTACTTTGAACTGAAATGTCATAATAAGTCGATAGACTTGCTCTATGAAGGAACTCGACTTTGTGCAAAACACGTAAATTCGGATTCATATGTTCGTATAAGGCAAGAGTTATATGAGCATCTTTGGCAGGTTGGAATTGACGCACAGAAGTTTGAATTTTGCCAAAATATGATTGAACTTGTAGAAGCTGAAAACAAAGAAATTGTTGATTTCAAAAACAAAATTATTGTTCCTGAAGAAATTCGAAAAGTTATAGAAAGCAAAACAACTTAATATTTACAAAACACGAGAGTTTAGACAATTACTGTCCAAGCTCTCGTGTTTTGCATTGATAAAACCAAATTTGAAAATGTATGTGTTAAGCTTTAATCATCAAAGGGAAAGGAGATAAAAAACAAAAGAATGAACCGGATAACCAATAGACTTAATGTGCAGAACTGAGCACATCGCTTTTAAAGGATGCTCCAAGTGGATAATTCGTCTATGAAGGTCATAATGCAGTAAAACATCTATATTCTATGAGTAATAATGGAGGTTAAAAATGGCAAAATTCAAGGTGTTATTTGACGGTGAGTACGAGGATGAAATCTTTAATACAGAAGAAGATGCAGAAGAATACGCTTTATACATGTGTTCTTGTTTCCGTGAAGGTGCGGAAATTCTACATATGTCTAATCCCGGTGATTATGATGAGGATGATTATGAAGATCCGGACTACGAGATAGTTGAAATCTAAGAGAATTAACAAGTGTTTTTAGGAGACTTAAATTATGAACAGAAAAGAAAAAGTATTATCCACTTTAGCGGTAATCATTAGCTTGACATTATGCTTTGCCGGATGCAGCAATAGTGAGTCAGCTGGCATCTCAAATAGCAGTGCAGAAAAAGAAAAGATTAATATAGAAGATATCTCTTGGAGCGTTGATGAAGGTATTGTTGACGGTGACCGTTATGTACTTCTTAATTACACGAACAATACAGAGTATACGATAACTGATTTTGAAATCACATTCAAAGAAAAGGGCGATATTTCCGATGAAGAAAAAGCTAATTTCTACTCGGATATTCAAGAAATGCTTGAAGCAAGTGAAGAAGATATGGAAGAGCTTAGGAGTCAAGCGATTTCAATGCACACCGAAACTGAAAGAGTTGTGAATCCAAATGAATCCGCTTCAAATATAAACTGCTATTATTATGGTGGCACCTTTTATCTGAAAGACATTAATCACTATAACTTAGTTGAGCCTGATATTGCTACCATTAAGTATATCGATGAGGATAAAATTTTTACTGTATATTATGATTTCAGCTCAAAGAAGTATTCTGCCGAAGCAGAAACAGAGACAGCGTATCAGTGGTCACAAACAGATCTTGGCAACAAAATTCCTAAACCGGATGTCAAGGTGGTAAAAAGCGGCAGAGATGACGAAGATATCTATATGTTTGATGCTTACGGTTTGTCATTGGAGCAGTTTAATGCTTATGTTGAGGATTGCAAAGGACTTGGATATACAGCCTCACCGAGTAGCTTTGAGGGATTTTATTCAGCTGATAATGAAGAAGGCTATAATGTCTATTTGTATTATGACGAGAAAAATAATTCAATGAGTGGCACAGTAAATGCTCCGGAAATTAAAAGTGAATAGTTTAATGATATGAGAAAAAGGGCGATGATACAAACATTCATCGCCCTTTCAATGGAAGTTACCTTAATATTGCAAGTAGCTTACATTTTCCGCATTTAAGCTATTTGTTGTAATCACATTTTTGACACTGAGTCATAATATTTCCGCTGTTTTCTCTCTGAAAAATACCCGCCCATTTACATATGCTTTGGAGTATAGGAACAACAGACGTTCCTTTTTCAGACAAGGAATACTCCACTCTTGGCGGTATTTCATCGTACTGCTTGCGTATAATCAGACCATCGTTGATTAATTCTTTTAATGTTGAAGCAAGAACAGCATCTGTGATATTAATCATCTCCTTGCGAATGCCGCTGTAACGCAAAGTGCCTTTTTCGTTTAGTACGCAAATTACACGGGATTTCCATTTGCCCCCAAATAACTCTAATCCGTATTCAAGCGGACACCTAATATCTGATTCTAATTTTTTTTGATACATTTTGAGCACCTCCATGATTTCTGCTTTGATTATAGCATATATACTTCATGGAATATAGTCACTATTAAATTTATAAGTGACTAATAAACTTCTTTATATCTTCCGTTTATCAAGCAAGTGAGTTATATTGTTCTTGCATTCAGGAAATGCAAATATTAAACACTCGGAGGTCTTTATTTATGAAAGTTAAAGCTTATCTTGAAATCACAATGGTTATCAATCCTGAAAATCGTCCTGCTGCAGCAAAGGTATATACTGACTATCGTCAGCCGTTCCTTGATACTATCGAGGGTGCATTGACAAAAGAGCTGCTTATCCGTGACGAGGATGTTCAGGTTATCCACGGCTTCGACAGCATGGAGCACGCAAAGGCTTATCTTGAAACCGATATGTTCAAGAATGATGTATTTGTCGGTCTTAAGCCAACTTGGGCTGCTGATCCCGATGTTCGCTTCTATGAAGTAGCATAAGCTAAATTAAATCAAAACTGCCCTTTGGGAAAAGTTTTTCTGCTTTCTCAAAGGGCAGTTTTATTAGGTTATACAGTTATTTCTATTTGATTTCCCTCGATTGCCACTATACAACTTTCATAATATCCGTCTCCTGTGGTTCTCGGACCGCTAATCACCTCATAGCCGTCAGCTTTTAACTGCGAGGTCAATGCGTTCACTTTTTCTTTACTTCCAACACTGAATGCTATATGTGCATATCCTGTGCGTGCGAGATCTTTTGTCAAATCCGACATTTTCGGTTTATTCATAATCTCAAGTCTTGCTCCGTTTTCAAACGAAAGAAAATATGAGCGAAAATCAGTTTTTGTATTATGATAGCCGTCATTCGCCTCAGCACCAAAATACTTCAGAAAAAAGTTTTTTGCTCTCTCTAAATCATTTACATACAACGCAATATGTTCGATTTTCATATTTAACCTCACTGCTAATTTTTATATTTTTCTCACTATCTTTTTATATCGCTCAATGGGAAGTCCCAGTTCACTTTCGTGTTTATCTGCAACATTCACTACTTTTACTGTCTTTTCCCCATCGTAGCCGTTTACTACAACAAAATCGCCCTCTGCTACCGATGGATCATCACAAAGATAATCATAGCATCGACCGCTTTCTTCAAAGCAAACCGAAACAAAATGATAAAAGTTCCCCGTCTTTGGAATTATTTTCTTTGCAGGAGCCAAAAAGGTATAATAATCGGTGTAAATTTCTCCCACAAGATCATCATATAGATAAAAACTTGTTTTGCATTCTTTCTGATTAAACTCTATACTGTCAAAAATCATTTCTGATTTTTCACTAAAGGTTTCATAACGGCTTTTCTGCGCTGTTTTAATGCGAATTTTCTTTCGTAATGCACAGTAATCGGCTTTTGAAACAGTTATAAACATCTGTGGAGCTTTGTCTTCATTCTTTCGCTTCAATACAGTTGCATCAATTGCCAGTACATCGTCTTTAAGCTTATTTATAACAAGCTTGCATCTTCGATGATTGATTAAAACCCATTTTGTCCATTCAGGATAGAAGAATTTTACGCTGCGACCTCTTTCGGTGTATTCTGTTCTTACCTCTGTAAGGGCATTTTGAATTCCGCTAAAGACAACCGTGTCACCGTAATGATTAGCGGCTTTCGTCCTTTCACGAATTGCATAATCAGCCTGTAAGTAATAGTAATAAGCTGATTCAAGATCCTTATCTACTCCTGTTCCGTCTCTATAACAATTTCCCATTCTAAGGGCGGCATCTGCAAATTTGCTCTCAAAATCGCCTCGTATAAAATGTTTTAAATTATCCGCGTAAACATCTAAATATAGATGATAGGCTGACTTTCCGTCCTTTACTACACCATATCCGTGAGCAAGCATATCAGCAAGCTTATATGTACTTTCATAATATGAATAGGCATGACCTATACTGAAATATTTAAAAGCTTCTTCATATTCCGGTACACCGCCATTGCATCTTCCATAATAATAAATATATCCAAGAGTATTTGCTGCGGATGCATCACCTGTCATTTGGTAGTAGTCAAGAAAAGCGTCCTTTGCTTTGTGCCAATCGTTTGGATAGGTTTTAGTTCCGCAATAATAACAATATCCTCTTCGCTGAATGGCTTTAGGGTCTTTTTTGACATCACAGCAATAATCAAGGCATTCTTTAAAAAGCTTTTGGGTAGCCTCAGACTGTCTATCTATATCATCACAGTCATATTGTGCCGCTATCATTTGTCGTATTTCTTCCGGATACTCTTTTCCATCGGAGTCAACCCATTTTTCAAGCTGTTCACTAACATTCTTTATATACTCTTGAACAATTTCTTCGGGTCTTCCGATACATAGTTCCCAATGAATATCATTCAATTCATCATAAACATAACTGAGAAAATCTTTTTCTGTAACTTCATCCTGAATATCTGTCCATGAGTTAGACGGAAATGACATATCATCACCAAACTGCATAATGATATCAAGCCACCGAAATATATCATCATCTGTCATTCCTTCATAATGTTTGATACCTATAAGGATGTCTTCGGCTGTAACTTTATACGGCTTCGAGTCGATTTTGACATATTTGGCTATAAGGTGCACTCCATTTGAAAGCTCTGTTAAAGAAATCTCCCCTCGGACAAATGGACCAAGCTGAGATGTCCTTATTTGCGGTAATTCAACCGGCATAAGTTCATGATAATTAAACTTCCGGACCTCCGGAACAACACTCGATTTATCGAAAAATTCAACAACAACACTTTTTCTAAGCTTGTTTATTACTGTGCCTATTTGCCCAGAAGAAACAACTTCAACAGGCGTTCCTATTTCAAATCTTGCCATGCTGCACCTCCGCTTTTGTAAAAATCCCCTTAGCTAAAATGGAATGATGTTCTAATTCCGATTATAATTACAAGCATAAGAATTGTCAATCGAAGAACACGGTCAAAATCGTCCCACATGCATTTTGAATAGATAGAAAAATCTCTCACCTTTAGTGAAAAAATGCTTTTTCTATTCACTTTTCTAAATATCACAACAAAAAAGGAAACTTTTACCATAGTAACAGTAAAGGTTTCCTTTTTTGTTCTTAATCACATTTCAAGTGATTTTTGATCAATGAAACAACGTACTTTTCTCCGTCTTTCCATTCATCTCTAAGGTTAACCAAAAAGCTGTGATGGCTATTCTTAAAGCATTTGAATGTAGCCTGTACTCCTGCCTCTTTCAGCACATTATAATATTGCACTCCTTCAGGCATTAGTTTATCCAGACCACCAACTATTATATCTCATGTGTTTTTCCAAAATCTGTATTTACATACTCTTCTGTACATGTAACTTCGTTATCTAAACTATGAAATTTAGCTTCAAGTTCCGGCGGAAATGGTCTTTCTGTCTTTTGCCTTATATCGGCGGCGATTTTAAGAAGTTCCTCTCTTGATATATTATATTTTTCTTTTATAAACTCTTCTCTTTTCATAATATATCTGTTTAAATCAACCAACTCTATAAGGTGCAAGAACATCCCTGTTTATATCGAGTCCCAATCCCGGTTCTTGGCTTGGGCTCACTGTTCCGTCACTATTCGTTATAACCGGATTTTTAAAAGCTTCGTATACCTTTGCGTCATATTGTGGCGGATAAAATTCTGCGATTGTAGCATTTGGCACCGCACAATCAAGATGTACATGTAGTTGCTGCTGACCATGTGGACTCATAACGAGTCCGTTAGCATCTGCCATGCCGGCAATCTTCATATACTCGGTTACGCCTCCAAGACAAGCCGCGTCAGGATTCAAAATGCTGATTGCTTGAGTAGCTATAAGATTTCTAAATCCAAAACGAGTTATTTCATTTTCTCCACTGGTAATAGGAATCATAGACTTTGCGGCTACCTTTCGATATCCATCATAATCATCTGCGTCTACAGGTTCTTCAAACCAATATGGATTGTACTCTTCAACCATCTTTGAAAATTCTATTGCTTCAAAGAATTTGTAAGCGCAATTCGCATCTAACATAAGCTTTACATCCGGTCCGATTACCTTGCGGACTGCTTTTGCTCTTTCGGCATCTTCTCTCGGACTAAGAGCACCGACTTTCATTTTTACAGCCTTTGCACCCCAGCTTAAGTATTCTTCCATTTCCTTTTGTAGCTCTTTTAGGCCTTTATCCTCCGCATAATAGCCGCCGGCAATATAAAATGGTATTTTTTCTTTTGCACCGCCAAGCAAACGGTATAGCGGCATATTGGCAGCCTTTGCCTTAATGTCCCAAAGAGCTATGTCAATGGCGGAGACAGTTTTTGCACTGTCTCCTTTTCTGCCTATAAATTTAGGGACATATATTTTTTTCCACAGCTTTTCATTATTGAGAGGGTCTTCACCTATGATTGCTTTCCCATGCTATCTGCAAAATTTATTGCCCAGCTGCATCCGTATCCTGTAATACCTTCATCGGTATCGATTACAAGAAGATTCAACTCGTTGTGGGTATAAACATGCTTGCCGTTTGCAATTGGTTTTTCTTTTGGCCAGCGATAACGCTCTACATGTACATCAGTAATCTTCATTACAAATACCTCACTATTTTATAAAATTGGGAAAATTGTCATTATCCAACCAACAGAAACTACAAAGCAGATAAGTGATAAAAGCCATGACTGTTTAATCATTGAAACCTGATCATATCCGCCGTAGTCCATAATAAATGGTACTGCACCGGTTGCCATCGGAGTCATAAAAGCACTAAGACATGCTGCCTATATAATAATCATAAGTCCAACAGGATTTCCACCAATGGAAGCGCAAGTAGCAATTGCTATCGGATGGAATATAAGCATTGCGCCTCGGTTAGACATAACCTGTGTAAGGAGGAATGGCACAATAAAGAATATTGCTCCTACCAAATATGAATTGCCATTAAATGCAGCAACGATTTTCGCCATTTGATTTCCAATGAGTTCTCCGGCACCGGTAGAAGAAAGTGCACCGGAAATTGCAAGAGATCCAACGATGAGCAACAACATGCTCCAGGGTATTGATCTTGTTGCTTCAACAGGCTTTAATACACCAAACACAATCATCAAAAGAGCACCAATGACAGTGATTTGCCAGTTTTCCATATGAATTTGTTTTGCAAACATTAGCGCAAGAGCATCTGCCACAAAGATAATCAGACCGGCAATCTGTCCAAATTGTGCTAATTCTACCTTCTGCTCTCTGTTTTCTTCTCTTATAGTTTTTGTTTCTACAACAGGCTTATCAGGAGAAATCTTAGGAAGGACAACAGCACAGAAAATAACTACAATGATCAAAAGAGGAATTCTTCCTATTGCAGGATCAAGCAGTCCTACCATATGTTCTGTATAACCATAGCTCTCAAGATAACCATTCAATTCTGCGGCAACTGTTGCACCTGCACCAAGTGGAAGTGTGCAGCATATAATGATTGTGGAAACACCAAGTGCAAACATTACTTTTGAGTTATTGATTCCCATAGCTTTAGCGGAAGCAGCCAACATAGGTGCTACAATGCCAAATACAACAAGTGGGCTTTGAATGAACTGTGACAGAAGAACTCCGATTATCACATATCCAAACATTACTTTAACGAGGTTTCCTTTTGCCAGCGAAGATATTTTTTCTGCCATCAGTCTGCAGTATTTCGTTTTGTTAAAACCAGCTGCTACGACACACATACCAGTTATCATTACCACGTTATTATTTCCAAAATAAGTAAGTGCTTCTGACGGGCTTATACAACCGGTGACGGTAAGTGCTACCATTGATATAATTGAAACCGTAGCGAGACTCCATATTCCTGAACAGTATCCTATAACTGTCAGTAAAAATATAATCAAACAAACAATCATTTTTACAGTTCCTCCACACCTTATTGATCACATATAGATCCATCAATATTTAATCTTGTGCATACAACATGAGGTCTAAATGGGAATTTTTCTTCTAAGTCTTCAATCAAATTGATTCCGATACCTGGTTAATCCGGAACTATCAGATATCCGTCTTTGAACTCAGCTATTTCATCTACCATGTCTGACTGTCTGAGTTTAAAGCCGCTTCCGGTCAAATTATCTGCGGTAGAAGCTGCATGGAGATTCGGATATTCGCATATAGCAATGTTATCAATTGCAGCTGCTGCCTGAAGCACAGCGTTCGTAGTTACAGGACTTAATGGATTGTGCGGTACGAGACTGACGTGATGTGCTTCTGCGATTGCAGCAATCTTTTTGATTCCTGTAAATCCGCCACATACTCCAATGCTTGCTCTTACATAACTGCAAGCGCCTCTTTCCAGAAGCATTTCAAACTCATAGTAACTGTTGATTCTTTCCCCTGTTGCGATCGGGATTTTAGACTTTTCTGCAACTCTTGCCATCTCGTCAAAATTATCCGGTCTTATCGGATCTTCTAAAAACATCGGATTATATTTTTCTAATTTGGAACTTAACTGCACTGCAAGTCCCGGCTCAAGTCTTCGGTGTAACTCAAGGCAAAGATCTATGTCCTCGCCTACTGCTTCCCTTACCTTGGCGATTCGTCTCTCTGCTTTGTACAAAAGAGATGTATTGTTATCTGCAAATGGCTGATTTCTCGGCTCATCCAGATAAGGATTTAAATGTCCCAGTGCGGTAAAGCCTTGCTCTTTTCCCTTTATTGCATTTTCAACGAGTTCCTCTTCTGTTCTGCCGGCTGTATGGTTATACACTCTGACTTTGTTTCTGCATTTGCCGCCCAACAGCTGATATACAGGTATTCCGTAGAATTTTCCTGCAATATCATAAAGAGCTTCATCCATTGCTGACAATGCACCCATAACCGCAGCTCCTCTGAAGTGACTGAATCGGAATAAGTACTGCCAATGATATTCAATCATCAATGGATCCTTTCCCACTAGATATTCGCCAAACAATTCTAGCTCTTTTGCCGAGGCTTCTAACAGTCCCCATGCACCGCTTTCACCAATTCCCGCAATCCCTTCATCTGTATGGATTTTTATAAATACGGATCTGTTGGCTCTGATTACTTCGACTTTAGTAATTTTCATTACTCTTCTCCTTGCCAGACCTAATATAAAAGTATTACTCGCGAGTTTTTATGTTTTAAGTTTAATGGATTAGTGAAAAGATTTGAAATACTTTGTTTAAAATGTTATTATAGGATAAAAGCTATAACGCAGGAGACGGGTTATGACACTGGAAAAACTTAACTATCTTATTGTTCTTTCAGAAGAAAAAAACATTACAAAAGCTGCACGAAGACTTTATATCAGTCAGCCTTCCCTTACCGGTTATCTCAACCGATTGGAGGCGGATCTTGGCTTTCATATTTTTGACAGAAATCATACCCCTATCCAGCTTACTCCAAACGGTCAATTGTATATTGATAAAATGCGGCTGATTCTCTCCGAAGAAGAAAATTTGAAAGAAGAACTCAGGTTAAGGGAAAAAATGATTGAGACCGTCAGTATAGGAATCGGACATTTGCATAGTAATATAATCTGTCCGTCCCTGATTAAGTTTTTGAGCGAGAAGTGTCCTCATTTGAATATTTCTATACTTGAGGGTGGAGAAGTAGATTTGATGAAGAAAATGAAACATGGTCAGATCGATCTTTTTCTTGGATTTACCGTGATTGATAACAGCGATTACATATATGGAAAGCTATGGAATGAATCTATCGCTATATTAGTTCCAAATAAATTTCTTAAACTCTCCGAAGAGACATTGCGCAATAATAGCAAGAATAATCCATATATTCTCGACTCATCTGTTCTTGACAACATTCCTGTCATTATGCCATCAAGTGCCCAAGGACTGAATCACAATTATCAGCAGCTGATCACTCGTACGGGACTGCATCCGGCAAGAATTTACCGAACCGGAAATATGCTAACCGGCATACAGATGGTTGGTAAAGAAATTGGGTATTTATATAATTCTCCAAATGTCGTTGATTTTTTGGAATCTACAGAAAGAGAAAATATCGTAATATGCTCCGATAGTGGCAGCTTAGATATGAGAGATTATCTATATAGTTATTCTGAAAATAACGCCCACAAAGACAATATCTTAGAGATTATTTCTGCGCTCCAAGAACTCAAAAATACATTTAATATTGGATAAACCAATACTTCTTAATAAACAAAAATAAGGTATGCAATGTTCTAAAACAACATTTGCATACCTTATTTTCTTTTAATATTAAATTGTTTTTAATTCTCTTCTAATTTCTTCAAATATGGAATAATGAGGGATGTAGAAATAACAAATGCAATCCAATCAGCAATCGGTGTTGCCCATGCGATACCTGATATTCCTATTGCTTTGTTAAGCAACAACATAAACACAACATCTAAACTGCCCTTGCGCAGTAATGATAAAAATAAAGGCTGTATTTTTTTACCAATTGCCTGAAAAACTGTAATAGCCATAAAGTTAATTGCTGTTGTCGGGCAGCAAGACAGATGATTTTTAAAATTACTGCCCATAACCAACTGTATCAGCATCCGAAATAAAACTTCCTGCAATAGGAGCAGCCCCCACCCCAATTATTCAGAAAACATATTCTTTTAGATAAACCCAGGTTTCTGCTTTTGCACCAAGAATTGGGAACAAAAACGGCTCTAATAACAAAATGATAATACCATAAAGAAATGCAACTGCTATGCCTGTCCAAATACAGAACGCTGCAGTATTTCTGGCTTTTTCTTTATCACCGGAACCAAGACAACGAGAAATAAGACTTGAACCTCCAAGTCCGAATAAATTGGTAAATGCTGTCAAAAACATAAAGCACGGCATTTCAATCTTCAGTTGGGTACTCTTCTGGAATCAAATTGCTGTAATAAGCTGTTTTTCCGGATAGCACATCTGCATAGAACTGCTGTTTCCAATCAATAAAATCAATAGAATCTTGAAGCTCTTTCATGGACTCAATCAAGGATTTCCGTTTTATCTCCAAAATTTCTTTCCGCCGTGGAATTGATTTCTCTCCCTGTAAACAAAGTGAAAGATACTCCTTCATTTCGGCAATAGTCATTCCACATCTTTTCAGACAATTAAGGCTCTGAATCCACTTTATATCATGTTCATCAAAGACTCGATAATTGCGTTGATCTCGTTTTACATTCGGCACAAGACCTTCATTACAATAAAATTTCAGATTTTCATATGTCATATTTGTAAGCTGGCAAGCTTTTTTCATCGAATACATTAAATTCCTGCTTTCTAAAAAAAATCTTGACCGGTAGTAACTACCGACTATTATAATGATAATGTATAAGACATCTTGATGTCAATATGCAATTATTTAACTGGCAGGATGGTTATCAGTTCAGCGGTGGCGGGCCTGATTCCGATGTAACTGAATGGCTTTCCTATATTAATTATTATTAGTCGAAAGGATGAAATTGTTATGGAATATGTTACTTTAAGCAATGGCGTAAAAATGCCGCAGCTTGGCTACGGTGTCTATCAGGTTACACAGGATGAATGTGAGCGTTGCGTGCTGGACGCTTTGAAGG
>CAVAMJ010000012.1:0-79570 GCA_963589785.1 Bacteroidaceae bacterium | reverse complement strand
CTTTCTCCGCTATTAAATTTTTCTATTATTTCTTTTTCGTAATCGCTTATGTGTCTGTAGCTTCTTGGCATTAAAAATCCCCCTATGGTAGTTTTCTTTAATTCTACCATAGGGGGGCCTTTTTTCTATTGTCCATTTTTTACGGACTCGTTTACACCAACATGGGGACGACTTCTTGGACTCAAAAAAGACGGAGTTTTGTACAGGTTGTCTTCATTTGAATCTGTCGTGAACCAATACCAGTCACCGTTTTCCGCAAAAATTAAAAAGCCCTCTTTAGTTTGTCGGCCGGTAAATGTTCGAATACCATTTTCGGATTCGTATTGGCATTGCTTAGATCGTTCCGAATCTCGCCAGCCTTCGGCGATAGTCATAGTGCCATTCTCAAAACCGTCCTTCCAATGGCCAGAAATACAGTATGGTCTGCTACTGTGTAATTGATTGTGAAATTGATATTCATAGTATGTTCCATCCCCATCCGTGAGTCCTTTTGACCAGCTTCCGCGATAAACGGCAGGAGGAACAGAATACGAATAACCGGGTCGGAAGTAGAACTGAATTCCATAACCGGATCGTTTACCATTCTGCAATTCGCCATAATAAATGCCGTCATTGCTGACAATAAGGGCAGTTGTGGATAAAGAACTATCATCATAACCGAAGAAACCGTCCGCGTCATTATAGACATAGTAGCCTTTTGGCAGTTTTTCCTGTGAACCGTAATTATCAATAATCTGGTCAATAAAATTATAGGAATCCGGATCATCTTTATTCAAACTGTTGGCAGCGAGAGCTGCAAGGTCAGAAAACTCGCTTTTTCGATCTTCTGCGAGTTCATTTAGAACAGCCCGTCCCTGACGGAAGAAATCAAAGCATCCGAAGTCACAGGAAACAATAGAATTAACATTTCTGGAAAAAACGTGTTCGTAGGTGTTTAACCAGAAATCGGAGTTTACATCAAAAACTGCCAGTGTTCCATCGTCTTTTTGCGCATTTTTCATGAAATCACGAAGTCCCTGTTGGAACGCTTCGGGGTGATTGGAGGCATGAGCATCCGGATAGCTATCCGGAAGTTTGTAATCACAGGAAAAAATGTCCTCGTAGAGGTATCGCAGGAGAGCAAATTCGTCCAGACAGGTATTATACCTGCAGCTAAAAGACCTGCCTGTATCTGACGTAACATCATAAAATGCTTGGGTAAATATATCTGTGACTGTCGGTGACAGTTCTTCAAGTACAGGCTTTCCTGTTGCCAGCATACTTGCATTTACGAGATTCAGGAGCTTACCACAGGCTTTTCTGAGACTGTCAAAAAGGTCGATCTCGTCGTCCGTCAGGGTATCCGGGTCGGTAAAAGACACACGATTCAGAATATAAAGTTCGGAAAAATGCTCCTTCAGCAGTTGACACCATTCGCTGGCGTGTTCGGAAATTTTATTAATCGTTTCCTTATCATTTTCTTCGAGCGCCTGACACCAGAGATCAAAGACATCTTGTACCGCAGCAGGAAAATTATGGAAGTTATCTTCGCTTAGAGTACTGTTAAGCGTATTGATTTCACTGGAAATATCAATAGCTGGCTTTGATGCAGAAGTTTCTGCTTTTGCGGTTTCTGTGTTGTCTGTTTCTGCTCTTTCTGCATTGGTGGTTTCCATAGAAGAAGACTTACTTGTATTAGAAGAAGACTTACTTGTATTAGAAGACATATTTGTATTAGAAGAAGATACACTTCCGGAAGAATTTGAACCAAATCCATAGCTGATGATAAGTACAATTATAATAAAGAGTGAAAAAACGAGAGAGATCACCATACTGATACGCACGATAATATTAGCTTCTCTGCCCAATTCCGGTACAGAGTCAGAAGTTTTTTCGGAGGATTCTTCTGTATCATGGAAAAATTTTTCCGATAGTTGATTCGCTTGTTCTGCATTCGTTTGATTTGAAAGCATGGAAATTTCTGCGGATGCAGCCAGTTCGCTCTCGTTTGACTTTTTCTCGGTTCCTTTGGATGATTCCGCTTCTTCAAGTTTTTTCGTTAGCTCATCCTCAGCAATGGCTTTTAGCAGTTCGTTACTTTTTTCCGCGTTCACAGAGTGCTCCTTATGAGATTCTGCTTCGTATGACTCTGCTTCATGAGCTTCTTCACGAAATTCTGCCTCATGAGCTTCTTCACTTATCTGTGACAAATCTGTTCTCTTTGCCGGATACAGTTCCTTTATCAGTGCGGGAATATCGGAATAGCGCTCGGCGGGATCAACCTGCAGACCCTTTTCGAGTGCGGCGCAGGTGGATTCCCGGAAAGTGAAGCCGGGGAGACGGCGCAGGGGAGTGAGCTGGTCGCTCTCCACGCGGGCGGCAGCTTCCTGGGGCAGGATGTTCGTCATCATGTGATAGAGAACCGCGCAGGCGGCGTAGAGATCGGTCCAGGGGCCCTGGCGGCTTCCGGAGTGATACTGTTCTTCCGGAGCGTAGCCTCGCTTCAGGATAATTGTGAGGTTCTCCTCTTCATCGGTGCTGAATTCGCGGGCAGCTCCGAAGTCAATCAGAGTCAGTTGCTGATCTGGTCCCAGAATCAGATTTTCCGGGCTGATATCCCGGTGAAGGATGCCGCGCCGGTGCATGGCAGAGAGCGCCTCCATAACGGGGTGCATGAGCTCCAGTGCTTGGTCCTCGGCAAAAGGTTCCCTGTGCTGCTTCATATATTTGCGCAGAGAAATTCCCTGCACATAATCCATAACCAGGTAGGCGGTTTCGTTCTCGCGCAGCATTTCCCGGAAGGATACAATCGCAGGGATATCCGCGCAGAGCTGCAGCAGGCGTCCTTCTTCGCAGAAGCTTTTCAGGCCGGCACGGAAGTACAGAGCTTTATCTTCACTGGCAGGGAGTACAGCGTTGTTTTCCTCATCGCGAATGGCCAGTTCCGCTGGAAAAAACTCCTTGACTGCGACGATTTCCTCCTTTGGAAGATCCATGGCGATATAGGTGATGCCGAAGCCTCCCTTGCCGACCGGGCATCCGAGCAGGTAACGGCCGGAGAGAATCGTAAGAGGCGGAATCGCTCCTGTGGCATGAATCTGACGATTCGGATAACCGCAGTTCGGGCAGGGCTGTGACAGATATTTTCGCTGGTGCATACAGCCGGGGCATAAATGTTCAATATCAATCATAATTCGTTATCTCCTGTAATATTTCATAGACCCAAGAGCGGGTCACGCTTCCAGGCGGAACGATGTATTTTTGCCGCCCAGATAGAAGGCACTGCCGTTTGGAACTTCAATCGCCGTGTGTGGCGGGAGTTTGCGTCCATCGGACCAGTAGGTTCCGTTTGACGAGCAGTCCGTGATCAGGAATGTTCGTCTTACCGTCTGATACTGGACACTGCAGTGGATTCGGCTGATGGAAGTATCATTGATGAAGATATGAGAATCCTTGCTGTTTCGACCGATTATGATGGTTTTACCATCTGGAAGAGAAGCTGTCTCACCGGTACGCGGGCCGCTCAGAAATCGGAGAATTGCGCAGGGTGTGTGCCCTGTGGATATACTGCCTGTGGTATTGCCGAAGTATGTTTGAGAAGAGACAGAAGCATCCGGAACAGGCGCAGCAGTCATTTCCTGTATGACAGGAGGAAGCTGCTGCGGGAGTTTTCTTCTGCGCAGAGGCAGAAACAGCAGCAAAATCGCGGCGGCGACAGGGCAGACAGCCAGGCAGACCGCACACAGAATATGTGTGCCGGTATTACCGGTAAGCCAGAGGCCGCGCAGGAGCACCAGGGCAGTTGCGCCGGAGAAAACCGGAGCGAAGAGCATCAGAAGTTCCAGGATGAGAATCAGCACGGCAGGAATCGTATATTTCAAATTCCTGTTCAGAGCTTGATTCTGATTTTTATTTTTGTTTCGATTTCCATTTTGATTCTGGTTTCGATTCTGATTTTTATTCATTCCGGAACTCCTTATTTGCTGTCTCTTTCCAATTCTGACAGGTTTGCGGTCTCAGCAATGTACTGCTCCAGAAGATGAAGAGTTTCCTCTTTGGAATAAACCATGGGGCTGCCAGGCAATGACTGGATAAAGTCCAGCAACGCGCGGCAGAGAGACTCTTCATGGATGTGAATGTTGCAGCAGTATGCGCCGAACAGGAATCGGTTCGTTGTATAGATATGGATGCCGTTTTTGGAGTCCGCATACAGGGACAGGTAGTCCGGCAGCTGCAGATTCATCGGTCGGACGATTAAGCCCTGTATGGTTCCGTGTTCAATCTCATCGTGCAGCGCCTTGAGCATTCGGCGCATATCTGCCGGTTCCAGCGCAGGCACATACTGGGGCGGCAGATCATCCATGGAGCGGTTGATCGCAAGGTCGCGCAGTCCCTTTTCCGAGAAGATTGTGCAGTAATTTTTTGTGATCCGGCGAAGTACGGAGAAGTGACGATCCACCAGCGCATACATTTCATGATAGGGCTGATCCGCATTGTTCATATATTTGGAGATGACCTCCGGCGTGATATAGCGGCCGGGACAGGGCTGTGACATTATGACCTGCAGGGAATCCGGCGATGTATTTGTGATATACTGCTGCAATACCTCCATGATATCTGTCGTACACTGAACCAGAGGCTCACAGTTCATCAGAAGCTTTTCAAAAAATGTGCGATAGCAGGTGATCAGCTCCTCTCCGTCACGGATCTGTGCGATGGAAAGATCCTCGGTCAGCTGGATCAGGTAGTGCGGAGTGATGATATAGTGACTCATGGGAGTCATGGAGACGGGTTCCACTGACTCGCAGAAATAGTGCGGCTCATAGCGGCCGCGGGAAGCCAAACACAGTGGGATAACCGTCCGCAGTAGCTGCAAGTTCCGGGAAGCGGAATTCTTACCAGAAGAGAAGAAGAGCAGTTCTTTTACATGCAGCTTGCGGTTATCCAGCCAGAGCTCCATTAACTCCGTAGTTAGATCCAGGCGTGGCGGGAGAAAGAGATAAAATTCAGAATCTTCACTGCGGGATGCTTCCGTGATCAGTGTGGAGCGAATGGCGCTGCGAACGGCATACTCGCCCTTGATCAGGCGGTTCAGATTGCGCTGTCCTTCCGGAATTTCCGGAGGCGGAGATATGGTGAAACGGATCGATGCGAGGTCGTTTAAGAGACGGCAGACGGCCTGCCGGTTTTCGTAGGTCTCCTCACCCTGCAGGAGAATATCATACAGGCGGAAGAACTCCTTGCGCTCGTCAATGGATAGGTTGAAGTGGCGGGCCAGCGCCTGCACCGTCTTGTAGGAGAGAATCCGGTCATCAGAGAGCGCCTTATGAATCGAAGTGCGCTCGACACCGGTGCTCCGGGAGACAGAAGCGATGGATTCACCGCTCTGATCGATCAGGTTTTTGAGATAGTGACTGAATTTTGACATAGTTATAACCTCTTAGTAATAAGTAAAGTAAGCAGTTCCGAAAATTCTATCCATGGAATCGCAGGACCAGACAGCGGAATCGCTCCGGGCAAAGATGTAGGAACCATCGTCCGTAGTTTCGCCGGTGAAAGTTCGTGTCCCTTCGTGCGCTTCGTATTCGCAGACGTTGGTTCGTTCTTCTTCCTTCCAACCGATGGCAATCGTCATGGTACCGTCTTCCTTTCCGTCTTTCCAGGTGCCGCTGATGCAGGCCTTCTCATAATACTGCCTATAATAAGTACTGTAATACTGCCTATAACAAGTACCGTCCCCGTTCGGGCTGTTGTTCTCCCAGTTGCCCCGGTAAATGCTGATCGTACCGGAATCACCAATCGAGAACTGGATGCCGTAACCGGAGCGAACCGCAAAGTGATAGGGCACAGTATCCAGGGATCCGTTGCTCAGTTCCCCGTAGTAGATGCCGGAATCACTGATAATCATAGCGGTCACAGAATCGTAGTCTGCATCGTAATCCAGAAATCCCTGTTCCGGGCTGTAGATATAGTAACCCTTCGGCAGCATTTCCTCCTGCAGCCAGGAACACAGCAAGTTGGCAATCTGATCCATGGCTTCATAACTGTCCGGGAGTTCTCCGGTGGGGAGAGCTTCGGTTGCCGCCTGACTGACTGTATCATTACATGCGATGGAGGCAAGGGAGGCAATCTGCTGGAAATCGACCTGTAAGCTTTCTGCTTCTTCATTCATAATAGCACGGCCCTGGCGGACGAAATCCTGATAGCCGAAGCTGAGAAAATAGTGAACATCGTCTCCCATCAGAAGATTATCCGGATCGCCTGCCCAGAATGTGGTTGCGACATCATAGACCGCTTTGGAGCTGTTCTCATTTAACGCAGGGGTTTCATACAGGAAATAATACAGCCCTTTCTGCAGGGCTTCCGGATGATTGGAGGGCAGAAAATCCTGACAGCTATTTCCATTTTCAGTACGATACGCTTCACAATTAAGATCCACTTCAAAATAGTACATCTCATAATACAGATATCTCAGAATTTCGAACGCGTCTGTATAGTCACAGTAGTCTGCACTTGAATGAGCGAGATCGGAGGATGTGGTTACAAGCTCGTCAAATGCCGCGGTGAGCAGGTTGCTAACACTGGAAGAAATATCCTCACCTTCAATTTCGTCCGGGAATGCTGCCGCTGCACTGGCTGCAACATTGTAGATCTTTCCCATTGCCTCCCAGCGGTCGATATAGGCCCGCAGATTCTCGGAACGCTTACTGGTAGTAAATCCAGTAAATCTAGTAAATCCCGGATTCATAATGCGAAGCTCCTCAATATATTCCGGGAACATAACGCACCATGCCTTCGCATATTGGGCGATTTCTTCGCAGGTATCGCGGGAAGAACTGCTGTACTGTTGAGTGACAGACTGATACCAGAGCTGGAATACATCCTCCGCTGCCTGCGGTAAGGCTTCGTAGTCACAACTCTTCATAACATCGTCCATGGTTTGGATGATATCTTCTAAGTCAGAGTCATTGCTTTTTGAATTCTTTACAGTACTTCCGGCGGAAGACGCGATTTGTTCACCGGAAGATTGTGATATTCGCGGATTAATAACATAAATAGTGATTCCAATAGAAGCAACTGTCAAAACCAGCGTAATTCCAAGGTAGATTCGGGATAGTTTCTGTGACAGTTCGAAATTTCCTTTCTTGTAAGCAAGCCAGGAAGCCGGAACCAGAACCGTTACTGCAAGAGCAATCAGGAAAGGTGTAAAACCAATAAATGTAAAACCAATAAAAACCTGCAGGAGAAGTGAAAATGCAAATATCCCAGTGGAAATTTTTAAAGCCCGGCAAATTCCTGATTGGCTGTTTTTCGTGTGCTTGTTATCTTCTCCCTCCGGATGATAGAAGAGTGATTGTGTTCCTATCGTCTCTGTGTTCGAAGAAGTTTGTGCTTTTTTTACCTCTTCCCCTGGTTTCTTTATTTCTTCTGCTCCGCTTGGCTCAGTTTCTTCGTTCTCTGTCTTTGCGGGATTTTCATTTTTAGGAATATCCGTTCTGTTAAGTCGATTTCCTTCGTCTGGGATACCTGCTTTTTCCGCAGAATCTTCTCCTATATTTTTCCCGGCTTCAGAAATTTCCGTTTTCCTACCTTCCGCGTCAAGACTTGCAACATCCTTTGCAGCTTTGGAAGTCTTCCTCTCCGCAATTCTGTCTTCCGTGTGAGTTTCCTCCATCTTCTTCGGATACAGATCCTTCATCAGTGCGGAGATATCCGCGTAGCGCTCCGCCGGATCGACCTGCAGTCCCTTCTCCAGTGCCTGGCAGGTGCTGGCGCTCAGCGAAAGATTATCCAGACGGCTGATCGGAACCAGCTGGTCATTCGCAGCTCTGGCGGCGGCTTCTTGTGGGAGAATGCCGGTGAGCATATGGTAGAGGACAGCGCAGGCGGCGTACAGATCGGACCAGGGCCCCTGGCGGCCGTCGGAGTGATACTGCTCTTCGGGGGCGTACCCGCGCTTCAGAATTACGGTAAGGTTCTCGCCTTCATCGCGGCTGAATTCTCTGGCAGCGCCGAAGTCAATAAGAGTAAGCTCCTGATCCGGACTGAGGATCAGGTTCTCCGGGCTGATATCCCGATGGATGATTCCTTTCTGATGCATAGCAGACAGCGCTGTCAGGATTGGCTTCATCAGTTTCAGAGCACGTTCTTCTGTAAAAGGGCCTCCCTGCAGCTTCATATATTTGCGCATGGACAGTCCCGGGATATAATCCATCACCAGATAGGCGGTTCCGTTCGCCTGCAGCATTTCTCGGAATGGTACGATGCCGGGAATGGAAGCGCACAGACTCAGCAAACGTCCCTCCTCCGAGAAGCTGCGCATGCCTGTGCGAAAATACAGCGCTTTCTCCTCGTTTACAGGAAGCACCTGTTCTTCATTACTGTCGCGAACCGCCAGATCGGCAGGGAAAAATTCCTTGATGGCGACGATCTGCTCTGTGGGAAGATCCATCGCAATGTATGTAATGCCAAAACCGCCCTTTCCCAGAGGGCAACCCAGCAGATAGTGGCCTGCCAGAATCGAGAATACCGGAAGACTTCCTTTTACCGTCAGATGTTTCTCCGGATAACCGCATACCGGGCATGAGCCGTCCATATGATCCCGCAGCTGCATACAGCTGGGGCATAAATGTTCTGTGTCAATCATAGTGTTGTTCTCCCTTGTGCGGACGACACAGCATCTTGAAAAAATGATGCCGTCCCACTTTTATCCGTCCCGCTTTTATATTTTATATATAATTTTAACACAAAAGTCATGCGGAATGTGTGACATAAATTTTCAAAAATAAAGCACACATTCTGTCACACCTTGCCGGAGAATCAATCGTTTTTTATACTGGTGCTAATAGATCAGTCAGATAAGTCTGTATATGTTACATGTGGGAGGTGCTGCTATGCGGCTGTTTGGCCGAAAAGAGGAGACAGAAAAAGAAGAACAACGAAGAAAAAAGAAGAATCGAAAGATGCGGAACCAGGAAGAGAAAAATATCCCAGAGCAAGAAAGTATGATCCAGGCGATTGCACCGGAAGAGCCGGAGAAAACGGAGCAGAGCAGTCGGGAGGAAGCGGCTCCGGATGCTGCCGGGGAGCGTACGACAGAACAGATTGCGCCGGAAATGGAGATTCCGGAGGGGCTGCAGGTCTCGGCGGCCAGCCTGATCGGAAGCCGGAAGAATCAGCAGGACAGCCTGGCTTTTCGGGGGTATGGAGCATATGGTCTTCTGGCCTCTGTGTGCGACGGCATGGGTGGTCTCGGCGGTGGGGAACAGGCCAGTCAGACGGCCTGCGACGGCTTATTCCATTGCTTTGAAAAATCCATGAAAATGCAGCAGAAGCCACCGGAACCGGCGGATTTCTTCCTGCGCACGGCGGAGATCCTTGATGGAGCAGTGACCGGACTTCACGGAAACGATGGAAGACCACTGGGAGCAGGAACTACGATCACGGCAGTTCTGATTCGTGATGAGATTTTGTATTGGCTGTCCGTAGGAGACAGTAAGATCTATCTGATCCGGGAAGGGCAGATCCAGTGCCTGACGACGCCGCACAATTATCACATGCTGCTCAGAAAGCGCCTTCAGTCCGGCCTGATCACAAATGAGGAGTATGAGCAGGAACTTCCGAGACGGGAAGCACTGGTCAGTTATCTGGGGATGGGCGGCCTGGCTTATGTGGATACGCCTCTGAAGGGAATCGAGCTTCAGAAAGGCGATTTGATTCTGCTGTGCAGTGACGGATTCTACCGTGAATATCCGGAGGCAGCGCTGATTCAGCGATTGCAGTTAATGGATGAGGATAATTTTACCGAATGGGCGGCGATTCTGGCGGGAGAAGTGGCAGCGCGGCGACCGCCACATATGGACAATACGTCGCTGATTCTGATTCGCTACAACAAAGCGCTGTGTCATGTTAATCGGAAAATGACGAATCGAGGAATAATAAATCGTGTCGAAATAATCAATAGTTCCGAGATAAGCAATAGTGCTGAGACAAGTAATAATAAAACAATCCATAATGAAATAATTAAGTGAAAATCATGAGAAATAGGGGGAGAAGAGTTATGAGATTAACAACCTGCATCAATAATCATTTCTACGACAGTGATAAGTACGCGTCCTGCCCGTACTGCGCGAAAGCGGAGAACGGAACGGAGGATTTGATGACGGAAGTGCTTTGTCCGCAGGCGTCCCTGCGCAAACCGGAGTGGGAACGCGCGGAGACATCGGCTGCACCAAAGCAGGAGCCGGAAGTACGCCTGCAGGCAACTGCACCGACGTCGCAGACTGTTCCGGATGCTCGGCCGATAGCAGAAGCGTTTCCTTCAGGAATTGCAGCGGAGCCGACGGCAGCAAAACAAGCAGAAGCAGGAGCTTCTTTGGAATGGCAGAATTCTGCGGCAGCGTCTGCAGTAGATTTTGCAGGAAATCCTGCGGCGGAAGCAGCTGCTCCGGTATCTCCGACTTCGTCTTGTAGCTGGCATCAGCCGGAGAGTGCTCCGGTGCACAGTCAGGCGGTAAATACGGCAGTACATGGCTGGGCAAATCAGACCGCGGATGATGAAGAAGATGAGAACTGCACGGTCGGCTATTATGCACAGGTGCTTGGTGTGGAGCCGGTAGTCGGCTGGCTGGTGTGCATCCGCGGCGCTTACCGTGGGGAAAGCTTCCGCTTAAAAAGCGGCCGCAACTTTATCGGCCGTGCCGCGAATATGGATATTGTACTGGGCGCAGATCAGAGTGTGTCGCGGCTTCGTCATGCGGCGGTCGTCTATGATCCGAGAAGCCGCGCGTTCATCGTAGCAGCCGGGGATGCCCGAGAGCTCTGCTACCTGAACGGGGAGGTTGTGATTACGAGCAATATCATGAAGGCCTATGATGTACTGAGTCTTGGCAATACCGATCTGATGCTGATGCCTCTCTGCGGCGAGCACTTTACGTGGGATGCAGTGCCCGGTCAGGAGATCCAATGAAAAAAGCAAATCAGAACCACCCACTTCCTCAGAAGTCCATTGTCGGCGGCAGATATCTGATCCAGAACTTCGTGTCGGAGGGTGGCGGTTATATTACATACCGGGCCTATGATCTCGTGAAAAAGAAGCAGATAAAACTGCGGGAATACTTTCCCATTGAATTACTTCATAGAGACAGTACATCCGGAAGTGAATCGGTTTGTATCCGTCCGGGAAAAGAGGCGGTCTTTGCGCAGCAGATTGAAACGGCAGTTTGCGAGGCGCAGGCAAAGCAGTACAGTTTTCTGCGGGATCACGGAACCTTCTATCTGATCGAGCCGTGGCCCCGTTTTAGACGGCCGGTTACAGCGGCAATTTTCTGTGCTGCATCCATTCTTTTCGGAATCGGAATGGCGGTTTATACGCTGCGGCCTTTTTCAGCGGCGGATAGCGGAGAGGGCGTGATTTCCTGCGAGGTATCCGATTGTATCTTCTATGCGGATTCTTATTTGCTTACGACTGGCGAAGAGACGGAAGTTACCTTTACCGTAGAGTCTGATTCCGGGGAAGAGGAGGAGTTTTCGCTTTACCTGAACGACGCAAAAAAGGGAGATTTTACGCTTACCGAGGAGAATGGGGGCCGCAGAACCTATGAGCTGAAATTCCCGCTGAGTCGCAGTCAGCCGGAGATTCTGGTCTTTACTGCAAAAAGTCAGGAGTCAACCAGCCAGTCTCTGGAGGTTCGCATTGCACCGGAGATTACGGAAGAGATGATGCAGACGCTGACCGATGTGGCGGCGGATATTGATGAGCAGGAGAGAAAGGCATATCCGGATTCTACGCCGGATGCGAACTTTGTGGATACAGTAGCGCAAACGCTGGAGGCAGATCCGCGGATCGAGCATGTAGCCCGCACGGATGAGGAGCATGTTTTCTATGTGACGAACGATGGGCTTGGCGGTGTCTATATGCTCCCTGCGGAGGAGGGAACGCTCGGCGGCAGAGATTACAGAACATATGAGACGGAGGATGTCGAGTCGCTGCAGGAGAACGGTTTCACAGAAGCGGTGAATCAAGGCTGGGATCTTTCTTCCTATTATGTATACAACAGCTATGCGCTTACAAGCAACCGTGTGCTTCTGGCGCAGCTCTCGGATGAGATGACACTCTCGGACTCCATGAAGGATTTTGCCCGGCAGCTGGCCTCCAGTATCGGGGCGATAATGGATCTTCGGCAGGAAGATGCTTTCCTGGGGTGGATGCTGGATGGCTTGTGGTGTGATTACGGTTCGATCATCCTGCACACGCACGGAGGGCTGTTTACGAAGCGGGAGAATGGGGATGATCGTCTCTATCTTCAGGCTTCCTTCGCGACGGGAGACGCTGCGAAGAAGATTGGCGCACAGTATTTCTATGCGTATTATGATTCCGAGAAGAACCTGGATAATCCGACGCGCTCTTTGATCTATATGTGCTCGGATGGAAAAATCTGCTTCTCCACGGATGTTGTGATGAACGAATACGGCAACCGTCGGTTCGACAACACGGTATTCTATATGAATGCGTGCTACGGACTGGGGGATTACACATTCAACCGTTTCCTGCTGGAGCACGGGGCGCGCGCCATGATTGGTTCGACGGAGACGATCAAAGCGAACCCAATAAAGGAAGCGAATTTCGCAGCATCGTATGATCGCAACTGGTACAATTTCTGGAAGCAGTATCTGAGAGTCATTACGGACGGTGATTATGAGACGGGAGAGCTGTACAGCCGCGGCCCGTCGCTGTGGAATGCACTTGAAGTTGGCAACAACACCTATTGGCTGGGAGAGGAGATAAACCAAGGTTTCCTGATGGTATGCCGCGATCTGGAAGCGGAGCATTTCCGTTATGTCGGATCCGAGAAGGCGAAGGGCGTTGTAAAGAAGAACGGAAATCCGGTGGCCGGAGCGACCGTGACAGCATACCGGTATATGAACCATGAGCTGGTGGAAAAGGGAAGTGTAACTACCGGAAAAGACGGCGTATTTTGCTTTGAAAATATGCTTGAGACGGGGACATACATCTTCCGCGCGGAGTATCAGGGCGTCAGCGCTTCCGCGATGACGAACCTGACCGGAAATGGAATTAACTACGGAATCATCGAACTGACCGGCGGAACCGGTGAGTTGATTTCCGAAAGTCCGGACAGCTCTGAACCGACGAAAAAAGCATGGGATACAGAAACTTCGAATTCTGCTGAGACAACGGAGCCGGAGAGTACAGCTGATCCGACAGAGATTCTGCTGCAATACCTGAAAAACGATCTGGCTGCTTCGTATGGCGTGATGTCAGTGACGCCCTGGAAGCTATCGGAAAGCCTGTCTACCTGGGAATGTGGAGATAATTCTCTGATGAACGGTATTCTGAGCGCCTGGATTGCAGATCTGGATACCGATGGGAAGAAAGAACTGATTACTGTGCGCTTCACACCAGGAGATAATGCGGAGATGATTCTCGAAGTCTATGAAGTGGAATCGGGTACGGAATCGGTGTCCCTGGCTTCCCAGATGTCCTTTGACGCTTCGAAGCTCTGCCGGGATGGGATTAACAGCCGTCTGGCGGTGTTCTTCACGGAAGCGGACGGCTCGCCGAAGTTGTACGTGTATGGCTTTGAGCGGGGAAACGGAGGCGGCGATGAGTCTATCCGGCAGCTCTTCTATGCGGATGGCATGCTCCAGTCCGACCATTACTGGCGGGTTAGCATGGGAAGCGATCTGTCCGTATGGGCGCAGAGAGGTACTGTTGTAAGTTCAGAGAACGGCAATCCAATCATCATGGATCTTGCAAAGGATAATCCGGCGATGACGGATGAGGAGACACAGTCCGCGGATTTTGACTCGGCGGAGAGAGGGGAAGTCCTGAACGCTTTCTATGAGAACCTGGAAGAAGTGACCGGCCTGCGCCACGCGAAGATTCTGCCGCACTGGACAGGAAGAACCTCTTCGTATGGACCGCCCGGATATACAAGCTGCGTGGAGCTCGACCGGGATTCGATCTTCCTGGTAAAAGAGCTGTTCGTCAATGCGGACGCCGTCACCTGGATGGCAGAGCTAGACGACTGTTTATATGAAGACTGGGACAGCCAGGGCAAGTATACGTACAGCAATATCATGACACCCCGGGACGATACCGGACTGGTGCGCTGAGGCGTGAATGTGATGTGCTGTTACGGTTAAAATGTTACAGCTAGAAAGAGAGGGAAAATTTATGTATTATTCAGAAGCAGTCAGCTTTCCGCCGTTGTTTAACCTTATGGTCTCTGTTTTGTATGCGATTATCGCACTGACACCGGCCTACGGGGTATTTCGGCGGAAAGACTATGTGAAAGCCTTAATCTGTGCGGTATGCGGTTTGTTATGCGTCTTTGTCCTGCCGTATCTTGTAGCGGTTGTGATCGCATTGAAGAATCTGCCGCGGGATCAGAAACCGGTGATTGACCCGAAAGTACGCACAGCGCTGTTCGGTGGTACGCTGCTGCTGTTCATGATTGTTCCGTTTATCAATTTCTATGGCATCAGCATCAGCGGTTTTACATTCTTCTTTAAGTTGAGCATGATGTCGCGGTCGGTTACGGATGTGGTACTCTTCATTGCGGCTCTGGTGATTGGGATCATTCTCAGCCTGATTCTCCGCGGGAAAAATGCGTTGGCGGGAAACGCGGTCATGGTGCTGATCAGCAGTGAGATCTTTACGTATATGTTGATAAGCCTAATCGCCTACGACCTGGAATCCTTCGGCAGCTATGCGGTCTTCTTTATGCTGGCGGTGATGATCTGTGTGAATGCGTACTGCTGGCATGTGGCCTTTACTTCCGGCAGTATGGCGGAAGCGAAAGTTAATGCGCAGGAGACGGCAGCAGCCATGGGCCGCATGATGAAGAAGGGAGCTGAGAAGCTGCAGACGGCGGCATTGAAAGCGGCGCAGGGAGCTTCTCAGTTAAAGGACAGCTTCGAAAAGAACCAGCAGGCAGGAAGAGACTACCCACAGGAACAGAACCAGCCGCAGTCAAATCCGGTAGAAAATGCAGACTTTCGGAATCAGAATCCACAGTCCGTGGTTCGCCCGCTTCGCCTGGTATGCCGCAGCGGAGAGTATGCAGGGGCGGAGCTGGAGCTTACGCCAGGCATGAAGATATCGCTGGGAACCGACCCGACGAAGTGCAATATTATCTTTAACTCGCCGGAGATCAGCCGTCTGCACTGTGTTATCTTCTGCTCGGAGAATCCGGGAATGGCGGTTGTGCAGGATTTGTCCAGCGATGGAACGATGTGTACGGCGAACGGAAGCACCTTCCGTCTGCCCCGGCAGCAGGCGTGGGAATGCCCGCTGCCCTGCCGGATTTCCTTCGGAAATTATCCGGAGGTCTTCGAGATCACAGTACGGTAAAATTTCAGGCGGGATAAAGCATGGTGCAAAATAGCCGGAAAACAAAATAAAAAGCTCTGTGACCATCCGGAAAACGGAATGTGCGCACAGAGCTTTTTCGTTCTTCTCTTATTCCTCTTTATTGAGTTTACGGAATGCCGTGGTTGACCTCCGGGTCTGTATGGTACGGGCGTCCTGCCAGGACGATACCGTGGCCGCCGTTCTGTTTCAGCTCTTCGATGACCTTCTCGCATTCCTTCTGCATATCGGCCTTGGCCGCCAGCAGTTCCTTCCAGCCGAGTTCACAGGCTTTCTTTACTTTGGAAGCCGGAATATTGAACCGCCTCTTAAAGACCTGAACATTGGAATTCATGAAAACCGTGCAGCGGGTGCCGAGATCGACCGGATTGGACGCGAACAGCGCTTCCTTCGCGAAATCCTTTACTTCATAATTCAGGGAGTTCGCTAACTGTTCAATAAAGGAACCGCAGCCGGAGGAGATCGGCGGGATTTTTCTTTTCTGTAAATGAACAAAAATGTATATACATAATCTGAAAATTCATTTAAATAAAAAATATTCTTCACATAAATATCACATATCAAGTGCATAATCTAGACATAAAGAAAAGCAAAGAAATTGCAAAAAAAGTAATTATTGACTACAAGCAATTTTTGTTGTAAAATTAGAAAGGAGTTAGAGTTATGAATAATCCTTATGATAACAATACTTCTAACACAAACAATAATGTTAACGAAGAAGCTAACACCAACACGGTGGATAGTGAGCCGAAAAATACACAGGAAGTTAACCACGAGTACCATATGAGCGGTAACGAAATTCCTAAGGCAGAGCCGACAGGAAGAACCTACACCCAGCCCGGTGCTCCGCAGTACACTAATCCGACACAGTCAGCTTACTACCATCAGCCGCAGCAGCCTCAGTATAATCAGAACGCTTACAGACAGAGTTCTTATACTTGGGGACAGCAAACGCCACCGGCACAGCCTATGTACCAGAATGCTCAGCATCCAGCACACACGGCTAAGCAGAAAAAGCAGAGAAACGGCACTCCGTTCGGAGTCAAGGTTCTTGCACTTTTACTCTGCTGTTTGATTTCGGCGGGCGCTTCGGTCGGAGTTATGACAGCTCTTATTAAGGGCGGTTATATCGGAACTAACAATTCTTCATCATCCGACAGTGCGGCTTACACCATTACGAAGATAATCGATAATTCAAACGGCAGTGACGACACAACAACCACAAGCACCGACGGCGCTTTGACAAGACAGGAAATTGCAGAAAAGCTTATCCCGTCTGTTGTATGCGTTCAGAATTATCAGGTAACTGAAAACAGTTACGCAGATTACTTCTCTAATTACTTCGGTTACGGCTACGGTTCTGACGGATCTAACGGAAATAATTCCGATGATTCAAGCACAGAGGTTGATCCTACAGCCGAGGGCTCGGGAATCATTATTTCCGAGGACGGTTACATTGCAACAAATGCTCACGTTGTAGACGGTGCGACATCGCTTAAGGTTCTTACAAGTGACGGAACAAGCTATGAGGCTACTTTAGTTGGCTCTGATGAGGTTTCTGACCTTGCTATTCTTAAGATTGATGCTACAGGTCTTACAGCCGCAGAGTTTGGTTCAGCTGAAGATCTTTCAGTCGGCGATCAGGTTATAGCAATCGGTAACCCGGGCGGTTCAGCTCTTGCTTCATCCGTAACAGTCGGTTATGTATCTGCTCTTAACAGAGAGATCACAACAGAGTCCGGTTACACTATGTATTGCATTCAGACAGATGCCGCAATTAACCCGGGTAACTCAGGCGGTGCGCTTGTAAACCAGTATGGTCAGGTTATCGGTATCAACTCCTCTAAGATTGTTTCGACAGGCTATGAGGGACTTGGATTTGCAATTCCGTCCGACACAGCACAGCCGATACTCACAAGCCTTATCAACTACGGTTATGTTAAGGACAGAGCGGCGCTTGGTGTCAGCGGTACTTACATCGACTCCATGACAGCTCAGTGGTACGGACTTTCCTCAGGTATGTATGTTGCTTCGGTAAATTCCGATGAAGCAGTTTCTGCAGGCCTTGAGAAGGGCGATGTTATCACAAGCATCGACGGAACAGCTGTTACATCTTCGACAACGATTACTTCAGTTGTAACTCAGAAGAAACCGGGTGACACAGTCACACTCAAGGTGGACAGAGCACTCACAGGCGAGAAGGACATCGAGATTACCGTAACGCTCAGTGAGCACGTTGAGGACACAGATTCTTCAAACGACAATAGTTCAAATAACAACGATTCAAACGGACAGAATAACGGAAACGGAAATAATGCTAGAGGCTAATCCGTGACCGTGATTGGCTTGAAGCCAATACCCTAATATCGCGTATGAGTCTTTTTCATAAATCTCCTTTTTCAAGCAAAACGGCGGAGCGGATGCTCCGTCGTTTTGCTTTCTCCGAAAGTGTTTTACACAGCGAAAATTTTGTGGTAAAATTAATTAACTAAAATAAAAACAACTTGAAATGAGGTATAGATATGGTTAAGATTTCAAAAAGAATAGAAGAGCTTCGCACTGAAAAGGGCGTCAGCCGCTTTGCACTTTGCCAAGAGCTCGGTTTCCCGAAAATGACTATCGATAAATTTGAGGCAGGAAAGCTCACACCGACAAAGGCACAGCAGGAAAAGCTTGCCGAGTATTTCGGCGTGACGGTAGGTTATCTTTGCGGCGAGGACGACTCGATGTCAAGATGGATTTCCGAGGCTGAAAAGGAAGAAAGACAGGCTCAAAGACCTGTCCGCACCAAAACAGTCAAGCAGCAGAGCGAGACTCAGTCCAATTCAGGTTCGATGATGGATGCTTTCACAAAGTCCGACCTTTTCACAAAAGCGGTTCTTGAGGTGCTCAAGTCCGACGAGGGTCAGGCACTTATCAGAAAAGCAATGGGCAAGAAGTAATATTTGACTTAAAGAAAGTGGGAATGCTTTGCGTTCTCACTTTTTTGCATACAAGAAAATAGACCCAAAATGAAACTTTTGTATCCGATTTTTTCATTTTTAAGTAGAAGTTTATTTAAATATGTGCTATGATAACATTATTGTTATCAAAATAGAAAATTTATTCTGAAAGGATTTAAATTTATGGAAAATAAAGAGAGAATTTTGAAGCTTCTTGAAAATGACGCCACACTCACAGCGGCACAGGTTGCCGTTATGCTCGATGAGGACGAGCATGAGGTAGCGAAGGCGATTAAGGAATATGAGAAAAACGGAATAATTAACGGCTATAAGACACTTATCAATTGGGATAAAACATCTATCCAGAAAGCTTCCGCTTTAATCGAGCTTAAGGTTACTCCTCAGAGAAACACAGGCTTCGATGAGATTGCCGCAAGAATTATGAGCTTCCCTGAGGTAGAATCTGTCTATCTTATGTCCGGCGGATTCGATTTGGCAGTGCTTGTCAATGCTAAATCCATGCAGGATATTGCTATGTTTGTTGCAAAAAGACTTGCGCCTATCGGCGGTATTCTTTCCACAGCAACTCACTTTGTTCTCACCAGATACAAGGATGCGGGTGCTATTTATGACAAAGAGCACGAAGAAATTGATGAGAGAGGAAGCAACTTAATTGATTGATTATACTAAAAAACTGAACAACACGATTCAGAATGTAAAGCCGTCAGGCATCAGAAAATTTTTCGATATTGCAAATGAGCTTGACGATGTCATTTCACTCTCTGTCGGTGAGCCTGATTTTTATACCCCGTGGCATATCCGTGAGGAGGGCATTTATACCCTTGAAAAGGGAAGAACTCGCTACACTCCAAACAGAGGCTTTATCAAGCTTCGTGAGCAAATTTCTGCATTTTTATCGAGAAAATATCAGCTTGAGTATAACCCTGAAAAAGAGGTTTTGGTTACTGTCGGCGGCAGTGAGGCAATAGACCTTGCCGTAAGAACGCTTATAAATCCCGGTGAGGAGGTTCTCATCCCTGAGCCAAGCTTTGTTTGCTATGTGCCGATAACTCAAATGGCCGGTGGTGTGCCTGTCATCATCACCACAAAGGCAGAGAATAAATTTAAGCTCACCGCTAAGGATCTCGAGGAGCACATCACCGATAAGACAAAGATGCTTATTTTGCCGTTCCCAAATAATCCGACGGGCGGCGTCATGAGAAAGTCAGACCTTGAGGAAATTGCTGAGGTCATTATAAAGCATGATCTCATCGTACTTTCAGACGAGATTTATTCCGAGCTGACTTACGGCAAAGAAAAGCATGTTTCGATTGCTTCAATCGAGGGTATGCGTGAGAGAACAATTGTCATCAACGGTTTCTCAAAGTCATATTCCATGACGGGCTGGAGACTCGGCTATGCAGTAGGCCCACAGGAGATTATCGGCGCAATGACAAAGCTTCACCAGTTCGGTATCATGAGCGCTCCGACCATGTCGCAGTATGCCGCTATCGAGGCACTCGAGAACGGCGATGAGGACATTGTTGCCATGCGTGAGCAGTACGACATGAGAAGAAGACTCATTGTTGACGGTCTTAATAAGCTTGGACTTACCTGCTTTGAGCCGGAGGGCGCATTCTATGTGTTCCCGTCTATCAAATCAACAGGACTTTCGTCTCAGGAGTTCTGCGAAAAGCTGATTTACTCAAAGCGTGTTGCCGTAGTACCGGGTGATGCATTCGGCAAGTGCGGCGAGGGTTATGTCAGAATTTCTTATTGCTATTCCACTCAACATATTGTCGAGGCTCTCGAAAGAATGGAAGAGTTTATAAAGGAACTAAAGAATGACTGAGCTTAAAAACCGTGTGTATGTTGATAAATGTGAAGATTACGATCCGAAAAAAATCGAGACTATCTTAGAAAAAAGATTTCACGAGCTTCACATTGACGAGAAAATAAAAGCGGGAATGACGGTTGTCATCAAACCTAATCTTATAATGAAAGCTACTCCCGAAGCCGCCACAACAACTCACCCCGAGGTGCTGGCGGCTGTCGGAAGAATAGTGAAAAAGCTTGGCGCTGAGGTTCTCATAGCGGAGAGCAGCGGAGGGCTTTACACCGAGCAGACCATAAAAATGATTACAAAGGGCTGTGGCATTGCCGAAGTCGCAGAGCGTGACGGATTCAAAATAAATCTCGATACCGGTTACACGGCGGTGGAATTGCCGCACGGTAAAATCTGCCGTATGCTCAATGTCATCAACCCTTATGTCAAGGCAGATTTTGTCATTGATATTGCTAAGCTGAAAACTCACTGCATGACTCAGTTCAGCGGAGCGACAAAGAACCTTTTCGGAACAGTGCCGGGACTTATGAAGCCGGAGCTTCATTTCCGTTATCCCGAGATAAACGATTTCTCGAGTATGCTGATAGATTTGGCAGAGTACATTAAGCCTGATTTGTGCATAATCGATGGAATAGACTGCATGGAGGGCGACGGCCCCACGGGCGGTCAGAAAAGACATATGGGAGTTTTGTTCACGGGACTTTCTCCTTATAATGTAGATATTGCCGCAAGCACGGCAATAGGTATCAAGCCGATGTCCGTGCGTATGCTTTTTGAGGCGAACAGCAGAGATCTTTGCGTGCAATCGGTCGATGAACTTGAGATAGTCGGCACACCGATTAAGAGCATTGAGGCGAAATTTAAAATGCCGAAGACAAAAAATGTCGATTTCGGTAAATTCTTGCCGAAATTTATGCAGCCGCTTGTCAAAAAGATTACCACGCCTAAGCCGAAAATTCAGATGAAGAAGTGTGTCGGATGCGGAAAATGCGCCGAAAGCTGTCCACAGCACACGATAGAGATAATTGACCGCAAGGCTCATATAAACTACGATAACTGCATAAAATGCTTTTGCTGTCACGAGATGTGTCCCAAACATATCATTGATGTAAAGCGTTTTTCGCTGTTTAACCTATGACGGAGGAATGAAATGATAGTCAAAGCTAATGCTAAGATAAATCTGACACTCGACATCACGGGAGTGAGAGAGGACGGCTACCATGATTTGAGCACCGTCATGCAGTCGCTTGAGCTTGCAGATACTCTTGAAATTAAAGAGCGTGAGGACGGCGAGATTAAGCTTTACTGCGACAAGGAAGGTATACCGACCGACTCGAGAAATACTGTCTATAAGGCGGCGGAAAGGCTTTTGAAGTTTGCCGATATAAAAAAGGGTGTCGATATCACTATAAAGAAGCTTATTCCGTCTGAGGCCGGAATGGGCGGTGGAAGTGCCGACGCGGCGGCGGCTCTTGCGGCGCTGAAGGCTCTATTTAAGATTGATATTTCCGATGAAAAATTATATAAAATTGCAACTTCTGTCGGAGCGGATGTCCCGTTCTGTCTTCACGGCGGCACTTGCCTTTGCGAGGGAATAGGCGAAAAAATGACTGAGCTCGGTGCGATGCCGACTTGCACGATTGTCATTTGCAAGCCGCCTGTCGGAGTTTCCACGGGCAAGGCTTATTCCGAAACGGATAAAAATCCGCAGACTGTTTTCGGCAAAACCGATAAGCTTTGCGAGATTTTAAATTCTGACGAGAAGAACTTAATTGATCTCTGCGAGCAAATTTCAAACCGTTTTGATGAGGTGCTTCAAATAAGCGAGGTTCAGCTTATCAAGAAAAAAATGATTGAGTCCGGTGCGCTTGCCTCGTGCATGACAGGCTCAGGCTCTGCTGTTTTCGGTATATATGATGAAAAAGCCGACATGAGCGAAATAACCGACAGCTTAAAGGTTCTCGGTGAGGTATTTGTCACAGAGCCGTGTGGTTGTGTAAATTTCATCGAAAGTTTATAAATTTTCTGTATCTGCGTAAATTTCACCTCGCAGATACAGAAATTTTTTATATCTTAAAAATTTTTAAGAAAGTTTACAGTTTGTAAATATTTAATTTCATTTTGTTTCTGAATTCTGCATACCACAAAATGGGCTGTTTAATGCGAAAATGTATACTATATAATTTATAGCCTATTAATGCACTCTGTTTTAGTGGCTAAAAATAAAAGTAAAAAAATCTAAAAATATTTTTTTAAAAAGTGTTGACAAATTTATAAACACGGTGTATACTATAGTCACAGTGAGGGAGACAAAAGAAAACAAACAAAAAGCTCCCATACTTTTAACAATTTGAGTACGCGTTGTGAAAAATCCACACCTTATATAAACAGAAGACCCGCCTTTCGGTGGGTCTTCTGTTTTTTGCCTTTTTCTTCATTTTGCTTGAAATATTCGATTCAATATCGTAAAATGAAGAAAATTGTTTTGACGAGGAAATTTCAATGAGAGTTGTAAAAGCAGAAGATATAACAAAAACAGTCAAAGAGCTTTGCATAGATGCCAACAGAATTTTGCCGTGCGATCTTGAGAAGCTCATCGGCGAGAGCGTCGATAAGGAAACAAACGAAACCGGCAAGTCGATTTTAGGCGACATTTGCGCAAATATGGATGCCGCAAGAGAGATGAATATCCCTGTTTGTCAAGATACGGGAATGGCAGTCATTTTTGTCGAGGTCGGCAGAGAGGTTTGTATTGACGGTAACTTCGAGGACGCTGTAAACGAGGGCGTCCGTCAAGGATATGTCGACGGTCTTTTGAGAAAGAGCGTTGTGCGTGACCCAATCAGAAGAGGAAATACCGACGATAACACTCCTGCGATTATTCACACAAGAATCGTTGACGGAGACAAAATCAAAATCACAGCCGCACCAAAGGGCTTCGGCAGTGAGAATATGTCAAGACTTAAGATGTTCACTCCTTCGGCTACAATAGACGAGATAGTCGGCTTTGTTACGGAGACAGTCAAGGTTGCCGGCTCTAATCCGTGCCCGCCAATCGTTCTTGGAGTCGGAATCGGCGGAGATTTCGAGATGGTAGCATATCTTGCAAAGAAGGCTCTTTGCAGAGACGTTTCGGAGAGAAATCCTGATCCGTTCTATGCTGAGCTTGAGCAGAGAATGTTAGAAGAGGCAAACAAGACCGGTGTCGGTCCTCAGGGCTTCGGCGGCGACACAACAGCGCTTGCTGTAAACATTGAGACTTACCCCACTCATATTGCGGGTCTTCCTGTTGCGGTAAATGTCGGTTGCCATGTAACAAGACACAAAACTGCTGAAATTTAATTTTAGTGAGACAGCTTCGGCTGTCTCTTTTTGTTTTTGAGGCTTTATATTTTGCCGTGCTTATGGTAGAATGTAAGCAATATTTTAGATAACGAGGTTTATTTATGCCTGATTTTGAACTTGTATGTCCATGTATGCTTGGAGTTGAGGGACAAGTAGCTTCCGAGCTTAGATTTAACGGAATGGAAAATGTCCGTCCTGAGAACGGAAGAGTTGTTTTTGACGGAAGTCCCGAGGCTTTGGTTAGGGCAAATATATATTCACGCTTCTCCGAGAGAGTGCAAATTCTTCTCGGTACATTTGATGCGTATACTTTTGATGAGCTTTTCGAGAAGGTCAAGGCTTTGCCGTGGGAGAATTTCATCGGCAGAAACGATGCTTTCCCCGTAAAAGGAAGAAGCCTCTCGAGTAAATTAAGCTCAATTCCAGACTGCCAGAAAATTATCAAAAAAGCAGTTGTCGAGAGACTTAAAATGAAATATAAAATCAGCTGGTTTCCTGAGGACGGCCCACTCTATCAGATTCAGTTCCTCATTCTCAAGGATAAGGTCAGCATTATGCTCGATACATCGGGAGAGGGACTTCACAAGCGAGGCTATAGAAGAAAATCCACTGAAGCGCCGATTAAGGAGACATTGGCGGCTGCTATGTGCGATATGGCAAGAGTGAGGGGTCAGCAGAATCTTTTCGATCCGTTCTGCGGTTCGGGAACTATAATCATCGAGGGAACAATGCTTGCTTATAACATTGCACCGGGAATGAGAAGACATTTTGCCGCCGAAAAATGGAATTTCATCGATAAAAAGCTTTGGGAGGAAGAAAGAACCCGTGCAAGAGATTTAATCAAGAAGGAGTCCGATTTTATGGCGTTCGGCTCTGATATTGATCCCGAGGCAGTCGAGCTTGCCAAGCAAAATGCGATTAAAGCGGGAGTCTCAAAGAAGATTGATATAAGCGTAGCCGATATAAAGGATTTTGCCCCAGGTGCTGAGCGTGCGGCGGTAGTGACAAACCCACCGTACGGTGAAAGACTTCTGGATATTAAGTCGGCACAGGCACTTTATAAGGTGATGGGAGAGCGTTTCCCAAGACGAGAAAAATGGAACTACACTATAATCAGCCCGGACGAGGACTTTGAGAAGTGCTTCGGCAGAACAGCCGACAAGCGCAGAAAGCTTTATAACGGTATGATTAAGTGTCAGGTTTATAACTACTTTAAGTAATAAAGTATTAAATTGAAATATATATTTATAGTTAATCCGAATGCGGGCGGCAGAGATTCTGCGAGGAAATTTGCTCAACGCATAGAGATTATCGCAAAGTCACGGGGATTAGATTATAAAATTTACTTCACCGAATACAAGGCTCATGCGAGTAAGATAGTTGAAAGCGAATATTCTCCCAACGAGATAATTCGCTATTATGCCGTAGGCGGTGACGGCACTCTTCTTGAAATCGCAAGGGCGGCTATGGGCAAGGAGAACGCTCAAATCGGAGTTTTTCCTATGGGAAGCGGCAACGACTACATCAGACAATTCGGTAAAGCAAGCGATTTTCTCGATATCGAATCCCAGCTTGACGGACATGCGATTGAGGTTGACGCAATCGAAACGCTAGAGGGAGATGCACTCAATATCTGTTCCCTTGGACTTGATGCGGCGGTTGCTTATAATATGGATAAATTCAAGCGTATACCGTTTGTTTCGGGATCTCTTGCCTATGAGCTTTCGCTTGTGAAATGCCTTTTAGGAAAAATCGGCGAGGAGCTTCAAATCAAGCTTAATACAACAGACGGTGAAATCGCTCTTGAGGGAAATTTTATCTTCGCTCTTGCGGCTAACGGTCAGTTTTACGGCGGCGGATACAAAGGAGCGCCTAAGTCTGTTTGCAATGACGGACTTCTCGATTTTGTGCTTATAAAAAAACCTCCGCTTTATAAAATCCCCTCGATGGTCGGGATATACAAAAAGGGCGGTCACTTAGAGAATGCAAAATTTGACGATTATCTCAGCTTTTACAGAGGTTACGAAATGGAAATAAAATCCCAAAACGAAGCCGTCGCAAACCGTGACGGAGAATGTGACCTTGTCAAGCGAGAGGTCTTTAAAATCAAGCCTAAGGCGGCTAAATTTATATTGCCGAAGCAAGTTGAGTTTCGTGCGTTCATGAAGACGAAGCGTCTCTTTTTAAGACCGTGGCAAAAAAGCGATTATGACGATTTCTACGAGATTATGTCAGATGATGAGGTCATGCTCCCTGCCGGTGTCAGTGCCGTGACCGATAAGCTTAGCGCTTACTCAAAGTTTTCACGCTATATGCAAAATCCCTTGGCTTATGCTATTGTTTTGAGGGAGAGCGGCAAGGTAATCGGTTCGATTAATTATCAGAACGATGACATGAGAAACCAAAAGGCGGTTTGTTCACGCTCGATTGCCTACGAACTCAACAAAAATTATTGGGGCAACGGTTACATGCCGGAGGCACTTTCTGCCATGACGGAAAATGCATTCGAGAACACGCCGACAGAAATTCTTGCGGTTGGCTACCACAACGGCAATGTTCGCTCGAAGCGTGTTATAGAAAAGTGTGGGTTTGTCTATGAGGGAGTGATTCAAGGTGCTTTCAGAGCGTCTGACGGGGGGCTCTATGATATTCACTCCTATTCCATGACAAGAGAGGCTTATCTTTCTCGAAAGGAGAATGAAAATGTATAGCTTTGACAGAGAAAAATATAACGAGAGAATGAAATGGTTCTTGCATGACCGTTTCGGAATGTTCATTCACTGGGGAATTTACTCAATTCCTGCTCGAGGCGAATGGATAAGATCTACAGAAGAAATGCCCGAGAGCGATTATATCAAATACTTCGAGGAGTTCAATCCGACAGATTTTGACCCAAGAAAATGGGCGAAAGCCGCTAAAGAAGCGGGCATGAAATATGCAGTTTTAACGGCGAAGCACCATGACGGTTTTTGCCTTTTCGATTCTAAGCTTACCGATTGGAAGGTAACAAACACGCCGTACGGCAAGGATATTGTCCGTGAGTATCTCGATGCATTCAGAGCAGAGGGACTTAGAGTCGGACTTTATTACTCACTTCTTGACTGGCATCACCCCGATTATCCTTCTTACAAGGATAGAAATCATCCGCTCAGAAATGACGAGCGAGAGAAGGACAAGCAGAAGAATTTCGATAACTATCTTAAATATATGCACGGTCAGATAGAGGAGCTTTGCCGAGATTACGGCAAAATCGATATCATGTGGTTCGACTTCTCGTATGACGATATGACGGGTGAGAAGTGGAAAGCAAGCGAGCTTGTCAGAATGGTTCGTTCTTATCAGCCCGATATTATTTTAGATAATAGGCTTGAGGTAAGCGGATCGGGCTTTGGCTCAATCGCAACGGACAATCCGTCAGAGTTCAGCGGCGATTTTGTAAGTCCCGAGCAGATTATTCCGCCCTCAGGATTTAAGGACGAAAGCGGAAGAAATATTCCGTGGGAAGCCTGCATCACTATGAACAACAACTGGGGCTACACCGCTAAGGACAAGAATTTCAAGCCGTATGATATGCTTGTGAGAAAGCTTGTCGAGTGTGTCTCTAAGAACGGAAATTTACTTCTGAATGTCGGCCCCGATGCAAGAGGAAACATTCCGACTGAGAGCCTTGAGAGACTATCTCAAATCGGTGAATGGATGAAGCTCGGTGGCGAGTCGATTTACGGATGCGGTTCTGCAAATTTGCCAAAGCCCGAGAACGGCAGACTGACACGAAACAGAAATATAATTTACTACCATATATATGAAAATTCAATCGGAAGTATTTGGCTCGAGAATATCAAGCATGATGAAATCAAGTCGATAAGACTTCTTTGTGACGGAACTGAAGTTAAGCTTGCCGACAACTGGATGGTTGAGAACTATCCCGATGCGGTATTCGTTGATGTTTCGGCTACCGTGTATCTGCCCGATAGCGTGGATACCGTTTTAAAAATAGAACTAAAAGAGGATAAATAATGAGCGTTGATTTTTTTACAAGTGAAAAGCTAAGTGAGAGAGTAACAAGAATTTTCGGAATAACAGGCGAGATTATGTATCTTGTCGAGGGTGACGAGAAAGCAGTTCTTATTGATACGGGAGTCGGCGTAGGCAGACTTGACGAGTATGTAAAAACTCTCACAAGCAAGCCTGTTACCGTGCTTTTAACCCACGGACACATCGACCACGCAATGGGTGCGCCGCTTTTCTCCGACGTGAGAATAAGCGAGGAGGACACAGGGGTTTATAATGACCCCAATTCAGCCGCCGACAGAAACGCATATGTTAAAGAGCTTCTTTCGTTTCTTTATCCCGATGAGGATGTTTTCGCCTCATTGACTGAAGATGATTTCATAGTTTCCGATTTTGCGAATGACGAACAGCTTGGCAGAATTGAGGACGGAGACATTTTTGATTTAGGCAATCTTCACATTCAAGCAAATGCCTGTGCAGGTCACACACCCGGTTCTATGACATTTTTGATTGCCGAGGAGAGAATGCTTATCGCTGGAGATGCCGCAAACAATAACACGCTTCTCAATTTCGATTACTGCCCGAGCATAGAGGAATACAGAAATAATCTCATTTGGCTCAAAATGGCTGTGGACGGCTTTTATGACCGTGTGCTTATTTCTCACGGCTCAGGCGACATAAAGAACGATTTGATTGAATCCCTCATCGAGCTTTGCGGCGAGATAATCGACGGCAAGGACGATAAATCTGAGATTGATGTTATGGGAAAAAAGGCGTATCTTGCTAAAAACAGAGACGAAAAATACGAGCGTTTGGACGGCAAAACCGGAGATATAGTATATAGCTGTGACAATATTCACGCTAAGTAAGTTGAATTAACTCTTTTTTTGTGGTATACTGACCAAAGGTCTTTTTGTAAAATGCGTATTAACGCAGAATTATGTTATATTAATTAAAGAAAGGCATTATTATGGGAAAGTATTTCGGAACAGACGGATTTCGCGGTAAAGCGGGTGAAAATTTAACCGTGGATCACGCCTACAAAATCGGCCGTTTTCTCGGATGGTATTATTCTGAGAACGGCACAAAAAAGGCTCAGATAGTAATCGGAAAGGACACAAGACTTTCGAGCTATATGTTTGAGTACGCACTTGTAGCAGGTATCACCTCATCGGGTGCTGACGCATATCTTCTTCACGTAACAACAACTCCGAGCGTAGCTTATGTTACCTTAACAGAGGATTTTGACTGCGGCATCATGGTTTCTGCAAGCCACAATCCTTACTACGACAACGGTATCAAGCTCATCAATTCTCACGGCGAGAAGATGGACGAGGAAACCATTCTCAAGGTTGAGGATTATATCGACGGAAAAATCGGAGAAATTCCTTTTGCATCCGGCGACAAAATCGGTATCACTGTCGACTTCTTTGCCGGAAGAAACAGATATATCGCTTATCTTCTCGCTCAGGCAAGACGCTCCTTCAAGAACTACCGTGTAGGACTTGACTGCGCAAACGGCGCATCATGGAACATCGCAAAGGTTGTTTTCGATGCTCTGGGAGCAAAGACTTATGTTATCAATGCTCATCCGAACGGAACTAACATCAACACTGACTGCGGTTCCACTCATATCGAAAATCTTCAGAAGTATGTCAAGGAAAATAACCTTGATGTCGGATTTGCATTTGACGGTGACGCAGACCGATGCCTCGCAGTAGACGAGAACGGAAATGTGGTCTCGGGTGACGCTATTCTCTATCTTTACGCTGTTTATCAGAAAGAGAGAGATCACCTCATCAACAATACCGTTGTAACAACCGTTATGTCTAACTTCGGTCTTTACAAGGCTTTTGATGCAGCGGGAATTAACTACGAGAAAACAGCTGTCGGCGACAAGTATGTTTACGAGAATATGACAAAGAACGGCCACATCATCGGCGGTGAGGATTCAGGTCATATCATTTTCTCAAAGTACGCAACAACAGGTGACGGACTTCTCACAGCCATCAAGGTTATGGAGGTTATGATCGCAAAGAAGGTCACTTTGAGCGAGCTTACAAAGGGCTTCGTTAAGTATCCTCAGCTTCTTGTTAACGTTAAGGTTACAAGCAAGAAAGAGGTCAATGAGGATCCCGATGTTCAGGCAGAGGTCAAGAAGGTAGCCGAAGCACTTGGCGACACGGGAAGAATTCTCGTTCGTGAATCGGGTACAGAGCCGCTCATTCGAGTAATGGTCGAGGCTAAGACCGATGAAGAGTGCAACAAATATGTTTACCAGGTAGTTGACTTAATCAAAGCTAAGGGCTACGAGGTAGAATAAATCAATAAACCATTTAGGGCAGTCGAAAAGACTGCCCATTCGGTTTTTTATGGGCAATTTGCTAAGATAAAGTATTAAAACAAAAAGGTGATAAAGTAATGAAAAAAATCAAAGAAAAAGCACCCGAAAAGCTCAGAAGGATACTTTTGGTAATTCTCGGCAATGCCGTGGTTGCCCTTGGAGTATGCTATTTTATTTTGCCGATGAATTTCATCATGGGCGGAGTCACCGGCTTGGGTCTTATCTTCTCACACTATTTAAACATGGATATTTCAATATTGACCTATATAGTCAATATTGTTTTCTTCATAGTCGGGTTTATCTTCATGGGCAAAGAATTTGCTTTCGGAATAATAGTAAGCACGGTATCATATCCGACATTTCTTTATATTTTTAGAAAAATACCTAATTTTTCATATAGCGGTGATGATGTCATGCTTGCCCTTGTATTTGCGGCAATAGTAATAGGAGTGGGCGACGGACTTATTCTGAAGAACGGAGCAAGCAGCGGCGGAATAGAGGTGCTCTCCTGTGTCATAAACAAGAAAACGGGAATAAAGCTTGCACTTCTCATCAACTGCGTTGATATGATAATTCTTTTTGTTCAGCTTTTCTATTCCTCAGTCGAGCAGATACTTTACGGAATTTTGCTAACCATGGCGCTTTCCTTTGTGCTCGATAAGGTTCTTGTTATGGGAGGAAAGAGAAATCAGGTCACGATTATTTCCCCGGAGCATGCAAAAATCAGAGAGGCGATTTTAGCCGACCTCGACCTCGGCTGTTCCATGATTAAAATGGAGACGGGTTTTGTCGGAAATCCCACTGAAGCTGTGATGTGCGTTCTTCCGAGAAATAAGCTCCAATCACTTTACAATATGGTGCTTGATTTTGATAAAGAAGCATTTATTGTCACTTGTGAGGTATCAAATGTCAAGGGAAGAGGTTTCTCAGTTCCTAAGATGTGGAAAGAAAAAAACTAAAAAAAGCTTTAATTATCGATTAACTTGTGTTACAATCTTGTCAACTGGGAAATAAGTCCCAAGTTTTTATGTGTATATTTTAAATTTGAATGCTAACAGAATAGGAGAATGTCATGAACGTTTTAGTTACAGGCGGTGCCGGATACATTGGCACGCACACATGCATCAGCTTAATTCAGAAGGGTCACACACCGATTATCGTGGATAACCTTTACAACAGCAAGGAAGAGGCTGTTAAGAGAGTTGAGAAAATCACAGGCACTGAAATTGCTTTCTACAAGGATGATGTCCGTGATGAAGAGGCTCTCAGAAAGATTTTCACAGAGAACAAGATCGATGCAGTTATTCACTTTGCAGGTCTTAAGGCTGTCGGCGAGTCCGTTGCAAAGCCGCTCGAGTACTACGAGAACAACCTCGGTTCAACCTTCACACTCATCAAGGTTATGAGAGAGTTTGGCTGCAACAATATCATCTTCTCTTCAAGCGCAACGGTTTACGGTGATCCTGCTTCCGTTCCGATTAAGGAGGATTTCCCACTTTCTACAACTAACCCATACGGAACAACTAAGCTTTTCATCGAGCGTATCCTCACAGACTATGCTTTCGCAAACAAGGAATTCAATCCTATCCTTTTGAGATACTTCAACCCTGTCGGAGCACACGAGTCAGGACTTATCGGTGAGGACCCTAAGGGTATTCCGAACAACCTCACTCCTTACATCGCTCAGGTTGCTGTCGGCAAGCGTGACCATGTCAATGTTTTCGGCAACGACTATCCGACAAAGGACGGCACAGGCGTAAGAGATTACATTCATGTTATGGACCTCGCAGAGGGTCATGTAGCCGCTCTCAAGAAGTTTGAGGAGGGTAACTGCGGCCGTCAGGTTTACAACCTCGGTACAGGTATCGGATATTCTGTTCTCGATGTTATCGCATCCTACTCAAAGGCTGTCGGCAGAGAGATTCCTTATGTCATCACAGACAGAAGACCGGGCGACATCGCAGAGTGCTATGCAGACGCTTCCAAGGCTTACAACGAGCTTGGCTGGAAGGCAGAGAAGACCCTCGACGATATGTGCGCTGACTCCATGAGATGGCAGACACAGAATCCGGACGGCTACGGTGAATAAGATGAAGCTTGTTTTGGCTTCGTCCTCGCCGAGAAGAAAAGAACTGATGAAGTTGGCAGATCTTGATTTCGAGGTGATTGTTTCCGATGTTGACGAGAGCTTTTCTGAGTCTCTTCTTCCGAATGAGGCGGTTGAGCTTTTGTCAAAGAGAAAGGCTCAGGCAGTCGAAAAGATTGTTGATGAAGAAAGCGTTGTACTGGCGGCGGATACAGTAGTCGCTTACGGCGGAAAAATTCTCGGCAAGCCGCACTCCGACAAGGAGGCTTTCGATATGCTCAAAATGCTTTCGGGAAAAACACATAATGTTTTCACGGGAGTATGCATAATCGGAAACGGAAAAACGCTTAATTATTCGGTGAAATCCGAGGTTAAGTTCTATGATCTTACGGACGAGGAAATAAACGCCTATATCGCAACGGGGGAGCCGAGCGACAAGGCTGGGGCTTATGGAATTCAGGGCAAGGGTTCGCTCTTGGTCGAATCGATAAATGGCGATTATTTTAACATTGTCGGACTTCCGATTGCATCGGTAGTGAGGTCACTTAAAGAATTTGAGTAAAAAGAATCAGCAAGCGGACAGGTTTTGCTTGCTGATTTTTAAATATTATTTCCAATAATTATCCAAACATAAAGGAAAATCGATGAGTTACGAAGAATACAAAGCGTTAAAAGCTCAAATTGAGTACCACATGAACAGGTACTATAATATGGACGAGCCGGAAATATCCGATTTTGAGTATGATAAGCTAATGCAGTCATTAAAATCGGCAGAGCGTGAGCACCCCGAGTGGGTGGACGAGAATTCTCCGTCTCAAAAGGTCGGCGGTACGGCTAAGCGTGAGGCTGGAGTAAAGATTACTCATAATGTACCCATGCTTTCAATCGAAGATGTGTTTGCCAAAGAGGAAGTTGCCGCTTGGTACGAAAAGGTTAAAGCAGTGCACTCAGATGCCGTTTTCTCTGTCGAGCAGAAAATAGACGGTCTTAGCATGTCACTTCGATACAGAAAGACTGACGGTAAGCTTTCACTTTATATGGCAGAAACAAGAGGTGACGGCTACATAGGCGAGGACACCCTTGCGAATGCGCTCACCTTGCCCGATGTAAAAACGGAAATCGACTATGACTGCGAGTACCTCGAGCTTAGAGGCGAGGTCTATATGACTCACGAGAGCTTCGACAGATACAACAAGATTCAGGAGGAGAACGGCAAAAAGCTGGCCGCAAATCCCAGAAATCTTGCGGCTGGCACTTTAAGACAGCTCGACCCGACAGTCACCCGCGAGCGTGGGCTTAATATGTTTGTCTTCAATGTTCAGGACGGCCCGTCTGAGCTTATGGCAAGTCACTGCGATTCTCTTGATAAGCTGACGGCGCTTGGCGTGAAAACAGTCTATCACAAAAAGTGTGGTACGCTCGAGGAGATTTTATCGGCAATCGATGAAATCGGCGAGATGAGAAGTGAACTGCCGTTTGATATTGACGGTGCGGTCGTCAAGATAGACCAAATAGCTTATCGAAACGATTTTCCGAGCGGCGCTAAGTATTCAAGCGGACACATTGCTTATAAGTATCCTCCTGAGGAACGCGAGGTAGTGATAGACGAAATTCTCGTCGATGTCGGAAGAACCGGAAAGCTTACCTTTACGGGAATTTTCCACGACAAGGAAACAGGTGGCCCCGCAAGACTATGCGGTACATTTGTCTCGAGAGCAACTCTTCATAATCAAGACTACATAAACGAGATGAAGGTTGGTATAGGCGGAAGCTACAAGCTTTTTAAGTCTGGTGAGATTATTCCAAAGCTTAACGGCTGTGTAAGTGAGCCGAGCGAGGTTTTCACTGCGCCGACTGTTTGTCCTGTTTGCGGTGAGCCGCTTATTCGAGAGGAAGATACCGCTGACATAAGATGCGTCAATCCATCTTGCCACGCACAGCTTTCACGAACGATAGCTTACTTTTCTTCGGTCAACTGTATGAATATTGTCGGTCTTGGTGAGACCATAACCGACACCCTCATTAAAGAGGGATTTCTTGAGAGCTATGCCGATATTTATGAGCTTAAAAATCGCCGTGAGGAATTAATCGAGAAAAAGCTTATTGGCAAAGAGAAGAACACCGACAAAATTCTTGCCGCAATTGAAGCTTCAAAAGCAAACGAGCCGACAAGGCTTTTGGCGGCGCTTGGAATAAGAAATGTCGGACTTTCAACCTCGAGAGAGCTCATGAAGAATTTTTCGAGCATTGATGAATTGCTTGAAGCTGACGAGGAAAAGCTTACCGCAATCAACGATATCGGTGAGACAACGGCAAAATGCATAGTCGAATTTTTCTCGAACGAGCACAACAAAGAAATTATTCTAAGACTTAAAGCGGACGGTGTTAATATGACCATGCCGCAAGATGAAGATGCTTCAGATGCTTTAGCGGGACTTACCATTGTCGTAACGGGAACGCTTCCTACCCTCGGCAGAAAGGAAGCAAGCGAGCTTATCGAGAAGAACGGCGGCAAGGCGACCGGATCTGTCTCCAAAAAAACGAGCTACCTTGTAGCGGGCGAGGCGGCAGGCACTAAGTTAACTAAGGCTCAGTCACTCGGTATACCTGTTATAGATGAGGACGGACTTTTTAATTTAATCAAAAACGGAGGAAAACTATGATTTCTGAATTCAAATCCGTTTATGCGGACAACGAAGAAGCACAGCGTGAGAGATACGCTTTTCTTGCTGAGAACTTCAAAAGTTACTTTTCTTTAGAAAGCGATGAGGGCATCGAGTATTTTTCAGCCCCGGGCAGAACCGAAATCGGCGGAAACCACACTGACCACCAGCACGGCAGAGTTTTGGCGGCGGCAGTTAATCTCGACATCATTGCTGCGGCTAAAAAGCGTGATGACAGCATGATTCGTTTGAAGTCGCACGAGTACACAAAGTTTGATGAAATTGATATTTCCGTTCTTGAGCCGAAAAGCATGGAGCGAGAGAAGTCGGCTTCGCTCATCCGTGGTATTGCCGCAAGAGTAACTGAGCTTGGCTACAATGTCGGCGGATTTGACTGCTACACAACATCGAATGTCCTCAAGGGCTCAGGTCTTTCAAGCTCGGCGGCATTCGAGGTATTGGTTGTCACTATAATCAATCATTTCTACAATGACGATAAAATCGATCCCGTAACGGTAGCGCAGATTGCTCAGTACGCAGAGAATGTTTTCTTCGGCAAGCCGTCAGGACTTATGGATCAGACCGCTTCAAGTGTAGGCGGATTTACCGCAATTGATTTTAACGATCCTCAAAAGCCTGTTCTCGAGAAGATCGAATTTAACCTCGCTGACTACGGTCACAAGCTTTGCATTGTTGACACAAGAGGAAGTCACGCAGACCTAACAAACGAATATGCCGCAGTTCCGATAGAAATGAAGTCCGTTGCTGAATTTTTCGGAAAGAGCGTTCTTCGTGAAGTAGATGAGAATGAGTTCTACAAGAGCATTCCCGCACTTCGTGAGAAGCTCGGAGACAGAGCTGTTCTTCGTGCTGTTCATTTCTTTGATGAGAACCGCCGTGCTAAGGACGAGGCAGAGAAGCTTAAAGAAAATGACTTTGATGCATTCAGAGCGCTTGTCAAGGAGTCGGGCAATTCTTCTCTTATGAAGCTGCAGAATGTTTTCGCATCGAGTGACCCGAGCCACCAGGGACTGACTCTCGCTTTGGCTCTCACTGAAAGAGTGCTTAAGGACAGAGGCGCTTACCGTGTTCACGGCGGCGGATTTGCGGGCACAATTCAGGCTTATGTACCCGATGATTTGCTTGATGAATATAAAACCATGATTGAATCCGTTTTCGGCGAGGGAACATGCTATGTTCTCAATATTCGCACGGCAGGCGGTACTAAAATAACTTTATAACTGAAAGGGAAACTTAAATGAGCAACCTTAACAAAACATGTAGAGTTCACTACACAGGAACTTTCAACGACGGAACAAAATTCGATTCTTCCTACGACAGAGGAACTCCGCTCGAGTTCGTTTGCGGCGCAGGAATGATGATTAAAGGCTTCGATAAGGCAGTTGAGGACATGGAGGTAGGTCAGATTATCGATATCCACCTCATGCCGGAGGAGGCTTACGGCGAGGCTAATCCAGAGGCAATTTTCACTGTTCCTCAGGCAGAGTTGCCGGGAAGCGAGTCGCTTAATGTCGGTGACAGACTTTATCTTGCAACAGCAGAGGGCCAGCAGTTCCCTGTTTGCGTTGCCGCAAAGGACGAGACTACAATCACATTCGATGCTAACCACGAAATGGCCGGCAAGGAATTGAACTTCAAGATTGAGCTTGTTGAGGTAGTTTGATTTTGAATTTGAACAGCGTGAGTTTTTCACGCTGTTTTTTCTTTTTGTATTGAACGAGAGTATTTCTGATGATACAATTGAACAAAAGGACAAATTAACGGCAAAATTCTTTTGTTACGGAGGTTCTTATGGAGCTTTATAAAATGAGAAACAGAAAGGTTTTCGGTTTTTCCGCAGAAAATCCGACAGGCACTAAGTCAGGCGGAACAAGAGGTAAGGACTGCGAAAAGCTAAGTCCTTGCTATGACATAAAGCCGAATGAAACGCTAACACTTTGCGATACGGACGGCCCCGGAATGATAACTCATATGTGGTTCACGGGTTATGTCGGACATTCGTTTATTTTAAGAATTTACTGGGATAATGAAGCTTTTCCTAGCGTTGAAGCACCGCTTTCGGCATTTTTCGGATGTGCTTATGATGAGAATTTCGAGGACAGAGACGGCAATTATCCCGTTTTAAATTCCGCTGTGATGCTCGTTGCCCCCGGCAGAGGCTTTAACAGCTATTTCGAGATGCCGTTTAAGAAGCACTGCAAAATCACAATGGAGAACCGCTCCGATAAGCCAGAAACTCTATATTATATGATAAGCGGCTGGCACGGTGAAATCGGTGACGACATAGGCTATTTTCATGCCGCTTACCGCCAGGAGCACCCCGTCCAAAAGGGCAGATCATACACGATATTGGACGGCGTGAAGGGCAAGGGACAGTTTGTCGGAGTAACTCTTGCAAGCGGAATGAACGGTCACAACACATGCTGGGTAGAGGGCGAGGCAAAGGCTTATATTGACGGTGACGAATATCCTACTATGAATTATACGGGCACGGAGGATTATTTCTGCGGCTCATATGCATTCGGAAACGATATTTACCTCAATAAATACCAGACTTTCAGCGGCTTGTATGCGGGATTGTTCGCAATAATCGGTGACACAAAGGAAATGTACAATCATCAGAAAAGATTTTTGCTTTATCGTTTCCATGTTAAGGATCCGATTTATTTTGACAAGGATTTCAAAATGGTCATAGATAACCTCGGCTGGACGGGACCAAGATATGACGATTATACTTCTTGTGCCTATTACTATTTGAGTGAGCCGAAAAATGTACCGTTTGAGCTTCCGAGCGACAAGGAGCTTATCATGAAGTGATATTGGCTTTAAGAACAAAAAAGTGTTGAAAAAACCGATATTTCTGATAGAATAAAAATATATTTTAGGAAAAGATAAGGAGTGTTTTTATGCCATGCACTACAATACTTGTCGGTAAAAAGGCAAGTAACGATAATTCGACAATGATTTCAAGAACAGATGACGGATTTTTTGACGAGAAGAAAATCATAGTCGTAAATCCAGATAAACAGCCAAGAAAATATAAGTCGGTTATTTCTCATGTTGAGATTGATTTGCCTGATAATCCTATGAGATACACCTCTTGCCCGAGCGTATCAAACAAGGACGGCATTTGGGCGGCTACCGGAATCAATGCCGCTAATGTCGGTATGACAGCCACGGAGACTATCACCTCGAACCCAAGAGTTTTGGCGGCAGATCCTATGGTTGAGTATCAGAAGGCTAAGTCTCGAAGAGAGAAAGATATCCCCGGCGGCATCGGCGAGGAGGACATAGTTGTTCTCGTACTTCCGTACATTCATTCCGCGAGAGAGGGAGTTGAGCGCCTTGCTTATCTTCTCGAGACTTACGGCACATATGAGTCAAACGGAATTGCATTCAATGATGAGAACGAGATTTGGTGGCTCGAGACTATCGGCGGTCATCACTGGATTGCAAGAAGAGTTAAGGACGATGAGGTTGTTCTCGCTCCGAACCAGTTCGGTATGGATTATTTTGACTTTGACGATGCTTATGGCGAAAAGAAGGAATATATGTGTTCTGCCGACCTCAAGGAGTTCATCGAGAAAAATCATCTCGACTTGAATAAAGAGGGCGAGCCGTTCAATCCTCGCTACTGCTTCGGCTCAAGAAGAGATGCAGACCATTGCTACAACACTCCTCGTGCATGGTTTATGGGCAGATACCTCACTCCATTCTCTCACAAGTGGGACGGTGAGGACGCAGAATTTAAGCCTGAGAGCGACAATATTCCATGGTCACTCAAGCCTGACAAAAAGGTAACTGTCGAGGACGTTAAGTATATTGTTTCTTCCTACTATCAGGGAACACCTTACAACCCGTATTCCGCACAGGATACAGGCAAGAGAGGCGTTTACCGTTCAATCGGTATCAGCCGCACAGGCGTCACATCTATCTGCCAGATAAGAAGTGACGTTCCCGATGAAATTAAGGGTGTCGAGTGGATTATGTTTGGCTCAAACGCATTCAATGCGGCAATTCCGCTTTACACAAATGTCTCCAAGATGCCTAAATATCTCAGCGATGTCAAGCTTGATGTTTCCACAGAGAATTTCTACTGGGGCTCAAGACTCATCGGTGTTATGGCAGACGCTCACTTCGGTTCATGCGTTCAGATCATCGAGAGATACCAGGAAGGTGTGCTCACAAAGGGCAGACAGATTCTTGTCGAGAGCGACAAGGCAGCTATCGAGTCGGGCGATTTCTCAGGACTTGAAAAGGCAAACGAGAGAATTGCCGATATGGCTAAGGCTCAGACAACCGATACTCTCACAAAGCTTACACTCGAGTGCAGTAAGCATATGAAGAACGGTTACAACAGAGCAGATAACTAATTTAAACGCAAAAATAAACGCAGATCGGTTTCTCGGTCTGCGTTTTGTTTATATCAGATTTATTTTTTCAAAGCCTCAACAACTTCGATAATGTCGCTGTTGATAACAAGGTCTGCGTTCTCGTCAAAAGGCGTGGTGCTCTTATTGATAAGCACAATGTTATCGCCCTTGAAGTACCTAACAAAGCTTGCCGCCGGGTAAACCGCAAGGGATGTTCCTATGATGAGGAGTAAATCGGACGTGCCGATTTCGTGTATAGCTCGGTTCACGGTGTCGGAGTCGAGCCCCTCCTCATAAAGAACGACATCGGGCTTTACTGTGCCGCCGCACTTCTCGCAAACGGGTATACCTTCTGCGTTGTAGACATATTCCATGTCGTACGGCGCATGGCACTTCATGCAGTAGTTTCTGTGTATGCTTCCGTGAATTTCAAAAACACAGGTGCTTCCTGCCATCGAGTGAAAACCGTCTATATTCTGAGTGACAACGGGAACAGATTTTCCGCTTTTCTCGAGCTCAGCAAAATACAAATGCGCTTCGTTTGGCTTAGCATCGGGATAGAGCATTTTTTCACGATAGAATTCATAGAAAAGAGCGGTATCACGCATGAAAAAGCTGTGAGAAATAATCTCTTCGGGACGCAAGGTCTGCTTGTACTTTTGGCTGTAAATACCGTTAGCCGAGCGGAAATCGGGAATACCGCTTGGAACGCTTATTCCTGCTCCCGTGAAGACGCATATCTTGTTTGCCTTTTCAATCAAGTCTTTTAAGACCTTGATTTTCTCGTCAAAATCATTCATTTTCGTCAGCACTTGCTTCCTTTTTGGGTTCTTCGGTGAAATGTCTGAAGTATGTTTTATTTAGAGTCTTGAGTTTGCCGAAGTCTATGTTTCTTAGGTGCTCTCTCGAAATTCTGAATGCCCAGTTGCCGTTAGGAACACCCGGCATATTCATCTTAGTGTCACTGCCGAAGCCGCAAAGATCCTGAACAGGTACGATAGCCATGTTTGACGGAGCCGCCCAGAGAGCACGAATCATAGCCTGAACCGACTTTGAGTTCCAACCACCCTCAGCCCAGTTGTCACCGGTGAAGCCGGCGTAGTCAAGAGCAAGCTTTCTCTGCTCTGGAGAAGCCTCCCAGAGCCAGCCGAGTGTGGTGTTGTTGTCGTGTGTGCCTGTATAAGCTACGCTGTTTTTAGGCATATTGTGTGGCAAGTGCATATTGTCTGAGAAGTCAAAAGCAAACTGCATGACACGCATGCACGGGAAGCCTGTATCCTCGATAAGCTTGACAACACCGTCATCAATAATACCGAGATCCTCTGCGATAATCTTATTTGCACCGAATTTCTCTATAACAACATTAAAGAAGTCCATACCGGGACCCTTGCGCCACTCGCCGTCGATAGCGGTTTCCGCCTCATACGGAACAGCCCAGTAAGCGGAGAATGCACGGAAGTGGTCAATTCTGATTGCATCGTATAGAGTGAACGATGCTTCAAGTCGCTTGAGCCACCAATGGTATCCCTCTTTCTTCATTTCGTCCCAGTTGTAAAGCGGATTTCCCCATTTCTGACCGAGTGCACTGAAATAATCGGGCGGTACTCCCGCTACGCACTTCGGCTGACCATCCTCGGCAAGGTCAAATAGATTTCTGTTGCTCCAAACGTCCGAGCTTTGTCTTGCGACATACATCGGTAAGTCGCCGAGAATTTTGACATTCTTTTTGTTAGCGTAGGATTTGATTTCCTCCCACTGCTTGAAGAAGACATACTGAATGAACTCCATGAAAAGAATTGTCTCTGCGTGCTCTTCCATTAGAGCCACCACGGTTTCTTTGTCATGAAGCTTCTGCTTTTCGTCCTCCCAGTCGAACCATTCCTTGCCGAGGTTTGCTTCCTTTAATATCATATAAAGAGCATAGTCGGGAAGCCAGAATGAGTTTTCTTCGGCAAATTTCTTAACCTTCTCTTTGTAAGCGTCGTCGGTTCTTGTGAATGCACGATAGAGAACAGGTATTCTTTTAATATTCAGAAATTCAAATGCCGCCGTATACGGGTTTGCATATTTCTGAGAGGTCAGCTCCTCTTCGGTGAGGAGTCCCTCGTCTCTTAATTCCTCGAGATCGATAAAATTCGGATTTCCGGCAAATGCGGAAATACTTGCATATGGGGAGTTCCATGCGTCCGTAGGTCCAAACGGCAAAACCTGCCACCATGTGCATCCCGAATCACTTAGCATATCTATAAATGCCTTTGCATCTTTTCCAAAAGAACCGATACCGTAATCTCCCGGTAAAGATGAAATGTGCATCAAAACGCCGCTTGAGCGCTTGAACATAATAATCACGCCTTTCTAAGCATAAGTCTCTTAAATTTATTATAAATTATACAATGTTGATTGCATCACTTCAAGTATTTTTGTATTGCTTTTACAACAGCAGGTAATTTTTTCCGTTCTTTATAAGTTTTAACGGAAAATTTTGTGAAAATCTCACAGGATTTTTAATGTTAGTATTTGCCAAAGAAAAAGCATTGTGATATACTTATTCTGAAATGCTGTAAATTCAGGTGAGTTGCTGTATCCTCGCTTAGAATAACGCATTTTTAGATTTTTGAGGAGTAAAGTTATATGTTCAGCTTACCTTTGATATTCATTGTAAATGCAGTGGCTTTTGTCCTTCTGCTTGAGGAACGCTTCAAAACAGTGGCTACGACAGCCGTTACTGTGGCGGCGGTTGTGCTTGCTTTCATAAGCAGAGGAATTATCTCGGCTACGGTGTCGAGCACCCAAAATCTCGGCGTGGTTTCGAATATGGTTTGCGTTTTGTGGCTTTTTATCGCATCGATATTTTCATCAAGCAACAACATCGCACACAAGATTTTCACGGGACTTCTTCTTATAACAAATTATCTTTTCTTCACCGATTTTGTCACGGTCTTAGTCGGCAGTTCTCCGCTTGAGTCTGTCAGCTTAACAGGCAAGCTTGTCGCTAACGGTCTTTATGTTCTTTTCACACTGATTACTATTGCAGTATTCATCAAGCCGCTTCGTTATCTTTACAGAAGATCAATTTCTCCGTATTCTATCGGACTTTGCCTTTTACAGCTGTTGGCATTTTATGTAGCAAACGGCGGAATTAACGATTATCTCGGTGTCGATGATTTCTCTATTAGATTTTTCTCGACTTTCGTTCTCTACGTGATTATCATCTTCAGCGCACGTTCGGCTTACGGTGCGGCAAGATTCAAGGCAAGAGACTATGAATATACCGCAGGCAACGAGATTAATTCTGTTCGTGCAGAGAGCTACAATGCAATGGTAGTAAACGTTGAGTCCTACAAGGCTACGAGAAAGAACGTTATGTACGCTATGCAGAAATTAGGTTCGCTCGCAGAACAGGGCAGAAACCGTGAGATAGTTCAGTATGTAAACAAATTTAATGCAAACCCCGGCTCTGCTCCGCTTCTTGATTTCTATTCCGATAACCCTTATATTAACGCACTTGTTGCAACAAAGGCGGCAGACGCAGCCGCAAAGGGAATTAGACTTGAGAGCAATATCTCGATCGGTGACAGCAAAATCAAGGTTATTGAGCTTTGCACTCTTATTGACGATGTTCTCACATGGGCGGTTAAGGATGCCGCTAAGTCTAAGTCTGAGGATAAATTTGTCAGCCTTAATGTCATTCCCGCAAAGGGTCAGCTTGCGATTGAAACAACTCACACAACAGGTGAGGAGACAAAGGAGCTCAGACTTCACCAGAGAACCTTCGGCTACTTTCTCAAGGGACTTTTTGAGCTTAAGGACAGCGGTGTAACGGAGCTTAACAACGTGCGTGACATCGCACAGAGACACTCGGGAAGCATCAGTATTTCTGAGGCAGGAAACACTACTATCGCAAGAATCGGAATTAACTACTAATATGTCGAAAACAGCTATACTTAAAGAATTCGGAATAGAAACAGAGGATATTTCCCGTTTCGGTACAGGTCATATCAACGAAACCTACAAGCTAAGTTTTAACGGTAAGGACTATATTTTGCAGAAAATCAACGGCTATGTATTTCCGAAGCCCGCCGATATTATGGAGAATATAGTCGGAGTTACAACATTTTTAAGAGAAAAAATAAACGCGAACGGCGGCGACGCAAGAAGAGAAACGCTTCATTTCTTGCCCACAAAGGACGGCAAATATTTTGCAGTAGACGAGGACGGAACTTACTGGAGACTCATGGATTTTGTCACGGGTACTGTCGCTTACGAGAAAGCAGACAGCCTCGATATGCTCAGAAAATCAGGAGTGGCATTCGGCAAGTTTCAGTCGATGCTAAGTGATTATCCCGCAGAAAATCTGAATGAAGTAATAAAGGACTTTCACAATACTCCCATAAGATTGGAGCAGTTAAAAGAGGCAGTGCGTGAAAACAAAGTCGGAAGAGTAGAAACGGCATCTGACGAACTTAACTTTGCACTCGAGCGAGAAAATGCCGCTTGCGAATTAACGGATATGCTCTCGTCAGGCAAGCTTGCACTCAAAGTTACGCACAACGATACCAAAATGGCAAATATTCTCGTGGACGAAAAGACAGATGAGCCTGTTTGCGTTATCGACCTCGATACTATTATGCCCGGACTTGTCGCATATGATTTCGGTGATTCAATTCGTTCGGGTGCGACGACGGCACTCGAGGACGAGGCGGATTTAGATAAGGTTAATTTTGATTTAGAGAAATTCCGGGCTTATTCTGAGGGATTTTTGTCAGTCTGCGGAAAGAGTCTTACGGATAACGAGCTTTATTCTCTTTCTGTCGGTGCAAAACTGATGACCTTTGAGTGCGGAATAAGATTTTTGGCTGATTATTTTAACGGGGATGTTTATTTCCACACGGATTATCCCGAGCATAACCTCGTCAGAGCAAGAAACCAGTTTAAGCTTGTGAAAGACATGGAAAAGAACATAGAAAAAATGCATGCTATCGTAAAAGAAGCGGCGGACAGGAGTTAATATGCTGAAAAAAGGTCTTATAACAGAGATTATCACATGGCTTCTTGTCGGTATTTTTGCGCTTTTAGCTTTAGCTTACGGTTTATCCCACGGATTTGGTTTCGATGTTTTCAAAAAGGAGAATATCGAGTCGACAAATTCCGACAAGAAATACACACAGGAATACACTCAGCCTGTCGATGATATTTACAACATTACGGTTAACTGGAATGCGGGAAATATCACCTTAGCTTATTATGACGGCAAAGAAATCAAGGTGACAGAAAGCTCAAGCAGTGAGCTCGATTCCGACACAAAACTCACCATAACAGAGGACAGTGAGGATTTGACTGTCAGCTGGAATGACGGTGAGAAGATTTACTATCAGAAGACCTTGCCTGAGCTTAGTCACAAGGATCTGACAATCGAGATTCCAAATGATATGAAACTTGGTGTGATAAGCTTTAATGTGAATGAGTCTAATGTCACAACAAACGGTTACACTGCCGATACTCTCTCGATTATCGGTAAGGGTGACATCAATCTAAAGGATATTACAGCCGATAAACTGACAATCAGCGACAAAAACGGCGAAATTTCTCTCTCAAATTGTACTGCGGAGAATTTAAAGATTAACTCACAGCAAGGAAATATCACAGCGGAAAACTGCACCGCAGAGGACGCTAAGCTTAATTCAATCTATGGAAACATTAGCTTCACAGGCTCGTTTGATAGCGTGACAGGAAGTTCTACTTCAGGTGATGTGACTCTTTCCACAAGCACAAAGGCTAAGGGCATTAATGCGGAGTCTGTCAGCGGCAATGTGAGCGTAAGTGTACCGAATGACATTGATGCACTCGCAACACTCAAGACATCTAAGGGAAAACTCACAAGCACACTGGGCGAGGTTTCGGGCAAAAAGGCAGAGCTTACTCTTGGCAATCCTGAGATACCGACGAATTCTTCCGAGAGCAGTGAGGAGTCTAAATCCGATGAAACTGAAGCTACAGCCGAACCGACTGAGGAGCCAAAAGCACAGTATTATTCAATTGAGCTTTCTACCGATACGGGAGACATAAGCCTTTTAAGTCTGGAAGCTAAAACGGATAAGGAAGAAAACTAAACAAAATAATGAACCTGTCAAGCATGCTTGACAGGTTTTTTGCATTTATTAAGTTGCTAAGTTTTTACTTATATGATATAATCGGAACTTAGATAATGAATAATTGTGTCTTGTAAAAATTACAGAAAGGAAAGTAAAGCATGATAAATGTTCAGCTTTTAGCATATACACCGGAACCTGAGAAAACAATTGCTTGCGCCGCCAAGCTTTGCTACTCTCCGGCTGAAATCGATACCATCAAGGACGGTTTGACAGACGAAAAGACGGCTTCTTTTATTGATATGCTTTCGACTATCGGTCACGAAAGCCCGATTGAGCACGCATCCTTCACATTCGGAATAGAGGGAGTTTCCCGTTCGCTTCTCGCTCAGATTACACGCCACAGAATGGCTTCGTTCTCTGTTCAGTCACAGCGCTATGTAGCAGAGAATGCATTCGAGTTTGTTCTTCCTCCGGAGATTGAGGCAATCCCTGAGGCTAAAGAGGAGTATCTCAAGGCGATGAAAGAGGATCAGGAGCATTATGATCGCTTGACCGAGATGCTCAAGGAAAAGCACTATGCCGATTTCCTAGCACAGGGCTTGAGCGAAAAGGCGGCAAAGTCCAAGGCTGAGAAGAAGGCTATTGAGGACGCAAGATTTGTTCTTCCGAATGCTTGCACCACAAAAATGGTTTGCACAATGAACGCACGTTCACTCAAGAATTTCTTCTCTATTCGCTGCTGCAACCGTGCTCAGTGGGAGATAAGAGAGCTTGCAACTCTTATGCTCGCAGAGGTAAAAAAGGTTGCTCCGCACATTTTTGCCAACATGGGTCCGTCATGCCTTTGCGGCCCGTGCCCTGAGGGAAAAATGTCATGCGGCAAGATGAAAGAGGTTCGTGAGAAATTCGCTAACCTTTGATTAACCCGTAAAGTAAGACTGAATATCTTGAACATTGGAGAATAATATGAGTCTGATTGTAATTGAGGGACTTGACGGAAGCGGAAAAGGAACTCAGTCCCGACTTTTGGCTGAGTATCTCGAGAAAAATAATATCGAGAATATCAAAATATCTTTTCCTGATTATGAGTCTGAGTCTTCAGCGCTTGTTAAAATGTATCTTGCCGGTGACTTCGGCACGGATGCAAATGCCGTGAATGCGTATGCGGCATCTTCATTCTATGCCGTAGACAGATTTGCGAGCTACAATATGAAATGGAAAAAGTCATATGAAAACGGAAAACTGATTTTAGCTGACAGATACACCACGTCAAATATCACCTATCAGCTTTCAAAGCTTCCGCACGAAGAGTGGGACGCTTTTTCGCAGTGGCTTTATGATTTTGAGTTCAACAAGCTCGGCTTGCCTGTTCCCGATGCAGTGATCTATCTTGATATGGATCCAAGAGTTTCGCAGAAGCTTCTCACTTCAAGATATTCGGGTGATGATTCCAAAAAGGATATTCATGAAAAGAATTTAGAGTATCTCACTAATTGCCGAAAGGCGGCGGTTTACGCTCAGGAGAAATTCGGCTGGCACAAGATTGTATGCAATACCGATTCTCTCGAGCCGAGAACGATAGAGGAGATACACCGTGAGACAGTGGCTTACCTTAAGTCATTGTCGCTAATTTGACAGGAGGAAATATGATTTATTTATTTCTTGCAGACGGATTTGAAGAGATGGAGGCTTTAGCTCCCGTTGATATTCTAAGAAGAGCAGGTCTTGAGGTTAAGACTGTCGGCGTGACGGGAAAAACCCTGACAGGCTCACACAAAATAAGCGTGACCGCCGACATTATAGCTGACAGCGTTCGCTATGACGATATGGATATGGTTATTCTTCCGGGCGGACTTCCGGGAACAAACCACCTCGAGGACAGCGAACTTGTCAAGCGTGCCGTTACCTATTGTTACAATAACGATAAATACATAGCCGCAATTTGTGCCGCACCGAGAATTCTCGGACACATGGGCGTGCTTGACGGAAAGAATGCCACTTGTTACCCCGGAAACGAGGACGCACTTACAAAGGGCGGAGCAAATTTCACAGGCGAGAGCGTTGTGGTTGACGGAAAGGTTATCACAGGAAAGGGAGCGGGTGTCGCAGTGAAATTCGCTCTTAAAATCGTAGAGGTGCTCAGCTCAAAGGAGACTTCCGATAAGCTTTTTGTCGGAATGCAGTGCGAGTAAGAAAGGAACAGAGAAATGAACAATCGCAATATGAGACCCGATCCGAATGCTTTCAGAGTTCATATTGAGGATGATGATTTTGACAATCCTCAAGATACTCTCGACAGCCTCAACGGTACTCAACGCATTAATTTAAGACCGGATGTTCTCGATGAAAACCGTGACTTAAATCCTTATGATAATGATAAGAAAGAAAAGTCGGCAAGACGAGAGCACAAAAAGAGAGATAAAATTAAGTCGCATAAAAACAGACGAATTTTCAGAGTAGTCTGGGTTTTCATGGTCGCTTTGATGGCTCTCACACTCGGCGGCTACTTAGTCGGCGGTGCAAACGATTTCCTTGCGGCAGACAGAAGCGAGGGAACAACCACGGTTGAAGTGCCGGATAATGTGACAAGCGAGGAGCTTGCTGATTTACTTTATCAGTCCGGTGCAATCAACAAACCTGAGTTCTTCCAGCTTTACTGCACGATAACAACCAAGATGGAGTATTTCTCAAAGGGAACATTCAATCTTGATACGAATATGGACTATGAGGCTATCATAAATACTCTTCAGGCTGGCGATTCCTCCGAGCAGGAGACAGTTGAGATTACCTTCCAGGAGGGTATGACGGTAAGAGAGATTGCTCAGAAGCTTGAGGACAACGGCGTTTGTTCTGCTGAAGACTTCCTCAATGCATGCAACTCGAGTGATTACGACAAGTACGATATGATCGGCAGTATCACAAATGCATCCGACAGATACTATAAGCTTGAGGGTTATCTCTTCCCTGATACTTACACATTCTATAAGAACGATGAAATCGAATCCGTAGTCGGTAAGTTCCTTTACAACTATCAAACAAGAGTTACATCAGATATTGTTGACGATATTAATAACTCCAATTACACTATGGATCAGGTTATCACAATCGCTTCTATTATTCAGGCCGAGGCGGCTAACACAGACGATATGTATATCATTTCGGCTATCATCCGCAACAGACTTGAGAACCCAAGCTATGAGGATATCTATACTCTAGGTATGGACTCAACTATTTACTATCCGTACAGTGACGCTTCTGATGCACCAGAGGGCTTCTCTAGCAACTACAATACTTATAACTTCGGCGGACTTCCTGCGGGCCCGATTTGCAACCCGGGAATTGACGCTATCAAGGCGGCTGTAAGACCGAATACATCAAAGGGCGGAAGCTACTACTACTTCTGTCATTCGGCTGACGGTACACCGTATTATGCAGAGACTGCTTGGGAGCACGAAAATAACCTTGTTGAAGCAGGACTTGCGGGTTAAGAGAGGAAAATTATGACAGAAAGAATAAAGCCGGAGCTTTTGGCTCCGGTAGGCGATATGGAGAGACTGGAGTCGGCACTTAACTACGGTGCCGATGCCGTCTACCTTGCGGGCAAAACCTTCGGAATGCGTGCCGCACCGAGCAATTTCTCCGATGAGGAGCTTGCAGAAGCGGTCAGAAGATGCCACGAGAAGGGCGTCCGAGTACATGTAACATGCAACACAATTCCACACAATGACGAATTAAATGAGCTTCCCGCATTCTTAAGCCACTGCGAGAAAGTCGGAGTAGATGCCTTTATCATTGCTGATTTAGGCGTTATGGAAATGGCTAAGCAGTATGCACCGAATGTGGATATTCATGTGTCCACTCAGGCGGGCGTTATCAATTATCAGACAGCAAATGCATTCTATAAAATGGGCGCAAAGCGAGTTGTTTTGGCAAGAGAGCTCTCACTTCCCGAAATCAAGGAAATCCGAGAGAACACACCGAAAGACCTTGAAATCGAGGCTTTCGTCCACGGTGCTATGTGCATGTCGTTTTCAGGAAGATGCTTGCTTTCAAGCTATCTCACAGGAAGAGACGCTAACCGTGGTGACTGCGCTCAGCCGTGCCGCTGGGAATATACTCTCATGGAGGGCAAGCGAGACGGTCAGTACTTTGATATTCAAGAGGAAAAGGGAAAGACCTTCATCATGAATTCCCGTGATATGAATATGATCGACCACATTGGCGAAATTATCGATTGCGGAATTTCAAGCCTTAAGATAGAGGGCAGAGCTAAGTCTGCTTATTATGTAGCTTGTATTACCAACGCTTACAGAAAGGCTATCGACTTCAATTTTGACCACCCTGGTGAACCGATGCCGGAGTGGATCAGCCGTGAAGCCGATAAGATAAGTCATCGGGAGTATAGCACCGGATTTTACATGGGAACCGAACCGGGGCAGAAAACAGATACAGGTTCCTACATTCGAGAGTATGAGGTAGTCGCTATTTGCGAGGGCTATGACGAGGAGAATAAGCTTGCTAAGCTATCGCAGAGAAACCGCTTCTTCAAGGGTCAGACAGCTGATGTTCTCGAGCCGCAGAGCGATGTCTTCGAGATTAAGCTTGACGAGATTTTCGATGCAGATATGAATCCGATTGATGTTGCACCGCATCCGACATGGACGGTATATGTCAGAAGCGAGCATCCGATTAAAAAGGGCGCATACCTCAGAGTGCTCAAAGAAAAGAAGTAAAAAATAAATCCCGCAGAAATCAATCTGCGGGATTTTTCATATCTCAAATATATTATTTAGCAAATTTCTCTTTGATTCTCGGGCCGGCAACCTGAATGAGAATGACAACAATGAGAATGACACCCTTGATAGAGTCCTGAATGAGGGAATCCATCTTGAGAGCAACGATGATCTTGTCGATGACGGTGTAAGACATAGCACCGAAGATGATACCGACAACCTTGCCCTTGCCGCCGCTCATGCTGATACCGCCTAGAACAACAGCCGCAATAGCGTACATCTCGTTTGAATTACCTGTTGTAGCCGGGTCACAGCTTCCGTTCATTGCAATCCAAATGAGAGAAGCAAGTCCGACCATTACGCCTGCAATGACGAAAACGAGAGTCTTGTTAAGGCTGACGTTGATACCGGCCATTCCGGCAGCCTTGCTGTTTGAGCCGATAGCGTAGATTTTCTTGCCGAACTTTGTGCTTGTTGAAATATAAACAAACAGTGCGGTGACGAGAAGAAGAAGGATACCGACAATCGGAACAGTTGCAATCTTGCCGTTACCGAAGCTGTAAAGAGCCTGATACTGATTAGCAAAATCACCCTTGGATTCCATTCTGAAAACAGAAGATCCGTTTCCGATGTAGCTCTTAGGAAGAACCTTGCAGAGGTACTGGGCGAGAGAACGGTAGATAAGCATTGTAGCGAGAGTTACGATGAACGCCGGCATCTCGACGACACCGACCAAAAATCCGTTTACAAGTCCGAAGAATGCGCCAGCAACGAGGGAGAAGAGCGCTGTTGCGAAAATATTTCCCGTAAGGTTAAATGCAACAACGGAGAGACCGCCGATAAGTGCGAGCATAGAGCCGACGGAAAGGTCAATCTCACCTGTGAGACATACAAGTCCCATACCGATAGCGAGAACACCGACAACGGCTGAATGTCTGAAAACGAGCATGACGCCGTTCCATGTGAGTGAACTGCTGACTATTGCGTAAACAATGAAAATTGCAATGAAAACGAAAATGAAGCTGTACTGCGACCATATTTTTCCGAGCAGTGAGCCTTTCTTTTTAGTGTCCATGATTAATCCTCCTCAGAAGCAGTAGAGCCGGTTGAATACAGCATAACTGTCTTTTCTTCAATTTTATCGTGAGGTAAAAGCTTAACGATGCTTCCCTCATAGAAAACGGCACATAAGTCCGCAACCTTTTGAATTTCGGGAATTTCGAGTGTGTTTATAATGATTGTCTTTCCGCTCTCTGCAAGCTTAAGAATAAGCGAATAAATTTCTTCTTTAGCGCCGACATCAATTCCCTGAGTTGGGTTGTCGAAGAGAAGAATTTCGGCATCGGTATTGAGCCAGCGTGCGATGAAAACCTTCTGCTGGTTTCCGCCCGAAAGCGAGAGTATGCCGTCATCGGCTGACTGAGCCTTGATGTTGAGCATTTTTTTGAAATTCTCGAATTTCTTTTTCTCGTTCTTCTGTGAGATAATCGGCTTGTTGCCAGAGAGTGTGTGCTCTGCAAGATACATATTCTCAAGCAAGCTCATATCGGCAACAACAGAATTTTCCTTTCTGTTTCCCGGGAGCATAGCAATCTTGCTCTTCATTGCCTTGTGGATTGAGTTGAGGTGAAGCTTCTGTCCGAACACCTCGACAGTGCCAGAATGGACATGTCCCGTACCGAATATACCCTGAAGAACCTCGCTGGAGCCTGAGCCCTGAAGTCCCGTAAGACCGATAATCTGTCCTTTTTTAACCTCAAGAGAAACATCCTTGAAGCACTCGCCGCTAAGCTTATCAAGCTTGAGGACGGTTTCGCCGTACTTTCTCGGCTTATAAAGCTCACCGTTTCCCGAAGCGTGACCGACCATCATTTCGGTTACCTTTTCGGGTGTGGTATCGGCAATTTTTCCGCTGTTAATGTACTGTCCGTTTCTGAAAACGGTGTAGGAGTCTGCAAGCGCAAAAATCTCCGGCATCTTGTGAGAGATGAAGATAAAGCTTGTGCCCTCAGCCTTTAGGCGTCTGAGTATTCCGAAAAGGTGGTCAATCTCAGTGTTATTAAGCGAGGTTGTCGGCTCGTCAAGGATAAGAAGTTTAGCCTTGAAGAAAAGTGCTTTGCTGATTTCAAGCAGCTGCTTCTGGCTTGTTTTGAGGTTAGCTACAAGCTCATCTGGGTCGATGTCAACACCGAGCTCATCAAAAAGCTTTTTTGCTTCCTCTTTCATTTGTTTTTTCTTGACCGTTCCAAGCTTTGTTGTGTATTCCTTTGTCAAGAAAATGTTCTCATAGACCTTCAGGTCATTGAACAGATTAAGCTCCTGATGAACAAAGGCTATGCCGATTTCCTCGGACTGCCTGATTGTCATGGAATCATAGGCTTTGCCGTCAAAGGTGACTGTTCCGCTGTCCTTCGGATAGACACCTGTGAGAACATTCATCAGCGTTGATTTTCCCGCTCCGTTTTCGCCGAGAAGAGCATGAACCTCGCCCTTTTCTACGTCAAGCGAAACGTTGTTCAGAACCTGAACGCCGCTGAACGACTTGCAAATACCTTTCATGGATAGTAAACTCATATTCTGCCTCTACTGTGTTTAATGTAATATAGAGTTAGCGTATCGCTAAAAGTAAACACACCTAAATAAATCTAAATTGAAGCAAGGCTTTATGGTTGTAAAATTAAATGCCCCACGACAATTATATATAAATTATACAAAAACGGGAGACTTTTATCAAGTCTCCCATTGTGTTAAAATCGAGATTTATTGAATATCAGACAAGCAACAAGTGATTAGTTGAAAGACTTGTAGTTATCAACGTTGTCAGCAACAACGTTCTCGCAAGCGATAACGTGATCCTGAGCAACTTCCTTGCCGTCTAAGTAATCGATAAGATCCTGAACAGTTGTCTGAATCATGGACGGGCTGTATGTAACGGAGCAAACGCCTGAGAATGAAGCAGAGAGATCTGCGTACTCATCGCCGCGGATAACGTCATACATCTCGCCGAGACCGCCGCAGCCAGTGATAGCAGGGGAGTTAGCAAGGAATGCATCCTTTGTTGTGTCGTCAATTCCGCCGCCTGCAAGAGCCTCAAATACGCCCATGGAAAGCTCATCGTCCTGAGCATAGATCCACTTAACGTCAGCGTTGGAAGAATCTCCGAGGTATGTCTCGAAGTAGTCCTTAGTAGCGGAACGGCTCCAGTTCATAGCACCGGAATACTCAACTGCGGAGTCGATGTCCTCCTGAGTCCACTTGTCAGCGTCAGCGATTGTAGCGCCCTCGAACTCAGCATTGCCGAGGAGGTAATCTACGAAGCCCTGGTCACGAAGTGTAGTAACGGAAGAAGTGTCGCCCTCGAGAACGAGAACCTTGTCGCCCGGCTTCATACCGAGGCTTACAAAGTAAGCAGCGGCAGCAGTACCGATACCGGAGTTGTCGCCCTTAACGTTAGCAACAGCTGAATCGGAAACAGCATCGATGATTCTGTCGAATGCAGTGTAAGGAATACCGGCGTCAACGATCTGCTGGATAGCGGACTGAACTGTATCGTCAATCGGCTGAATAGCGAAAGCGATGTTCTCTTCGTTCTTAGCAAGAATATCCTCGATGTTCTTAATCTGCTCGGCAGCGTCAGCAGATGTGATAACCTCAGCAGTGTACTTGCCCTCAGCGTTAACTTCCTCAGCCTTCTCCTTTGCGAATGTAGCAACGGAACCTGTCCAGCCGTGGTCCTCACTAGCTGTGAGAATGTAGATGTGAGTTGCGTCAGCGCTTGCTGTGGAGTCTGCAGACTCCTCTGTTGTGGACTCCTCTGTGGAAGCAGTGCTTTCCTCACTTGCGGCAGAAGAGCTGTCGCTTGAAGAAGAGCAAGCTACGAGAGAAGCAGCCATAGCTAATACGAGAAGCATAGCAATAAGCTTTTTCATTGTAAAATCCTCCAATGTGAAATTTTGCCCCACGAAAAGTGGGGCTTTATTTTTTATAACACCTATATTATAGTCGTTTTTTAAAAATTTTCAATCATTTTTTACAAAAATTATTCTATTTTTACATAATTTCTACACATTCGTATTTGCAATTTGCTTACATACAGTATACAATACAAGGTGCATAATGTATTATGCAAACGGGATTTTATATTTAGTGTGAGGATTTTTACATGATAAGGCATGCTGAAATTAAGGATGCGGAGCTGCTTCGTGATATTATGTTTGAGAACGATAAGCTCCATTCGGGGGGCAGACCCGATCTTTTCAATCCTGCCGTAAAGAAGAGCTGCGAGGAGATAATCTCACTAATCAAAAGCGACGATAAGGAATTTTATGTGTATGAGAAAAACGAAACGGTTGTCGGCTATGTGATTTTTGAGATACAGATTATCCTAAAGGATGAGCGCTCAAGAGGCGAGGAGAGAATTTATATCAAAAATCTTTGCGTGTCGCACGATAGTAGGCACGAGGGCATCGCAACGGAACTTTTTGATTATGTTGCGGACTACGCAAGGAACAACGGCTGTTACAATGTGATTTTATGCTGTTGGGAGTTTAACGAAATCGCAAGAAAATTCTATGAGAAGCTCGGCATGAAGCCGCAGAGAACTATCATGGAAATGATACTTTGAGGGCAAAGACAGGCAAAGAAAAAGCTACCGTGAAATGTTGTACCGACCTCCAATCGTTAGATATTTAGGTCTAACTTTTGAGGGTCGGTACAAAAACGGTAGCTTAATTTTTTTTACTTTTTAGCTCTTGTAGCTCTCTTTGTTGTTTTTCTTGCAGTCTTTGGCTTAGTAGTCTTTGCAGCTGGTGCGGCTTTTGGCACTTCGACTTTCGGCTCTTCAGCTGTCTCTGCAGTTTCAAGCTCTGCTGTTTTTTCACTCTCGACTGCCTCAGCCTTTTTCTCGCTAAGCTTCTCGAGCTCTTCCTTTGAGGATGCGGTGAGAGTTTTGTAGAATGACCAAAGCTCTTCCTCTGTCGGGAAGTTAGCAACATACATCATGTTGCCCATAGCGCCCGAAAGTGCCTCTGGGATTCTCTCGACCATCTTCATGCTGCTGCCGTACTTCTCCATAATCTCATCATGAGAGAGAGCATGGCTCTTTGAGTCACGAAGACCGCAGAAGCCGCAGAATGCGTGCTCGCCGTGCGGATAATCGGACTTATCGAATGCGATCATGTCAGCCCAGATTTTATAAACGTTTGTGGAGTTAGCAAAGTTCATCATGTCAGGTGAGAAACCGCCGCACGGTCTCATGTTAACCTCAAGAGCGATAACCTTGCCCTTTTCTCCGAGACCTTCCTGTGTCTGAGTGAGACGGAAGAACTCAAAGTGAACAAAGCGGGACTTTACACCGAAAGCCTTAACTGTTGCACGTCCGGCTGCTCTTGTATCCTCAGGTAAATCCTTAACGATGTAGTAAAGAGAGTTGTCGTTTGTGTTGACGATATCCATAATCGAGTTAGGAGTTACATTTCCTGTCTCGAAAATCGGATTTCCGTTAGAATCGATGATTGCATCGTAGGAATTGACCTCAGCCTCGACAAATTCCTCCATGATATAAGGAATATCTGCCCACTTTTCGTTTCTCTCATCGATGAAGGAGACAAGCTCCTCGTCGCTCTTGAGCTTAAATGTGTTAGCCGCACCGACTCCGTTATCAGGCTTTACGATTACGGGATAGCCAACCTTTGCGATGAACTCACGGCATCCCTCGATGTCGCTTACAAGGTGGTATCTTGCAGTTACGATTCCTGCTTTTTCATAATAAGCCTTCATCTTGGACTTATACTTGATTCTGTCCATATCTGACGGCATAAAGCCGCTTGTGATGTGGAAGTCCTCGCGAAGAGAAGCGTCTCTCTCGAGCCAGTACTCGTTGTTGGACTCAAGCCAATCGATTTTGCCGTACTTGAATGCGAAGAATGCAACAGCACGGTAGACCTCATCGTAGTTCTCGAGTGAGCTTACCTTATAGTACTCGTTGAGGCTGTCCTTTAATTCGGGCATCAGATTGTCGTACGGGCAGTCGCCGATACCGAGAACATTAAGTCCGTTGTTCTTCAGCTCCTTGCAAAACTGCCAGTAGTTGGTGGGGAAATTCGGCGAGATAAAAACAAAGTTTTTCATAATATATTCTTTCCTTCCTAAAGCTTGCGCTTAGTGTTTTTTAACCGAGCAGATAAGGCATGAAGTATTCTGTCTGTTTGTACCACCAGCACCAATCGTGCTGAACATCGAAGCCCCAAAGGTCAACCCAGATGTTAATTCCGAGGCGCTCAAACTGATACTTAAGCTCCTTTGTGGTGTCTGGCTGTTCCCACGGTCCCTGTCCGCAGCAGATGACCGCTTTCTTTGTGTTGTAAAGTCCGATGTATGGGTGGTCGGAATTCATACCACGCATATAGTCAACGGGTGAATTCTGATAGACAACCTCGTCCATGTAGCCGTCAAAACCGTAGTCTGCGGTGTAAATTCCGCTGAGTGCAAGGCAGCCGTCAAAGATGTCCGGGCGGCGAAGATATAGGTTAACCGCATGAGTTGCACCAAGTGAACATCCGAACGGGATGACCCCCGGCTCCTTGTCCCAGCCGTTTCTTTCCATTGCTCTGTGCTGTGCGAACGGGACAACCTCGTTGCAAAGGTAATTTATCCACTGCTCGTAGCGTCTTGCTCTCCAATACGGGTCGCCGTTTTTGTCTGACCATGTTTCACGGTCGATAGTGTCGACAGAAACGACAAAAATCTCGCCGCTCTCAATCCACGGGGAGAGAGTATCGGTCATTTTGAAGTTCTCGAAGTCGAAAAATCTTCCGTCCTGACAGGGAATAAAAAGGACAGGTCTTCCCGCATGACCGTAAACCTTGATTTCCATGTCCCTATTTAGTGAAGGACTGTAGTTTTTGTAGTAAGCTGTTTCCATTGAATACCTCTTATATATTTCAAATTGAATAGTTTTGCTTTTACGGTTCGTACAAAAGTGTGCTGAGGGCAAACGGAATTTGCTTTTCCCAGCTTTCCTCGCTGTGAGGAGCATACGGGATAATTCTCATCGTCACCATGATGTCCTTTGCGGTAAGCTTTGCGGCAAGTCTTGAGAAGTTTTTCAGAACACCGGGGTAATCTTTTGCTTCTTCCGTGCCGTAGTCCATGTAAATTACAGTGTCACTCTTAATTTTACACTTGTTTACATATTCGTTAATCTGCTTTTCCACAAGCTCGACAGACGGAGAGAGAGCGGCGCAAGCGCCAAAAATATCGTTATGCTCGAGTACCGCATAAAGGCTCATTAAGCCCCCCATGCTCGAACCCATGATGAATGTATTCTCTCTGTTTGGGAAAGTGCGGAAGTTCGCATTAATTTTCGGCATAAGCTCGTCGATTATCCAGTTCATCGTTATGTCGCCCCTTGCGTCACGGTGACCGTACTCGGGGTCTTCAAAGGTAAACGGAGTGTACTCGGATAGTCTCTCGTTGTCGCTTGAGCGACTGCATTCGATAGCTACGACTATGAGCGGAGTATCAGTGTAATCGAGATAATCGCCCATGCGCCAGCTTCTGCCGTAAGATGATTCTTCATCAAAAAAAACATTCTGTCCGTCAAACATATAGAGCACGGGATAACTCTTGTATCTCTGGGTCTCATAGTCTGTCGGAAGATAAATATAAACCTTTCGTTCTTCCTCACCTGTTACGGCGGGGTAATTTTCGGTCCAAATTTCTACCATAAAATTTCCTTTATCGCTTTACTTTGCTAAGATGTTTTATAATTATACTATTGTTATTCCAAATAATCAAGCTTGTGTTTTCCCTCTAACAGCTATACAATACATTTAAGGTGATAATTTTCACTTTAGTATGATTGAATTTTGAATTTATTTACTAAAAGAGGAGAAGCTTATGTCAGAATATTTACTTGTAATCGATATGCAAAATGACTTTATCGACGGTGCTCTTGGTACTGACGAGGCAGCCCGGATTGTACCTAAAGTTCTCGAAAAAATTAAAGGCTTTGACGGCAAGGTAGTTTTCACAAGAGACACTCACACGGAGGATTATCTTGACACCGAAGAGGGAAGAAATTTGCCCGTCCGTCACTGCATCAAGGGCTCCCACGGCTGGCAGATTTGCGATGTGCTTTTACCATACTGCGAAAAGGTCATCGACAAGCCGACCTTTGCTTCAAGGGAGCTCGGCGAATTTTTGGCAGACGAGGAGAAAAAGGAGCACATCGAGAAGATTACATTAATAGGCCTTTGCACGGATATATGCGTTATATCAAATGCTCTTTTGGTAAAGGGGTTTTTGCCGAATGCTAAGATAGCCGTTGACTCAAAATGTTGTGCGGGAGTAACGCCGAAAAGCCACGAAACCGCACTTGAGGCAATGAAATCTTGTCAGATTGAGATTATCTGACGATAAATATCAAGATACGAAAAAACAGACTGCAGCCGTTTTGACTGCAGTCTAATTTTATTTCTTATTCTTTTTGTAGATGAAATAAAGTCCCTTGAGGAGAAGATCATCATCATAGATAATCTCACGGTCGCAGTAGGGGAGAATAACAGATGAAAGTCCGCCTGTTGCGACTACATTTACCTTTTTGCCAAGCTCCTTTTCTACACGGCTGATCATGCCGTCAATTGCGGCGGCGTGACCGATTGCGACACCCGAACGCATACAGTCGACAGTGTTCTTTCCGATGAGAGAAGCGGGCTCCTCGATGCTGATGCTCGGTAACTGAGCGGCATGAAGGGCGAGAGCCTCAAGAGAGGAGTTTGGACCGGGCATAATCATACCGCCGAGGTATTTTCCGCCCTTATCGACAACGCTCAAGGTTGTTGCCGTACCCATATCGATAACAACGGCGGGCAATTCGTACTGCTCCGTTACGGCTACGGCATCTACTACGAGGTCGGAACCGAGCTGGGCAGGGTTATCGATGAGAATATTAAGACCTGTTTTTATACCGGGACCGACTACAAGCGGCGGCTTTCCGATGAAAAGTTTGATTGCTCTTTTGACGTGACCCGTGACGGGCGGAACAACGGACGAAATGATGCAGTCCGAGATGTCCTCTGCTTTTATGTTTTTCAGTTCAAGCAGAGATTTGATTTTGATAGCGTATTCGTCGGAGGTCTGGGTGTGGTCTGTGCGAAGTCGAGACATAGATATGACTTCGCCGTCATCCTTGACCGTTCCGAGAACGATGTTTGTATTACCGATATCGATTGCAAGCAGCATGAAGCTCATTCCTTTCAGTTTAGATGTTTCTGCTATCGATATTTTATTGCTTTTGAGGGTAATAGTCAACCAATCAGAAATGTATACTTTCTTTACTGATTATTCGAGAAATTCGGTTTCGTAGTTTTCGATTATTTCACGGTAGAGATAGCATTTTTCTTGGTGGTCGTTAATAACTCCGCACGCCTGAAGAAACGAATAAACGGTGACAGCGCCGAGATATTTAAATCCACGCTTTTTTAAGTCCTTTGCGATTTTTTCGCTCAGTTCATTTTTAGCTATCAATATGTCCTTGTGGCTTTTGTAAACAAGAACATTGCCGTTTGTGTAATTCCAAAGGTAATTATCGAATGAGCCGAATTCCTCACGGATTTGAATAAAAGCCTTTGCGTTAGTAACAGCCGCCTTGATTTTCGGCATTGACTTTAGCATGTTTGGATAAGCCTTGATTTCTTCAAGCTTGTTTTCGTCATAATTTGCGATTTTTTCAAAGTCCCAGCCGTCAAAGGCTTCAAAGAAAGCCTGACGCTTTTTCATGATTATCGTCCATGAGAGACCGCACTGCATCGCCTCGAGCATGAGAAATTCAAACAGCTTCTTGTCATCGTGTTCGGGAATTCCCCATTCCTCGTCATGGTATTTTTCCATCATGCCGCCGTCGCAAAACCAGTCGCATTTTTGCTTGTTGACAGAAACCGATTCACTCATTATCCTGAATCCTCTTGATTTCGTCTGCCAAAGCGGCACTGACATCTTCTTTGGACATAATCGGAAGCTCCTTGACGCCGCCACCAGTGATAAGCGTGACGACATTAGTGTCCACTCCGAAGCCGGCTCCGTCTACCTTTAGGTTGTTGGCAACTATCATGTCGGCATTTTTCTTTTTAAGCTTCTTTTGTGAGTTCTCTACGAGATTTTCTGTCTCCATGGAAAAGCCGCACAAGAACTGATTTTTCTTTTTGTGCTCTCCGAGATAAGCCAAAATATCCTTGGTTCTCTTCAGTTTAATCTGCATGTCGCCGTCTTTTTTCTTTATCTTGTTTTCTGCTGTTTCTGTCGGAGTATAATCAGCTACTGCCGCCGCTTTGATGATGATGTCGGCATCCTCTGCGTACTTGGTGACAGCATTGAACATATCTTCTGCAGACTCGACACTAACCGTGTTCACAAAGTTAAGTTTCGGCTGGGTGTTAGCCGCCGCAATAAGCGTTACGCTCGCACCTCTTAGCATATATTCTCTTGCAACTGAAAATCCCATTTTTCCGCTCGAATGATTTGTGATGAATCTAACGGGATCTATGCTCTCCCTTGTTGCACCGGCGGTGACTACGACCTTTTTGCCGACTAAATCATGATGCTTTAAAATCTCACGGTCGACATAGTCTGCAAGAAGACTTTCTTCGGGAAGCTTTCCGATTCCCTCATCACGGCAAGCAAGAAGTCCCGAAGCCGGGGTGATAACCGTGAAGCCGTAATGCTCAAGCTTCTTTAGGTTGTCCTGAGTGACGGGATTGAGATACATATTTGTGTTCATTGCCGGAGCGACAAGCTTTTTGCACGTACAAGCGAGAACCTGAGTTGTGAGTGCATCGTCTGCAATACCGTTTGCAAGCTTTGCGATAACATTAGCCGTTGCGGGGGCAATAAGCACGACGTCTGCCATTTTTGCGAGTGCGACATGCTCAACCTCATAGTTGCCCGTTCTCGAGAACTGATCGATTACGCACACATTATTTGTGAGCGTCTCGAAAACAAGTGGCGAGATAAATTCGGTCGCATTTTTTGTCATTATAACGTGAACGTCATAGCCTCTTTTTCTGAGCATGCTTGCAAGATTTGCCGCCTTATAAGCCGCTATGCTCGAGGAAACTCCGAGAACTACAACCTTTTGTCCTTTATTGTTCATAAAAGCATCTCCTTTGCTTTGTCTTATTTGATTTTAACAGAAGTAAAGTGTGTTTACAAGCGTAATAATTTTGTGAAAATTGAATATTTATATTTTAAAATTAGCTTATTTATTGTATACTGATATTGTTACCGATACTATCAAGAGGGTAATTGCAACAATATCGTATTTATCAGAGGATGAATTGATTAAGGAGGTAGAAATATGGCAGGTGTTAACGAGTACAAATGTCCCGCATGCGGTGCGCCGATATCTTTTTCTCCGGGAACTCATCAGATGTTTTGTGAGTTCTGCGGAACGAAGATAGACTTAGACGAGCTTATCGGTGGGAACAAAACTGAAGAAAATCAGTCAAAATCGGGCGAGACTAAAGCTAAGTCTTCTAAAAAGGCTGATGCAAATGACAGATGGGCGGCATTTAACGACTACAAAAGCAGTCGAGAGACTCTCGGTGAGCAAAACCTTTATGTTTGCGAGTCCTGCGGTGCGGAGATTATGGCAGACCTCACAACGGCGGCTACCAAATGTCCGTATTGCGACAACAATGTCATTTTGACGGATAAGGTTTCGGGCGCACTAAAACCCGATGCAATCATTCCATTTGCAATCGGCAAGGAAGAACTCAAGAGCATAGTTAAAAAATTTCATAAGGGTAAGCCGCTTCTCCCAAGAGGCTTTCTCTCACTTCACAAAATCGAGGAAATTCAGGGAGTTTATGTCCCGTTCTGGCTTTATGACGGTCAGATGCAGGGCGATGTGAACCTCAGCGGTGATATAGTAAAAATGCACCGAAAAGGAAACTATGAGATAACCGAAACAAGCCACTTTATGCTTGAGCGCGGCGGAATAATGGACTTCAAGAATATCCCCGTTGATGCGAGCAAGAAAATGGACAATAACCTTATGGACAGCATAGAGCCGTTCAATATGAGCGAACTTACAGAATTTAAGGATGCATATCTGTCGGGATTTCTTGCTGATATTTATGACGAAACTCCCGATTCGCTCAAAAAGAGAGCGGCAGAAAGAATAGAAAAGAGCACTGTTGACGCACTTATAAGAACGGCGATAGGCTATTCCAATGTAAGAATGCTCAATAATTACATGAACCTCAAAAAAGCCGACATGAAGTACGTTCTTTTCCCTGTGTACCTCATAAACGATACTTACATGGGAAAGAAATATACCTATGCCGTGAACGGTCAGACGGGAAAGATAGTCGGTGAGCTTCCGTCAAGCAAGATGAAGCTGTTCGCTTGGGGCGGCGGTTCGTTCGGAATTACGGCGCTTATCCTTGGCTTAATCACACTGTTTTTCTTATGAGGAGGGGAATATGAACAAGAAGATTTTAGGCGGTACATTCAGTGTGCTGATGACTGTTCTGCTCGTGGTTTGTACGGCATTTCCTGTTTTTGCCGACACGGAAAGCGTCAGTGCGAATGAAAGTTCATCAGCTTCTCTTAGCACGCTCGGTCCTGAGGACAAGCCGCAAAATGCGGGAGAGGGAATTCCAAGCTGGTTTCCCGAGGGTAATGTAGATGATTTCACTAGATTTCACGATGAAGACGCTCCGAGAGTGCTCGACTATGCGGGAATTTTTACGGAGAGTGAGCGTGAACAATTAGCCGAAAAGCTCGCTGAATTAAAAGCAAGCTACGGATACGATTTCGTTTTTCTTTCCGAGGACTATGTCTATGAGGATTTAAACGACTATTTCTACTATAATACTGATGAATATTACGATTACGAGGATTATAATTATTATCGTCAGTATTATTCGGGATATTTCTATGATTTCAACGGCTACGGAGTTGGAGACAGCTTTGACGGAATAGTGCTCTATGTCAATTTAACCAAGTACAAGAGAGGTTGGTTCTCTTGTGCCACTGGAGCATGCATGAATTTTCTCACTGAAAACACGGTTAATAATCTTGATGATAAGCTTGAGCCGTACATGAGGGGCGATAATTACGCTGAGGGTATTTTTAATTACTTTGACAACATAAACAGTATGTTGCTGGCAGTGAATAATCACGAGAATTTTCCAAGCTGGTATCCCGAGGATACTGAATCATTTGTGAGAACAAGTGACGAGAGCAAGCCGAGACTCATCGATAACGCTAATATCTTCTCCGATAGCGAGGAGAAGAGCCTTAACAAGATGATTAGCAAAATGAAAGAGAAATTCGGCTATGATTTTGTAATACTTACGGAAGACGAGATTAATTCCTCGTACGAATATTACAGCGGTATTCTCGGAAATAGCTATACAAGTCAATATCTTGACGATTACTACAAATATAACGGCTACGGCACGGGAGAAAACTTCAGCGGTGCTATGCTTTATATAAATAAGAGTGGCGACTATTACAACTCCGCTTATAATTTCTTCGGTGATTGCGAAAGCTTCAATACAAGCGAGGTTATGGGAAAATTCAGCACGGATCTTGACGATTATCTCTACTATAAGGATGAGTGCTATAAAGCCGCAAAGAATTTTCTTAATCACACATCGACTGTTTTAAGAGGAAAATCGCTCTTTATCGCTTCAGATTTTGAGAATGCGCTTATAGTCGGTGGAATCGGCGGTGCGATAGTAGCGTTAATAGTTATGTTTATCTGCAAGCGCAAGATGAAGACCGTCAAAAAGGCAAAGGATGCAAACAGATATGTTACTAATTTTGACATTACAAGAAACCGTGACATTTATCTCAACACCACGACAACGAGGAAAAAAATTGAAACTTCGTCGTCTTCTGGTGGCGGCGGATCGTCCCATTTCAGCGGCGGCTTCTCTGGCGGAGGTGGCTCGAGCCATTCGGGCGGCGGAAGAAGCTTCTGATAAGCTTAAAAATTAAGGGGCATTTCACCGTGCCCCTTTAATTTTAGAATATCTTTGTGATTAAAATAGAAAGAGGTGTCAAAATGAATATAGAGAAATTTACTTCGTGCGCCGAAGAAATGCGAGTTCTCGGTATAATTGTCGAGCAAGACGGTGAGGTGCTTGCAAGATACACGAGCGAGCCGCCGTGCAGAAGAAATGTCTATTCCGTAAGCAAAAGCTTCACATCCACGGCTGTCGGAATTGCACAAAGCGAGGGACTCCTTTCACTCAAAGAGCCGCTGGTGGAAGCTTTTAAAAATGATTTGCCGGCTGAAATTTCACCGTACCTTGAAAAAGTAACGGTAAGAGATTTGCTCACAATGAGTTTAGGTCAAGCAAAACCGTTCCTCATGGGAGCAGAGCGCCCGTACTATGAGGAGCACGATTGGGTGAAGCTTACCTTAAAGCAGGAGTTCAGTTCATTCCCGGGTGAGAAATTTCTTTATAACAACGCAGGACCATACCTTGCGGGAGTTTTGGTTCAGAGAAGAAGTGGAGAGAATCTCGTTCATTATCTGATGCCTCGACTTTTTGAGCCAATGGGAATAACCTTGCCGACTTGGGAGATAGACCCACTTGAAAGAACATTCGGAGCGGGCGGACTTTTCCTCACACTTGATGAGCTTCATAAATTCAGTAAGTTGTATCTTGCAAACGGTAGCTACGACGGCAAACAGCTGGTGCCGACAGAATGGGTGAGAGAAGCAACGAAAAAACAGGTAGATAACGGCAGCTTCGGTTACGGCTATCTTTTCTGGCGAGGAGCGGATAATTCTTATCGTGCAGACGGAAAATACGGTCAGTTCAGCATAATCTATCCTGACAAAAACGCATGTATAACAGTCGTTTCGGAGTCAAGAAACGCTGATGAAATTTTGAGGTCAATACATGAGAATATAGTACCGCAGTTTGCTTAGTAAATAATTAAACAACAAACACAAAAGTTTTTGCTTCGCTTTTTTCAAAAAGCGAACGGGTGTGGGCAGAGCCCACAAGAGAAAAGCGAAGCAGAATAGAAATAACGAAATACTAAGGCGCGAAGTGCCGCATAAAAAAGAAGAAAGCAAAAAGAAAATACGTCAAGAATGCGAAGCATTCGCAGACGGACATTTTCGTTTGCGGATTATTTTCACAAATATAGATCTAAAACAAATAGCATCAATATAAATAAGAAAATAGGCTGACAAAGTTAACCAAAATGCGTTAGGCATTTGTGGTTGGGCTTTGTCAGCCTAATTGTTTACACAAAGTGAAATATAGAACAAAAACAAAACATATATTCTCTTGTTATTATAATTGATTATTATTTTAAAGTCGCAAATTCAAAATAAACTCCACTCTAGGCACTCCAAACTCCACACTTTCAAAGGACGGATATTTTCTGTGCCGAATTATTTATATTAAACTAAATTAAGAATGAAAATCATTGTTTCTCATCTAAAGAATTCTTCAAGTTCTTTGTAGACAAGCTCTTTGTTGTTTTCGTTCAAAACCTCGTGCATCATATTTTCGTGAACGACAAATTTAACATTTGTATAGCCGATTTTCTTAAGCGTCCTCTCAGAGTCATCAAGTCCCTTTTTAAATCCCGTTATTGGATCGTCCTTGCCTGTGACAGAGAGTATCGGAAGGCTTGGATTTTTGCATTTGAATTTATCAAAATCATGCATCGTCTTGTTCATGCCGACAAGAACTCTGTTTCCTTCAAGCGTGAAGTGCTTTCCGCAGAGCTTGTCATTTTCCATTCTTTTGATGTTTTCTTTGTTGTAAGAAATCCACTTTTCCTTATCGGCTTCGACACCGCTTAACACGCCGACAAGCTTAGAGTAACCGTATTTCCCGTGGAAAACCTTGAGAAAATCTATGATTTTAATTCCCAGACCTGCCGCAGAATTATAATTAGCTGTACCTGTTAAAGCGAGCCTTGTTATCTCCGTGTCGTGCTCTGCAAGATACAGGCGTGCGAGCATTGAGCCCATGGAATGTCCGAGCATGACAAGCTCCTTGCCTGGGTTTCGCTCTTTGATATATTTTGTTACAAGATAAATGTCGTCTAAAATCTCCTCGTAGCTTTCCATGTGACCGAGAGTGTATTTTTTATCGACTGACAGTCCGTGACCTCGGTGGTCGGAAATGATACAGCTGTATCCCTTTGAATTGAGATACTCAATGAACGGATAATATCTTCCCTTGTGTTCAAGTGCTCCGTGAACTATCTGCACCAGCTTGACTGGATTTTCTACAGGAAAATACGCTATATGAATTTTGAAGCCGTCTTTAGCTGTGATAAATTTTTCTGTCATAATTTCCTCCTTGTAAATGTGAAAAATCCGCTTGTTTACACAAAAAGTATAGATTAAAATAAAAGCTCAAACAAGGCGGAATTTGTAAATTTTGATGTGTGAAAAAAATTCCTCAAAAAATTCTGAAATTACTGTTGACAAAAAGGGCTTCACTTGATATAATCAACTCAGTTAGTGAGAGCTAACCAATACTTATAAGAAGAGGTTAGTTCAAGCTTACTATCATATGGATACCAAAACTTTTTTGTAAGTTATCCATACACCTAACACAGTTCATAAGTTTTCCTCTTTAAGTTTTTACAACTGACATACACACAGCCACAAAGACCTGCCACACGGCAGGTCTTTTGGCGTTTTTTGTGGGGAATTGATGATTTGCTGTTCGATATTTTTATAGTGTAAATAAGTCGGCTGACAAAGCCCAACCTTCGAAAGTGTGGAGTTTGGAGTGCCTAGAGTGGAGTTTATTTTTTTGAAACAATCTAAGCTGAATAATTAATGATGAGCAAATATATTTTTGTTCTGAATTTTGCTTTGCACAAATAATATGACACGAAAAATGCCTGTCTGCGATTCTTTGCATCTTGACGTATTTTTCGTGCCTATCTCTTTATTTATATTGTTTGTTCTTAATTTATCTTGATGAGAATAGTCCGTAAACGAAAATGCCCGTCTGCAAATGCTTCGCATTCTTGACGTATTTTCTTTTTGCTGTTTTTTATGTGCCGAATTTGCTTTATTGTTTGATGTTTCTCTTTGTGTAAACAATTCGGCTGACAAAGCCCAACCACGAACGCAAGCGTTCCAAAAATGCATTCGCATTTTTGGTTAACTTTGTCAGCCTATCTTCTTATTTGTATTGATGCTATTTGTTTTAGATTTATATTTGTGAAAATAGTCCGCAAACGAAAATGTCCGTCTGCGAATGCTTCGCATTCTTGACGTATTTTCTTTTTGCTTTCTTCTTTTTTATGCGGCACTTCGCGCCTTAGTATTTCGTTATTTCTATTCTGCTTCGCTTTTCTCTTGTGGGCTCTGCCCACACCCGTTCGCTTTTTGAAAAAAGCGAAGCAAAAACTTTTGTGTTTTTAATAATCAAAATGTGATTGTTTCTTTTTCTATACCGAAGCCCTCGATAGTAGCTTTTGCATTCTTTAGGTAGTAAACCTCGGTATTGCCGTCGCCCGCTTGATAGCGGTCTTTGAGTGAGGGATAAGCTTCAAGCATGCTCTCCTGTGCCTCAATTCTCTCATCAAGCACAGCCTCTGCCGCAATTCTAATCCATTTTCCGCCCTTGAATGCACAAATTTCGACATGCGGATTTGCTTTCATTTGCTTAGCACATTCCTTGGATTTGCCCGTTTGGATATATAGCTTATCTTCGAAAATATGAGCTGTTCCGAACGGTCTCACATGCGGCTTATCTCCCTCGACTGTAGCGAGATAATAAATTCCCGCTTTCTTTAAAAATTCGCAAACCTTTTGCATAGAAAAATCCTCCCGTTTAAAATTAATTAAGTTTTTTCAAAAATCTGATTTGATTTTTTTCGCTGTTAAAGCCAATCGCACGATAAAATTAGTGAGCCGATTTTCTATGGCACGATGACTCGAGTCTTACTTCATCAAGTCCTTTTTCCTTTGTCCATTCGGTGGCTTCATCTACCAGTGCTTTACCGACTCCTCTGCGGCGATATTCTTCTCTTACTGCGAGACTAAGTATATTTGCAATGGGTTTATAATAAAGTGTTTCAAATTTCTCGATATGAATCACACCGACAACCTTATCGTCTAACTCTGCGACAAAGATAGCCTCTCTTTGTTCGCCGGGCGTGTTTTCTGCGACAAAGTACTTGTATAATTTATTCCCGATTGAATTTATATCAGTTTTGTAGCCTAAATCAAATTCGTAGATCTCGGCAATAGCTGTCGCATCATCAAGTGATGCATTTCGAATAATCAGTAAAATCACCTCACTTTGATTTTACAATATAGCTGAAATAATGGCAAGAAAAAACGGAGGGGAAAGCCCTCCGTTTAATGTTTAATTGTAGCCTGCATCCTTGAGCATCATTTCCTGAACCTTCATAAGTCTTATCTGAGTTGAACGCTCGTTTTCGTCAAGCTTCATCGTGATATACTTAATGTTGGCTTTTGCCTCGGGAATCATAACGTGCTCGAGTGCGTTAACGCGTCGTCTTGTCTTTTCAATTTCAGCCGCCATAAGCTGACATGATTTTTCGATTTCGGCAAGCTTCAGCATATCTTCGAAAATATTCGAGAGAGATTTAATCGCATCGTCGAGATCACCTGTCGTGTAAGCAAATCCATAGGAATAGATGTCGTTAGGGTCGGGGGTTCTTGTTTTGAACTTGAACTGAGGAATCTCAACGCTCATGATATTTGCCGTTCCGCTCTCAAGAGAAATCTCTTGCTTCGGCGCAAGCAAAGCTGTGTTAAGATATTCGTCGTCCATGCCGGCTCTGGCAAGAAGAAACTTCTTGTTTGCATCGAGAATGCCCGCTTCGACCTTTTCACGCAGTGCTTTATTTTCCCTCACCTTATCGAGAAACTGGCGCATCAGCTCGTCTCGCTTATCCTTAAGGAGCTTGTGTCCTCGAACGGCGGTAGCAAGCTTTTTCTTTTGGCGCGTCAGTTCCATTCTGGTGGGATTAACGGTGGTGCCCGCCATCAGTCATCACACCTTTCCGTAGTATTTATCAAGATACTCGTCCTTGATTCTCTTGAGCTCCGAGCGTGGGAGCATGGAGAGAAGTCGCCAGCCGATGTCGAGAGTTTCCTCAATATCTCTGTTGGTATTGTAACCCTGAGAGACATACTCTTTTTCGAATGCATCGGCAAACTTAGCGTACTTTAAGTCGATTTCCGTCAAAGCCGCTTCACCGAGAACGGTCATGAGCTCCTTTGCCTCTTTGCCTCGTGCATAAGCCGCAAAAAGCTGGTTCATAGTAGCGGCGTGGTCTGCTCTTGTTTTGCCCTCGCCGATACCCTTATCCTTAAGTCTCGAAAGAGATGGTAGAACATCGATAGGCGGAGTTACATTCTTTCTGTAAAGCTCACGGCTTAAAATAATCTGTCCCTCGGTGATGTAGCCAGTGAGGTCGGGGATAGGATGAGTTTTGTCGTCCTCTGGCATAGTCAAAATCGGAATGAGGGTGATTGAGCCGTTCTTTCCTTTTTGACGACCGGCACGCTCATAGAGAGTAGCAAGGTCAGTGTACATGTATCCGGGGTAGCCTCGTCTGCCCGGAACCTCTTTTCGTGCGGCAGAAACCTCACGCAGAGCATCGGCATAGTTTGTGATGTCCGTCATGATGACAAGAACATGATAGTTTTTCTTGAAAGCAAGATATTCTGCGGCTGTGAGAGCCATTTTCGGAGTTGCGATACGCTCGACTGCGGGGTCATTTGCAAGGTTAACGAACATAACTGTTCTGTCGATAGCGCCTGTCTCCGTAAATGACTGAACGAAGAAGTTAGATTCCTCGAAGGTAATTCCCATTGCGGCGAAAACAACAACGAACGGATCGTCTGTTCCACGCACCTTAGCCTGACGAGCTATCTGAGCGGCAAGCTGTGAGTGAGGAAGTCCCGAAGCGGAGAAGATAGGCAATTTCTGACCTCTAACGAGAGTATTAAGTCCGTCGATAGCGGAAACGCCCGTCTGAATGAACTCCTGTGGATAGTTTCTTGCGGCAGGGTTCATCGGAAGTCCGTTGATGTCGTTTCTCTCCTCGGGCAGAATTTCCGGGCCGCCGTCAATCGGTCTGCCCAAGCCGTCAAAGACTCTGCCGAGCATATCCTCGGAAACTCCGAGTTCCATGCTTCTTCCGAGGAATTTAACCTTAGAATTTGAGAGGTTGATACCGGTGGAGTTCTCAAAAAGCTGAACTACGGCATTGCCCTCGTCTATTTCAAGAACCTTACAGCGGCGCTTCTCGCCGTTTACAAGTTCAATTTCCGCAAGCTCATCATAAAAGACATCTTCGACGCCCTTTACCATCATAAGAGGACCTGCGACCTCCTGGATGGTTCTGTATTCTTTTGGCATATCAGAAGTCCTCCTTTTCGCTTGATACTTCTGCGATCTCGTTATCGAGCTCGCTTAGGATTTTTTCATACTCGTCCTTAGCGTTTTCGGGTGAGCAGTATTTATATCTTCCGATTTTCTCACGAACCGGCATAGAGACAAGCTTATTGACATTTGCACCGTTTCTGACAGCCGCCTGGCACTTATCGTTGAATGCGATAACAAGCTTCAGGAGATAATACTGCTTTTCAAGCGGTGTGTAAGTATCGATTTCATCAAAAGCATTCTGGTGGAGGAAGTCCTCACGAATGGATCTTGCCGCCTCGAGAGTGATTCTGTCCGGGGCAGAAAGTGCATCCATACCGACAAGCTTAACGATTTCATCAAGCTCTGCTTCCTCTTGGAGTATTCTCATTATGGTTGCTCTTGAGTCCATCCAGTCGGGTGCGACATTAGAGTTAAACCAATCTGCCATACTGTCGACATAGTTTGAATATGATGTGAGCCAGTTGATAGCCGGGAAGTGTCTCTTGTAGGCAAGGTCGGAGTCAAGTCCCCAGAATACCTTGACGATTCTGAGCGTAGCCTGTGAGACAGGCTCTGAAATATCACCTCCGGGAGGAGAAACAGCACCAATAACGGAGAGAGCACCCTCTCTGTCTTCCTTGCCAAGAGTTTTTACGTGACCTGCACGCTCGTAGAACTGAGCAAGTCTCGAGCCGAGGTAAGCTGGGTATCCCTCTTCACCGGGCATTTCCTGAAGTCGGCCGGACATCTCACGAAGAGCCTCTGCCCAACGGGAGGTTGAGTCTGCCATGAGTGCGACCGAATAACCCTGGTCACGGAAATATTCCGCAATGGTGATACCTGTATAAATAGAAGCCTCACGTGCGGCAACCGGCATATCGGAGGTGTTCGCAATGAGAACGGTTCTCTTCATGAGGGAATAGCCTGTTTTTGGATCTTTAAGTTCTGGGAATTCACCGAGAACATCAGTCATTTCGTTGCCACGCTCGCCGCAGCCGATATAAACAACTATCTGAGCCTCTGCCCACTTAGCAAGCTGATGCTGAACGACTGTTTTGCCTGAGCCGAACGGACCCGGAACAGCCGCAACGCCGCCTCTTGCAATTGGGAAAAGTCCGTCGATAACACGCTGACCTGTGATAAGCGGCTTATCGGGGGATAGCTTTTTCTTGTATGGACGACCTCGTCTAACGGGCCATTTCTGCATGAGAGTGAGATTTTTCTCTTCGCCGTCTTTTGTTTCGAGAACAGCTACCGTCTCGTCAACGGTATATTCGCCTGCCGTGATAGATTTGATTTTACCCGAAAGAGTGGGCGGAACCATTATCTTGTGACAAACTATTTCTGTCTCCTGAACTGTACCGATGACATCGCCGCCCTCAACTTCGTCACCGACTTTGACAGTCGGAACGAAATTCCACTTTAAGTTTCTCTTAAGGGAGGGAACGGAAACACCGCGCTTTAGGTTATTTCCGCTTATTGCCATAATATCGTCAAGCGGTCTTTGAATACCGTCATATATTGAGCTGATAAGTCCGGGACCAAGCTCAACGCTCATCGGCTCGCCCGTTGACTCAACAGGTGCGCCCGGTCCAAGGCCGGCTGTTTCCTCATAAACCTGGATTGAAGCCTCGTCGCCGTGCATCTCGATAATCTCGCCGATAAGGTGCTTGTCGGAAACACGTACAACGTCATACATGTTTGCGTCACGCATACCCTTGGCGATGACAAGAGGTCCGGCGACCTTTTTTATTGTGCCTTTAGCCATGCTGATTTATTCCTTTCGTTTGCTTAGCCGTCACCGAAAATAATATCCGAGCCGACTGCCTGTTCAACACTTTTTTTGACCATTTTAATTCCCATTCCGTTATTTCCCGTTATGCCGGGGATAGGAATGATTGCCGGAAGCGGCAGCTCCTTGAAATGATCGAGCTCGTGTTCAAGCTCAGAAGCTAAGCTTTCTGTTATGTAGATTACCGCATATTCGCCCTCGCAAAGCTTCTTGAGGGTTTCTCTGCCTTCGTCGCTGTTAAGAACGGGAAAGACATCAAGTCCGAGAGCCGCAAAGCCGTATATGCTGTCCCGATCTCCCAAAACCGCAATTCTATACATACATTGCCCTCAGTCTTTCTCTGATGATGCTGTCATCAATATTGTTAAGCTTTCCCGAGAGGATGATTCTCACGGTGTTTATTTCGTTTTGTCTTGCGATGCTGTAAGCCATAATCGGACCGAGTGTAAAGGGATTTGACTTTTGCTCCTTTATGAGATCCGTCATTCTGTCGTCACACCATTTTTCAAATGCAGACGGACTTTCCTTAAGCTTATCTACACATGATGCGTAAGGGCTTAGAGAAAGGACATTCAAAACCTCATCGAGAGATTTTGCCGCCGCAGTCGAAAGTGCCGAGATATTCAGACTGTCACACGGGGCTAAGGCTTCGTTTATGAAGCTTTGGCTTTTGCCTGTCTTTTGACAGCGCACCGCTATTTTTATATCAGATATTGCAACGCTTAGGTCGGCGTAATTTCGGACTAATTCCTCATCGGAGTCAAGTCCCGCCTGTCTCACCGCTTCAAGGCATGCTCTGTCGATGATGATATCGCAAAGCTGACCGTCTCTTGTTCTTAAAATCGTGCTCATGGCTTTCTTTCCTGTTTCTGCCATAAAGTCCGGCAGAATGGAGAAGTCATTCTCAGAAACTGCTTTCATAATGAGCTCGGGGTCAACCGTTCCGCCCTTTTTGAAAACGTTGTGGGGAGTTTGACCTGTGAAGCCAAGCTTGATTGCCGCCTTGAGATTGTTGAAGTCGGTGGGGTAGAGAAGAACGTCAAAGACGGAGAGGTCATCGAGAAGCTCGTGAATGAAGCCTTGAGTTTTGGCATTTTCGTTTGAGAAAATTTCCTCGGCTGTTTTTTCAGTGCCGTCACCCCAGCCCTTGTCACGAAGAACTCTGATGCACTCGTCGCTTGTCTTGCAGGACATGAGAAGCTCTATGTCCTGAGAATTCAGAAGAGACAGCTCTCTTACGCGCACACGTGCCACCTGATAGGCGTAGTTTTCACGCATTTAACTTCCTCCTTCCGATTGGCTTAGGCGAAAACTATCCCGGACACCTTATCTGTGATTTCTTCCATATTCTCGTCAAAGAGAGAATCGAAGCTGCAGTTGATGTCAATTCCGCCGTAAAGAAGGAGAAAACCGTTTTTAATGTTAATAGGCTCTTTGTTAAGAGTGAGTTTGTTATCGGATGCTTTTTTGAGTGACTCCGCAAAGTCGGCGGGTACTCTTTTAAGATCCTTTGCACCGAGGGCGAGAGTTCCTTCTTGCCCCGTCGCATATTTTTTTACAAGCTTAATGAGAAGCTCAAAATACTCCTTATCGGGCAGAGCGCTAAGACTTGATTTTGCCATTTCGATTATTTCGCCGATGATTTCCTGCTTGGCATAAAGTAAATCTCGCCTCTTTTGAAGTTCGGCGGCACTTTTTGCCTTGCTTATGACGGCATCGATTTCAGCTTTTTCAATAGCTGAAGCGGCTTTGCTCTTTTCGTCTGCCGCTTTCTTGGCTTCAGCTAAAATCTCATTTGCCGTGTTGTTTGCATCTGAAATAATCTTCTCGGCATTTTCTGTCGCTTCCTGCTTGATTAAGCTTGTGATGCTTTCAATTCCTGCCATATTTCAGTTTCCTTTTCGTTGTTTCGTTCGAGGTTAATAATACTTAATTAAAGACCGAGTGAAGAGATGTTCATAACGGAAAGAAGTGAAACGAGAAGTGCAAGAACAGCGTATGTCTCAACCATTGCGGGGAAAATCATTGATTTACCGAACTGGTCGGGCTTCTTTGCTACAAGACCGATAGAAGCGATTGAAGCCTTTGCCTGCATTCTTGCTGACCAGAGACCAACGAAAGCCATTGGCATACATGCTGCGAAGTAAGCGCATCCGGCTGCGAATGAAACATCAGCACTGCCACCGAGAACACCTATCTGAGTGAGTGTGAGGAAGGCAATGAGAAGTCCGTAGATACCCTGAGTACCCGGGAGAAGCTGAAGAATAAGTACCTTACCGAAGAGGGACGGGTCCTCTGTGACTACGCCTGCCGCTGCTTTACCAGCATCGCCGACGCCGATTGCGGAGCCGATACCGCCGAGTAATGCTGCCATAGCTGCTCCGAGAAGTGCAATAGGAAGACCTAATGATTGTAAGATAGCCATAATATTTAATCCTTTCTGGAATAAGTAATCTTTTAAATTATTCTTTGATTTTGAAATATTTGGTGTTAGCCGAGAACGGAGTGAATTTCTCTCCGCCGCCGTTATAGAACTTGCCGAAGAATTCGACAAACTGCAGACGGTTGCAGTGAACATATGCGCCAAGTGCGTTGATACCGATATTGAGCGTCTGTCCGATTAAGAAGACGAGAATGAATACTATCGCACCGACGACACCGCCGCCGAGCATAGAGCCCATTTTGTTAAAGACCTGAGCGATGACGCCTGTGGCAAGTCCGAGTGCCAAAAGTCTCGAGTAGGAGAGAATATCGGATAACCAGCTTGATACGCCGTAGAGAGCATAAAGTCCCTTGAGAAGACGTTTTGCGGGATTTTTCGATTCTCTTCCGCCGAAAAGAATTACTCCGAGTGCACCGATAAGTGCCATTACACCGCCGATTTTTGACCAAATAGGCGAGAGGGTGAAGCTTATCTGTGTCATTGTGGTGAACATATCCATTGAGAGCAGAACAAGCAGAAGTCCTCCGATGAGGAGATACCACATCAGAACATCATAAACCGCATCGAGAATGTGACCCGATTTAATGCTCTGATAAGCACTGCAGGCAAGTCCTGCAAAGAGGTGGATAATTCCCAAAAGGAACGAGAAGATGAGAAGCTTCATCGGCTTGTCAATCGGAGCAAACCAAAGGCACGGCGTGAGGCTCGGGCCCGAATAGCCGAAGAATGTTGTCGCTACAACATCTATCGCATCTCCGAAGAATGAACCAAACATAAAGCCCCAGAAGGTCGTTGAAATTCCGCAGAAGAAAAATAGCTTCATGAATTTCTTCATGCCTGGTTCAAGGTTTTTGAATTTGAGAAGTACTACGGCAGTCGCAATCACCATGATGAGACCGTAAGCCGCATCGGAAAGCATCATGCCGAATAGGAAATAATAGAATATCGAGGTGATGGACGTCGGATCCATTTCACCCTTGCCCGGAAGACTGTAGGATTCGATGACTGATTCCACGGGTTCCGAGAATTTGTTGTTTTTCAGCTTTACGGGAGGATTGTCCTTTTCTGTCGGTTCGATTAACTCGACAAAGCAAGGATATTCCTTTTCAAGCTCATTCTTAAGCTTTTCGCTGTCCTCTGTCGGAATGTATCCCGATATGACGAATACATGAGCACTCTGGTTGAGGTTGCCGAGAACTTCATATTTTTCGCTTCTCATTTGGAAGTAATCAATCGTGTAAATAAGTGATTGACGCTCGTTTTGAAGCTGTTTAATGTTTTCCTCGTGCTTTTTGACACGCTCGTCACAAAGTCGGATTCTTTCCTCGAGTATTTTTATGCGCTCGCTTGGAGACTGTTTGCTGGGTTGTGAGGGATAAGAAAATCCGATAGAGCGAAGTGCGTTTTCTGTTTCATCAGAGAAATTCTTGTGGCAGATGACGAAAACACAGCTCATTTGAGGACTGTGACTGATTATCTCGCAGTCGATTGCGGGGGCCTCGGGAAGTGTTTTTGCCAGGAAAGCCTTTAGCTTTTCTTCGGTGTATTCCTCCGGGAGAGTTCCGATGAAAATGCTGGAGCTTTCTGTCTCCTTAGTCCTCATGGATACGTCGAGACTAACCCAAGGCTTCAGTGCCTCTATCTGAGTTTCGTAACGGATTTTGTCCGACTTCGAGTCTGCGATTTTCTTTGAACAGCTGTTGATTTTTGAGGCTGTTTTGAGTGCAGACTGAGAGTTGTCGGCGATTTTGTTCCATTCGTCAAGAGAAATCTCGTCTCTTCCGTTCAGCGCCGAGAGAAGTCCTCCCTCAGGTTTAACGAGAGAATCGAGAGTATCGACGGCTGTTTGAAGTGACTTAATGCTCGATTCAAACTGCTGTTTTGCCTGTTTGGTGTCGGTCTTTGCAAAAATACCGTCTTCGTCGGCTTTTTCACATCTGACCTCAATTGCACCTCTTCGCTGAATGAGCTCAAGAATTTGCTTGCGGTTCGTCTTCAGCCCATAAATACTGATTTTTTTCATAGGCAGTACCGCCATTTAACTACCTCCGTTTCATGTGCATTTTTTGAAGCACCTACTTCAGAATGATGTCAATAATCGCTTTTTGAGCTTCTGCCGACTTCTCGGCGGCGGCTTTTTTTAGCTTATCTGTCTGAAGTGAGGAGTCCTTTTTTTGAGCCGATTTTATTTCGTCGGCTTGCTTGGTTGCTTGGAGCAAAGCTTCATCTTTGCTTTTTGTAGCTTTGGCGGCGGACTCTAAGGCTATCGCCTTGCCCTTTGCTTTGGCTTCACTGATTATCCTGTTTGCTTCACGCTTAGCGTTCTCGATAATCTCGTTAGCTTCGGCTTCGCTAAGCTTTACTGCTTCGATTGTGCTTTTTGCCAAAATATCACACCTTTCTCGGCTTTGCAGAATGTGCAAATTCCGTTTAGTAAAATATTATCCAAGTGAAAAGATAATTACATAGACTATTGTATATCTAATTTGTACAAAATTCAATAACAACAATACGAAAATATGGCTTTAAAATACGAAAATGTGAAATAAATAATATCGAAAATTCAAATATATTTCGGTGGACTGTTTATTTAATCAAATTCTTAGGTTTTAAATTTATTAGGCTTTATTTGTTAATCGCTTTTTGATACAATATTTTACAACAGATAAACGACGAATTTCTGACCAAAAGTCATTTATAATTCGATTGTATGATTATCGATTTAAAAAGTCAACAAGAAAGTGACCAAAAGTCAATTATTAAAAATTTATTCACATTTATCAAGTGTTTAGGTGAAGAAATGAAACTTGAGATAAAGGAATTTTCAAAATTAAGCACAAATGAGCTTTTTGAAATATATAAAGCGAGGGTTGAGGTTTTTGTTGTTGAGCAAAATTGTCCTTATCAGGAAGTAGACGAAACTGATAAAATAGCCACTCACATTTGGCTGAGCGGCGAAAACGGAGAATTACTTTCTTACTTAAGGCTATTTCGCAAGGACGAGAGCACGCTTCAAATCGGTCGTGTGCTGAGTGTGAAACGAAAATGCGGTTATGCAGAAAAAGTTATGCTTGCGGCAATCGACAGAGCGAAAGAAATATCTCATAGCGATCCAAAGATAAATGAAATTTACCTTGAGGCACAAACATATGCAGTACACTTTTATGAGAGATTTGGCTTTGAAAGCTTCGGCGAGGAGTTTTTGGAAGATGGTATACCGCATATTCGCATGAGAAAGATTATAGAAAATTAAGATTAACTATTGCTAACTGAGCGAATAACTGTTACAATAACAGCACTGATGTGTTTTAACTGTTTACATCAGTAAAAAATGAATAATCTTTAATTCAAAAATTCAAAATAACAATATAAAGAAAGAAGAGAAGAAAGATGGCAGAGAAGATTCCGTTTATAACAAAAGATAAGGCTGAGGAGATTGCGGCTGTATATCCGACTCCTTTCCATATTTACGATGAAAAAGGTATCCGCAAGACAGCACAGGACGTAAATAAGGCATTCTCTTGGAATAAGGGCTTTAAGGAGTATTTTGCAGTAAAGGCAACCCCGACTCCCGGTATACTCAAGATTTTGCACGAAGAGGGATGCGGCGTTGACTGCTCAAGCCTCACAGAGCTTATGATGAGCGACAGATGCGGCTTCAAGGGACACGAGATTATGTTCTCATCCAACGAGACTCCTGCTGAAGAATACGTCAAGGCAGCTGAGCTCGGCGCAATTATCAACCTCGATGATATCACTCACATTCCGTTCTTAAAGGAAACAATCGGATATATCCCAAAGACTATTTCTTGCCGTTATAATCCGGGCGGAGTCTTTACCCTCGGCGAGAGCAAAGAGGGCTTCCAGGTTATGGATAACCCGGGCGACTCAAAGTACGGTATGACTAAGGAACAGCTTTTCGAGGCATTCAAGACCTTGAAGGAAATGGGCGCAGAGGTCTTCGGAATTCATTCCTTCCTCGCTTCCAATACCGTCTCAAACGACTACTATCCCGCACTAGCAAAGCAGCTTTTTGAGCTTGCTGTCGAGCTTCATGAAGAGACAGGATGTGAGATTAAGTTCATCAACCTTTCAGGTGGCGTAGGCGTAGACTATAAGCCTGAGCAGCCAAAGAACGATATTTTTGCAATCGGCGAGGGAGTGCATAAGGCATTTGATGAAATCCTCGTTCCCGCCGGAATGGGAGATGTCTCAATCTTCACAGAAATGGGAAGATTTATGCTTGCACCGAACGGTCACCTTGTAACAAGAGCAATCCACGAGAAGCATATATATAAAGAGTATATCGGTGTTGACGCATGTGCGGCTAACCTTATGAGACCTGCTGTTTACGGTTCATACCACCACATCACAGTCCTCGGAAAGGAAAACGCACCACTCACCGAAAAATATGATGTTGTCGGATCACTTTGCGAGAACTGCGATAAGTTCGCAGTAGACAGAATGCTGCCGAAAATCGATAAGGGCGATTTGCTTGTCATCCACGATACAGGCGCACACGGATTCTCAATGGGATATAACTATAACGGAAGACTCAGAAGTGCAGAGCTTCTCTTAAATGAGGATGGAAGTGTCACAATGATGAGAAGAGCAGAAACGCCTGATGATTATTTCGCAACACTCGTCTGGGATAACTAAGAAATAAAATAAGCAGAACAAAACAAAGCGGAGCAAAACACAAAAGTTTTTGCTTCGCTTTTTTCAAAAAGCGAACGGGTGTGGGCAGAGCCCACGAGCAATTAATAATTAACAATTAATAATTAATAATGAGCGGAAACTGAAAACAGAGCGAAGCGATATAAAAAGAGATAGGCTGATGAGGGGAAACTTAGGGAGCGAAGCGACCGTAGTTGACCGAAGAAGCCGAATGATTTACATCTAGTGAAATATCAAACAATAAAGCAAATTTGACATATAAAAAGTCAGCAAGAGAAAATACGACAAAAAAGCTTTGCTTTTGCAGTCGGACATTTTATTTTGCGGATTATTCTCGCCAAGATAAATTAAGAACAACAGTAAAAATATAAAAAGATAGGCACGGAAAATACGTCAAGAATGCGAAGCGTTCGCAGAC
>CAVAMJ010000011.1:0-84887 GCA_963589785.1 Bacteroidaceae bacterium | reverse complement strand
AGGCTAGAGACGGCACAGTCATGGACGTTGTTCGTGAGGTTAAGCCTTTCGAGTTCAACGAGGAAATTTAAATTTAGATAGTTACCTCATTTTCTAGATACAACACACAGCAAAGAAGCACCGACTGAAAAGCCGGTGCTTCTTTGTACTTAAATTTAGTAATTAAAATCTGATTGAAACTTTGTTTACGGCACAAAGCGATAGCCGACACCACGAATGGTGATTATGTGCTTTGGCTGTTTTACGTTGTCCTCGATTTTACTGCGCAGACGGTTGATGTAAACCATAATCGCATTATCGTCAACGGCGATTAAATTTCCCCATATCTGCTCGTAAATCATATCTTTTGAGAAAACCTGCTGTGGGTGGCGCACAAAAAGCAAAAGCAGTGAGCGTTCCTTTTCGGAGAGGTTTAGCTCCTCGTTATTTTTATAAAAACGCATGGTTGTTGTGTCGCAAAGAAATGGGCCGCAGACAATCTGATGATTGGACTCCTGGGAGAAGCTTTTGCTTCGTCTGATGAGCGCCTTAACCTTTGCCGTCACGATTTGCGGGCGGAAAGGCTTTGTGATATAATCGTCTGCACCCAGGGACAAGCCGTAGGTGAAGTTGTAGTCCTCGTTAAGTCCGCTGATTATGATAATCGGAGTGGTCACGCCGTTGCGGCGAACGGTTTCGATTACATCAAATCCCTCCATGTCGCCGAGCATAATATCAATCAAAATCATATCGAGAGTGTCGCTCTGTCTTGCAATGAGATCAAGTGCCGCCGTACCGCTGTTTACGACTGTGGTTTCCATATCATTACTGATCATAACTTTGGATAAAAGTTTGCAAATTGCCGGGTCATCGTCTACAATAAGAATATGATATGCCATGCCGAATTTAACCTCTTTTTTGAGAAAATTTACTTTTTCCATTATAACATTTTCAAGGAGTTTTATCAATATGAAAAAGTCCCTTCTGAAAAAAATCCGATACTATTCAACCTCGCTCTATAAGCCGCTCATAGCCGGATGCGTGATGCTTCTTTTGCTCATCGTAACAGGCGTGTTCACATGGAAGGGATACCGAGACACTATTATCGAGAGCCAGACCACGCAGTTGGAGCTTATGGTGGACAGCTTCGCTGATGTCATGGAATATACGGTCAAGGAATATATCTCGAGACTCGATGCCGCCGTTAAAAAGGTGGAGAGAAAGCCCGAAGAAGTTCCGAATGTCAGCGTAAGCGACACGGTGGTCGATATATGGCTTGAGGATCTGGACGGGAATTTTCTCGAGAGCAGACACGGAGTGTATGCCGAAAAGGATGTTTTGATAACAAGCTCTAACGGAGTTGAGTTTTGGCAGTATCACAACGGCGACAGACACTATATTGTTATAAAAGAAAACGCCGGAGTGAAAACCGTCTGCCTTGTGATAGACACGGAGGTTTTCTATGAACAGCTTGTTTCCGATGTTCATATCGGCGACAACGGTTATCTTGTCATAAAGAACAGCGAAAATATGATTATCATGCATCCCGTGCGTGAGCAGTGGGGAAAGGACACAGTAGAGGGAAGACGCTCTCTCTATGAGGGAAAAGACCTTGACCTCACTTCGCTTGAAAGTCTTTTGCATGCTCAGCTGACTGAGCAGTCGGGAGTGATAGTCTATTATTCTTATTGGTGGTCTAATCCCGATTTGCCTAGAGTTAAAAAGGTAAGTGCATTCCAGCGCATTGATGTTGAGAATGATTTCTGGACGGTGAGCGGTGTTGTCGATTATGATGATTTGTACAAAGCAGTAAAAACAAGCTTCGGAAGACTGCTTCTTTTCTTTGCATTTTTGATAGCGGTGCTCATCGGTGTAACGATTTATATTTATTCTCTTTTGATTAAAAACCGACGCAGTGCCGAGAAAATCACTTCTCTTAAAGAAATTAATTCAGCCCTTGAGGAATTGCACCGAAGTGAGGAAACCCTTGCACACGGTCAGCGTCTCCAGCTTATGGGCACGCTAACGGGAGGAATTGCGCACGAGTTTAATAATTTTCTCACGCCTATAACGGGATATGCCGATTTGATTATGGCGGACAGCGACCCCGAAAGCGACATTTACGACAATGCCTATGAGATAAGCGAGGCGGCTGAAAAGGCAAAGGACGTAGTCAAGCAGATTTCTTCGATGAGCCGCAAGAATATCGAGACGGTGTATGAGGCGGTGAATATAGAGAAGCTTCTTGACTACACGATTAAGCTGGTTCACACGAACTGCCCAAAGAATGTGGAACTTAAGTCCGACATTAAGAGTGAAAAAATATTCGTTCTCGGAAACGCAACTCAGCTTCAGCAGGTTATTTTGAATATTTGCATAAACGGTATCCATGCAATGAAGGAAAGCGGCGGAACCCTCACATTAAGCGACGAGACAGTCTCACGTGAAGAGCTCCTAAATAAATTCCCTGATGAAAATATACCGTCAGAATGGGAAAATTATGTGCAGATACGCATAAGCGATACGGGCACAGGAATGAACAAGGATACCCTCGAGAGAATTTTCGATCCGTTCTTCACGACTAAGAAAACGGGCGAGGGAACAGGACTGGGACTTTCCATAGCAGAGCAGATTATCCACACTCACAAGGGCAGAATTTGTGCGGAGAGTGTAGTCGGAAAGGGATCTGATTTCTTCATCTATCTGCCTGTCCAGGAGCAGGAACAGCGCAAGGAACAGCTAAATTGGGGTCAGCACCAGGAATTAAATATACTTGTTGCGGACGACAACCGTAAAGTTTTGAATATGCTCGAGAAGGATCTCACGGGTCTTAATATGTCCGTTAAGACAGCCTCAAAACTTGAGGATATCCATGCGCTTTTGAGAGAAATTCCGTTTGATGTTATTTTGATTGACGAAACCCTCGCAAACGGCAGCGGAGTTAATTTCTGTATGTCTATTCAGAATAGATTTAAGAGCATGACGAGAATTATCATGACAAGCTCCCCAACTAAGGAAATTGTTGAGGCAAAAAGACACAATATAGTGGACGGATATATCGTAAAGCCTGTTGCAGCTTCAACGCTCATGGAGGTAATCCGTACGAGCAAAAGGCAGTAAATTGCATTTTTAGCACTAAATAAATATTTAATATCGACAAAAAATCATCTCCTCGGAGGTGATTTTTTGTTTCTTAATAAATATTAAGACGAGTCTTAACAAACCGTAACATAAATCTATTTGGTGTTTAAGACAGAGTTCATATAATAGCAACATCAATAGCGGAGATAGCCGATCACACTCCGCAAAAAGTTCGGTAAAAATGAAAGGATTTGACACAAATGAGCGAAACCATTCTTGCGTTACTTGGCTTTGCCACAGTTATCGCAGTCATTGTGCTCTTACTGCGCAATGTTACGGTCCCTTCACTGGCATTTGTCAGTGTTTCAACAATCACTGCTATCATTTTGGTAGTAACAAAGACCTTCTCACTCGATGAGATGGCAGGTTTTATTAAGGACGGCGTTTCAGGCGTCCACGGCACAGCAATTCTGTTTATTTTCTCGGTGCTCTTCTTCGGTATCATGACAGATGCCGGCATGTTCGACACCATTATCAATGCCCTGATGAAAAAGGTCGGCAACAACATCATCGGCGTTACCCTTATGACATGCCTTATTGCTTGTATCGGACACCTTGACGGTGGCGGAGCTTCCACCTTCCTTATCACAATCCCGGCTATGCTCCCTGTTTACAAGAGACTTCACATGAGACGTGAGACGCTGCTTTTGATATGCGTCACATCCATGGGTGTTATGAACCTCTTGCCTTGGGGCGGTCCTACAATGCGTGCTGCAAGCGTTCTCGGCATCGAGCCAAACGAGCTTTGGAGTCATATCATCCCGATGCAGGTCGTTGGTCTTATCGTTGCAATCGGCACTGCAATCTTCTGGGGCTTCCAGGAGAAGAAGCGTATCGCTAAGCTTGGCGATGCTGCTATCGAAGATGCAAGCAAGTATGACGATTCCGAATCAGGTGAGAAGGACGAGTCACTCTTAAGACCGAAGAATTTCATCATCAATGTTATCATCACAATCGCTGTTATCGCAGTTCTCGTTTGGGATAAGTTCCCGAGCTACTATGTATTCATGGTAGGCTGTGCTATTGCAATCTTTGTAAACTACCACGGCAAGAAGCTCCAGAACAGCATCATCAAGTCTCATGCTGCTGCAGGTCTCACAATGGCTTCCACAATCATGTGTGCCGGCGTATTCCTCGGTGTTCTCCAGAAGAGCGGCATCATGGAAGAGATGGCTGTCGTTATGGCAAGCTTCATTCCTACATCACTTGGTCGTTTCTTACCGATCATCATCGGCGTGCTCAGCGTTCCGCTCGCACTCCTCTTCGATACAGACTCCTATTTCTACGGACTCCTTCCTGTTCTCATGAGCGTTGGTGCTCAGTTCGGTGTTAACCCTGTTCACATTGCTGTTGCAATGGTCGTTTGCCGTAACTGCGCTACATTCATCAGCCCAGTTGCTCCTGCTACATACCTCGGTATCGGTCTTGCAGGCGTTGAGATCAAGGATCACATCAAGTTCTGCTTCACATGGCAGTGGGGCGTATCAATCATCTGCTTGGTAGCAGGTTTGGTACTCGGAGTTATCACTTTCTAAGATATCCACTATCCTAACTTCTTATCAGTTGCCCGACTGTCCCTTATGTGGGGCAGTCGGGCAGTGCTTTTAGCAGAGTAAGTTTAATTTTTATTAATAAAATCTTAAGATATTATTCCTTGTTAGAAGTATTTTACTGTGATATTATCTTTCCGATTTGTAAAATAAGTTTATTAGATAAGAAGTCGGAAAGGCTTTTTAAGGGAGGTTCTCTTATGCAGCAAGAAGAAATTATGACAGCGGCTAATGCCATCTACCGTTTGGCTTCGGGAAATTCAAAGTACCTTAACGCAAAGAAGAACAGCGGAAATATATCCAAGCGTATCAGACTTGCGACGGCAACCGAAGGACAAAGCCCATATGCGATAATCGTGACATGTTCCGATTCGAGAGTTATTCCCGAGCATATCTTTTCCGCCGGCATCGGCGAGCTGTTTGTCATCAGACTTGCGGGAAACGTCATAGACGACCACCAGCTTGGAAGCATAGAATATGCGGCTGAGCATCTTGGCTGCAAGCTTGTTGTTGTATTGGGACACACCCGCTGCGGTGCGGTCGATGCGGCTATCAATCACGAGCCGGGCGGCTACATTCGCTTTATTACAGATGAGATACGAAAAGCAATCGGCGACGAAACAGACCCCTACAAAGCAAGCTGTATGAATGTGCTTCACAGCGTGCGTGTGATAGAGAGCAGTCTTTCAATCAGTGAGATTGAGGCTGAAACGGGAATGAGAGTTGTCGGAGCTATGTATCACATAGAAGACGGAAGCGTTGAGTTTTTGTAATCGAATATAGGTTACCTCCAAAAAGATTTAATATTAGATTACAACACTCGCTTTTATATACTTTTTTTGTTAACTTTTTTGTGAATCAAGATTACACACTCCAAAGCACACACTCCCTTTTTTATTTCCTATTGTTTCACAAAAAGACCGAGAGAAGACCGTTTGCTAAGCAAGCGGCCTTTTTTCTTTTTTACATTTACTTTTTTCCTTGTTAGTTATACAATAAAAAAAGATTTATTTCGGAGGCAAGCAATGGAACTTTATAAGGGCAGACCGACTGACGAGAGTGGCAGACTTCAAAAGGAAATCAGGTGCTATGATTTTCTCGACAGTATTGGTGTGAAGTACGAGAGAATAGACCATGAGCCGGCAATGACCATGGAGGTTTGTGAGGAGATAGACAAAACTTTAAACGCAGTTATCTGTAAAAATCTTTTTCTCTGCAACAGACAGCAGACGGCTTTTTACCTTCTGATGATACCGGGCGACAAAAAGTTTAAAACGAAGGATATTTCCGCTCAGATAAATTCTTCAAGACTTTCGTTTGCAGGAGAAGAATTCATGGAGAAATTTCTTGATATTACTCCGGGCTCTGTTAGCGTCTTAGGGCTTATGAACGATAAGGAAGGGGCTGTTAAGCTTCTTATTGACGAGGATGTCTTAATGGCTGAGTATTTCGGTTGTCATCCATGTATCAACACATCGAGCCTTAGAATAAAGGTGAGTGATTTTAGGGAGAAAATCATTCCCGCTCTTAACCACGAGCCGACTGTTGTTAAGCTCTGATTTATTTATCTGTATCTACATGAGATTTAATTGAAAGTGAAATGGTATTTGGGGGTTTGTTTTATGCAGAAATATTCTATGCGTATGCTGTCGCTGATTTTGGTGGTGGTAACGGTTTTCTCATGTCTTCCGCTTACTGCGTCTGCCAAAAGAAACTGGGATACGGTTCAAAGTGAGATAGGCAAGAACGCTTACGGAAGCGAGTATCTTGAAAACTACGGCATGAGCAGAGAGAGTCTCGTGAGCTGGCTTTCCTCTCACGAGCACGATAACTACTATTTAGGAACAAGATATATCTCTGGCGACTGGCAGTCACCGAACGGCGACACAAGCTACAACGGCTCTACGGGTCTTAACTGCTCTGGATTTGTCGCTCACGCATGCAGAATGGCTGGACTCAACGAGACTGCTATGATGAACTTCATGCGTAAGGGTGATGTTTATTACTGGGGATCGGGAAGATATTATGATGCCATGGCGGGAGCAAGCAACTGGTACCTCATGCTTCAGTACAGCAATCTAAGAGCTTATGTCTATTCCGATTTGAATTCTATGCTTTACAGCGGTCATCTCCAAAAGGGCGACCTTGTCTTGGGCTTCACAGATAAGCCTGATTCACTTCCTTACGGTCAGGACAACCACCTCATGATTTATTGGGGCGACAGCGTGGGGGACAACAGAGCATGGCAGTCGACCTACTCAAACATAATTGCTCCGATTTCAAATCTCTCTTACAGACATTTTATCATTATTAAGTCTTCTCCGGAAGAAAGCCTCACACTGAGCAGATCTAATTTAAGTTTGTCCATAGGCTCAAGCTACTTGCTTAGCGCAAAGGTCACTCCTTCGTCTCTTGGCGTGAAGTGGTCATCATCTAACACAAACGTTGTCAAGGTTGGCTCAAACGGTCAGCTTACAACGGTCGGCATCGGCAAGGCAACCGTTACGGCAACATCAAGCAACGGCTCATTGTCGGCTAAATGCGAGGTAATTGTTGGAAATCCGCAAGTCTCGTCCTTTAACGCAATCAGCCGAGGCTGCAACACAATTAAGCTCTATTGGTCGAGAAATTCAGCTTGCACGGGATATAAAATCTACCGCTCTACATCAAAGAACGGCACCTACACGCTGAGGAAAAAAATCACAAAGAACACGACGACCAGCTACTACGATACTTATCTTTCGTTCAACAAGACTTATTACTACAAGGTTGTCCCGTATACGATTTATAGGAACAAAACCTACAGCGGAAACTCAAACACTATAAGAAGTGCCAGAACCACCATGTGGAAGCCGTCCGCTCAGGTCACGGTCTCCGGAGGAACACTCAAGTTAACATGGAATAAGGTAGAAAGAGCAAAATACTACGAGGTTTGGTGCTCGGGATATTCCTCAGAAAGCGGATTTAAGCTCGTAAAGACTACCAAGTCACCTGTTTTCAAGAGAGGAAATCTCAAGAAGAGCGGCGCATATTACTATAAAATAAGAGGCTACACCGTGCAGAACGGCAAGAAGATTTACGGCAGCTTCAGCAATGTCTACACGGTAGATATGAGCAATCCTACCATAGATAATTATTACAAATAATTTTTCTCACTTACAATAAAAAACGGCTTTTTCCGCATGGAAGAGCCGTTTTCTTGCTTTTTTCAAAATATTGATTTTTTTGAAAAAAAGCTTGACAAACTTCTCGCTTCGTGGTATTATTGTAGAGCTTGATACGGAGAGATGTCCGAGCGGTTTAAGGAGCTAGTCTTGAAAACTAGTGATGCGGCAACGTACCAAGGGTTCGAATCCCTTTCTCTCCGCCATCTCTTTTAAATAAGAGAAAAGTTATTTTTAATAACTTCACCAGCTTGCAGAAGTACCCAAGTGGTGAAGGGGCTCCCCTGCTAAGGGAGTAGGTCGGGAAACCGGCGCGAGGGTTCAAATCCCTCCTTCTGCGCCAGCCACAGCTTATGCTGTGGCTTTTTCTTTTATTCTTTTTTGCTTATTTTATTTAATTTTTATTTATTTTAAGTTACAGTTTATTTAGAAAAGTTGACGAAGAAGCCTAAAATACTATATAATGTACTTGACTGTATGACCAATATTGTATACAATATTGATAATAGGCAGAACAGAAAGGAGAATTTAAGTATGGATAATGTTACTGTTGTTCCTTTGAAGGATCAGGCGGCAGACGCACTTCGCCGTGAGATTTACAGAGGTACACTTACTGACGGAATGGAATTGAGACAAGAGGATATTGCGGCTCAGCTGGGTATCAGCCGAATTCCCGTCAGAGAAGCTATGCAGCAATTACAGAATGAGGGACTTTTAATTCGACTTCCGAACAGACATATTAAGGTTGTCGGAGCAAGGGCAAGCAGAATCAGACAGAGCTTTGCTGTGTTGGCAGCAATGGAGTGCGAGATTTATACACTCGCCGAGCCTACACTTCGTGAGAATGGTTTACCCGAGCTTACCACCGACTGGGATTTTCACCTTGCTATCGCAGAGTCACTCGATAACCCGGCAGTAAGCCAGCGTTTTGAAATTCAGCGCAGAATGTTACTTAAGGCACTCGCAACGCTTGTTGATTTTACCGATGAGGATTTGAAGCCTAATAATCAGGCTATTGTCGATGCATTTAACGAGGGAAGAGACGTTGTACCGTACATCCGAAAGTATTACAATGATTTAGCCGACAAAGCGGCAAAGGAGCTTGATAGATGAGCTTATCCCCGTTAAATCCCATTCAGATGCTTCCCGCCCGTGACCGAGTTGCGTCTGCTCTTCGAGAGGCGATACTCAGCCACCAATTCGAGGAGGGACAGGAGCTCACGCTTAAGGATACAGCGAAGCAGCTTGGCGTTTCCGCTACGCCCATTCGTGAGGCGTTCCAGATGCTCGAGAGAGAGGGTCTCATCGAGCTTCGCCCAAACCGTGGGGCAATAGTCCTCGGAATGAGCGAAAAGCGACTTCGTGACCACTACGAGACCCGTGCCGCACTGGAAAAGGCGGCGGTCATTCTTGTGTGCAGAAGAAATGCCGATATTTCAGCGGTCAAAGAAGCTTATCTCGAGGCGGAAAAGGCACTTGCAAAGGACGACAGCACAAGCTACAGCCGACAGAACCAGGAGTTCCATATGGCAATATGGACGGCGGCTGACAACGAGGCTATGAAGGAGCTTTTGCAGAGCATGTGGAATGGTCTTTCAATGGGTCATAAGGTCACTCAGGAGAATTATGCTCACATAAGCATGGAGGAGCATCACAAAATTCTCTGTGCACTCGAAGCAAGAAACGAGAAGCTTGCGGGCGACCTCATGGAAGCACATATTATGAGAAGTCTTGTTAATGTGCTTTCACATTTAAAAAAATAAGATGTATGTCAGTATATTTTTATTGATTTTCAAGGGAGAAGGGAAGACTTCTCCTTTTTTTCTGCCTAAAAATAGAATTTTATTTGTGTATTAACCTTGATTGAAGTATTTATTTTAAAGATAGATTTTGCTCAATTTAAGAGTTAGTTATGACTAAATTTTCCTCATAAGAATATTACTTATATATCTTATACAAAGTTCGGATAATATAATTTGTCATTGTGCCAAACTTGAAAAAAAGGTATTGACTTTTCATTCTAATGGGTGTATATTACAATCAACAAATGGATACAATATCAACTATCAAATATCATTATCCATTACCGATAAATTTTTCTTAAGTCATTTAGGTGAATTTAGTCACCTTGTGAAATCGAACAGGTACCGGTTCGATTATATAAGTATCCTGTGGATTGGATACATTATCTAATATCAAAAATTTGGAGGCAAAATCTCAATGAGTGCATCAGTCATCACCCTATTGTTTCTGGCATTTGCGGTCATTATGTTCGTGCTGGAAAAAATCCCGCTTGGTCTGACAGCTACCATTGTTTCCGTAGGTCTGTGTGTTACCGGAGTATTGGATGCAAAGACAGCATTCGCCGGTTATGTCGATTCTAACGTTATTCTGTGTGTAGCAATGTTTGTCGTAGGACAAGCTTTGTTTGAGACAGGCATGGCAAACAAAATCGGCGGTTTGGTTACAAAGTTCGCTAAAACAGAGCGCAGCTTAATCATAGCAATTATGATTATTGCAGGCGTAATGTCCGGTTTCCTTTCAAATACAGGAACAGCGGCAGTTCTCATTCCGGTAATTATCGGAATTTCAGCAGACAGCGGTTACAGCCGCAGCCATCTCTTAATGCCGCTTGTGCTTGCTTGCGCACTTGGCGGAAACCTTTCAATCATCGGTGCTCCGGGAAACCTTTTCGGTGTCAGTGCTTTACAGGAGCTTGGAATAGAGACAAGCTTCTTCGAGTACATCATCGTAGGCGGCCCTATGCTCGTGGCAGGAATTATTTACTTCGCACTTTTCGGTTACAAGCTTCTCCCAAAGGAGACTAAGGCAACCGATCCCGATGACGACAACTACGCTTCAAAGGACTTCTCAAATGTACCTAAGTGGAAGCAGATAGCTTCACTTGCAGTTCTCATCCTCGCAATTCTCGCAATGATTTTCGAGAGCCAGATCGGAATTAAGCTTCAGGTTTCGGCTTCTATAGGAGCAATCATCCTCATTCTCACCGGTGTTATCGATGAAAAGACAGCGCTTAAGTCAATCGACCTCAAGACTGTTTTCCTCTTCGGCGGCTCACTTGCTCTTGCATCTGCACTTGATTCAAGCGGAGCGGGCACAATGATTGCAGACGGTCTCATCGGTATTCTCGGTAAGGATGTAAGCCCAATTATCCTTCTCGTTGTTATCTTCGTAGTAACCTGTGCAATGACTAACTTCATGTCAAACACAGCTACAACAGCACTTATGGTTCCGATTGCGGTTTCACTCGCAAACGGACTCGGAGCAGACCCGAGAGCAGTTGTTATCGCAACGGTTATCGCCGGCTCATGTGCATATGCAACCCCAATCGGTATGCCGGCAAACACAATGGTCGTCGGCATCGGCGGATACAAGTTCACAGATTATGTCAAGGCCGGTTTACCGCTTATCTTGGTATCATTCATAATCTGCCTCGTAATTCTCCCAATCGCTTATCCTTTCTTCCCCGCATAAAATTAACCTAAAATAAACTGAAATTACCTTAAGGAGGAATCTACAAATGACTAAAGAGCAGAATGTAGAACTTATGACCGAAAAAATGGCGAAGTTTGTTGCCTATGTCGGCAAAAAGCTTCCCGATGACGTAGAGGCAAAGCTTCAGGAGCTTGCCGAGCAGGAGGACAGCCCTCTCGCAACAGCCATCTATCAGACAATGAAGCGCAACCAGAAGCTTGCGGTTGACCTCAACCGTCCTTGCTGTCAGGACACAGGTGTTCTCCAGTTCTGGGTTAAGTGCGGAACAAACTTCCCGCTCATCGGTGAGCTTGAGGCACTTCTCAAGGAGGCAGTTGTCAGAGCAACATTTGCCGCTCCGCTTCGTCACAACAGCGTTGAGACATTTGACGAGGTTAACACAAAGAGAAACGTAGGTAAGGGAACTCCTACAGTATTCTGGGACATCGTACCTGATGATGACCACTGCGAGATCTACACTTACATGGCAGGCGGCGGATGCACCCTTCCGGGTAAGGCAATGGTTCTCATGCCGGGCATGGGCTATGAGGGCGTTACAAAGTTCGTTCTCGACCAGATGACAAGCTACGGCATCAATGCTTGCCCTCCGCTTCTCGTCGGTGTCGGCGTAGCAACAAGCGTTGAGACAGCAGCTCTTCTCTCTAAGAAGGCTCTCATGAGACCTCTCGGCTCTCACAATCCGAACCCACGTGCAGCTGAGATGGAGAAGCTCCTCGAGGACGGCATCAACTCAATCGGCCTTGGACCTCAGGGTATGAGCGGTAAGAACTCTGTTATGGGTGTTCACATCGAGAACACTGCACGTCATCCTTCCACAATCGGTGTAGCAGTTAATGTCGGTTGCTGGAGCCACAGACGCGGCCACGTAATTTTTGATAAGGATCTTAACGCAACTGTAACAACTCATTCGGAGGTAGAACTGTAATGGTAGAAATCAGAGACGGTAAAAAGGTTTTAACTACACCTGTCAGCGCCGAGGATTTAGCTGACATCAAGATCGGTGATATTATTTACTTAGACGGCGACCTTATGACATGCCGTGACGTCGCTCACAGACGTTTGGTCGAGGGTGGCAGAGAGCTTCCTTATGACATCCGCAACAAGGCTATTTTCCACGCAGGCCCAATCGTTCGTCCAATCGAGGGCGAGGAGGACGCTTACGAGATGGTTTCTGTCGGCCCGACAACTTCCATGCGTATGGAAAAGTTCGAGTATGAGTTCGTTGAGCACACAGGTGTTCGTGTAATCGTCGGTAAGGGCGGTATGGGTCCGAACACAGAGCGTGCATGCAAGGACTTCGGAGCAATCCACTGTGTATTCCCGGCTGGCTGTGCAGTTGTTGCAGCTACTGAGGTTCAGAGAATCGCTGAGCATCACTGGGACGAGCTCGGAATGCCTGAGACACTCTGGTGCTGTAAGGTTAAGGAGTTTGGTCCGCTCATCGTTTCTATCGATGCAAACGGAGACAACCTCTTCGAGAAGAACAAGGTTGCATTCAACGAGAAGAAGGACGCTGCAATCGAAGAGATCTGCAAGCACGTCAGCTTCATCAAGTAATTATTGATTAAGCCTTTCTTACATATACCAATATTACTTTCAGTTTGGAGTCGGGACTTTAGCTAAGTCTAAAGTCCCGAACCCCCAAACATCTGAAAGAACTCAAAGCTTGAGTTTTTTCAAATGCTTGGTTATTTTATCATACAGATTACAAGGTAGGTAGTTACCTCATATTACCTCATACAACACACTCCCCCAAAAAGACAGAAGAGCATCTCATGGAGTTGAGATGTTTTTCTGTTTAAGGGAAGAGAAGATTTTCACCGATTTATTCGATTTGTTGAAAACTCTATCTTTATTTTAATTTGCTTACATCAATTCAGTTTATCTTATAAAATAGGAAAAGACCGATAACATTCTGCGTTATCGGTCTTTTTCTGTTTATATTAAATATGGATTAAGAATTGCTTGATTCGCTTTTTTCAGAGTCTTCACTTGCTTCGGAAGAACTTGCCTCTGTACCTACCTCAAAGTTTGGTTCTGTGCCGTTTCCGTTGCTGCCCATATCGCCGCCGAACGGCTGACCGCCCATTTGATTTCCTGTTAATTCTGTCTGTGCGGTAGATTCTGTGCTTGTCTCATCGGCTGTTAAGGTGTAAGCGCTGTCGGTATTCAAATCAGCCGAAGAGTAAAATACATACGATGCATTGCAAAGAGCCTTGCCTGTATAAACTACATTTCCATCAGAATCAGTGATAGTAAATTCATTGTCGGCATTTACTCCGAGGCTTGATTCTTTCTGTGAGCTATCACCATTTGGCATTTGCGGCTGATTATTGTCTGTGCCGTTTTCGCCCTGAGGTGCATTTCCTGTAGGTGCTTCAGGGGCTTCGCCGTCAGTCGGAGGAGTTCCTTCAGGCATTGAATTATCGGAGCCGTTTTCCATAGGAGCTGGGGTGCCGCTTGGCTGAGAGCTGTCACTATCTTCACTGTTCATCTGCGGAGGATTGCCGCCCTGTTCAGGCTGACCGCCGCCCTGAGGACCGCCGCCCATATTTCCGCCCATGCCCTCGGTGTTACCGAAGGTGACAAATGCATTTTCACTTTTAATCGAAATGCCCATGCCGTTGCTTCCGCCTGCGGCAAGTACCGTTCCGCCTGTTATATTAATGGTTTCTTCGGCGTCAAGCGGCTGATTGTCTGCTGTGTTTGCAGTCCAAACCTCGATGTTGCCGCCTGAGATTGTCATAGATCCGTTGGAGTCAAATCCGTCACCCGTTGTGGTGTAGGCTTTGATTGTTCCGCCTGAGATATTCATCTCAAAGGAATAGTTTGTCAAATCGCCGTTTGCGGCATTGAGGCAATCGTCCGTGCATGTGATGTCTATGTTGCCCGATAAGATATTGAGAGAAGCGGCTTCTATACCCTCATAAGCGTTTGTGATTGTTATGGTAGGCCCGTCTGTGTCGTCTGCGCCCACATTCATCGTTAAATCACAGTGAAGACCGTCATCGGCGGCATCAATCGTGAGTGTTCCGCTCTCGATATTAAGTAGATTTTCTGCATTGACGGCATCGTTTACCGAAGCTGTAATATTGAGAGTTAATTCTTTTATAGTAAGAGATGCTTCCTTTGATGTCTCTGTGTCGGTCGCACCGGATTTAATACCGTTTTTTCCGTTTGCGTTTATCGTCAAAGTACCGCTTCCGCAAAGAGTGACGCTTGAGCCGTCCTTGCACTTGATAACGGCATTCTCGGCATCTTGGTTATCCGTGTATTCAGTGTCGTTATTCTGCTCTGTGTCGCTAAGAGTATTGCTTGTGCCCTCAGCCGCCTCGATAGTTACTTCGCTTGATTTGCCTATGACTATCGGTGCGGTGGTGCTGTTTGAAAGGTTTAAATCGGATAAAATAAGCGTTACGCCTGTTGTGCCCTTTTTAACCTTAACCGAACCGTCCGAACAGCTGCCAGTGAGAATATATGTACCCGATTCAGAGATTGTGACCGCTGTGCCGTCTGTCTTTACATTGTCGGCATCTGTGCTCGCTTCACTGTCGGTAAAAGTAATCGTTACCGCTTCCGATGAATTTTGTGTACTTGTTTCTTCAGTGCTTTGAGATGAGGACGACGATGAGTTCTCTTGAGTGCTGACAGATACGCTTGAGCTGCTTTGAGCGGCTGTGTCAGTAGTGCATCCGACAAGCGAAGCCGCGATTGCAAGCGCCAATATTATTGTAATATGTCGTTTCATTTTGTCTCTCCTTTTGTTTTGATGACTGCATTATAAAAATTGAACCTAAAGACAGCCTAAAGAAAGTTTTAAATTTTTCTTTAGGCTAATTTTAGGTTCGCTTTGTAACATTCTGGCAAAAGGAGGAAATCTTCATGGCACAAAACTGTTTTAAGCGATACGAAAAGAAATATTGCCTCACAAAAGCACAACAGGAAGTGATTTTGGAGGGCATGAAGCCTTATATGAAAAAGGACGTGTACGGTCAGTACACAATTTGCAATATATATTACGATACGGACGACTGGCGATTGATAAGAGCCTCGCTCGAAAAGCCAAAGTATAAAGAAAAACTTAGGGTGAGAAGCTATGGAACGGCAAAGAACGACTCAAAGGTATTTGTTGAAATCAAGAAAAAGTACGACGGAATAGTATATAAAAGAAGAATTACTTGCGGAGCGAATGAGGTTTTTGATTATCTGAACGGAAATCAAAATGAAGCCGATTACGGTCAAATAGGACGTGAGATAGAGTGGTTTCAGCAGTTCTACCACACCAAGCCGAAGGTTTTTATCGGATATGACAGACTCGCTTTTGCGGGCATTGAAGATCCGGAACTTAGAATTACCTTTGATACAAATCTGCGCTGGAGAACAGACAGACTTGATTTGCGTTACGGAGACTACGGAGCACCGATATCGGGTTACGGCGACGTGCTGATGGAGATAAAAATCCCCGATACCGCACCGCTTTGGCTAAGTCACCTTCTATCAAAGGCGAAAGCTTATCCGACATCTTTCTCAAAATACGGTGCTTGTTACCGCTATGATATGCCACGTGCAAAAGACAGAAAAAATATTAAGGAGGATATTTCCTGTGCTTAACTCAATTATAGGTTCTCAAATTACTCTCGGTGCTTTTCTTATCTGCACCGCTGTTTCCATGGTGCTTGGTATCGGGCTTGCGCTCGTTGCAATGTACCGTGAGAGGTCAAGCCAAAGCCTTGCACTCACTCTTGCCGTGTTGCCTGTTGCCGTTCAGGTTGTGATAATGCTTGTCAACGGGAATATCGGTGCGGGAGTTGCCGTTGCAGGTGCATTTGGACTCGTCAGATTTCGTTCTCAGCCGGGCACAGCCCGTGAGATAGCCGTTATTTTTCTTGCTATGGCAGTGGGTCTTGCAACGGGTATGGGTTATGTTGTGCTTGCTGTTCTCACATTCGTGCTTGCTGGCGGCTTGCTCATGGTTTTAACCTTACTTCATTTCGGACAGAGAAACGAGTCGGAGAGAATTTTGCGTATTACCGTTCCCGAAAACCTCGATTACGAGGGACTTTTTGACGATATTTTAGATGAATATACAAGTGATTACGAGCTTGTGAGAGTGAAGACTACGAATATGGGAACTATGTTTGACCTTGAGTATCGCATTATGCTTTCAGGCAAAAGCGTGCCAAAAGCATTTCTTGATGATTTGAGATGCCGCAACGGCAATCTCACAATTCAGTGCAGCAGAAATGTGATGAAGGAAGTGTCGCTCTAAGCTTGAAATTAAAGCGGCGTGTCGGTATACTGAAAGGCAAAGGAGAGTGATTTTTATGCGTCTTTTGATTGCGGAGGACGAGTTGGATTTGGCAGAGGTTTTGACTGTTTTCTTTGAGAAAAATCATTTTGCCACAGATACGGTTCACAACGGATTTGATGCTTACGAATACGGTATAACGGGAAATTACGATGCGATTATCCTCGATGTAATGATGCCAAAAATGAACGGTATCGAGGTGCTTCAAAAGCTTCGTGCAGAGCACTGCGAAACCCCCATAATGATGCTTACGGCAAAGGGAGAGACAGACGACCGAATTATCGGCTTCAATGCGGGAGCGGACGACTATTTGCCAAAGCCATTTGCGCCCGATGAGCTGATAAGCCGTGTGCGAGCAATGCTTCGAAGAAGTGAAGCCTACCGACCGACACTGCTTTCTTTTTCCGACCTAAGCTTAGACCCTGACACGGGTCTGTTAACTTGCGGAAAAGAGAGTCTTCGACTCAGCGGCAAGGAGTTTCAGATTATGGAGCTTTTTATGAGAAATCCGAACCAAGTTTTCTCGGCGGAGAGAATAATGATTAAGGTCTGGGGCTGGGATAATGACGCTGAAATAAACGTTGTTTGGGTGAATATTTCTAATCTTAGAAAGAAATTAAAATCTATCGGCTCAAGGGCAACCCTCACGGCAAACAGAGGACTCGGATACCTGTTGGAGGATCATTCATGATTCGCCGCTTAAGAAAGAAATTCATCAAAATCGCCACGTTGTCTGTTGCGGCAGTCATGCTGATTTTGACCTTGATACTAAATATCGCAATGGTCATTTCTACGGACAGCGACCAGCGCCAAACTCTCGATTTAATTCACACAAACGAGGGAACTATTCCGCAAAATCAAACGCACGAGGAGCCGCCCGATATAAAAAACGACAATAATTCTGCCGCTCCCAAAAACACAAATCAAAACGGCCCATTCAATAAGGAAACTCCGTTTTCTACTCGATTTTTTGTGCTGTGTTTTAATTCTGACGGAACTATGACCGAGGCGAATTTGACCCGTATTGCCGCCGTTACGACAGAGACGGTAGGTGAGTATCTTGCTGTTGCCGTGAAGCACGGCACGGGTTACGGTGTGTATAAAAGCTATCGATATGCGGTTTATGAGGCAGATGACGGCGATTATACCGCAATATTTTTAGATTGTTATCAACAGCTTCGAACGCTGAGAAATATACTTCTGTGGTCTTTGGCGGCTGATGTTATGTGCATACTTCTTGTGTTCACGCTTGTTGTGTTGTTTTCCGCTCGTGCGATTGACCCTGTGGTTCAGAGCACAAAAAAGCAGAAGCAGTTCATCACGGATGCAAGCCATGAGCTAAAGACACCGATAACCGTCATTTCCACAAGTCTTCGAGTTCTCGAGATGGAGGTAGGAAAGCAAAAGTGGATTGATAAAGCTGAGGCTCAAACGGAAAAGCTGACATCGCTTGTCAATTCCCTTGTTACGCTCTCACGAATGGACGAGGACGAAAGTCCCCTCAAAATGAGCGAATTTCAGGTAAGTGAGGCCGTAATTCAGACGGCGGAGTCATTTCGTGATTATGCGGCTGAGCGTGGACTTGGTTTAAATATTTCCGTCACACCGAATTTGAGCTACTGCGGTGACGAGTATGCAGTAAGACAGCTTGTTTCGATTTTAGCGGATAATGCGGTCAAATATGCAACACCGAACAGTGATATTAATTTGTCTCTCGAGAAACTCAGACACGGCGTGAAGCTGACGGTTTCCAATGCTTGCGAAGAGCCTGAGGAGGAAAGTCTCAAGAGAATGTTCGATAGATTTTACCGCATGGATTCCTCGAGAAATTCCTCAACAGGAGGCTTTGGCATCGGACTTTCGATTGCAAGAAGCATAGCGGAAGGTCACAAGGGAAGCATTCGTTCCGACTACAATGACGGTCGATTGATCATCACAGCCGAGTTAAAATAAATTTCAGTCAACAAAGCGCACCTCAGAGCCGTTTTCTGAGGTGCGCTTTTCTTTTCTGTCAAAAAAATTGTTGACACTGAAAAAAAGCTATGTTATACTTGCCTCGATTTTGAAAGACGAATCGAGTTTGTAAGAGTTTTTCAAAGCATTTTACCTAAGGACCGCCCAACGGGGCTAAGGCCATACGGACAGCCGGGTCCACTGCCGATTAGCAACTAAAGTTGCATTATTGATTGAGTTAAAAGCTCAAATTTTATAAGTTGGTTCCTTTACAACCATGAAATTGCACATTTTGGTGTGCAGACTTGTGAAACGGTCAATAAAGAGTAGTAAAAGTAAGATTGCTGTATAGACTCTGACTCGCCCAGCCTTTTTGAATAATTCGGAATAATCCTGTTTGTTAGATTATATCTTGTTGCATTTTCATGCTTCGGGATATTTTGTCGTACGGGTATATTCTGTTACAAAATAATGCTGAATTTTAACGCAAGTTTGCACTTTTGTGCGGCTTGCGTTTTTTGTTTTGTGAGGGAATCGAGAACGGAGGAAAAATGAACCAAGACAAGAAGCGCTCTCGACTTGACCAGCACCGTGCTCCCATACACGAGGCGCTGGAGAATTTTCGCAGAATGCGTGTCGTTCCGTTTGACGTGCCCGGTCACAAGAGGGGAAGAGGAAATCCCGAGCTTACCGCCTTTCTCGGTCAGCAGTGTGTCGGTGTGGATGTAAACAGCATGAAGCCGCTTGATAACCTGTGTCACCCTGTATCTGTCATCAGAGAAGCAGAGGAGCTCGCCGCCGATGCATTCGGTGCGGCACACGCTTTTTTGATGGTCGGCGGCACGACAAGCTCTGTGCAAAGCATGGTGCTGACCGCTTGCAAGCGTGGTGACGAGATTATATTGCCAAGAAATGTTCACCGCAGTGTGCTTAATGCACTCGTTTTGTGCGGTGCAATTCCCGTTTATGTAAATCCGGAGGTTGATAACCGACTCGGAATTAGCCTCGGAATGAAGCGTGAGCAGGTTGCTAAGGCGATTGCGGAGCACCCCAATGCCGTTGCCGTGCTTGTCAACAACCCGACTTACTACGGAATTTGCAGTGATCTTCGTGCGATAGTGCGTATGGCTCATGATGCGGGAATGCTTTGTCTTGCCGACGAAGCCCACGGAACTCATTTCTATTTTGGCGGCGGACTTCCCGTTTCCGCTATGGCGGCGGGAGCGGATATGGCATCTGTTTCCATGCACAAGAGCGGCGGAAGCCTTACGCAGTCGAGCCTTTTGCTCACGGGCCCCAATGTTCATGCGGGATATGTGAGACAGATAATTAACTTAACTCAAACGACTTCGGGCAGTTATCTTCTCATGTCGAGCCTTGATATTTCACGCAGAAATCTTGCGCTCAGAGGCCGACAGGTTTTCCATCAGGTGGCGGATATGGCGGAGTATGCACGAGAGGAAATAAACGCAGTCGGCGGATACTATGCCTTTGGTAAAGAGCTTTGCAACGGAAACTCTGTCTTCGATTTTGATATAACTAAGCTGAGTATCCACACGCTTGACATCGGTCTTGCGGGTATTGAGGTTTATGATATTCTTCGTGATGAGTACGATATTCAAATTGAGTTCGGCGACATAGGCAATATTCTCGCTTATCTTTCTATCGGTGACCGCCCTCAGGAGGTGGAGAGACTTGTCAGCGCACTTGCAGAGATCAAGCGCCGCTATCACACCGACGGTGCAGGACTTTTGAGTCAGGAGTACATCGATCCGGAGGTTGCCGCAAGCCCACAGGAAGCTTTTTATGCGCCGAAAAAAAGCTTGCCGCTTCGTGAGACTGAAGGAATGGTATGCAGTGAGTTTGTCATGTGCTATCCTCCGGGAATTCCGATTTTAGCACCGGGTGAGCGTATCACAGCGGAGATTTTAGATTATATCGAGTATGCCAAGGCAAAGGGATGCAGTATGACAGGACCTGAAGACCCTGATATTTTGCGCCTTAATGTTTTGGCTTAAGGGGAGGGGATTAAATGGAAATGTGGTTTTCTGAATTTCATACACCTGATGTTAAGCACAGCATAAGGGTTGACCGTCAGCTTTACTCTAAGCAGAGCGACTATCAGCGCATAGATATTTTCGAGACACCTGAATTCGGACGAGTGCTGACGCTTGACGGAAATGTCATGCTTACGGAGAGAGATGAATTTATCTATGACGAGATGATAACTCATGTGCCGATGTCCGTGCACAAAAAGGCTAAGGATATCCTTGTCATCGGTGCCGGTGACGGCGGCGTAGTCAAGGAACTTACCCGTTACGACAGAGTTGAGAGAATAGATTTGGTCGAAATGGACCCACAGGTTATAGAGGCTTGCCGAGCATATTTGCCGGGAAATGCTTGCCGTATGGACGATCGCCGAGTACATATTTACTACGGAAATGCGCTCAAATTCATCAGAAAATGTGAGGATGAGTACGATATTATCATCGTTGATTCGTCAGATCCGTTTGGCCCCTCGGAGGGACTTTTCACAAAGGAATTTTACGGCAGCTGTTACAATGCGCTTCGTGAGGACGGCATAATGGTTAACCAGCAGGGAAGTCCTTTCTATTCTGAGGATGCGAACGCTATGAAGCGCTCTCACCAGAGAATAGCGGGAACATTTCCGATAAGCAAGGTATATCAGGCTCATATCCCAACCTTTGCGGCCGGCTACTGGCTTTTTGGCTTTGCTAGCAAAAAATATCATCCGATTAACGATATGGATGCTGAGGCTTGGAATTCGCTTAACATGCGTACTAAATATTACACAAGCCGCTTACATGTCGGAGCATTTTATTTACCGGCATTTCTTGAGGAAATGCTTCGTGAGGTGGAGAAACGCTGATGCTTGAAAGAAATATTGAGAATTTTATCGGCTGTGACAGCAGTTATGCCGATGCAAATATAGTTATATACGGTGCGCCGTTTGATTCAACGACAAGCTATCGCCCGGGGGCTCGTTTCGGCCCGTCTGCCATGCGCCATGAGAGCTTCGGACTTGAGACATACAGTCCGTATCAGGATAAGGACTTAACCGACTGCAAAGTCTTTGACAGCGGAGATTTGGAGCTTTGCTTCGGCTCGAGCGAAAGTGCGCTTTCAGATATTGAATCACGTGCAAATGTAATTTTAAATGACGGAAAGCTTCCGCTTTTGCTTGGCGGAGAGCACCTTGTCACCTTAGGTGCAGTGCGTGCGGCAGTCGCAAAATATCCCGATTTGCACATAGTCCATTTTGACGCTCATGCAGATTTGAGAGACGATTATCTCGGTGCAAAGCTAAGTCATGCATGTGTCATTCGCCGTTGTCACGATTTAATCGGTGACGGAAGAATTCACCAGTTCTGCATAAGAAGCGGCGACAGGGAGGAATTTCGATTTGCCGAGAAGCACACGGATATGCATAAATTCGATTTCTCAGGACTTGAGGAGTTGACAGAAAAGCTTAAGAAAGAAAACGTGCCCGTTTATTTTACGATTGACCTCGATTGTCTCGACCCGTCCGCATTCCCCGGTACGGGTACACCGGAAGCCGGCGGCGTAAGCTTTTTGGCACTTCTTGAAGCCATTCGCACAGTCGCAAAGGCAAATGTCATCGGAGCAGATGTAAATGAGCTTGCACCTATGCTCGATAATAGCGGAGTTTCCACCGCTGTCGCATGCAAGGTCTTGCGTGAATTATTACTGGCTCTCGAAAAGTAACACGAAATTAAAATAAAACAATACGAAAGCAAAACGATAGTAATACACACTAAATTCAATTCAAAATCAAAGGAGTATCATCATGAGCAGAGTTCTTGTTATCGGCTGCGGCGGTGTCGCAAGTGTCGCAATCTCAAAGTGCTGTCAGGTTAGCGAAGTTTTCACCGAGCTTTGCATTGCCAGCCGCACAAAGTCCAAGTGTGATGCACTTGCCGCTAAGCTTACACCAAATACTAAGACGAAAATCACAACAGCACAGGTAGATGCTGACGATGTAAATCAGCTTGTTGAGCTTATAAACAACTACAAGCCCGACCTCGTTATGAATATCGCATTGCCGTATCAGGACCTTACAATCATGGACGCTTGCCTTGAGTGCGGTGTCAACTACATGGATACGGCGAACTATGAGCCTGAAAACACAGATGACCCTAAGTGGCGAGAGATTTACGAGAAGCGCTGCAAGGAGGCTGGTTTCTCAGCTTACTTCGATTACAGCTGGCAGTGGGCATATAAAAAGAAGTTTGAGGACGCCGGACTTACCGCACTTCTCGGCTGCGGATTTGACCCGGGTGTCACACAGGCTTACTGCGCTTATGCGGCTAAGCATGAGTTCGATTCAATCGATACCATAGATATTTTAGATTGCAACGGCGGCGACCACGGCTATGCATTTGCAACAAACTTCAACCCCGAAATTAACCTTAGAGAGGTTTCTGCTCCCGGTAGCTACATGGAGAACGGCAAGTGGATTGAGATTCCTCCAATGAGCATTAAGCGTGAATATGACTTTGACAAGGTTGGCATGAAGGATATGTATCTTCTTCACCATGAGGAGATCGAGTCCTTAGGAAAAAATCTTCCAGATGTCAAGCGTATTCGTTTCTTCATGACATTCGGTCAGAGCTATCTTGATCACATGCGCTGTCTCGAGGATGTCGGAATGCTTTCCACAACTCCGATTAACTATAACGGACAGGAGATAGTTCCTATTCAGTTCCTCAAGGCACTTCTTCCCGATCCAGCAAGCCTCGGCCCGAGAACAAAGGGAAAGACAAATATCGGCTGTATCTTCACCGGCAAAAAGGACGGAAAAGAGAAAAGCTATTACATTTATAATGTATGCGACCACGAGGAGTGCTACCGTGAGGTCGGCAGTCAGGCTATAAGCTACACAACAGGTGTTCCTGCAATGTGCGGTGCGCTCATGATGCTAAAGGGCGAGTGGATTAAGCCGGGTGTTTACACCGTTGAGGAGTTCAATCCCGATCCGTTCCTCGATGCTCTCGACAAATACGGCTTGCCAAGAAGTGAGAACCACAATCCCGTTTTGGTGGACTGATGACAAACGCAAAAGCTACAAATAAGATTTTGCCGCCATTCTTGTCTGTTGGCGGCAGAATACCGAAGGAGTTTTTTGATTTGCCGACTCCGTGCTACGTGATAGACGAGGCGGCGCTTAAGAGAAACGCAGAGATTTTGGGGAATCTTTCAAAGCGAACCGGATGTAAAATTCTGCTTGCACAAAAGGCTTTCAGCAACTATGATTTATATCCGCTGTTTTTCTCCGATTTAGCCGGCACAGAGGCAAGCGGCTTGTTTGAAGCACGCCTTGGCGCAGAGGAAATGCCGAATAAAGAGGTTCATGTTTTTTGTGCCGCCTACCGTGAGGACGAGATGAGTGAGCTTCTTTCTTATGCCGACCATATTGTTTTTAATTCTCCGTCACAGCTCCTAAAATTCGGAGAAAAAGCAAAGAAAGCTGGCAAGAGCATAGGACTTCGTATAAATCCCGAGTGTTCGACACAGGACGGTCATGAGATTTATGACCCTTGTGCAAAGGGGAGTCGTTTGGGCACGACAAGAGCTCAGTTTGATGCCGCAGTCAAAGAAAATCCCGATTTATTAGGGCTTCTGGACGGTTTGCATTTTCACACTCTTTGTGAGCAAAACTCCGATGCCCTCGCCGTTACGCTCGATGCCGTAGCAGAGAAATTCGGTGATATTCTGCCCTCTATGAAGTGGCTAAACTTCGGCGGCGGTCATCACATTACACGTCATGATTACGATATAAGCACGCTTGAAGCTTGTATTCGCCGTGCTCAAAACGACTGGGGAGTGACGGTTTATCTCGAGCCTGGTGAGGCTTGTGCGCTCAATGCGGGATATCTGTTAACAAGAGTTCTCGATGTTGTGAGAAACGGCGAAGCAACTATCGCGATTTTGGACGCAAGCGCCGCTTGCCATATGCCCGATGTTATCGAAATGCCGTATAAGCCTCCGCTTCTTGATGCAGATGAATGCGGTGAAAAAGCATTTGATGTTCGTCTTGCTGGCCCCACTTGTCTTGCAGGCGATGTGATAGGTGATTACAGCTTTAACAGCGTGCCAAGCGAGAATGATATGCTTCTTTTCGGCGATATGGCAATTTATACCACTTGTAAAAATAACACCTTCAACGGAATGCCGCTCCCGGCGATTTATTCACGCAAAGAGGACGGCTCGATAAATGAAATCGTGAAATTCGACTATACCGATTTTAAATACCGTTTGGGAAAGAAAAAATGACATGAAAAAAGACCTCGTTTTTTACGAGGTCTTTTTGGCGCACCCGATGCGATTCGAACGCACGGCCTTCAGAGTCGGAGTCTGACGCTCTATCCAGCTGAGCTACGGGCACAAATATTTTTATACAACTTAGAAAGTATAACATATATATAGAAAAAAATCAAACGGCTGTTTTTGTGCAGCCGTTTGATGGTTTTTAGAATTAAAGATTGATGTAACCGATTTTTCTCATTACCTTGGAAACGGTTTTTCTTGCGATGTAATGTGCTTTCTCGGCATTTTCCGCGAAGCATTTTTCGAGGAACTTCTTGTCGGAAATATACTCGTTGTATTTTTCCTGAATAGGTGCGAGGCAGTCTGCAACTGTTTCGCCTACGGCTACCTTGAAGTCGCCGTAGCCCTTGCCCTCGAATTCTTTCTCAATCTCGTCAAAGGTCTTGCCTGTTGCGGCGGAGTAAATTCCCATGAGGTTGTTGATTCCGTCCTTGCCCTCGCCGTAATGAATGCTTGCTTCGGAGTCTGTCACAGCACGCTTGAATTTCTTAATGATTGTGTCCTTCGGATCAAGAAGAGTGATGAAAGCGTTTGTGTTGTCGTCAGACTTGCTCATCTTTCTTGTCGGATCTGCAAGGCTCATGATTCTTGCACCGTTCTTCGGGATAATTCCGTCCGGAACGGTGAATGTAGGGGAGTAAAGACCGTTAAATCTCTCTGCGATATTTCTGGTAAGCTCGAGGTGCTGCTTCTGGTCAGCTCCGATCGGAACATAATCAGCCTGATATAGAAGAATATCGGCAGCCATAAGGCAAGGATAAGTGAAAAGACCTGCGTTGATGTTGTCTGCGTGCTTAGCTGATTTATCCTTGAACTGAGTCATTCTTGAGAGCTCGCCAAACTGAGTGTAGCAGTTGAGTATCCATGCAAGCTGGCTGTGCTCGGGAACCTGGCTCTGTAAGAATAGAATAGACTTATTGAGGTCGATGCCGCAAGCGAGGGTGAGTGCATATGATTTATATACATTCTCTCTTAACTGCTTCGGCTCCTGTCTTACGGTGATTGCGTGCAAATCTGCCATTGCATAGACGCACTCGTATTCGTCCTGAAGAGCGGCAAAATTCTTAAGCGCTCCGAAATAGTTTCCGATTGTAAAAGTACCTGTCGGCTGAACCATGCTAAGTACTCTTTTTTTAGTGGTTTGATTTTCCATTGTTAAAATCTCCGTTCTTATTTTTCGTTCATTATGTCTTTAATCAAGCCGCCGAGAATTTCAATTCCCTTGACGAGCTGTTCGTCAGTCGGCGTTGAGAAGTTAATTCTGAAAGCGTCGCATTTTTCTGTGCTGTCTGTGAGGAATGCCGTTCCCGGAACTACGCAAACCTTTCTTTCTACCGCTTTCATGCAGAAGTCTTGCATATCGACTCCCTCTGGGAGGTGACACCAAGCGAAGAGACCGCCGTCGAAATTATCCCAAGTGATGTAAGGTGAGAGATTTTTCTCCATTGCATCAAGAAGAACAAGTCTCTTCTTTGTGTAGATTTTTCTGAGGTTCTCAAGGTGTGCGTTGAAGTCGTAGTCATGCATGAAGTGATAGCAAACTACCTGTGACCAGATATTTGTGTGAACATCTGCGCCCTGCTTACAGATAACCATTTTCTGAACAACCGGTGTAGGGCCGTAGACGTAAGCTACTCGCATACCCGGGCTAATGACCTTTGAGAATGAGCCCGCATACATGACTATGCCGTCCTCATCAAAGGATTTAATCGGAGGAATGTACTCTCCGTTGTATCTTAAGTCTCCGTATGGGTTGTCCTCAAAAATGAGAACTCCGTATTTCTTTGCAAGCTCATAAACAGCGTGGCGCTTCTCGAGGCTCATTGTAATTCCGGAGGGATTCTGGAAGTTTGGAATTGTGTAGATGAACTTTGCGTTCGGATTATTCTTGAGTGCTTCCTCGAGCTTCTCTACATTCATGCCGTCGCTTTCCATAGGAACGCCGACAAGCTTAGCGCCGTAGGCACGGAAAGTGTTGAGACAGCCTATGAATGAGGGTGCTTCACTGATGACTACATCGCCCTCGTTTACGGTAGCCTTTGTGAGAAGGTCTGCTATCTGCTGAGCACCGCTTGTGATAATCAAAGTGTCGGAGTCTCTGCCGATGTTGTGATTATCCTTGAGGTATTTTTTTAGTTCCTCACGAAGAAGAGGATAGCCCTCAGTCTGGTTGTACTGAAGTGCCAAAATCGGATTTTCTTCAAGCAGCTTTGCACTGATTTCCGCTATTTCCTTGACGGGGAAGGCTTCAGGTGCGGGATTTCCGGCTGAAAGCGAAATATATGACGGATCTGCCGCATACTTGAAAATCTCACGTATTGCAGACGGCTTAAGCGATGAAATTCTGTTAGCAAATTTGTACTCCATAATCTTATCCTCTCTTTTTAGTTTTGTACTTGAACGCTTTAACGTTGTGAAAAATAAAAATCGCTCCCGTCCCCAAACAAGGGACAGAAGCGTAAAGGTTCTGCGGTACCACCCAAATTGACAAGAAAAGTCTTGTCCACTCAAAGCCTTAACGCGGCGAACGTCACTCGATACTAAATTCCCGAGTGCCCTCATGTGTCCATTCACTGTAATTTCATCTGCTGATTTTCACCTTGGCTCAGCTCTCTTTGAGATTTCTTCGCAGTTACTACTCACATTCAACGGTTTTGTTTTGATCGATTTTCTTTGATTATAGACCTATAGTTTATGCCTGTCAAGAAAAATGCGGAAAATAAAAATCGGCTCCGATTGTCTCAGAGCCGATAAGTTTTTGATGTTTAATAATTTTCCAATCTCTTGACGCAAGACGGGAAAATAAATTTATATGTGTTTTTCTGATAGTTTGGAGCAGAATAAGATGCTGTGCTGTATTCTCCGTAAAGGAAGATTTTAGCCTCTGAAAGTCTTCTCCAAACAAGACCTGTGATGCACACTCCGCCCGCACTGTGCCACTGAAGAAGGTTGTTTGCGATAAGCGTGGAGTCAATGTAGCGAAGGTTCTTTGTGTAGCCTAACGAGGATGAGAATTTGAGATTTCCGGGAGTCCAAAGGGTTCTTGTTTTTCCGCCCGCATAAACTCTCATTTTGTACCAAACCACTCCGCCGGAGCTTGTCTTGTCGGCAGTTCCGTAGACCTTGACCGTCTGACCGGCTGTAATGCTGTAACGGGTGGAACTTGTGCTGGAGCTCGTATAAGCATAGCCGCTTAGCACAACTGTCGCAGAGATGGAGGAGGTCTTAACCTTGCTCTCGATATTCTTGAAGTTCGGTGACTGCAAGAGGCAGTTTGCGGTGTCTGTTCCGTTCAGCCAACCAGTGCCGATATTGTAGCTTAGCGAGAGGAGCGCATCCCACTGAGCCTGATTTATCTGAAGGCTGTTTTTGCTTACGAATGAATTGAGTGAAGAAGTGAAATATCCCGAGTTCACCGTATCGCAAAGCATTGCATAAGCTTCGGTTTTTGTGAGGTTGTTGTAGAAATACTGTCCCTTATAGACCACATGACCGTAGCCAAGAGTAGGGGTTCTGCTGCTTGTGAGCGGGTCGTCCTCGATGCACGGGACATATCCCTCGAAGTTTGCGATGATATTCAAAATCTTGTCGCTTGCATAGTGATTTGCAGTTGTGTATGTGGTAGCGGAAGACTTTGTGACGTGCACTGTCATGGTGTAGTAACTGCTTGACCAGCCCGAGCTTGTCTTGGAGTAAACCTTGACGGTGTATGTTCCTGCAGAGAGCTTTGCCGACTTCTTCCAAATGCGAGTGGAGTTGCTTGCATAGCCGTTTTTAGCTGAGCTTTTTTCCGTTGTGTAGCTTGTTGTGGAGTATGTACCCACACCCTGTACGACAAATTTAACAGCTGTTTTAGATGCATCTGTAACGGCAACGAAATTAAATGTGTTGTTTGCAACGGGAGCATTCGGCGAGGTGTAGCCGTAGCGTACAGCCTCAGGTGCGGTGACGGTGAATTTCTTTCCGCCGACAGTGCATGTGCCCTGTTTTTTTCCGTAGACAAAGCCGTTATTAACGGTTGCTATCGAGGTGTCGGAGCTTGTGTAGTAGCCGTCACCGAGATAATAGCTTTGGTAACGTGGAAGCTTAATCGAGCCTGAACCTGTGTTATCCGTGTTGTCCGATGTGCCGTTGTACTTCTCTATGTAGTCTGTACTTACGAAACCGACATTTCCGCTTGATGACTTAACCTTGTACCAAGAAGAGCTGTAAGCGTCAACTAAAGTGACAATCGATCCGTAGCTAAGAGTTTCCAATATGGAAGCGGATGTTGAAGCAGATTTTCTAAGGTTAAGACCTGATGTAGCCGTTACCTTATATTTTGTAGTTGTTGTGCTTGGTTTAGCCGTTGCCTTTGGTGTGGCTGTCGGCTTAGGTGTAGGAGTAGCGGTCGGCTTCGGAGTTGCGGTAGCCGCCGAGTTAGCCGAGCTGTAATTTGTTTTTGATAAGTACCTTGATGCGATGTAGCCTGTTTTTCCGCCCGGTACCTTTACCTTGAACCAGTTGGCATTTGATGTGTCCGTAACGCTGACAATGGTATTTTTAGCGATAATTCCAAGACTCGAAGTTTTGGAGTTTGTGCCGCTTCTTAGGTAAACATTGCCTTTAGTGACATAAAGCCAATTTCCCGACGGGGTAAGCGCCGTGCTGTCGGAAACCTTGGTGAGTGACGACATCTGCGCATAGCCGACTCTTCCGTCAGACAGCTGAACCTTGTACCAAAGAGGGTTTGAGACATCGGTGACGCTCAAGACATAATATTTCGGAAGCTGACAGAATGAATTTGCCGAAGAGGTGGGGGATTTATACAGTTTGAGAGCATTTGCAGTCACTTGATATTTTCCCGTCGAAACGCTAATCTGCTGTAAATACTTGTAGCCCATGTAGCCAATTTGATTTGACGAGGTGACAACCTTGTACCAGCCTCCCGTAGAGCCGACAACGGTCACGTTAGTTCCGCTTAGGACATAGGAGAGGACATCGGAATTTGAGCTTGCCGCTTTTCGCAGATTTACATTGCCCGTGGTGCGGTAGTTTGCGTTTAGCGTAACTTCGCTCGAGCGAACATAGCCCACCTGAGAACTCAAAGTTTTGACTTTGTACCAAGTGTTGTCCGATGAAACCGCCGTAAGCTGAAAGGCTGTGCCTTGTGTGAGGGTTGTGACCGAAGATGCCGCCGTGCTCTTAGATGAGCGGATGATAACCTGAGACGATGCTTTTCCTGTCACGGTAAAAGCGGCGCTTGCTGTGAGCGATCCCAAGGACGGCATGGCTGAAATAATCAGACTTAATGCCAAGATAAGTGAAATGCTTTTCTTAAAAAGTTTTCTCATAAATTCACCTTCCCGATATGTGGTTTTAAGATGATAGTTTTCAAGAATTCTAACTATATCATAAACTATATTCTAACAAAAATACAGAGAAAAGACAGCTGTCAGATGAAAAATAAATGCAAAATTAAGCATATGTATTAGCTTTTTAATCGCTTTTGTGCCGATAAAATCCGAATTTAATGTAAGTTATCGATGGAACAAATTAATCGAACTAATGTATTCCAATTTTAAGAGTTCTGTGTTAAAATCAAATTAATTATGTGAAAGTGAAAATGTAATTTGAAAGCAAGAAGATTTGTAAAGGAAGGGTGTCTATGGATTACAGACTTGATCTCGGAGTTTGGAACGGTGTGTTTGTTGTTCCGAATATATTGACAGACAGATTTTTGAGGTCGGCAAACGAGAGCCAGCTTAAGTTTATTTTGTATCTTTTGCGCCACCCGAACCGTTATTTCGATGAAGAAATCGTTTGCAGTGAAACGGGAATTTCAGCGGATGAATATAAGCAAGCCTTTGATTTTTGGAACGAAAAGGGACTTTTAAAAGCAGAGGGAGAAAAGCTTGTTCCGGTTAAGGAAGAGGAGAAAGCTCCTGTAATAAATAAGGTAGACACTGCCAAGGAGACCTTGAAAATTGACGAGACGGTCGATGAAGACAAGGAAGAGAAAAAAACTGACGACGGTTTTGTGACTCAGAGCGAGAGAATAGCAAAGCTCAGAAGAGTTGCCGTGAATCAGACTCCAAGTACGATGGACCCATATTATGTTTTGGATAGAATAAACAGTGATCAAAACCTTTTGGCACTTTCAAGAGAGATAGAGACTAAGCTCGGCGGCAAGCTGACAGCTAAGTTTAGCAGTATTATCGTGAGCTGTGTCGATGATTACGGCATGGATGATGCGGCTGTTTCGATGCTTTTTGAGTGGTGCATAAAGTACGGCAAGGCAAATGTAGCTTACATTGAAAAAGTGGCGAAGAATTGGGGAGAAAACGGAATCACCGATTATGTCGCCGCCGAAAGAAGATGCAGAGAGCTTGAAACAGAAATGTCTGCCTGGAGAAAGTTTTGCGGTCTTGTCGGAACCGAAAAGCGAGACCCTACCGACAAAGAGAAGGACTATGTGAACACCTGGATTAATATTTGGCATATGCCGAATGAACTCATCTATGAAGCATACGAAAGATGCGTCGAGAGGCAAGGCAAGATAAAAGTATCGTATATGAATGGGATACTTAGAAAATGGCATGATTCAGGATATACCTCACTCAGCGAACTTCTGGCAAGCGAAGCCAAAAAGCGAGAGAACAAAAAGAAGAACGAAACCTCGTATGACGTGGACGAGCTTTCTTCACTGACAAGCTACAATTACATCAGTAAGGAAAACGAGAGCGCACTTGTCGAGAAGTACAAGGCACTGGCAGATAAAAATAATTAAGGAGAAAAAATGGCATACAGCAGGGAAATAAAAGAGATTGCGGCTGAAAGAATAGCTCAAAACCGCAGAAATGCCGAGATGAAAGCAAGTGAAAACGAGGAGAAATTTTTCTCCCGCTATCCCGAGGCGAGAGAACTCTCCTACAAAAAGGGGCAGACCTTCGCTAAGATAGGAATTGCCATGACAAAGGGCATGGACGTGAGGGCGAACTTGGAGAAGGTCAAAGAGGAGAACCTTGCTATTCAGGCGAGAATAGAGGAGCTTCTCAAAGAGGCTAATATGACAAAAGCCGACATCACACCGCAGTACAGCTGTCCTAATTGCAAGGACACGGGCTACGATTCAAACGGCAATCGCTGCGAGTGCTTCAAGCTTATGTGCAAAGCGGTAGCTTACGAGGAGTTCAACAAAAAGAGCACGCTCAAAAACGCAAGCTTCGAAACTTTCGATTTCAAGCGTTATCTTGACAGCAACAATACAGCTATGCTTCAAAACCTCGAGGAATGCAAAAGGTTTGCATATAATTTTAAGCCAAGTGCAAACGGAATAATAATGATCGGACCTACGGGTCTTGGCAAAACTCATTTGTCAACGGCAATCGGAAGAGTTGTGATTGAAAAGGGGTTTAGCGTTGTCAGTGACTCCGCCTTTAGGCTTGTAAATCAAATTGAGAGCGAGAGATTTTCTGACGAGAGAGACAGAACCATAGCGCTCCTATGCGAAGCCGACCTTTTGATTATCGATGATTTGGGTGCGGAAAACCTCACGAATTATACCCTTGCGGCACTAACAAATATAATCGACACAAGAATAGCCAACGAGAAATCGACTATAATTTCAACTAATAGAGATGTTAAGGAGCTTGAGGACACCTATTCTCGAAGAATAGTCTCGAGAATGTTCGGTTATTACAAACAGATGAGATTTTACGGCAATGACAGCAGAGTTATGGCGGTGAGAAATTCTCTACAAAACGGACGGTGACATGATGAATTACAAGAAAGCTATTTGCTCTGTGTTAACTGCGGCTTTGATAGTGTCCTTTTCGGGATGCTCGCTTTTTGAAAAGAAGTCGGAGCCGACCTTTTCGGCTACTCCCGAGCCTACGGCGGCGCTCGAGAGTGAAAGCAGTGAGGAAAGCTCGGAATCAAGCGAACAGAAAACAAAAATAGAGCTTACTCCTGTGCCGACTGTTGTTGACACGGATTTAGCGGCGGTCACCTCTGATGTTTCGGATTATCTCGGAGGTGATTTCGATGAATTCAAAAAGCTTGCGGGTGCTTTGAATGAGGGAAACACAAGCTTTGATTTTTCGTCTGACGATGCGATTTCAAAAATTCTCGGATGTCTCTCCGCACTTCCTGTATCCGATTATGTTAATATCGAGAACAATTCGGTTACTTACCTTGTTTCCTCTGAAGAAATAAAGTCAAATCTGAGTGACATTGATAATTTTTTTCAGGCTTTTTGCACCGAGAATAACATAAATAAAAAGATGACCGACTTCGAGAAAACTACTCTCGTTTATAAATATGTGTCTTCAATTTCTTTTGACGACAGCACGGACGAAATGCTCAAAACCATGCAGTATAAAAGCGGCTCAGACCTCGCTTCGGCAAGAATTTTCACTTGGTTTTTAAACCAGCTTGATGTCGAGTGCCGACTTATTGCCTGTAACTTAACAGACGGCAGTCTGCACTATTTTTCGGCGGCTAAAATTGATGGGAAATATTATGCTTTTGATCCCGTGCTCGAAAATCAGAAGAACGGCGGAATAGGACTTGATTACTTTATGATGTCCTCTTCAAGAACCCAGACGGTTGGTTTGGGAGCGGCTTTTCATTCTGGACGAGACGCATATTTTGCGAGCGAATTTTCTTTGACTGTCGACACAAGCAAGGACTCTTTATTCTGCGATACCGTGCTTTGGAATTTGGACAGCGACGCTAACATATTGTATATTTGCAAGGACAGCGACAGTTACGGCGAGTATTCGCTATCATTTAACACGGTGACATTAAGTGAAATTCAGGGATAGGTGAATTAAATGGTTCAGAAATCTTTCAGCATGGGCGTTTATGGCTTGGACGCATTTACCGTTGAGGTAGAAGTGGACATAAGCCGTGGGATGCCTGCGTTTGATATAGTCGGCTTGCCGGATGCGGCGGTCAAGGAATCGAGAAACCGTGTGCGTTCGGCACTTCTAAATAACGGCTTCAAGTATCCCGAGCAAAGAGTTACAATAAATCTTGCCCCGGCTGATATACGCAAGGAGGGCCCCGTTTACGATTTGCCGCAGTTCATAGCACTTCTGAAATCGACTGGCGAGCTTTATGCTGACACGGATGACAGCGTTTTCATCGGTGAACTCTCGCTTGACGGAGCGGTAAGACCTGTTCGAGGCTGTTTGCCGATGACGGTTCACGCTCAGAAAAGCGGATTTAGTAAAATCTATGTTCCTGAGGCCAATGCGAGAGAGGCAAGCGTAGTTCGTGGGATAGAGGTCTATCCCGTCAGAAATGTGAAGGAGCTTGTCTGTCACTTGAACGGGGAAATGAATATCGCTCCGGCAGTCTTTGTCGAGAGTGATGCAGACTACAGCGTGAGCCAGCCTGATTTTGCTGATGTTAAGGGTCAGGAGGACGCAAAAAGAGCGCTTGAGATTGCCGCAAGCGGCGGTCATAATGTACTCTTAATAGGTCCACCCGGTTCCGGTAAATCCATGCTTGCCAAGCGTATTCCGTCGATTTTGCCCGATATGACCTTCGAGGAGTCGATTGAAACAACAGGGATACATTCGGTTGCGGGAACACTCGATGTTCCGCTTATCAGAGTGAGACCTTTTAGATCGCCTCATCACACGATAAGCGCAAACGGCCTTTCGGGCGGCGGAACTATTCCGCACCCCGGCGAGATAAGCCTTGCGCACAACGGAGTTTTGTTTCTTGACGAGCTTCCGGAGTTTCCGAGGACATCAATGGAAATTCTCCGCCAGCCGCTTGAGGACGGCAAGGTGACTATATCACGAGTTTCGGGCGCAGTGACTTATCCGTGCTCTATGCTTCTTATTGCGGCTATGAACCCGTGTCCGTGCGGATACTTCGGACATCCCACAAGAAAATGCACCTGTTCACCCGTTTCAGTCAGCCGCTATCTCGGAAAGATTTCCGGCCCGCTTTTAGACAGAATAGATTTGCACATCGAGGTTCCGCCTGTTGAATACGCTTCGCTTCAGTCGGATGCCAAGGAGGAGAGTTCCGCAGAGATAAAAAAGCGAGTTCAGGCGGCAAGAAATATTCAGCTTAAGCGATACGAGGGAACGGGAATAACCTGTAACGCAAATGCGACTGCCGCTTTAATTCGTGAGACGGCAAAGCTAAGTGAGGGTGCAGACAAGCTAATGCAGAGGGCTTTTGAGTCGTTCGGCTTTTCCGCAAGAACCTATGATAGAGTTATCAAGGTGGCGAGAACGATTGCCGACCTCGATTCGAGCGAGAAAATCGAAGCCGTGCATATGGCAGAGGCTGTTCAGTACAGAAGTCTTGACAGAAAATACTGGTCAAGAGAATTGTGATTTAAAGAAAGAGAAGTAAATATTATGATTAAACTTGTTGCAAGCGACCTTGACGGAACACTCATCAGAAACGAATATAACAAAAGTGAAATCGATTCGAAAATAATCGAGCTTGTTAAGGAGCTCAAAGAGCACGGCATCAAATTTGCGGCGGCAAGCGGAAGACAGTACGCTAACATCAGAAATATCTTTGCACCCGTAGCAGATGAGATCGATTATGTCTGCGAGAACGGCGCACTTGTCGTTCACGGCGGTGAGATAGTGTTTAAGGATACAGTCGACAGAAAAGAGGGACTTGATCTAATTAATCGTATACTCAGTTTCGATAAGGGCGAGGCTCTCGTATCAGGGGTAAACACCTGTTATATTAAGCCGAAAACTCAGGTTTTCGAGGACAGAATAATCAAAAATCTTCAGAATGTCACAACCATAGTCGATGACTTTGAGAGTGTGGAAGAGGGTTTTATCAAGATTTCTATGTTCTATCCCGACGGAATAAGCGAGGAAATTCACTCGTACTTTGACAAGCTTTGCGAGGACGGAACATACACGAACCTCACCTGTGCGATGGGCGGCAAGCAGTGGCTTGATTTCTTCCACAAGGACGTTCACAAGGGAACGGCTCTCAAAATTCTCCAGGACTATGTTCCGTGTGACAAGAGCGAGACTATGGTTTTCGGTGACAACGAAAATGATATTGGTCTTATGAGAGGCGCAAAGTATAGCTACTGCATGACTAGCGGCAACGAAAAAACAAAGAAAGAAGCTCAGTTCCTCACGGATGACGTTGCGACTACTTTGGAAGAGTTTATCAAGACGCTTTGATGATTTTTGAGCCGAAAGACAGCTAATTTTAACAAATAAATCAAATTTTACCTAAAAATTCGAAAAAATATGTCACAAATTTGTCATATAACTGTTGACTTGTCTTGTTAATCGTGTTAATATTCAACCATAGAAAATTAGGAGTGTACCCTTGATGCCTTTTGACTACAATGAACTTTCAGACGAACAGCTTTGTAATCGCTGTGATGATCCTGAAGCATTTGCGGTTTTGTCCTCGAGATATTTGGGGCTTATCAATTCTAAGGTGGCAAAGGTAAAAAGCTCTTGGTCGCTTGATGACGAGGATCTTCGTCAGGAGGCTTTGCTCGGCCTTTATAATGCCGCAAAGACCTTCGACTCGAAAAAAGGAGTGACCTTCGGCGCATATGCCGGGGTCTGCATCCTCAATCGTCTGAAAAACGAAGTGCGCAGCCACGTCAGCAGAAAAAATGTTTCACTAAATGATACGGTCTCGCTTGATGACATTGACGTCAGTGAGATAAATTTTGCGGATACTCCCGAGGCTCTTGTTGAGGATAGGGAGCGTGTCCTTACTGTTTTAAATCAGATCCATATATCCTTGTCCGATTTTGAGAAAAAGGTATTGGCCCTTTATTTAAGCGGTTACAAGCGCAGCCAGACAGCTGAAAAACTCGGAATAACCACAAAGCAGTTCGATAACGCACTGCAGAGGGTGAGAAAAAAGCTGAGGCAATGACTTTCTAGTAAGGCCGGCGAACAGCCTTAAAATAATTTTTCCTTTTATAGGGCGTGTAAATGTGGAGTTACCCGCTTTTATGAAGGATAATATCTTTATTACTCAAAGCGAGGTAAATCAAAATGTACGAAGATAAGACTTTAGTCTGCAAGGAATGCGGAAACGAGTTCGTTTTTACAGCTGGTGAGCAGGAGTTCTACGCATCAAGAGGTTTCGTAAACGAGCCACAGAGATGTAAGCCATGCCGTGACAAGAGAAAGGCAGCTATGAACGGCGGCGAGAAGCCGGCAAGAGAGATGTTCAAGGCTGTTTGTGCATCATGCGGCAAGGAAGCAGTTGTTCCGTTCAAGCCACGCGAGGATCGCCCAGTATACTGCAGCGAGTGCTTTGCAAAGATGAAGGCTGAGCAGTAATCTGTTTTGATGAAAACCTGTATCCGGGTCACGTTGATGACCCGGATATTTTTGTAAAAAGATAAATTTTGAGGTAATAGATATAATGTTCACTTTAGGCAACAGACTTTTATTATGTTCGTCGTTCGTCAGAGAAAATACCCGCCTTGTCGATATAGGTTCTGACCACGGTTATCTTCCCGTTTATCTTCTGAAGAACGGAAGAGTGAAATCGGCAATCGCCGCCGATATAGGGGAGGGGCCGCTTTCTTACGCAAGAAAAAATGCGGCTAAATACAGAGCCGACATCGATTGTGTTTTATCGGACGGATTTAAAAATATAGACCCAAATTCATTTGACGATGCCGTCATAGCGGGTATGGGCGGAGAACTGATTTCTGCCATTCTCTCAAAGGCAGATTTTTTAAAAGACTCTCATTACAGACTGATTTTACAGCCTATGACAGCTGAGCCTGAGCTTAGAATTTGGCTTTCCGAGAACGGCTTTGCTATTGATGAAGAGAAAGCGTGTACCGACAGCGGAAAGCTTTATACCGTTATGTGCGTTTCCTTTGTCGACAAAGATAAATCGAAAATCAGCGAAGAAGAGATTTATGTCGGAAAGTTAAATCCGGAGGAAGAATTGTCCCGTGAATATGCGAAGAAGGTCGTAAAAAGACTAAACAATAGAATTTTCGGAGCAAAGCACAGGGGCGAGACGGACGAAGCCGAGAAAATAAACTCTTTGGTGTCGAAAATAGAGGAGTTATATAAAATATGAGTATGGTTAAAGATATATATAAAATAATAGACGGTGCGGCTCCCTTCAGCGAGTCAATGTCTTTTGACAATACAGGAATGCTTGTCGGAGATCCCGAAGCGAAGGTGAATAAAGCGCTTATTGCCCTTGATATTTCACTTCCCGTTGTCGAGGAAGCAAAAAGAATAGGTGCGGATTTGATTATCAGTCATCATCCGATTATATTTAATCCCGCAAAGAAAATCATTAAGGGCACGGCACTTTATGAGCTTGCCGTGTCGGGAATTTCTGCGATTTGCTGTCACACTAATTTAGATGTTTCGCTTGTATGCGGAGTTAACAAGAGCCTTAGCGAAAGACTGGGACTGATTGACTTCAAGCGTGACGAAAACAGCGAGTGCATGTTCACGGCAGAGCTTGAAAATGAGATCACTGCAAGAGATTTTTGCAGTCTTGTGAAAGAAAAGCTAAATGCGCCGTATACCGTTTTTACTCGAGGAACAGAAGATAAGAAAATCAGGAGAATCGGCTTCTGCTCGGGTGCGGGCGGAGAGTTTGTCTTCGATGCTATTGGCTCGTGCGACGCTTATTTGACGGGTGAGGCAAAGCATCACGAATTGCTTTTTGCTTACGAAAGAGAATATCCCGTGTTTGTGGCGGGTCACTATGCAACGGAAAAGATATTTGCAGAGAGCTTCAGAGACTATCTGCTTACTAAAATAGATGATACGGAATTTGTTTTGTCTCTTGACGAGAACGATCCCGTAATGATGTAAAGGAAAGAAAAATGGCATTAGACGGAATTTTTCTGCGACATTTAAAAGCAGAAATAGAAAATAACGTACTTGGCGGCAGAGTTGATAAGATTTATCAGCCGTCAAGGGACGAGCTTGTGTTTGTTATGAGAACTTTCGAGGGCTCATTTAAGCTTTTGCTCTCGGCAAGACCGAACACAGCAAGAATTAATTTCACGGCGACTAAACCCGAAAATCCAAAACAGCCGCCCATGCTCTGCATGCTCATGCGAAAGAGACTGCAGTCTGCTAAGCTTATCGAGGTGGAGCAAAAGGGACTCGAAAGAGCACTCACGCTCAAATTCGATGCTGTAAATGAGCTTGGCGATCATGTCATTCTCTCGCTTGTGTGTGAGATTATGGGCAAGTACAGCAATATCATATTTGTAAACGAAGAGGGCAAGGTTATCGATGCGCTAAGGCGAGTTGATGCGGAGATGAGCTCCGAAAGACTCATTTTGCCGGGAATTATCTACCGTGATCCGCCAGCACAGGACAAGCTTTGCATACTCGATACCGAAATCGGCGATATAATCAAGGCTATTCAGTCGCTTCCCAAGGCTATGACACTTTCTAAGGCACTCATGGCTGTTTTACAGGGTATAAGCCCGATAATAAGCCGTGAGATTGAGCATTTGGTCGGCAGAGGAAACGAGGTCATCACGACAGATATGAGTGATGCCGACTTCGGCAGACTTATGTTTGCGCTTCGTGACTTAAAGGACAGAGCACAGAACCTTGACGGAACGCCCGTCACCGTTATTGACCCAAGACTCAAAAAGCCGAAGGACTTTGCGTTCATGAATATCACGCAGTACGGCTCGGCAATGACTATCAAAAGAAACGTGAGCGACTCGAAAACGGCTTTTTCGGAGCTTCTCGATAGTTTCTATGAGGAGCGAGATTCTGCCGACAGAATGCGTGCGAAGTCGGCGGATTTACTCAAACTTCTTTCAAACCGTGAGGAGAGAATCGCACGAAAGATTAATAACCAGCGTGCGGAGCTTGAAGAATGTGCCCAACGTGACGAGCTTAGAATAAAGGCAGATCTCATCAATTCTAATCTTTATGCGATACCAAAATCAGCTTCAAGCGTGGAGCTTATGAATTACTATGACGAAAGCTGTCCTATGATTAAAATCAAGCTTAATCCCGCTTGGTCAGCCTCTCAGAACGCACAGAAATACTACAAGGACTACCGCAAGGCAAAAACCGCCGAGAGCAAGTTAAATGAGCAGATTGCTTTGAGTGAGGCGGAGCTTAGCTACATTGAGTCTGTTTTCTATGCCCTCACCGAGGCGAAAACAGAGCAGGATTTAGCAGAAATTCGCTCAGAGCTTGCGGCTCAGGGCTATGTTAAGTCGAACGACTCCAAGCAAACAAGAAAGAACGGCAACAAAAATCCGAACAAAAAAGAGCAAATCGGAAAGCCGCTTCGCTTTGAAGTGTCTGACGGTTTTGTGGTTCTTGTGGGAAGAAATAACCGCCAAAACGACAAGCTTACCATGAAGGACTCTTCAAACAACGATATTTGGTTCCACACAAAGAATATCCCAGGTTCTCACACCGTCCTTGTGACTGACGGAAGAACTCCGACAGATAAAGCCATGGAGGATGCCGCAGTGCTTGCCGCTGTTCACTCCAAGGCAAAGGAGTCCTCGCAAATTCCCGTTGATTACACGCAGATAAGAAATGTTCACAAGCCCGTGGGTGCAAAGCCCGGAATGGTGAATTATTTCAACTACAAGACGGTTTATGTCAATCCAGAGGACTTTAAGGGCACTGAAGAATAATTTTGTGAGATAAATTTTAATAACAAAAAAGCAAACAAATTTTCAGAACAAAATTTCGCCCACAGCTTTATTGCCGTGGGCTTTTCTGTTATAATCAAAGCAAAGAATAATTTGTCTGAAAGAAGGTGTGTTATGGATATTGAAGAAAATTGGCTTAAGGTGTTAAACCCAGAACAGTTGGAGGCTGTAACCTCGACAGAGGGCTATATCAGAGTTATTGCCGGAGCGGGATCGGGAAAGACGAGGGCGCTCGCTTACCGATACGCTTATCTTGTGAACGAGGTTGGTATTTTGCCCGAAAATATACTTTGCGTCACATTTACCAATAAATCGGCAAACGAGATGAAAAAAAGAATAAGACGGCTCGCCGAGGACAGCGATACGGGATATATCAGCACGTTCCACAGTTTCTGCGACACAGTGCTTCACGAGGATATTCATATCATTCACTATCCGAAAAGCTTCATAGTCCTTGATAATCAGGACATAGATGCAATGCTCAAAACTGTTTATGATGAGCGTGGACTCACCATGCGAGACATGACCTTCTCAAAGGCGAGAGATATGATAGAGATGAAGAAAAATCTCTGGGAGCCGCTGTATTATAAGCCGATGCTGTCGCTTTCTATCGATGAGCTTCGTGATAAATACATGAGAGCAAGCACCACTGATGATATTATCTTCTGGGGTTATGTCTATCAGGAGAAAAAGTGCTTTGCGCTTGATTACAACGATCTGATTAATTTTGTCCTCTATATTTTCGAGATAAGTGAAGAAACAAAGCTTAAATGGCAAGAGCGGCTTGAGTATGTCATGGTTGACGAATATCAGGATATCGATGCTCAGCAGTATCATCTTATGCGTGTCTTGTGCGGTATGCACGGCAATCTGTTTGTCGTGGGAGATCCCGACCAGACGATTTACACATGGCGTGGTGCAAATGTCAAATATATCATGGAGTTTGACAAGGAATTTCCAAGTGTCAAGACAATCATGATGAATAAAAACTACCGCTCCACTCCCGAGATAATCGCCGTGTCAAATTCTCTTATTGCAAAGAATAAGTACAGAGTGGAGAAAAATCTTGTCGCACAGAACGAGGGCGGAGAAGTGCCCGTTTATTTTCATGCCGACACAGCCGAACACGAGGCAGAATATATCGCAGACGAAATAGAGGAGCTTACAAAAAGAGGAGTTCCTTTCGAGAGTATTGCGATATTATATAGGGCTCATTATCTCTCGAGACAGTTTGAAGATGTTTTCATAAAAAGAAAAATCCCGTACTCGATTTACAGCGGAGTGCAGTTCTTCGAGAGAACGGAGATTAAGGATGCGGTTTCTTATCTTCGTATGGTAGTCTACAAGGACGATTTGTCTTTTGAGAGAATCGTCAATAAGCCTAAGAGAAATATCGGCGAAAAGCGCATGAGCTTTTTGAAACAGACTGCCGAAAACGAGGGGATTTCGCTTTATGATGCGATGAAGAAAAATCTTGAAGCTGATATTTTCAAGGGCACGGGAGCGAGCGATTTTGTCGATTTAATCGAGGATTTCTCGGGACAGCAGCATTTTATGAGCTTGTCCGATTTAATGAGTCTTGTGCTTGACAAAAGCGGATACGAAAAAAGTCTGCGCCTTGAGGGCGGTCAGGCACGGCTTGATAATTTAGCCGAACTCAAACAGGCGATAACCGAATTTGAAGAAAGCTGCGGCGAGGATTTCAGCGCAGAGGAGTACCTCACGAGAATAGCACTCATGACAAATAGCGATGTGCCAGACCAAAAGGGAAAGGTCAAAATGATGACCGTTCACACGGCAAAGGGACTCGAGTTCGAGCATGTGTTTTTGGTGGGAATGAACGAGGGCATTTTTCCGTCAAGAAAAACAAGCAGTCTCTCACAAATGGAGGAGGAAAGGCGCTTAGCCTTTGTCGCTGTCACAAGAGCGATGAAATCACTTTATATCACAGAGCCTGAGGGTAAAAATCTCGAGGGTTCATACAGGTATCCGTCAAGATTTATCTTCAATATTGACAAAGAGCTCATTCGCTATGCAAAGGAGCTCGATCCGCTTCTTCTTGACGAGACCAAGAGATTAATCGAAAGCAGTGAAAAATCTCTGCAAGGACTGGCACTAAGCGAGATTATGACGGTCGGCACAAGGATAAATCACAGCGTGATGGGCAAGGGCGAGATAACAGAAATCATTCGTGACAAAGGCTGCTATGTGATTAAATTCGATGATCTTAGCACAACGAGAAAGATAAGCTTTAAGGCTAAGCTTGAAAAAATATAGTGCCCACGCACGGAACAAAAGAAAAAACCTTGTTTAAATATATACTTGGTGATAAAATCAGCTTGTGTTTATATATTTTCATATAATCGGTTAGAAAGAAAGGAATATTCTCATGACTAATGCAGAATTTGATAAGCTTTTAGATGAATGGCTTGAAGCTCATAAAGAAGAAATGAAAGAGGAGCTCGGCTTGTGGGTTGCTCACCCGTCTGTTTCAAGAGCAGACCTTGCCGAAAAAAATGCACCCTACGGCCCGGACTGCAGAAAGATGCTCGATTTTGCACTCGAAAGAGGCAGACATTACGGCTTTAAGACAGAGGACTATGAGGGCTACTGCGGTGCGATTATCTACGGCGACAGCAAGGAAGAAATCGGATTTGCGTGCCACCTCGATGTTGTCCCCGAGGGCGACCACTGGATCTATAAGCCTTATGAGATGAGCGAAAAGGACGGCTACTTAATCGGCAGAGGTGTAAGCGACGATAAGGGTCCCACTATCGTATGCCTTTTCCTCATGAGATTTTTCAAGGAAAATAATATTCCGCTCAATAATACCTTGAGACTTATGGGCGGCTGTGCCGAGGAGACAGGCATGGCTGACTTCAAATGGTATGTAGACGAGTACAAGGGCACTGTGCCTAAGTTCTCGATAGTTGCCGACTGCGGTTTCCCTGTTTGCTTTGCCCAGAAGGGCGGCTATGATGCCGCATTTACTATCCCGATGGGTAAGAATGTTGTCGATATTTTTGCGGGCAATGTCAGAAATGCAATTCCTGATGAGGCTTATATGGTTATCAGCGGTATCGATGAAGATGAGGCGGCAGATGTGCTCGCTGAGTTTGATAATATAAAGCTTGAGGCTCTCGAGGACGGAAATGTGAAGCTTTCCGCATTCGGCAAGGGCGGTCATGCGGCTGCTCCCGAGGGAAAGAAAAATGCGCTTGTCTATCTTTCTGAGGTTGCTTCTGAGCTTGAAAATAAGACAGACCTTGACTTTGGCGCAGTTAAATTCATCTATGACGGATTTTATTCTCCTTACGCAGAGGGGTTCGGCATTGATAACGAAGACGAGAAAATGGGCAAGCTTACTATCAATGCGGGCGTCATAAGAATGAACGGTGACAGCGCTCAGCTTGAAATTGACATAAGATATCCTCATTCGTCAGACCCGGACTTCATCACCGAAAAGCTTTCCGCATTGGGCGAAAAGTACGGTGCGGCTCTCATCAATGTTTCTGTCGCAAATCCGTATTATATCGATCCTAAGGACGAGAAGGTTCTCACTCTTCTCAAGGTTTATAACGAGCTTACAGGCGAAAACGCTGAGCCTTACAGCATGGGCGGCGGTACTTACAGCAGAGTTATCCCTAACGCTATGAGCTTCGGCCCGGGCTTCAAGAACGGAAAAGCTCCCGAATTTTTGCCTGAGGGACACGGCGGCGCACACGGCCCTGATGAGGTAAACTGCCTCGAGGACTGGTTCAAGTCGTTCAAAATCTATGTTAAGTCTGTCTATGAGCTTGACAAAATACTGTAATAACTAAAAAAGCGACTCCTTTTTAAGAGGAGTCGCTTTGATTTTTATTAGATTTTATCGTGTTATTACTGCTCGGGTACTACGGCATAGAATTTAAGAACCGTATTTCCTGTGTTGCAAAGTGAGTGAGACTCGCCCTTTTTGCAGTAGGAGCACTGACCAGCCTTGACGCTTTCCTCGCCGTCAGGAGTTTTGACAGTGCCCTCGCCCTCGACAACAAAGATAATCTCTGAGTTTGTAGCGTGGCAGTGCATTCCGATTGTGGAGCCCGGCTCAAGCTTTCCGCTGATTATCTTGTTAAGTCCGTCATTGACGATTTTAGCGAAAAATGTTCCCTCGCCGCCGTTAAAATGCTCGATAGCGGTGTAGCCCGTGCTTAAAAAATCAATAGTCATAAGTTTTTCCTCCGTTTATCAGATATCAAAGAAATTGTCAGGACCTAATTCCTCTTTCTTTTGATCGTTCGGTACAGGTAAAAGCTGAAATACCTCGCCTACCATGCTCTTTGTCCAAAGGGTCGGTGTGATGCGAATGGAGTAGCCGTAGCCGGGATCGCACATCCAGTCGGTGAGCTTGGCTCTTGGAAGTCCGTAAGCGGCAAGTATTGTCATGATAACTCCGCCGTGGGTTACGAGTACAGCACTGTTTGTGCCCGTGAACATCATATTGCTGACGAGAGTTTCAAATCCCTCGCAAACTCTGTGCATGAATACGGCACTGCTTTCGCCGTTCGGCGGTGCGGCATTCTGTCCCTTTGCCATCCACTCGGAAAATCTCGGATCGTCCTTTAATTCCTCAGCGGTTTTGTTTTCCCAGTCACCGAAATCGCACTCAGCCATTTCGAGGATAACCTCGGGTTCTGCCCACGGATAGAGGATTTTCAGGGTGTCAACGCATCTTGTGGAAGGGCTTGCATAGAAAGCCTGAGCCTCGGGATACTCGGCGTTTTGCTTGATCTCGAGAAGAGAATTAATTCCCTCGTCAGCAATGGGGGACTCTGTTCTGCCGATATATCTTCCCTCAAGGTTGCCCTCGCAGACAGCATGACGGATAAGATGGATTACATAAGATTTCATTCAAAAAAACCTTTCGTGATTAAATTAACTTTACAATAAAAAAGAATTGTAATATAATTACTTGGTATATTCAGAGCTAATACTCTAAATAATATTTAAGCTAAACATAAGCTTATAGGTATTTTAAAATTAATAGCGTAAAAAATCAATAGTTAAAGAAACATTTAGTTCGCATGCGAACTTACAAAAGAAAGAAGTAAAAAGAAAAGAGGTAAATGTATATGTGCGGATTTGCCGGTTACATTCACACCGAAAAAGAAATGAGCCATGCCGAGATCATCAAGGATATGTGCGACAGAATTGCCCACAGAGGTCCCGATGACGCAGACTACTATGTAGACGACGGTATTTCTCTCGGATTCAGACGTCTTTCCATTATCGACCTTGACGGCGGCAGACAGCCGATTTACAACGAGGACAAAAATCTTGTTCTCCTTTTCAACGGAGAAATTTATAACTACCAGGAGCTTCGTGAGGAGCTTGTTAACGCAGGTCATAAGTTCTACACCAACACCGACTCCGAGACACTCGTCCACGGCTACGAGGAGTGGGGAACAGGTCTTCCAAAGAAGCTTCGCGGAATGTATGCTTTCGTCATCTGGAACAGAAAGGAAAAGGAGCTTTTCGGCTGCCGTGATAATTTCGGAATTAAGCCGTTCTATTTTGCTCAGATGGGCGACAGCTTCATGTTCGGCTCTGAGATTAAGTCTTTCCTTGCTCACCCCGATTTCAAGAAGGAACTAAATGAGAGACAGCTTGAGAATTACTTAAGCTTCCAGTATTCTCCGGGTGAAGAAACCTTCTTCAAGAATGTTTATAAGCTTACTCCCGCTCATTACTTCATATATAAGAACGGCGAGATGAAAAAGGTTCGCTATTGGCTTCCTGACTTCAACGCTGAGGAGGACAAGCCCCTCGATTATTGGACAGATACAATCGAGAAAGCATTCGATAACTCCGTTGAGGCTCATAAAATTGCCGATGTTGAAGTCGGTTCGTTCCTCTCAAGCGGCGTCGATTCATCATATGTCGCATGCTCAGCTAATGTTGATAAGACCTTCACCGTCGGATTTGACAACGGCGAGAAATACAACGAGATTAGCTATGCTAAGGAGCTTTCGGAGCTTATTCCCGTAAAAAACATTTCTAAGGTTATCACACCCGATGATTTCTGGGGTAATTTCTCAAAGATTCAGTATCACATGGACGAGCCTCTCGCAGACCCGTCTGCGGTTGCACTTTATTTTGTCTGCAACACGGCGGCTAAGCACCTCAAGGTAGCACTTTCAGGCGAGGGTGCAGACGAGCTTTTCGGCGGATACAACATTTATCATGAGCCGCTCGATTTGACAGCTTACGATAAGCTTCCGTTCGGCGTGAGAAGAGTTCTCGGCAAGGCGGCATCACACCTTCCTCAGGTTCACGGCATCAACTATATCGTTCGCCGTGGCAAGACTCTTGAGGAGCGCTTTATCGGAAACGCTTACATGTTCACAGAGAAAGAGAGAAAACAGCTTCTTAAGATTAAGACTGACGCTAAGTCCCCGGCCGCTATGGTAAAGCCGTATTACGATATGGTAAAGGACAAGGACGATGTCACTAAGATGCAGTTCCTCGATATCAACATGTGGATGGTCGGCGATATTCTCCTTAAAGCCGACAAAATGAGCATGGCAAATTCTCTCGAAGTCAGAGTTCCTTTCCTCGACAGAGAGATCATGAAGGTTGCTCAGAGAATTCCGCTCAAGTACCGTGTGAACGGCACAACAACAAAGTACGCTATGAGAACTGCCGCCGCAAGACGCATGCCGGAGAAGTGGTCGACCAAGAAAAAGCTTGGTTTCCCTGTTCCGACAAGAGAGTGGCTCAAGCAGGATAAATATTACAATATCGTTAAGGACGCTTTCACAGACGAGACGGCAAAGAAATTCTTCAACACCGATCTTCTCGTAAAGCTTCTTGATGAACACAAGGCTCTTAAAAAGGACAATTCAAGAAAAGTATGGACAGTCTATACCTTCCTTGTTTGGTATAAAAGATTCTTCATTGAAGAGAAATAAAAAGAGGTTTTTGATTTATGTCTAAAGATTTTCAGCCCGTGCTTCTCGGAAGCGACATCAATGTTTACGGTATGGCTCGTGGTTTTCACGAGGCTTACGGTATAAAGAGTGTTGCAGTCGGCAAGGGTATACTTCCCGTTTGTACGAACAGCTCGATAGTCGAGGTCAAAAAGGTTGAACCGAGACTCGAGGAGGACGATGTTTTTGTAAGCACCTTGCTTGAGTTTGCCAAGAATTATCCGGGGGAGAGACTTCTTCTCGTTCCTTGCGGCGACAACTACATTAAGATGCTTGTCCGCAACCAGGATAAATTAAGAGGCGTTTACGAATTCGAGTGCATTTCAGAGGAGCTTTTGATGAAGCTTTCTATAAAGGAGAGTTTCTATCAGGTTTGCACGGAGCACGGCTTTGCATTTCCTAAGACGACAACATGTAACTACGAGAATTACAAAACAGTCAAGCTTCCGTTTGATTTCCCGTGCATAATCAAGCCGTCCAACTCCGTAGCTTACTGGAACTGCTCGTTCCCGCACAAGAAAAAGGTATTCGTCGCTCAGAATAAAGAGGAGTTTGACGCAATTCTTAATGCGATTTACGGCTCAAGCTATAAGGATCACCTTATACTTCAGGAGTTCATCCCGGGAGACGACAGCCGCATGAGAGTTATAAACGCCTATGTCGGAAAGGACAAAAAGGTTAAGCTTATCGCACTGGGAAATGCTGTTCTCGAGGAACATTCTCCGGAGGGAATCGGCTCATATGCCGCAATTATCAACGGTTATGACGAGAAGCTCAACGAGATGATGATAAACTTCCTTGAGGGAATCGGATATGTCGGCTTTGCTAACTTCGATATGAAGTATGACGAGCGTGACGGCAAATATAAGCTTTTCGAGATGAACTTGCGTCAGGGCAGAAGCTCATATTTCGTCACAGCCGCCGGCTACAATATTTCTAAGTGGCTCGCTGACGATATTATCTACAACAAGCCTATGGGATTGACGGTAGCTACTAACAAGGTGCTCTATTCTATTATCCCTAAGCAGATAATCTTCAAGTACACACAGGACGAGAAGGTCAAGGAAGAGGCAAGAAAGCTAATAAAAGAAGGAAAGATGGTTAATTCTTACTACTATGATAAGGATAAGAATCTGAAAAGAACCATCCAGTTTGCAAAGAACCAGCTTCATTATTTCCAGAAGTACAAGAGATATTTCGGAAATAAGAGCTTAAAGGATTAACGGAGGTAATCTTATGTGCGGATTCGTAGGATTTGTCAGCTCTGAGAAGGTGTTTGACCATTCCGAGGTAATCAAGGCAATGGCGGACAGGATCGCTCACCGCGGTCCCGACGATGCTGATTATTACATTGATGAAAATATCGCATTAGGTCACAGAAGACTTTCAATTATCGGTCTTGACAGCGGCAGACAGCCGATTTTCAACGAGGACAAGTCAAAGGTGCTTGTTTTCAACGGCGAGATCTACAACTATCAGCCGCTTCGTGAGGAGCTCATCAAGGCTGGTCACAAATTCTATACCGAGACTGATTCCGAGGTTCTTGTCCACGGCTACGAGCAGTGGGGCAAGGGTATGCTCAATAAGCTTCGCGGAATGTTCGCTTTCTGCATCTGGGACAAAAAAGAGAAAAAGGTATTTGCCGCAAGAGATATTTTTGGAATCAAACCGTTTTATTACTACATCAAAAACGGCGAGTTTATGTTCGGCAGTGAGATAAAGTCTTTCCTCTCTCACCCGGGCTTCGAGAAAGAGCTTGACGAGAGCAAAATTCCCGAGTATCTCTCATATGAATATATTCCGACTGAGGAAACAATTTTCAAGAATGTATATAAGCTTCCCGGCTCCTACTGCCTTGAGTACAAGGACGGCAAGGTAGTCACAGAGAAGTACTACGATATCAGATATAACATTGATGAGTCAAAGTCGCTTGAGGACTGGGAAAAGGCTATCACTGAGGAATTCAGCGAGTCCGTCAGAGTTCATCAGATTGCCGATGTTGAGGTTGGCTGTTTCCTTTCGAGCGGTGTTGACAGCTCCTATGTTGTTAAAGAGGTATTCAAGGGCACTGAAAAGGTTAAGACCTTTACAGTCGGATACGATGAGGAGAAATATAGTGAGCATCCTTATGCTCAGGAGTTCTCCAAGACTATCGGAGTTACCAATATTCTCAATAAGGTTACTGCAGACGAATTTTTCGATTCCGTGAGCGAAATCCAGTATTTCATGGATGAGCCGCTTCCGAATCCCTCTGAAATTCCGCTTTACTTCCTTGCAAAGAATGCCGCAAAGTATGTTAAGGTTGTCCTCTCAGGTGAGGGCGCAGACGAGCTTTTCGGCGGTTATCCGATGTATCTTCAGGGCGGTCACTTTGACGACTATTGCAGAAAAGTTCCGAAGCCGATAAGAAAAGCCGCTGGTGCGATTGCAAGAAAGTTCCCGCAGATGAAGGGCAGAAACTTCCTCGTAAGAGGTGCAATGGAGCCGTATCAGCGTTTCATGCGAGCAAACTATGTTTTCACAGATCCCGCAGAGAGACAGAAGTATCTCAAGAGAAAGATTACTTCTAAGCTTCCTGAGGAATACTCCAAGCAGTATTTTGACGAGATTAAAGATCAGCATCTTGACGAGCCGACTCAGCTTCAGTATGTCGATATGAAGACATGGATGATTTATGACATTCTTCTCAAGGCAGACAGAATGAGTATGGCAAATTCTCTCGAGCTCAGAGTTCCTTTCCTCGATAAGAAGATGCTCGAGCTTGCACTTCAGATTCCGTCCAAGTACAGAGCACACAACGAGACAACCAAGATTGCACTCAGAAGTGCCGCTTTAAAGCAGCTTCCGGAGAAGACAGCAAACAAGAAGAAACTCGGTTTCCCTGTTCCGCTTAACGATTGGCTCAGACAGGATAAATACTACGAGAGAGTTAAGAAAGCTTTTCTTTCCGAGTCTGCAGAGAAATTCTTCAATACAGATGCACTCATGGAGCTTCTTGACGAGCACAAGTCTGGCAAGAACGGAAACATGCAGAAGATTTGGTCGTTCTATAGCTTCATTCTTTGGTATGATGAGTTCTTTGTTAAGAACTGATTAAATTAATAAAACAAGACCGAAAGAACCCGTTTGGATTATTTCGGTCTTTACTTTTGTCTTTGTGTGTAATTGCCAATAGCTTTTGCTTGTGGTATACTTTGAAATCAGTAAGCAAAAGGAGAAATAAAATGCGAAAAGCAATCAGAATAATCATTACATTGTTTTTTATTTGCACGGCGGCTTTCAGCGGCTACAAGATTTTCACATATTATAAGGGTGCTCATGATAATACAAGTAAATATGATGAGCTTGCGAAAATTGTCGAGTCGGCTGAGAGTAAAGAGAGCAGTACCGCACAAAAGACAGAATCTTCCGATGATAGCTCTTCGGAAGAAACTGAAGCAGATCCAAATGCGATTATTCCCGAACTCAGCGAGCTTTACAGTCAGAATTCCGATTTGATTGCATGGATAAATATTCCCGACACAAACATAAATTACCCCGTCATGCAGACAAAGGACGACCCCGATTATTATTTGCATAAGGGCTTCGACAAGGAATATTCCGACTACGGCTGTCCGTATGTCGCAGAAAATTGTGATGTGGACAGACCGAGCGATAATATCATAGTCTACGGTCATAATATGATTGCCGGAGTTATGTTTGCTCAGCTTGAAAAGTTCGAAGACAAGGAGTTTTGGAGCGAACACAAGGAATTCAGCTTTTACACGCTCCACGAAAAGAGAAAGTACGAGATTTTCGCTGTGTTTAAAACTACTGTTTACGGTGAAAATGAGGACGAATTCGAGTACTATCAGTTTGTGGACTCGAGAAATAAGGAAGATTTTAATTCCTATGTTGACAAGTGTAAAGCAATTTCGCTTTACGATACGGATGTAGAAGTAAAATACGGCGACAAACTTATCACGCTTTCAACCTGCGAGTATTCCGGGGAGAACAGCCGACTTGTAGTGGTTGCTAAGCAAATTATAGAATGAAAAAAGAGACTGCTTCGGCAGTCTCTTTTCGGTTTGATTTAGTTATTTATTAGTGGGAAGCTCGATTTCCGCACAGATTAAGCGCTCGAGTTCCTTTGCCGCAGTGCTCAGCGGCTGGTCTTTTCGTTTGACAAGAACTATTTCTCTCTCAGGAATTTCTTCCCTGAGGTTGATTTTGAATACATCGTTGTGATTTTTTAAAAATTCCTCCGGAACAAAGCCGATGCCAAGTCCCGCTTCGACCATCGGGACAATCTGATCGGCAGAATATGCCTCAATGTCCGGCTCAAATAAAAGCCCGTGTTCCTCCAAAAGATTGCGGTAGAATATATTGGTGACGGAATCTCGCCCCAAAGTAATCAGCGGATACTGCGTGAGTTCTTTAAGGGTCACTTCCTTATCGGCTAATTCCGGGAACTGATTTGAGCACACCGCAAACTCCTTTATCGGTTTTATAGCGGTTTCTTCAAGTGACGAACCTATGCTTATAGGGGTTGTGACGACAGCAATGTCTGCATAACCGTCTGAAAGAGCCTTTATAGCCTCAGGTGTGGAGTGGTTGCTTATTCTGATGATAATCTTCGGATATAAGGTTCGGAATTTTTTAAGAATGGGCAAGAGGAGGCAGTGCAGAGCCTTTTCGCTTGCGGCAATGATGATCTCGCCGCTGTCCATGTCCGTCAAATTTCTGATTTGAGCCTCGCCAAGTTCTATTTGCTCGACGGCTATTTTGATGTGTCCGTAAAGGCGATGCCCCTCGGTAGTCAGCTTCATTCCCTTGCGTGAGCGTGTGAACAGAGCACAGCCAAGCTCGGACTCCAGCTTTTTTATTGTTCTGCTCATATTCGGCTGATTGCTCATGAGTATCTTTGCCGCTTCGGAGATGTTTCCATACTTAGCAACGTAGTAAAAAATTCTATAATAATCAAAGCTTATGTACATAAATCCACCATACCATTATGATATATTTTCTATATCTAACATACATTATACATATAATATAACTTGAATTATAATATATGAGCGAATATTTGTAAAGCTTTATAATCAGAAGAAAGAAGTAAAAGAATATGAATCGAAATTATCAAATGTCCGACAGATTCAGAACGGCGTTTTTTATCATTTTGTCGGGCGGATTTCAAGATGCCTATACATTTATAGGCAGGGGCGGAGTTTACGCAAACGCCCAGACGGGAAATGTAATCCTTTTTAGTACAAACCTGTTTGAGGGAAATTTTCTCACAGCGGTGAAGTACCTCGTGCCGATTGTCTCGTTCTTTATGGGAATTTTGGTTGCAGAAGAGGTTCACATCAAGCTTAAGAACTTTGAGAAAATTCATTGGCGCCAGCTTATTCTTGTCGGCGAGATAGTTATGCTGTTTTTCGTGGCATTTATTCCCGAGAGCCTCAATATGCTTGCTAATGCGATTGTTTCATTTGTGTGCGCTATGCAGGTGCAGACCTTCCGAAAGGTGAGAGGTCAAGCGTACGCAAGCACCATGTGCATCGGTAACTTGAGATCGGGAACAGAATCACTCTGCGCTTACATGAGAACAAAAGACAAGGCTATATTAAAGAAAGCACTCACATACTTTGCGGTAATCGGAGTGTTTGCTGTGGGTGCAGGAGTGGGAAGTCTTGTCACTCTTGCGATTGGCTTAAAAACGATATGGGTTTGCTGTGTATTACTTTCAATCAGCTTTATGATGATGTTCATCTCCGAGGAGAAGGAATTCAGAAAGCTTATCAGAAAAGCATTCAAAAAAGTGTAAATCAAAATTAATAGTGAAAATGCGAGGTCATGGCGGCTATGACAGCAAGGGCTACTATCGGTCAAACGGATGGTACAGCAATTCGTTCAGTGAGAACAGCAGTGGAAGTAAATAAAAGAAAAAGGCGACACCAAGGTCGCCTTTTTTTCATTGTTAGTTATAGATGTATGCTTTTCATACAAGTGCTTTAAACTCGTATGATTTTTTGAAAAATAAAAAAGCTGACAATCAAACGATTGTCAGCTTGGCGCGCCCGGAGGGACTCGAACCCCCGACCTTCTGGTTCGTAGCCAGACACTCTATCCAGCTGAGCTACGAGCGCACATTTTGCTCATTGCTGTTAACTCAAACAGCTTTTATATTATAATCTGTAAATGCGCTTTTGTCAACACTTTTTTTATATAGATTCTAAGTTTTTATAAGTTTGTAGAGAGTGACGGTTTATTTCTTCTATGGACGAAAATTTTTGTTATATTCTATCTATATATTGTAAGAAATCAGTGTAATTTTGACATATATATCATATTTAGATATATCAACATATCATTTATAAATATAACGATTTTATTTATAAAACCTTAATATTTTTTTATAAAGTCACTTTACATTTTGAAAATTCAGTAGTAAAATGCAAGTATAATATTGTGTATATTGTATATTGCATATTGCACTAGGAAAGGAGAGTGCTTATGAGTAAAAAGCAAAAAAGAGCGAGTATATCGGTAATAGTGCTTTTGGTAGTAGTTTTCTTTATCGGCTCAATGCTTCTTAACGGTTCTTACAGTTCCGGCGAGAGCATCAGTGAAGTTATGCGAGATGCTGTTCTTCACGAGACGAACAAGGTAAATCTTTTCGGCATTATCGATGTTAATCCTGCTTATGTATCATCATTGATAGTATGCGCCTGCTTACTTCTGTTTGCGGCAATTGTCAGGATTTTCTTCATTCCGAGATTTAAGATTGTACCGGGAAAATTCCAGCTTCTGCTCGAAACACTTGTCGGACTCTTTGATTCTATGGCGAAAAGCAACAGCCCCGAAAGGAACAAGTTCCTTCGTGCCTATATTTTTGGCGCCGGCTGCTACATTTTTACCGGAACATTCTTTGAGCTATTTGGTATCCAGGTAGTCTCAACAGCAGGGATTTCGACAGCTTTACCGGCCCCGATGTCAGACATCAACTGTGCTATAGCACTTGGTGTATTCTCTTACGGCGTCATCATGTCCGGAGGAATAGCGGGTAACGGCATCAAGGGTATCGGCTTGACACTCAAGGAGTTTTCACTTCCGATTTCAATGAGCTTCCGACTTTTCGGAGCATTGCTCAGCGGACTTCTTGTTACCGAGCTTGTATACTACAACATCTACTTAAGCTTTGTACTCCCGGTATTGGTAGGAATACTTTTCACCTTGCTTCACGCATTGATTCAGGCATACGTCTTAACAATGCTCACAGCTTTGTTCTACGGTGAAGTCTCCGAAAAAACTGAGAAGAAAGAAAAGAAACCCAAAAAAGTCAAAGCAAGATAAGAAAGGAAATAATTATCATGAAAAATGTATTAAAAAGATTATTTGCTGCTCTTTGCGTAGTAATGCTTATTTGTGCAGCTGCTGTTCCGGCATTCGCTGATGAGACAGCTACATCTACATCATCAGAAACACAGATCGTTTCTTCCGCTGACGCAGACGCTACCGCAACAAGCGGCAAGGCAAACGGCGCTGGTATCGCAATCGGCTTCGCAGCATGCGGCGGTGCTATCGGTATGGGTCTTGCTGTTGCTAAGGCTCTCGAGGGTATTTCACGTCAGCCTGAGGCAGAGGGTAAGATCAGAACAACACTTATGCTCGGTCTTGTCTTCGTTGAAACAGCAATCATTTACGCTCTTGTTATTGCTATCCTCATCATATTCGTTCTTTGATGAAACTTAAAAGTTTAACAGAAAGGATGAAATGAGCATGCCATTAAATATTAATTTGCAGCAGATTCTGCTTCATATGCTGAATTTCGTCATTCTTATCGGCGGTTTATATATCCTGCTTTTCAAGCCTGTCAAAGACTTTATGGATAAGCGTCAGGCTGCTTACAAGAAGGCGGATGAGGATGCAAAAAGCGCTATCAGCGAGGCTGAGGCTAAGGTTGCCGAGTACAACTCCAAGATGGGCAATGCCGACAAGGAGATCGCAGCTAAGAGAGCTGAGACCTTGAAGGCAACAGAAAAGGAAGTTGCTGAGAAAATCGCTGATGCCGAAGCAGAGGCAAAGGAAATTCTTGCCGACGCAAGAGCAAATGCCGAGGCAGAGAAGAAGAGTATTCTTGCTTCAGCACAAACAGAAATCAAAGATATTACACGTGAGGCGGTTGCTAAGATCGTCAATTCCGGTGATACACTTGCTGATTTTCTTGATTCCACCGAGGAGGTCTGATTATGCTTGCACCTAACGAACCAATCAGAGCTCTTATGCTCAGTGCTACTGAGCCGGCAGAGAAAGATAAAGAGAGACTTGTCAAGTATCTCGAAAAAAAGTATTCCACGCAAGTTAAACTCCTTTGGGATAAGGATGAGTCCATCACAGAGGGCTTTAAGATTGTAGTTATTCCGGGAAGCGGTTCCGTAAGAGTCGAGTCGGTTATCGACTGGACTAAGGAAGGAAAGCTTCGCCAGCTCGAGGAAAGACTCAATGCTATCGCAGTTAGCGATATGAACGTCATTCCTCTTATGAAGGAAACCGTTGTCAACTGGACTCCCGAGCTTCTCAATGAGGAAGTCGGTACAGTTATCAGTGTCGGTGACGGTATCGCAAACGTCAGCGGTCTTCCAAACACCCGTTACGGTGAGATTCTCATCTTTGACGGCGGCGTCAGAGGTCTTGTTCAAGATCTTAAGGAGGATTCAGTCGGTTGTATTCTTTTCGGTGACGACAGAGAGATTCTCCAGGGCAGCCGCGTAAGAAGAACAAACCGCATCGCAGGTGTACCTGTAGGTGACGGATTCTTAGGCAGAGTTGTTGACGCACTTGGCAATCCTATCGATGACAAGGGTGCTATTCAGTCTGAGGACTTCAGAGCAATCGAGAGCCCGGCACCGGGAATCATCGACCGTCAGCCTGTTAATAAGCCGATGGAGACAGGTCTTCTTGCTATCGACTCCATGTTCCCGATCGGTAGAGGTCAGCGTGAGCTTATCATCGGTGACCGTCAGACAGGTAAAACAGCTATCGCACTTGATACAATTTTGAACCAGAAGGGCAAGGATGTTGTTTGCATCTATGTCGCAATCGGTCAGAAGTCCTCAAGCGTTGCACAGCTCGTTGAAAACCTCAGAAAAAGAGGCGCACTCAAGTACACAATCGTTGTTTGTGCTTCCGCTTCCGAGACTGCTCCTATGCAGTACATCGCTCCTTACACAGGTACCGCAATCGGCGAGTACTTCATGGGCAAGGGCAAGGATGTTTTGATCGTCTATGATGACCTCTCCAAGCATGCTATCGCTTACAGAGCACTCAGCTTGCTTCTTGAGCGTTCTCCGGGACGTGAAGCTTATCCTGGTGATGTTTTCTATCTCCATTCAAGACTTCTCGAGCGTTCTGCTCACCTTTCCGATGCTAAGGGCGGCGGATCTTTGACCGCACTTCCTATAGTTGAGACACAGGCGGGCGACGTTTCGGCTTATATTCCTACTAATATCATTTCCATTACAGACGGACAGATATTCCTCGAGTCCAACCTCTTTAACGCAGGTCAGCGTCCTGCAGTTAACGTCGGTCTTTCCGTTTCTCGAGTCGGCGGTGACGCTCAGACAAAGGCAATGAAAAAGGCTACGGGCGCTATCAGACTTGACCTTGCTCAGTACCGTGAGATGGAGGTCTTCACACAGTTCTCCAGTGACCTCGACGACCAGACGCGCCGTCAGCTCGACTACGGTTCGGGACTTATGAGACTGCTTCGCCAGCCGCAGTATAATCCGTTCTCTCAGGAGGAAATGATTATCATACTTGTCGCTGCTCTCGGTCATGCTTTCCAGGGTGTTGCCGTAGATAAGATTGAGGAAGTTAGAACTGGTCTTATCGATTACGTTAAGATGAAATGTTCTGCTGTTCTCGATTCCGTAATAAGCGAAGGAAAGCTTTCGGATGAGGCAAAAAGTGCTATTCTTGATGCATCCAAAGAGTATGTCTCTACAATATCCTAACAGAAAGGATGTTGAGTTTTGGCTAATTCCAATGAAATAAAAAGCAGAATTGACAGTGTCAGAGAAACTCAGAAAATAACGAACGCTATGTACCTCATCGCATCCACCAAGCTCACAAAGGCTAAGGCGGAGAGAGAGAAGGCAAAGCCTTACTTTGAGGCGCTTTCAACCGAGATTAAGCGTATTTTCCGTTCGGCGGACGGCGTTGAGTCGCCTTACTTCTATCCGGCATCGGGTGAGGTTCCGCTAAACGGCACCTATGCTTGCCTCGTTGTCACAGCCGATAAGGGTCTTGCGGGCGCATATAACATGAATGTTATCCGTGAAGCAGAAAAAATGTTGGAGGAGCACCCGGACACAAAGCTGTTCGTTGTCGGCGAGTACGGCAGACACTATTTTAACTCTCATAACATTCCGATTGAGAGAAGCTTTCTTTATACCGCACAGAACCCCACCATGCGCCGTGCAAGAGAGATTACAAATATTATCCTTGAGAATTACGGCAAGGGCGGTATCGAGAAAATATATGTTATCTTCACTAATATGAAAAACAGTGTAGAAACAGAAACTGTTCGATACAGAATTCTTCCGTTCCACCGCAGTGATTTCCACACTCCGACGGTCGAGAAGAAAATTTCGAATCCTTTTGAGTTTATGCCAAGCGCTAACTCGGTTCTCAATCACATGATGCCGAGCTACATCGCCGGTTATATATACGGTGCGCTTGTTTACTCTTTCTGCGCTGAGCAGAATGCGAGAATGTCGGCTATGGATTCGGCTAACAGAAATGCCGAGGAGCTGCTCGCAGATCTTAAGATTCAGTACAACAGAGTCAGACAGGCTGCCATCACCCAGGAAATCACTGAGGTTTCCGCCGGTGCTAAGGCTCAGAAGAAAACACACGAAAATAAGATAAAAACAGGAGGCGGACTTTTTTGAATAAAGGAAAAATAATCCGAATTTCGGGTCCTGTTATTGATGTAAAATTCGAGGACGGCGCTCTTCCTAAGATTAAGGACGCACTCAAGGTTGAGGTAAACGGCGAGACCCGTGTTATGGAGGTTCAGCAGCATGTCGGTGACAACACCGTAAGATGCATCGTTTTGGCTCAGTCCGAAGATATGTACCGCGGAATGGAGGTCGTTTCTGAGGGAAAGACCATTGAGGTTCCTGTCGGCGAGTGCACACTCGGAAGAATGTTCAACGTTCTCGGTGAGCCGATTGACGGCGGAGAGGCTGTTTCCGCAGAAGAGCCGCATATGTCAATCCACCGTGCAGCACCCGGTTATGCAGATCAGAGACCTGCTGTCGATATTCTCGAGACAGGTATCAAGGTTGTCGACTTGCTCGAGCCTTACCCAAAGGGAGGTAAGATCGGTCTTTTCGGCGGTGCCGGTGTCGGTAAAACCGTTCTTATCCAGGAGCTTATCCACAACGTCGCAACAGAGCACGGCGGCTACTCAATCTTCACCGGTGTCGGTGAGCGTAGCCGTGAGGGTAACGACCTTTGGAGAGAGATGAAGGAGAGCGGAGTCAGCGAAAAGACAGCTCTCGTTTTCGGTCAGATGAATGAGTCCCCGGGTGTTCGAATGAGAGTTGCCCTTTCAGGACTTACAATGGCTGAGTATTTCAGAGATGAGGAGAATAAGGACGTTCTTCTCTTTATCGATAACATATTCCGTTTCGTTCAGGCAGGTTCTGAGGTTTCCACACTTTTAGGACGTATGCCATCAGCTGTTGGTTATCAGCCGACACTTGCTAACGAGATGGGTGCTCTTCAGGAGAGAATCACATCAACAAAGCGTGGTTCGGTTACTTCGGTTCAGGCGGTTTACGTTCCTGCCGATGACCTTACCGACCCAGCTCCGTCCACAACCTTTACTCACCTTGATGCTACTACGGTTCTTAGCCGTAAGATTGCCGAGCAGGGCATTTATCCTGCCGTTGATCCGCTTGAGTCTACTTCAAGAATTCTCGAGCCGGACATCGTCGGCAAGGAGCACTACGAGGTAGCAAGAAAGGTTCAGGAGATTCTCCAGAAGTACAACGAGCTTCAGGACATCATCGCAATTCTTGGTATGGATGAGCTTTCCGATGAGGATAAGCACATCGTTAACCGTGCAAGAAAGGTTCAGAGATTCTTATCTCAGCCGATGAGCGTTGCAGCTAAGTTTACAGGTATCGAGGGCGTTTATGTTCCGCTTAAGGAAACTGTCCGTGGCTTCAAGATGATTGTTGACGGCGAGATGGACGAGTATCCTGAAGCAGCATTCTTCAACGTCGGTACTATTGACGATGTTGTCGCTAAGGCAAAGGCAATGGCGGAGGAAGGCTGATGAAGGAGTTTAAGCTCAGTATTCTTGAGAGCGACTCCACATTCTATTCCGGTCCGTGCGAATCGCTGATTTTCCCTTCAAGTGACGGACAGGTCGGTGTTCTTGCCGACCACACAAACACCGTTGCCGCTGTCGAAGCTGGAACTGTAGTTTACAGAGCTCCGGGCGGAGAGAATCAGTATGCAGCCGTTTCTCAGGGTATTATCAAGATTGAGGACAACGAGGTTCTTATGCTCGTCAACTCGGCTGAACGTCCCGATGAAATCGACGAAAACCGAGCACGTTACGAAGCGGAGAAGGCTAAGGAGGAGATGCTCCAGAAGAGATCACGTATGGAGTATTATTCTGCCGAAGCTACTCTTTCGAGAGCTATGTCCAGACTTAAGGTTAAAAACCTTTACGGTAAAAGATAAATTAAGAGAACTCTGCTTTTGCGGAGTTCTTTTTTATTGAAAAAAATCGTTTTAAAGAATATAATTATAGCGTATTGATTTTAATTCATAAGGTGTAAAAAACGGAGGATAACTATGCTTGAAGAATTGAAGCTTGAGGTCTATAAAGCTAATATGGAGCTTCCCAAAAGAGGACTTGTAACATATACCTGGGGAAATGTCAGCGGAATTGACAGGGAAAAGGGGCTTTTTGTAATTAAGCCGTCCGGAGTCGATTACGATGAACTGAAGCCCGATGATTTGGTAGTTATGGACTTAAACGGAAATAAGGTAGAGGGCGAATTAAATCCGTCCTCCGATACAAAGACTCATTTGGTGCTGTATAATTATTTTCCTAATATCGGCGGAATAGTTCACACTCACAGCCCGTATGCTGTCGCTTGGGCACAAGCGGGGGAGGATATTCCTTGTTACGGCACAACTCATGCGGATTATTTTTACGGTGCAGTTCCTTGCGCACGCCACTTAACACAGGAGGAGCTTGACGATGACTACGAGATGAACACAGGTCACAGCATAGTCGAGACCTTTAAGAATCGCGGTATTGACCCAAAGGCAGTGCCGGCGGTTGTTTGCCACAGTCACGGCCCTTTCACATGGGGAAAGAATGCCGCCGAGGCAGTGTATCACGCTGTTGTTCTCGAGGAAGTTGCTAAAATGGCGATTTTCACAAGACAGGTGAAATTTGATGCCGAAGCCGCACCACAGAGGTATCAGGACAAGCATTATATGAGAAAGCACGGCCCCAATGCGTATTACGGTCAGAAGAAGTAAATTAACGAGAAAATCCCTCAAATTTTATTTTGAGGGATTTTTCATTGTGTCAAAGAACATAGTTTTGAGAGATAGTCTAAAAATTATGGATACAATTTGTTATCGGTAACATTTAAGAATGAATACAAAATCCTTATACTTAAAATATAAATCACATGTGAATTAATTAACGAAAACGAAATATTATTTAGAAGAGGTGTTCTTTATGGATGCGATACAGTTTTCAACTCTCGGTGCAGTTGTAGGACTTGTTGTAGCGATTTTTCTCATCATTAAAAAGGTTCATCCGGCTTACAGCCTTATTTTGGGCGCATTAATCGGTGGACTTATCGGTGGTGGCGGACTCACCGGTACCGTCAGCACAATGGTAACAGGTGCTCAGAGCATGATGAGCTCAGTTCTCAGAATTTTGACATCAGGTATTTTAGCCGGTGCTTTGATCAAGACAGGCTCAGCAGAAAAAATTGCTGATGTTATCGTTAAGAAGCTCGGTCAGAAATTCGCTCTTGTTTCCGTTTCAGTCGCAACAATGATTATTTGTGCGGTCGGTGTTTTCATCGATATTTCCGTTATCACTGTTGCTCCTATTGCAATGGCAATTGCCGTTAAAGCTGACATCAACAAGCCCGCAGTTCTTCTCGCTATGATAGGCGGCGGCAAGGCTGGCAACATTATTTCACCTAACCCAAATACAATTGCAACAGCTGAGGCTTTCGGTATTGACCTCACAGCGCTTATGATGAGAAACATCGTTCCTGCTTTGTTTGCTCTTGTTGTCACAATTCTTTTGTCTACACTTCTCTCCAAGAAAAACGAAGTTAAGGTGACAGAGAAGGACCTCGGTGAGGTAGAGGAGAAGAAGCTTCCTTCCTTTATTGCGGCTATTTCAGGTCCGCTCGTAGTTATCATTCTTCTTGCACTCAGACCGATTTGCTCGATTTCTATCGATCCGCTCATCGCTCTTCCTGTCGGCGGCGCTGTTTCAATGCTTTGTTGCGGTCAGATTAAGCACATTGTTTCTTATACAGAGTTTGGACTCAGCAAGGTTGTAGGTGTGTCGGTACTTCTCATTGGCACAGGTACTCTTGCAGGTATCATCAAGGCTTCTGCTATTCAGTATGATATGATTTCTCTTCTCGAGATTGCAAACATCCCGTCATTCCTCCTTGCTCCGATTGCCGGTATCCTCATGGCAGCTGCAACAGCTTCTACAACAGCCGGTGCAACGGTTGCATCTCAGACATTCTCGGGAACACTCATCAGCAGCGGAGTTTCCGCTATCAGTGGCGGTGCAATGATTCATGCCGGTGCAACAGTTCTCGATTCACTTCCGCACGGCTCATTCTTCCACGCAACAGGCGGTTCTGTCAACATGCAGATCAAAGAGAGAATGAAGCTCATTCCTTATGAGGCTCTTGTCGGTCTCACAAGCACGGTTGTTTCATGCTTGCTTTATATTCTGTGATTTTCACCACTCCAAAAAGAGTTTAAATTAAAAAAGAAGGAGACAGTTTTTAGCTGTTTCCTTCTTTCGTTTTATATTATTAATCTAAATCAGTAGCTTTTTAAAATCTCATCCAAGTAGGATTTGTATCCGTCAACAACTGACTGCGGTGCGACAATCTTCATGTTCTTTCCGATGCCGGCTACCCAGCCGTAGAACTGGTTGCTGATTCCGATTTCGGTGCTGAATCTGAAGTGCTCGTCGTCGATAATTTCGAAAACAGGATCTTTTCCGAAACGGTCGATAACTACGTCGGCAAGGTTATTCGTGCACTCGAAAGTGACGTTTTCCTCTCTGTCACCACGGTACATGCTGAATGTCTTGGTGAGGTAGTTCTTTGTTTCACGCTTCTTGAAATAATCTCCGCCGATACGATTGTCTTTTTCCTCCACATTGACCTTATCCATTCTGTCTACTCTGTAATGGACGAGATCCTCGGGGTGGTCTGTGCTGTAAGCGATGAGGTAGTACTTGTCGCCGTTATAGACAAGTGCCCACGGGCTTACGTGATAAATTTTACCCTCGTGTCTTGGTCTTCTTCTCTTGTCTACTCCGTAAGAGTAATACTGGAAAGAAATCTGCTTATCCTTGTTGATCGCATCGTTGATGTGATCGACATTGTAAATAACAGCTTCGTTTTCTGCTTTTACAGGCGATATTATGACCTCACGGGCAAGATCCTTTGCTCGATACTCGCTTGTGAGAGTCTTTAGCTTGGTTACGATTTGCTTTGACTTCTTCGGCGTGATGAACTTAGATGCCTGAATGCTGTCGATCAGGATTTTAAGCTCCGCTAAATCGAATAAATCGTCCTCAACAAAATAGACCGTACTTTTTCCGATTCGCTTTGACTCAACCTCAATGCCCGCTTCTCTCAAATCGTCAAAGTCACGATAAAGCGTTTTTCTGTCTGCGGAATCGTTGCAAGCCTTCAGCTTTTCGGCAATTTGCTTGAGGGTAAGACCGTGCTCACTGTCGGTGTAGCGCTCGAAAATCCTCTCAAGCTTAATCATTTTGCCTTTGTACTTCTTGTCATTTGCCATAAATTTTAACTCCTTCAATACGGCACCCGTTTTCGCATACCTTGGTGAGAACACCGTCGGCAATTTTGTATGCTTCTCCGAAAACCGTTTCTTCCCCGTCTACTGACAGCAGATATGATCCGTCCGGCAAAACCGTGAAGATTTTGCCGATACTGTCCGGCATAGTAATATCCTTAAATAGCAATCTGCCGTCAAGATAGTTGTCCTTTACTTGCTGATAGTGAGGTAAAATCATGTGCTCAGTTAGTCCCAGACCGACAAGAAATCTCTGATAATCGGGATCTTGCGACTCGCCCTCAAGCTCAGGCTGAGCATAAACCGTTTCGGCTGCGTTCATCGAGCCTGCGCTTATGCCTATGATGATGCCGTCAAAGCCGAGAAGCTTTCTTCTTAAGCCTATATCCGTGAAAAATCTGTTCTGCGTCGGCACGTGACCTCCGCCAAGAATAATCACATCATAGGAAAGAATTTCTTCATCTGTTATATCACGGCGGTAATCATCGAGTAAATCAAAGCTGTCGAAGCTCATATCGGATAAATTGCAAACCGATTTGAAGTAGTCGAGCATCTCAAGATTTCCCATTCTGTCATGCGGATTTGCACAAGCGATTATGCATTTGGAGTTCGGCTTCCAGTAGTTTTTCAGTGTCTTTCGAAAACCGTTCATCTCGTCAAATCCGTTTGTCTTTCTGGTTCCGTCAAGCGGTCCTGTGGGACTGCTTGTGAGAAAAATTACTGCCACAATATTACCTCATTAAAAGTTAAAGTACTATAAATTCACTTTCAAACACATTCTAACATATTTGTAAATAAAAATCATCAATAAAAACAAAAAATATCATAAAAACAAAAAGATTTTTGCTACAAATTCAATTGTACTAAATATTGTGCATTACGCAAGATGAATGTCAAAATGTATTGAAACAAGAAAACTTAATTTCATATTGATTTAACAAATTAAATCTTTGAAAATTGCATATTGTATGCTATAATCATTGGGTTAAGAAAGAATAGGAGTGGCCTTATGACTAATAACGACAAGCAGTTTTCAAAATGGGTTGCCGTTTGGGGCAATGCAATTTCGACTACCGACAGACTTCCTGCGGTGTACGCAAAGGATATCACACTTAGGTATCCGTTCAAATCGGTTTTCTCTGGAAACAAAATAAGAATCAAGCTCTCGAATGTAACGGGAACAGAGAATGTAAAGGTATCTAAAATCTTTATCTCAAAGTCTGTTTCCGACAGTGCGGTTGATGTATCCTCGAGTGCGCAGTTAACACTTGACGGTAACGCTTCATTTGAGATTGAGGCAGGCAAAGAGATTCTGACCGATGAGGTTTCGTTTGATGTGACGGCGGGAGAGAGACTCAGCGTTTCTCTTTACTTTGCGGATTACACGCAGATGAATGCCGGCACAAGAATAACAGGCCCCGTTTCAAAGGGCTTTTATGCTTATGGCGATGAATCGGAAAGCGCAGAGCTAAATCCGAATTTCTCAAAAGCGTTCTCATGGGTATATTTTGTCAGCGAGGTTGATATTTTCACCGAGGAGAAAAACCATGCGCTCGTTTGCTTTGGTGATTCCATTACCGCTCAGTCGTGGCCAGATTACCTTTCCATGCGAGCATGGAGAGACGGTTTCAGAGATATTTCCGTCATAAGAAGAGCCGCAAGCGGATCGAGAATTTTGCGTGAGTACGACTGCATCACTTATGTTTCCTACGGAATGAAGGGCGAAAAGCGACTTCACGAATTTGAGGTTGCGGGTGCGGACAGAGTGATTATTCAGCATGGTATAAACGATATCATTCACCCAGTGGGAGTGGAGCTCAACCGCTTCAGACCTATGTCCGATTTGCCAAGTGCCAAGGAAATGGCAGATGCCGTAGAAAATCTTTATGTTAAAAAATGCCGTGATTTAGGACTTTCCGTTTACAGCGGAACGCTTCTTCCGATTTTCGGCTGGAGAACCTATGCCGATTTCCGTGAGGACATTAAAAACGAATATAATGAGTGGCTTCGTTCTTCCGATAAGTTTGACGGCTGCGTTGACTTCGCAAAGGTGCTTGCAGACCCGAATGATCCGAGAAAATTCGCGGAGGGATTTGACAGTGGCGACCACCTTCATCCGTCAGACAAAGCATACAAGGCTATGGCAGACGCCATACCCGAGGAGCTTTTGAAATAGCATTATTTTTATCTGAAAGGTATTTTTCACAATGAGTAAAGTAAAAAAATGGATAAACGGTCTTGACGATAACTCAAGGAATATTGTCGGCTTTGTCCTGATCACATTTTTGGCGGCGTGGTTTTTGATTTTTGTCGGCTACATAACAGGAACGACAGCGCTCACGCAAAGCAGTATTGTCGTTTCCGTGATGATGCTCATGCCGCTTGCAGGCTCGATTGTCATGAGAATGCTAAACGGTGACGGATTTGAGAATTTCAGATTTAAGCCGAATTTAAGACATAATATCTTTAAATATATTGTCTCTTATTTCTTGGGTCCCGTGCTTGTCCTTTGTGGAATAGCGTTCTATTTCTTCTTTGTCGGCGGCGACAAGGTTGACCTTCAGGCGACAAGCTATGTAAATCTCTTACAGGAAACCCTTTCAACGGCTGACGAACCCGTTGAATTTAATGCGGCACTCGGTTCGTTCTATGCAAGAACTATCATGGGCTTTGCGTTCTCTCCGCTTGTGTCGGTTGTGTTCACGCTTGCAAGTGAGCTTGGATGGAGTGGATTTTTGCTCCAGAAGCTTACCAATAAATACGGCACGGTGAAAGCGCCGATTATTGTCGGACTTTTGAGAAGCCTTTGGTATGTTCCGCTTGTCTTCCTCGGATACAACGGTTACTGCCTAGGCGAAAGAAAATTCACTTATGTGCTTATAGGAATAGTGCTCACTTTCCTTTATTTCACCTCGCTTAGCATTATATCCGCTTATTTTGCACTTAGAATAGGAAGCATAATTCCCTCTGCTCTCTTTATGAGCGGTGTGCTTAGCTGTTATGATTACGGATTCTATTTCATAAATATAGATAAGTACTCCGTCACCGACCCGCAGTTCTATATCTTAGGACCAAGCGCCGGCGGAATTGTCGGAATGAGCCTTATCATTCTCACGGCTGTTATGTATCTTCTTCGCTGCCGCCGTCTCGAGTGGGACGAGGATGAGGAAAAGGTCACAAATGTCAGAGGTTCGAGAAATCCTAATCAGAAAAAGCGTGATAAGGAAGCAATGTAAAAATAATAAATTTTAAGCTCCGATGCGATTTTGCGTCGGAGCTTTCTTTTTCAACTTCTTAACCTTAAAACTCTTTGATTTTAGCGCTAAAGCTGACAGGGCAAAAATGATATGTCTTTTTTTGTCATTTTTTGTTGCTGTCAAAAAAACAAGAATAATACCTGATGAAAACGGGTAAATTTAAATACTGAAACAAGCGGCGAAAAAAAATATAATTTGATTGTAAATAAAACCCGACTCTTAATGAACCGTATGAAGTTAAGAGATAACTAAATCAAATTTATAAGGAGTGCGAAAATCATGTCAAAATTAAGAATCGCAATCGTCGGATGCGGCGGAATTGCAAACCAGAAGCACATGCCATCCATCAAAACTCAGTCCGATAAGGCAGAAATGGTAGCTTTCTGCGACATCATCCCCGAGAGAGCAGAGAAGGCAGCTAAGGACTACGGTACACCTGACGCTAAGGTTTATACCGATTACAAGGAGATGCTCGCAGACAAGAGCATCGAGATTGATGTAGTTCATGTTTGTACACCGAACGTTGCTCACTGCCCAATCACCGTTGCCGCTTTTGAGGCAGGCAAGCACGTTATGTGCGAGAAGCCGATGGCTCACTGCACAGCAGACGCTCAGAAGATGATCGATGCTTGGAAGAAGTCCGGCAAGAAGTTCACAATCGGTTACCAGAACCGTCTTCGTGACGACACTCAGACTCTCCACGCAGCATGCGAGGACGGCGAGCTCGGCGAGGTTTACTTCGCAAAGGCTCACGCTATCAGAAGAAGAGCGGTTCCGACATGGGGCGTATTCCCGAACAAGGCACTTCAGGGCGGCGGTCCGCTTATCGACATCGGTACACACGCACTTGACATCACACTTTGGATGATGAACAACTACGAGCCGGCTTCTGTTTCAGGACAGGTATTCTACAAGCTCGGACGCCAGGAGGACGGCCCTGCCGGCAACGTATTCGGCCCATGGGATCCGAAGACATTCGAGGTTGAGGACTCTGCATTCGGCTTCATCAAGATGAAGAACGGCGCAACTATCTATCTCGAGGCATCTTGGGCACTCAATGTTCTCAAGTCAATGGAAGCATCAACAACTCTTTGCGGAACAAAGGGCGGCGCAGAAATTCACCACGGCGGCAGCTATCCTAAGGACGAGCTCATCTTCAATAACGTTGAGCACAACCAGCTTATGGAGAAGATTATCTCTCCGGGAATCAGCGTTGACTTCTTCGAGGGCGGCGCATCAGCTGAGGCTGTAAGAGAGCAGGAGCAGTGGCTCAATGCTATCATCAACGACACAGATCCGCTCGTTAAGCCTGAGCAGGCATTTGTCGTCACTCAGATTCTCGAGGCTATCTATGAGTCTGCAGAGACAGGCAAAGAGGTATTCTTTGATTAATTTTCATCAGTAAAAAAGGAACATCGGGGCTTTTAAGCACTCCGATGTTCTTGATATATGAAATCGCAAAAAACAAGAAAGCGAGGAAATAAAATGGCTGCAAGACAGATTTTTGATCCTAACGGATTTAAAAATACAGAAAAAGACGGACTTGTAACAGGATATGAGTTCAAGTTCAAGGCACAGTATTACCGTGGAATTACACTTTCTATCGTTCGTGACATTAAGATTAATGTTGACGGCGAGGACGTTAAGAGAGAAGACATCAGATTTACAGTAAATTCTGAGACATTCACTCTCGAGGAGATGAGCACGGTTGTCGATTCCGACTATCGCTGGGAGTTCGGTGAGTTCGCTACGGTATCCGTAGTAAAAGAGGGTGGACTCGAGAAGGGAAACCACCACATTCATGCAAGACAGATTATCGCACCGTCTTACATGCCGTTCCAGATTGAAGCGGACTGCGACGCAGATTTTGTAATTGAATAAGGAGGAGCTAAAAGATGAGTCACGACGTTAAAAGAAGTATTTCTCTTTACAGCTATCAGGACGAATATTATGACGGAAAGCTTGATCTTGAGGGCTGCCTCAGAGAAACAGCAAAGACAGGCGCAACAGGCGTTGAGCTTTTGGCAGAGCAGATGATTAAGCGTTTCCCTCTGCCGATTGAAACAGAAGAATTCAGAGCACAGTGGTTCGGCTGGCTCGATAAGTACGGTCTTGAGCCGTCCTGCTACGATGCGTTCCTTGAGAACAGAATTTACGATAATCGTACATTGTCACTCGGCGAGCAGATTAACATGATGAAGAGAGACATTCGTCTTGCTTCACTTCTCGGATTCCATAACCTTCGTACTCTTGTTTCCACTCCTATGGATGTCATTGAGGGTAGCCTTGAGTACGCAGAGAAGATGAATGTCAAGATAGGTCTTGAGGTTCACGCTCCGTTCTCTTTAAATTCAGGCTGGGCAGACGGTTACATGGAGATGATTAACCGCACTGGCACAAAGTACTTCGGCTTTATTCCCGATATGGGCATTTTCTGCAAGAACATTCCAGACGTCGTCAGAGACAAGGCGAGAAGAATGGGCGCTTCAGAGGAGTGCATCAAGATAGTTGACGAGTGCTATGCTCAGAGAATTGCAAAGGGCTTCACTAAGATTAAGTATGACCTTAACCTTGGCAAGGCAAACATGGAGTACCGCATGGCTAACGGCATGAAGGAAATGAACGATGCTATTGAAGCCGCAGGCGGAAACGATGCTGACCGCTGGTATGCCGGCGCATCCTTTACATATTCATGGTCAGAGCCACAGGATATAATCGACAACATTGATTATATCTTCCATACTCACGCAAAGTTCTATAATGTCCACGAGGATTATGTCGAGACTGCCGTTGCAATCCCTGAGGTTGTCGAGGCATTCAAAAAGGCTGGATACAAGGGCTTTTTGAGCAGTGAATATGAGGGCGGAGAGCACCTAAGAGATGTCGGCGTAGACAGCATTGAACAGGTTCGCCGTCACCAGGAGGCTCTCAGAAGAGCTATCGAGGGCTAATTAACAAGTTTACTACTCGAGGGTAACTCCTCCCAAGTTACCTTTACATATCATCACATATATCAAAAAGAGGCAGTTTTCTTAATAGAAGACTGCTTCTTTTTGCTTAGATAGAAAAATAGTCTAATTTTTGACATAGGAAAATTGCTGAGGACAAAAAAGCTAATGGCTTTTTTGCCCTCGATTTTTTTGAGTTTAAAAATCAGGATAAAAAAGTAAATACAGCGGCTTAAATTAAATGTATTTGAATATTCTCAAATCAACTAAAATATAGACAAATCAAGTGATATTTTCATGAAAGGTGAGGATAAATATTATGGCAGATTATGAAACACAGATAGTTGTTATCGCAGGTGGTCCTTCCGGCTTATCGGCAGCAGTTCAGGCAGCAGAGGACGGAGCAGAGGTTATCGTTCTTGAGAAAGCCGCAGCAATCGGCGGCGCCGCAAACATGGGAATGGGCCCCTTAGGTATCGGCACAAAATATCAGAAGCGTCAGATGGTGGATATAACAGTTGAGAAAGCATTCAATATGTTCATGGAATACACCCACTACAATGTTGACGCAAGACTTGTTAAGCGTTATTTCGAGCAGTCGGCAGACACAATCGAGTGGCTCGAGGATATGGGAGTTGAATTCGAGGGTGCTTACCGCTACTTCCCAAGGTCTGAGGCAACATGGCATATCGTCAAGACAGATCAGGGAATCGGTCCGAGAGCGGCATCGTTCATGAACAAGGCTCTTTACGCAAGAGCTCAGGAGCTCGGCGTAAAAGTTCTTCTTGAGACTCCCGCAAAGAAAATCATCATGAAGGATGGAAAGGTAGCCGGTGTTCTTGCAACAGACAAGGACGGCAAGGAGATTGAAATCGAGTGCAAAGCCGCTATCGTCTGCACAGGCGGAGCCGGATGCAACAAGGAGTTCATCGAAAAAGAAACAGGCTACAAGCACGGACAGGATATGTTCAACTTCGCTATCCCGGGAATTATGGGTGACGGACTTAGAATGGCTTGGGAAGCCGGTGCGGATCACCTTCCTGTCAGAATTGAACAGGCGGCTTCAATCGAGGGAATCGATGATCTTCCGGGCAGTGTAGCAAACATCATGGGACAGCCTAATCTCCTCGTTAACCTCAACGGTAAGAGAGTTATGAACGAGGACCACATGCAGAATTCAACCTATCTTTCTAATGTTGTTTCTCATCAGAAAGACAGAACTTGTGTCAGCATCATAGATTCGTCAATTGCTAAATATTACATGAAAAACGGTGTGGACAACATTTGCATGGTTCGTCCCGATCCCGATGTATCAGATTTCCCTGAGGCTGTTAAGATGGCTAAGGAGAACGGCAACAAGGGACTTTTCATCGCAGACTCAATCGAAGAGCTTGCTGAATTAGCCGGTATCAATGAAGAAAATCTTGTGGATACAGTCGATGAGTACAACGACTTCTGCGACAGCCGTGACGAGGAGTTCTTCAAGGACAGCAGATACTTAAGACCTATCGTAAAGGCTCCGTTCTATGCCGCAAGAATTCGTCCGGGCGGATACGGCACAGTCGGCGGAATTCGCATCAACGAGAACTGCGAGGCTTGCGACAAGGACTTTGAGCCTGTACCGGGACTTTATGCCGCAGGAGCAGACGCTTGCAACATTTATGACGACAGCTACATGTTCCTTCTTCCGGGTAACTCAATGGGATTTGCGGTTAACACAGGACGCATCGCCGGTATGAGCGCCGCTGAGTTCGTAGAGGACGAGGACTAAATTAAAATTAACAAAAGAGATGTGCAGTGGCAAGAGCTTCTGCACTCTCTTTCAAAAATACGGAGGAAAAACTATGGAACAAAGAAATAAAGAAGTGATAAGAAAATTCTATCAGGAATTTTTCAATGATCACATTGTGGATTCGGCAGATAAATACGTAAGAGAAGATTATGTTCAGCATAATCCGGGCGTAGAACAGGGCAGAGAAGGCTTGAAAACAGCATTTGCAAGCAAGTTTGTGAGTGACCCTACATTCTGCCTTAACATCAAGATGATGATTGCCGAGGATGATATGGTTGCGGTTTACCTCAAAAATGTTGACACAAACGGCAACACAAAATGCAGAGTAGTGGACATCTATCGTCTCGAGGACGGTAAATTAGCAGAGCATTGGGATGTGCTTCAGCCATGTTAAAGAATAAGAAAGTAGCGGTAAGCATTTTCCTTACTGCGTTAGCATTTGGATTAAATATAGTCGGAATTTCTCCTATTCTGGCAGTAATAAATACAAAATATCAGGAGTACGGAACGGGTGTCATTCAGCTTTTACAGACGATACCGTATCTGCTTTTAATGTTGGGTTCGCTTCTTGTCGGCTGGCTCACAACCAAGATAAGCAAGAAAAAGATTGTTTTAATCGGTCTTTTGATAATCGGAGTTTGCGGAGTGCTTCCGTTTTTCTCAGAGAGCTTTATCGTTTTGGTTATCTCGAGAGTTTTAATCGGCTTCGGCTTCGGTATTACGGGTCCGATGAACACTGCAGTTGCCGCAGAATTAATCCCTGAAGATGACCGTGCCGCTTACATGGGACTTCATGTTGTCGGAATGGGAATCGGAACGATGCTCGGCAGTATGCTCGGCGGTGCACTTGCGGCTATCAGCTATCGAAACTACTATTTGATATATCTTTTCCCGTTCATCGCTATGGTAGGAGTTCAGCTTCTTCTTTCAGAAACTCCGACAGCAAAAGCAGATAAAGCATCGGGCGTTAAATTAAACCGCATGGTGTATATCATCTCATTTGCTTCGTTTCTCCACACATTGTTCATCAATGCGTACAGCACCAACATCGGAATTTACATTGCGGACAGCATTTCCGACAACACAAGCCTTGCGGGCATGGTAACAGCTGTTAATGCTGCATTCGCACTACTTACGGGATTGTTTTTCTCGAAGATTTCCGCAAAGCTCAAGTCATTCACTCTTCCGTTCTCGATTATATGTGCCGCAGTCGGCTACGGTCTTGTATTAACGGTGAAAGGTATGGCAGGAGTTCTCATTGTGAGTGCTCTTTGCGGAGTGTCTCTCAGCTGTTTTATGGCAATCGGCTCATATCTTATTTCAATTTCGGTTGAGCAGGACGCAGTCGCAAAAGCAAGCGGAATTTTCTCCGTCATAGGCGGAATCGGCGGACTTATCGCCCCAATCTTTATGGGCAATGCCGCAAAGCTTTGTTTAGGCGCTAATACAGCGTCAAACCAGTTTGTAGTCGCATTTGTGGGAATGCTTATTTTCGCAGTGATTGCATCGTTTATATTTTTGAAGAAAAAGCAGAACTAAAATGAAAATCTGCCGTCTTTGATGTGTGTGCGGCGGATGCAAGGATTTTAATCAATTATTAAAGAGGAAATTATGGCAATTATTACAATTGATGGGAAGAAAATAGAAGTCCCGGAAGGTAAAAATGTGTTGGAATGTGCCCTTGATGCCGGCATTTATATTCCGCATTTATGTCATCATAAGGACTTGAGTCCGCTCGGCTCTTGCCGTATGTGCGTTGTCGAGGTTGACGGTCAGGATGGTGTGACTACCTCCTGTACGCTCAAGGCAAAGGACGGCATGAGCATCACAACAAAGAGCGAAAAGCTCGAGCAGCTTCGTATGCTCGCTTTAGAGCTGCTTCTTGCAGGTCACCCCGAGGACTGCTCAACCTGTCCGAAGTACGGCAACTGCGAACTTCAGATGCTTATTCAGTATATCGGCCCCAAGACAGGCAGACTCAAGATGCGTGCTAAGGGCTTCAAGCAAAATGAAGACAATCCGCTCATCATTCACGATATGAACCGTTGTGTTCTCTGCGGAAGATGCGTTCGTGCTTGCAACGAGATGCGTGGAGTTAAGGTGCTTCAGTATCAGAAAAAGGAAATGGAGACATATGTCGGAACAGTTCACAATATGCTCCTTAAGGACGCAAACTGTAGATTTTGTCAGGCTTGCGTAGAGGTTTGTCCTACGGGTACTATCCGAGACATGCTCATGAATTCCGAGGTGAAAAAGGAGGATGCTGTTGTTCCTTGCCGTCACGCTTGCCCCGCACATACCGATATACCACGCTATATCAGACATGTGAAGAACGGCGAGTATGACGAGGCGGCGGCAGTAATCCGTGAGAAGGTTCCGTTCCCAAAGGCTCTGGGTTACATTTGCAGTCATGTTTGCGAACTGCAGTGCAAGAGAAAAGAGATAAGCGAGCCGATGGCTATTCGTGATATTAAGCGCTATGCGGCTGAGCATGACAGCGGAAAATACTGGAAGGGCAAAGGAAAACAACTCCGGGATACAGGCAAGAAGGTTTGTGTTGTCGGTGGCGGCCCTGCCGGTTTGACTGCCGCATATTACCTTAGAAAACAGGGACATGACGTCACTCTCAAGGAGGCACTCCCGACAGTAGGCGGAATGATGGCATACGGAATTCCGGCTTACAGACTTCCGAGGGACATTATTGCTGAGGAGGCAAAGGTAATCGAGGATCAGGGCGTTAAGATCGAAGTTAATACCAAGGTTGAAAAGCCCGTAGAGCTTCTTAATGAGTTTGATGCAGTACTCATGACAATCGGCGGTCACAAGGGTGTTCGACTTCCTATGCAAGGAAGCAATCTTGACGGAGTTATCCTCAATGCTGATTTTTTGCGCAACTCAAGTATGGGCAAAGAGACAGGCATGGGAAAGCGTGTCGTAGTTCTCGGCGGCGGAAACGTTGCATTTGACTGTGCAAGAAGCGCTAAGCGTTTGGGTGCTGAGGAAATTCACCTTGCTTGCCTTGAAGCAAGAAAGGTCATGACAGCCAGTGACGAGGAAATCGAACAGGCTGAGGAAGAGGGAATTTTCGTTCATCCGGCTCAGACATTCGAGAGAATCACGGGTGAGGATCACGTAACAGGCGTAGATTTCATGAATGTGAAGTCTTTCACCTTTGACGAGAACCGCCGTGCGATTATTGAAAAGGAAGAGGGCTCTGAGCATCACATCGATGCCGATACCGTCATCTTTGCTGTCGGTCAGAGACCTGATATAACAGAGGATGCGGGACTGACACTCGGAAGAGCGAACAGCATCTTTGTTAATGACATTGAAAACGACAAGGCAACATCTGTCGAGGGTATTTTTGCGGCAGGTGATGCAATTTACGGAACAAAATCCGTTATTATGGCGGTAGAATCGGGCAGAGAAGCCGCTTCTCAGATTGACAAATACTTAGGCGGAGACGGCGATATTTCCGAGGAGCTCGCACCTAAGCAGAAGAAAGAGCCTTATATCGGACAGTGCCCGGGATTCGGCTATCAGACGAGAAAGCTGACACAGGTTGATTCACCGGAAAGAAGAAGTGATAACTTCCGTCTTTTCGACCACGGTATCTGCGATGCGGATATTTGTGCGGAGGCAGGAAGATGCTTGCAGTGCGACTTGCGCCTTGAGATTTCAAGACCAAGACTTTGGGGCGATTTTACAGAAGTCAAGGAGGCTGAATAATATGAGTGCATTTGAAAACGCAAAAACCATGACCAGCCGTGATGTCTTCGGTAAAATTAAAGAATCGGGACTTCGTGAGTACGGCTTGTTCTCACAGCCGCTTGCCGACCTTTTGACCAACGCAAAGCTAGAGAGTGAAAATGAGAACAAGGAGCTCGGTGTCACAGCGGCACTTAATAACGCAGACACGAGCCACGCTCTGCTTGAAGTATTAAAGAATGAGCCCGAAAAGGTAATGGAGGGTATTTCTATTGTCGCATACGCTCTTGAGACAGAGAAAAAAACACTTCACATTCCCGAAAACGAAACAAGCCTTTTAGATAGCCTTAAGGATGTCGCAGAAAAATACGGCATCGAGCTTGTAAGCGGAATCGTGAATGTCAGAGCTTCAAAGGGAAGCGCTTTAATTCATATCGTTACCGCTAAAAATCTTGCAGATTTGTTTGATGACTGCTTTGAGGACGGAGTTTATGTCTCTGTAAACGGCGAGGCAATTCAGAAGTTCCCGAGTGACAAAAAGATAGCAGAAATTATTTCCGATGATGATATAAAAGCGTTATATTTCGGTTATGAATATCACTTGCCGGAGGACAAGGAACTGTCTGTCGAGAAAATTACAGACGGTGCTTTGAAAGTGCTCACAAGCAAGGACTGCATAGTTCAGGACTGCAGAAATAAGCTTCTCGACTCGAGAAAGACAAGCTGCGGAAAATGTGTTTTCTGCCGTGAGGGACTTATCCAGCTTGAGCATATGCAAAAGGAAATCACAGAAGGCAGAGGAAAGGGCGAATTTATCAGCCTCACAAAGGAAATCGGCGATGCGATGTGTTTTTCCACACCTTGCTCTATGGGTCAGCTTTCCGCAAAATCTGCTTTGAGTGCGACCGAGCTCTTCTCTAAGGAATATGACGAGCATATCAAGAAGAAAAATTGCCCGGCTGGCGCATGCTCTTCATTCGTTCTTATCTATATCGATCCGACGCTTTGCACGGGCTGCGGCGAATGCATTGATGTTTGCCCTAAGGACTGTATCGAGGGTAAATCAAAGTACATTCATATGATTGATGATTTCGACTGCTCAAGATGCGGCAAGTGTATCGAAGCTTGCGAAGACGAGGCGATAATCCGCACAACGGGAAAAGCGCCGAAGCTTCCGAACAGACTTACCAAGGTCGGTAAATTCAAGAAAAGATAACTAAAATAAAACACAGCTCACACCTTTAAATATTTAACTCAATACACAGGAAAAGGGACAGATACTACGCAGTGTCTGTCTTTTTTCTGTTCAATTATCTAAATGTGATGCATTATTTTTGTTCTATGTGTTTGGTGATTTTTTCGTCGTTTTGTGGTATAATTGTAAAATAAATATTGTGCAACATATGTGAAACTACATGTTTTGCTTTGACTGAGGTGTGATGAATGGATAAAATAAGAAGCTTGATGCACTTTAATTTTCTTACAAACATAGAGTCGTCAACGCATTACCACCTGAATCCTGAAATTTTCTATATTCTTCAGGGAAATATGGATGTTAAGATAGATGATAAGACCTATCATATGGGCAGTGGCGACATAGTGCTGATCAATGCGAACAAAAATCATACGGCTACCGGTTCGGGAGCGCTTTTGGGCGCAAGATTTGAGATAGATTATCATGTTTTGACGGAATATATGGGCTCGATGCAGCTTCTTTTCTGGTGCAATACTACTGCCGATAAAAACAATGCATACGCACAGCTCAGAAGCTTACTCGACCGTATTCTCACAAGATATTTCGAGAAGGACGAGAAAAGTGCGCTTTATCTAAGTGCGCTGTACTTCGAGACGGTCTATGTCCTCACAAGCAACTTCATGGTGAAAACCGATGATGTTAGGATAAATTCCGAAAGCTCACAGGACAGAATAAGACTTCAGGAAATACAGAATTATATCCAGTCGAATTATCAGAGCCAAGTCAGCCTTAACGACCTTGCCGATAAGCTGTATCTTTCAAACACTTATCTTTCCCGTTATATAAAGAAGCATTTGGGCATGACCTTTGTCGATTATCTCAACAATATCCGACTTTTCCATGCTGTTGACGAGCTCATGTATTCGGACAAAACCCTCACCCGTATTGCCTATGACAACGGTTATCCAACCTCGGCGGCATTCACAAAGTCTTTCCGTGATATGTTTCATCAGTCACCGAGCGAATACCGCTCCATGCTCGAAAATAACAACACGGCTGACGGAAGCAGCACGGTTCTCAAGGCAGAAGAGGAGCAGAAAATTCTCGAATACCTCAAATTCCGTGAGCATAAGGAAAATCCGCACACGGATAAGGAAAAGAATATTTTTGCCGATGCAAAGCTTGTCAAAGAGAAATTTACGGATGGTTTCAAGGCGATAAATCTCGGAGACATATATCTGCTTATGCAGTACGAAGTGCAAAATCAGATGAAATTAATAAGGGACTCTCTCGGAATAAAGTACGTGAGAGTTTGGAATATTTTGTCAGAGGAACACTGCCTAAGCGATAAAGGGGAAATTAATTTCAGAAGACTCGATAAGGCTCTCGATTTCCTTTTAGAAAACAAGATGAAGCCCTATATCGAGCTTGGCAATAAACCGATTTTGGTTTCGTATACTCCCGAACGAGCACTGAGAACAGAAAGCAAACAGAATACTAATTTGGATTTTGATACTTTCTCCGATGCAATCGCAAGACTATGTGCTCATCTTATCAACAGATACGGTGTCGAGGAGATAGAGTCGTGGTACTTCGAATATTGGAACAATCCGTCATATGAAATTGAAAAAGAAAACGGAGAGTACTTCAAGAGATTTGATATGATCTACCGCACGGTCAAAAAATACTCCGACAGCATTCCCGTGGGCGGTGCCGGATTCATACTCGGATACGAAACAGCGGTTTGCAGAAATATTTTTACAAGTTGGAAGAAGCGTGAAATTCACCCCGATTTTCTGTCGTTCTGCTCATTCCAGTATGTGGCAATCGTGGAGGACGGCAACCGTTACGGAAGAAAATCAATCGACTCCGAGTATATGGTAAATCAGCTTCAAATCATGAAAGAAACCCTCGAGGAAACGGGTTTTGACATCAAGGAGCTTCACATAGACGAATGGAATTTCACTATTTCTAACAGAAATATACTCAATGACAGCTGCGAACAGGGCGCATTTATCCTCAAAAACTGCATTGAGATGAGTTCCAATGTGAGTTTCATGGCTTATTGGCATGCGCTTGATATATACTCCGATTCCTACGATACCGACAAGATATTAATCGGTGACACGGGACTTCTTTCAAGAGAGGGCATCTCAAAGCCGTCGTTCTATGCATTTAACTTTTTGAACAGGCTGAAGTCCGATGTGCTCGAGAAAAACGAAAATTCTATTGTCACGGCAAACGGACATAATCACTATGTGATAGCTTGCCACAATTATAAGAACCTTTCTTCGCGCTATGTTTTTACCGAGGAGGACGAGATAGAGCCGGAGGATATCAATCAGTATTTTGAGGATATTGATCCGATTAAGCTTAATTTCACGATTCGCAACGTAAAAAACGGAAAGTACCTTGTAAAAACATATTATATGAACACCAAAAACGGAAGTATTCAGGATATATGGAAAAACCTTGAGTACTCAAAGGGTCTTGCCCGTGACGAGGTGCAGTATCTCATTTGCAGAGCAAATCCGACCATTGAGATGAAGACTCTTGAAATAGAGAACGGTGAGATTTGTCTTGAGAACAATCTGGAATCTCAGGAAATAAGACTTATTGATATAAGATACCGCTACGATACCGTTTGATAAATCGAACAGCTCCCTTTTAGGGGGCTGTTTTTTTGCTAATTCAGAAAGAAAAAGCGCCGAAAGAACGCAGAATAAAGCCAAATTTAGAGCATATATCTTATTAATATAGGACAGGACAAGAAATATCCGATTATTTTTGTCCTGTTATTTTTTAGCACAAAAAATGAAGGCAAAAATCGTAAAAATGTAGCTTTTAAGCAGAATGAAGAAGGTGCAAACGCAGAGTATAATTAAACTACAATAATTTTTTAACAAGCGTGTGGAGGTTAAAAATGAGTGAAAACTTAGAAAAAAAAGAAAAGATATCCGTTTGGCGAAAAATCGGATACAGCTTCGGTGAAATCGGTTCACAGTGTTCATGGTGCCTTATAAGCTCCTATTTGACCGTCTATTACACAGACGTTGTGGGACTTACACCTGTTGTCATTTCGGCAATCATGCTCATTGCACGAATCTGGGACGCTATCAACGACCCGATGTTCGGTGCTATTGCCGAAAACACAAGATCGAGATGGGGCAGATTCCGTCCTTATATCTTGTGGGGCGCACCGATTCTTGCATTATTCAACTGCCTTACTTTCTTGAACCTTGATGTTCCGGGTGCTTGGAAGGCTATCTGGTGCGGATTTACTTACATTGCCGCCGGTATGGCTTACACAGCAGTTAACATTTCAACTCAGTGCGTTGCAAATGTTATGACAGAGTCTAACGAAGAGCGTGTTTCTCTCAATGCATTCAAGGGCGTAGGAAACGGCTTAATTCAGATGATTATCAGTGCCGTAACAATGCCTATGATTTTGAAGTTCGGCGACGGCTCGGCTTCTTCAGCAAAGGGCTACTTCTTCTCAGCATTGATATTCTCAATCGTTTGTGTTCCTTGCTTCTGGGTATGCTTTGCATCCACAAAGGAGATCATCAATGTTCAGTCTGAGAAGAAATCTGTCGGCGACACGGTTAAGGATCTCGCAGTATCATTCCAGCAGACCTTTAAGGACAGAAACGCAATGTTCCTTATTCTCGCAATGTTCATGGGACTTACAGGAATGTTCGGAAGAATCGGCATCATGGCTTATTACTTCATCTATATCTTAAAGAATCCAGCATTAATTGCAGGTTTCGCAACAGCTATGTCAGCAGGCTTCTTAGTTGTTAATATCTATGCTCCGTTCTTACTTAACCGTATCAGCAAGAAATATGTCGGTGCAATAGGCTGTATCGCAATGGCTCTTTGCTGTGTGTTCTTCTACTTCATCGGCGAGTATAACTTAACCGGATTGGTTGTAATTTCAGGCTTCCTTTACGGTCTTGCAAACCTTCTCTCTATCACTTGCTATACTCTAAGCGCAGAAATCATTGATGACAACTGGCTCAGAACAGGCAAGAGATCAGACGGTGTTATTGTTTCTTGTATTTCATTCTCAACAAAAATGGGTAACGCAGTAGGCGGCTCAATCGGTATCCTTGCACTCGGTGCAGTAGGTTATGTAGCTAACGCTACCGATTTAAGCGCTCAGGTTCTCACAAGAATGGATATGGTTATCAACTTCGCTCCCGCAGCATTCTATGTTTTGGCGGCAATCTTCTTTGTTTGCATAGGCATCACAAACGCAAAGGCTAAGGAAAACGAAGAGAAGATAAAAGCAAAAATGGCTGAAAAGTAATTCAAAAAGAGGAAAACGTTATGGGAAAAAAGGTACTTGGATTAAATTTCGGACGTATGAACGGAAACTGTAAGACGTTTCTAAAGGAAGCAATCAAAGCGGCAGAGGAACAGGGCACAGAGGTAGAGATTATCGATACCATAAATAAGGAAATCAAGCCTTGTATCGGATGCGGTGCTTGCTCAAGAATGCTGCAAAGCGGAAAGGGACAGATTCGCTGTATTCAGAAGGACGACTATGAGGCGATCTCAGACGCAGTCCTTGCGGCTGACGCAATCATCGTTGCGGCTCCTGTCTATGTTCTCGAGCCCGCGGGCAAGCTTAAGAACTTCATCGACCGCTTCGGTCCCGCTCACGACAAAGCATATATGTTATTTGAAAACGAGCTTCGCAAGGATACAGGCGGAGATGAACTCAATCCCGACTGCTTGAAGCGCCATCTTGTCTCTTATATTTCAGTCGGCGGCGCAACAACTCAGAACTGGGTATCCTACGGACTTCCGGGAATGAATCTTTTCGGAATGAGCCTTAACATGAAGGTTGTAGACCAGCTTGACGCTTATGCCGCATATGTTCCCGATAATCGTGAGAGACTGCTTGCCGAATCTGCCAGAATGGGCAAGCATATAGTCGAGGCGCTTGATCAGAAGACAAGCGAGATTGAGTGGACATCAGACCCCGGTACATGCCCTGTTTGCCACTGCAACGAGATGACCATGTCCGGCACAACAAAGGTCGGCTGTCCAATCTGCGGAATTTACGGCAAACTTGTAATTGACGGTGACAACGTAAAAGTTGAGTTCTCCGAGGAGGAGAAGAGAAGAAGCCGCTTGAAGTTCACCGGAGTTCTCGAGCATCAGGTAGAGCAGGGAAGACGAGACAGATATCCGAGATTTGACGAATATGTCGAGAAATTCATGGCTATGCAGGATGAGATGTAATTTCAATAATAAGTGGCATTAAATATCCATGGTAAGAAGCATCGGTTTGCTGTAAATCGGCTCCGATGCTTTTTGTCTGGAAAAAACAGTAAAATATATCAAATTGTAAATAAATGAGCGTATTTGCTCATTAATAATATGGAGGAAAATATGAAGGTTTTAGGTATTTCTTTCGGAAGAAAGAACCAGCGAAGCGATGTCATGGTCAAGGAAGCTTTGTTTGCGGCTAAAGCGGCGGGTGCAGATGTTCAGTTCATCAATACTGTAGCTATGAACATCGGTCATTGCCGTGCATGCGATTACTGCAGCAGAACCCGTGACAAGGGCGCAACAGAGATCCACTGCTGTCTTAAGGATGATTACCACATTCTTGAGGAGGCTTGCCTTGAGGCAGACGGAATCATCATCGCAGCTCCTGTCTATGCGGTAGGAATTGTCGGACAGTTCAAGAACTTTCTCGACCGTTTCGGCCCGTCGCACGACAGAGCCGCACTTTTAGAGGAGAACAAGAAGCGTATCGCAGAGGGCAAGTCTGAGGACGAGCTTCTCGACCCAAGATATTTCAAGGACAGATATGTCGGTTATATCTCGGTTGGCGGAGCACAGACACACAACTGGGTTTCTCTCGGTCTTCCTATGCTCGATCTTTTCAGCTTTTCATTAGTCATGAAGTGTGTAGGTCATGTAGATGCTTACGATCAGGGCAGAACAGGCCACCCGCTGTTTGACACAGCTCTCATGCAGAAGTGCTCAGACCTCGGAAAAGCAGTGGCGGAGTCTCTCGGCAAGCCATACGACGAGGTTGACACATGGGTTGGCGAAGAGGGTGTATGTCCTGTTTGTCACAATCCGCTTCTCAGCATGAACGGCACAACTCACGTTGAGTGTCCGATTTGCGGCATCTGGGGTACTCTTTCAGTTGACGGAGACAAGGTCAAGGTTGAGTTCTCTGAGGAGGAGAAGAACAGAGCAAGAAATACTCCAATCGGTATTTACGAGCATTACAACGAGATTCAGAACATGATCACGGTATGCGTTCCTAAGCTTGTTGCCAACAAGGATACACTTCCGAAGATGATGGAGAAATACAAGAATTTCGATAAAATCATCGAAACTATGTAAGTTGGATTTTTTTTAAGTAAGGTGTTGTCACGATTGTGACAGAGGATGATAAAATGAGTGATAAAATTAACGAATACGGTACAAAGCCGTTAACCGCGAAAAACTATTTCGTGTACGGCTTAGGTAACTTTGCTTCACAGCTTTCCTGGACAATGGTAAGCACATATCTTTCGCTTTTCTATACCGATGTTTTCGGTTTGGGAACAGGCGCGGTTGCGCTTTTGATGTTAATCGCAAAGGTTTGGGACGGAATTAACGACCCGATGATGGGAACTCTCATGGAGCGTACTCACACAAGATGGGGACGATTCAGACCTTATATCTTTGTCGGTGCGATTTTCCTTGTTATCTTCACAATTCTTACCTTTACGGTTCCGGGATTCTCAAGTAAGGGCAAGCTTGTTTACGCCTACATCACATACATAGGCTTAGGTATGGCTTACACCATGACAAACGTTCCTTACCTCGCATTGCCGGTTGTTATGACACGTGACCCCAAGGAAATCAACAGACTTAATGCCGCTCAGATGATGGGCATGACAATCGGTCAGATTCTCCTTAACCTCTTCGTTCTCAAGCTGGTTGTTTGGTTTGGCAAGGGCGACCAGGCTGCCGGTTATCACACAACAGCTATCTTGTTTGCTTTAATGGCACTTCCGATGTTCTGGGCAGTTGCATTTATGTCCAAGGAGAACATCACCGTCAAGAAGGAAGACCAAGGCAAAATTTCTGATGGTCTCAAGATGATTTTCAAGAACAAGAATCTTCTTTGCACAATGCTTTATGCGTTCTTCAATATGTTCGGCATGCTTGGCAGAATTTCTGTTGCTGTTTACTTCTACATGTACTGCGTACAGAACTTCACATTCATCACAATCTTCATGATGATGCAGATGATAGTCGGTACTGTCATTATGCCGATAACACCGAAGATTATCGAGAAAATCGGAAACAGAAAGACTGCTATTCTCTCTATGATTATCCAGGGTGTATCCTTGATAGTATTGTTCGTAGGTCCTTATGAGAACATCGTATTTGACTTTGTTGTATTAATCATTTACGGCTTAGGCTACATTGCAGGTCCTTGCGGCTCTTGCATGATGGTTGACGCTATCGATGACTTCGACGACAAATACGGAGTTCGCAACGATGGTATGGCATTCTCACTTCAGGGCACAGCTACAAAGATTGCAACTGCTATCGCAAACTCACTGTTCCTCGTTGTTATGGGCGCATTTGGTTATGCCGGCGGAGTTGAAATGACACCTCACATCCAGACAGGTATCAACGTTGCCGCTAACCTCTTACCGGGAATTGTTTTCTTCATCGGTATCATTCCGCTCCTAATCTATGACCTCGATAAGCCGGGTCACATGGAGGGCGTAAGAAAGAGACTTGCTGAGCGCAACGCAAATAAGGAGTCTTCTAAGTAATTTTCTAAGCTTTTAGCTGACATACAAGAAAAATCCCACGCTTTTTAAAGGCGTGGGATTTTTGAATTTAAAGTGTGGAGCTTGGAGTGCCTAGAGTGGAGTTAGTTTAAACATTCAATTTGTGTTAAATTATTAAAATGAGAGAATACAAGTTTTTGTTCTGTTTTTATCTTTGTGTAAACAATTCGGCTGGCAAAGCCCAACCACGAACGCTTCGCGTTCTAAAAATGCGTTCGCATTTTTGGTTAACTTTGCCAGCCTGTCTTTTTTATTATCGCTTCGCTCTGTTTTTGTATACGCTAATTATTAATTATACATTATTAATTACCCGTGGGCTCTGCCCACACCCGTTCGCTTTTTGTAAAAAGCGAAGCAAAAACTTTTATGTTTTGACTTTGAGTTCTGTATTTCTCATTGTGTAAACAATTCGGCTGGCAAAGCCCAACCACGAACGCTTCGCGTTCTAAAA
>CAVAMJ010000010.1:68289-87906 GCA_963589785.1 Bacteroidaceae bacterium | reverse complement strand
GAAAATACGTCAAGAATGCGAAGCATTCGAAGACGGGCATTTTCGTTTGCGGACTGTTATCATCAAGATAAATTAAGAACAAACAATATAAATAAAGAGATAGGCTGTCAAAGTTAACTAAAAATGCGTTAGCATTTTTAGAACACGAAGTGTTCGTGGTTGGGCTTTGACAGCCGACTTATTTACACAAAGAGAAATAAAGAACAAAAACATAAAAGTTTTTGCTTTCGCTTTTTTCAAAAAGCGAACGGGTGTGGGCGGAGCCCACGAGAAAGAAGCGAAGCAGAAAGAGAAATAACAAAAGAACAAAGGCACGAAGTGCCGACACAAGAAAAAGAAAGCAAAAAGAAAATACGTCAAGAATGCGAAACATTCGAAGACGGTCATTTTCGTTTGCGGACTGTTCTCATCAAGATAAATTAAGAACAGACAATATAAACAAAGAGATAGGCACGAAAAATACGTCAAGATGCAAAGAATCGCAGACGGCATTTTCGTGTCATATTATTTGTGCAAAGAAAAATTCAGAACATAAAAGTTTTTGCTTTCGCTTTTTTCAAAAAGCGAACGGGGTCTAAGGGGCAGAGCCCCTTGAGTAATTAATAATGTATAATTAATAATTAACAATTAGCGTATACGAAAAACATAGCGAAGCGATAAAAAAAGAAGATAGGCTGTCGAGGGAAACCAAAAGCACAAAGTGCTTTTAGGGAGCGAAGCGACCGTAGTTGACCGAGCAGCCGACTTGTTTACACAAAGATTAATTGAGACCAAACAATAAAAAGTAAATAGAGAACCTAAAACAAAACCATCATATAATCTAAAATCACAGAAGAAAGTAAAGATTTAACACTTAATTTTTCTCAATTTTTGAAATTATGAGTCTAAAATACACTCTTATGTAAAATCTATGTTAAATTTTACTTAGAAAAGTAAAGATTTCTTGACACTAACATTACAGTTCATTTACAATATGAATGACTTTGTGCTATTGTCAAAACAAAACCTAAACAATTAAATGCCGATATATCGGCAAAGGATGGAAACTTATATGTTCTCTATATTTATTGAACTTATCGGAGGCTTGGGACTTTTCATTGCAGGAATGAACCTTATGAGCCAGGGAATTGAGCTTGCCGCCGGTGACAAGCTGCGATCTATTCTGAAAGCGTTCACAAAGAACCGCCTTTTGGGACTCCTCGTTGGTACGTTCTTCACAGCCGTCATTCAGTCCTCAAGTGCCGCAACGGTTATGACCGTTTCATTCGTCAACTCGGGACTTATGACCTTAAGCGAAGCATCGGGAATAATTCTCGGAGCCAACATCGGAACAACCGTCACATCACTTCTCGTTGCATTTAAGCTAAGTACCGTTGCACCGTTCTTTGTTCTCATCGGTGCGGTCATGGTTAACTTCATCAAAAATCCGATGGCAAAGAAAATCGGACAGGTCGTCCTCGGATTCGGTATCCTCTTCATGGGTATCTCTATCATGAGCACGGCAATGGGCGCTCTTCGTGATATTCCCGCTGTTATCGAGCTTTTCGCTAACTTCACAAATCCAATTCTTGCAATTTTACTCGGTCTTGTCATCACCTCTGTTGTGCAGAGCTCGAGCGTAACTGTCTCAATCCTTGTTGTTATGGCTTCTCAGGGACTTGTCGACCTCCACATCTGCATGTTCGTTATCCTCGGCTGTAACATCGGCGCTTGCACATCAGCCGTACTCACAAGCCTTTCCGGCGGAAAAAATGCTAAGAGAACCGCTATGATTCACCTTCTCTTTAACATTTTCGGAACAATTCTCATGTTCGTTCTGCTTCTTTTCTTCTCAGATCAGATTGCAGAAATCATCTACTTCGTAAGCGGACATGGCAATTCCTCCGCAAACCTCGGAAGAAATATCGCTGTCGCACACTTCCTGTTCAAGGTATTCCAGGTAATTGTTCTCTATCCGTTCATGAACCTCATCATCAAGCTTACCTATGTTATTGTTCGCGGTGAGGATGCAAAAGAAGAGGGCTTCCGCCTTAAGTTCATCGGCTCTGATATTTCAACTCCTACTATGGCTATGCCGAATGCTCTTCGTGAAATTCAGCGTATGTCTAAAATGGCTCTTTCAAACCTCAATGACGCTGTTAAATCATTTATAAACTGTGATGACAGCAAGAATGAGCTCATGTTCGAGACAGAGCGATATGTCGACTTCCTCGATGAAAAAATCAGCTCCTACCTCGTAAAGATGAACAGAAACGAGCTTCCGCTTGACGACGCAAATCAGATTGCATCATACTTCCATGCAGTGAGCGACATCGAGCGTGTCGGAGACCACGCCGACAGCATCGCAAAGCTTATCCCACGTGCAAAGGAAGCTAACGTCGTTCTCTCTGAGGACAGCAAATCTGAAATTGAAGAGATGCTCGCTACCCTCAACAGACTTTGGGAGCTCTCCATTAACATTCTGTCAACCGGAAATTTCTCGGAAATCACAACCGTTCGTGATCTCGAGCAAGAAATTGACGACATGGAATACCGCTTTGAGGAAACTCATATCGACCGCCTTAATAAGGGTGTTTGCAGTGCCGAAGCCGGTATATATTTCTCTGATATTGTCTCCATGCTCGAACAGTCGGCAGACCATGCGGTAAGCATCGTCTTCTCCCTTGCCGAGACTAAAGCAGGCATGCAAAAACATGTAAATTTAAGATCAAATTAAATATCATACAAATTGATATTTGCTTTAAGACCGCCTTTGTGCGGTCTTTTTTGTTATATAAGCAAAAACGCAAGTTCAAATTATTTATATTGATTACTGTTAGCTTTTCTATAAATATCTATTTTTATTCCTATACAGGAATTATAATTCGCTATTTTATAAGCATTGTACCAAAAATTAGCAATTGCAATTTGTGCAATCTCCTAATATTTAGATTTTTTGAATTATTTTATTGATAAATTGTAAATTTGGTATTACAATAAGTTCGGTATAAATGAGACAGGTGTCTTAGACACTAATCTCAAAATGGATTTTTACTAACTGAAATGAGGTATTAGAAAATGGCTACAAAAACAAACGGCCGCCTTTCCTGGGGAGAGAAAATCTCCTACGGCTTCGGTGACTGTGCCGCCAACGTTTACGTTGCATTATCGGGCACATTCTACACAGGATTTCTCACAGACACTGTCGGCATAGCCGCTGCGGCAGCCGGCACAATGATGCTCGTTGCACGTGTTTTCGACGGTGCTACTGACCTTATGATGGGTGCTGTCGTCGATAAGACAAAGTCTAAGTACGGCAAAGCAAGACCGTGGCTTCTCTGGACAGCTCCGTTCATGATGATAGGTCTCATCCTTATGTTCATGAACCCCGCAAAATCAGACGGCGGCAAGCTCGCTTATACTTACTTCTCCTACATTTTCATGAACTGCATTGTTTACACAGCTAACAACCTTCCATTCAATGCACTTCTCTCAAGAATGACTCTTGATGTTCAGGACAGAGCAGAAACAGCTTCAGCCCGTTTCATCATGACTCAAATCACAACTCTCATTGTTAACGTATTTGCTACAAACGCAATCGCAACAATCGGCACAGAGGGTGCTTTCTGGACTTGGACAAAGCTCACAGTTGTACTCGGTATTGTTGAGATAATCATGCTCCTCATCTGCTTCTTCGGATGCAAAGAGCACGTCGGCGAGAGCGCAACAGGCGAAGTCGTCATCAAAGAGGTACCGATGAAGGAAGCTCTTCCGGCACTTTTCAAGAACAAGTACTTCTTCCTTCAGGCTTTGCTCTTCATGTTGGTTTATATCAACGTTGTCGGCGTCGGTTCCCTCACCTACTACTTCTGCGCAGGCGTTATGGGCAACCTCGCACTTCTCACAAACACATCTATTTGCAACGCACTTCCTGCTGTTGCCGCTAACTTCTTTAACCCTGTTCTCGTTAAGAAATTCGGTAAGAGAAAGGTTATGATCGGCGCTTCTATCGTAAGCATCATCGGTGCCGGCATAGTCGGTTTAGGCGGAACAAGCCTCAACCTCCCGCTCGTTTATCTTGGACTCGTCCTCAAGGCTCTTGCTAACGGACCTCTCATGACTGGTCTCTTCGCTATGACAGCTGACGTTGTTGACTACGGTGAGTGGAAGACAGGCATTCGTTCTGAGGGTCTTGTTAACTCTTGTACTTCCTTCGGTATGAAGGTCGGTATCGGTCTTGGCTCTTTCGTTTCAACTCTCTTCCTCACAATCGGCGGTTATGTCGGAACAGCTGAGGTTCAGACTCAGAAAGCTCTTGACTCCATCACATTTGGATTCGGTTACTTCAGCGCAGTTATGTCCGTTGTAATTCTCGTCATCGTTCTTCTCATGAACATCGATAAGTATCTCCCTGAGATTGAAAAGACTCTCAAGGCTAAGGACAGAACATAATTAAACATAATGAATTAAGGGAAGCTTAACGGCTTCCCTTTTCTTTTGCTTTTGTTTGTATTTAAGCTATCGCTAAGCTATTACCTATTAAATAGCGTGTCTTAATTTAAATCAATCAATATGACTTTGTTCGTTCTATACTTTACTTTCAGCGTGTTTTAGGCTTCTCCTAAGAGTTGATTTGATTACACTTAATTAATTTCAAAAGCCTCTTAGCGAACAATTTATACATTCATTTGTAATCATAGCCACAACGCCTTTTACAAGCATAAAAATGACTTGCTCCAATCATATGAATAATTAATAAGCTCCCTCCTAAATCATTCATCTTGGTTTGCTTAAATAGCTTCTAAAGCCACATATAAAATCAAAGCTGTATTGAACTAATGACTAAGATTGGAACTAATCATATTTAATAGGAACAACAAAAAACGCACAGCTTTTTTCTCGCCGTGCGTTTTTTAATTTTATCAGTTGATTTAATTAAATATTCAAGCTCAATCAGAAAGGAAGAATATTCTCGTCAATATCATCAAAGATATTTGTGTTGAGTGAGAGATAACCCTCGCTGTCCTTCTTAATATCGAATGTGACCGACATGGTGTCACCGTAGGATGAGCTGTTATTGACGGTGTTCTCGCAAAGCTGGATTACCTCATTGATATAGTCTGCTCCGATATTTGTAGCAAGACCCTCCTGAGCCGCAAGATCTCTCTTGGACTGAATATCCTTTGAGATGTTCTGGAGAGTTGTCTGTACGGTGTAATCAACGCGAACATCATAACCATAGTTTGCGCTTGTCTGAGCGTTTACGGTGTATTTTGAATTAGCATAAGCCTTCTCAATGACTGCTTCCATTGCAGCTACCTGAGTATCGTCGGCATTCATCTCGTACTTTGCGAAAAATCTGACTGCCGCATTCTGAAGTGTAGCCGAATGATAATCCTCGGCTAAATCTGTTGTGGAACCTGTGAAGCTGATATAATCGTCATAATCTGCGTTGTAGCTGCATCTTAATACGCTCTTGATGTAGCCTGTGCCGTCAAATTCATTAGCATTTTTCAGGCTTGTGCAGCCGGTTGACGAAAGCATGATTCCCAAAATCAGCATTGAAATCAATGAGAGTTTATACGCTTTTTTCATTATTCTTTCCTTCCTGGATTTATATTAAATTAAAGATCCTTGCCGCAGCACTTCTTGTACTTCTTGCCGCTTCCGCACGGACACGGATCGTTTCTGCCGACCTTCTTGCCCTTGACAAGCGGTGTTTTCTTAACATCGGCTGTACCGTCGGATGCTCCGCTTGAGCCTGTCTCCTTTGCGACAGCCTCTCTCTTAGGTGCGTCCTTTGTCTTGAGTCTGACGGTAAGGATGATCTTAGCTGTTTCCTCACGAATCTCGCTGATCATAGCATCGAACATTGCGAAGCCTTCTTCAGTGTACTCGACCGCCGGATCCTTCTGAGCGTATGCTCTCAAACGGATACCGTCACGAAGATCGTCCATAGCATCGATATGGTCCATCCAGTGCTGGTCAACAATCTTGAGAAGAACAACTCTCTCGAGCTCACGCATAACCTGAGAAGTGAATATCTCTTCACGCTTGTCGTAAATTGTGTGTGCACGCTCCTTGAGGAACTTCTTAACATCGTCTCTCTCGAGGTTCTCGAGCTCTTCGTCCTTGTATCTTAACTCGTGCTCCATCGTGAGCCAGCCGTTATAATACTCGTGAAGTGCGTTCACATCCCAGTCATCGTGCAGTGCTCCCGCAGGAAGATATAGGTCAACATTGTTATCGATAGAATCGTCTATCATCTTGAGGATGCTATCCTTCATGTTGTCGCCGTTGAGAACCTTATCACGCTGATCGTAGATGATTTCTCTCTGACGGTTCATAACATCGTCATACTGAAGAACGTTCTTTCTGATACCGAAGTTTCTGCCCTCGACCTTCTTCTGTGAGCTCTCGATTGTGTTTGAAATAAGCTTTGCGTCAATCGGCTGATCCTCAGGAAGCTTGAAGGTGTCCATCATGCGCTGAACTCTCTCGCCGCCGAAAAGTCTCATAAGCTCGTCTTCGAGTGAGATATAGAAACGGCTCTTACCCGGGTCTCCCTGACGACCGGAACGACCTCTCAACTGGTTATCGATTCGTCTTGACTCGTGTCTCTCCGTACCGATAATGTAAAGTCCGCCGGCTGCACGAACCTCCTCGGTCTCCGGTGCAATCTCGTCCTCGTACTTCTTGTTGAGCTCTGCAAAGACCTTTCTTGCATCGAGGATTTCCTCGTCTGTTGTCTCGCTGAATGCGTTAGCTTCCTCGATCATCTCATCGGAATAGCCAAGCTTTCTCATCTCTGAAGTAGCCATATATTCTGCGTTACCGCCAAGCTTGATATCGGTACCACGACCTGCCATGTTTGTGGCGATTGTGACAGCACCCTTTTTACCAGCCTGTGCGATAATCTCTGCTTCCTTCTCGTGATACTTAGCGTTGAGAACCTCATGCTTGACTCCTCTGCGCTTGAGCATCTGAGAGAGCATCTCTGATTTTTCGATTGTAACAGTACCGACAAGGACCGGCTGTCCCTTTTCGTGAGACTCGATTATATCCTCGATAACGGCATTGAACTTTGCTTTCTCTGTTTTGTAAACCAAGTCGTTGCAGTCCTCACGAATCATCGGCTTGTTTGTCGGAATTTCGACAACGTCAAGCTTATAAATCTCGCTGAACTCATCCTGCTCTGTCATGGCTGTACCTGTCATACCTGAAAGCTTATCATAAAGACGGAAATAGTTTTGGAATGTGATTGTAGCGAGTGTTCTTGACTCTCTTGCGACCTGAACATTTTCCTTAGCCTCAATAGCCTGATGAAGTCCCTCGTTGTAACGACGGCCGAACATAAGACGTCCTGTAAACTCGTCAACGATGATAACCTCGCCGTCCTTAACGACATAGTTGATGTCTCTCTTCATGACACCGTGAGCCTTGATAGCCTGGTTGATGTAGTGCTGAGTTGAGATATTGTCGGGGTCTGTCAAGTTGTCAAGGTGGAAGAACTCCTCTGCCTTCTTAACGCCCTTCTTTGTGAGGGTAGCGGTCTTCTGCTTCTCGTTTACGACATAATCGTAATCCTCGTAAAGCTCGTCGTTATCCTCCTTGTCGTCTGTCTCTGCAACATCGATATGAGAAAGTCCTCTTGCAAAGGTATTTGCAAGCTTATACATCTCTGTCGGCTTTGCACCCTGACCGGAAATGATAAGCGGTGTTCTCGCCTCATCAATCAAGATAGAGTCAACCTCATCGACGATAGCATAATAATGACCTCTCTGAACCTTGTTATCCTTGTAGATAACCATGTTGTCACGAAGATAGTCAAATCCGAACTCGTTATTTGTACCGTAGGTGATGTCGGCATTATAAGCCGCTTTTCTTGCCTCTTTGTCCATATCATGATAGATAAGACCGACAGAAAGACCCAAGAATTTGTAGATTTTTCCGTTCCACTCGGAGTCACGCTTTGCGAGGTATTCGTTAACTGTGACAACGTGAACACCCTTGCCTGCAAGAGCATTGAGGTAAACAGGGAGCGCAGATGTAAGAGTTTTACCTTCACCTGTCTTCATCTCGGCGATTCTGCCTTGATGAAGAATGACCGCACCTGTGACCTGTACTGGATAAGGTCTTTTGCCGGAAACTCTCCAAGCCGCCTCACTACAAACAGCAAATGCATCGGGAAGAATATCATCAAGCGTTTCGCCGCCGGCTAATCTATCCTTGAGCACCTGAGTCTGAGAGCGAAGCTCTGATTCGCTCATGCTCTCATACTTAGACTTGAGCGAAAGCGTTTTATCAATAAGCGGTTTAATTCTCTTTATTTCTTTGGTACTGTAGTTACCAAATATTTTCTCTAATAAACCCATTGTATTTCCTTTCTGAAAATCAGTCATCCGCATAAAAGCACGCAGATTCCGATACTTTGACATATAAAAGCATTATATCATTATACCACGGTATTTTTCAAGGTTTTTCAATGCTGACGCTATTCTAACTTTGATATTTTACACATTCGTCACATTTCTGCCCTTACTTTCAACATATTTTGTAAGCTAGGTTGAATATTCTACCTTTTCTGCTATCATTTTTTAATCTGGCAAAATAATATACTTTGAGAACAGCTTGTGAAAAGAAAAATCCCCCGAAAAATCGAGGGATTTAAATTCAAAAATAATAGATTATTCAGCCTCAGAAACAGTGAATACCCATCCTTCCGGCGGATCGATTCTGCCCATCTGGATACCTGTGAGTGTATCATACAGCTTCTTTGTGTAAGGGCCCATTTCCTCCATGCCTGACGGGAAGCAAATCTCCTCGCCGTGGTCATAAATCTTGCCTACCGGGCTGACAACAGCTGCAGTTCCGCAAAGACCGCACTCAGCGAAATCCTTGAGCTCTGTGAAGAGAACCTCTCTGTACTCAACCTCCATGCCGAGATACTTAGCGGCAACATCAACAAGAGAACGTCTTGTGATTGACGGAAGGATAGAATCCGACTTAGGTGTGACAAGCTTGCCGTCCTTAGTGACGAAGATGAAGTTTGCTCCGCCTGTCTCCTCAACCTTTGTTCTTGTCTGAGGATCGAGGTACATATTCTCGGAGAAGCCCTCCTCGTGAGCAACTGTGATCGGATAAAGGCTCATAGCATAGTTAAGACCGGCCTTGATGTGACCTGTTCCGTGAGGTGCTGCTCTGTCATAATCGGAAACCTTGATTGTGATAGGCTTTGCGCCGCCCTTGAAGTAAGGTCCAACAGGTGTTACGAAAATTCTGAACTCATACTCGTCAGCCGGCTTAACACCGATGACTGCGTTTGTACCCATAAGGTAAGGTCTGATATAAAGTGTTGCACCTGAGCCGTATGGCGGAACAAAATCCTTGTTTGCTTCGACAACCATCTTGACAGCTTCAACAAACTTATCTACCGGATAAGGCGGCATAACAAGTCTCTTTGCTGTGTCATACATTCTCTGTGCGTTGAGGTCAGGGCGGAAGCAAACGATTCTGCCGTCCTCTGTGTAGTAAGCCTTGAGACCCTCAAAGCATGTCTGAGCGTACTGGAAAACACAGGCACACTCGGAAAGTGTGATAGTATCCTCGGTAATAAGCTTACCTTCCTGCCACTCGCCGTTTACGAATTTTGCGGAATAACGATACGGGGTTTTGTGATAAGCAAAACCGATGTTAGCCCAATCTAAATCTACCTTGCTCATTGATATATCCTCCTAAAGCTGTATTAGCTTCTTTCTTTCATTAAGCTTGTGTTTTAGTATAATACTTAATTAAATAAAATGCAAGTATCAAAGAGACAAATAACACCAAAGATAAATAAAAATTGCATTTTTTCACATTATAAAGCCATTTTTTTAATATATACCTTTTAACTATGAAATTTATAACTTAATAACTTTCATTTTAGAAATTATAGGAAATTTTGAATTTTCTCTTACGCCGACTGCCTTTTTTTCATTCTTCTCCAGTTGATAAATCCGTAAATATCATTCACCAAAAATGCTATAAAGCAAACCGTTACGGACAGATATTTCATGTCAATAATGCTTGCAAGCACCCACAACACGATAAGCACAATGTCGTTTGCCGCATACGCAAGGGCAAAATACGAGCTTCTTCTGAATGTGAGATAAACTGCTAAAAAGCTTGTCGTGACTGAAAGCGTGCTTGGAATTAGATTTGCCGTGCCGAATGCTTTCAGAATAAAAAAGAATATAACCGTTACCGCCGCCGTTAGAATCAGCATAATAGCTATTTCATTTTTGCTAAGAGTATTTACCTTTACTTCCGACTTGTTTCCCTCAAATGGATTTTTTAGCCACGAAATGAGCGCAAAAACCGCCATTGGCATAGTCATGCCGAGATAAGTTATCATTTCACCGTAATACGAAAAGGTAAAAGATATGATGCCGTATAAAAGGCTAAAAATTATCATCAGAAATTGACCGAACGGCTTGCCCTTGGCACTGAAAATCAGTGACGTCACCCCTACAATCGAGGCGGCTAAGGTGAGATAATTTTCTCTGTCGAATATACAGAACGATGCAATTATAAAAAATACCGACAAACTCCAAAGTAATATATCATTTCTCGAAAAGCCTAAAAAATCTTTCATTTTACCTCCAAAAAAAGCATCCGCATACACATCTTCTAAGACCTAATGATGTGTAAACGAATGCTTTGCATTCCACTACTCGGTAGCAGTCATTATTGGTTTATTTCACTTGATTGCAGCTCAAAAATCAATTCGGATTGCATTTTTTACATGCGACATATCCCTGATTTTTGAGCTCCTCGGCAGTCGAAGTTACTTCCTGTCTGTTTTCGGGCTTTATATCGTCCGCACTTTTGCATGACGGATAGTGAAACTTCTTAGTGTTCGTGTTAAGAACATAGGCTTTTTCGTTGCTGTTCGAGGATTCTTGGCTTTCTTCACTTGAAGCTACGCTCTCCTCTGATGCCTTCGATGAAACGCTTTCGCTCTCATGGCTGTCGCCTGTCGCATAGTCGATTGTAATATTCGGCTGGACATTGTAGCAGTAGACATTGAAAAGTATTCCATCGCCGTCATCCTCAACGCTCTTTGCCTCCAGCTGAACTCCGCTTGCGACAAGATTATCTCCGTCAAAAATCGGCGTCACTCGGTAAAGCACATGGTTTCCTGTTTCTTTGACGTAGTCGGCAATCATATTTTCAAACGGTAACATTCCCTCTACATTTAAGTAGCGTGTTCCCGTGATGAGATTTTTCTCGTTTGCGTTCTCACCGGAAAGCTGATATCCGATTAAATGGCAACGATTGTAAAGATATTTTCCGTCGATACCGTCATACTTTACTGTTTTCCAGCCGCTCGGCTTGACTTTACCGATAGAACCTCTTTTCTCAGTCGGCATGAGGTCTTTTCCGACATTTGCAACGCAAACGCCGCATCGTCCAAGTTTATCAAGTTCGGAATAATACTCACTGCTTTCAGTCGAATAAAAATCGCCGAAATCAGGCTCGTTGTCGTTTACGGCGACATAAGCGTCTTTTCCGTTATATTCCTCAATATCCTTGAGCTCAAGCGTACTTTCGACCGCAAGCGACTGAATATCGGAAGTGCTTTCACTCACCGACTCCGCATTCACCTTAGTGCTAAGCTCTGCGCTACTGCATCCGCCTATCAAAATAAGGCATGAAAGAAGCAGAGTCGAAAAAATCAGCTTAAATGAATTTTTACCCGTTTTTCTCATAGTCAATCATTCCCCTGTTTTTTCATATATCTCTTGTGTTATTTTATCGTGCGAGCTTCCGACAAAATCCTCTGCCGACTTTAGATGAAAGTCGGACGGAATTTCACCTAATTTGACATCTGACGGATACTTTCTGTTCCACTTGAACAAAATAAGCTTATCGGCAAGCGGCAAAAGCTTATTGGGCTCTTGCTTTTCGGCAAAGATAAATGATGCACCCGCATAATTTTCATCGCCCACAATTTGAAGCTTATCCTTTTCTTCAAACTGCTTTGCGGTGTAAACATCACATGTCAGCTTATCTTCTCCGACAAGGTCTAAAATTCTTTTGCGAAGCACGCTGTCCATGCTCTGACGACGCTTGTTAAAAAGCAAACCGCCGTCATCGTCCACGCAGTAAAACACAACCATCATTTTCACCTCAATAAAACAAAACTCAGTCCTTTTTCAGCTGTGACTTAAGCTTTTTGGAAATCTCGTGCGCACGCTTTACTTCAGCCGAAGTGAGATCGCTTTCTTCGCTGTATCTCGCTCTTATGTAATAGCCTCTGAGCTCCTCGGACAAATCGTTCTCCACGAATTTGGCAGTACCCTCGCACACGTCCCTTGATGTATCTGACGGGAAAATCGTCACGCCTGCCCTTGCCGCCGCCTGACAGTAAGATGTGTAGTAGCGTCTTACTTTTGCCTGAGCGGAACGGTCAGAGAATTTCGGCTTGTCATTTTCAAAAGGGCTTTCGTCGCTATATAGCTTCATTCCGCCAACTGCGGCTTCGGAAGTTTTTCTTCTCGACATAGTCTCGATAAGACGGCGAAAAAACAGCACCGCAAGCGTGAAGAAAACGAGAACTGCAATTATTTTCAGAACAATGACCACCATATGCGCATTATTGTTCTGAGTCTTGACATTCTCGAGCATTTCTTCGCTCAGTCCCTCAACATTATTCGCCAAGTTCACCATGTGAGCGTCCTCTTGCTCATGCAAAAAGAGACTGCCGACCTTGAAAATAACCCAAACTCCGCCGTAAATGATAAGGAACACAAGTGAAATTATCGGCGTCACGATGTAGTCATAGAGCACTCCGCCGACAGCACCGCTCACCGTCAAAAATGCTTTTGAACTGAAAACAAGACAAAGAATAACCACCGCTCCCAGTGCGCAAAGCTCCAGAAATGCAAGCTTTCCTGTGCTGTTCTCTTCGCCGTAACGAAGAACTCGAAGCAAATAAATCGAGAACACAACATAAATCACGGCGCACATAAATCCCCAGCTGACTCCTCTGTAAGCGTGGAAAAATCCCGCAAGTGCCACAAAGAAAACAGCCTTTGGAAAAATTTCGTTGAGCACAACATATTCAGCCGTGAGATTTTCTTTGACTATCAAAAACATCACGTAAGCCGCAATTGGCACAGTGACAATTAAATCATAGGAACTTTTGCAGAAGAAAAAAGAAGCACAAGCCGCAATCACGGCAATGTATCTTAGCTTCTCATTCTTGCCGACAATAAAGGAAGCAAATCCGACCGATGCACCCAAAATAAATACAACGGGCAGTAAATTCGCAAAGGAAATGTAAGCTCCCACTGCGGCAGAAACCACGCAGAGCCAAAGTGCGGCATCGCTCGATGCCTTCACGGCGGCATAAAAATGCTTGATATTTATATTATTCATCGTCTGCCTCCGTTTGACCGTCTAAGATAAAAACAGCCGCTCCCGTTCTCGCTTTGAGTCGGTTCATAGCCGCAATATCCGATTCTGTCTTTTTAGGTGTGATGAGCACACAGCAGTTGGTGTCATAGTCTCGTTTCAAAACCATATTCACCATTTCATCGACAGAAATTTCTGCCGTGTAGGAATTCGCTCTTCCGAGTCCCTCCAAAATTCGGCTTAGATGCTGTTCGCCAAGACCGGATTTGAGCAGTGGCAATCGTCCTACCGAAGTCTGAAGACAACCAGAATGATAGAACGAGAACGGAATTTGCTCACGCTCCAGCTTCTCGCAAACAGTTCGGCAAAGCTTGTAACAATATTCTATGCTCTTGTCGCCCGCTCCCTCAGATGAAAACAAAAGAGTGAGCTTTCTGTCTGTCGTGTGATCGTATTGCTTTACCATGAGTCTGCCGCTCTGAAGACTTCTCGTCCACGAAATGGATTTCTGCGGCTCTCGTCCCGTATATTCTCTGAATCCTACTGTCAAAATAGGGTCCTCGTGAATCTGACGGTTCACGCTCCTCTCGCCCATAAGTCCGCCCGAAAGAAAAGAAATATCGACATCCTCAAGGCACTTCGGAATGACAACGAATTCTTCCATTCCTCGAAACTCCCTCGATTTTGTCTTGATACCGATGAAATCTCCGGCATAAACAGAAAAATTAGTCAGTCTGTAAAGTCCTCTGTCAGAAACCTTGATTTTCACGCTGAATTCTGCCGTTTGCTTGGGCATGAGAAAGCAAGAAACGCTGTATTCTCCCAAATTGCCGTAGGAATCAAGCTTGCCTCGCTGATTTTCGCAAAGCTTAGCCTTTCCGGGCACGTTGCACCTCGCCGTCAAAAAGAATGCGGGCAGTGCAGAGCGGTTTCGAAGAGTTATTTTAACTTCAAACTCCTCATTCGGTTCGACAAGATACTTTTCCGCAGCTATTTTAAGGCTGATGCGTTTGAGCGTATAGCGACTTAGAAAGTACTCAAGAAAAACGACAAGAACTACGAGTATTATAAAAAATACTATCATTCGATACTCTCCAGCGGCACCTGAATCTCACCCAAAAGTCTCATGACATATGCTTCAGAGTCCTTTCTCGAGCCAAGACTTCCCGATATTCTGTGAGCAAGTACAGGAACTGCCATATCCTTGACGTCCTCGGGGATAACAAAGCTTCTTCCGCTGAATAATGCCTTTACCTGAGAAGCCTTGTAAAGTGCAAGCGCACCTCTTGTGGAAACTCCGGCACCGAGACCTGCGGCTGTTCTTGTTTTCTCGATTATATCCATGATGTAGGAAGCGACCGCCCTTGAAACGCTCGTTTCACTTAACTTTTGCTTTAGTGCCGCTGTCTCCTCTGCGGAAACAACCTCTTTGACCTCAGCGAGAATATCGATGCTCGATTTTCTCATCAAAACGCTCATTTCTTCCTCACGGCTCATGTAACCCATGGAAAGTCGCATGAAAAATCTGTCTATCTGAGCCTCAGGGAGTGGGAATGTTCCGCCAGACTCAAGCGGATTTTGAGTAGCCATAACAAGGAACGGCTCTTCAAGTGCAAAGGTTGTTCCGTCAACAGAAATTTGCTTTTCCTCCATTGCCTCAAGCAAGCTTGACTGGGTTCTGGGTGTCGCACGGTTGATTTCATCAGCCAACACGATATTTGCGAAAAGCGGGCCCGCTCTGAACTCAAATTCGCCGCTCTTTTGATTGTAGAAATGAATTCCCGTCAAGTCGGAGGGAAGTATATCGGGGGTGAACTGTATTCTTTTGAATGAACCTCCCACAGCCTTTGAAAAGGTTCTAAGAAGCATTGTTTTTCCGGTTCCGGGAACGTCCTCAAGAAGAATGTGACCGCCACAAAGGTAGCAAATAAGTACCTTTTCGATAACATCTTCCTTTCCAACAATCACCTTAGAGCACTCGCTTATAATTTTTTCTTTGTATGTAACAAAAGCCTTAGTATCCATCTTTCTTCCTTTTTGCCTTAATATCAATAGATTTTCAGTATATCGTCAAGATTTTTTCTTGGATTGAACTTAGGCTCACCGTCACGGTAACCAACTGCGATAACTGCGACTATCTCCTCGTTCTCAGGAACAGAAAGCTCCTCTCTTATCTTGTCGGAGTGTCTCAGACCCATAATGAGGGTATCAAGTCCCATGTTGCTTGCCGCAAGGATCATATATGCGTTCTGAAGACCGAGGTCATAAGCACCCCAGCCGTCACCGACTTCGTTTGCAGCCTCGCCGTTTAAGAATCCTGACTGACCCTTTACGAATGTCGTGACAATAAGAGCCGTGCCCTTTGAGCTGTTCTGATTGAAAGTCGGCAAAACATCTTTTCTAAACTTCTCGAGTGTCTCAGGAGTTCTGACAACGTAGTATCTTCCTGTCTGGGTATTTTTCCATGACGGAGCTAACTGAGCGGCAGAGACAATCTCTCTTATCTGCTCGTCACTTATGATCTTATCCTCGTATTTTCTTACGCTTCTTCTTACATTAGTCAATTCTTTGAATTCCATGGTGTATTCCTTTCTTTTCTGTTAATTTTTATTCTTAAGCTTTTCGATATAAGCCTGAACCATCGTGAGATATGAAGCCTTTATGCTGTCGGAAATATCAAGTCCCAAATCCTTTAGCTTTGCGGCAATTTGCTTTTCGGCATTTTCATAGCCGACTTCCTCTGAGACAACAATCTCTATCTCGAGAAAAACGCCTAACATCTCGACACTGTCGACACAGGCGGTCATATTGTCCTTGTGGTAGTAGCGTCTTGTTTTTACCACGGGGTCAACCTTGCGATAACCGAGAGAAAGCATAACCTCTTCCATAACGTCAGAATTTTCGACACCCGTTTCGAGTTCCTTTCTCGCCTTGATTCCGGACGAGAGTCTCGGACCCTTGTAGGTTATCATATCGTGCTTTTCGCCTGTCTCGAGATTTTCCGTGCGTCTTATTCTGAATGCATCGCCGCACTTTTTGAAATCGTGAAAATCAGAATCAAAGTATTCGTCCGATTCTCTCAAAAGCTTTCCCATGACAAAGCCGTCATTTTCGAGTGATTTTATAACAGCCTCTCTGTCTTTGACAGGAAGCTTAACTTCAACCTCAAGCATATCTATCCTCATTTCGCAGTTTTTTATCTAATATTTTGATTATACTTCATTATTTCTTCGAATACAAACCTTTTGCGGAACATTTCACAAACAAAAAGAGCGAAGCTTTAAATCGCTTCGCTCATATATTTATCAACTTTTGAAGTCAAACGGTGGAAAATCAGTCGGCTGCGGGCATCTCGATTTTGCCTCTGCCCATATGCTTAACTCTCTTCTCAACCTCTTCAATCTTGCCATCGTTAAACGCTGTTGTGTAGTTACCTGTGAGATAACCCGTTACTCGTCTTAACTGCTGAATGTGATGGCTTCCGCACTCGGGGCAGCAATCGTCAAATTCATCTGTGTATCCGCAGTCAAGGCATGTATCGTTCGGAACGTTGATTGCAAAGTAAGGAATATCCTTATCCATAGCGTAATTAACGATAGTCTCGAGTGCCTCAAGATTGTTCTTTGCTCCGCTGTCAAGCTCGACGTAGGTGATGCATCCCGCTGAAGAATAGCCTGTAAGCTGAGACTCGATGTCGATTTTTCTTGCGGCGCTCATCTTCTTCCAAACAGGAACATGAATGCTGTTTGTGAAGAACTTCTTGTCGCTGACATTTGGAATTTCACCGTACTTTTTCTTGAACTTTGTCATTGCGGTGTAGCAAAGGTTTTCGGCAGGAGTATAGTAGACACCGAAGTTAAGCTTATACTGCTCCTTAAACTCTGCGCATCTCTGCTTGTAGAGGCTTTCAATTCTCTTTGCAAGCTCCATGCCTTTGTCCTCTGTGTGGTCACAGCCGATGAGAATCTGAAGTGTCTCTGCCAAACCAAGCTGACCTAAAGCAAGTGTGCCGTGCTTGAGTGCAGAGCGGATTCCCTCCTCGGGAACATAGCCCGCCATGGTGTTGTTCTCATACATAAATCTTGCAGAAGCGGGGCTTTGCTGGCAAATCCAGTCAAAACGCTCGATGAGCATATCCTTTGCCTCGAAGATTTTCTTATCGAGAAGATCCATGAATGTCTCGACGACATCCTCGCCCTTCTTGTTAGCGGCTTCCTTTGCCTCCATAGCAAGAGTCGGCATGATTATTGTTACAGGGCAGACATTTCCTCTGCCGTCCTTAAGCTGACCGAAGCCGTTGATGTCGTAGCCGTTAGCTGTACGACAACCCATGGTGCTGAAATATGTCTTAGGATCGTTTCTGTCGTAGCCCGCATTACCCGACCAATCTACGTTGCAGTAGTTCGGATAAAGGCGCTGAGCGGTACTTCTGAGCGCAAGCTTGAAAAGATCGTAGTTAGGATCGCCCGGCTCACGGTTGACACCCTTCATGCACTGGAAAATTCCGCACGGGAAGATGCTTGTTCTGTGAAGTCTTCCGAGACCCTCGATAGAAACAGTAAGAAGAGACTTTATGACCATTCTTCCTTCAGGGAGAGTACAGGTTCCGTAGTTGATAGATGAGAACGGAAGCTGACCGCCGCTTCTTGACTGCAAGGTGTTGAGGTTGTGATACATACCCTCGACAGACTGATGAACTTCTTTTTCGGTCATATCCATAGCATACTTTCTCACACGCTCGTTAGAATAAACCTCTGTATCATCAATGGAAACATTTTTCGGCTCAAGCTCACCGAGTGAGAATTCCTCGTCCATGATGTACTTTGCGCCGTTGCGATAGTTCTTGAAGAAGCTCTTTCTTACGTACGGTACAAGTGAATGGTCAAGGTGAGTTGCACTTACTCCGCCGAACTGCTGAAGACTCTGAAGCTGGAAAAGAACGGCAACAAGCTGCATAGCGGTGTTCACGCTGTTAGCAGGTCTGACGTCTGTCTGTCTTGTGTTAAAGCCCTTCTCGAGGAGATCGTCTATCGGAAGGCTTAAGCAGTTATGCATTCCGGCTGCATATGAATCGAGATCGTGGATATAAATCTCGTTGTTCTCGTGGTTTTTTCTAGCCATAGGAGAGATGATGTTTCTCATGGCATAGTCCTTTGTGAGGACTCTTGTAGCCTCGCCCACACGGCCGCTGAAGGATCTCTCGTCAAGATTAGCGTTCTGATTTTCGACATTCTCTGCACGAAGCTTCTCGCCGATTGCATCAAAGAAATCACTTCTTGACTCCCGTGCAACCTCTTTCTTGTAGCGGAATCTCACATACTTCTGAGCCACCTCATAGCCTCTAACCTCCATGATGGCAACCTCTACCATGTTCTGAATGTCCTCAACGGACACAGCCTCGCCCTGTCTTCTGACGGTTCTCTCCACCATCTCGGCAACAGCGTTGATCTGTGAGCGAGAGAGCTTCTCACGAGAAGTGACCTCTGTGTTGGCTCTTGCGACAGCCGCCTTAATCTTCTCGGCGTCGAACTTAACCTCTCGTCCGTCTCTTTTTGTTATATATAAATCAGTCATAAATTTAAACATATCCTTTCACGCCCCTCAGGGTCTGTTAAGAATATTATAGATTTTTTCAAAAAAAGTCAATTGTAAAAAATGACAGCTTTTTATTCACACACATTTAACAGCTTTGTTTTTTTGGCTGTTTTCATAGGAAAGCAAGCCGTTTTCAGCGGTAAAAAAATGCACAAAAGCTTAGGCGCTTTACAAGAAAATAATTTGCCCGCCAGAACCAAAACCACAATATATAGTTAAACTCGATTATTTGATATACCACTGATTGACATAAAACACCTTAGCAAAAGGTCTAAAAATTTATTGCTTTTAGGTTCGATTTTATAAATCTTCACGAAGCTGTTTCTTTGCCACAAAAACCATTTGTTTTATGTAACCAAAGTGAAAACAGGCTATTGTATACACTAATTCACTGGGATAGTTTTGCCCCTATATCAGCTCGTACAGGTATATTTTGAATTAAGCTCAAAGTTTTCCCGTAAAAAACAAAAAAGACAAGTCAAAAGACTTGTCTTAATTGGTGGAAGAGGGTGGATTCGAACCACCGAAGCATGACGCAACAGATTTACAGTCTGCCCCCTTTGGCCACTCGGGAACTCTTCCAAATTATGGAGCTGGTGAACGGACTCGAACCCCTGACCTGCTGATTACAAATCAGCTGCT
>CAVAMJ010000010.1:0-68279 GCA_963589785.1 Bacteroidaceae bacterium | reverse complement strand
CACCGTGAACGCTCGTTTATTATAGCAAACACTTACCGTTTTGTAAAGTCTTTTTTTAAAAAAATTTAAATTATTTTTTATTAGAGAAAAAAAGCGCATGAAACTGCGGTTTTATCGTCTTAATTTTTTTCTCTTTTCACTCACATAACTGCCGTTTCGTCTCATTTCATTGACAGCAAGTATCGGTAATAAAGCAAAAGCTACCGCAAAAATCCCCATATTCCCGTTCCCCTTTCGTTTTTTAGAAAAAATAAATTTAATCGTTTCTTTGCCTTTTGTATTATGTTTATGTCCGTTTTTTTGATTTTTATCTTTGCCTTAATTATAACACAAACATATGTACCAAACTCTACCCTTCCACGAACATTTTTTCGATTTTTCAAAAAGTTTGCAGGAAACGAAAAAAGCTGCGGTGAAAAACACCACAGCTTTTTGTTCGTTCAGTAATATTTTTAATTACTTTGTCTCCTCGTTGTCGTGAGCGGTATCAACAGAGCCGATAGCCCATCTCTTAACACGAAGCTTTGTGCGATCTGTGCCTGTCTCGATGATGACAGAGTCTGTCTCTTCCTTGACAGCAACAATCTTGCCGCTGATTCCGCCGATTGTTGTGACTTCGTCACCAACCTGAGCGTTGCTTCTCATCTGAGCTTCCTGCTTTTTTCTCTTATTCTGCGGTCTGAAGAACAAGAAATAAAGAAGAACGATGAATACAGCATAGATAGCCAACATCAAAATCATTGATGTTGAGGATGAGCCTGAAGTTGTTAAAGCGATAGAATTCATTCTATATAAGTCCTTTCCTTATACTTTACTATGTTATGTAACGTTTCCTATTCTAACAAAAGTAATTAGTTTTAGCAAGGAAAATTTAAATTCTTTTTGAAATTACGTCAATGTTTTCCTTGTAGAACTCCTCAAAACGGCTTTCGTCAAGTGCGTCTCTGATGTCCTGCATGAGGTGATTGTAGAAATAAAGATTGTGCATGACGGCAAGGCGCATACCGAGCATCTCGTTAGCCTTGAAGAGGTGATGCACATATGCTCTTGTGAACTTTTGGCAAGTCGGACAGCCGCACTTCTCGTCAATCGGCTTTTCGTCAAGCGTATACTTTGCGTTATTTATATTTCTTATTCCCTCGTGAGTGAAAAGCTGACCGTGACGGGCGTTTCTCGTTGGCATAACGCAGTCAAAGAGGTCAACTCCTCTTCTTACGGCCTCAAGGATATTTGCCGGTGTACCGACACCCATAAGGTAGCGAATTTTGTTTTCGGGGGCAAATGGCTCGACCTGCTCGATGATATGATACATGACGCTTGCCTCTTCACCGACAGCAAGACCGCCGATTGCGTAGCCGTCAAGTTCCATTTCGGCGATAGCCTTCATGTTGTCTACACGCAAATCGTCAAAGGTACAGCCCTGGTTAATTCCGAACAGAAGCTGATTTTTATTTAGTGTTGTCTCAAGTGAATTGAGTCTTTGCATCTCATCCTTACAGCGCTTGAGCCAACGAATGGTTCTGTCGCTCGAATTTTTAGCATACTGATACGGTGCGGGATTTTCTACGCACTCGTCAAACGCCATTGCGATTGTGGAAGCAAGGTTAGACTGTATTCTCATGCTCTCCTCGGGACCCATAAATATCTTGTGTCCGTCGATGTGAGAAGCGAAAGTTACACCCTCCTCCTTGATGTTTCTGAGCTTTGCGAGTGAAAAGACCTGAAATCCGCCGCTATCCGTGAGAACAGGGCCGCTCCAGCCTGTGAATTTTCTTACGCCGCCAAGCTTGTTTACAATGTCGTCGCCCGGTCTCAAATGCATGTGATAGGTATTGCAAAGCTGAACCTGGCAGTCGAGGTCCTTGAGGTCATAAGCAGAAACTCCGCCCTTGATTGCACCGTCTGTTGCAACATTCATGAAAGCGGGAGTCTGAACGGTTCCGTGCACGGTGACAAATTCTCCGCGTCTTGCTTTCCCCTCTTTGCTGATAAGCTTGTACATTTATTCGCTCTCCTTTCCCTTGTTTTTATTTGTATAGATAAACATTGCGTCTCCGAAGCTGAAGAATCTGTATCTCTCGTTTACAGCCTCTTTGTATGCGTTTAAAATATTCTCTCTTCCAGCCAAGGCGGAAACAAGCATGACAAGTGTGCTTTCGGGCAAATGGAAGTTAGTGATGAGGCAGTCGATACCCTTGAATTCGTATCCCGGATAAATGAAAATATCAGTCCAACCTGAACTTTCCTTGAAACAGCCCTCGATTTTTGCAACGGACTCGATTGTTCTGCAGCTTGTTGTACCGACAGCAATAACTCGTCCGCCGTTTTTCTTAGTCTCGTTGATTAAGTCGGCAGTTTCCTTTGGCATATAGTAGTGCTCGGAATGCATCTTATGGTCGGTGATGTTCTCGGCACTAACGGGGCGGAATGTTCCAAGTCCCACGTGAAGCGTGACAAAGCCCGTCTTTATTCCCTTTGCTCTTATCTTGTCGAGAAGCTCGTTAGTAAAGTGAAGTCCCGCAGTCGGAGCGGCGGCAGAGCCGATCTCATGAGAATAGACGGTCTGGTATCTCTCCTGATCCTCAAGCTTTTCTTTAATATAAGGCGGAAGCGGCATCTGTCCCACCTTATCGAGAACGGCGAAGAAATTGTTTCCTTCGTAGTCGAATTTGATTATTCTGTTTCCGTCATCGTGAACATCGATAACCTCACAACGAAGTATACCGTCGCCGAAAACGAATTTAGTTCCCTTTTTGGCACGCTTTCCGGGGCCCGCAAGAGCCTCCCATGTGTCGTTTCCGAGGTTCTTTAGAAGAAGAAACTCAACATGAGCGCCTGTCTCCTCTTTTACGCCGTAAATTCTTGCCGGCAGCACACGTGAATCGTTCAAAATGAGGCAGTCGCCGGGACTGAGCATATCTACAATGTCATAGAAATGCTTGTGTGCGGTTTCGCCCGTCTCGATGTTGAGAGTGAGAAGTCTTGATTCGTCTCTTTTCTCGAGCGGAGTCTGAGCAATCAGCTCCTCGGGCAAATCGAAATAATAGTCGCTTGTTTTGGTAAATTTATTTTCCATAATATAATCCTTTCCGTGCAAAACACTCACACAGTAACATCTATAATAAGATAGATGGCGAAAACTTGCAAGAAAAATCAGAAATTATCGGAAATAAATTGACAATCGCTATTTTTTAATGTATGATACCAAAAGAAGATAGAGGTGCGATGATCATAAGTATCACGGCAGAGATTTCCGAATCGACGAAGCCGTGTGAAAGGGTGAATCGCCGAAGGGACAGTCTGTCGGAAAAGGCTGTTTGCTGGTCGAGTCGGTTAAGAGCCGTCCGACTGTCATCAAAAATTGATGGAGCGCTATCGAATACCGCATACACTGGCGGCTTTCGATATATCCCCTTTAATGCTGATGGCCGGTTTTCTAACCGGTCTTTTTTGTCATTAAAGTGCGTGTTTTTGGGATTTCCATTAAGCTGCGGTTAAATTTTAAGATATCCCGGCACGAAAACTAAGCGAAGAAAGGTAAGAAACAAACATGAAGAAGTACAACGTAGGCATCATCGGATGCACAGGTATGGTCGGTCAGAGATTTGCTACTCTGCTTGAAAACCACCCATGGTTCACAGTTACAGCTCTCGCAGCAAGTGCAAGAAGCGCAGGCAAGCCTTACAAAGAGGCTATCGAAGGAAAATGGAAAATGACCTCTCCCGTTCCGGAGAACATGGCAGACATCATTGTCGAGGACGCAACCGCTGACATCGACAGCATCGTTTCCAAGGTCGATTTCTGCTTCTGCGCAGTTGATATGAAGAAAGACGAGATTAAGGCTCTCGAGGAGACTTATGCTAAGCACGAGTGCCCGATCGTTTCCAATAACTCAGCAAACCGTGGAGTAAACGATGTTCCTATGGTTGTTCCTGAAATAAATGCAGATCACCTCGCTGTCATCGAGCACCAGAAGGCTCGTCTTGGCACAAAGAGAGGCTTCATCGCTGTTAAGTCCAACTGCTCACTTCAGAGCTATGTTCCGGCACTTCACCCGCTCATGGACCTCGGCGTAAGCAAGGTTCTCGCTTGCACATACCAGGCTATTTCCGGCGCAGGCAAGACATTTGAGACATTCCCTGAAATTCTCGACAACGTCATTCCGTTCATCGGCGGCGAGGAAGAGAAGAGCGAGCAGGAGCCAATGAAGCTTTGGGGTAAGGTTGAGAACGGCGTTATCGTAAACGCTACTAAGCCAAACATCACAAGCCAGTGCCTCAGAGTTCCTGTTTCAGACGGTCACACAGCCGCTGTCTTTATGTCTCTTGACACAAAGGTCACAAAGGAAGAGATCATCAGAAGATGGGAGTCCTTCTCAGGTCCCGCTCAGGAGCTCAACCTCCCAAGCGCACCGAAGCAGTTCCTCCATTACTTCACAGAGGACAACCGTCCTCAGGCAAAGCTTGACCGCAACATCGAGGGCGGTATGGCTGTTTCAATCGGCAGACTCAGAGAGGACAGCCAGTACGACTGGAAGTTCGTCTGCCTTTCCCACAACACCTTAAGAGGTGCAGCAGGCGGCGGAGTTCTCCTCGCTGAGCTTCTTGCGGCTAAGGGTTATTTCGACTAATCCGAAAGGAAATTTCAAGATGAAAAAAGTTATATATGAGGGCTCGGGTGTCGCTCTCGTCACTCCGTTTGACGAAAACGGCAAGGTAAATTACCCCGTACTCGAGAAGCTCGTCGAGTTTCACATCGAGAACGGAACCGACGCCATCGTTTCCGTAGCCACCACAGGCGAGGGCGCAACTCTTTCCACAGAGGAGCACGTCGAGGCGGCTAAGTTCACTATCGAAAAGGTAGCGGGCAGAATTCCAGTCATAGTAAGCACAGGAAGCAACGACACAGCCTATGCAGTCGAGCTTTCTCAGGAAGCTGAGAAAATCGGCGCTGACGGACTTCTCCTCGTCACTCCTTACTACAACAAAACAAGCCAGAAGGGACTCGTCGAAAGCTTCACTTATATTGCTGACAGAGTTAACCTTCCGTGCATTCTCTATAACGTACCGTCCAGAACAGGCATGACCATTCAGCCAAAGACATACTTCGAGCTTTCCAAGCATCCGAATATCGTTGCTACAAAAGAAGCAAGCGGCAATCTTGCCCTTGCAATGGAGACCATGAACCTCTGCGGCGATGACCTCACAATTTATTCGGGCGAAGACTACCTCACCTATTCCCTCATGTCTCTCGGCGCTAAGGGCGTTATCTCCGTATTTGCAAACGCACTCCCAAGAGAGCTTCATGAGCTTTGCAAGGCTTGCCTTGAGGGCGACTACGTGAAGGCAAGAAACATGAACCTCAAGTATTTTGAGCTCATGCAGGGATTCTTCATGGATGTTAACCCAATTCCGATTAAGGAAGCCATGAATATGATGGGCATGAATGTCGGCAACTGCAGACTTCCGCTCACAAATATGACTGAGGAAAATCACCTGAAGCTTGAGAATATGCTCAAAAAGTATTCTTTAATCTGAGGTGAAGGCTATGACTAAGATAATTTTAAGCGGCTGCAACGGCCACATGGGCAAGGTTATCACCAATATTGTTTCAGGCAGAGAGGATGCAGAAATCGTGGCCGGAGTTGATCTCAACACGACTTCAACTGCAGGCTTCCCCGTTTATGCAAACATAAACGAAGTAAAGGAAATTGCCGACTGCGTTATCGACTTCTCCCACTTCTCCGTTCTCGATTCCATTTTGGAGTTTGCTTCAAAAAATCCGAGCGTGGCACTTGTTCTGTGCACAACTGGATATTCCCCCGAACAGGTGGAAAAGGTCAAAAAAGCGAGCGAGACAAGCCCTGTTTTCTACTCAAGAAATATGTCTCTTGGCATAAATCTCTTGATTGAGCTCACAAAGAAGGCGGCGGCTGTTCTCGGCGATGATTTCGACATCGAGATCATCGAGAAGCACCACAATCAGAAGCTTGACGCACCAAGCGGAACTGCTCTCATGATTGCCGATGCTATCGCAAACGATGATACAGTCTACACCTACGACAGACATTCTGTCAGAAAAAAGAGAGAGAAAAACGAAATAGGCATTTCAGCCGTTCGCGGCGGAACAATAGTCGGTGAGCACGAGGTAATCTTTGCCGGAAACAACGAGGTTATCACTCTCTCCCACTCCGCTCAGTCCAAGGATCTCTTTGCGGCGGGCGCTGTCAATGCGGCTGTATTTATGACAAATAAGCCGTCAGGTCTTTATGATATGTCCGCAATGGTCTAATAAGAAAGGGTCAGCTTATGAGTACAACTATCAGCACTCTTCACGGTATTACTCTCATCACTCTTCAGTCCTCCCCGGCTAACGTCGGATTTGTCTCCGAGGTTTTCGAGAGAATTGAGAAGAAGAATGTTAATATCGATATGATTTCCATGGCACCTATTCACGGCGCCGTAACCACACTTTCTTTCACAATCGACGATGATGATCTCGTCACAATGCTCGGTTTCACTGCCGAACTTAAGAACGACATGGACATCAAGGCGATTGTAAGCAGTGTAAACCACAAGATTTCTATCTACGATCCCGATATGAAAAATACTCCGGGTGTTGCTTCAAGAGTTTTCAGAGCAATCAGAAATTCTAACGCAGACATCAGACTCATCACAACAAGCGAGGTTGAGATTTCACTTCTCGTTTCCGAGGCTGATTTTGATACGGTTTTAGCTGAGCTTCAGAGAGAATTTAATTGATGAAATAGCGGAAGCCTACTTCGGTAGGCTTCTTTTCTATGTAAATAATTAGTATTGCAATTTCATCCTTATCAAACTAAAATAGAGTTAATATGATATATATTGTCAGTTGTTTTGTAACGCTCTTTGCGTGTATGCTCGGTCCCGTCTGCGGTATGGGCGGCGGAATAATCATCAAACCCGTGCTCGATGCCACGGGAGTTTTCAGTGTTGCTACGGTCACTTTCCTTTCAGGCTGTACAGTAATCAGCATGAGCTTTTGGAACATGGTGAAATGCTTCTATCACAAGGAAAGCGTCATCGACCTCAAGAATACCACCTTTATCGCACTCGGTGCGGCAAGCGGCGGAATTTTCGGAAAAACGCTCTTTAATCTCTGCCTTTCTAAGTTTGAAAGTGCAGACACGGCGGGCGGAATTCAGGCGGTCTTGATGTTTCTTGCTACGCTCGGCTCTCTCATTTACACAGCGAACAAGAATAAAATCGAATCAAAGCACGTGGACAGTGTTTTAATGTCGCTTGTCATCGGACTTTGCCTCGGTGCGTTCTCAGCTTTTCTGGGAATAGGCGGCGGCCCGTTCAACGTTGTGGTTCTCTACTACTTCTTTGATATGCCCGCAAAAAAAGCCGCTCAGAATAGCCTTTACATCATTCTTTTCAGCCAAACGGCAAGCGTTCTGAAAAGCGCCATAAGCGGCGGAATACCGTCCTTTAATCCGGTAATTCTTATCATCATGATGCTTTGTGCGATTATCTCGACAGAAATCGGCAGAAAAATCAATAAGAAAATCGACAACGCTCAGGCGACCAAGCTGCTCGAGGGCGCAATGGTGCTGATTATGATAATCAACGCCTTTAACATTCACAAATTTTTATTTTAAAATATATTTGCAGTAAAAACTTCGGAGGAAATTATGTCAGCAAACGAAACCTGCACCGTACCAGCAAGCGAAATCAAGCGTGTAAAGGGTATGGGCTTTCTAAACCACAAGGGAACTAACCGCTTTAACGCAAGAGTTATCACGAGAAACGGCAAGCTCACAACAGAAGAGATGAAAACTCTCTGCGAGGCTTCTAATCTTTACGGTGACGGCGACTTAAAGTTCACAACTAGACTCACGGTTGAGGTCTCCGGAATCGACTATGACAACATAGAAGCATTCCAGGAGCACATCGCAAAATCCGGACTTGAAACAGGCGGAACAGGCGCAAAGGTTCGTCCCGTTGTTGCTTGCAAGGGTACTACTTGTCAGTACGGAAACTACGATACTGCGGCACTTAGTCTCAAAGCACACGAGAGATTTTATGAGGGATACCATAGTGTAGCACTCCCTCACAAATTTAAAATCGCATTCGGCGGCTGTCCGAATAACTGCGTCAAGCCTAACCTCAACGATATCGGAGTTTTCGGCTTAAACGAGCCGCAGTACGATATGGATAAATGCCGTGGCTGTAAGAAGTGCCAAATCGAAGTTAACTGCCCAATGAAAGCGGCAAGCGTTGTTGACGGAAAAATGGTTGCCGACCAGTCAATCTGCAACAAGTGCGGCAGATGCATAGGAAAATGCCCGTTTAAGGTTGTTTACGGCGGAAAACAGGCTTGGGGAGTTTATATCGGAGGCCGTTGGGGAAAAAAGGTTGCCATGGGTCAGCGACTTTCTAAGAACCTCTATTCCGAAGAAGAAGTTCTCGATACAGTCGAGAAGGCTATTCTTCTCTTCAAGTCCGAGGGTATTCAGGGCGAGAGATTTGCCGACACAATCAACCGCATCGGCTTTGAGAGAGCAAACGAGCTCATGCTTTCAAATGAACTCTTAGAGAGAAAAGAAGAAATTCTCGCAAAGTAAATTTAAACTAAAAGCAAAAGGAACGAACACTTAATTGTGTCCGTTCCTTTTTTCTGTATCTTCGATTATTTTAGCCGCATCAGATTCATTCGGCAATCTTTCGCTCTCGACAAAATCAAGAAAAAGCCGCTTAAATACTACTTTTCTCTGAGATTCTGTCGGTACATTCTCCTTAACATACGGTCTTAGGCTCTCGAGCCTTTCTAAAAGCTCGTCCGTGTTGTCAGGGATAATATCAAGTAACTTTGCTTTTATGTATCTCGTCATGTATGGGCTTGCACCTGACGAGGATATTCCTATGCTAAGCTTTCCGTTTTTGATAAGTGCGGGAAAAATGAAAGTGCAGTTCTCCGTGTCATCGACAGAATTCACGGGAATTCTTTTTCTCTTGCACTCGTCGGCAATTATTTTGTTGAGACTTTTATCATAAGAACAGGTCACGACAAAATCAAAAGAATCAAGCATACCTATATCGAAATTAGAGTTTAAAATTGAAACTTCTGTTTTCATTAACTCTTTGAAATTCTCATCGACCTTTGTTTCCTCGTCAACAATCGCCGTAATTCTCACCTCGTACGGCAAAAGCCTCTCTGCCTTTTCGAGCACCAAGAAAGATGAACCGACAATCAGACAGTTTTTATCTTTAATATCGGTAAAAAAGGGAAAATACGCCATTTTCTCCACCTACTCACAAAAATAATATGTTTCTCCGTTCGCTTTTGTCTTGATAAGCTTCACGCCGAACACGCTTTCTATTAATTCTTCACTTACATCATCAGGCTTTCCGTCAAAGACCGCCTTGCCATTTGAAAGTACAATCACACGGTCTGAAAATCTAAGAGCCAAGGAAATATCATGCAAAACCGTAAGCACGCATTTTCCCTCACGGGCAAGCCTTTTAGAAAGCTTAATCATCTCTAATTGATATTTCACATCAAGATATGTGAGCGGCTCGTCCATCAAAAGATTTCCCGTTGTCTGCGCCAGTGCCATAGCAAGGTAGACTCTCTGTCTTTCTCCGCCGCTGAGACTCGAGACCGAACGGCCCTTCAGTTCATATGCCCCAGCTGCTCTCATGGCTTCATCTGCGATTTCCTTGTCCTTTTTTGAGTATCTCCTTGGGTAATCAAGATACGGAAATCTTCCGTGAAGCACCATTCTCTCTGCGCTTATCTCGGGGGTATTTCTCGACTGCGAGAGATAAGCTGTTTTCTTTGCCCTATCTCTTATAGCGATGCTCTTTAGATTTTCTCCGTCGATAAAAATATCGCCGCCGATTGGCTCGAGAAGCCCTAAAATCGTCTTTATCAGCGTGGATTTTCCGCATCCGTTCGCCCCTAAAAGCACTGTTAATTCACCGTCTGCAAGACTTAAGGAAATATTATCAAGCACGGCTTTGTCGCCGTATCCGACAGATAGATTTTTCAGTTCAATCATGAATTCTGCCCTTCCTTTGTCTCAAAATAAGAAAGATGAAGAACGGCCCGCCGACAAACGACAGCAATATTCCGACCGGCAATTCATACGGACGAAACAATAGCCTTGAAACCAAATCGGAAAAAAGCATGAGACACGCTCCGCCCAGAACAGATGAAAGAATTAGCGGCTTCGATTCGCTTCCGACAAATCTCCTCATGATGTGCGGCACAAGCAAGCCGACAAATCCGATTATTCCCGAAAAGCTGACCGCCGCACCCGCAAGCGCCGCCGAAAGCACAAGAAAAATCTTTCGCATAAGCGATGCATTCAGTCCGAGAGTCTTTGCCTCATTGTGACCAAGTGCGAGAATATCAAGCTCATTGGTTAGAAGCAGCAAGCAGATAAGAGAAATCGCAATTATCACCGCAGACGGCAAAATACCTTTAGCGGTAACTCCCGAAAAACCGCCTATTCTGAAATCGGCATATCCAGAAACAGAATCGGGGTAAAAAGAAATCACCGCTTCCGTTCCCGCTGTGAAAATTCCCGAAACGGCTATTCCAGTGAGGACAAGCGTCATCTTGGAAGCACCGCTTTTTTCTGAAATGAGAAGCACGAGAAAAACCGCCGCAAGTGCTCCGATAAAAGCAAAGAGCGACCTAAAAACCGCAGTGCTGGGCAAAATTACACTTGAAAGCACCGCTAAAAATCCCGCTCCCGAATTAACACCGATAATATTCGGCGCAGACAGCGGATTATCAAGCACCGTCTGAATAACTACACCCGAAACGGCAAGAGCCGCCCCCGACAAAACGCAAGCGGCGGTTCTTGGCAATCGAGTGAAAAGAACAATACTTCTGTGAGAAGCTTTTATTTCCTTTCCGCTAAATAACGAAACAATCTCTTTAGGAGAAATGCTCACCGCACCGAGCATCACGCTCATAACGCATAGAACTAAAAGTGCGGCGATAAGCACGGAGAATATCAAGCTTTTACGGATAGATGATATCTGCGAGCTTTTCATAAGCCTCTCCCCATCTTGCGTTCGGCTTCAGATTATAGAGCGTTCTGTCCATAACGTAGAAATTACCGTTTTTGACCGCAGAAAGACTGCTCCAAGCCTCATTAGAGCTTACATTCTCCTCGAAAACCTTGCTTGCCGCCTCTTCGTCTGAGCCTTGATATACAACGAAAATGAAGTCGGGGTCTGCCTCGATTATTGTCTCAATGCTGAGGTTTTCAAGAAGCGACTCGTGTTCATCCGCAATATTCTTGCATCCGAGATCCTTGCACATTTCGCTCAATACTGTATCGTCACTGCCCTTCACGCTGACGGTTGTGCCGGCAACACGGATTATGCAGACGCTCGGCTCTGTTCCGTCCTGTCTCTGCTTTGCACTCTCGATTTGCGTTTTAAGTGCTGTTCCGTTAGTCTCGTAAGCCTCGCTGTCGCCCGTCAAATCCGTCATCATTTTAAGAACGGAAAGGTAGTCCTCAAAGCCCGTTACATCAAGATAAACTACTGCAATATCAGCTTTTTCGAGTGTCTCCATCATGTCGGTATTCGACTGCATTTTACTGCTTGCAAAAACTAAATCAGGCTCACTCTCAAGCAAAATCTCAAGGTTAGGCTCTTTTACCTGTCCGAGATTTTCCACGCTGTCGTCAAGTCCCAAGTCGAAGCCTGTCCATGTGTCGTCTGCGCTTGCGACAAGGCTGTCTTTTCCGCCCGCAATGCACCACATATCGGCAAAGCTTCCCATAAGGCAAGCCACTCTCTCATGGCTTTTGATATTCACTTCTCTTCCGAGTGCATCGGTGTAGCTGTAAGCATTTTCACTTTCCTCACTCGATTCAGCCGCAGTGCTCTCAATGCTTGATTCGCTTGAAACTGTCGAAATGTTTGAATTTTCTTCGTTATTTTTATCAGTCGTGCAAGCCGCAAGACTGAGTGTCACGGCGGCGACTATCGCAAAAATCGCCGCTTTTTTTGCTAAATTCATTGTTTTTCTTCTTTCATATTTATTTTATTTCAGCAAAAACACGGCACGCGCCGTTTCTATCCAGAACTCGAAACAGCTGAGCCGTGTCTTTTTTCAAATTATGATATATTCCAAGTTAATTCTTGATTATCTTAAAGCCCCACTTTGGAATATTTATTTCCTCGTCAAGTGCGATTTTCTCACCTGACAAAAGCTCCTTGCCTGAAATAGGAGCGTTTATTTTAACTTCTTTTCCCGAATAGTTGAAAAGATACATGATTGTGTTTCCGAAAATATTCACGCCCTTGCGGATTTTCACCTCAGTTTCGGGGTAAAATTCAAGCTCAAGCTCGCTGAGTATTTTCTCGAGCATGCATTTTAGGTAGTCTCCACTCGGCTTGCAAGCAAGATAATATGCCTTGCCGCTTCCGAATTCATTCTCACAAGATGCGGCATAAGCGCCCCACTCCTCGTGCTCGTAGTTATCGATAACAGCCGCAGTTGTCGGCTTGACAAGCTCCATGAAGCCCTCTACCGGATAGCCGAATATCGTGCAGTTTTCCGCTATGGTGAACTCGTTATATTCGATGCCTAAAACCTCGTTCAAAATGTGCGGTTGGGTATTGTGATAAACCGTGACATTCTCATCGGCAAAAGCCGTCTTAAAGGTTGAGAAAAGCGTTCCGCCGTTCTCGACATAATCACGAAGCCTTGTGAGCGTGCTTTCACCTGCGCAGTACATAGCAGGAGTGATAATCAATTCGTAGCGCTCTAACTCCTCTTCGTCCTCACTGATGAAATCGCACTCGGCATTTAGCTCATAAAGCGCCTTATACATCCAGACAAGCACCTCGTTATAGTCCTGATCGCTCGGATTTGTGTAATCAAGCGGGAAGCACTTGAGTGCGCTTAGGCTATTATTATCCACCATTATGGCAATCTTGTTATTTTTCTCAAGATGAATTAAATCATCTGAAAGTCGGTTGAAATCGGCTCCAATTGTGCAAGCCTCTTTGTAGACCTCATTTTCGGCGAAATCATGGCTCAAAACACCCTTCCAGTATGTCTCTGCGGAATTGTGTATCGAGTGCCAGTGCCAGTACTCCACGCAGTCAGCGCCGCTTGCAAGGTGGCTGAATGCCTGAAGTCTTAATTGACCGGGGTACGGTGTCCACTGCGGAAAGCCCTGAGCCTCTGTTTCAAGCACAAAATAGTTATCGTGCTTTAGCGAACGGATAAGATCGCCGCTCATGGCAATTTCAAGTCCCGTAAGCTTGCTTTGCGACGGATGATAAATATCACAGCCGCTTATATCAAGAACATTAGATAAATCAAAATGATTCACGTTGTCCTGCATACCGAAGGAATAACCCCTCCATGAAAAATCCATGTTGTGAGTGATGAACTGATCTTCACGCTTGTATTCCTCGACAACAGAACGCTGGAAACGCAGAAAATCAACAACAAGTCCTCGTCTGAACTCCTCATATGCGCACTTAAGGCTGCCGTTAATCGTGCCTATCATGCTCGGAAATTCCTCCCACGAATTTATTCTGTTGCTCCAGTAGTTAAGTCCGTAGGTATAGTTGAGAAGTCGCAAATTACCGCCGAACTTGTCTTTCATGTAGTCGACAAAAAGTCTCTGGACATTATCTCCGCTCGTGCCATAGTGCTTAGTCTCGTTGTCAAGCTGGAAGCCGATAACGCATTTATAATCCTTTACCGCCTCCATAAGCTTTCTGATGATGCGCTCGGCATAGAAAAGATAGTATCTATTGGTGATATCCATTATCTGTCTTGCGCCATAGGGCTTTTTATTGCCCGAATCGTCAGTCAAAAGAATATCGGGGTATTTTTTGTATAGCCAAGCGGGAACGGCATATGTAGGTGTTCCGACAATTACGTTAATTCCGTACTCATCGGCAGCCTCCAAAACTCTTGTTACATGAGAAAAATCAAAAACTCCGTCCTCAGGCTCTTCCGTAGCCCATGTGGACTCGGCAATTCGAATGAGGTTCATCCCAGCCTTTTTCATCATCTGCATATCGGTGTGAAGTCTGTCGTACGGCATATATTCATCATAATAAGCGGCTCCGTAAAGCAGCTTATTAGGTTTATGTAAATCGTTAAATTTGTTCATAGTAACTCCTTTCAAAAAAAGCAATTCCACTATGCTTCTATTTTACATTAGAACACAACACTTTGTAAATATTATTTTTTTAAGAGTAACTTATAAAAACAAAAGGGACGAGCAATGCCCGTCCCAAATAATCTTAAATTATAGAGTTAGCCCGAAACCTTTTCGAGTCTAGCGAAGTTTGCCATAAGCTTTTTTGTGCCGACCTTCTCGAATGAGATTTCAAGAAGAAAATCGTTTCCCATTTTGGTGACTGAAAGAACAAGTCCCTTTCCGAAAGTCTTGTGCATGACAGTATCGCCTGCATTGTATGTTCCCGCCGGTGTCGGCTTAACCTTGGGCGGTGCGGAAAATCCGCCGCCAAAGGGCTTTGCCTTGGTGCTTGTTTTCTCTGTTGGTGCTGAGAATGCGGCATTCGAGAACATATTGTTAAATGTCATTTTCTCACGGCTTGTTCTTCTCTCGATGAGCTCTGTCGGAATTTCCTTTGCAAAGCAAGAGAGCTTGTTTCTGTTCGTCTGACCGAAAACCATTCGCTGTTCTGCGTTGAGAATGAAAAGTTTCTCCTTCGCTCTTGTGACAGCGACATAAGCAAGTCTTCTCTCCTCCTCGAGTTCCTCCGGATTATAAATTGAGCTTCTTCCGGGGAAAACTCCGTCCTCCCAGCCCGGTAAAAATACAACGGGGAACTCAAGTCCCTTTGCGCTGTGAACCGTCATGAGCACAACCGTATCGGCTTCGTCATCGTAGTTATCAATATCGGTGATAAGTGCGATTTCCTCGAGGAAGTCCGTGAGGTTTCCGCCGTCCTCCTCATATCTTGCGATGTTGGAGGCAAGCTCCTTGACGTTCTCCGCCTTGTCGTCGGCTCTTTCGGGGTCACTCGTCTTGAGGTAGCTTAAATAATTTGTTTTATCAAGGATAGCAGAATAAATATCGCTAATCTTGTACTCCTCGCTCTCGAGCATATCGCTGAGCTCGTCTATCATGCTCGTGAATGCCTTGAGCCCCTTTGCCGCCCTCGAAAGCTTTGGGAAATCCTCTGCGTGTCTCATAACCTCGTACATGCTCTCGCCTATCTGGCGTGAGATTTCCTCGACATTATCGACACTTGCGTTACCGATACTTCTCTTTGGAGTATTGATGATTCTTCTGAGTCTGATTTCATCGTCATGGTTGTTGATAACAGAGAGATAAGCGAGTAAATCCTTGATTTCGGCACGCTCATAGAATCTGAGTCCGCCCAAAATTCTGTGCGGTATTCCTTGCTTTGCAAACATACGCTCAAACGAAAGAGACTGCGAGTTCATACGGTAAAGTATAGCATAGTCGGAATATTTTCTTCCGTCTGCAACTCCCTTGAGGATTTCCTCTGCGACCTTGTCTGCCTCGTCCTGCTCGTCCTTAGCCGTTATGAGAACAATTTTTTCGCCCTCACCGTTCTGAGTCCAGAGATTTTTACCCTTTCTCTCGGTGTTGTTCTCGATGATAGCGTTTGCCGCGTCAAGAATATTCTGGGTGGAACGATAATTCTGCTCAAGTCGAATGACCTTAGCGCCAGCAAAGGTTTTCTCAAAGCTCATTATGTTCTCAATGGTAGCGCCACGGAACTTATAAATACTCTGGTCGTCATCACCGACAACGCAGATGTTCTGACTTTTTTCGGCAAGTAGCTTAACAAAACGGTACTGAGCGTGGTTAGTATCCTGATACTCGTCAACCATGAGATAGCGGAATCTATTCTGATAATATTCGAGAACATCGGGATTTTCTTCGAGAAGCTTTACCGTGTTTACAATGAGATCGTCAAAATCCATGGCGTCTGCTTCTCTTAATTTTCTCTGATACAATTCGTAGCAAAGTGAAATTTTCTTAAGACGATAATCGTCGCCCGCATCGCTCTTAAACTCATTCGGATCGATAAGCGAATCCTTTGCGTGTGAAATCTCGCTGATAACGCTCTTAACGGGAAAAGCCTTATCGGAAATATCGAGCTGCTTCATGCATGCTTTCATCATGCGCTTGCAGTCGTCAGAATCGTAAATCGTGAAGTGGCTTGTGTAGCCCAAGCGGTCAGCATCTCGTCTAAGCATTCTCGCACAGCTTGAATGGAACGTGCTTGCCCAAATCTCGTTTCCGTCATCCTCACCGAGCATATTGCAAAGTCTCTCCTTGAGCTCCCCAGCCGCCTTGTTGGTGAATGTAATCGCCATAATTTTCCACGGCAGACAAGCGGAAACGCTGATGTGCTTTACCGTCTCGCTCAAAAGCTTCTCTTCCTCCGCAAGATAGGCTCTCATGTTAAGGACATCGTCCTCAGTGACCTCATCGGGCACGAAGCTTGAATCCCAAGCCTTGCCGTATTTGATAAGGTTAGCAATTCTGTTGACGACAACGGTGGTTTTTCCCGAACCTGCACCCGCCAAAATAAGCACGGGCCCATCAGCGGTGAAAACAGCCTCTCGCTGTCTGTCGTTCATTCGTCTGAAATCCTTTGCGATAACCTGTCTTCTTAAATCTATAAATTCTTCTCTTGATGTATTTGTAAGCATTTTAACCTTTCGTATCCGTTTTTCCAAACGAAAATAATTCTATTTCTGATTCTTTTCAGTCGTTAATTATAATTTATTTTCCTGACCTTTTCAATATTGAACGAAAAAAAGAAATAAACCGCTGATTTAATGACTTCCTAAAAGATTTAAGATAATTTATTCCCTCCGTTTTTCTCATTTGACCGCAAACTTTATTTACAATCGGGCATTTTAGTGATAAAATAACTTTAATTGTGACGTAAGGGAGATGATATTAATGAGTGAGAAAAAACGCAAGCTGTTCATAAGAATAGTCTCCAGTTTTCTTGCCGTGCTTATGATACTTTCGGTCTTTGCTTCGGTACTTTTTAATTAATCTTTTCTGATAAAAAACGGCTTAGATTGTTTATCAGTCAATTCAAGCTGTCAAAGAGGTAAAATATATGGCAAATAAAGGAAAATACTATCTTACTACCGCTATCGCTTACGCAAGCGGCAGACCGCACATCGGAAACACCTATGAAATCGTCCTCGCAGACTCAATCGCAAGATACAAGCGTCTTGAGGGCTACGATGTTTTCTTCCAGACAGGCACCGATGAGCACGGTCAGAAAATCGAGGAGAAGGCTAACGCTGCCGGCGTAACTCCGAAGGAGTATGTCGATAACGTTGCCGGCATCATCAGGGCTAACTGGGATGTCATGAACACAAGCTACGACAAGTTCATCAGAACAACAGACGACTACCACGAGCGTCAGGTTCAGAAGATTTTCAAGAAACTTTATGACAAGGGCGACATCTACAAGGGATATTACGAGGGTCTTTACTGCACTCCATGCGAGAGCTTCTTCACAGAGTCTCAGCTTGTTGACGGCAAGTGCCCCGACTGCGGCAGAGAGGTTAAGCCCGCTAAGGAAGAGGCTTACTTCTTCAAGATGAGCAAATATGCCGACAGACTCATCGAGCACATCAACACTCACCCGGAGTTCATTCAGCCTGTTCAGAGAAAGAACGAGATGATGAATAACTTCCTTCTCCCTGGACTTCAGGATCTTTGCGTCTCAAGAACATCCTTCAAGTGGGGTATTCCTGTTGACTTCGATCCTAAGCATGTTGTCTATGTTTGGCTCGATGCTCTCACCAACTACATCACAGGTATCGGCTACGATGCAGACGGAAACAGCACCGCTCAGTTCAACGAGTTCTGGCCCGCTGACCTTCACCTCATCGGTAAGGACATCATCCGTTTCCACACAATCTACTGGCCAATCTTCCTCATGGCTCTCGACATTCCGCTTCCGAAGCAGGTTTTCGGCCATCCGTGGCTTCTTCAGGGCGGCGACAAAATGTCCAAGTCCAAGGGAAATGTTATCTATGCAGATGATTTGGTTGAGCTTTACGGCGTTGATGCGGCAAGATATTTCGTAATTCACGAGATGCCGTTCGAGTCTGACGGAACAATCACATGGGAACTCATGACAGAGAGAACAAATTCCGACCTCGCAAACACACTCGGTAACCTCGTCAACAGAACAATCGCCATGACAAACAAGTATTTTGGCGGTGTTGTCGAGAACACAAATGTTAACGAAGAAGTTGACGATGACCTCAAGGCAGTTGTAACAGCCGCTCGTGAAAAGGTCACCGCTAAGATGGATAAATTAAGAGTTGCCGACGCACTCACAGAGATTTTTGCGGTTTACAAGCGCTGCAACAAGTACATCGATGAGACCATGCCGTGGGCACTTGCTAAGGATGAGGATAAGCTTCCGAGACTTAAGACTGTTCTCTACAACCTCGTTGAGAGCATCTGCATTGCTACAACACTCTTGAAGCCGTTCCTCCCTGACACAGCAGACAAGATTTTCGCTCAGCTTGGCACAGAGATAAGAGAATATGACGACCTCGAGAAGTTCGGACTTTATCCGAACGGAAACAAAGTAACAGACAAGCCTCAGATTCTCTTCGCAAGAATCGACCAGAAGGAAATGGACGAGAAGATCGAGGCTGTTATGGCTAAGTATGCTCCGAAGGAAGAAGAGCCTGAGGACGACTACGAGGAGCTTCCGAAGATCGACTTTGACGATTTCGCAAAGGTTGAGATGAAGGTCGTTGTAGTCAAGGAGTGTGAAAAGGTCAAGAAGGCTAAGAAGCTTCTCAAGTTCACTCTTGACGACGGTCACGCAGAGAGAATAATCGTTTCCGGTATCGCTAAGTGGTATCAGCCTGAAGAGCTTGTAGGAAAGCATCTCATCGCTGTCACAAACCTCAAGCCAAGAACCCTTTGCGGCATCGAGTCTAATGGTATGCTTCTTTCCGCAGAGATTGACGAGGAGAACATCAAGCTCATCATGGTTGACGAGAGCATTCCTGCAGGAGCAAGACTTTCATGATTTTCGACTCACATTCGCACTATGACGATGAGGCATTTGACGCCGACAGAGACGAGCTTTTAAATGACATTCTCCCCCGTAAGGGTGTTGAGGGTGTCATTGACATGAGCTCAAGCTTCGAGAGTATCGATAAGGTTCTGAAGCTCACGGAGAATTTTCCTAATGTCTTTGGTGCAGTCGGTATTCACCCCGAAAACGCTCGAGATTTGCCGGAAAACTGGCTCGAATATGTCGAGAAGTGCGCTCATCACGAGAAGATAGTCGCTATCGGTGAAATAGGACTTGACTACTACTGGGAGGACGAGTGCCCCCGTGAAATTCAAAAGCCCGTTTTCATCGAGCAGATTAAGCTTGCAAATGGGCTTGGTCTTCCCATTTCCGTGCATGACCGTGACGCTCACGGCGACACCTTCGATATTCTGCGTGAATATAAGCCGAGGGGCGTTGTTCACTGTTTTTCTGGCAGTGTCGAAATGTCACGGGAAATTGTAAAGCTTGGAATGCACATCGGTGTTGGCGGAGTTGTCACATTCAAAAATGCGAGACACTCAGTCGAGGTGGTAAAAGATATTCCGCTTGAAAGACTTCTTCTTGAGACGGACTGCCCGTACCTGTCCCCCGTCCCCATGCGCGGCAAGAGAAACGATTCTTCCCTCATAGCATATACGGCGGCAAAGGTAGCGGAAATTCGTGGAATTTCAATCGATGAGGTTCTTGAGGCATCTCGAAAAAACATAAAAGATTTATTCGGAATATGATATTAAGGGAGAGAGCTTTTCTCTCCCTTTTTTGCATAGTAAAAAACGGAGAGAACTCAAAAAGAGAACTCTCCGTTTTGTTAATTTGATATATTTTATCTTCTGCGCCTTGGTTTCACGACACTTGTAAGGCAGACATAGTAAATTAGCGGCAAAAGCATCGTCGCCACCGACAGAACGACATCGTGTGTTGTAAAATACACCCCGAAAGCCACCTTGAGCGAAAATACAATCGTGTAAAGCAATGCCGCCGACAGCATATAAACAATATACTTGCGAAGCTTCTTCCTGTGTGCCACTCTGACTCCGTAAAAGCTGATACCGCACGCCAATATAAGATAAAATGTTTGAAGTAATATTACTATAAGCGTGAGCGGCAAGGGAAACACACGAAAATAAAAGCTGCCCGCATGAATGATATTCAGCTTGATGAAATAATAGTAGATTACCAATGCAATCGGAAACACGGGAATACTAATGAGCTTAATTTGTTTCTTTGTGCTCATAGCTTGTAGGATTTTACCTCTTCACCCTCAAGCGTTTTCCAGACGATTTTCTCATCGTCAATTACCATATATCCGTGGTGGCTGTTCTCCTTAGGGATAGAAACAGAGCCCGGATTGATATAGGTGAAATTATCGTGCTCATTAAGTGTCGGCACATGAGTGTGACCGTTAAGAAGAATGTCTCCCTTTTTAAGCTTGGGAGGATTGTTCTCGCCGTAAATATGTCCGTGAGTTGCGAAAATCATTCGATTTCCGGCAAAAAGCACACAGTAATCAGCAAGGCAAGGGAAAGAAAGAACCATTTGGTCAACCTCTGCTTCGCAGTTTCCGCGAACACAAAGCACCTTGGAGCTTACCTTCTCGTCATTAAGCATTGCAATGACCTCCTTTGGAGCATACTCCTTTGGAAGATCGTTTCTTGGGCCATGGTAGAGCAAATCGCCGAGAAGTAAAATTCTGTCGGGATTCTCTCTTTCATATGCACTAATCATCTCACGGCAATAAAATGCAGAGCCGTGAATATCTGACGCTACCATTATCTTCATTATTTTGTTTTCCTTTCGCTAAGGGTCTTTTTAAGCTCCTCAAAAGCCGCCTGATACTTAGGTGAAACGGCTGTCGGGTTTCTCTTAAGGAGTGATTTTGTATCTCGGTATTGTCTCTCGGGCAAGTTAGGAAGCCTCGAATAAAGCTTTCTTGCCGCCGCCTTTAGGTTGCTGATTTCAAGAAGAGTTCTCTCCTTCTCAGCCTTTTCCTCATCGCTAAGCTCCTCATCGGCACGGTTGCCTCGAATGTAATTTTCGGCAGCCTGAAGCTTTTCCTGAGCGGCAATCGAGAAGTTCTCGTACTTATCGTGAAGTAAATCGACATATTCCTGCTTTGTCTTAGGCACATTGTCGATAGCCTCACGGGTTCTCTCTTCAAGCTTATCCCTTGCCTCGTAAAGCTTATCCTTAGCTTCACTGAGCTCTTTCATCATCTGAGCGGTTCTCTCCTTAAGCTCGGCAGTTGACTTCGTCATGCCGTCTGAAAGCTTTGCGGCACGCTCACGAATTCCCTCAACAGCAGAGTTATTCTCACTGAGCTTGAGGAGCAAAGCCTTGAAATCGAGAGCCGTCTTGAACGATGACGTGAAGTCGGCAGTGAAGCCGATTGTCAGTACAAGAGAAATTCCCTCTCGCCAAGTATGCGGTATTTCTGCAATGAGCGCATAGGTCGGAGGGTAGACAAACTGCATAAGTCCCACTCCGGCAAAGCCCCACAAAAGGCACGAAGCCCAGTAGATGTGACCGTTGAGATTAAGTGGCTTGTCGGAATAGTCCCAGTAGCGGACATTGAATAGCTTTTCCATCGCCGCCCCCGTGAAATACTCGAGAAGCGAACAGGAGAAAATACTCACGATAAACGTCAGGGGAACACTGTCACGAACATTATAAGTCGTGATGATTATAATCATAGCGCCCGAGCCATAAATCGGCAGAAAGGGACCGCGGCAGAAGCCGCGGTTTACCCACTTTTTTTGGCACACGGAAACATAAAGACATTCCCAGACCCAGCCTACAAAGCAGTAGGCAAAAAACAGTATGACATAAATAGAAAGTTCAATCATTATTTTAATCTTTCAAGCAATAGCTTCACAAAGCGATATACCTTATCGAATGACTCGAGATTTAAGTATTCGGCTGTTGTGTGACAGAACTGACCGACAGGCGCAAACATGACTATATCAAGACCCGGCATTTTCGGCAGGAAATTGCAAGCCTCAAGTCCGCCGGGGCAAATTTCCTCGTCCATCTCGTGGCCGTAGTATTCACGCATAAGTTCGGCAGTTAAATTTCTCATGTAAGAGTCCGGAGAATATTCCCACGGCTCATAACGTGAAGAAATATCGGTTTTACAGCCGCAAAGCTCAGCTATAAGCTTAATGCGGTTGTTTACGTTTTTCTTGTAGTCGGAACTTTCGTTTCTGTTGGACATAGTGAGAGTGAACTTCTTGTCCTCTGAGAACTCTGCCATTCCGATGTTATTCACGCTTGTCATGCTTCCGCTTGCGGGCTTTAGCGTGAAGTGGTTTGACGGCATGAGGTATATTAGATTTACTATATCTGACGTTGCATTTGAGTCTATTTCACTTGAAACCGATACACTCTCAATCTCAAGCTTAAACTCCTGCTCTCCGTCATCAAGCTCCTTTTTGATTACCTCAAATTCCTTTTCGATAAGCCCGGACGCCTCATCCTTTTTAGCATCGTCAAGCGAAATTATCGTCTCAACCTCGACAGGCGGATAGTTTTCCGCAACACCGCCGTTCATGGCTGATAACTGATATTCAATTCCGCTTTCACGAAGCGTATAGAGTATTCTGCCGACTATTTTTACAGCGTTGAACTGCTCCGGATGAACCATTGTTTCGCTGTAAACGGGCTGAAGTCCCGAAATACTGATTTTAAGACCTGATTTATCGCAAGGAAGTCTCTCGGCATCCTTTGTGACGACAACCAAATCCGAAGAGAAGCAAGAGACCGTGCTGACCCACTCGTAAGTCGCTCCCATGACATCGAGACCTATCATTCTTCTCGCCTTGAGCTTATCGGTATCAAGTGCGGCGGCACCGTAACAGCCGTTTTCCTCCTGAGAGGTGAAAACAAGCTCAAGCGGAGGATGCGGATAATCGTTCTCCTCCATAAGTGCCAAAAGGTAAGCCGCTCCGTAGCCGTCGTCGGCGCCGAGAGTGGTGCCCTTAGCCCTCACATTGCCGTTTTCGTCAACAAAAAGCTTCAAGGGATCTGTCTCAAAAACATGGTCGGAATCGGGTGACTTAACGCACACCATATCAAGGTGAGCCTGAAGCATGACAGTCGGAGAATTTTCATATCCGTCAGATGCCGGCTTTCTCACGATTACATTCCACATGTCGTCCTGCTCATAGTCAAGGCCGAGCTTTTCTGCTACCGAGCAAACATAGTCGGAAACAGCCTTTTCGCCCGTGGACGGATGCGGAATAGAGCATATCGCCTCAAAATATTTCTGGTGCGGTTTAGTTTGGTCAAGCACGCTCATAACAATTACTCCTTATTTTCGATAATAGGAATGAATCTTGCACGGTTCATCAGCGGATGACGAAGGCTGATAGCACCCTCTATCGGACACTCGATGACACAGCATCCGCAGTAATAGCACTCACCGGGATACATGACAATCGGGTGCTTTCCCTTTCCCTGAGGAACCAAAATATCACACTGGCAAACCTCGGCACAGCGACCGCAACCGATGCATTTGCTCTCGTCGTAGCTAATCGGACTTGTCGAGCACGAAACAACGCTCGCAGAAAATTCCTTCTTCTCAAATTCAGCCATTATAAAGCCTCCCTTTCTGCGATGTAATCGGCGTTTCTCTTCTCGTACTCCGCTTTTACGTCACCCCAGAAATTCTGAGGAACTCTTCTCGATTTAACCTCGCCGTTATCCATATATATAGTTATAAATGTTTTCTCTTCTTCAGAAAGTGCACTTTCACTGTCGCTTCTCTTGAAGTAAAGCGGCTCTGAGTCACACTTTCTCAATAGACATGCATTGAGAATAATCTTGCAGACGGTAACAATATCCATGACCTCGTGAGCACGCATAAGCTCGTGCGGATTGTTACAAGAAATCTTAGGAATATCGTTTGCCTCGATGTCCTCGATGAGTGCAAGTCCCTGCTTGAGAAGATCGTCATTCTTAACTCCGCCGCAGTAATTCTGCATTGCCTTGGAGACAGCCATATTTACCTCTCTCCAGTCGAGTCCGTTCTCTACATAAAGCGGCGCTAAAAGTCTCTCTTTCTCGGCATCGACGAAGCTCTGGTCAAAGCTTTCAAGCTCCTTCTTGTCTGCCGAAGCGGCGGCCTTTCTGCCGGCATAGTAGCCTGTTGCACAAGCGGCACCAGCACAGTCGGAAGCATAGAGCTGATCTCCTGCGGCATAGACGCCGTCAACGCTTGTCATAAGATCCCAGTCGGTGATAATTCCACCCGGTGCACCGAAAAGCTGTCTCTCCTGATCAAGGAATGCGGCAGACTGCCAGCCTGTACCGTAGGACTGGAGAACATGCTTTGTCGGATCGAATCCACGCTCGGTATAATTCTTCAAAATCGGGATTTTGGTTTTTCCCTCTTCTCCGACCATCATACCCCAGATGACTCTTCTCTCGGTATCGGGCATTTTGGAAAGATCGGCATAGAACGGAAGCTTGTAGCCTCTCTCGATTAGCTTATCAAATGCGAGAGTCTCAGGACCTCTGTACTCATACTTAGGCTCGTCGATAACGCCGCCCTTGAGGAAGAACTTCTGTCCCTCTACGGGGTGGTATCTCTCGGAAACTGTCTTGAGCTCGTTGCCGTCACGGTCGACATAAGGAATCTCAACGCCTCTCGAGTCAACCATAGTAGCGGCATACCAAGTGTTATGGTTGTTTCCTGTTCCGTACGGCGGATAGCTTCTTCCGGCGGCTGAGAATTCACCTCTGACGGACTTCTCCATGAGTGTGAACTCAACTCCGGCTTTATATCCCATCGCGTGACCCGAGCCAATAGACTGGAATGGTCTAAACTCACAAAGACCCGGGGTATCGGGGCTGAAGAGCCAAACTCTTGCCGGTCTTGACATTGTGAGAACGGTGGATTTTGATGAGAAAACAATAGTCTTACCCGTGTGGACGTTCATTCCGACCGCACCGATGCCGATTTTCTTGCCGTTCTCCTCTTTTACCATGAGTGCAGTAGCTTCGGTGTGATCATAAAGCTTAACACCGAGTTTTTTCATCTCCTTGACCATTGCCGGCTTGAAGGTAGAGCCCCAAACACGAAGAGTATATTTAGTCGAATAATCGTAAGCATACATAAGCTTAGTTTCAGGATCACGGAACTCCGCTCCGACAAATTCATCATCGGTATCCCTTACCTTACCGCCCATTTTCTCGATATCGAGAACTCTGTCGTATCCCTCACGGCACTCGATATAGTGGGCAATAGCGTTTGAATAATGATCCTGCTCATCCACATAAGCATAGGTCATTTCCTCCGGTGTGACGGTGCAACCCGGGTTTGTGCAAGCCATCTCCCAGTGGTCAAAGCCTGAGCCGGCAGAGCCCGAACGCACGGTTGCTCCCTTTTCTACAAGTATAACCTTTTTTCCCGCTTTTGCTGCGGCGATTGCGGCGTTACAGCCAGCAAGTCCTCCTCCGAGGACAAGAACATCACAGGAAACATTCTCCTGAACACCGGCCTCATTGGCGTATGGCCATTTAAATTCCATAGTTCTTCTTCCTTTCAACTGACATTGCAATAATTATTTGCAACTTAAATAGTATCACAACTGCAAATAGTTGTAAATATTTATACAAAAAATATACAATAAAAAGAGAAACTTTCCCCATTATGAATGGAGAAAGCTTCCTTGCTTCAAAAATATATTATTTTTCTGTGATTATCTCTCTGTTCCGATAAAATAAACCGCCATGGTTCCGGGGCCCGAATGCGCACCGATAACAGGGCCTATATCAGCAATGACAATATTCTCCACACCAAATCTCGATTTTATCTCATTCGCAACATAGTCGGCTTCTTCGCCAGCGTCGCCGTGGCTGATGAAAACCGTCTGATTCTCTATATTAATTCCTGTCTCTCCGACTTTGTTGATAATAGCGTCAAGGCTTGCCTTTCTGCCCCTTACCTTGCCGACATTGATGAGGTGTCCCTCGTTATCAACATGGAGTATCGGCTTTATTTTCAGCATAGTTCCCGCAATTGCAGTCGCCGCACTCACTCTTCCGCCACGCTTTAAATGACCGAGATCATCAACGGTGAACCAATGGCACATATGAAGTCTGTTTGCATCAAGCCAAGAAATAACCTCATAAAGACCGTAGCCGTCTGCCTTTTTATTTGCGGCATACCAGACAAGTGCGCATTCTCCCGTGGACGCACAGAGGCTGTCAAAGCACTCGATTTTTCTCTCGGGATACTGCTCTTTTAGCTCATTTGCGGCAATCACGGAGTTCTGGTATGTTCCCGAAAGTCCCGATGAAAAGGCTATGTAAAGTATATCCTTTCCCTCCTTGAGGAACGGCTCGAACACCTCGCTTATCTCATTTGGTGAAAGCTGGCTTGTAGTGCTTCTCGCACCGCTTCTTAGCATCTCGTAGTAATCACTTAAATCAAGCTCTCTGTTGTCACAGTAGTTCTTGTAGGTTCTTCCGTTCACCGTGAAGCTCATCGGAATAACCGTGACATCAAGCTCCTTCGCCATTTCGGGCGGCATGTCCGCACATGAATCGGTTATGATTACGTAATTTTTCGTGTTCTCGCTCATGCTTAATTTGTCCTCACTTTTCTTTCGGCATTCTTACTACCGCTTAATTTCATAATAATGTATAGCTATGAAAAAAGCAAGTAACAAGTAAAATAAAAAAGGGACAGTAACCTGTCCCTTTTAGCCTGCTTATCAGGCACACACCCTTGCGGTCCACTCGGCGAACTAGTCCCGGCGCACCATTAAACCTACCGTTTGTAGATTCTCATACACTATCCCAAAAGACCGTGAATTATTTTGTGACTATATTCTACCGCTTTGTGCATAAATAGTCAATAACTAATTTGTATACAATATAAGTTTCTCTGTTATCACTAATTTGAAGTTCATTTTTTGTTCAAAAATGCGTGTGTCATTCTGCCGCTTTTTGTTCCGACTTTCAAAAATGCTGTTTTTCCTTGAAATCTGGCGGTTTTTTTGATAAAATAATAAGGATGCGGAGTCACACTTTAGTCAGCTCTTTTCGAAAGTTTTGTGCTTTAATTATTTAAAAGAAAATTTCTGCCGCACAGACCTCAAAAAACTCCCGTTATTTCACAGTTTTTCGCTGGGTTTTCGTTACCGTGCACAAAACGGGTTCTTTCGATTGTCATATATTCAACAAGTGGAGTTAACATTCAAGAACTGTGTCTCTCGTGTTTTCGTCAGTTTAACGGCAGAGTAATTCTCTAAAACAAGCAATAAGTGAGGTATAATCCATGGCAACTTTAAATATAGTAATGGTTGAGCCCGAAATCCCACAAAATACGGGTAATGTTGCACGAACCTGTGCATGCACGGGCGCAAGACTTCACCTTGTCGGCCCCATGGGATTTCATATTGATGACAAAAAGCTAAAGCGTGCGGGGCTTGACTACTGGCATCTTCTCGATATCACATTCTATGATTCCCTTGACGAGTTCTTCGAGAAAAATCCCGACGGCGCTTTCTATTTCTTCACCACTAAGGCACAGCACCGCCACACAGACGTAAGCTACCCAGACAACGCTTATCTTTTCTTCGGCAAGGAAACTGCGGGACTTCCAGAGAAGCTGCTTTTCGAGCACCCTGAGTCGTGCGTAAGAATTCCTATGATGAACGAGTGCAGAAGTCTCAATCTCTCTAATTCCGTCGCTATCGGCGTTTATGAGGTTCTTCGTCAGTGGGATTTCACCGAGCTTAGCTGTTCGGGAGAGCTAAGAAACTACAGCTGGACTGAGGCTAATTCAAGACAATCCTAACATTAACTAATAAAGCAAAAAAGCGTGGCGAAAAATCGTCACGCTTAATTTTTTTAATTTTCCTCAACTACAGGAAGTCCCTCGAGGTATCTTCTCACCATATCAAGTGCATGTGAAGCGGCACAGAAACGGTGCCACTCACGGTTCTTTCTTCTGCCGAACTGCTTTCTTGCAGTAACATAAGTGTTCTCACCGTCAGAAAGTGCGATATAGATAAGTCCGACAGGCTTTTCCTCTGAGCCGCCGCCAGGACCCGCAATTCCCGTGATTCCGATGCCTATATCAGAACCCGAAAGTCTTACTACACCCTCTGCCATCTCTCGTGCGGTCTGCTCGCTGACAGCGCCCCACTTCTCGAGAGTCTCATGCTTTACGCCGAGAAGCTTTTCTTTTGTCGAGTTCGCATAGGTCACACAGCCTGTTTCAAAGACTGCGCTTGAGCCTGAAATATCGGTGATCCTCTTTGCGAGAAGTCCGCCCGTACAGGATTCAGCCGTGGCAAGAGTCTTTCCCTTTTCGAGAAGTTCCTTGACTACAAGCTCCTCGAGTGACTCTACATCAACGCTGTAAACGCAGTTTCCGAGTCTTGACTTAATCTCGTCTACAATCGGAGCAATCATCTCATCGGCAAGCTTCTCGTTATGAGCCTTCGCCGTAACTCTGACGAACATCTCTCCCTCTTTTGCATACGGTGCAACTGTGGGATTAACTCCGTCCATGAGGTCGGAAATAATCATAGCAACAGGAGCTTCGCCCTTGCCGTAGACATGAATGTTATGCGAAACGATTGTTTCTTCATCGCCACTCAAAAGATACGGTATTGCGTAATTTTTGAGCATCGGTTCAAGCTCTGACGGAGGACCGGGGAACATCATGACGGTCTTTCCCTTGTCTGTTTTGAATACGCATCCGGGTGCGGTGCCGTTATCGTTTAAAAGAACATCACAGCCCTCAGGAAGCCAAACCTGCTTGACCATATTTTCGCTCATTGGCTTATCGGGGAACTGAGCCACCAATCTGTCATAGGACTCCTGGTGAAATTGAAGCTTCTTTCCCGAAGCCGCCGCTACTGTTTCCTTTGTTAAGTCGTCAGCCGTAGGTCCAAGACCGCCCGTTGTGATGAGAATATCACTTCGCTCGAGTGCATCCTCAACCGCTTTCTTTAGTCTCTCGGGATTATCGCCGACTGTTGCGGCATAGAGCAAATCTATTCCTATTCCCGAGAGCTCCTTTGCGATAATCGTGGTATCAGTGTTCACAACCTTACCGAGCAAAAGCTCTGTACCGACTGAAATAATCTCGCAGGTCATAACTTACCTCCTGTAATCGATAAACTTACGCTCAAGGCTCTGCATGCATCTCTCGACAAGTCCGTCTACATCAAGATTTTTCTCAGCACCCATGAGAAGCTTGACTGTCGGCTTGGTTCTTGGGTGTCTCGGTGTGAATACGGTACAGCAGTCCTCAAACGGCTCGATTGAAATATCAAATGTGCCTATTCTCTGAGCAGTCTTGACTATCTCGGATTTATCCGTACCGATAAGCGGTCTGAACACAGGAAGATTTGCACAAGCGTCCGTGCACTCGATTGCCTGCATGGTCTGCGAAGCGACCTGACCTAAGCTCTCGCCTGTGATGATTGCGTGGCACTGCTCTTCTCTTGAAATTCTCTCAGCAACTCTCATCATAAATCTTCTCATGATGACGGTAGAGAGTTCCTCAGGGCAATAGTCTCTGATATGCTCCTGAATTTCTGTGAAGTTTACGATATACATAGGAATTCTTCCGGCATATTCGCTTACTTTCTTTAATAATCTCTCGACCTTGTCCTGCGCTCTCTCGGAGGTATATGGCGGGCTTGCAAAGTGGATAGCTGTGAGCTCTACGCCTCTTCTTGCCATCATCCAAGCCGCTACGGGGCTGTCGATACCGCCGCTAATGAGAATGGATGCTTTTCCGCCTGTTCCGACAGGAATTCCACCTGCGCCCGGCTTTGGATCAGAATGAATATAAGCGCCCTTTTCTCTTATCTCAACACGAACTGTGACATCGGGATTATGAACATCAACGGCAATGTGAGGATAGTTCTCGAGAATGTAACCACCGACTTCATTCGAGATTTCAGGTGACTTATACGGGAACTTCTTATCGGCACGCTTGCTCTCAACCTTGAAAACTCGAGCCGCATTGAGCTCGTCTGCGAGATACTCCACTGCCGCCTTCTGGATTTCTGCTAAATCCTTCGGTACAATGCATGCTCTCGAATATGCGACAACACCGAATACCTTTGAAATTGCGTCTTCCGCTTCGTCAAGGTCGCAGTCATCTCTCATCGGCTCGACATAAATTGTCGACTGAGCGATGCTTATCTGATATTCACCCTTTGGGGCAATTCTTCTCCTGATGTTCTTGAGAAGAGTCTCCTCAAAAGATCTTCTGTTCTGACCCTTGAGAACAATCTCTCCAAGCTTTAATAAAATAACTTCCTGCATTTTTTCTCCTATCTGTGAGCGAGAGAATCAAGTCCCTCTCGCAGTGCTTTCAAAAATTCGTCTGCTTCCTCGGGTGAGTTGTAGCGTGAAAAGCTTACTCTTATCGAGGAATCTATTCTGTCGCTTGAGTAACCGAGAGCCTCCAAAACATGGCTAGGCTTTGCCTTTGAACAGGCTGAACCGGAAGAAACGAAAATACCTCTTTCACTCAAGTAATGAAGCATGGTCTCACTTCTTACGCTGCCGCATGAGAAATTGAGTATATACGGCAGAGCGTCTTCACGGGAATTAAGTACGACGTCGGGCATTTCCTTAAGTCCACTCAAAAGTCTGTCCCTTATCTCTGTGACTAAAGCGAGCTCTTCTCTCTCGTCCGGCAAAACTCTGACAGCCTCGCCGAACGCACAAATTGCGGGGACTGGCTCTGTGCCCGGTCTAATCTGTTTCTGCTGACTGCCGCCGAACGCTCTTGGGTTCACTCTTGCTTTCTTAGAGATAAAGATAGCGCCCACTCCCTTTGGAGCGTGAACCTTGTGTCCGCTTATCGTCATCATATCTATACCGAGCTTCTTGAGATTAATTTTTATCTTTCCGAAGCCCTGAACATCGTCCACATGGAAAAATGCGGGTGCGTTCGCACGCTTAATCGCATTTGAGACTGTAGCAAGCGGAAGCATAACTCCCGTCTCGTTGTTAACAGCCATCATGCTGACGAGTATTGTTTTTTCGTTGATTGCGCCGTAAATCGCTGAATCGGGGATTTGTCCACTCTCATCGGGCTTTAGGTAAATCACCTCGAAGCCCTGCTTTTCGAGCTCCTCAGCCGCTTTCAGAACGGACGGGTGCTCGATTGCCGTTGTGACTATTCTGTTTCCGCGGCGCTTTCTTGCGTCTGCACCGCCGAGAACAGCAAGATTATTCGCCTCTGTTCCGCCTGAGGTGAAATAAATCTCACTTTCCTCACAGCCGAGCTTTTTAGCTATTATATCTCTTGCTTTTGTAATTTCCTTCTCCGCCTCAAAACCGACAGAGTGCAGTGACGAGGGATTTCCCCAGCACTCACTCATCATGTAACAGGCTTTGTCCAAAGCCTCCTTACAGACCTTTGTCGTAGCGGAATTGTCAAAGTATATCATTATAATTTTCTGTATCCTGTGCTAAAATCTACTATATTTTTAAGCGGCTTACCGTCATGGTAACGCTTAAGATTTTCTGTCGCAATACCGAGTATGCGGCTTTTGGTTTCCGTCAAATGGAATCCGCCGGAAACATGAGGAGTGATTATCACGTTCTTAGCCGACCAAAGTGCATTGTCGCTCGGCAGTGGCTCAGGTGTCACAACGTCAAGTCCCGCACCGAAAATCTCTCCGCTGTTGAGTGCATCTGTAAGTGCATCCTGATCAACTATCGAGCCTCGTCCGACATTGATGAAAACAGCGGTGTTTTTCATCTTCTCAAATCTGTCCTTGGTGAACATATTTGCCGTTTCCTTTGTACCGGGAAGTGAAACAGCAACGCAGTCCGCTCTTCCCAAAAGCTCATCAAGATCCTCGTTCAGATGAATTTCATCGGCATATTCAGACGGCGTTAAGTCGGTTCTTCTCACACCGATAACATATGCGCCCATAGCCTTGCAAAGCTTTGCAAACTCCGTGCCTATGTCTCCCATACCGACAACGAGAACAGTCGAGCCCCAAACCGATTTAACATCGCCGAGGTCGCCCCATTCGTGCGCTCTCTGAAGCTCCTGATAGCCGTTAAGCTTCTTTATGAGAGAAAGGTACATTCCGAGCATGTGCTCTGCAATGGCAAGGCCGTAACCGCCAGTTGCGTTTGTGAGAAGCACTCCGCTTGGAAGTGATTTCACATAAGCGTCCACTCCCGCAGAGATTGTCTGAAGCCACTTGAGGCTTGTGCAAGTAGGCAGCATTTTAGGACTCGGACAACCAAGGATAATATCGGCTGACTCCATCACTTCCTGAGACGGCTTTTCGTCAAAGATATATTCATATTCCGGGACTGCCGAAGCAATCATTTTATTTTCTTCTTCTGTTGCGGGAATACATGATAAAACTCTCATACCGTTCACCTGTCCTTATCAAAGTTCTTCTATAACCTCGAGCCAAATTCTCGATGAAGCATCCGACGGCATTCTGAAATCTCCACGAGGAGAAAGTGTGACAGAACCAACCTTTGGCCCGTCAGGCAAGCATGAACGCTTGAACTGCTGGGTGAAAAATCTTCTATAGAATGTTTTCAGCCACTTTTTGATTGTCTCTTCATCATAAGCGCCGTCAAAAGCCTTTAATGCCATGCGGTAAATTTTATCGGGTGTGAAGCCGAATCTGAGCATATTGTAAAGGAAGAAATCGTGAAGCTCATAAGGGCCCACCAAATCCTCTGTTTTCTGGGAAATCTCTCCGTCCTTCGGCGGCAAAAGCTCGGGACTTACGGGAGTATCGAGAATATCATAGAGAACATCCTTGATTTTCTCGTTTGTGTCAGCCGCATATTTAACGAGATGACGAACAAGAGTCTTTGGTATCGAGGAATTCACGGCATACATCGACATGTGGTCGCCGTTGTAGGTAGCCCAGCCGAGAGCAAGCTCTGAGAGGTCTCCCGTACCGACTACGATACCGTTTTCCTTGTTGGCAATATCCATGAGAAGCTGAGTTCTTTCTCTTGCCTGAGAATTCTCGTATGTTACGTCAAGCTTTTTGGGATCATGACCTATATCGGCAAAATGCTGATTAACAGCCGCCTGAATCGGAATTTCTCTGAAATTGACTCCCAGTGCCTCCGCAAGGGTTTGAGCGTTAGATTTTGTTCTTCCCGTTGTGCCGAAGCAAGGCATCGACACCGCTTTAATTCCGTCACGGTCAAGTCCAAGGGAATCGAAAGCATTCACCATAACAAGCAGTGCAAGGGTTGAATCAAGTCCGCCCGAAAGTCCGACTACGGCAGTCTTTGCATTTATATGCTTAAGTCTTGTTGCAAGACCTGTGTACTGAAGCTGTAAAATAGTTTTGCATCTCGTGGAAAGAGCTTGAGTATTGCTTGGGACGAACGGTCTTGGATCGATAAATCTGTTTGTCTCGAAGTCCTCGAAGGTTTCTTCCTCATAGTCAAATGAGACATAGGTGTTGTTCTCGCTTAGGTCGTCATTCCATGTGTTCATTCTTCTTCTTTCCTGAACAAGCTTTTGAACATCAACATCACCGTAGCTTATACCGGAGGAGAAAAGCTCGCTCTCACTCACAATAGAGCCGTTCTCTGCAATCAAGCGATGACCGGCAAAGACCATGTCCTGAGTTGACTCACCGAAGCCGGAATCCGTGTAGACATAAGCGGAAAGAAGTCTTCCCGAGAAAGCACCTATCATCATTCGGCGATAGTCGGCTTTACCGATTATCTCATCAGAACAGGATGCGTTCATAATTACGGTTGCTCCCGCAGTCGCAAGCGATGTGCTTGGCGGAGATGCTATCCAGACATCCTCGCAGACCTCAAATCCAACACAAAAATCAGGATTATTCACGCATGAGAAAATAATATTCTCGCCCATAGGAACTTCAAAGCCGCAGAAATTTATCACGACTGTTCCGTTAGCGGGAGTGAAGTGTCTCATCTCGTAGAACTCGGAATAATTCGGAATATTTTTCTTTGCGGGAAGACCCAAAAGCTCGCCCGACTTAAAGACGGCAATGCAGTTGTAAAGCGCACCCATGTACGGCACGGGCATTCCGACTCCTACCAAAATATCGCAGTCGCTTGTCTCCTCGATAAGCTCTCTTAAGCACTCCTGTGCCTTTCCCTGAAGAGTTCTGTCCTTGAAAAGATCTCCGCAGGTGTAGCCTGTGACGGCGAGCTCCGGAAAAATAATCGCCGCCGCTTTATTTTCAGCAGCCTCGAAAATCATTTTTTTGATTTCTTCCTTGTTGTAAACAGGGTCGGCAACCTTTACGCTTGGCACAGCCGCCGCCAGTCTTACGAATCCGTCCTTCATAATAAATAAATGACCCGGCATAATTTATATGTCGGGTCTTCCCCTTTCAGAAAAATAGAGAAAATAATATTAGCCTATTACTTAATTATCAGTATCCGTCAGAACCTGTATCATCATAATAGGTAGTGTCGTCATATGTTGTGTCATCAGCCGGAATTTCCGCATCAGAGCCGCTGTCGACATAGCTGTCGGTGCTCTCTGTGCTGTCAGAATAGCTGTCTGTTGTGTCGTCTGAGTATGAGTAAGCGTCAGAACCGACATAAACGCCGTCAACAATTTGTGAGGTGTCAGTATTCGGGCCAACCTTGTAAGTTGTCTGTCTTGGAGAATAAACCGACTCGCCAAGCTGCTCTGTGTAAAGTGCTTCACCGTTCTTGTAGAAGGTTCTTGAAGCCTCTGCCTTGTAGCCGAGCATATAGGAAGCCTTTAGTTCAACCTGATTTTGAGCGAGGCTGTAGTCTGTCTCATAAACAACACCGTCATCGGGATAGAGAGTTTCCTCTGTCCATGAATCAACTGTTATGTTATCCCAACTGTCCGGCTGAACACCGTAAATCTTAACCGTGAGCGTGGTGTCCTCCATGCCGGCGCAAATATAAATGGTGGTGTCCATGTTATTTGTAAATTTATAGTCGAGGTCAGGATAGCTTACCGTTGCGTCAAGTCCGATCGGAACATAAGAGGACGGCATCTGGTGGCAGTCTCTGAAGTCAATCTGAAGTCCCGCATAAAGACAAGCTAAGTAAAGCGTTGAAGAAGTCTGGCAAATTCCACCGCCGTAAACAGGTGTGAGAACGCCGCCGACAATTCCGTTTGCCGGAAGGAATCCGCTCTCTGCTGTTGTGGAGTCACCGACAACATCGTTAAATGAGAACTGCTCGCCGGGCTGTAAGACAGTGCCGTTAATCTTCTCTGCGGCAAGAGCCATGTTGTGGTTGCCGTTCTCAGTATTTGTGGATATGGTGTAGTAAGAAGAAATGAGACCATACTTCTCATTGAGCATATCTACGGTTACCTCAGGGTCTGTCTTGATTGTCTCAGCCTTGACGGTACCGTTTGCCTTTTTGTTGAACTGATCGCCGACAAGAGTGAGAGTCTTGTCAACGTCTATCTTCTCCCCTGAAGAGCCTTCCTTAAACTTGAACTTCTCTGTCTGAGAGTTAAACGAAGTGATGGTAGCGTTTTCCATCTTAATCTCCGTTGAATCTCTGAATTCCTCAAGCTTTTTCTTTGTGGTGTCATTTGTCTTGACAGTGTACTCGCAAGCAACAGCCGCCTTTTCGCTCGTCTTGCTTACCTTGGTGAGCTCTGTCTTTGCGTTATTGGTGTCAATTTCGGCGCTGTCTCCTGAAATTGCAAGGCTCTGATTATTGAATGTAACGGTTACGGTAATCTTCTTGAGCTGTTCCTTGCAGTAATTTTCAGCCTGAGAAATAGCATCATTAAGAGTGAGTCCGCTTATATCAAGTTCACCGTAAGTACTTCCCTTTGGGAAGGTATAGGATTTAGGTGTTGCCGTAGCTTTGACAGTAGCCACACTCGAGACACCCGATACCGAAGCCTCTTCTCCGCCGGCGTTAGAACATGCCGCAAAGGAAAAGGCACAAACAGCAATCATTGCGGCGGCAATGGCTTTTTTCATAAAATTACTTTTCATTATATATAAATCTCCAAGTCTAATGTATTTTTCCATACTTAATAATTATAGACCCGTGATTACAAATTGTAAAGGAAAAAGATATAGTGATTTAAGAATTTTTCTCTGTTATGTTAACTATTTTGAACAAAAAGAAAACGGCTCCGAATTAATCGAAGCCGAGGAATTTACCTGAAATCTCTTGTTATAACATTATCAGCCTTTTTGTAGATGAGGCACATGGTTATGCACTCGATAATAGCCATGATAACTGCCTGCGGGAGTCGCATTACAAGCATCTGAGCGTAAGTCATTTGGTAGAAATCGTGGTAGAGCATGTAAAGGCAATATGTATTCACGAAAATAGTAAACACGATATTGTTGATGAGGACATAAGAGACAATTCTCTTTATGCTGCACTTCTTGTGAATAAAAAGTGCCGTGATGACCGCCGTCAAAGCATAGGTTATCGTGAGAAGCGGGTTATACGCACCGAGACTGAACGTAACGAGCCAGTAACCGACTATATCGCCCAGTGCCGCAACGATTGCCGCATGAGGAGCACCGTAGCGTCTTGCGGCTATTGCGATAGGCAAGAAGCCAAAACCGAATCTAAGGTTCCAGAAAGAAACCTGGAGATAGGTTTTCAGTACGATTTCAAGTGCAATGAGCATTGCGAGGATGGAAAGGTTTGTGACGGACAAGAGTTTTTTGGTGTCTGACATAAAAAAATACCTCCTTGTTAGACACCGCGGTTTAACAGGGAGAGTCTCCGAGATTAAACAGCGGGATGCGACCTGACTACCGCAAGAATACTTTTCGTCCGAGCGACAACTCCCCGTTCACTCGGCACTTCACGCATTCAGGTCTACTCTGTTTTTTATCGTCTAAAATAGTAATACCTCTTTGTCCTGTTGTCAAGGCTAATTTATAATTTTTATCGAATATACGAAGTTTTGGCAAACATTAAAAGTTTTTGGTTTCGCTTTTTTCAAAAAGCGAACGTGTGTGGGCAGAGCCCACGGTTAATTAATAATTAATAATTAAAAATTAATAGTTAGCGAAAACGCCAAACAGAGCGAAGCGATAACAAAAAGAAGATAGGCTGACAAAGTTAACCAAAAATGCGATAGGCATCTGTGGTTGGGCTTTGACTGCCGGACTATCCACACGAAGATAAATACAGGACAATAAATCTAACTTTGAAAAAGATAGGCAAGAGAAAATACGACAAAAACGCATAGCGTTTGCAGTCGGGCATTTTCTCTTGCCGTATTATTCTCTCTATAAAAATCAAGAACAAAAAAGGCAGTCAAAAGCAGATTAAAATGCATCGCATTTGTAACTTACCTCTGACAGCTATTGGTTTGCAAAAAGCATTGTGCGATATTAAATATCATGATTATCCTAAACTTGAGTTTTTTTCCTCATTTCAACTTATATGTACAGTTCGTCTTCTTCGGTCAACTGTTGAAAGTGTGGAGTTAGTTCAAACACTCAATTTGTGTCAAATTACTGAAATGATAAAATACAGTTTTTTTCGTTCTGTATTTCTCTTTGTGTAAATAATTCGGCACGGAAAATGCCCGTCTGCGAACGCTTCGCATTCTTGACGTATTTTCCGTGCCTATCTTTTTGTTTTATCTGTTCTTGATTTATCTTTGAGAAAACAAGTCGGCTGGCAAAGCCCAACCACGAACACTTCGTGTTCTAAAAAATGCGTTCGCATTTTTGGTTAACTTTGCCAACCTATCTTCTTTTTATCGCTTCGCTCTGTTTTTGCTAAATTATTAATTCTTAATTATTCATTATTAATTACTCGTGGGCTCCGCCCACACCCGGTCGCTTTTTGTAAAAAGCGACGCAAAAACTTTTGAGTTTTTCTATTTTTCTGCCGTTAATTTTCCTTAACGTTGGTATCAGAAGAAATAATCTCTTTTATGCTTGTTGCCATTCCTGCCAAGCCCTGAATATTGGACGGCACAATAATCTTCGTTGCTTTTCCGTCTGCCGCCTTTTCAAATGCCTCAAGGCTCTTAAGCGCTACAACTGCATCGCTCGGTGATGCCTCGTTGAGCATTCTGATAGAATCTGCAAGTGCCTTCTGAACCTGTCTTATTGCCTCTGCTTCACCTTCGGCTTCTCTTACCTTTGTTTCCTTGATTGCGTCTGCCTTGAGGATTGCCGACTCCTTCTGACCTTCTGCAATGAGGATTGCGGATCTCTTTTCGCCTTCTGCGTCAAGAATTTTCGCACGTCTCTCACGCTCGGCTTTCATCTGCTTTTCCATCGACTCCTGAATTTCTCTCGGAGGAATGATGTTCTTAAGCTCTACTCGGTTGACCTTGATTCCCCACGGGTCTGTTGCCTCGTCGAGGATAACTCTGATCTTAGAGTTGATAACGTCTCTTGATGTGAGAGTATGGTCAAGCTCCATCTCACCGATTATATTTCTGAGCGTTGTTGCGGAAAGATTCTCGATAGCCGAAATCGGTCTTTCTACGCCGTAGGTATAAAGCTTAGGATCTGTAATCTGGAAATAGACGACCGTATCAATCTGCATGGTGACGTTATCTTTTGTGATAACGGGCTGAGGCGGGAAGTCTATTACCTGCTCCTTAAGGCTTACCTTCTTTGCGATTCTGTCTATGAACGGGATTTTCACATGAAGACCCGTCTGCCAAGAAACGTGATATGCGCCAAGTCTCTCCACGACATAAGCGTGAGCCTGGGGCACGATTTTAATGTTTGAAATTACTACAAGCACCACTATTATAAGCAGTACAAGAAATACTGTTAATGCAGCCATTTTTACTCCTTACCGTCAATTCTCTTTACTCTGAGCTTGACTCCTTCAATTGCTTCGACTCTTACCAAAGTGTCCTTCCGTATGTCTTCGTCACTTATCGCCGACCAGTCACTTCCGGAAACCAGAACTCTTCCCGTTCCCTCTATGACACTAATCGGCACAATGATTTTACCCTCCATTCCGACATATCTGTCGGCGTTGGTGGGGGTGTTGTCCGTTTTTCTCAGCTTTGCGACTATCGGCTTAGTCGCTATGAGAGAAACCACGGTCACCGCCACAAAGGCGATGATTTGCACACTCACATCGAGACCGCACAGCGACAAAATGAACGCCGCCACACCGCCGACCGCAAACCATATTGAAACTATCTGCGGGCCCATCGCCTCGATTATCAGTGCCAAAACTATTACTATAAGCCAAATCCACTTTACCACCGCATCTCCTCCCTCCGTGGTATCGTGTATGTATCAAGAATATCATATAACTTAATATACTTCAACAAACACTTTAGGGAAATACTCCCTCTTATTTCTCTTCTGATGAGAAATTCTTTTGTGCGAAACATAGTTTTTTACTCTTGTCGTCGAATTACATAAATAAATATCATGAAATTTATGCAGAAAATAAAAATAAGAATAATTCTCATTATTAGTATTGACTAACCTAATATCCATACTGTATACTTGTGTCAGTAAGAACAAACGAAAGGAGACAGAACATGACAAAGCTTGCTTCTCAGCTTTTAAATTTAATTCAAAACTCTGATAAACACATGAGTGCTGAAGAAATTTTTATGCTGTGCAAGGATAAGGGCGTCAGAATCTCCTTTGCGAGTGTTTACAGAAATCTTACCAATTTGGTTGAAAGCGGAGACATCAGGAGAGTTCCCGTCACAGGCGAGCCGGATCGCTTCGATAAGACGATCAGAGTGCATGACCACGCATTTTGCACAGTTTGCGGAAATGTAGTTGATGTCGATGTCGGTGACATGGAAAAATACCTGAGCGATAAGCTTGGAAACAAAATCGAGAGCTACTCCCTCACAATCAAATTCATCTGCCCCGAGTGCAGAGAAAAGCTTAAACTTAAAGAGGAAAACTAATTTATCAATTTCTTAAGGAGGAATTTTATTATGGCTAAGTATGTATGTCAGATTTGTGGTTATGTTTATGAGGGCGAGACTCTTCCGGAGGATTACAAGTGCCCCATTTGTAAGGCTCCCGCTTCTAAGTTCACAAAGCAGGAGGGCGAGATGAGCTGGGCTGCTGAGCACGTTGTCGGCGTAGCTAACGGCGCTCCTCAGGATATCATCGACGGACTCAGAGAGAACTTCAACGGCGAGTGCTCTGAGGTTGGTATGTACCTTGCAATGGCAAGAGTTGCTCACAGAGAGGGCTATCCTGAGATCGGTCTTTACTGGGAGAAGGCAGCTTACGAAGAGGCTGAGCACGCAGCAAAGTTTGCAGAGCTTCTCGGAGAGGTTCTCACAGACAGCACAAAGAAGAACCTCGAGATGAGAGTAGACGCTGAGTACGGCGCAACAGAGGGCAAGGTTAAGCTTGCTACACGCGCTAAGGAGTTAGGTCTTGACGCTATCCACGACACAGTTCACGAGATGGCAAAGGACGAGGCTAGACACGGCAAGGCTCTCAAGGGCTTACTCGAGAGATATTTCGGTTAATTAAAATGAATTTGGGAGAGTGAAAACCACTCTCCCATTTGTTTTATCTTTATTTTGTCAAAACAGCTTGCATTTTTTCGATGCAAGCTGTTTGTTTTTCTCATTCTGTCGGATCGAGTACCCACGGACTGTCATAAACCAAAAACGGGTCGACATCTACGCATTTTTCCTCGTTGTGGTTTCCGGCAACATCCCACGCAACCGTTCCGTTTAAGCAGTCGAGTGTCTCATAAAAATATTTCTCGTCCTTAAGCGGAAGAAAAGCGGAATTAGTCTTAGCGTTATCCAAAATCGGCTTGCAGTCAAAAAGTTTGATGCTTCCGTCGGTAAAATAAGCGTAAACCTCAAAGTTCTCAGCCGGCAAAACCTTTTTTACCTCGGGCATATAGCTAAGGTAGACATTGCCGTTCTCATTCGAGTACATATCGAGCGGATCTTCGGTTTGAGGACTATTTAAGATTTCACTGACCTCAACCGATATACATTCGTCGGGATTATATTTTCCCGACAAATCCCACGAGAGCTTGCCGCCGATTACATTTATTCTGTCTCTGAAAAAGCTTTCGTCCTTGAGTTTATCAAAGCCTTCAACATTTTCAATGAGATTTTTGCAGTCAAATAATCTTATTGTGTCGTCCGACAGATAAACATAAGCCTTGTAATCATCACTTGCTATCGCCTGAACTACTTTCAGCATAATTTTTCCCTCATCTCTTCACAAAATACTCCTCGTACCAAACAAGGAATGTGTAAATCGTCCAAACCTTACGCCAGAGGTCACTGTCTCCGCCGACATAAGCGTCAAATATCTTGTTGATTTCTTCGACATTAAAGAATTTTTCGGCATATTCAGAATTGAATTTTGCGATAACATCACCGTTGTATCTCGAGTCTGCCATCCAAATTCTAATCGGTACGATAAATCCGAGCTTCTTTCTGAACGCAACTTCCTCAGGTAAAACCTTTGCCGCCGCTGTTCTGAAAGCAACCTTATTTTGAGTTTCATTCACCTTGTATTTGGACGGAAGTCTTGAAGCAATATCGAAAATTCTCGTATCTGTCAGCGGCATTCTTATTTCAAGTCCCGCCGCTGTGCTCATTTTGTCGACATTGAGGTAAATATCTCCCTCGAGCCAAATTCTAATATCGACATCGCTCATTTTTGAAAGCGGATCTATTCCCTCGTTTTCCTCATAAATCGACTTAACAAGATTTATCGGCAAAACGCTTGGATTGTATTTTTTGAGAATTCTCTCCTTCTCGTCCTCTTTCATGATGTTGGTGTTTCCGACATAGAAATTCTTGAGGTTATCTCCGTAACGCTCTGCATTGCGATACATATTGTATCCGCCGAAAAGCTCGTCGCTTCCCTCACCCGAATAACATAGTTTAGTGTGCTTAGAAGTGGCATTGCATCCGAGCGTGAAAACTATTGCCGATGCATCTCCGAGCGGCTGTTCCATATTGTACATGGTGTACGGCACCGTGTCAAAGAACATTTGCGGAGTGATAATCAGCTTGGAATTCTTTCTGCCGAGAAATTCCGCAGTCTTTGCGGCAAGCGGAGACTCGTCAAAACGCTCCTCCTCATATCCGCAAGAATCGGACATTTCAGCATCAGATACGGCAAAAACATACGATGAGTCAACTCCTCCGGAAAGGAAAGATTCGGCTGTTTCGTCACTTGTCTTAACCTCTTTCATGATACCAAGCAAGGTTTCGTGGATTTCATCTGCCCAGCTTTCGAGACTTTTGCTATTGTCGGGATGAAATTCAGGCTTCCAGTAGCGTGTGATTTTAAGTTCGCCGTTCTTAAAGGTCATGTAATGACCGGGCATAAGCTTTTTCACACCCTTGAAGAACGTATCCTCTCCGCCGACATATGTAAGCGAAAGATAGATCTGAAGCATTTCTTCATTGAGTTCCTTTTTAAATCCGTCCTTCTCCATTATATCACGAATCATCGTGCCGTAGAGAAGTCTGCCGTCCTCAGTGACATAGTAATAAAATGGCTTTGTTCCGAACTGATCTCTTAGGCAAAAAAGCTCGTCCTTTTCGTCATCGTAGAGTGCAAAAGCAAACATTCCGTGCATATGAAGCGCCATTTCACCGCCGAATTTTTCATAAGCGGCAACGAGAATTTTCTCCTCACGCTCCTCACGGGAAAGTTCCTTTGAGATATTAAGCTCCTCGCAAAGCGACTCCCAGTTTCTGATATGTCCCCTGTATTCTTTAACTGTAATCATATTTGTCTCCTTGTGCCACACCTTATTAAATTTTGTGTTCGAATTCACACTATTTAGAGTATATCACATATTTATTATCGTGTTCAAGATGACAAAATTGCACAATTCTTAGCAAATCCCTTAGACGCTTAAAACAAAAGACTCCGATCACTCGGAGCCTTTCAACTTTAATCAATTCAGTCGATTGCTGTAACCTTGTAGTCTTTAGCCTCAACAGCACTCTTGAGAGCATCGTCAGAAACATCTGCAGAAAGTGTAACGACTGCTGTTCCGTTCTCATGGCTTACGTTTGCAGACTCAACGCCCTCGATTGCCTCAAGAGTCTTCTTAACTGTAGCCTCACAGTGACAGCACATCATGCCTTCGATTTTCATTGTCTTTGTCATTTTGTTTTCCTCCGTATTTTTGTTTTCTTTGTATGTAAAAGATACTGCCTTATAGTCATTATCTTCTATCGCTTTTTTCATGTCGTTTTCGTTAGCCCTTGCGTTAAGCTTAACCTCAACCGTGCCTTTCTCAAAGCTTGGCTTTGCTTCGCTGACAAAGCTTAAACCTTCAAGCGCCTTTTTAACTCTTGCTTCGCAGTGACCGCACATCATGCCCTCAACCTTGATGAGAACATCGGGAGCATTTGTGTCTTCTTCAGCTGATTTCATCTCGATTGCTTTAACATTTGATTTGCGTTTTCTGTCGTGCTTGGTACTTCTGATATTGACGAGGTTGAGTCTCAGTGCGTTAGTAACAACGCAGAAACTCGAAAGACTCATTGCCGCCGCACCGAACATCGGATTTAGTGACCAGCCGAATAAGTGAATGTAACATCCGGCAGCAAGCGGAATTCCGATTACATTATAGAAGAATGCCCAGAAAAGATTCTCGTGAATATTTGTGAGAGTTGCTCTTGAAAGTCTGATAGCCGCCGAAACATCGGTAAGCTTGGATTTCATAACAACGACATCTGCCGCATCAACGGCAACATCGGCACCCGCACCGATTGCTATACCGATATCGGCTCTTGTGAGCGCAGGCGCATCGTTTATACCGTCACCGACCATGGCGACCTTGCCCTGTTCCTTAAGCTTTCTGATGACTGCTTCTTTGCCGTCGGGCAAAACTCCGGCGATTACCTCGTTGACTCCCGCCTCTTTTGCGATTGCCTTTGCGGTCTGCTCGTTGTCGCCCGTGAGCATAACAACATGGATACCCATGTTCTGAAGCTCCTTAACAGCCTGAGGCGAATCCTCCTTGATAACATCGGCTACGGCAATTATACCGAGAAGTTTTCCGTCTTCAGAGAAGAAAAGCGGAGTCTTTCCCTGTTTTGCAAGGCTGTCTGCTTTCTCCTTTACAGCGCTATCAACTGCGACAACGGACGAGATATATTTTCCGCTTCCTCCGACAAGCTTTTTGCCATCAAGCACTGCCTCAAGTCCGTTGCCCGAAAGTGCCTTGAAATTATCTGTCTCCATAAGAGAGATATTTTCTGCGTTTGCTTTTTCAAGAACTGCCTTTGCAAGCGGATGCTCACTTTTTGATTCGAGCGAAGCCGCCTTTACGAGAAGTTCATTTTCGCTTATTCCGTCTGTCGGAATAATATCCGTGACCTGCGGCTCACCCTTTGTAATTGTGCCTGTTTTATCAAGTGCAACTATATTAACCTTACCCGTCTCCTCGAGCGAAACTGCCGTTTTGAAAAGAATACCGTTTCTTGCACCCTTTCCGCTTCCGACCATTATGGCAACGGGAGTAGCAAGTCCCAGTGCACACGGACAGCTGATAACGAGAACGGAAATTCCCCTTGCAAGGGCGTAGCCGACTGTCTGACCGACAAGAAGCCAAACGATAATCGTTACTACCGCGATAGAAATAACAGCCGGAACGAAAATTCCCGATACCTTATCTGCAATTTTAGCAATAGGAGCTTTTGTTGCCGCCGCATCGCTTACCATTTTGATTATCTGAGAAAGAGTGGTGTCCTCACCTACTCTTGTTGCCTCACAGCGGATAAATCCCGACTGATTGATAGTAGCGGCGGAAACCGTATCGCCTACCTCTTTATCAACGGGAACAGACTCGCCCGTGAGTGCAGATTCGTTCACAGCCGAACTTCCCTCGACTACAACTCCGTCAACGGGCACGGATTCACCGGGGCGAACGACAAAAACGTCGCCCTGTTTAACTTCAGAAACAGAAACCGTCACTTCCTTGCCGTCACGCAAGACATTCGCCGACTTCGGAGTTAGCTTCATGAGCTCCTTGAGTGCATCTGTCGTTTTGCCTTTGCTTCTCGCCTCGAGCATTTTTCCGACCGTGATGAGCGCAAGTATCATTGCCGCCGACTCAAAATAGAATTCATCCATCCACGGCATAGCCGCTTCCGCTCCGCCGTGAACCTGAGCATCCGTCATCATGAAAAGCGCATAGACGCTCCACAAGAACGATGCGCCCGAGCCGAGCGCGACAAGTGTATCCATGTTTGGCGCTTTGTGAATAAGCCCTTTAAATCCGCTTATAAAGAACTTCTGGTTTATCACCATGACGGCACCAGTCAGAAGAAGCTGAACAAGTCCCATGGCAACATGATTTCCGTTAAAGAAGCTTGGCAAAGGCCAGCCCCACATCATGTGGCCCATGGAGAAATACATCAGCACGCACAAAAATCCGACAGACGCGATTAGTCTTCTCTTAAGTTTCGGAGTTTCAGTGTCCTTTAATTCATCGGCATCAGCGCTTACCTTTTGCGCACCCTTGACGGAAGCACCGTAACCCGCATTTTCTACCGCTTTGATTATATCTGCCGCACTTGCCGTTCCCTCAACGCCCATTGAGTTGGTAAGAAGACTTACCGAGCATGAGGTGACGCCGTCTACTGCGGATACGGCTTTCTCTACTCTTGAGCTGCATGCCGCACAGCTCATTCCCGTAACGTTATACTGTTCCATTGATAGCCTCATTTCATAAGCTTATAAATTGTGTCCATAAGCTCATCAACTGTTTCTTCCTTTCCTTCCTTTATGTCTCTCACCACGCAGTGATGAACGTGGTTTGAAAGAAGCTCTCTGCTGAATGCGTTCATAGCCGAGGTGACAGCCGCCGACTGGGTTAATATATCCGGGCAATAAGCGTCATTCTCGAGCATGCGCTTAATTCCTCTGATCTGACCCTCGATTCGGCTTAGGCGGTTCATCAGCTTTTTTACCTCATCGTTTGTTCTCTCGGTTGTCTTCTCGTCATCATGACAGCAACAGCATGAGTGTTTAATATTGTTATCTTCCATAAGTTATTACCTCTTCATTACATTCACACATACCCCTGTGGGGTATTTTATGATTGAATTATACCCCCAAGGGGTATCTTTGTCAACAGTTATTTTGCACATTGACTTTATTTATTCCTTGACTTAAAATAATCGGTAAAGATTACTAGATCAAACAAAAAGAAAGGAACTTAAAGCATGGAAAAAATCGCAAGCTTCACAATAAACCATATTGCCCTTGAGCCGGGCGTGTATGTCTCGAGAAAGGATCATATCGGAAAGGAGACCGTCACTACCTTTGACCTTCGCATCACTTCACCGAATGATGAGCCTGTAATGAACACGGCAGAGGTTCACACAATCGAGCACCTCGGCGCTACTTACCTCAGAAACGATCCCCAGTGGCAGGATAAAATCGTTTACTTTGGACCCATGGGCTGCCGAACTGGATTTTACCTCATTTTGGCTGGCGACCTCGAATCAAAGGACATCGTAGAACTAGTTACAGCAATGTTCGAGTTTGTGCGTGACTTTGAGGGAGAAATCCCCGGTGCTAGCCCCAGGGACTGCGGCAACTACCTCGATATGAACCTCAATATGGCTCATTACATCGCTAAGCAGTATCTCGGAAGAACTCTCTACGGCATTGATGAAAGTCACTTGAATTATCCGGAATAAAACAAAAAATCGGAGCAAGCTTTTTCACTTGCTCCGATTTATTATTTTATATCTTATTTAATTACGATTTTCTGGAACTTCTTGCCCTTCTTGACTACAATGTAGCCCTTCTCGAAGTCCTCTGCCGTAAATCTCTTTGCGACATCGTTTACCTTTTCGTCATCGACAGAAACGGAGTTCTGAGTGACGAGGGTTCTTGCGTCCCTCTTGGACTGAGCAAGCTTGGAAACAACGAGAATATCGAGAAGTCCGATGCTTCCGTCAGTGAGCTCGACTTCTGTTGTCGGCATATTATCGGTAACAGCTGCGCCTGCGCCGTAAAGTGCCTTTGCGGCAGCCTGAGCCTTGTCAGCCTCCTCGTCGCCGTGAACAAGCTTTGTGAGCTCGTATGCGAGAATTTCCTTAGCCTTATTTAGCTCACTGCCCTCCCACTTGTCCATCTCGTCTATCTGCTCGAGAGGTAAGAATGTGAGCATTCTGATGCACTTGAGAACATCGGCATCGTCAACATTTCTCCAGTACTGGTAAAAATCATAAGGGCTTGTCTTGTTCGGGTCGAGCCAAACAGCACCGGAAACAGTCTTGCCCATTTTCTTTCCTTCAGAATTGAGAAGAAGTGTGATTGTCATTGCCTGAGCCTTAGCGTCCTGCTCCTCAAGGCCTAATTTCTTTCTGATGAGCTCGCGTCCGCCGAGCATATTTGACCACTGGTCGTCGCCGCCGAACTGGAGGTTACAACCGTAATCCATGTAGAGTCTGTAGAAATCGTAGCTCTGCATGATCATGTAGTTGAACTCGAGGAAGGAAAGACCCTTTTCCATTCTCTGCTTGTAGCACTCTGCTCTGAGCATGTTGTTAACGGAGAAGTACGGGCCGATCTCACGGAGAACCTCAACATAGTTAAGGTTGAGAAGCCAGTCGCCGTTATTTATCATAAGTGCCTTGCCGTCGGAGAAGTCAATGAAGCGAGACATCTGCTTTTTGAAGCACTCAATGTTGTGGTCGATAGTCTCCTTTGTGAGCATTTTTCTCATATCGGACTTACCGGACGGGTCGCCGATCATACCAGTTCCGCCGCCGAGAAGTGCAATCGGCTTGTTGCCTGCCATCTGGAGTCTCTTCATAAGGCAAAGAGCCATGAAGTGACCGACATGCAGCGAATCGGCTGTCGGGTCAAAACCGATATAGAAGGTTGCCTTTCCGGCATTAACCAAATCTCTTACCTTTTCTTCGTCTGTTACCTGTGCTATCAGACCTCTAGCCTGAAGCTCTTCATAAATTCCCATATTTACACGTCCTTTCAATTTTTCTTCAGGGGGACGGGAATAATAAAAGCCCCCTGCAAAATGCAGAGGGCATAAATTACTTTACGCGGTACCACCTCAGTTTACCGTTTCCTTACGAAAACAGCCTCAACAGGTACAGAAAAACTTCTTATACCTTTGCGCTTTAACGCTCGCCTGCGGAGACTCCTACTGAAAAATTCAGAGTTCGGCTCGGGAATGTATTTCTGATGCTCTTCTCTTCGGCTTACACCAACCGCCGAATCTCTTTGCTGAAGCCTGCACCGTACTTCTTTCCGTCTCAGCTTTTCCCGTTTAGTATATCTGTTATTTTAAATTTTGTCAAGCAAAGAAAATCATTTTGCATCAAGCATTTCCTCTGCCATTTTGAGTTTAAGCGGAGTTATCTCGTCACCGCCGATTATCCTTGCAAGCTCCTTGAGTCTCTCGTCATGATCTAAAAGCTTAACTTCGGTTTTCGTGCGATTTCCGTCGTCATTCTTTTTAATGAGCATCTGATTATCCGCCATTGCGGCAATCTGAGCCAAATGAGTGATACAGATAATCTGCCTTGATTTCGCCGCCTCTTTCAGCTTCAAGCCGACCTTTCTGCCGGCTTCACCGCTAATTCCCGTGTCAATCTCATCGAAAATGAGCGTGTCGATGTTGTCTCCGTTCGAGAGCACCGTCTTTATGGCAAGCATAATTCTCGAGAGCTCACCGCCTGAGGCTATCTTAGACATAGGCTTGAGGCTTTCGCCCGAGTTTGCCGAAACCATAAACTGCATATCGTCACAGCCAAATCGGTTGAGTGGCACTCTATCCTGACGAACGGCAAATTCAACGCTTGGCATATTGAGAAATTTCAGCTGATTTTTGACCTCTGCGCTAAAGCGTGAGGAACACTCTTTTCTTCTCTCGGAAAGAGTCTTGGCAAGGCTGATTGCCTTTTCCTTGACCGACTCAAATTCAGCCGTGAGCATCTCCGTTTTCTCGTCGGCAAGCTCGATTGACTCGAGTTCTTTTCTCGATTTCTCAAGAAAATCAAGAATATCCTGTTCCGTTTCGCCGTACTTTAGACTCAAACGGTAAAGTAAATCTATCCTATCTTCTATCTCGTCAAGCTCTGCCGGGTCAAAATCAAATGAATCTGCAAAGCTTCTAAGCTCCGCCTCTGCGTCCTCCAAAAGGTACTCTGCGTTTCTCAGTTCCTCCGCAGTTGCCGTCAGCGGCAAGTGACTTCTTGCGGCACTCTCGGCAAGCTGAGCCGCTTTTGAAACATAAGCGATTGCGCCCTCGAAGTCGGTGTCGCCGTTTAAAAGCTGCTTTGCCTCGGTGACATCGTTCGTTATCTGCTCGCCGTGGCGAATCTGGTCGGCACGCTTATTTAGCTCTTCCTTTTCACCGGGCTTTATGTCGGCAGCGGCAATTTCCTCAATCTGATACTTAAGCAAATCTATTCTTCTCGCCTTTTGATTTTCGTCCATGCGAAGCTTCTCGAGTTCACGCTGAATCTCACGCAGACGGTCGTACTCGTTTCGATACTGCATGAGCAAATCTTCCAATTCGCCGTAAGCGTCTATGTATCGTCCGTGAATCTCGGTGTTCATGAGGTCATAGCTTTCGTGCTGACCGTTTATATTAATGAGCGTGTTGCCGATTTCCTTGAGCATAGCCGCAGTAATCGGAACGCCGTTCGCCTTTTGCGTGTTTCTCGAAGCCTTTATCGTCTTGACAAGCTGCAGTTCGTCGTCATCGTGCGGTATTCCCATTTCGTCAAGCTTCCTTGTGACAACGGGATTAAGCCCCGTGAACATAGCGGAAACAAGCGCACTGTCTGTTCCCGTTCTTATGAGGTCTTTTGAGGTTCTCTCACCCGTCACGGCATGAATTGCGTCTATTATGATTGATTTACCTGCTCCCGTCTCACCCGTAAGGCAAGTGAAGCCCGACTCAAAGTCGATAGAAGCCTTCTCGATAACGGCTATATTTTCGATATATAAAGCGGAAAGCAAACTCTCACCACCCTATCACTGCATAATAAGCTTGCTGAACTCTTCCTGACGGCTCTTTGCCTCCTCGGTTGACTTGCATACGCAGAAAATCGTATCGTCTCCCGCAAGAGTACCGACAATTCCCTTGAATTCAATGGCATCCATAGATGCACAAACTGCCTGAGCCATTCCCGTCATACATTTTATGACAAGCATATTCTGAGCGTAATTCACGGAAACAACGGAATCGGCAAAGAGCGAATAGAACTTTGAGGACATATCCGAGCTTGCGTCACGGCTTGTCGAATAGCGGTATTTTCCTCTGGGTCCCATACTCTTGACAAGTCTTAGTTCCTTTATATCTCTCGAAACCGTAGCCTGAGTTACATCATAGCCGTTGGTTCGAAGTATATTCATAAGTTCTTCCTGAGTATCGATGTCATAATCTCTGATAAGCTCAAGAATTTTGGCATGTCTACCTGTTTTCATCAATTTTCTCCTTTAACGAACGATAAGCTTTTTGCTTACCACGTCATAAAAGCTTGTTTTTCCCATTCTGATCAGTCTTATGCTGCGTTTTGCCACAGAAAAGCTGACCACATCGTTTTCATCTATCTCAATCGGCTTGTTGCCGTCAAGTGTGAGCACGAATTTACCGTGATCCCTGTCCTTTATTCTGATAGAAATCTCGGTTTCTCCGCTGTAGATTACCGCTCGGTCATATAGCGACATCGGACAAATCGGAGTGAATATCATGCAGTTGAGCGTCGGATCGACTATCGGACCGCCCGCAGAAAGCGAATAAGCTGTCGAGCCTGTCGGCGTTGCGATGATTATTCCGTCCGCCCTGTGCGGATAAGCTCCGCTTCCGTTTATATCAACCGTGAAATCTATCGCGCGAATATCTCGGCAAGAGATTATTCCGTCGTTCAGTGCGACATACGGCAAGGGGTTTCCGTTGACGGAACAGCTGAGCATTTTTCTCTCCTCCGTCTGTCCGCTTCCCCTTATGACCTCCGGTATCTTTTCAATGTCAGATGCCTCAAGACCCGCCAAATAGCCGAGTCTGCCCATATTTATTCCGAGTATCGGAACATCAAAGGCAGCCGCATGCTTGGCGGCATGCAGAATAGTACCATCACCGCCTACAGTGATTATCACGTCGCTTCTTGCCGCAAGCTCATAGTGATGCGAAAGAGTTTCCGTTCCGACGAAAATATCCTTGAGATTTTCGTGAACGAACACCTCGTCACCGCTGTTTTTGAGTATTCTGATTATTTCTGCGGTGCATTTTTCCGCACCGACCTTGTCGAGATTCGGAATAAGAGCTACCTTCATTTTTAATCACCCAAGTGTAGAGTGAGAGCTTTCTACCACCTTCGATGGGTCAAAGCCCTCAAAGCATACTGTTTCCTCTGATTTTTGAAGCCATGCGAGATACTCGATGTTTCCTTCCGGTCCCTTGACGGGCGAGAAGGTAAGTCCGAGCACTGAGAAGCCGTTTTCAAGTGCAAACGCACAAATATCGGAAACAACCTCCTTGTGGACGTTTATATCACGCACAACTCCCTTTTTACCAACCTTTTCTCTGCCGGCCTCAAACTGCGGTTTAATCAAACACACAACATAACCGCCGTCTGCCAAAAGCGGACGAATTGCCGGCAAAATCTTTTTAAGCGAAATGAAGCTGACATCAACGCTTGAAAGATAAATATCCTCAGGCACTTGCTCGTGAGTTAAATATCTTGCGTTTGTCCTCTCCATATTGACGACTCTCTCGTCATTTCTAAGACTCCATGCAAGCTGACCGTAGCCGACATCAACGGAATAAACCTTGACCGCTCCGTTTTGAAGCATGCAGTCTGTGAAGCCTCCTGTTGAAGCACCGATATCCATGCAGACCTTTCCCTCAAGAGTGATGGGAAATTCTGCCATAGCCTTTTCGAGCTTGAGACCGCCGCGGCTGACATATTTGAGCGCAGAGCCTCTAACTTCGATTTTAGCATCCTCGGAAACAACTGTTCCGGGTTTATCGGACTTTTGATTATCTACATAGACAAGACCTTCCATAATCATAACCTTAGCCTTTTCACGGCTTGGGGCATAGTTCTTTTCATACAGAAGTATATCCAATCTTTTCTTCTCTGCCATTTAATTCTCCTTATTCATATCGGATCTTATTTGTTCGGCTATTTTGTCGCCCGTCAATCCAAGCTTTCTCAAAACCTCAAGCATTGCGCCGTGGGACACAAAGCCGCTGTCTATCGCATGAAGCGAAGCTTTGCCGGAAAACCCCTCGAGCATGAGCATGCTCAAAAATCCCTCTCCGATTCCGCCTACGGTGTAGCCCTCCTCGAAAAAGTAAAGCTTATCGCTCGAAGCCGCCGCCTTAACGGCGTCCCTGTCTATCGGCACAACTCGGTTAAGTTTGATTATATTTACCTCTATGCCGTCCTTTTGAAGTTCTTCCTTAGCTAAACAGCACTGGGAGAAAATTCTTCCATAGGTGACAAGAGTTATTTTAGCGTTTCTATCGCCGTAAATATCAAAATTCTCAAAGCTTGGCTTGAAATCATCGGGGAGATACATCTGCGCTCCTCGAGGGTATCTCACACAAGTAAGCTTTAGGCTGTCGTCCGTGAGGTATTTTTCCATGACATTTTCAAGCTCATCATAGTATGACGGCGAATATACGCTTATACCCGGAATTGTCCTTAAGTAAGCGCAATCAAAAACTCCGTTGTGAGTTTTTCCGTCCTCACCGACTATTCCAGCCCTGTCAACAGCGAGCATCGCTTTGAAATTCTGAAGTGAAATATCGTGAAGTATATTGTCATATCCACGCTGTAAGAATGTGGAATAGACTGCGAAAATCGGAAGCATTCCCTTTTCCGCAAGACCTCCGCTGAAGGTTACGGCATGACCCTCGGCAATTCCCGTATCGAAAAATCTTCCGGGGAACTTCTGAGTGAAGTCATACATTCCCGTTCCCGAAGCCATTGCGGCGGTAATTCCGCAAATTCTCTCGTCCCTCTCGGCAAGCTCACAAAGCTTATCGCCGAAAACCTTGGAGAAATTCTTTCCGCTTGGTTTAACTCTGCCCGTTTCGGGATCGAAACTGCCCACTCCGTGGTAAATGTTCGGTTCATTCTCAGCAAAGAACGCACCCTTGCCCTTTTTGGTTTTCAGGTGAATGATTACAGGCTCGTCCAAATCCTTGACGACATTCAGAATATTAGTGACCGACTCGAGATCGTTTCCGTCAAACGGGCCGTAGTACTCGAAGCCGAGGTCTCCGAAAATAGTGGAGTCGACAACGCCGCTTTTCACCTTATCCTTCATGTGTCTTGCAAGCTTAGCAATAGGCGTGCCTATCACGGGAATTTTATCAAGTATTCCCTCTGTGTTTTTCTTGACCTCAATGTATTTTGAAGTCACTCGAAGATTTCTCAGATACTTTGAAAGTCCTCCGACATTTTTCGAGATAGACATCTCGTTGTCGTTGACTATTACAATAAAGTTTCTGTGAATTCTGCCTGCGTTGTTAAGTCCCTCAAAGGCAAGTCCGCCTGTCAGTGAACCGTCACCGATAACGGCTATCGTGTGACCTTCCTTTCCCTGAAGCACTCTGCCCCAGTCTGCACCAAGAGCAGAAGAAACAGAAGCGGAAGAATGTCCCGTTGTAAAGTGATCGTAAGGACTTTCGTCACGGTTCGGAAAACCCGAAATTCCACCCATAGTGCGAAGCCCGGAGAAGTCCTTGTATCTTCCCGTCAAAAGCTTGTGAGCGTAGATCTGATGTCCTACGTCCCAGACGATTGTGTCCTTATCCAAATCGAAAACGGAAAAGAGAGCGACTGTCAGCTCGACAACACCTAAGTTTGAAGCCAAATGACCGCCGTTGTGCGACACCGTTTTAATTATCTCGTTTCTGATCTCCTCGCAAAGGTTAAGCTTTTCTTCCTCACTTAACGCCTTAACATCCGATGGAGAAGTTATATTCTCTAACAATAAAATTACCCCTTTACCCTCATGCCGATTTTCTTTCCGATTAGAGCACCAAAAAGAAACGACACAATTTACAACCTGTCGGTGGTTTGCGACACGGTTTTAGGTATCAATCAATATCAGACTGCAAGCGTGCAGCATTCAGAGTGTTCTGCATGAGCATCGCAATGGTCATAGGACCTACTCCGCCCGGAACAGGTGTGATATAACCAGCAATCTTCTCTACCGCCTCATAGTCGACATCTCCGCAAAGCTTGCCGTCCTCTGTGCGGTTGATACCTACATCTATTACCATAGCACCCGGCTTTACCATATCGGCAGTAACAAAATTCGGCTTGCCGATAGCCGCCACGATGATATCAGCATTTCTGCAAATTTCCTCTATGTTCTTTGTCTTTGAATGACATACGGTGACAGTCGCATCGTTGTGAAGCAAAAGCATTGCCATCGGCTTTCCGACAATATTGCTTCTGCCGAGAACAACGGCGTTTTTGCCGCTCATATCGTAACCAGTGGACTTGATAAGCTCGATAACTCCCGACGGTGTGCACGGAAGGAACGCATAGTTTCCTATCATAATTCTGCCGACATTTCCGACTGAGAATGCATCGACATCCTTCTTAGGATTAATTCCTGCGATAACAGCTTCCTCGTCAAGTCCCTTTGGAAGCGGAAGCTGACAAAGAATGCCGCTTATCTCCTTGTCCTCGTTGAGAGTATCGATAAGCTCAAGCAGTTCGCCCATGCTCGTGTCCTTGGGAAGACGGTACTCTGCGGAGTAAATTCCGCAAGCCTCGCATGCCTTTTTCTTGTTTCTTACATAAACCTGAGAAGCGGGGTCGTCTCCGACAAGAATAACAGCAAGACCCGGTCTGATTCCTCGCTCCTTTAATACAGCTACCTCATCGGCAACTCTTTTCTTAACGGCAGCCGAAACTGCCTTTCCGTCAATAATATATGCCATAATTAACTTCTTTCTTTACTCTTTTTCTTCGGTGTCAGCGCTTTCCTCTGACTTTTCTTCTTCCTCTTCGGATGAATTTACTGAACTGTCTGAATTATCCTCTGATTTTTCCTCTGTCTTTTCGGATGCGTTATCTTCGGATTCTTCTTCATCCTCATCGGCAAAAATTGTGCTCTTCTTAGGCTCGTTTTCTATATCGGAAATATCCTTTACTACAATCTCTCCGTTTTCAATGCTCAAGCCGTTTAGCTCCATAACTTCCTTTGAGCCACAGCCTGTGAGCGCTGTTCTCTTTCTGAAAATTATCAAAAGAACAACGGAAACGATTACCATTGCCGCACTTATAAGCTGAGAAACTCTGATGTCAAGTCCCGGAACGGTGAGGGAGTCTGTTCTAAGTCCCTCGATGAAAAATCTACCGATACCGTACCAGAGCATGTACATAAGAGTTGTCTGACCGTCATATCTTCTCTTGTATCTTGTGAAAAGATGAAGAAGAATGAAGCCTAAAAGCATCCAAAGGGATTCATAGAGAAAGCATGGGTGCACCGGACCGACTACGACCTTTTCGGTAGCATCGGACTGCATTCCCCACGGAAGCGAAGTTGCTCCGCCAAATGCCTCTTGATTGATGAAATTTCCCCATCTGCCGATGCACTGACCGATAGTGAAACCGACTACCGCAGTATCTATGCAAGCGGAAACCTTTAATTTTCTGAGCTTACATGTAATTCCGCCGCCTAAAAGACCGCCGATGATACCGCCGTAAATTGCAAGTCCGCCCTCTTTTATGTTGAGAATTTCAAGCGGATTATTTATATATTTGTCTCCGGGGTAGAAAATGCAGTAATAAAGTCTTGCTCCGACAACACCGCAGATGAGTCCGACGATAATTCCGTCAAAAAACTTATCTCGGTCGATATTCATTTTCTTCGCCATGGCGTAGCCGTAAAGAATGGCAAGCATAAAGCCGCAGGCGATGATAATTCCGTACCACTGCACGGAAAAAGATCCGATTGAAAATGCTGTGGTGTTTACGTCAAATTCAAGTCCCAGCTTCGGGAACGTTATATTGTGATTCATGATTAGTGCCTTTCAAATCCCTTTTTCGGATTAATCAAATATCCTCTTCACTGGGAAGAATAACGCTGAGAACCGCCTTGTCCTCACGCATGAGCTCGTTTAATCTATTTTCGACATCCTTTAGCGTAATGGAAGCGAAAGAGTCTATATAGGTGAAAATTTCTCTGTTTCTGAACTCGAGAGAAACCATTGCATTCGCAATTGAGGACGATGAGTTAAGTCCCTGAATGTTTGCGCCGTAAAGAGATTTCTTTGCGACCTCAAAATCATTCTCGTCTATTCCCTCTGTTCTCAGACGCTTTATTTCCTTGTTGATTTCTTCCGCTACACGCTTAGGGTCGGTGCTCTCACCGCTGAAAATCGTTGCGGCATAGCCGTCTCCCTCAAAGAAATCGTAGCCGAAGGAAGCCTCGTTGATAAGCTCCTCGTTATAAAGCTTTAAGAATAACGGTGAAGCGTCGGAAGCGATTATTTCGAGCAAAATTTCAGTCGTTGCGATTGTTTTTTCATCAGCCGAACCACCGGAAACATCCTCTTTGAAGCCATACTCGAATATCGGAATACCGACAGATAATTTCTGCTCCTTGTAGTGCTCGACTACCTCATCGGGCTCTTCGTCAAAAATTCTTGTGACTGTAACCGGCTCTGAGGGCTTGAGCATTTTGTCACACATCTCGAGGACGAGATTAGGGTTAATGTTGCCGGCAATCACAAGCGACATATTGTTGAGATTATAGAATGTGTTGTAGCAGCTGTAAAGATACTCGGGAGTAATCTTCGCTATGCTCTCCACCGTGCCGGCTACATCCTTTTTTATCGGATGAGTGAAATACATTCCCTCGAGCAAGTTGAACATAACTCGCCAGCCCGGGTCATCGTCATACATTCTAATTTCCTGACCGATAATTCCCTGTTCCTTTGCGACTGTCTCATCCGTGAAATACGGCTTCTGAACGAAATCAAGCAGTATCTCAAGGCTGTCATAGACATTTTCTGTCGCAGAGAAAAGATAACAGGTCTGGTCAAAGCTTGTGTAAGCGTTTGCGTTTGCACCTGTTTTCGCAAATCTTGCGAATGCGTCTCCGTCCTCGCTCTCAAAAAGCTTGTGCTCGAGGTAGTGAGCAATTCCGTCGGGAACTCTCGTAACGGTCTCCTCGTCACTTCTCTTGAACTGCGAGTCTATCGAGCCGTAATGTGCTCCGAAAATCGCATATGTTGTTTTAAAATCCGTCTTGGGATAAATATATATGTTAAGACCCGATGGGTGCTTACATGAGAGATAATAGTCGCCCGTTCTCTTGGAATCGGTTCTTTTAAGCTTATAATCAGCCATTTTCATCCTCCCCCTTAAGAACATAAACAGTATCGAGAGATACCTTTCTTGCCGCCTCGATGACGTCTATTCTCGTCACCTTGTCAACTCTTTCCGCAACCTCATATGGAGTCAGCGTTTCTATATTAAAGACCTGATTCATATACCAGTTTTCTGTTGCAAAAAGCGAATCACCTATCGACTTGTAGGAGTTTATCATGGCAAGCTTCGCATATGTAAGTTCGTCCTCGGTAAATCTGCCGTCCTGAACAGCCTTGAGCTGATCGGTGATAGCTTGTCTTGCGGCATCGATATTATTATTCTGAACTCCCGACTCAACGAACATAGCGCCCTTTACATCGGTAATTCTCGAACCGCAGTAATAGCAAAGTCCCATCTTCTCACGGACGTTCAAAAATAGCTTAGAGCTCGGCGAGCCGCCGTAAACAACGCTCATAACCTTCGTGGGAATGCTGTCCTCCTGAGTTACGCCCGTGCGGTATCCCATAACAAGCTTCGACTGGGCAATCTTCTGAGTTTCGCAGACCTCCTTGAGCGGGCCTGCCGAAAGCTGAATTCTGTTAGTGATGTGTACGGGCGCTCTGTCATACTCCAAAAATCCCTTGAAGCTTCTGCAAACGGAGTCAAAGTCGCAGTCTCCGCTGACGAAAAGCTCAAATCTTGCCTCACGCATAAGCTTAATCCAAGCCTCGATGAGTCTTTCCTTGGTGACCGCCGTGACCGTTTTTCTCGTGCCGTAACGGCTGATTGCCGCCGGCTCTCCCTCGTAGAAAATCTCGAGGGCACGACGCTTTGCCCATGATTTTTTGTCGTTATAGTTTGCGTTGATTGTCTCGAGAAGCTGGCGCTTTTCCTGGCGGATACTGTCCTCAGGGAAATAACCGTCATCCTCGATGAGCGGATCGAAAACCGCAGAGGAAATAAGCTCTGTCAGTCTCTCAGCTATGTTCTCGCCGTCAAACGCATAGCGATTGCTGATTCCGGTCGCGGCAACTGTCAAAATCTGGTTGTCTCCGATTTTAGAAAGTCCCGAAGAAAGCGATGCGCCGTAAAGTGCGCTCAGGTATCTTGAAAGACTTCTGTAATCCGGAAAATCCTTGGTAACTCGAGAAACAATCGACGGCATGAGCGCATTGCATGCGGCATAATCCTTATCAAGCGGAACTATCATATTCACGCTTATTCTAACCGTTTTAAATTTGGGGTCTATTAGATTTCTTGCTGTTATATTCGGTGCAAGCTCTCTAACCTTAAGTTCAGGCATGTGAAAAATCTCTTTCCTATTTCAATTTTAAATTTCTGTTCAAATTAACCTTGCCGTTAAAAGGCTTAAGGCATATACACCACCAATTATAACACACTGCTACTTGAAATTAAAGTATTATTGTATTTTTCTACGGAATATTCAATATTGAATGTATATTTTTTCACAAGCACACTCTTTCCGATGGCAAATTCTACTTATCTCATAAGCCTTGGGCTAAATATTTCAGTTTACACTTAACCCGGTTTATGTTAAACTTCATTCATAACAGAGCAACTCCGTTTTATGAGGGAGGATTATATGTCGGAAGAAAATCAAATGCACACACATAGTCATACACACGACCCGGAGGCGAAAAAGCGCCAAATCAACCGCATTTCCCGCATGGTGGGACATCTCGAGCACGTAAAAAAAATGATTGAGAATGACGAGGACTGCGCCGAGGTACTCATTCAGCTTTCCGCTGTCCGTTCTGCTCTGAACGGTCTAGGAAAAGAGATCATCACGGAGCACCTTGACCACTGCATTATGCATGCCGTCGAGGACGGTGACGATAAAGCGCTCAAGGACTTCGAAAAAGCACTCAGACAGTATTTATGACAAAATGCAAAAAGGCACAGCCGTGATTTTTCCACGGGCTGTGCCTTTTTTGTTTAAAACTTGTTCTTTTCGAGCATCACAAAAACTATGAACGCCAGGGCAATTATCGCTGCCGAAATCGAAGCGCCGAGGCTTATAACACTGCTGCCGAGCGGTCCCGCAATCATTCCCACAATCGCAAGCACCGATGCAGAGATAAGCAGTATCAGCGCAACAAGCTTTTCTATTTTGTTTACCATTTACTTTTCCGCCTTTCCGAGTTCCTCGCAAAGAGCCGCAAGCTCATCAAGCTTTAGTTCCTCCGCTCTCGCCTTTTCGTTAAGACCGAGGGAAATAAGTGCGTTTTTAATTGTCTCCTTGCCTATGCCAAGACCCGACGAAAGCGAATTGGTGAGAGTTTTTCTTCTCTGACCGAAAGCCGCCTTGATGAACTTGAAGAAGAACTTCTCATCACTCACCTTTGCTCCCGGCTCATCAAGAATATTCAGCTTGATTACTGCGGAATCGACATTCGGCGCAGGCATGAAGCTGCCGCGATTTACTCTGAAGAGAATTTCCGGGTCGGCATAATATCTGACCGCCGCACTCACGGCGCCGCAGGCTCTTGTACCCGGCTCTGCACAAAGTCTCTCAGCCGCCTCTTTCTGAACCATAACGGTTATCGAGCTTATCGGTAAATGCTCCTCCAAAAGTCTCATGATAACGGGAGAAGTGATATAATACGGGAGATTTGCGCACACGGCAACCTTCTCTCCGCCGAACTCCTCGTCAATCAGCTTTTTGAGGTCTATTTTCATAATATCGTCATTGACGATTTTCACGTTGTCGCAATCTGCTAAGGTTTCGTCCAAAACGGGAAGCAGTCGCTTATCAAGCTCTATGCTGACAACCTTCTTGCTCACCTTGCTTAGCTCATATGTAAGGACACCTATTCCGGGACCGACCTCAACGGCACCCGCCTCGAACTGTGCTCCGCTTTTCTCTGCCATTTTGGGGCAGACTGTCGGATTTATCAAAAAGTTCTGACCGAGGCTTTTGGCGAAATTTACGCCGTGCCTCTCCATTACATCTCTGATATAAGAAATATCGGATAATCTTGAATTACTCATATAATCAAATCCCGGTCTTGTAAATTCTTGTTTCTCCGTCTGAATAGACCAATTCAAACATAGATGCTATCGCTTCCTCGTCTACACTGAATGCCGCCAGCTCGTAATTAGAAATCTCAATGTAAGAGACATTGTATTTATCATAAAGCGACATGCTTTCAAGCGGACTTTCGTACATAGTCCTCTCGTCACTTTGCTGAATTGAGTAGTCGAGTCCGTGATAATATAGATAGCTTCCCGAACCGCAGACAATGTTTCTTCCCGTCAAAACGGCGATAGCGTTGTTGTGGCGGTCGTCCGTCAAAACGGTATCGGTTGGCTCTGTGTTTTCTTCTATGAATTTTGCCGCATTAACCTGAGACGCGTCAAGCAGACAATACTCCGCACAAAGCTCTCTTCCGACAGTTAAAACTGCCGAAATCACGCAGAAAAACATAACAACTGCCGAAAGAGCATACTTAACGGCTTTTTTGCTCTTTATCTTCTGATAAACTCTTGCGAGTAAGTCAGCGGCAATTCCGCATACAAACAGATAGCCGATATAAAGAAGCTTGTTGTTATCATAGGTATTCGGCTGGAACACCACAAGCTCTGCAATGAACCAAATGAGCATAAAGGGAGCGGCTGTTAGCAAATCTTCCTTTTTGCCCGTGAAAAAGCCAATAACGAACGCAACCAAAACGATACCCATGTTCTTGAGATAGAACCAAATGTAATTGTCGCTGAGGTTTGCCCAGTTGAAATATCCTCTGATAAATCCGCCGCTTGATGCCTGATTGAATGTCCATGTAAAAAGCTGCGGCAAAGCGAGAATGCATACAATCAAAAGATAGATGCCCCATGTCGAAGCCAATTCCTTTATTCCGTTCTTTCGAACATAAAGCACGACAAACAGGACGATTGCCAATGCGAATATGAATGCACCGATAAGGCAGACATACATATTTATATCTGACTCTCTTAAGTCGCCGCTCATGACAAAGCTATACAGCGTGAAGAAAATGAGCATAAATCCGAAGAGAGCCTTAGGAATAATCGAGCCCTCCTCACCGATAAGCTTGATAAGCACCCAAACCGCACTGATTAGAGCGAGCGCCACAAAGCTGTGAGTATGAATCATCGGCAGTGCTCCGCCCAAAACGGCACAAATCACGAAGTTCCTCGTCTTTCCCTTGTCTGAACCGAAAACCGCCTCATAAAGGAGATAAAGCACCGTGAATAAAACCGCATAGCCGAACAGCGTTGCTCTTTGCGGCAAGAGCATATCGACTATCAAATTCACCCAGCGGATATTCTTGTCAATTAAATTAGTAGGAGTCTCGTAGAATTCCGTGAAAATTCTCGTGAAATTACTAATACCGGAGAACGGCAAAAAGTAAATAAATCCGAGACCGCCGCACCAAAAATAAAGCACCCAGGCAATAAGTGCCTTGCCCTTTGATTTAAGCCATTTTTGAAACAGCATCCACGCTCCGACAAAGACCTGAAGTCCCGCAAAAAGCATCGGCAAAGCGTAAGCCAATTTTAAATGACAGCCGAAAACATAAAGCGATGAAGAGATACTGTCCGATAAAAACGGATATCCAAGCTTATTTCCCGGCAGTATCGAATACTGCGGAGGGAATGTTTTTTGCTCGGTTATGCTCGTTATGAACCCTAAGTGCATAGCCATGTCGCCGTAGGTCGCCTGACTTGAATAAACCTCGCCGTTTCTGAACTCGAGACCGCTCAGAACGAGAACAAAATAAATCGCCGCCGTGAACGCAATCACAACAAAGCTTATCGAAAAATCGGGGTTAAGCTTAGTCGGCGTCATTTTTCCCTTGCCGAATTTCAAATACACGGCAAGGCTTATTATAATCATTAGCGCCGCACCAAACAAATGAGCCGCCACGGTGAAATCTAAAATAAAAGCAAAGAGAAGTGGTAGCCACTGGAGCATTACAGAGCCGCAAACACTGCCGACAAGTAATTTTTCCGTGGTGTTTTTTTCACGCAGTACGCTGAAAGAGATAAGCAAGCCGCCCGCCTGAAACAAAAGAAAATACAGCACGGCAACAATATTGCCTATTGCATTTCCGTAAATTGCGGTAGTGCTCATCAGACCTCCTTATATTCTGCAAGAAGTGTCTCTGCAAGCTGTCTGTTCACCGTGAGGAAATTATTTCCCTCTGTGAAGTTAAGCGAACGAAGCACCTCGGCGCTCTGCTCATAAACTTCACCCTTGATTGTGTGATAAACGGGCTTCTCGCTGCCTGCAAGGAAAATCGCAAACTCGAGTGAGCCGTCAACCTCTTTCTTTGAGAAATAGCAGTCAACGTCCGTGTTCTGGTATGTCTTTGTGATAATTCCCCAAAGAGCGTTCTTAACAAGCTCGACTGCAACATCGTTAAAGCCTGAATCGAAAATAAGGATTTTCTCCTTAAGCTTAGCAAGCGTGTCCACCTTGCGCTTGACAACATTTCTGAGAGAAATCGGCGGTTCCTCGTGGTTTCCGCTTTGACCCTGAGCATACATGATAACCATGAAGCCCGCTGTCGGATCGTGATAAACAAGCGGATATGTTATCTGACAGGTGTAGCCGCAGCGCTCGCATCTGAAATCAAACAAATCCTCATTCAGAATTCTATCCTTAAGCTCGGGATTATCCGCCGCATTTATACTCGTAAAAATTTCCATCTCGTGCGGAACTCCGCAGTTTGGACAAGAAACGGTTTTATTAACCGATGTAGACATATTTATATACCTCCGTTAGGATTTTTCTTCAAGCTTGATGAGGTGCTCCTCAGCGCTTATCACACGCTTCAGTCCCTCGTCTATCTCCTTGCAGTGCTCCTCACACTCTGGAATGTTCTGAGCACGCAGATTATTGTAATAGTATCTTCCCAGTGCGGCATACTCTCTGTCAAGAGAAGCTCTCTCGCACTTTATGACCATTTTCAGTCTCGAAATAATACCGTTTTTTCTTATTGATTCATTCACGGAATCCTTAATGTCGGTTGCCGCTACCATTGCTTTTTTGATGTTTTCGTTCATATGTGTTCTCCGTTTTTATTAATTTATGCCATCTGTTATGTAGTACCAGTTTCCTCCGCAATCGACAAGATTGGTGTAGATAGTGGCATTTTTAATTGTATCCTCATAAGTTATACTAAGTCTGCACTTTGCGGTGACTGCATTGTAGCCGTCATATTCACCGTAATCAGTAAACTCAATGAAGTTTAGTTCAAAATCTGTCCAGTAGCTGCTTAAATCATAACCGCTGACATATATAAATTTATAAAACTCCTCTTGGCAAAGCCATTTTTCACCGCCTAATAATTCATTGTCCTTGATTTTTCTCTCTATTTCTTTACTACTGAGGTCTCGACCTTCATAGCTGAACAGCATCAGAGTCTTATAGTCGTAGTTTCTGAAAGCATCGGCTATCTCACCGATTTCATAGCTTACGTCAATATCGTCAAGGTCAGACATAGAGGTTATTTTGGACGAAGTGCTGTGAAAAGACTCGAATATCATCGGAATTATTCCGATTAACATATAAAGAACAAAAAGTATAGCAACGATTTTTATGATTTTTGAAGACTTTTTTGTTCTGCCATCTTTCTCCCACGATGCCGTGGTATCAGTGCGCTTGATTTTCGGCTTAATCTCTTTTGTCTTAACTTTATTATCCTTTTGATTATTCTTGATAAATTCACGCACCGCTTCAGCGCTCTTTATCGCCTGAGATTTATTCAGTTCCTCAAGCTCCTTTTTCTCAGCTTCTTCGTTTTCATCGTAAGTGCTCGCACGCTCGCTTGGGGAGTAGACGCTTTTGTCAAACTCAAATCTCGAAAAATCGTTGTATCTCGAGTCGTTTGCAAAGTAATCAAACCTGTCGTCTCTCTGCTCGTATTCCTTGTATTCCGAATTATTTCTTTCGCTCAAAAGCTCACGCTCGGCAAAAGTAAGACCGCCGTCATCCGTTATTCCCTTGCTCTCTTTGAAATCCTTCGGCTTCAAAATAACAGCGTCCTTGAAATTGGTCGCCGGACAATCATCATCACTTAGAAGTCCCTTGCCACTCGAAATCGCCGCACCGCAATACGGACAAAACTTAGCGTCGTCATTTATATCAATCTTGCATTTTGGACATTTCATAATTATTTACCCTTTTAACCCTTCTGAATATTCAAAAATTAAATGTATTCCGACAATATCATTTTATCGAATATTCTGAACAGATTAAACCAACAAAACAGTAAAATAGACGTGTCTAATTCCCGTTTTCAGCGTCAATTTTCAAAAGTCTATCGAAGCACTCTTCAGTTAGTTCGCCGCTTGCGATTCCCACAGAAAAGCTTGTGGCAGAACCGCACGCCGTTGCAAGAAGCATCGCCTTGTGCTTGCTGTATCCTCGCTCAATTCCGGCAAGAAAACCCGCCAGCATCGAGTCTCCCGCTCCTGTCGTGTTGATTACCTCACCGCTTACGATACCGTATTTTTCTGCAGCGCTGTCGCTAATCAATACACTGCCTTTTGCACCAAGAGAAATTATCACATTTTCAGCGCCCATCTCTCTGAGCCTTTCACCAAGCTCAAGAAGATGATTTTCGTCTCTTATTTTTGTTTCAAAAAGCTCCTCAAGCTCATAATTATTCGGCTTTATCACAAAGGGCTTGAATTTCAGTAATTCCTTGAGTCTTTCGCCCGCTACGTCAACTGCCGTCCTCATATTTTTCCCCTCGAAGACTTCCATTATCTTTAGGTAAATATCTTTTGGCAGTGACGGCTGAATATTTCCAGACAGCGTAACAAAGCTTCCGCTTGGAATTTTCTCTATTTTCTCAAAAAAAGCGTTTAGCTCGCTCTCGCTTACCTTAGGACCCTTGCAGTTAAGCTCCGTCTCCTCTTTGGCATTAAGCTTAACGTTTATCCTCGAAAATCCGTCCTGAAGCCTAACAAAATCGCACAAGACTCCCTTTGAGGCAAGCTGATTTTCAATTTCGGCACCGCTCATTCCGGCAGTAAAGCCAAGCGCGGTCGATTTAATTCCGAGAGACAAGAGCATCAGGCTCACATTTATTCCCTTGCCTCCAGCCACAAGACCTCGACACTCAGGACGCATAATCGTTCCGAGCTCTACTTCATCGAGTGCCAAAAGCAAATCAAGACCGGGATTTAAGGTTACCGTATAAATCATTTCTGTCACCAATCTTTCAAGTATCCACATACCTATACTTTGTTATTTTAACACAAAGGAAATAACTAATCAACAAGTGCAAACCGTCAAGTTAAAATACGAATATAATATCCTGAAAAATTAATGAAAAAAACTTAAAAATATATCTTGAAAACGCACAAAAAAAGAGTATAACTATTGCATGAACTAAAATATGAAACCTCAAAGGTTTCACATCTCAAAATTACTCATAATCTAATTACAAAGCGAAAGGGAAACTGTATGCCAAACTCATCGATTAAATTCAAGGTTCTCTTCATGGAAATCTTCTATTGGTTCGGCTGGGCATTTGTCAGCTATCAGACCGTCTATCTCCAGAATAACGGTATGGACTCATCCTATATCGGAATTTTGAATGCGATATGCTCGATAGTGGCAATCATTGCCATGACAATCTGGGGAATGGTTTCCGATAAGCTAAATTCCGTCAAGCTTACATTTATCATATGCCTAATTATGAGCATGGTGCTTTACGGCTTAATCGGATTTTTGCCGGCAAAAATCAAATTCGCGTCTACAATGTTTCTCATTTATCTTCCTATTATGAACTTTGCCAAGGGCTCGATTTGTACGCTTCACGATAATTTCTGCGTGAGACTTTGTACGGAGCACGGAATAAACTACGGCAGTAACCGTGCGCTCGGCTCTCTCGCCTACACAATCGGATGCTTGCTTCTCTCTTTCATATTAGTACCGCTCACGGGCGTTAAGTACACATTCCTCATGTACTTTATCGCATCCTTGCCGGGTCTTCTTTTTGTGATGTCACTTCCGAATCCCATGGTCGTGAAAAAGAAGCAGAAATCAAAGCTTAATCCAAAGGAACTGTTCAAAAATTATCATTACGTTACCTTTTTAATCTTCATGGTTATAACATATATCCCGCTCAACTGCGAGTTTGGATTTATCTCTTACCTTATGGAAGCGAGAAACGTAAGCCTTGATAATTTCGGTGTCGTGTGCGCAATAAGAGCCTTGACCGAAGTTCCTATTTTGCTTTTCATAAATAAACTGAGAAATCGTTTCAAACTTAAATATATTTTGCTCTCCGGCATTTGCGTCCTCGCTTGCGAAAGCTTTTTGACAGCGTTTTTCTCATATTCACTCATAAGCGTTACGCTCATTACCTCGTTCATCGGCATAGGCAACGGAATCATAATCGGCACTACTTCTCATTACCTCTATAAGCTTGCTCCAGAAGAACTGAAGGCTACCGCTCATACCTTCTACGGTGCGGCAACTGCCGGGGCATCGTTCATAGGCTATCTCGTCGGAGGTTTCGTTTTTAAATATCTCGGAGCAACAAAATTCTATCTGTTCCTTTTCACCATGTATATGGTAGCCATCATATTCTTCTCCTTAAGCATAGCGCTTTATAAGAAAACTCCAAATCCCGCAGATGATTAAATAAATCTGAATATCTCGCATAACAAAAGTCCCGTCTGATGCATAATCAAACGGGACTTTGCTATTTTAGAATGAATAAAACTTACCAGTGGAATAGGTCATGAAAAATATCGTCGATAGTTCCGAAGAATTTGAAGACAATAATAATAGGAGCAAACATTAATACAAAAGGTGCTATAAACGTCCAAACTAACATTCTAATAAAGCACACAAAATCACCTCTAACAAAATAAAACGATTGTTAAAAACAATACTACTAATCTATGATTTCATTTTATATTAAGTTCTGATTGTTGTAAAGTTTAATTTCTCACATCGAGTATCAGAGCGGCAATATTTGTACAGTAAAGGTAATTATATTGCTTAAAATTAAGCATATAGTAAAGAAAATACAACTTAATCAATAGCTTGTCCTAAATTTCAAATATGACTTGATTAGATAATTTCCACTTAAACTTTATGAACCTACACTTTACTTAGATTTGTACTTCTCTTTTATAATATCAAGGCAAAATAGTCCGCTCTTATTGCAGTAATAATAGATTTTCTTAACAGTGTTTATCTTAAATCTTGCCTCGGCATTTCCCTGTGGATATAGCTTAACAAGTTGAATTCTGTCGGGTGAAACAGCGGCAATAAACGATATATAATGCTTTTTAGTCATCTCGTGGTCGATCTGCACAAAGTATTCGTCTTCAATTCGTTCAACATTAATTTTGTGGGACTCATCCGGCTCATCGGAAATTTCAGGATTAAGCTGAATACCGTGACACTGGATAACAGCCTCACCCATGCTGTGAAAAATGTTACCGCAAATCGGACAAACATAAAAATTAGAACGCAGCATATTCGCAGATACATTAGTATTTTTCACGGCACTTCCTGAAATAAGCTCTGTTACTGATACATGAAAAATCTCAGCAATAGGCTCAAGCAAAGTAATGTCAGGATAACCCTTACCTGTCTCCCACTTTGAGATAGTTTTGTCACTGACGCAAAGCTTTTCGGCAAGCTCTGTCTGAGTCATTGAGCGTTTGTTTCTAAGTTCCTTGATAACAGTTCCGGTTAAATATTGATTCATAAGCTTCTACCTCCTGAAAAGATTCTACAATATAACAAACACTATCACAACCTACGCAAAGTAGAACAAATGCATATAAAAGTTAAATACAAACGAAAACTCAAAAGCAGAAAAACACAGAAGTTTTTGCTTCGCTTTTTACAAAAAGCGAACGGGCGTGGGCGGAGCCCACGTGAGAAAAGCGAAACAAAAAGAGAAATAACGATAGACAAAGGCACC
>CAVAMJ010000009.1:0-105890 GCA_963589785.1 Bacteroidaceae bacterium | reverse complement strand
AAATGCTGGTATTACACGCAGGCCATGAAAGATGGCAGTGAAGACACGGCAAAAGAATTAACACCGGACGGTCTTCCGGAAGACATCCGAAGAGCATATGACAATTCGCATAGTCAATTTCCTAATGACAAATAATATAAAGTGCTTACAGTGCAACAGCACCCCGCTGTAGCGAGGTGCTGATAATCGTTCGGTATTTATCTGTGTACATCCATACTTGTGCCGGATTTGAATTCTATCGTGAAGTGGTCTTCGTAGACTGTTATCTTCTCAATCAGCCTGCGGGTCAGATGTTCGTCATATTCCGTGATGCTCTCCGTTTGCTTGTCTGGGAACTGCCGCATCTCATCGATACGAAGTTCCAAGCCTTCTCATTTTGCCGAGTCGACCATCGCACTCTGCTTTAATTCCCGCAGTCGATAAATCTCATCGGTGATGCTGTCGTAGTTTCCCTTAGAATTTGCCACTTTCAGCAGTTCTTTTGCAGTTTTTTCAGTTTTGCTTTCTCATTCAATTAAATTATATTCAGGAATAAAAAAGCCGAGTTATTTTCTTTAAATGAAAACCTCTCGACTATGAACAAGTACGTGAAAAATAGACAATAGAAAAAGAGCCCTCCTGATTTAAATAAACATTAGGAGGGAATTTTTATGCCAAGAAGTTATCAACACATAAGCAATTATGAAAATGAAATATTAGAATTGAAATAACAAGTATTGACTCAGGGAGAAATAGGAGCAAAACTTGATTCACTAAAGAACAAGTACACAATTTCAGTACACGATACAACGAAAAGTAAAGAAAGATAAGAGATTGTCAAAATGAAAGTTACAGAACATACGACTATCGCAGAGTTCATATATGGCTTGAAAGACAAGGAATATATCGCAATCCAAAGACAATTCTTCGTTTAATACAAAAATACAACTTGTTATCGGATGTATGCAGAAAAATTTCATTATTGCAGTCAGCACTTATACAAACGCCCTTAATTTATTACAAAATCAGAAAAAATAGTTTTGAATTTTCGAAAAGTGTGATATAATTTAATGGATAGTTACAGTAGATTTTTGTATATTTTACTGCCTGATTTTGTTTTTGTAGGAGTTACATGTAATATTTCATAGAACAACCTCTCGCAGTTTGAATTAAAAAGATTAAGTTTTTGGGAGAATATTTATGTTAGAACAAGATTTTATGAACACAGATTTTGAGAACAACACGAATACAGTTTTAAATTCTTCTCAAAATGAAACCGAAGATTATTATGAAGACGAAAACGAATCATACAGAAATGAAACAGATCATGCTTTTTCAGGCGGGATTGAGCCCGGTGGACTGAGAAATATCAGCGATATTAGAATTCTTGTATGCTATATTCTCTATTCTGTTAAAGCTCCTATCTCTTCTGAAAATATAATTGATATTTGTCAGCAAAAAGCAATAGCCAATTATTTTGAGGTTGCTGATGCTATTTCTGCTCTTGAATCAAGAGGCTGTATAAGTCGTGTAGCAGACATTAGTAATAACTCTGCTACTTACTATAAGATTGAAACGCCCGGAAAAGCAATTGCTGAAAATCTCGATGTTGCTTTGCCTATGTCAGTTCGTGACAAGGCTCTTGAAGCGGCAGCGCAGATGCTTGCTGAAGCTAAAATCGAAAAGGAAAACAAGGTTGAAATCAAAAAGGTAGACAGCGGATATAACGTAACTTGTCATATTTCCGGAGGCGACGAGGATCTCATGGAATTTAAATTGTATGTTCCTGATCTTTATCAGGCGAGAATGGTTAAGCGTAACTTTTTACGCAATCCAGGCGAAACATACAAGCTTATTCTTGCCGCAGTTACAGGAAACAGAGATTTGGCTAAAAGTTTTTTGCCATAAATTGAACAGTAAAAAAGAGAGCAATCATTTTAAATTTAATGGTTGCTCTCTTTTTATATTTAGATATTTATCAATTATAAAATTGTACCGCCGCCAACAACATAATCTCCGTCATACAGAACTGCTGCTTGACCTTTGGCTACTGCTTTTTGCGGTTCATCAAGAATTAACTTTACATTAGAATTATCGTTTTCATCGACGAAAACAGTGCATGGATATTCCTGCTTTTGATTGTATCTAAGCTTAGCGGTTGCTTTGAAAGATACAGGCGGTTTATCATATTTTATCCAGTTGAATGAGCCGACATTTACTTCTGATCTCATTAAGTCACTGATATCACCAAGTGTTACTGTGTTGTTTTCAGGGTTTTTATCGCACACATACATATGCTTGCCAAGTGCAATACCAAGCCCTCTTCTTTGACCGATAGTGTAATGAATGATGCCCTTATGTTCACCTAAAACATTTCCGTGTGTGTCAATGTAGTTGCCTTTTGGATATGACTTGCCTGTGTAATGTTCAATTACTTTAGCGTAGTCTCCGTCAGGAACGAAACAAATATCCTGACTGTCAGGCTTTTCGGCATTTGCAAGATCGGCTTTTTCTGCTAATTCTCTCACTTCTGATTTGTCAGCTATTTCGCCGAGCGGAAACTTCGTGTGTGCAAGTTCTTCTTGTGTCATTGCGTACAGCACATAGCTTTGATCTTTTGCTTTGTTTAGAGATTTTTTGAGAAGAAATCTGCCGTCTTTCTCCTCTATTCTTGCGTAATGTCCAGTAACAATAAAATCACAGTCAATTTCCTTTGCCCGTGTATACATGCGTTCAAATTTCAAATATCTGTTGCAATCGATACACGGATTTGGAGTTGCGCCGTTTTCATATGATTCAACAAATTTCTTGATAACTTTTTCATTGAAGTCATCTTTGAAATTAAAAACATAGTAAGGAATACCGAGTTTATATGCTACACCTCGAGCATCCTGAATATCGTCAGCCGAGCAACAGGTTCTGCTTCTTGAAACACCGATGTCAGCGTTATCGTATAATTTCATTGTAGCACCGATACATTCGTATCCGTCCTTAATCATGAGATAAGCGGCAACTGAAGAATCGACTCCGCCACTCATTGCAATCAACGCTCTTTTCATTATTGCCTACCTTTCATTAAGATGATATAATTAATTAGATTAAAACCAATTTTAAATGTTCGGTTAATATTATCATATTTTTAAGAATATAGCAACAAAGGATAACAAATCATGTTTGATAAGAAAATTTTGCGAAAAGAAATCCTCATTTTGAGAAAAAATATGACGAAAGAAGAAGTTGAATTGAAATCAAAGAAAATATGTGAGAGAATTTTGTTATCTAAAATCACTGATAGCTTTGATGATGTTTTGGTTTATTATCCTGTAAATAACGAGGTCGACTTAAGGTATCTTTTTTCTGATTTAATCAAAGAGAACAAGAATATATGGCTGCCTGTTGTAAACGGAAAAAATATGAGCTTTCATCTTTATGAAAACGAGGAAAGATTAAATATCGGTGAATACGGTATTCCGGAGCCTCTTTCCCCGATTATTTATAAAAGAAAAGATAAAATGCCTCTAATGATTATGCCGGGGGTTGCTTTTAGTGAAAGCCGAGACAGATTGGGATATGGCGGTGGTTATTATGACAGGTTTTTGGACAGCAATGACTGTTATACAGCCGCAGTAGCTTTTGACACTCAAATTGTTAAATGTATACCAAATGAGTCACATGATAAAAAGCCGAATATTATTATCACTGATAAAAGAACTATCGGTTAAAATATATTTCTTTTGAATAAATCACTTGTAATTTTATGCCGCTTGAATTATACTATTATAGTCTTTTTGAGTTTACGCTCAAGAAGATTATTGTTTCGCCTTGAGTTAGTTGTGACTAATTGCTTGAATTAAGTTAATTTTACAAAGACTATATTTGTTGATTGTGAAGTCTTTATATTTCCCGCATCTTTAATAAAGTGCAAAACATCAACGCTTTATCGAAAAACGATATCGTTTAGCACAAAAATATTTTTATATGCAACAATTTTCACTTGAAAATCACCAAAAACTGTTGTATTATGACTTTGAAGTGAAGGCGAACAAACTACAATTTCGGAGGTTACTACCTTGAAACGAATTCATAAGCTATCACTGTGCTGTGCATTGGTGTTAGTAGCTTTTGTAGCTTGTTTAACAGCCAATGTGGCATACGCTGATGAAACAAAAACAATCACAAAACAGTTCAGCGTTTCGCTCGACGACCTTAAACCGTCCCAGTTTTCTATGGCTTCTGCCAACGGAGTTTATTACAATTCCTATCGTGACGGTTTAGACGAAAACCAAAGAATTCTTTACGATAATTTGAAGAGCTTTTTCTTGGACTCTAACGGATTAGCTAAAGAATACACAACAGACACGCTTGCGATTTCTACTAGCTCGGTGGGCATTGATTATTCAATAACCTACGATGATGATTACAATGCGGCTGCGGATACTCTATGGGATAAAGTTAAGCCCGATTATTCGTATGCTTTCTTCTCTTTCATCTTTGATTATCCGCAAGCTTTCTGGACTAACAAGGTAAGCATTAGTGCCAGCTTCTCTGTAAATACAACTTCACATACTGTTTGGATAAAGCAGTGCAAGTTTACTTTTACATTGATTAGCAGTGATTACTCAAGCTTAATAGGCACTTACAATACCAATATTACTGCAGCTGCGGCGAAAATCGCTTCTAAAGCAACAACCAAATATGATATAGTAAAGGGAATTAATGATTACCTTTGTGAAACGTGTACATACAATACTTATGCAGCGGTTCTTGGCGGAGATTCTTACAGATATGCTCATTCATCAGGCGAAGTTTTTGCCTCGTCAACGCACTCGGTTGTCTGTGACGGTTATGCAAAATCATATAAGGCTCTTGCTAATTTGTTAGGAATTGACTGTGCAATAGTTGTCGGCTACGGTAACGGCGGAACTCACGCATGGAACGATGTGCGCCTTGGCAATTATTGGTATCCTGTTGATTCCACTTGGAATGACAGCACGAACTCTGATAAATATTTACTTCAGGCGGCTTCTTCATTCTTGAGCACTCATACAGAGGTTGAAGATCAGATAAGCTCCAGCGGTAATATTTCTTTCACTTTCCCCGCTTTAAATACAAGAACTTATAAAGAACAGTGCTTAGCAGACGGACACAAGTATGTCATGGCTAGTGACGGCTCTTATATTTGCGATTATTGTAACGAAACAAAGGCTGTTACACACACACACACTGCATCTGCCGCTGTTAAGGAAAATATAAAAGACCCAACTTGCGAAAAAGACGGTTCTTATGATTCAGTTGTCTACTGCTCAAGCTGTAAAGAAGAAATAAGCCGAGAGACTATCACTGTTTCTAAGCTTGGTCATAATTACAAATTGACCTCTGCGGCTATTAGTGCTACATGTACTAAGGACGGAAGAACAGAGATTTCTACTTGTGCCAACTGTGGCGATATTATCGGCGGAAAAACAATTCCGACGACCGGTCATACAGCAGGTGAAGCAGTCAAAGAAAATGTCATTGATGCGACTTGCGAAAAGGACGGTTCTTACGATACTGTGGTCTATTGCACAGAATGCGGCGAAGAAATCAGCCGTGAAACAGTCACTGTTTCTAAGTTTGGTCATAACTACGTTGTCACCGATGAAGCGGTAGAACCAACTGAAACCGAAAACGGTCACACTGAAGAAAAGACATGTACTGTTTGCGGTGATGTAATTGGCGGCGAAATTATCCCCGCTACCGGACCGGAGGTTACCCCGCTCCCTACGAACAGTGGCTCAAACGATTTAATAATTGTTCATAAGCACACTGCGAGTGAGCCTGTTATTGAGAACAATACAGATCCAACTTGCACAGCAGACGGTTCATATGACATAGTCGTTTATTGTTCTGACGACGATTGCCGTGAAGAAATCAACAGAACAACTGTAAAGGTATCTAAGCTTGGTCATAGTTACAAGGTAACATCAAGTGCAAAATCTGCTACATGCACAGCAGACGGACACACTGAAGAGAAGACATGTTCCGTGTGCGGTGACAAAATAGGCGGAGAAGTAATTAAAGCAACAGGTCATAAATCCGGCTCTGCTGTAAAAGAGAATGTAGTTAGTGCGACATGCACTAAAGACGGTTCTTATGACACTGCCCTCTATTGCACAGAATGCGGCGATGAAATCAGCCGAACTACTACAAAGGTATCTAAGTTAGGTCACAGCTACAAGGTGACATCAAGTGCAAAATCCGCTACATGCACAGCAGACGGACACAAGGAAGAAAAGACATGTTCCGTGTGTGGTGATAAAATAGGCGGAGAAGTAATAAAAGCAACAGGTCACAAATCGGGCTCTGCCGTAAAAGAAAATGTAGTAAGTGCTACATGCTCTAAGGAAGGCTCTTATGATTCTGTTGTTTACTGCACAACATGCAATAAAGAGATAAGTCGTACAACAGTAAAAGTATCAAAGCTTAGCCACACTTACGCAGATCCTGTTGTTGTAAGCGCAACTTATAAGGCCGGCGGATACACGATTCATAAATGTAAGAATTGCAGTGCTTATTATCTCACAGACAAGACATCGATGCTAAAGCTTTCATCGCCAAAGGTTTCTGTATCTAACAAAGCTGACGGTATACAGATAACATGGGATAAAGTTGACGGAGCAACGAAGTATGTTTTGTATCGTGGAAGCACGGGTATTAAAACATTCTCTTCGAGTGCTACTCTCTCCTACCTTGACACATCGGTTAAATCTAAAGATGGATACGGATATATTTACAAGGTAGTGGCTTGCGTAGATGATTCTACTAAACAGTATCAGACAGCATCTACTTCAAAGGTCATATATCGTTTGGTTTCTCCGACTATTAGCAAAGCAACGAATTCGGCAAGTAAATCTATAACGGTTACTTGGAAAAAGCAAAGCGGAGCAACCGGATATCAGGTGCAGTACAGCAGAGCTACAAGCTTTTCATCTGCGACAACTCTCTACATTACAAATAATACTACTCTCTCTAAGAAGATAACCGGGTTGACAAAAGGTAATTATTATTGTATAAGAGTTCGAACGTACAAAACCGTAAACGGAGTTAAGTACTACTCAGCGTGGACAACTTATTCCGGTAAAGTTAAGGTCAGCAAATAAATAATTAATCTAAGGCACAAGTATTAAAAGCTTGTGCTTTTATTTTGTCAGTTGACAAATTCTCAAGAATATCTTATAATCGATATAGAACTTCCCATATTTAAGGGGGAGTTAAATTTAGTGAAAGGTTGTTTTATTCGTGAAACTGAATAAAAGCTTTTTAGCTTTTGTCGTGCCATCTGTGTTGGGATTTGCCCTGTCGGGTATATATACCATCGTAGACGGTTTTTTTATTGGTCAATGCTTGGGTGACAATGGTTTAGCTGCTGTCACACTCGGTTTCCCTGTATCGTCCTTCATTCAATCGGTCGGAACAGGACTAGGTCTTGCAGGAGCAATTCAATTTGCTATTTTTAAAGCTCAGGAGAAGAAAAAAGAAGAACAAGAATGCTTCACAGGTGCTTCTCTGCTAATGGTTCTTGTTAGTATAACATTGACTGTTTTGCTCTATTTTGCTAATGAACCTCTCATCCGTTTGCTTGGTGCAAGCGGAGAGATATACACTATGACTGTCGAATATGTACACGTAATTGTTTACGGTACTATTTTTCAGCTTATGGCAACAGGATTAGTTCCGTTCATCAGAAATATGGGCGGTGCAACATTTGCGATGGTATCGATGATACTTGGCTTTGTTGTTAACATCATACTTGACTATTTATTTGTTTGGGTTTTCCCATGGGGAATGCGTGGCGGTGCGGCAGCGACTGTTATCGGTCAAGCGGTCACGATGTTATGTGCGGTAGTTTATTTTGTCAATAAGAGATACAAATTAAAACTATCAGCCTCGGGTAAGATGTTTAAGCTATGGGCTAATATATTTAAAGTATCTCTTTCCCCTTTTGGCATGAGTTTTTCTCAACAGCTTACACTTTTAATAATGAACAGGTTTTTGATTACTTACGGTGATTCTCAAGCTGTGGCGATTTATGGCTGTATAGATTATATTCTTTCTATCATCTATTTCTTAATTCAAGGTGTAGGAGACGGAAGTCAGCCGCTTATATCAGAATGTTACGCCAAATCTGATTTTAACGGGGTCCGTTCTATGAGAAGAAAAGCCTATTCGTTTGCAGAAGCTATAACCGCCGTTTGTCTGATACTTGTATTTCTTTTCCGAAACAAAATCGGCATCTTATTTGGCGCTTCTACTGAATCGAATATAGGTGTAGCCTATTATTTGCCGTGGTTTTTAGCCACCTTACTATTCCTTTGCTTCTCACGCATTACTACGACTTATTTCTATGCATCAGAGAAAACTATTTTTTCTTATGTGCTTGTCTACGGAGAATCTGTTTTCACACTCCTAATGCTTTGCATTCTGCCACATTTTAGCGGGCTAACAGGAGTATGGCTTTCTATGCCGTTAGCACAGCTGATTATCTTTGTGATTGCTTTTGTTTTGAAATTTGTAGCTGACAAAGAGTTGAATAAATCTGATAAAATATCTTAATATGCTTTACAAACAACATATTTTGCATAAAACTATTGTTTAAGACTAAAGATAATGTTATTATGATACTAAGATATTATCTTTAATTATTCAGAATTAAAAAGAGCCGAATTTTTATTTCATTCGGCTCTATTTTTACGAGGTATGATATGAAAAAAGAATGGTTAAGTGCGTTTAAAGAAACGGTTAAATACGACAGTAAAGAATGCAGCAGACACATTTTTGTCCTATGCAAATGGATAGTTATGGGCATTGTTACCGGAGTTATAGTAGGAATAGTGTGTTCCGGCTTTTCTTACGCTTTGAAGTATGCAAATGCTTTCAGAGATACTCACGCTTGGATAATGTTTGCCTTGCCGATAGCCGGATTAATAATAGTTTTTCTGTATAGATTTTTCCATGATACAAATGATACTGGAACAAACATGGTTATCGCATCTATTCACTCTTCGTCGGAAATTTCCCATAAAATGGCACCGCTCATTTTTGTGACAACTGTTCTCACTCATCTTTGCGGCGGTTCTGCCGGCAGAGAAGGTGCGGCAATCCAGCTTGGCGGAAGTATAACAAATGCACTTGCTAATATTAAGTGGCTTAGATTTTCTCCAAACGATCATCGTATTAATATTATGTGCGGTATGAGTGCAGGCTTCTCGGCATTGTTTGGTACTCCTCTCGCCTCTGCTTTCTTTTCACTTGAGGTTATTAGCGTTGGAATAATGCATTATTCCGCTCTTGTTCCTTGCGTTATTGCTTCATACGTTGCTCATTTTATTGCTTCATCATTAAAAATAGAGCCTGAACATTTTACCGTGCTTTCTATTCCGACAGTTTCTCCAATCAACATGCTAAAAGTTCTTGTTCTCGGCGCTATGCTCGGAGCTGTTAGTATAGTCTTTTGTGCGGCGATGCACAATGCAGGAAAACTCTATAAGCGTATTTTCAAAAATCAATATATTCGCATTTTCGTTGCCGGTTGCTTGGTAATAGCATTGACTCTCTTGCTTGGTACAAATATGTATCTTGGCTCAGGTATGAATATTATCAGCGGTGTATTTGAAACGGATAAGGCTTTGCCATTTTATGTTTTCCTATTAAAGATATTATTTACAGCTATCACACTTGGAGGCGGCTATAAGGGCGGAGAAATTGTTCCTTCGTTTTGTATAGGTGCGGCGTTTGGTGCAGCTGGTTCAGGCTTATTTGGTTTACCTGTTACTCTTATGGCTGCTTGCGGAATGGTTGGTGTTTTCTGTGGTGTTACAAACTGCCCTGTGACATCTTTGCTCATTGCATTTGAGCTTTTTGGATTTGAAGGTATGCCATACTACCTTATGACCATTGCGGTAAGCTATATGTTCTCCGGTTACTTTGGTTTGTACAATTCTCAGAGAATTATGTACTCAAAAACACAAACTCAATTTGTCAATACTAATGCACATTAATTAAAAATCGGTGCTCTCTTAATGACTGAGAGCACCGATTTTTTATATCAGATGAAACACATAAAGTAATGCTAAAATGCACATCCAAAGTAATAAAGCTAAAGGGACAAGCGTAATAAATTGTTTGTGGAGAGTTTTGTGATGACAAATAAGCATTGCCGCTAATGCGCCCAATGCCCCTCCAAGAAAGGCCCATTTGATGAGTGTCTTTTCGGGAATTCGCCACTTGTTCTTTTTTGCTTTATACTTATCGATAGCGTACATTAAAAAAGCAACTATATTAATTACTGCCAAATATGCATACAGCAAATATATGATTTTAAAATTATGAGTAAACTCGAGCATCCTTTACCTCATATCTTTAATTCGCTCAAATTCATCAAGGAACCAAACATCTTTTACAGTATACTCTGTTCCGTCAAGGTAATTGAGTATGCCGGCGTCCGTTTTAAAATCAAATCTTAATTTATACGAGTAAAGAGCCTGATAGGGAAATCCTATTTTTTTATTCACAGCATTAGTTCCGTACTTTCCGTCTCCCGCAAGTGGGTGACCTATCGAGGCTAAGTGTGCACGAATCTGGTGAGTTCTTCCGGTCAGAAGTTCTACTTCAAGAAGAGAGAATGCCTTGCCTTCTTCTAAAACCGTATAACGTGTTGCGATAGAACGAGAATCAGGCTGCTTTTTATCGGAAATGTAAACTCTATTTTGAGCTTCGTTCTTTTGAAGATATCCTGTCAGCACATCGGTTTTGTTCTTCATTTTACCGCAAGCAATACAGAGATACAGCTTCTCCATTTCTCGGTTTTTCACCTTGCTGTTCATTATTCTCAAGGTTTCAGCATTCTTGGCAGCCATAACGATACCGCCTGTGTTTCTGTCAATTCGGTTAATAAGTGCGGGTGCAAAGCTTCGCTCGTTTTCGGGGTCATATTCTCCCTTGTCATAAAGATAATGCTGAATTCTAGCTATGAGCGAATCAAAATGATAATTTTCGTCAGGATGAACAATAAGTCCCGGCTTTTTGTCGAGAAGCATTATATTATCATCTTCATAGACTATATTTAATGTCTTAGGAGCTTTCAGAAAATCATATTCCTTTTCTTTTTGCTGTAAAAAGTCATCATGAAGGAACATGAATACCTCATCGCCCTCATTCAGACGAGTGGAGATTTCACAGCGCTTGCCGTTAACTTTAATATCCTTTTTTCTGATAGCTTTATATAGCATAGATTGGGGTAAGTTGGGATAGGTTTTAGTAAAAAACTTATCTACTCTCTGCCCTGCATCGTTAGCTTTTATAGTTATTGTTTGCTTCATTTTTTAACCTTTCCTTGTTTTACAAAGAAACAAATGCTTGGAAGTGAAAGCACAAGACCCATTCCGAAAGCAATTGCAACAGCGGCTTCAATGGTCTGCAAGCCAAGTGCAAGTGTTGTAGCTGTGTTATCATTCATGAATAGACTATAGCCCGTATTATAAATGCCAAGTCCCGGGACTAAAGGGAAAATTCCCGTTACTAAATATATAGTTGCGGGATTCTTTCTTTTATATGATAAAAGTCGGGCAATATAAGCTAAGCCGACAGTTGCGACAAAGGATGACCACACCACGGAAAGACCCAAGTGCATAAAAATCAAATAAAAAAGCCATCCAAAACCACCGACTATTCCAGCCGGAATAATTTCTTTTTTAGGAGAATGAAATATTACTGCAAAGGCGGCGGACGCAAGAGATGCTACGATAAAGGCAATTATCCATTTTATAATCAACATATCAATTGCCTCCTTATAACAACACGAATATGCTTGCAAGCTTAACTATAACTCCGGCACCGATTGCAATGCATCCACCTAAAATTACAACGTCAATAATTCTAATAGTGCCGCTGAGATAGTCGGAATTGAAGAAATCTCGTATAGCAGTAGTTAACGCCACCCCAGGAACTAATCGTATCAAGGATCCGGCCATTATATATTCCAGATTTTGACCCAAACCAAGTTTTAAAAAGAATATCGCACCGACAGTTGCCAAAGAGCTAGCGATTAAATTAGAAGTAATCTTCCCCATGCTTTGCTTGTCGGCTAGAGCTAAAAATGCTTGTATGATTAATCCGACAATGAAAGCAGCTATGGTATCCCTTATTGTTCCGCCAAAAACATAACAAAAGCCCGCACAGCCAATGCCGCTTGAAAGTATCATTAACCAATCGGGACTATATGGTATATCCTTTATTTTTTTTGCAATTGCCATTGCTTCGGGAACACTGTGTTTGCCTTCACAGATTTCTCTTGATAACTGGTTAACAGCCGCTATTCTTCCAAAATGAATAGAAGATGATTTAACAAATTTAATGGCTGTGTGTTTTGAAATACCGTTCTCAACTCCGTTAGCAAAAATACCGTTAGTCAAGACATATACTCCAAATTCGTTAACATTGTAGGCTTTTACTACTCTCTCCATAGTATCTTGAACCCTTGAAATTTCTGCACCGTTTTGTAGAAGCAGAGTTCCTATTAAAAAGCTTAACTCAAGGGCACTTGTGTTGTCTTCCATTTTTATATTCAGTTCTTTCATTAAGTATTAGGCTTAATAAATGGTTGGGGTACCTTATATCATAAATAAAACCCACAAATTAGTCAAGTGATATTGTTTTGTCAAACATTTAATTCCTAACGTATAAAATAACTGTGAATTATCTGAATGTTAGGTTAATTTAACAATATTGCTTAATTCGGTTAGTCGATTTTAACGCTCGTTAGGGCATTATAAACAAAATTAGCGAGTTGAAACTATTGATTTTAACTATTGGGTGATGTATAATTGAGTCAACAAATAAAAACACAAGGAGGCCTTTTATTATGGCAAAGTTAGATATGAAAAATGTAGGTTTATTTGCAGGCGGAGTTCTTTTTGGCACAGCCGGTATCAAGGCTCTTTCTTCAAAGGATGCTAAGAAGCTTTATACAAATGTAACAGCTGCTGTTCTCAGAGTTAAGCAGTGCGCTGTAAACACAGCTACAAAGGTTCAGGAGAATTGCGGCGATATCTATGCCGGTGCAAAGCAGATCAATGAGGACAGAGCATCTGCTGAAGAATGTGCAGTTGTTGAAGATGTAGTTGAGGATACTGTTGAGGCTGCTGAAGAAGTTGCCGAGACTGCAACAGAGGAATAAATTTTAAATGAAATTTATTATTAAGCATGATATCAGAAATCGAATGAGAGTTCATCTTAATATGAACAGAATGACAATAGTTCAAGCTGATACTCTTGACTATTATGTCAGAAATCTCTCCGGTGTTACTGATGTCAAAATATTTGAAAATACTGCTGATGCGGTTGTCGAATATAGCTGTGAAAGGGCTGAGCTTATCAAAGCTCTTGCCCGTTTTCACTTTGATGAAGTAATTGTCCCAACCGCAGTTCTTGAAAGCTCGGACAGAATGTTAAATGCCGAGTACAAAGAAAAGTTAATAAATCATGTTTTAATACATTACGGCAAAAGATTTATTCTTCCATATCCCGTAAGAGTTGCGCTTACTTGCTTTAAGTCAGTTAAATACATATGTGAAGCCCTTAAGAGCTTGAAGAACAAAAAGCTTGATGTTTCTGTTCTTGACGCTACGGCGATTACTGTTTCCATTTTACGCGGAACATTCGATACCGCCGGTTCTGTTATGTTCCTTCTTGGTGTCGGAGAAATCATGGAGGAATGGACTCACAGAAAAACCGTAAGTGACCTTGCAAAGAGCATGGCTCTCCAGGTTCAAAATGTGTGGCTTCTTGCTGACGGTCAGGAAGTACTTGTTCCTTCAAGCGACATTGTCCCTGGTGATAAGGTTGTAGTCAGAATGGGTACGATTATTCCGTTTGACGGAACCGTTTTAAGCGGAGAAGGAATGGTTAATCAAGCTTCCCTAACAGGTGAGTCTGAGCCGATAAGAAAAACAGAAGATTCTTATGTATATGCCGGTACAGTCCTTGAGGAAGGCGAACTGACTATTCATGTCAGAGGCTCTTCCGGAGCAACTCGATATGAGAAAATCACTGCGATGATTGAGGATACCGAGAAGCTCAAGAGTAATATCGAGGGCAAGGCAGAGCATTTAGCAGACAGACTTGTACCTTGGACTTTAGGCGGAACTATTCTTACATATCTTCTCACGAGAAACATAACTAAGACTCTTTCTGTTTTAATGGTTGATTTTTCTTGTGCTTTGAAGCTTGCTATTCCTATTTCTGTTCTCACTGCAATCAAGCAATGCGGAGACAACGGAATTACCGTAAAGGGCGGAAAATTCCTTGAGGCAGTAAGTGAAGCTGACACCATTGTTTTTGATAAGACAGGCACACTGACTAAAGCTACTCCGACAGTTGCTGAGTTAGTTCCATTCTGCGGAACAGATCCTGATGCTTTGCTTAAGATAGCGGCTTGTTTAGAGGAGCATTTCCCACATTCCATGGCTAAGGCTGTTTGTAAGGCTGCCGCCGCTAAGGGAATTAACCACGAGGAGATGCACACTAAGGTTGAGTACATTGTTGCGCACGGAATATCCAGTCATATAGGTGACAGCAAGGTTATCATCGGAAGCTATCATTTTGTTTTTGATGATGAAAAATGTACTGTTCTGCCTGAGTATAAGGAAAAGTTTGAGAATATTCCTAAGCACTATTCCCCATTGTATCTCGCAATTGACGGAGTTTTAGCCGCGGTTATTCTCATTGAAGATCCGCTTCGTCCTGAAGCTGCTGATGTTGTTAAGAAGCTTCACAAGCTTGGAATCAGCAAGGTTGTTATGATGACTGGAGATAATTTCAACACTGCTTCGGTAGTTGCAAGCAAGCTAAATCTTGATGATTATTATGCTGAGGTTCTCCCCGAAGACAAAGCTAATTTTGTTATGAATGAGAAAAAGCAAGGACGCAAGGTTATTATGGTCGGTGACGGAATTAACGACTCCCCCGCTCTATCTGCTTCTGATGCCGGAATTGCTATCAGTGACGGCGCAGAGTTAGCAAGGGAGATTGCCGATATTACAATTGCCGCCGATGATCTTAATTCTATTCTCACGCTTGTTGAAATATCCAAATCCATGGTTACAAGAATTAACAAGAACTACAGAAATATTGTAGCGATTAACGGTTCTTTAATCGGTCTTGGAGTTGCCGGCATTATTCAGCCGACAACATCAGCGACAATTCACAATCTCTCTACTTTAGGTATAAGCCTTAAGAGTATGGGAAAGTATCAATTGAGCGACAAAACTTAAGAAATTTAAATTAAAAGCTTTGACTGTTTATAGCAGTCAAAGCTTTTGTTTCTATTATTTAACTATTAGTAATCGGAATACTAATTTCGGTGATGAACTTTTCTTTATCGTTAGTTAAGCCATTATCGATAAGAGTAGTTTCTCTTGAAAAATCAGAGATTTTTAAATTGTTTTTTTCGATATATTTCAACATTCTTTCATAGTGCGGCTTAGCATCGGCATGATATCCGTTAAATCTCAGTCTTACCGCTTTAGTGGACGGTAAGACTTTTGTTTTGCCGTTATATATATCTTCATCATCAAGAATTAGAAAAATTCCGTCATAATAATCTGCGTTTTCTGCTGTCAAATTATGCGGAAAAATACCTAAACCGACTTTTCCGAAAAAAACTACACTTTCTCCGCTTGATTTATCCAATTCTCTTATCGGCTCTTCCATGTCAATATACTCGTTTATTTTCAATTTACTATCCACCCAAACTATTCTCGTTTCGGGCAATGTTACAATTGAAATTAAGTCAAGCTCAATGTTTTTTAAATCCTCTATCCAAGAAAGTCTATGCTTTATTTTTTGCTCAATGCGATTGAGTTCGGTGATTTTATTTTTAACTATTTCTTCTTGCTGACGAAGCTTGTTTTCAATAATGTCAATATCTCTATTGTTTATAAAATTGGAAATATCTTTTAACGGCATGCCGAGGACTCTCAAATATTTCAGATGATTGAGTATTTCAAACTGCTCCAAACCATAATAGCGGTATCCGGAATCAGGCGAAATATACTTTGGCTTTAAGAGTCCGATTTCTTCATAATGCCTCAAACTACTGACACTGATATGGAATAGTTTTGAAACCTCACCGATAGAATAGAGATGTGATTTATCCATTTAGCAAAACCTTGTCTTTTCTTGAGATTAAAGAATATGCAATGATACAGATTGTTACAGAAATTAAAGATCCAGCCGCTGTTGCAAGTCCCATGGGAAAAAGTGTATTCGGAAAATAAAGCGACATTAAATATACACCCGGAACACGCACCAATACGATAGCAATGATATTATGCACAAATGATATCCAAGACTTTCTGCATGCACAAAAATAACCGCTGAAGCTGAAATGAATACCAGCAAATATACAGTCGAAAATATATCCTCTAATGTATTGACCGCCTAAGACTGAAACAACTGCACTGTCTGTAAACAGTGAGACAATCGGCTCTGCTGTAAACTGAATTAAAATCGAAACAAGTACGCCAAAACCGACCGCTATCATAATGCCATACCCCAAAGTTCTTTTTGCACGGTCGGGCTTGTTTGCACCGATATTTTGAGCGCCAAGAGCCGATATAGCAGAAAGCATTGAAGACGGAACAAGAAATAAAAAGCTGATTATTTTTTCAACTATGCCAACTGCGGCAGAATCATTGAGCCCTCGCCTATTAGCGATAATTGTGATAAGTATAAAAGCAACCTGAAGTAAGCCATCTTGAAAAGCAATCGGAGCACCTACGGACAGAATTTTGCTGATATATTCTTTAGAAAGCTTAAAATCTTCTTTTTTAATATTTATGCTTTTGCGCTTAATAATTACGATAAGAGAAACAACAACGCTGATCGCTTGTGCTATTGTTGTACCGAGAGCAGCTCCCATAGGGCCTAATTCAAATGCACCTATAAAGAGATAGTCGAGCACTATATTTGCGAAGCATGCCACTGCTATAAAGTACATAGGGCTTTTGCTGTCCCCCATCCCTCTGAATATTGAACTTATGATGTTATAAGCTGTGATAAATGGAATACCTATAAAGCAAACTGTAAGATAATCTATTGTACCGCTTACAGCCTCTGTTGGCGTTGACATTATTGAAGTAATCGGCTTGACAAGTGCAAGCAATATAACGGTGAAAATAATCGAGAGTGCAAGGAAAAGCGTCACTGTGTTGCCTATTACTTTAGATACGCTTTTTTTATCACCTGCACCGACTGCCTGTGCTATTCCTACGGTTGTGCCCATTGCAAGACCTACTATCATTACCGTAAGCATATGCATAACCTGTGAACCGATTGATACAGCTGTTGTACTTTCAACGCCTGAGAATTGTCCGACTATGAATAAATCTGCCATGCCGTAAAGTGTTTGCAAAAAGTAAGACAATAAATATGGCAACGAGAAAAATACAAGATTTTTGAGAACGCTTCCGTTCGTTAGATTTCTTTCCATTTTAATTACCTCTAATAGTTAGTTCTGAATGTAATTATAAACTCTACAACCATTGTAGTGTCAAGAGGTAATTAAAATAACAATAAAAAGTAACGGTCTCTCCAAAGAAATATCTTTTGAAGAAACCGTTACTTTTTGTCTTTCACTTTCTGACTGTATTATATCGTAAGTTAGCAAAAATTTAAAGTACCAACGGCTAAATGGCCGCTTAAACCCGATAAATGGAACTATCGTTTTGCGCTTTAAAGTGATAATTTTAGAACTTGCTAAAGCGTTATTTACCTACAAAATCCGGTTTATACAAATAAGGAAACAATGGGTTTACCAAAATAATTCTTGGCAAACCCATTGTTTCTTGTCTTTCACTTTCAAGATTATTGTAACATTCGATTATGAGTAAATAAAGAACCTACGGACGAATAGATTATATAAACGGACAAATAGAAAATACGAAAGAAATACTTCCCACTCATCTTTTTAGTAGGAAGTATTTCTGTATTTTTAATTACTCTAAAACGTTAATTTTAGACTTCACGAATTTTGATTCGGCTAAGTTTTCATCAACAGTTCTCATGCTCTCACATTTTTCGAGCATTTGATTTATGCGTTCACCGTTATTATAGACACCACCGACTGCAAGGGAATATATATCATTTTTGTTACCAAGATCGCTAAATGCCGACTTGATGTCAAATATATACTCTTCCAATCTGACAGGTGTTGTGAGCCAATAGAAGAAAACATTCTCGGATAATCTGAATATTCGAAGATCCTCTTCCTTTGTGTTGTCTTTAATAACCTTAGCACCTTGACGCATCATGCTGTCAACATATAGAACGCCGTATTTCTTTTTATAGTATTCCATATGGTTGATACTTACAGAAATAGCAGCATATACTTTACTTGTATTGAGGTTAGCCGCAATGCTTTCGTAGTAGTTTCTGTTGAAAACATCGGTTGCTGTATCATAATACGCAAGTCTCTTGATTTCTTCGTTCTTTTCCTTTTCGAGCTGTGCCTTGTATTGATTTTTAGCACCGATTTGAACAAGATAGATGATCAATAGGGTCAGTGAAACAAGAGCAGTAACTCCCAAAAATATAAAGATAAGTCTGATTCCGGGTTCTTCAAAGAAGCTATAATCTTTTTTTACAGATAAACTTATTTCAATTAGATTTTCTTTAGTCTCGGAATTCATTACACGGAAATGGTAAATATATTTTCCGCCGCTTATGTTAGTGTAGCTTATATATTTGTCGGAACCGCCGTCTATTAAAGTTTCGTTCTCGTCCATGTTTTCAAGCATATAGCCTAATGTTATGTTTTGATAAACATAGTTGATTGGACGAACATCTATACTTAATCTGTGAGTGTTTGCGGGAATAGAAATCTCTCCGTCGTTTACCTCAACCTCGTTGTTATCCGCATAGATACCGGCGATATAAATTCTTACCTCATAGTTTTTTGTGTGTTCTTCATTTAGGTCAACACTTGTAGGCCCTGTTGTTCCGCAAATATAGAGTATATCATCTTCGAGCACACTCCATGAGTTTGCTGTAAAGTCCACGGGAATACCGTCTTTTTTCGTAGCCTGTTTGTACTCTACATCACTTTCTTTTAATAAGTCGCTTTCTTTAGCTTGGAACAATCCGTTCGCAGCAAGTATAACTGCTTTACTGTCGTCAGTTATGACCATATCGGTTGTGTTTGCTGTCGGAACGGCTGTAACTCTTTGCATAGCATTATCATTGCCAAGGAAATTAATGCCCTCGCTCATGACAAGCCAAACACCTTGTTTTTTATTTGACAAAACAACTTTCAGAACGCAGTCAGAATACAATCCGTCATTCTTTGTAAAGTTATTTACCACTTCGCCGTTTTTAATGACAAATAAGCCATTGCCGTCCGTTGCGGCATAAACAGTGCCGTCTTTATCTTCTTTAACGTCAAGTATTCTATAACTTGTCAAAACAGCGTCATTTGTTAAAAAGTGCACATCAAAACTTAACGATTGATTTTTGGAGTTTTTTTCAGCTTCTTCGCATACAAACACGCCCTCTTCTGTTGCAAGCAAAAGACTTCCGTCATTTCTTTGCCAAACAGCTCGAATCAGATCTGTTGTGAGGTTGCTGTTTTCTTTATTAATTCTTACTATCTCATCGTCATCGGATTTGATTATAACTCCAGAGCCGTAGGTAGCGACATAAAGCCTATCTTTAGATTTGTATATTTCTCGTATTCTAGTGTTTTCACAAGCTTCTGTTAAGCTGTCAGTCACAGATTCACTGCCTATATAGCAATGTAAACCGTTATCGGTTCCTACGTATGTTTTATCTCTGAATACCTGAACTGAGTTTACAACCTCATATAAATTCCAATAGCTGCTGAGGTTAGAAAATTCACTCGGATATAACTGCATAACTCCTGTTCTTGAAGAAGCAAACCAATAGCTTCCTTGGTAGTCGGAGCAGACTCCTTCTACAGAATCCTTAAGAGCTAAAGATGTGCTTGTGAGATTATCATCCTGAAGAACTCCGATGCCGTTATCACTGCAAACCCAATAGCTGTTTTGGTCAATGGCGGTAATCATATTAAAGGAGCTTAAGCCCTCTCCTGAAATTACTCTTTCAAGTTTACCGTTAACAGACATTTTTAAAATATAGTCGCCCTTTGTGCCGACATAATAGCAACCGTTTTTTGCATCACTGACACAACGGGGTATATATGTTTCGCTTTCGTCAGAAATATCAATTTCTTGTGCTGTATTGCCGTTAACTTCATAAATACCCTTTGATTTAGCTACGGCAATTACTTTGCCGCTTGAAATCTCGGCAACATCACTTACCTCTATATCATTTAGATTCTCAATTTTGACTATCTGCTTTGAATTTTCGTCTTCATCAATGCGGAATAATCCACCCTTTGTACCAACCCAAATGCTACCGTTTGAATCAACATATACATCATCGATTGTTTGGGCACCTTTATTATCTGAATCTAATTTTAATTCTGTGAAATAACCGTTTGTATAGCACCAAAGTCCGTCGCCGTTTGTACCTATCCACAATTCGGTTTGTTCGTTAATTTCACTCTCGTCAATATCCTTAATCGGCATATTTGTACCGTCAATAGCAACTCTTTGAAACTCCGAACCGTCATAGCGGTAAAGTCCGGTATAAGTACCTATCCAAAGCAGCCCGCTTTCCGATGAGAATATACAGTTTGCGGCTGTACCGTCTAATCCGCTGTCTGAATCATAGATTTTGGTATGATAATCTTTTACGTAATTTGTAGCAGAATTTTCTTGTGCGTTTACTTTAATACTTATGTTCAAAAAGGCAAAAACAAACGCAAACAAAGTAAAGCAGAATAGCTTTTTACTTAATGTGCTCATTCATCTGCCCTCCCGCTGAACAAAATAGCGAGCTGGAATGATGCATCGTCTTCTACTACTGATACATAGCCGTTATATTTATCGGCAGTTTCTCGAATTGTAGTTAATCCGATACCATGCAGGGTTTTGTCCGCTTTAGTAGTTCCTAAATTTCCGTTCTCAAGCTTATTTGCGACACTGTTCTTAATGAACACCAAAACCTCATCCCCGTTTTTGCCGGCTTTGATTTTAATATACTTTTCGCTGTCAGTTATTTTGTCGCATGCTTCTATTGCATTTAGAATAGCATTTCTGAATATATGCTCAATATCGTCATCTTTGATAAACGACAAGCAGTTTTCTTCTATAACTACATCAAAATCGATCCCGTTCGATTTTGCCTTATTGCTTCCCTCAAAAAGAACAGCATTTAGAGTAGGAATACCCGTATTATATGTTGATCTTGCATTATTGATTTCCTCTAAGAGCTGATCAGCGGACTTGACTCCACTTTCATCAACAATCAGATTGTCGTTTTCTTTCAGAATCATTACCTGATTTTTCATTTCATGATACATTTTACGCACTTTTCTGTGCTCCTCTTCCAACTGAAGATAATATTCATAGAGATTGGCGTGAGAATTATCGTTAGACGACGAAGAAACAGTGTTAAATACATTTCTCGAGGCTTTTAGTAAGATCGGATACTCAATTAGCACACTCATGCTAAGCAAGAAAAGAAGTAAAAAATAGGTTAAATCGTAGGCATCGCAACCCGCACATAAAAAAAGCAGAGTCCAACACTCTAAGGTTTTAGTTATTAATAGAACGGATTTTCTCGGGTATAATTCCCACATTCCGTTTTTCATATTATGAATGGCATTGAGCTGGCAAAGTCCAAGTGCCGAGCCTAAATATCCGACAACGATAATATGGGTATTGAAATTCTGCATATCGTCACTAAGCCAATTCGGCTCGGTTCCGTAGGCAACAAATAAAATCAAAATAGCCGTTACAATGGAAACAAATATGCCGCCGATTCCTCGCACAGCAATAATAAATTTCATTTCATGCCGCAATGCCTTAACTACAATCAATATGATATATTCGACAAATAGAGCTATGAAAAAGAATGCTTTGCCTCCGTTTGCCGACAAAGATAAAAAAGCTATTACTACACACGATAAAACCTTTTGCACTATGCTCATGGATTTAATTAGTCTATTAGATGTATTAAACCCATACATAAAGTACATTAGGTAAACCATGCAAACAATTCGCAATATAACAGCGTAAATATTGAGTATCATAAGAGTTTACTCCAATGTTTGATATATTCTTCTCTGAAAGCATCGAGACGATATTTGCTGATTGGTACATTACAATCCTCGTCCAGCACTATGTTATTTGAAGAATAACTTTTGATTTTGGACATATTTATCAAGTAGCTTCTATGTACTTGGAAAAATCCTTTTTTAATAAGCTTTTCTGTAATTTGTTTTAAGGTGCCTCTCCAGCGGTAGACTTTTCCATAGCAATGAATCCAAATCTTATCGCGCATTATTTCAATATAAATGATATTATCATATGCTATGCGATAGTTTTCATTCTGAAACGAAAAGCAAAGAAAGTCATCTTTTTTATTGTTTTGTTCGAACAAAGCATCTAAAGCCTCATTAAATTTTTCATCATCTAACGGTTTTAAAAGATAACGAAAAGCGTTAACCTTAAAGCTTTCGAAAACAAATTTTTCAAAAGCGGTAACAAATATAATAGCCATGCTTCTGTTGGTTTTTCTTATTTCCGTAGCAACTTCAACGCCGTTTAGTCCGGGCATTTCCATATCTAAAAACAACAAATCAATTTCTTTCAAATCGTATTGGAGAAGTTCGCCGCCTCCTAAGAAACGCTTAATATTGAATTCGATATTATTATCTTTGGAATATTTATTGAGCTTATCCTCAAGAATATCCATGATTCTATTGTCGTCATCGCACAGTGCAATTCTCATATATACTTCCTTCATCCTAATTCTTATCGTTGCGGTAAGCAATCCTACACAATGATTATAACAATCAACAAATATATATTCAATAAAAAAGTGAAATTAATCGTGCTATTCTTTATATAAAGGTGTATTTTACGGACAGTATATCAGTTTCAAAAACTACAGTTTAATATTGTTTGGTTTAAAGCACAATTCTTTTATATTAAAAGCAATTTGAATAACAAAATACTCCCCGACAAAAATCGAGGAGTAAAGTTTAGCATTAAGAATTTATCAACTGATTATTTAAATGAGCAAGCGAAAGCGCTAAATTTTCATTTTTTAACAATGTTCCGTTTGGTACATCAATTTTGCAAGGAGCAAAATTCCATACAGCCTTAATTCCGCATTTGACCATTCTGTTACACACATTTTGCGCGGCATCTTCTCCGACAGTTATGATACCAAGCTTTATATTTTGTGAAATGCAGAAGCTTTCAAATTCGTTCATCGGCAAAACCTTAACCGAGGTGTCAGAAACTTTGATTTTCTCAGGCAAATCAAATGCGGCTACGATTTTTACGCCGTAGCGCTGAAATTCCTCAAAATGCATAAGAGCCATGCCAAGCTTTCCTGCTCCGACCAAAACGGCATTTGTGATTTTATTATAACCAAGATAATCTTCAAGCCTTGAGATTAACTCGGCTGTATTATAACCGACTTTTGGCTTGCCCGCTCCGCTAACTGCCGCAAGATCCTTTCTTACCTGAACTTCTCCCAAGTTAAGATATTTTGCTATAGCAGTAGCAGAAATATGTTTATATTCTTCCTCCGGAAGCTCTCTGAGGTAATTCAGATAGCTGGGGAGTCGGCCTAATGTAGCCTTTGACACCATACTTTTTTCCATACACTTTCCTCCATAAGCACTTATTTATCAATACATTATATCGCTAAGTTTTTACTTAATAATTTTATCATTATGCGAATTTAAAATCAATATTTGTGCAAAGATATTTGAACAGTGCTTTGTAAAGTTTGTGTAAAATATATTTATGGCAAAGCAAAAACGGTGCCCGAAAAACGGACACCGCAAAACAATAGCTTAACTATCTAAATTAGAGAGCCTCAACGATAGCCTTTGTATCACGAGCGATAACAAGCTCCTCGTTTGTAGGAACAACATAAACCTTAACCTTAGAATCAGGTGTGGAAATGAGTGCCTCCTTACCGCAGAGACCTTCATTTGCCTCGTGATCGAAGTCTACGCCGAATACCTTAAGACCCTTGCAAACTCTCTCACGGAGGTCAAACTGGTTCTCACCGAGACCTGCTGTAAATGTGATAACATCTACACCGCCGAGTGCTGCAACATAAGAGCCGATGAACTTCTGAATCTGGTAAACCAACATCTCGTGTGCGAGGTGTGCTCTCTCGTTACCCTCTGCCTCAGCCTTAGAAACATCACGGTCATCGGAAGAAACACCGGAAATACCGAGAAGACCGGACTTCTTGTTGAGGATGCTGTCGAGCTCTTCGAGTGAGAGGTGCTCCTGCTCACCGAGGAATGTAACAACTGAAGGATCGAGTGTACCTGTACGTGTACCCATCATGAAGCCGTCAAGAGGAGTGAGACCCATTGTTGTATCGATTACAACACCGCCGTCGATAGCTGTGATAGAAGAACCGTTACCGATGTGGCAAGAGATAATCTTGAGGTCCTTAATGTCCTTGCCCATGATCTCAGCAACACGGTTAGAAACATATCTGTGAGATGTGCCGTGAGCACCGTATCTTCTGATGTGATGCTTCTCGTAGTACTCGTAAGGAATAGCGTACATATAAGCCTTAGGAGGCATTGTTGCGTGGAAAGAAGTATCGAAAACAACAACCTGAGGAACATCCTTGCCGAGAACCTCGATGCAAGCCTTAACGCCCTGTACGTTTGCGCTGTTATGAAGAGGTGCAAGCGGGATGAGAGACTCGATACCAGCAATAACCTCATCGTTAACGAGCTCAGACTTGTGGAAAATAGCTCCACCCTGAACAACTCTGTGACCTACAGCAGAGATCTCGGACAAATCCTTAACTGTACCGTGCTCCGGATCAGAAACAGCCTCCATAACCTGCTGGAAAGCAACAGAATGGTTCTTCATTGGGATTTCCTTGCTTACTGAGTAACCGTCAGCCTTCTTGTAGCTGAAAAGACCCATCTCGAGTCCGATTCTCTCACAGTTTCCCTTGCAGAGCATCTGCTCGTTGTCCATATCAATGATCTGGTACTTGAGGGATGAGCTACCTGCATTAATGACTAGAATTTTCATTAAAATATTCCTCCATTAGTATAGATAATAAAAAAAAAGCTAAATGTTGAAAATCAACCATCATCTGTAATATAATATTACAAGTACAATTAAATTTCAAGGAGTTTATTTAGAATATGCTGTCAGAAAAGTTGATTTCGGGAATAATTTGCGAATATAATCCGTTTCACAGCGGACATAAATACCAAATTGATAAAATTAAAGAAGAAACTGACAGCTTAATTGTTTGCGTTATGAGCGGTAATTTCGTTCAGAGAGGCGAACCGGCCATTATCGACAAATATTCAAGAGCAGAAATGGCTCTTAAAGGCGGAGCTGATTTGGTTATAGAACTACCTGTTTCGTTTGCGGCAGCATCGGCTGAGGCATTCGGAAAATGTGCTGTCTATCTATTAGATGCGCTTGGATGTGTCGATAGATTATATTTCGGAAGCGAAAGCAGTGATATAGATAAACTCAATTCTCTTGCTGAGTTTTTACTTAGCGAAGAATATTCATCTGCACTTAACAAAGAACTCAAAAGCGGAATATCTTTTCCGCTTGCAAGAATGAACGCAGTCAATGCTATTTTAGGTGAAAGCTATTCAGAGATGCTTAAAAATCCAAATGATATTTTGGGTATAGAATATATTAAGGCAATCAAAAAGCTTAATTCTAAAATAGAACCTCATAGTATAAAGCGAGTCGGCTCTGCACATGACAAGGCTGATGATAATACTTATATTTCGGCAAAAAGCATTAGAGAGCTTTTAAAAAATGGTGAAAATGTTTCTGCGTTTGTGCCCTCTTTCGATATACTAAACGAAGCAGTTAAAAACGGGCAAGCACCGACAGATTTAAATTTGCTTGACAGAACGATCCTATACAAAATCAGAAATATGAGTGAAGCGCAAATCAGAGAGATACCTGATGTCAGTGAAGGACTTGAATTTAAAATTAAGAAAGCCGCCGCCACCTCTAAAAGTCTCGAAGAGCTTTATGATTCGATTAAATCTAAGCGATATACACACTCAAGAATACGAAGAATTATGCTTAGAATCTTACTTGATATTGATAAAGAGAAAATGAAATATCCTAAGTATATCAGAATTCTCGGAATGAATAAAAACGGTGAGCAAATACTTCGTTCCAAACAGAATAATTACCCGTTTATACTGCGCTATAATGAAGTTAAGAAGCTTGACTGTGATCAGCAAAGCATTTTTGAATTTGAAGCAAAAGTTGACGATATATATTCGCTTACTCAACCGATTATCGGCTCAACCGGCAACTATTATACAAAGAACATAGTCAAAATAAAATGATAAAAGTCCGGCGAAAACCGGACTTTTATCATTTGCGTATTTTCTCCCAATCTTCTTTTGTGAGAAGATTTACATGGTCTATTCTCAGTTCCTGCATAAGCGGTACCCATTTCTCATTTACTGTATGATGATAGATAAATCCGCATTTTTCCTGAACTCTTTTAGACTTTAGATTTCCGTCATAGTAGCAACACCAGATCTTCTTCATATTAAGTTCTGAAAAAGCCCTTTTCAAAAGTGCGTTTACTGCCTCCGGCATATATCCGTGTCCCCAGAACGGCTTACCGATCCAATATCCGATTTCGGCTTCATATTCAACATCAGCGTTTAATTTAAGCTCACAGCTTCCTATTGGGCTGTTATCGCCCTTTAAACAAATGGCATAGCATTCTTCGCCTTGAAGTACGTTCTTTATGGTATTTAAGCTTGCCTCAACACTTGTATGCGACGGCCAACCAGCAATAGGCCCGACATCGGGATCTTTTGCGTATTTATACAGACTTTCAGCATCTGATTCAGTCCATTTTCTTAACACAAGTCTTTCTGTTTTAATAGACATTTCTTAAATTTCCTTTTAGTGATAACGTAATCCCTTAGGATATTTGTTTTTTAGGCGACCGTTTGAAGCCTTTCCAAAGCCAATGGTTATTCCGTTCACACAAACAGCAGTATATCCTTTAGTGTCAGCTTCAATTTCTTCTCCTCGTAAAAAGCGGAGAAGTTCATCTGAGTTTATATCTAGATTTATAGTGTTAGTGAGATCATCCATTGAGGATGCCATGAAGAAATGGTGGTGCGGTTCTACCCTGTTTTTTATTATTTCTCCAAATAGAACTCCCGCTCTCAAAACATTTAAACCTTTTAGGTTTGGCAAATCATTTGGCAGAAGGTAAATCTTATCTTTTGCCACCGTAACATTCTCCCACTTTTTTGAGGTCAAATCATTAAGGAGTTCAATTTTCTCGATCTTTTTGTCATTGCGGATTTCATAATCTGCCTCATATTCTCCGAGCTTTCTTAACTTGGCGGCAAAATGGCCCTCTCCGCCGTCCATTGGATAAATTCTGACTACAGGCATTCCCTCAAGACCGGTGTGTGCATACTCTGTATTCACAGGAACAAGCTCAAAATCAGGGTGAGACTTTAAGAATGAAGAGATCACACCCTCGTTTTCTTCATATGAGAAGGTACAAGTTGAGTAAACAAGAGTTCCGCCCTTTTTAAGGCAATCAGCCGCATCGTTCAAGATAGCAAGCTGACGGACAGCACATGACTCAACATGCTCAGGTGACCATTCTGTGATGGCTTCGCTGTTTTTTCTGAACATTCCTTCTCCTGAACACGGAGCATCGACTACAATTTTATCGAAATATTCAGGCAAAACCTCTGCTATTTTTTCCGGATATGATGAAGTTACAACAGCATTAGCAATACCCATTCTTTCTACATTTGACAAAAGAATATTTGCTCTGCTTTTTACAACCTCGTTACAGATTATCAGTCCTTCGCCTTTTAGTTTTGAAGCTATTTGCGTGGTTTTTCCTCCTGGTGCCGCACACATATCGAGTACTAAATCACCCGGTTTTGGATCGAGTAACTCAACAGGAACCGAAGCAGACGGCTCCTGGGAATAGAAAGCTCCCGCACTGTGAAGTGGATTGAAGCCGACTTTAATTTCTTCTTCGGAATAAAACGAATCAGAACAAAAAGGTGACGGCAAAAGCTTGATCGGCATTAAATCAATAAGTTTTTCGGGAGTGCATTTTAGCTCGTTTACTCTTATACCCTTAGTAACAGGTAAATCATATGAAGAAACGAATGCGTCAAATTCTTCGCCAAGATATTTTTCCATTCTGTCAAGAAATGATTTGGGAAGCATTGCCATTTTAATTCTCCTTAGCTCCTTTTGATTTGATTTCTGCCATAATTTGCGAGATTGTCTTATCGTCAGTTTCCGTTGATTTAAAGCCTTCGCCTGTAATTTCACCTGCATCGGAAACAATTACAAATGCTGATGGGTCAACTGATCTGATTATTTTATTTAGCTTTGCGATTTCAAAGCGTCTTACGGCACACATCAGTATCTCGCCGTCGACCTTAGTATATGCACCGCGAGCCTTTAAAAGTGTTGCTCCACGGTTCATCTCATCCATAATTCTCTCGGAAATTTCAACTACATGCGGTGACACAACATAAAAAAGCTTACCGTTTCCAATGTCCATACCGTAGAGAATATAATCGATAATCTTTGTGCTAACAAAAACGTCAATTATAGCATACACCGCACTATCAACACTTTTATAAACGAATGCTGATGCAAGAATTACAATTCCGTCAATACAAAGCATAAGCTTTCCCATTGACATAAACTTCACTTTATTGCCAACAAGTCTTGCAAGCATATCTGTTCCGCCTGTGGTTGCTCCACGCCAAAAAATAAGAGATAAACCTAATCCTTCAAAGACACCACCACATATGATGACAATTATCATATCACCGTGATATTCAGGTAATACGAATCCCAAAAGGTCAATAGCAGCTGATGTACAGACGATAGCGGCTGAAGTCTTTAAAACCAGCTTATAGCCTATCTGTATAATCGCCGCAATGACTATAGGAATATTAAGGATAATACCAACTATACCTATAGGTGTGCCGATTGCATAGTGGAGCATAGTTCCTATACCTGTTACTCCACCCGGAGCAATATTGTTTGGGGAAGTAAAAACATTTACAGCAACGGAATAAAGGCATGAACCTATAATAAAGAAAATAATATCTGTAATACTTTCTCTTAATTTCTTCATTAATATCTCCTTTTTAAAGTTATGCAGGCACTAAAATAGCACCTGCATATATAATTTAGATATTCTCGATTATTTTGGCGAACAACTCGTCAATTCTATTTGTGTCGTTTTTCATGTATAGATAGCCGAAAACACACTCCAACGCTGTTGCCAAATGGTAATCGGCGGTAGTCGAATTTTTCGGCACATGACCTACGTGTGCATTTCTGCCTCTAAGAAAAATATCTTTTTCGTCCTCTGTGAAAACATCAATAAGCTTCGAAACAGCAGCTGCTTGAAATTCACAACGCACATATTCAACTTTTACCGAGTTAAGCTTTTTCAAAGGAGCATTGCCTAAAGAGACTACATAATCTCTGACAAGAAGCTCATAAACCGAATCTCCGATGAATGCATATGTAAGGGGACTGATATTTTTTAAATCTGTGTTTTGATTAAACAAACTACTTTCTCCTTACTCAACGAAATCAAACTGTAAGTCATAAATACTTACAGTGTCTCCCTCGTTGATACCCGCATCTCTGAGAGCATCGATAACACCTGTATTGATAAGCACTCTCTCAAAATACTGGAGCGACTCAAAGTCATCAAAGTTAACACTGTCAATAAGCTGAAGCAGCCACTTTCCTTCGACAACATAAATTCCATCCTCAACATGAACGGATACTGCCGTCTGATCAAACTCTTCTGCCGGCTTGACGACTACCGGATCTGGCTCATATCTTACGATTGGAGGCAACTGAGAGAGCATTTCTTGGATGCACTTTAAAAGCTCATCGACACCATAGCTAATTGCAGCCATAATCGGGAAGAACTTATATCCTTTATCTTCGACAAACTTTCTGAACTCTTCGATTTGTTCATCGTCACACAAATCGCACTTGTTGCCCGCTACAATCATCGGTCTTTCAGCAAGTTCGGGATTAAACTTTTTAAGCTCGGAATTAATAATCTCGAAGTCCTCTTTTGGATCTCTTCCCTCACTGCCTGCAACATCAACAATGTGAACTAACATTCTGCATCGCTCAACGTGTCTTAGGAACTTGTGTCCAAGTCCTACACCGTCGCCTGCGCCCTCAATAAGTCCGGGAATGTCTGCCATAACAAATGACTGACCTTCACCCATTCTGACAACACCCAAAACAGGATTGATTGTAGTGAAGTGATAGTTAGCTATCTCAGGCTTAGCTTCACTGACAACAGAAACAAGTGTGGATTTGCCAACATTTGGGAATCCTACTAATCCTACATCTGCTAAAAGCTTAAGCTCGAGCTGAACCTCAAATTCTTCCCCCGGGTTACCTGGCTTTGCAAATCTTGGTGTCTGACGGGTAGGTGTAGCAAAATGAACATTTCCCCAGCCGCCACGACCGCCTTTAGCGATTATGTGCTCTTCATGGTCGGACATATCGGCAAGAAGTCTTCCTGTTGCTACATCACGAATAGTAGTACCCATAGGAACCTTGATGTAAAGCGGATCCGCTTTCTTTCCGAAACAGCGCTTTCCTCGACCGCCCTCGCCATTTTTGGCGACATATTTTCTCTTGTATCTAAAATCGGCTAAGGTAGAAAGGTTGTCATCGACAACGAAGATGATGTCTCCGCCTTTTCCGCCATCGCCGCCATCAGGTCCGCCTGAAGCAACGTATTTCTCTCTGTGGAAGGAAACAGCACCATTACCGCCATTTCCGGCTTTTATATAAATTTTCGCTGAATCAATAAACATATTTTGTCCTCTTGGTTCATTAGTATATATTTAAAACAAATTACAATAGTAAGAAAAAAAGCCTCTTCACAGAGAAGAGGCTTTCAGTCTTTGATTACTCAACTTCGTAAACGCTAACCTGCTTGCGGTCTCTGCCAAGTCTCTCGAACTTAACTTTTCCGTCAACAAGAGCAAAGAGTGTATCGTCGGAACCCTTGCCAACGTTTACTCCCGGATGAATGTGAGTTCCGCGCTGCTTAACAAGAATGTTTCCTGCTAAAACAAACTGACCGTCAGCTCTCTTAACGCCAAGTCTCTTTGACTCGGAATCACGGCCATTCTTTGTGGAACCCATACCTTTTTTATGAGCTAATAACTGAATGTTAACCTTAAGCATTATTATACCTCCGTAATATTTACAAGTAAATTCTGTGGATACTCCTCGGAAAGTTCTGTTAAATGAAGTTTTAAGCCTTCAAACAGCACTCTGCACGCCTCTGTGTCCTCGTCTCTGACATTGATAATCATTTCACCGGACTCAGCTCTAACTGCTAGAGGTGTTATCTTCAAAATCTCAGTCACTGTGTTAGCCACAAGAAAGAAGGAAGATGAAACAGCCGCACAGACTATATCTGTGCCAATCTCGGAGTAGTTTGCATGATCTGCAAGTCTAATCCCTTTGAGATCGCCCGAAGAGTTTCTCAGGAAATCAGCGTAAATCAATTAGCCAACGATTCCTGTGATCTCTACCTTAGTATAAGGCTGTCTGTGACCCATTTTTCTCTTCTCGTTCTTCTTAGCCTTGTAAGTGAAAACTGTGATCTTCTTAGCCTTACCGTTCTTGATTACTTTACCGGAAACGGAAGCACCCTCAACATAAGGTGTACCAAACTTAGTTCCATCCTCGCCTACTACAGCGACAACAGGGAACTCAACTGTTGCTTCAGCGTCAGCAGCGAGCTTCTCAACGTAGATAACATCACCATTCTGAACCTTGTACTGCTTTCCGCCTGTCTCAATAATTGCAAACATATTAGTGCCTGCCTTTTCTAAAATCTCGCTATGCGCAGGTGGGACGAACCTTCTTGAAACCTGCCATAAGCGGCTTAATCATTATACTTGTAACACTTTATAAAGTCAAGTAAAATTCGCAGAAATTTAGAGATTTTCTGTTTTTTCTCCTACCGTTATAATCGTTTTGTAGGTTTCAGGATCCTGTAATGCTTTGATTACAAGCCTTCTGTTTTCAATCATTGTGAAAATCTTATATATTAAGGAAAAGAAAGTCACTGAAGAACAAAAAAGCTTCTGAAAACTTACTTTACCTTTTTTATGTCGTCTTTTCTTTTCGGACATTCTCATAATGACCTCCTAAAAAGAAAAATCCCCCGGTTTCCCGGGAGATAAGATTATTCCTCGTCGTCAGACTCAGGCATTTCCCAGTTATGCCATACATCCTGAACATCGTCATTTTCCTCGAGCATATCAAGAAGCTTCTGCATCTTCTCAACAGCTTCTTCATCCTCAAGCTTTGTGTAAGTATCCGGAACCTTAGCGAGCTCAGCAGATACAAATGTATAGCCCTTCTCCTGAAGATCTGCACAAACAGCATTGAAATCTGCAGGCTCTGTGTAAATCTCGAATACGTCCTCATCAGCCTGGCAATCGCTTGCGCCAACCTCGAGTGCATCCATCATAACAGTGTCTTCGTCAAGGCCCTCTTTTTCGAGAACTATAATTCCCTTAGCAGTAAACATAAAGGAAACACAACCGCTTGTGCCGAGGTTTCCGCCGTTCTTTGAGAAAGCGTGACGAACATCAGCAGCTGTTCTGTTCTTATTGTCTGTTAAGCACTCAACCATAACTGCGATACCGTTAGGACCGTATCCCTCGTATGTTGCGTTTTCGTAGTTATTGGAGTCGCCTTCACCGGCTGCCTTCTTGATGATTCTCTCAATATTATCATTTGGAACGTTATTTGCTTTTGCTTTTGCTATAACAGACTTCAAAGTTGAATTCTGATTAGGATCAGCGCTTCCACCGGTCTTAACTGCAATTGCAAGCTCTCTTCCGATTTTTGTAAAAACCTTTGCTTTTGCACCATCAATCTTCTCTTTCTTTCTCTTGATAGTGCTCCATTTTGAATGTCCTGACATATTATGCCTACTTTCCATTAAAGTTTCTTTAAGATTTTATCATATATACTTTTAAATTGCAAGTATTTGGCTGAATATTGCCGATTTTTGACTTGTTAAAATTTGCTAAGCTTTCCACTTGACATTTTATATGCGTTTGATATATAATATACAGGTAATCGCCGGTGTGTTGGAATGGCAGACGAGGTGGACTCAAAATCCTCTGGTAGTGATACCGTGCGGGTTCAAGTCCCGCCACCGGCACCAAAAGCTGACAGTAGTGTTGTGGTTAATGTGTGAAGTTAATCACTCCCAACAACGAGAACGCCAATTCTTAGTTGCGACTGTCAGCTTTTTATTTATTCAACTAAGAATTAAAAGGAGAGCAAAGAGCCACATCTTGCTCTCCTTTGTTTGTTTTCTTACATTTTCTTCAAGAACGCTTCACCTCATCAAGATTGTCGAAAAAGTGACACTTGCCTCATTTACATAAGAATACGGGACTAACTCATTCCGTTAGTCCCGTTACTTTCCGTTTTTATAATGGCTTTCCTTTACTTTTTCACTTTTCCTTTAGTTGTTACACAATGTTTGACACATTATCGTTATTCATAACATTAGGATATTTTCCTCGAATTGTAGCAGTGAATTTTAGGCCGTGATTTTATCATTTCTGTATTCTTTGACAACTTGAAACAACAGATTGCCTAAGTTCTTTTTAGTAGACATTTCTTATATCACCTTCTACTATATTATGCTCTAAAAACTCTTGAATTGCATTATCCCAAGAATGTTTTTTATGCTTGCTTTAGGTGTTGGTATGGGTTGTGCCGAGCATATGTTATGCAACAACTCATTTTATCTAGAATCAGTTTAAGCATTGTATGGCTCATTTCATTCGTCAGACTGCGGTCATACAAATTTTGAAACCGCTTCGACTTAATTAAAGTCGAAGCGGTTTCACTATTCGTTATAGATATATTAGTGATTTGCGAGCCATTTTTCGGCACAGGTTGCAAATGAAGCCGCACCAAACGGAAAAACATCCTCATTAAATCTTGCTTTCGGATGATGAATCGGATAATCTCCTCTTTCATCGTCAAAGCCGGCTGTTAAATTCATATATGTGCATGGTATCTTTTCTGCAATAGAAGCAAAATCCTCTGACGCTGATGCGGTCACACCGTCAACACCATGGAAATTCGGCATACCTGCTTCTTCCATATAACTTGCCATTTCTTTAGTTAATTCGGTATCACAAATAAGAGGTGGAACGCTTGAAAGTGTTTCGATTTCTACTGAACCTCTGTAAAGCTCGGCTGTTTTTTCTGCAACCTCTCTGAGTCTTTTCACGAGGTAATTTCTCGACTCAACACTGTTTGAACGAAGTGTGCCCTCAAGAATTGCAGTATCAGGAATTATATTCGGAGCTGTGCCACCTTCAAACTTACCGATAGTAAGCGTGCAAACATCCTGAGGAACACTTTCTCTTGCGATTAGTTCTTGAAACGCAAGATGAATGTGAACACCGATATTTATCGGATCTACACCAAAATTCGGATATGCTCCGTGTGTTCCTTTACCCTTAATTTTTATTCTAAATCCGTCTACAGAATTCATCATAGTTCCGTTTGAATTATACATAAAGGTTCCGACGGGATTTCGTCCTATTGCAACATGATAAGCCATAGCGGCATCCGGGATGGGATCGGACAGAATACCGTTATTAATCATATCCTTTGCTCCCTCAAAGGTCTCTTCTCCGGGCTGGAACATCAGCTTTACGGTTCCTTTAAGGTTACTTTCGTTTTCTTTTAACATTCTTGCCGCAGTCAAAAGCATAGCAGTATGGAAATCATGTCCGCAAGCGTGCATGCTTCCGTTTTTACAAGAAAACTCCTCTCCACTCATTTCTGTTATCGGCAAAGCATCCATATCAGCTCTTAGCATGATGACAGGTGTGCCGTGTCCTATTGTCGCAGTAACTCCATGGCCACATTTATGTGGTTCTATTCCGTAAGATGATAATTTCTCACTCATATATTTTGCGGTATTATCTACATTCAGACCTATTTCTGCATTTTCGTGAATATGTCTGCGGATTTCTACTGTCTCGTTTTTAAGTTCATTTGCTCTTGTGAAATAATCCATAAGTTCGCTTCCTTTACTTATACTGATGTCAACAGTATAAACCTCTGCGAATTAAAGATTCAATGTTTGTATTTTAACAATCTGTTAATTTTAGTTTACTTTTCGATTTCAAAACATAATATATTAATGTTGCAACTGCAGTAAACGCCCAAGAAACAAGACATGACAAAATAACACCGTAAAGCGTATTTAATTCAGGAACAACACCGAGAACTAAATAAACCCAAGCGATACGCAAACCACAAAGTCCCACTATATTAATTATCATCGGAACAATTACCTTGCCCATACCACGAAGTGCGCTACCTGTAACCTTATAGAGCGCAACTATCTTATAATAAGGTGCGGTAGCTTTAAAAACCTGCATTCCCGCCATAATCACTGACTCATCGTTAGTAAATAGATAGAAAAGCTCTGCGCTCCGTAAAGTCGAGATATTACAACCGTAACACCTGAAGAAATTCCAACAAAAAAGCTTACCGCCAAATTAATTATCATTCCTGACGAACCTCCTACTGCGGCAATCGCATCCGCTCCGCAAAATTGTCCTACCACAATAAAATCAACCGCATTATAAAGCTGCTGAAACAGCGTTCCGAGCATTATCGGAATACAAAACAGAAGTATTTTTTTCTAGATGTTTCCTGTTGTTAAATCTAAAGTTTTGTTCATGTCTATTACCTCCGCTTTTTTAAATAAATATTTTCAATTTAAAATAGCGGCTACAAGTACGCACTTTTTTGTTACTCATAGTTAGAACACGATATAAAAAGATATAAAAATGCTCGGTCTCTTAAGAGACCGAGCGAGGTGTGGCGTTGCATAAGCTTCCTTGGCTTTGTCATCCCTAGCAAAGCCAAAAAGCTTACACGATATATAAAATTACTCAGGCTTATACTCGTCAAAATCGTACTTAATAGTACCGAACGGAGTCTCCTGCTCACGAAGTGCGATAGACTTAGACATCTTCTTTATCTCGTCTGCTGTTACGCTTCTGCCGAGCTCACTGGAAAGCACAACACCTTCTGAAAGGAATGCTGTCTGCATAGCAATATACGGAGAATCTATTCTTGTCTCATCTGTAAGCTCTCCTCTGAGGTAAGAATACCACTGGAGCTGATTGTCATTGTACATTTCCATTTCAGGGTGAAGCATAAGCTCCTGCTGTCCTGTAATGTCACCGATTGCGCAATCAAGCTTATTCTCGAAGAGGTTGCCGTCGCCGTCTACGCCGAACCAAACAAGCTTCGGATTCTGAAGAGCGCCGCCGCCGACAATTGAGCCGCCTTCCGGAACAGCCATTGGGCCGCCTGTTGTGTCAACATCGATGAACTTCAAGCCGCCGTTTGCACCGGCAACAAAGCTTGTTCCAATTTCGTCCATATGCATAGCCCAGTCTTCGTAAATATCCATGCAAAGGCCGCCCTTGAATCTTGCCATACCGACACCGAGATCCTCAACAGGAGCTTTTCTTCCAGTGATCTTGTCGATTCTCTCGTCTGTCCAGTAGTCACAAGACTGCATACCGTAGACACTCTCAAGCTCCGGCATACCGAGGACATAGAGCATCTGTGCAAGGTGATAAATACCAAGGTCAAAAAGTGGGCCGTGAACACCGATTTTCGGATCAATAAAGTCCTTGCTGAAGAACGGCATATCGTAGCCCGGTCTTCCCTGGCGTCTGTGTCCAACGCTTCTTGCGTGATAAACCTTGCCAAGCTTACCTTCTTCGATCATCTTCTTTGCGATACGAGTCTGTGGATTGTAGATAGAGCTGATCTGAACAGCAAGCTTCTTGCCGTACTTCTTCTGTGCATCATAAAGAATCTTTGCATCAGCATAGCTTGCAGCCATTGGCTTCTCTGAATAGCAGTCAAAGCCCGCAGCCATAACAGCTGTTGCAACTGAAGTATGAAGGTTGTTATGTACGCAAACTTCTACCTCGTCAATATCGTCTCTCTTAAGCATTTCACGGAAATCCTGGTAAAGATTTTCCTCAGAAATTTCGTACTTCTTACCGAAAGCTAAAAGCTTATCCTTGTCAATCTCAGCGGCAGCAACTACTTTGAGAGCCTGTCCTCTTTTCTTTAAATTCTCGATAACAGTCATGTGTCTGTGTGAGATCATACCTGTTCCGATGATAGCAATTCTGATTTCCTTCATGGTTTTGTTCTCCTTATATAAAAATAATAGTTTTTAATTACCAACCGAAAATTCTGAGATATTCACGGCTTCTTCTTGCGCACTCGAGAGGATCTGTCTCATAGTGTTCGTCCTGCTCAACGATAACATAGTTTGCGTTTGCTTCGATTGAAGCCTCAAGAATCGGCTCCCAAATCATCTGGCCGAATCCAACTGGTCTAAATCCGAAATAGCCTGTGTCTGCACCTTCATCCTCTGTATCAATTCCGATAAGCTTGTACATATTCTTAACTTCACCCTTTTTGATGTAGTCCTTAAGATGTACAACAGGAATACGATCGGTGTACTTGTGAATGAACTCAGGCGCCTCACCCGTAGCAACATCACACCAGCAAGTATCAAGCTCGCTCATAAGATTATCATGAGGAATGGACTCAAACATTTCGTCATATCCCCATTTGCCGTTTTCAAGCTTGACGAACTCGAAATCGTGGTTGTGATAAAGGAATGTCATTCCGGCATCGTGAATTTTCTTGCCAACTTCATTTAAAAGCGGGAGGAATGACTTGAATCCATCCGGGTTAACAGGACGGTACTCCTCTGCCATATACGGCATTACGAGATATTTAACTCCGATTACAGAATAATCCTCGATAACCTTATCAAGATTCTCCATCATATCAACAAACGGGACATGTGCGCTAATCGGAATAAGTCCTACTTCATCGAGAACAGACTTTACATACTCCGGTGTCAAGCCATAAAGACCTGCAAGCTCAACTCCGTCATAACCGATTTCTTTTACCTTCTGCATTACATTCTTGAAATTCTCAGGTGTATTTTCAAGAAGATCTCTTAAACCGTATACCTGAATTCCGACAGGAAGGGTTTTGCTCATGTGAAAAGCCTCACTTTCTTATAATTATCTCTGCTTGATTAAGCGTTTATCAACTGTCTATATTCTACTCGATTTCGTCTTTAATATATTTTCTGCGTTTTCACTTTATTGCAATTTCCTTGCAGAAGCGATTGTTAAAATAACTTATATTGCAACAAATGAAACATCAGCGTTGCACAAAAAACAGACCCGCAAAGATTTCTCTTTGATCAGGTCTGTTTTAGTTTAATTATCTAAAGTTATTTACTGCAGAAGATATGAATTAAAGTAATTTCCTGTGGCTCAAGCTCAAGCTTAATATCAAGCGTTCTGTCGCTGTCGGCAATGATTTTTTTAGTCTGAGTGAGCGTTGGAATGCTGATACCCTGAAGATACTTAACATCCTGAATAGTCAGTCTGTTGTCATACTGGAAATTGCTCCATTCATTAAGAATACTTCCGTTTTCACGGTTCATAGTTCTCTTTTTGATATAATATTCCCCGCTTTCTTCCAAATTATCAAGGTGGAAATTCAAATAAAGTGGATTTTCATCTTCGAATACCATTGAATTATATCGGTTGAGATCAATTAAATCCTCTTGAAGCATATAATTTCGCTTGAACCAAGAATAATAGAAGCAAAGAATGTAAATATCTCCGCTGTTCTTTCTTGTGATTATATAATGATCCCCTTTATCGAGAACCTGTTCGCCAAGCTGATTTAAAAAGTCTACTGCGAAATATGCGGGCTTTCGGATTGTGTCCTTTGTTAAAAGTCCGATTCCGCCGTTAACAATTCCCACCGTATCCATATGGCTAGAAACTAAATCTGTGCCTGACATTACTCCAACCATATCAACCTTTTCAGCAAAACAATCCATTCTTTCGACAAGATAAGCCGCACGGAAACAGCTGTCGTTTAAATAGTTTCTGTTTGAAATAGTGTTGTTCCATTCAGTGATATATATCGGTGTATTTTCAATATTGCAGTGCTTTAGCAAAGTCTTAATTCTACTTATTTGTTTAGCTTCATTGTAATCAATATCGGTAGTGCCGTTTAGGTTTGGTTTTATTTCAAACGGGAAAACTATGAATGATACAAAATCAGGTTTAACATCTTCTTTAACGCACCTGTCGTAAAAATCAGCAAGATAATTGCCGTCATTCACGATTATTCCGCCGATACCTCCAAAGGATGCATTCGGCAATCTTTTCTTAACCGTGCGGTGCATAAATGCCCAGGCATCAAAGAAATCATATGATTTATCCTCATAAAGCGAAAATTGTTTATATACTAATTCTTTATCGAGTTCAAATATCCAATCGGAAACCTCGTCCTTACCGTATCTATCGGATAAATGCTTGATGAAGCTGTCTATTGTTTTTTGCCAAGCTTCTTTAGACTCAAAATCAATATACTGCTCATCGAGAAAGACCTCTTGACCGTCAGTTCGCAGTGCCATATTCGGTCTTCTACCAAAATCAAGAAATGGCTTTAGATTGTTCTCAACTAGAAAATCGAACACCACATTTACTCTATCGTAATTATATTTACTGTTTTCCGTTCCGTCGGTAATCATCATCTTTTTGGAAAGGACATTCCAAATTCGGATATATTTGAAATGGAGATGCTCACTCAGCCAAATTATATGCCTTTGAACATTCGCTTTGTTCAAATCCCAAATAGGGCCGATATTAATCATCTTGTTCCAATTCTTTTTGTAGCTTTTTCTGTCGGAATTTCCGACATCTAAGCTTATATTTAATGTTCTGTCTTTCTTGCCTAAATCGTAGCCCTTTTCCTTGAGTTCCTCACGGATTTCGGTCTCTTGCTTTTCGCTTTCTTTCTTTTTGGATTTGTTATTTTCCCTGTATTCGCTGGGAGTCACACCCATTACCTTTCGAAAGGCTCTGTTAAAGGTAGCTGAATTTGAAAAGCCAGAGGACATTGCAATTTGTGTCATATTTAAATCAGTATATTCAAGATAACCGATTGCAATTTTAATACGAAGCTGCATGACATAATCTGCAAAATATACGCCCATATTCTTCTTGAAAATACGGGAAAGCGTCGAAGTAGATACAAACATCGATGCGGCGAGATCATTAAGGCTTATCTCTTTGTCGAGGTTTGCCATTATATACTGCATGATCTCTCTTATTCGGTAATCATTATCATTCTCGCTTGCTTCAAGGTTCTTTTTATTTAACTGATAGTTCTCTACAAGGCAATCAAGAAGCTTAAGCAAAAGGCTGTCCATGTAGCATCTTGTTTGGTGAGATTCTGCGGCAAACTCCGCAGTCATGGTGAACAGAATATTTCTCAAATCCTCGTAAGAATGGCGATCATCTACCATTGAGTTGCAGTAGAAAATCATATTGTTGCTGTTTATTGCCGCCGCAATCATATTCATTGAGTATGACGCAATACCGTAAATCGCAGCTCTTGTGTCTGTTATTTCATAGCTTACACCGGGATTTATAAGTATAATATCTTCTGATTTCATTTTATGCTTTTCGCCAAGATATTTGACCGTCATTTCGCCTTCAAGCAAAAACAAAATTAAAAGCTCTGTTTGAATGGTCTCTTCTAATCTTTGAGCCTTTTGCACCTTAAAGCTCATTCCGTTAACTTCCATGAATAAATCCTTTCACACCTTAAACTTAAGTTCATTCTACCACAAATAAAAGCACAAATAAAGATAAAGCCGAAGCTAAACTTCGACCTTACCTTTATATATGAATTCTTAACTTTTAGTCGATTACGACCGTTCTTGTCATAGAGCCCTCAAGCGGAACAGGGATATAAGCTGTTCTTGTGCAAACTGTAAGCTTAACCTGGTGTTCGCCCTTGCTTAATCCGCCGTCTTTGAGAACACGAACTGTTGCGGCTGCGCCGTACTCCCACTTGATTGTTCCGACAGTTTCCATTTCCTTCTGTGTGAACCAGTCAATGTTATCCGGTGTGAAACGGATGTCTTCCTCCGGAACTTCCTCGCCGTCAACTGAAACCTTGAGAAAGTTAATCATTGAAAGCGGAATTGCTCTGTAATATGTGATGTGAGTTTTCATCTCAAAACCGATAACTTTACCGTCCTCTACGACATTTTTGCAAGTACCGGGAATAAATACGTTATTATCAAACATTGTGAATTACCTCCTTAACCCTCAATCTCTTTAATCAAACGCTGAATCATCTTCTGATGAGCAGAAACCTGCTCAAGCTCCGGAATAGGATTATCAGGGAGAACCCATCTGTTTCCTTCGTACTCTGTGGAAACATATCCGTTGTAGCCATGGTCATGAAGATACTGAAGGATTTCCTTGTAGTCGATGCTGTACTCGTTGCCGTCCTCTGTCATCTCAAAAAGCTTGAAGTGGAAGTGCTTGATATACTTGACATACGGATCCATTACAGAAACAGGGTTGTTCTCATAGCCGTCAAGGTTGACTGCATAGAACATATCCTTTGAAGGATCCTTGATAGCTGCTGCAAGTCTTGGATCCATCTTTCCGCCGTTCTTCATGGTGAGTGAGTATGTATCTGTGCCGCTAGCGAAAATCTCTTCACCAATCTTAATGAGCTCGTCGTTAGTACCGTAGACCTCACGGCAGTAGTTTGTCATAACACGAGGCGGTCTCTTGCAGAAAAGTCCTGAATCCGGAACAATGCCGATATAAGGAGAATTGAGTCTTAACATCTCTGCGAGGAATTCCTCTGTCTTAGGAACGCCGAATCCAAGACCGGCGTGAATCTCAATGCACATGCAAACATCGTACTTCTCGGCTGTCTCAAGGCACGGCTCAAGAACCCAAGCGGGAACCATTGAAACAAGTCTTAAAACCTTGAAACCAAGGCGGTGAGCAAGCTTGATCTCTTTTTTGATGAGGTCGATGCACTCTCTCTTTGTGAGTTCACGGTTTTTATACATATTTGTGTTGAGGAAGCAGTCATCACAAGCAAGGCCGATAGGATTGTTCTTGATAATCTCGTCCCACTTTGCAAGTGTCTCCTCTGACGGCTCCGGTGCACCGGGAATCATCTGGTCGGGCAAAAGCTCGATTCCGTCTGTTCCGAGTGACTTAACATATTTAACAATTTCCTCGAGGTTCATTTTACCTGTGAGGTACTGATACTGAAGGCTGTATAAGCTGACTGATGATTTAATGCCCATAATTATTTCATCCTTTCAAATTTAATTCTGTGTATTTTTTGCTTTAAGATTTGCTCTGATATCGTCGAAGTCCTTATCTGACTTATCCCAGAGGAACATAAGTGCTACTGCTGAAACGATAAGGAGGACTGCCGGGATAAGGTTAACAGTGATGTTAATACCTGAAAGAGCCTTTGCGCTCTGCTCCATGCTGCCGGCAACATAACCGAATCCGCTGATGACAAGAATTCCGAATGCTGAACCGATAGCGTTTCCGAGCTTTGTGGAAAGACCGTATGTTGCATAGTAAGATCCGTCCTGACGAACACCTGTCTTATCCTGCCAGAAGTCGACGCAATCAGCGACCATTGAAAGACAAATCGGGAAGCCGCAGTTGAATATACCGTAGATGCAGTGACCAATGATAATCTGTGTCATGTTGGTGAACGGTGCAAGGTAAACTACTAAGAGACCGACACCCTGACCTGCAAGGCAAATTGCAAGGATTTGCTTCTTACCAAACTTATTTGCAAGAGGAGCAACGATAAACGAACCGACTATACCGCCGATTGACGGGATTGTCATAATGAGCGAAATGAGTGTGAATGCACCAAGGCAATAGATAACATAGTATGTTGTGATTGAAATACGACCCATGAAAGCTACCATCTGGATAGTGGAGATGATAAAGATTACCATAAGGTACTTGTTCTTTACCATACCGCTAAAGGTTTCCTTCGGATTTAGCTTCTTTGCTTCTGTAGTCGGTACAATTACTTCCTTAGATGTAAAGAAAACAATCAAGAAGAGTGGAATTGAAATTACAGAATAAACAATTGCTGTCATCATGTAGCCGTGACCTGTAGCAACCTCTGCTCCGCTTCCTGAGAAGTGAAGTGCAAGTCCTGCAGAGCAAGCATTAACAATGATCATACCGAGGTTCATACCGATATTTCTTGAAACACCGATTGTGTTGCGCTGCTTGGAATCCTCAGTCATAACAGCGGCTAATGATGAGTAAGGAATATTAACGAGTGTGTAAAGCATACCTGCGATGATATATACAACACCGGAGAAAATAATTCCGCCGACTCCGTTGCCTACATTAATGAATGTCATAACTGCAAATATAGCAAGGAACGGGCATCCGAATGCAATCCAAGGACGGAAACGTCCGAATTTTGAACGGGAGTTCTCTGCAATAGCACCCATCATTGGGTCATTGATAGCATCCCAAATACGAGCGATAAGCATAATTGCTGAAACAACAACAGGAGCAAAACCGACTACGTCTGTATAGAATATCGTTAAATAAGATCCGACAAATGTCCAAACAAACTGTGATGCCAAGTCACCGAGTCCGTAACAAACCACGGCAAGCTTTGACGCCTTTTTTACATTTATATTTTCCATATCCTTCACCTTTAAATTTAATTAATATTTCCTTAGCGATTTCCGGTTTACCAAGGAGGAAAAGCTTTTCTGAATGTGATTATATTTTACTCAAAAAGTTGTTTTCTTGCCTTACGGTCTTTTCATTTATTTCATCGAGTATTGCAAAGAAAACAGCTCACAAGCAGAAAACTGCAACAAACGCTTATCATTTGTTGCAGTTAATACACAAAACCTCTGTAACTTTGAATAAAATTCTTGTACAGAAATATCATTAAGCTATTTAATTTTAAATTTACTAAAATATAAAATCAAAAACCGCCGAGAAATCAATCTCAGCGGTTTTCTTTAAATTAAACTACTGTTCCTCCGTAATAAAGACCAAGGACAATCCATAAGCCCATGTGACCGAGGATCAATCCCAAGACAACCGATGCCAACACATCGGACGGAAAGTGAACATATAAATACAGTCTTGAAAAAGCGATTATCGCGGCTATAGGAACAGCGAAAAATGCAAAATGCCAATTTGCAGAGGACATAATCACCGCCGCTATCACAGAAGAAAGCGTATGACAGGACGGAAATGAATAATCCTTTGGATTTTTTATCAGCAAAATGGCTTCTTCGAGCCAGCACGGGCGATGCCTTGCGACTATGTTTTTAAGGAATATATTTCCTGTCAAAACTCCCGATGCTAAGCCTACCAGCATAGCAACGCCGTATCTTTGATATGTCTTTGACATCAGCATAAACACTGCTGAAATCAGCCAAACAAATCCGCCGTTTCCAAGCTTTGTCAATTTAGGCATAAGAAAATCGAGTGCATCGCATTTGATGTTTTTCTGTATCCAACGCATTATCGTCCAATCGAAATGCTGAATATGTTTTAGCATGCTGTTCCCTCTTTAGTACTCTTTTTCAAATCAACACAACCTACGCTTAGTTACATAGTACCTTTTTTGTAGTTAAAAGTCAACAAGGGCAGCGAAAGCTATTCATTTTCTTTGCAAATTCGTTATTTTTTATTAATTGAGAAGTCTCAGATAATATTGAGTTCTCCTGAATATACTATCTTACCACTTTCTTCAAGGATTAACTCAATCTTACTTTTTTCAGGCGTGAATTCCATTTTGCGATTCCATATGCTAAGTGCATCTTTATCAAGTTCAAGGTTAACCTGTCTTTTCTCACCGACCTTTAAGAAAACCTTTTCAAAAGACTTAAGTTCCTTACATCTTCTCACGATACTTCCGTTCGTTCCGTGAATATATAGCTGTAAAACCGCGAATCCGTCTGCTGAACCCGTGTTTTTTACTTCACAAGTCAAGACAAGCTTATTTCCGCCGTTTATATCATCTATGTTTAACTTATCTGTATTTTGTTTTACATCAACGCTAAACGAAGTATAGCTTAGTCCATAGCCAAAAGGATAAAGAGGAGAATCCTTGCAATCATGATAGTGCATTTTTTCGTATGAGTCACGGGCATTATAGTAAACAGGTAATTGTCCGGTTGTTCTCGGAATTGAAACCGGCAGACAGCCGCTTGGATTGATTTTTCCGCTGATTATTTCTGCTATGGCTTTTCCACCCCATGGGCCCGGGTAAAACGACCACAAAAGAGCCTTGCTATTCTCTGCGATTTCAGGCACAGCATAAGGTCTTCCCGATATTATCACACTGATAACAGGCTTGCCGGTCGCAAACACAGCCGCCGCAAGCTTGTTTTGAACTCCGGGAAGCTTCAAATCGGATGCATCCACGCCTTCGCCGCAATCCATTTGAAGCTTTTCGCCGAGCATTGCCGCTCCGTTAGAATCAAACTTAGCACCCGAAAATCTGCTTGAAGAACCGCCGAGCGCAAGTATAACAACATCGCTTTTTTCGGCAATTCGTTTAGCTTCTTCTATTAAAGAATTGTCCTCATCGCATATATTACAGCCAACAGCATAATTTATCTTGGCAGATTTGAATTCATCACAAAGTCCCTTTAGAACGGTTTTTCCGAAACCATCTCTAAGCGGCGGTGTATAATCACCCAGTTGACGATAAATCTCATCAGCATTTGGCCCGATTACCGCTATATTAAGTTCTTTGTTCTTATCTAACGGAAGTATGCCGTCATTCTTCAAAAGAACCGCCGCCTGTCTTGCTATTTCTAAGCTTTGCGGATATTTTTCGTCACCGTTAAAATTAGTCAAAACTTTTTCTTCAATATAAGGATTTTCAAACAATCCTCTTTCAAATTTCAATTCAAGAATTTTTGTAACTGCTTCATCTAATTTTTCTTCAGAAACGAGTCCACGATTAACCGCATCCTCAAGCTTAGAAAAGCTATCATCCCACAAGCTTATTTGCACACCAGCTTTAAGAGCCAGTGCGGCATTTTTTGCTAAATCTCCGTCTGTCAGAACATCTAAACGGTCAATTGCAACACCGTCAGCCATAACAATGCCGTCAAAGCCGAATTCCTCTCTTAGTACATCACCCAAAAGCCAATCGTTTGCATGGCACGGAACTCCGTCAATCTCATTATAAGCCGCCATAACTCCTGTTGTGCCTGCTTTAACCGCTGATTTCATCGGCGGAAAGTGAATTTCACGCAGTTCCCTCTCGCCTATTCTTGCGGCACTGGCATTGACTCCGCCTGTTGTCTCTCCCTGTGCGCAAAAATGCTTAGAGACTACTTCAACACCTGTTTTTCTTAGGCCCTTTGTCGCTGCCGCCGCAAAACTTGAGCAGAGATACGGGTCTTCTCCGTAGCACTCCTCACTTCTTCCCCAGCGTGGATCTCTAAGAACATCGAGCATTGATGCAAGCGCAAAATCAACTCCCACTTCTTTGAGCTGTTTGCCGACTACTTCAAAGCCGTTTTCTACTAGCTCCGGGTTATATGTCGCTCCGACTGCGAGATTAACCGGCAAAAGATAGCCGTCCAAAGCCTGATGACCGTGTGGGCACTCACTGCTCATGAGCATTGGAATTCCAAAGCGCGAATGTTCGATTACGTACTTCTGCATTTCATTATAGGTTTTTACTGCAAGTTCATCCGTCAATCCGCTTGAGTAATCCTTATCAGCCCACGGATCAGCACGATAAAGTCCGTAGAGGGTTCCTAACCCGCCCCATTTTCCCACTTCATCCTTAAAGCTTTTTGCTATTTCGACTTTATCTCCTTCTCGCTCATAGCTTCTAAATCCATATAACCTCTGATTTAACTGTCCGACCTTTTCTCTAAGACTAAGTCTATCAACAAGGTCTAATGCTCTTTCTCTCGGAGAGAGAGTTCTGTCCTTAAATTTATCCATATTACCACTCCTCATATACATTACAATTTTCACCTAACGCATTTAATTTTCAAGGTGAGAATAGCACAAGAACTTCTCTTTTGCAAGCAAAATTCCCACAAGCAAACTGATTTTTATCAGTCGCTCATGGGAATTTAATTTTAGGAGATATTACTTCTCTTCAAAGGTATATTTGTCGTCAGCATAAGAACATACATAGTCCTTGCCCTTTGTGATAGTGCCCTCGAGAATTCCCTCAGAAATTTTATCTTCAAGCTTATTCTGAATAGCACGTCTTAAAGGTCTTGCACCGTAGACATCGTCAAATCCTGCATCGCTGATTGCAGTGACAGCTGAGTCATCAAACTCCATGTTGATTTCCATATCCTTCATCTTCTCTGTAAGACCGACAAGCATATTCTTAGCAATCTGCTTGATTTCGTCCTTATTGAGTTTATGGAATACTATGGTATCATCAATTCTGTTGAGGAACTCAGGTCTAAAGAGCTTTTTAAGTTCTCCCATAACTAAGTTCTTTGTATTCTCAAAATCGCTTGCCGCTGTGTCTTCCACCTCGTCCTTAAAGCCTAACTGCGGCTTCTGCTTCTCGGTGATAAGTCTAGCACCGACATTCGATGTCATAATGATGATTGTGTTCTTGAAGTCAACTGTTTTGCCCTGAGAATCGGTAAGTCTGCCGTCGTCAAGAATCTGAAGAAGAATGTTGAATACATCGGGGTGAGCCTTTTCAATCTCATCAAAGAGAATGAGCGAATACGGTCTCTTTCTGACTGCTTCTGTAAGCTGTCCGCCCTCATCATATCCGACATATCCCGGAGGTGAACCGACAAGTCTTGAAACAGTATGCTTTTCCATGTACTCTGACATATCAAAACGTATCATAGCTTTCTCATCGCCAAACATAGCCTCTGCCAAAGCCTTGCAAAGCTCTGTTTTACCTACGCCTGTCGGGCCTAAGAAGATGAACGAGCCTATAGGTCTGTTTTTATCCTTAAGTCCTACTCTGCCACGTCTGATTGCTCTTGAAACTGCGGATACTGCTTCGTCCTGACCGATTACTCGCGCGTGAAGTGTGGATTCAAGCTTGAGAAGTCTCTCGCTCTCCTCCTCGTTAAGCTGTACCACAGGAACACCTGTCCACATGGAGACTATCTGAGAAATATCCTCTGCTACAACCGTAGTGTTGTTTCTCTCGTTCTGGTCAGACCAAGCTTCCTTTTTCTTATCAAGCTCCTTTTGTAACTCGTTCTGCTTATCTCTAAGCTTAGCCGCTGCTTCAAAATCCTGAATGTCAATAGCTGCCTGCTTCTCGGCTTCCGTTTTCTTTACGGTTTCTTCAAGCTCCTTGAGATCATCAGGTGCTGTAAAGGTTCTAAGCTTAACTCTTGAACAAGCCTCATCAATCAAGTCGATAGCTTTATCAGGTAAGAATCTGTCATTGATATATCTAGAAGAAAGCTTAACTGCGCTATCGATTGCTTCATCAGTAATTGTGACCTTATGGTGCGCCTCGTATCTGTCCTTTAAGCCGTGAAGAATTTGAATTGTCTCTTCTTCTGTCGGTTCTCCGACTGTGACAGGCTGGAATCTTCTTTCAAGTGCGGCATCTTTCTCAATGTACTTTCTGTACTCATTGATAGTTGTTGCACCGATAACCTGGAATTCGCCCTTAGCAAGACTCGGCTTCAAGATGTTTGCAGCATCGGCTGAGCCCTCTGCAGAACCTGCACCTACTATTGTATGAAGTTCATCGATAAAGAGAATGATATTACCGTCTTTTTTAACTTCATCGATAACACCCTTAATTCTCTCCTCAAAGTCACCTCTATACTTAGCGCCGGCAATCATTCCTGTGAGGTCAAGCGATACAAGCTTTTTGTCCTTAAGAAGTTCAGGAACATTTCCCTCGTTGATTTTAAGTGCCAAGCCCTCAGCAACTGCGGTTTTACCGACACCGGGTTCACCGATGAGAACAGGATTGTTCTTTGTTCTTCTCGAGAGAATCTGAATGACTCTGTCTATCTCTTCTTTTCTGCCGATAACAGGATCGATTTTGCCCTGTGCGGCTTCTTTTGTGAGATCTCTGCCGAATTTCTCGAGTGCAGAACCACCCTGTCCGTCCTCATCCTGAGAACCGTAAGAATTGCCGTCGTTCTGTGAAGCACGGTTTGTGCCGAACTCTTTAGCTATTTTTTCTTCAATAGCACCGGTGCTTATTCCAAGCTCCTTTAAGAATCTCACGGCATAGCTGTCACCGTCCTTTACAATGGCAAGAAGAATGTGTTCTGTGCCGATGTAACGGTTGCCAAGCTCGGCTGAAATTGCCTTTGCAAGCTGGATAATTCTCTTAGATCTCGGTGTGAACGAGTTAATCGAAAGTGAACTTCTAAGTCCGGTACCGATTTTCTCTTTTAAAATGCTCTCGAGGTTTTGAGCATTTGCGCCAAGCTCCGAAAGAACCTTAGCTGCTGTACCGTTTCCTTCCTTTACAAGTCCGAGCAAAATATGCTCTGTGCCGATGTAATTGTGACCTAAATCCTGTGCCGATGTAATGGCAAGATTCATCGCTTTGTTTGCTTTTTCAGTAAATCCGTTAAATACATACATTATTCAAAACCTCCTTTAGGTTCAATTTACTTTGCTGCCTCAAGTCCCTTGCGGACCATATCGGCTCTGAGTGTCAAGCTTGTGTCTTTGTCCGTGTCAAAAAGCTTCACATGAGACATAAGGAAATCAACATCCTTTAGCTCAATTCCGCTTATTTTTCCTTCGGCGACTGCAAGTCTGACATATGATATTTTATCAATAAATTCGTCGTAGCTAAGCTGTCTTGAGAACTTCAGTGCGCCCAAAGCCCTGAAGACCTTATCTTCAAACGAAATATTGTTCAAAAGTCCTTTTCTGCAATTTCTCTCTTTTTCTATGATTTGAGCAGAAAGCGCCGACAAATTAGCTATTGCCTCACTTTCGCTAAGTCCCAATGAAATCTGGTTGGATATCTGGAAATATGCTCCCTCAACCTTGCTTCCCTCGCCGTGGCTTCCTCTGACGGTTATGCCAAGCTTAGAAAGATTTGCCGTAATTCTGGTGATTTCACCTGTTTCCATAAGTGCCGGCAAATGAAGCATCAAAGAGCATCTCATGCCTGTACCGAGATTTGTGGGACACTGAGTTAAATATCCAAGCTGTTCGTCAAAAGCGATTTCAAGCTGTTCTGAAAGCAAGTTATCGATTTTATCTGCCAACTCGTAAGTTTCCTTTAACGCCTCTCCCTCTCTGATTGTCTGAATTCTAATGTGATCTTCTTCATTAATCATTACCGATATGTTGTAATTTTCATCAAACACTACGGCTTTTCCTTGAATATCATAAGAAATCATCTCAGGACTTATTACTCGATTATCAACTAGCGAAATTAACTCGTCTCGACTGATTTCATCCAGTCTGCAAAATCTCAAGTGGCTTAGTGCCGTATCGCTTGTGTGCTTAAGTGCGTCAAAAACCTTGTCAACGACTTCATTTTTCGTCTTGATATTCATTCTTACCGGAAACGGATAGTTATTTAAGTTTCTCGCAAGACGAATTCTGGTGCTTATTACAACATCACTGTCTTTTCCGCTTGATTCATACCATATTTTACTCATTGACCTCAAGCTCCTTTATCTCGTCTCTTAATTTAGCCGCTTCTTCAAATCTTTGATCCTGAATTGCAAGCGAAAGTTCTTCCTTTTTCTTCTGAATGACAAGTGCCTTGCTAGGTGATTCTTCCGTAACGGAAAGTGCAACTGTCTTTTGGAGCGGACTCTTTCCCTTGTGGTGTGTCGTTCCGTGAATTCTCTGAATTACCGGAATTAGTTTGTCATAGAATGTTTTGTAACATTCCGCACAGCCTACCTGACCGTGCTTAGAAATCTCCTCGAAGCTTGAGCCGCACGAAGGACAAACCTTGTTGGAAATGACTGCTTTTTCCGGTTCTAAAATACCTGAAAGCAAGTCGTTAAAGTCAAACATTGGGAAAATTCCCTTTACTCCGAATTCTTTTGCACAATCACTGCAAAGATTGTATTCCACATATTTTCCGTTAATAACACGCTTAATATGTGTCGTAGCGTTTTTCACTTTACATCTGTCGCATATCATAACAATTCTCCTTATTCCGAAACAAGAAGCATGCTCTTAAAAATTGAGCATCGAACCGTGTCTCTCAATTCTTTCGGTACTGACGAAAGCGTATTGTCGGCAGTTGCCGCAGAAATCAATTTCGCTGTACTGTCATCAAGCACTCCCGACTGCTGCATATTTACTGTCATTGCTCTGCAAGTAGCGGCATCGAGCTCTTGACCAATCGAATTGATTATGTGCATTATCCTGTCGGCTTTGGTCATTCTCCTTTGAGTAATTCGAATATAGCCTTTTCCGCCTCTGCGGCTCTCGATTATATATCCCTGTTCGGGTGTAAATCTCGATGTTATAACATAATTAATCTGACTTGGAACACATCCCATAAGGCTTGCGAGTTCATTTCTTTTTATCTCAACTGTTCCGTCATCTTCTTCCAGTAGCTTAAGTATATAATCAGCAACTGAATCGCTTATTCTCATCTCATCACCTCTTTGTCCTTTACTGACTTTTATTATACTCAACTTTGACCAATTGTCAAGGTCAGTCAAAGTCAAATTCAAAGAATTAACAAATTGTTCACAAAAAGAAATCGCCGAGCAAAACTCGGCGAAAAATCTACAAATATACTTTAACTGTTTAAAACTTATTTTTTCTTCTCAACGGTAATAACACCGTCGTCGCTTATAGTAAGCTTGTCTCCAGCTTTGACAGCCTCAGGAATTTCCGATGTCTCAATAGCAAAGTACTTCTTTTCTTTGTCGATGCAAATTGTGTATGTACCTTCTGTTTTTTCAACAACAAGTTTTCTCATGATTTATATTTCCTTTCGGTTTGTATTTCATATTTACCATTATAGCTTATTTTTATATTACCGCAATCCTTTGTTGTCAGAACTTCAAGATCATATTGATCTAAAAGCTCCATAACCTTGTAATTCGGCAAATTATATGAGTTTTCGCCCACCGATATAATCGCATACTTTGGTGAAACCTCGTCTAAAAGCTCCGCGGTTGTTCCCGTTGCACTTCCGTGGTGAGATATTTTGATAACATCCGATTTTATTTCACCGCTGTGCTCAGCCAAAATATCATCAATCTCATTTTCAGACATATCTCCGCAGAAAAGAGCAGAAAATCCGCCGCAAGACACCTTCATCACAAGTGACATATCGTTAGTTTCTTCAGACAAATAAACAGGCCCGAGAACAGAAAACCTGACTCCGTCGATATTTAATTCATTCTTGCTGACGAGATAATTTATTTCAGTGGAGTTTTCTTCGAGCGAATTTACAACATTTGTATAATCCTCGCTGACTTCTAACATATCCATATCAGGCTGATAAAAATGTTTGACTTTGTATTTATCTTTAAAGTAAACCATTCCGCCGTAGTGATCGGCATCGGGATGTGTGATAAAAACAGCTTCAAAGCAATCAATTCCAAGCTTTTGGAAATACCTGTCCAATAGCTTTCCGCTCATGTATCCGCCGCTGTCAATCAGCACCCATTTGTCAGAAAATGAAAGCAGTGCACAATCCGCTTGATTAACATCAATAAATGTGACGCTTATTCTTTCGTTCTCGTTTGTTTCGCCGACAATACGGTTAAATAATCGCTTTTCTATATTTCTGCCAGCGCCAAAGACAACAAGGAACAAAAACGCAGCCGTTAAGATTAACTTAAGTACTTTACCTAATACATTAAAGAACTTCGCCATTTTCTACCGTTTCATCGCTGACAGTCGGAGTCTCGGCGGGAGCATCCTTTTGCATATTTCTTTCAAGCCACTGCGCCTTTGTTAAAAGAACCTGTCTCGGCTTTGAACCCTGATAAGGGCCGACATAACCAAGCTGTTCGAGCTCATCAATATATCTGCCCGCTCTTGCATAACCGATTCTAAGCTTTCTCTGGAGCAATGAGGTTGATGCCTGTCCCGCTTCGACGCATATCTTGAGTGCCTCTTCAAGCAATGCATCACCGCTTTCCGACTGACTTTCCTCAGAAGCATTGTTGCCCTTTTGCGATTTTTCCTGAGCTGCTGCAGCATTCTGTTCGATAGCCTCTGCGATTTCATCATCGTAAGTGATTTTTCTTCCGTGCTTAATGAAATCAATTACTTTTTCAATTTCGCCGTCAGAAACAAAACAGCCTTGAACTCGAGTTGGCTTTTGAGAACCAACAGGAGAAAACAGCATATCGCCTCGGCCGAGAAGCTTTTCTGCACCCTGAGTATCGAGAATAGTTCTCGAGTCTATTGCGGATGATACAGCAAAAGCAATTCTACTCGGAATATTTGCTTTGATAAGTCCTGTAACAACATCAACAGTCGGACGCTGAGTTGCTACTACCAAATGCATACCCGCCGCACGAGCCATCTGAGCCAAACGGCAAATTGAGTCCTCGACCTCATTAGGAGCAGCCATCATAAGGTCGGCAAGCTCATCTATTATGACAACAATATGAGGCATTTTAAGCATCGGCTGACCGAAATCATCCTCATAGTTGTTCATCTTTGCAAGCTCATTATAGCCTTTAATATCACGGACATTGAATTCAGCAAAGGTCTTGTATCGGTTGAGCATTTCTGTTACCGCCCAGTTAAGCGCACCAGCCGCTTTTCTCGGATCTGTGACAACGGGAACAAGCAAATGCGGTATTCCGTTATAAACTCCAAGTTCAACAACCTTCGGGTCAACCATTAGGAATCGAACATCATCGGGACTTGACTTATAGACAAGACTGATTATAAGCGAGTTTATGCATACAGATTTACCTGAACCTGTTGTACCGGCAATGAGCAAATGCGGCATTTTAGCTAAGTCCGTAATGACGACTTCACCCGCTATATCCTTGCCGAGTGCAACAGTCAAAGGTGCTTTACTCATAATAAACTTATTTGACTCAATAAGCTCCTTCATGCCAACGGTGGATTTGTTGAGATTAGGAACCTCAATTCCGACCGCCGCTTTACCGGGAATCGGTGCTTCGATTCTAATTCCGGCAGCCGCAAGATTCAATGCCAAATCATCGGCAAGACCTGTAATTTTACTAATCTTCACACCAGCCGCCGGCTTAATCTCATAGCGAGTTACGGACGGGCCACGTGCTATATCCACTATCTGAGCCTTAACACCAAAGCTTGCCAAGGTATCTATGAGGATTTTTCCGTTTGTTTGAAGCTCCTCGGTTTCTACGCTTGCATCAAGTTTTTCTGTTTCCTTAAGAAGAGTAACTGGTGGGAAAATATAGGTTTTTTCCTCGTCTTTGTGCTGATCGTAAAGAGACATTTCAGCTTTGCTTGCAATCTCTGCTTTTTCTGCCTCTTCCCTTTTCTCCATATACTCCTCTGCCGCTTGTTTTGCGTTGTCGAGCGATTCATCTGAAAGGTCTATAGGCGTTACAACAGCACTCTCCTGTTTTTCTTCTCGAAGCACATTTTTAAACGGAGTTTCGGAATTTATAACATTATGTTCTTCTGTTTTTTCTTCAGCAAATGCATTTTCGGTTTCTTCAACCGTAACTTCGTCAGACTGAGGAATACTTTCTTCTATTGTAGTTTCAGCACTATTTTCATCTGACTTAGTATCCGATTGAATATCCTCAAACTGATAATCTGACGGATAAATATCATCGTTCGAAGCTTTTTCGGAAATCAGATTATCAATGGATTCATTTTCGATAGAAGTGTTAGAATTTTCGGATCCAAAACAGGTGAAATTCTCGATAATTTCACCTGTATTTCTGTCAATTAGAATAGGTTCAGAAGTGAAACTTGTAGGAATTTCTTCAGCTTCAGGAGTCTTGGGGACCTTGCTCAAAGCTTCGTCACTGAAACGAAATTCAAATTTACCTTCTTGCTGTGTGTTCTCAGTGGCAGATGAATTTCTCTTTTTACTGAAAATCTTTGAAGCGTCATTCTTACTGTCTTTTACACCAACAGATATATCAACTTCAGAATTTGAATCGTTTTTTCTGGTCGGTTTGGAAAATACGGGATGCTCAAACGAGAGTCCGCTGATATAATCGTCAGACTTTTCTTCCTTATCCTCATGCACCGGCGGAGGATTATCGATAAGAATTTGTCTTTCCTCACGCCTAATCTCTGCACGTTCTCTTTGTCTGTCTCTTGCGTTGATTGCCGTTTTCTTTGCGGCACGTGCACCCTTTTCTAAAGCCTGCGCAATTGACGATATTGTTATCTTAAAGAGAAGCATAATTGCAGCAACAAGTATAACTGTTATTAGAATTTTAGCGGCAATCGAACCGCAAGCGAAAAGTATCGGAATACCGAACAATCCACCGCACAAAGCCGCTCCGCTGTTATTGATACCAAGAGTGTAAAGAAAAGCGAGTTTCTCTAAATAGTTAAGTCCGTCCGGGAACGGAATATCAGAATAGATGAAGACTGCCGTGCAAATTATAAATATGAGTGCTATGCACATTAGAATTTTCTTTCTAAGTCCGCCCTTATCCCCCTGAAATTTCTCAAGTGCCATGGTGACAGCAGAATAGCCAAGCAAAACAGGCCAGAAAATCGCCCATCTGCCAAATGTGCCCATTAGAAAATCATGAAGCCCATGCCAAATATTTTCACCGGGAATGAAGACCAATGCGGCAAGAAGAACTGCTAAAGCTAACAAAACAATTGCTTTTCGCTGATTGTTCGCACGAATTAGCTCAACTGATTTTGTATTTCTCTTAGTATTCTTTGAAGCAGTACCCCTTGATGAAGTACTGCTTCTTTTGTTCGTTGTTTTTTTACTTGTAGCTTTGCTTGTGCTTTTCTTTGGCGTTGATTTCTTAGTTGCCAAAATTAAACCTCCTGATTAATGTCAGCGAAAAGGTTTTAAAGCGGAAGCTTTGTAAAAATGTTTACTCCGCTCTTGAACTCGATTACGCTGATAACGATACATACAATACCGAGTAAAAGTGTATAAACTGCGAAAATAATCAATTTATCCGAAGCAACAAGCCACTTGAACAGCTTGATTGCTAAAAACCCGAAAACTGCTGACGATACTACACCCGCAATTATTACAGGAACAGACAAAGATGCCATATCTGCGGAGGACATATCTTTAAGCGAGAAAACCGCAGCCGCCAAAATTGTAGGAATACCGAGGACAAAGGAATAATCAAGAGCGGTCTGCTTATTAACGCCCTTCATCATACCGGCTGACATTGTAGAGCCGGATCTTGAAAGTCCCGGAACCAAAGCTGCACAAAGCTGAGTAATACCGATTGCAACTGCATCGCCAAGACGGATTTCTGTTCTGTTTCTCTCATTGGAGAAATGAGCGCCGCCGTGCTTTTTGCCGCTTTTATTATTGCTTTTACCACCAAGAACGATAGCAAGGAAAAGAAGTGCGCTTGTTATAATGAAAGCGATACCCTCAACAAGAATGTTGCTGTCAGCTCCCCACATATCGGAAAGGTCTTTGAGCTTCATATCTGTTCCAGGAATTGGTATGAACAATAAGAAAAGCGGAATAAGTCCGACAACAAGCATTACAAGAAGTCTTCTGTCGCCTGACATTTCTCTAAAAGAAAATCTTCTGTGGAAAATATCGTTAATCGATCTGAAGAACTCAACAATCAATCTGCCAATAAGCTTATAGTAAACAAAGCAAACAGCAATCAATGTGCCAAGGTGAAGTAAAATATCGAAAAAGATACTGTCAAGGCTGACACCTAAAATATGTTGAGTAACGGAAAGATGTCCACTGCTGGACACGGGCAGAAATTCGGTTAAACCCTGAACTATGCCCTGAATTATTGCTTCTAAAAGGCTCATGTTTAATCTCCTTTATTTTTTGATTGTTTAATTGAAAATCGTTTTGTCTAAAAACGACACATACATTTGAATTATAACATTATTAACAATAAATAACAAGACTACAAACAAAAATCCCCTCCCGAAGGAAGGGATTCTAATTTTTTAACCTCTTGCGATTTCTCTCCAGTCGAGATCGCCCCTCTCAAGACCACGAATGAGCACCTCAGCTGTCGCAATATTAGTTGCTACAGGAATATGATGCATATCGCAAAGTCTCAAAAGGTTCATATCATCGGGCTCATGCGGCTTCGGATTAAGAGGATCTCTGAAAAACAGAAGAAGGTCAATCTCATTGTAGCCGATTCTTGCCGCAATCTGCTGAGCTCCTCCCTGAGGTCCGCTGAGAAACTTAGTTATCTCAAGTCCTGTTGCCTCAGAAACAATCTTACCCGTAGTACCCGAGGCACAGAGATTATGCTTACTGAGTATTCCGCAATAAGCAATACAGAACTGAACCATCAGCTCTTTCTTCGCATCATGTGCGATTAACGCAATATTCATAATATTTACCTCGCTTTACATATCATATAATCAGTGGAACATCAATACCCTCAAGTCTAGCCGCAATCCTTGAACAGGCTCTATAGCCCTCTGTGCGATCCTTTCGGATATTATTAATCATTGAGTTAACAAAGTCATAATCTTCGGGTATAACTCCTATCAGCCTGATTCGAGCTTCATCAATCACGCTGTCAAGATCATTAAACCCATGAAGTGCATTAAATGCAGCGTTGTTAAATCTGTTAATGATAAGTCTCTGTTTATTAACGCCCATCTCCCTAAGCATTGAATTAACCTTTGCGGTACTTCTCAGACAAACAGGGTCAGCAGAACAGACAACCAACGCCTTATCTGCCGCCATGCAAGCCGAACGAAATCCTCGTCCGACACCCGCCGGGCTATCCAACAAAACTGCGTCAAAATACTTTCGCACAAGTCCAACTAGCTTTGCAAAGCCATTTTCGCTAAGCACGAATTCAGCATCATTTGCCGCAGGCATAATATACAGATTTTCACTAACCTCACACTTATATATGGCCTTGATAGGCGCACATCTCCCTGACAAAACGTCAGAAACATCATATACGAGCTCTTTATCTGTCCCCGTTAAGCGATCAAGAGAACGCAACCCGGAATCACAATCTATCAAAAGCACCTTTCGACCTCTGTCAGCCAAAGCCTTTGCCAAGCCAACGGAAACCGTGGATTTTCCAACGCCTCCCTTGCCAGATGTGATTACTGTTACTGAGCCCATACCATTTTCCTTTCAGAATTATACCATAATATTTCTTAATAGTCAAAAATAAATTATCAAAATGATAAAGTTTGTTAAAAAAAAACAATTCCAATCGCTATTTTTTGTCAAAAACAGAGATATCAATTTACGTTCGGGATATCGTCTCCACGCTTAGTTTCCTGTGCTTCAGAGGATTCTTCTGCGTCGGGAGCTGAGTCTTCGGAAGTGCTTTCCGAACTACTTGAATCAGAGCTTTCTGAGTTTTCATCAGAATTTTCTTCATCATCTGTTCCGTAGAAATAAGCGTCGAAAATATCCTTTGCAACCGCCTTAGAGTAGTCACCGTTTTTTCCGTACTCGAGAACAACCGCAACGGCAATTTCAGGATTATCATATGGTGCATATGCTATAAAGACTGTGTTATCGTTGTGACCGGGGTTTTCGGCTGTACCTGTTTTACAAGCGATAGCAATTCCATAATCGGCAAAAGCACCCGCCGCTGTACCTACGGTTGCAACCTCTCGCATACCTTCTTTAACTGCCTTAAGAGTTTTCTTAGAAATCTCTGTGTCCTGAACGACCTGAGGTTCGTACTCGTCAAGAACTCTGTTTCCGTCATAATCAACGGTTTTTGAGTAAAGATGAGTTTTAAGTCTGACACCATTATTTGCGATTGTTGCTGTATAAGTAGCAAGCTGAAGTGGTGAGAACATTGAGTCGGACTGTCCGATACCTGACTGAATAGTAAGACCGTCGACCCAACCTGTTCCGTGGTTTTCTACATATTCCTGCGGATTAGACATGATACCCGAGGTCTCGCCTACTTCGATACCTGTTTTTACGCCCAAGCCAAAAGCATTAGCGTAAACATTCATTGTACCGATTCCGAGAAGTCGGCTTACTTCAAAGAAGAAAACGTTACAAGAGTTTGCCAGTGCGGAATATACATCTACCGTACCGTGTGCTGTTGAATTATAGCAGGTTGGCGGATTGCCGTCCTGGTAATAATCGTAATATCCCGGACAATAATAAGTAAAACCAGTTGTAATCGTTTTTTCCTCAAGTGCAGCTATCGCAACAAGCGGCTTAAAAACAGAACCGGGAGTAAAAGCACCGTCAAACGCTCTGTTAAAAAGCGGAAGGCTCTCGTCCTCCATCAAATCATAATAATAGTTATCATCACTTGTGTACTGTGTCAAATCAAATGTCGGGTAAGTTGAAGCCGCAAGGACACCAAAGGTCTTGACATCGAGAACAACAACACCACCCGCAGAGCAGTCGCCCGTCTCACGGTTAGCATTCTGAACATTTTCGGCAAGCGACTCGTTGGCAACCTTTTGAAGCTTGCTGTCAATCGTTGTGTAAACAGAACTACCAGCAACAGACTCTGTTGTAACCGACTCACCTGTAACATTGTCATTGGAGTCAACAGAGACGGTCTTTACTCCGTTTTGACCTCTGAGCGTTTCTTCAAATGCACTTTCAAGTCCGCTCTGTCCGACTGTATCACTCAAAGTGTAGCCTGATACATTGTCGGATGAATAGGTCTTTCCCTGTTCATCATATGTGGAATACTGCTCTGAAGTTATTGAACCGAGCGTTCCGATTAAATGCGGAGCAAGTGTTCCGTCAGAATAAGTTCTCGAAGTGCTTACCTGAATTTCAATTCCCGGCATTTCCTTTGAGTTTTCACTTATTTTTTGAACAGTTTCCATCGGTACATCCTCGGCGATTACGTAAGGAGTGCTTCTGGAAAACCTTGTTTTTGTCATGTAATATCTTACAGAGGCTATGTTTCTTGCGTCTGTCTGAGAATAATCCTCAAGGTCATATTTGCTGATGAGCAAGGTCATACATTCATCGGCAGTCGCATAGCTCTGAGTATTGAGCATATCGGAGCTTTTTAAATAAGAAATTTCAGACTCACGATTTGTGATAAATTCATATTGTCCTGCACCGTTAATTTGAATAGGCAGCTTATCAACCCATTCGACACCGTCAGCCTGAAGATATTCAAGAACCTTGGCAATTGCGGGATTTCTGTTATCGTCCATTGTAATGGCGTTCATTACCACATTGTAACAGGTTTTATTTCCCGCAAGCACTTCTCCGTTAGCATCATAAATCTGTCCTCGTGCGGCTTTCAGACTGATGCTGTAGCTTGAGTTTGACTGGGCTTCTTCCTGATAAGTACTGCCCTCGATAACCTGCCACTGAAAAAGTCTTATACAATAAACAAAGAATATGATGACAACAAATGCCAAACATCCCAAGGTTCTGGTGATTTTAATTTTACTTTTCATTAAGAATTTCTCAATTAGTTTGCATCGTTCCTATTTTTAAGGAGCTTATGGATTATTTTATTTAACGTATATGTGAACGGCATGACAAAAAGAGTATAAACTCCCGTCGGAATGAATTTAATCTTTAGCTGTAAAAGCGGATCCGAACTTCCCTTTGCGGCACTTAAAATAAACCATAGAGCAAGAGTTGTCAAAGCCATTGCTATCACTGAGGTTAAAATTAACCAAAATGAATCCTTACGTCTTTTCCCCTGAACAAAAGCACTCGTCAAAGCACATATTACTACAAAAAACATAGCAAACGAACCAAACGGAGTAGCGGTTGTAACATCAATAAGCAATCCTGCAATCAGAGCAATCTCCATTGCAGGCATTTCAGTCTCGATTAAAGCAATACTGAGAGCCGCCGCCACGCTTAGTATTGGCGTACAAGTGAATATAGGCATAGTGAGCCCCGGCACGTTTTGAAGCACTGTCAACACAAATATTTCGATAAAGTACGCAAACATGCGCACAATCTTATTTGTATCAGAAAAATAGAATTTCAATTTGTGCCTCCGACATCTCCGTCATCAGAATTTGCTGACTCCGAAGCGTTCACTCCGCTGTCTCCCATGCCGTCGAAGCTTGTTATAACAAAGCAGTCTGTTATATTTTTTATATCCGCAGACGGCTTCAAAACAGCATTAACAGTAACATCGGTGCTTGACGGATTGATGTACTGAACCGTTCCGATAATAAGTCCCTTTGGGAAAAGTCCTCCCGAACCTGATGTTGTGATAATCGAGCCCTGTGTTATTTTCGTACTGTTATCAAGATATTTGAGATAAACCTCGCCAGCATTTGCACTCACGGAATCCGAACCGACAACGCCGTTTTCACTGAATTCCTCGCATACTGCTCCGACCTCAAGACTTTCGCTGTAAATAGTCTCTACTCGGCAAGATGAAGAATAAACCTCGCTTACAATACCGACTATTCCCTGGCTTGTGATAACCGCATCATTTAGCGCTACTCCGTCAAGCGTTCCAACATCAAGGCCAAAGCCCATGTAAACATCTGTCGGATCTCGTGAAATAACAGATGCCGCAAGCAAGCTTATATTAGAATCGCTGTTAACAATTCCGATAGCCTCGGCATACTGCTCGTTCTTCTGTTTTACATCATAGTAATCGGCAAGATTTTGTCTGAGTTGTGCATTTTCCTCAGCAAGCGTCGCAGTATAAGACTCAAGCTCAGATCTTGTCATATCGGATAAGCCAAGATTATCTGATGTCTTTCCGAGAACGCTGTTAGCGGTATCTTGCATGGGACTTATAAATCCCTGAAAGAAACCGGAAATCGTGCTGTCTCCGGTTGTAATTGAAAGAATGGTAAATGCTCCGAGTATAACAACCAGGGTCAGCATCGTTTTAAAAGCATTACCTCTGAAAAAACCTTTCATATATGAAAGCTACCCCTTCGTGTTAAATAGTATTTCTCTTAAATCGGCGAACTCCTCTGTCGCTCACAACGAGATCAAGAGCCTTTCCTGTTCCTTCGGCAACACAATCCCTCATTCTGTCGGGAATAATTACCTTAACTCCGATGTATTCGGCTATGAAGTCTGCCAAACCGTCAAGTTCAGCGCCGCTTCCCGTCAGAACAATTCCCGAATCGAAAATATCAGAAGAAAGCTCAGCGGGAGCGTCCTCAAGGCACTTAGCAATCAGCTCAGAAATTCTGACAACAACAGGCTGAATAATTCCTCTTATCTCATCTCCCTGAACCGAATAGCTTCTCGGGAGTCCGTCCACGGCGCTTCTGCCTCGTATTTCAGCAAAACCGTTCTCTGACGTGTGGTAAGCACTGCCGATTTTAATTTTGAGTTCCTCAGCGGCTTTTCTACCTATTATCAGTCCGTATTGCTTTCGCATATAGCTTATAAGTGCTGTGTCTATATCGCTTGAACCGACCTTCGAACCGGCAGAAGAGACTATATCGCCGAGAGCGATAACAGCAGCCTCAGATACACCGGCGCCGATATTAAGCACAAAGCTACCCTTAGCCGCTCCAACGGGCAGTCCCGCTCCAAGCGCAGCCGCCATTGGTGCTTCAAACAAGCTGACAGCAGAAATTCCGGCTTGCTTAGCAGCATCCTCGACAGCACGTCTTTCAACATCTGTAAGGCTTGCCGGAACAGAGATTATAACTCTCGGCTTTCTTATTGAAGGTCCGCTTAAAACCTTACGCATAAAATATTTCAGCATAGCGGCACAAGCAGATAAATCGGCAACCGCACCGTTTGCAATCGGTCTTATTGTCATGATGTTCTCAGGTGTTTTTCCTATCATGTCCTGAGCATCTCTGCCGCATGAAACGACTTCATCGGTTCTCATGTCGATAGCAATCACAGAAGGCTCACGCAAAACAATGCCCTTGCCTCTCTGAAAAATTACAGTATTCGCAGAACCGAGGTCTACTCCAAGCTCTTTTTCATCAGCAACAGGGCTAATTCTTTTCTCATTACCAGCCATTAATTAACCCTCTCTCTTCTTTCCCGTACTGCCAAATCCGCCCTCTCCTCTGACGGTCTCGGAAAGTGAATCCACTTCCTCGACATCAGGGGTAATAATCGGTGTTACAACAAGCTGTGCAATTCTATCACCGTTGTTGATAGTATAAGGCTCATCGGAACGGTTGTGAACAGGAACTTTCAGTTCTCCGCGATAGTCACTGTCAATGACACCGACATCGTTCGCCATATGAATTCCGTGCTTTAATGATAAACCGCTTCTTGAGTAGACAAGTCCGACAGTTCCTTCGGGAATCTCAATCGCAATACCCGTCGGTATCAACTTGCGTTCATTTGGCTGAACAACTATCGGTTCATCGGTAAGACAGCATAAATCATATCCTGCAGAACCTACGGTTTCTCTCTTTGGGAGCATAGCCCCCTCTCTCAATTTTTTAACATATAATTTATTCGACATTATATGATACCTCTATAATATAATCCTTTTGTGAACTCTCCGTGTATTTTTTCGTTTTTAGCAAAAGCTTCAATAACCGTAGCCACCTGTGAACGATCTTCATCAGTAAAACGCAAGGTAATGAAGTCCACATTTTTTATATCAAACTGCTTATCGCTTAAATTAAGTGGCAAGGAATTTAGAACCTCGACACTTCTGAAGTCTTTGCCTTTCATACACATTACAGGGAATTTATATCCTTTTCTGTCTGTGATGCTTTGCACCTTCTTACAGCCTATGCATTTACCGTGACCTATCGGGCAAGCTCTGTTAAGCATAAGTGCTTGACGGCCATATGCCATAATACCTCTTGGTAAATCGCCTTTCAAGTCTTTAATTTCGTCAAGTGTCAATTCAAAGCTAAGCTCACAGTCAGCCGCATCCAACTCCTCAAGAGTTTTCAGCGATTCACTGTTTGCAACATTGAGCGAAAATCCGCCGTGAACTTTACCGCCTACACTCTTCGTTATTTCAACTGCGCCGATGTTTCCGCAAAGGAAATCCAGAAAGCCAGTTTCGACAAGCTGTTCAGCTTTACGTTTCACTTCATTATCTGCCCCGAAATAGCTTCTCGGCATAAGCACGCCGACCTTTACACCGTACTTTCTTGCATTTTCAAAATGTTCCAAAGACTCTGTAATCGGCAAATATATCATATCTAATGCAGAAACAGCATCAGAGAGCTGTGAATAGGATGAGAATATGCCATATTTCTCTTTCAAGCTATGAACAGTGGTGTCTTCCACTCGATTTGTTTCTGTAAAGCTATACTGCTTTAATTCGCTTCGAGCGGCATCAAGCATTTCGGTAGCATTTCTTCTTATCTCATTTATTGCAGACATTGGCACTGTGCTTATACCGTCAATATTTGTACTTAAGCTTTCGAGGTGATAAGCTGTAGAACCAAGCTTTTCAAGCTGTTTTCTTACTCGCTCATCATCAAGCGGTCGATTTAGTGCTGTTTCTCCAAGGACTTCCGATTTAACAGTTATTATATTTCCGTCATTGTCACTAAGGCTAAGTTCTATCGGACTTCCGACAGAAAGCTTGAAACTCATATTGACAGGAACTCTGTTCGCTTCGCCTTTGTACAGCTCGTGGAGTTTGTTGAAAACCGCATTATTGCCGGCAGTAACATCGTCCTTTGTTCTTATGCCGAACATTTCATGGCCTCTTTTACCCGTAAGGTAAGCCTCTGTGAAGCCTGATCTTGAAAATACAGCTTCGAGATTTTTCATCAATTCTTGATTTGGCTTTTCGCCGTCTGCCGCACTTCTGCCGGCAGAAACAGCCGCCGCTACATATTCGGGTCGCTTCATTCTTCCCTCAATCTTAGCGGAGCAAACTCCGGCTGACTGCAATTCTTGAAGTCTCGTGATAAAGGAAAGGTCTTTTAAACTTAATACATTCTTTTTGCCGTCATCGGAACTGAACGGCAGTCTGCAAGGCTGAGCGCATCTTCCCCTATTTCCGCTTCTTGAACCTAACATAGCAGAAAAATAGCATTGTCCCGAAACGGACATGCATAGTGCGCCATGGACAAAAACCTCTAATTCAACATCGACATTATCGCTGACATCCTTAATTTCATCCATGGACATTTCCCTCGACAAAACAACTCTCGATGCGCCCATTTCTCTAAGTAGCTTTGCGCCGTTTTTATCGAGCACGCTCATCTGCGTTGATGCATGAAGCGGCAAATCCGGACAAGACTCTCTTATAAGTCTAAATAAACCGAGATCCTGAACCAGTACTGCGTCTACTCCTATTTTGCATAGAAAGGAGATAAACTCCATTACAGGTGTGATTTCATGCTCCTTAACGAGAGTATTAACGGTTACATATACTTTAACTCCTCGCACATGGCAGAATTTAACAGCCTCTGTCAGTTCTTCATCATTAAAGTTTCCGGCATTTGCACGAGCCGAAAACAATGAACCGCCGAGGTAAACTGCATCGCATCCTGAAAAAACCGCAGCTTTTAGTGCTTCTGGATTTCCTGCGGGGGCAAGTATTTCTATTTTTTCTTTATTCATAGTTAATCTTTAGCATAATAATCTACCATGCCCTCAGCCTCAAGCTGTGGTCTCATGGGATTTCGTAATTCTCCTGACGAATAAACGGGAACGTGTTCCTTTTGCGAGGATGCATTTTGCTTAAGTTCTTCAAGCTCCGCTATCGCCTCGTCAAGCTTCTTTTTATATTCTTCCTCTTTAGCGCTATTTGGTTTGCTTTCACTAAGCTGCAAAAGTAAATTTTCATTCTCCTTGCGAAGCGCTAATATTTCTTCTGACTCTTCTGCACTACTAACTAAGCTCTTTTCAAGATCATCATTTATCTTGCTTACATCAGCAAGCTTTTTTTGAAGCTCGTTAATCTCGCTTTGAAGTTTCTCCGCTTCAGCTTTTAAAGCAGCTTTTTCTTCTTCGTTATCATCTTTTGGCGGTTGTTTTTTTAACTCATTGAGCTGATCAAGGTAATTAAAAGCAGCAAACACCGCCGCACGATCTTTGGAGATGCCTGCTGAAATCATCGGAGAGATTTCGGCAGTTATTTCGTCGGCAAGTCGATGCACATAGCTTTCGTCTTTATCGGTAATCAAGGCAATACTGACGCCGCATATATCCAACTTTACTCGGTTGTTTTCCATTTGAAAGGCACTCCTTAATCAGAAAATCTCATTTTTACATAATTATGATTTTAACATTATATGCTATTTTAAGTTAAATTTAAAGACTTTTCGCACAAAAAAGCGAAAATATCAAAAAATAGTTATAAAATCGTAACTATTTTCAAAATAATCTTGAAATTTCCGCAGTAATTCCATTATAATATTCATCGGTAAGTGAAAAGAAAAAGCCTTTATGCTTCGGTTTATTTAATCGAACAGGATGGGGAATTGGGCTTTAGTACCCTTTTTATTTACCTACAGTTGTCGTTATGTCAGCTTTGATTTAAATTTTTATTTATTTTATAAAGGAGTTTAACATGAACTACAGCATGACAGTCGCAGAAGCTTCTGAAGCTATCAAAGAGAAACTTAGATATCGTTTCGGCGTATCAGAAACTACTGCTTCAAACGAAGAGTTCTACAAGTCAGTAGCCCTTATCCTTCGTGATCTTATGACCGAAGGCAGAACAGAATTCATTGACAAGGCTACCAAGACTAAGACTAAGCAGGTTTATTACCTCTGCATGGAATTTCTTCTCGGTCGTTCACTGAAAAACAGTCTTTTTAATCTCGGTCTTGAGAAAACCTTCAAGGAAGCACTAAAGGAAATGGGTGTCAGCCTTGACAGCCTTTATGAAGAGGAGCCGGACGCAGGTCTCGGTAACGGCGGTCTCGGAAGACTCGCAGCTTGCTTCATGGACGGTCTTGCAACACAGGGCTATCCTGCAATGGGTTATTCTCTAAGATATGAGTACGGAATTTTTAAGCAGAAGCTTGTTGACGGTTGGCAGACAGAGCTCCCTGATTTCTGGCTTCCTGGCGGAAAAATCTGGCTTCAGAAGGTTGAGGAGAGTGCTCAGGAGGTTCACTTCGGCGGCAAGATCGAAGAGACCTGGAGAGACGGTTATCACTCAATCGATCATATTGATTATCAGTCCGTTACTGCTATCCCCTACGATATGTACATCGCAGGTATGGACGGCAAGGGTATCAGCGTTTTAAGAATTTGGAAGGCAGTTGCTACAGGCTTTGATATGTCTAAGTTTAACAGCGGTGACTATCTCAAGAGCATGGAGCAAAACGCTATGGCTGAGTCCATTACTAAGGTTCTTTATCCTGAGGATAACCACATTCAGGGTAAGACTTTGAGACTCGACCAGCAGTACTTCCTCGTTTCCGCTTCTATTCAGGACATCATCAAGAGACATCTCTATGATCACTCAAGCCTTGATTCACTTCCTGAGCTTGCAGCTATCCACCTCAATGATACTCATCCTATCCTCGCTATTCCTGAAATGATGAGAATTATGCTCGATGAGTGCGGCTACACATGGGATGCAGCATGGGATATCGTTAAGAGAACTATCGCTTACACTAACCATACAGTTATGCCTGAGGCTCTTGAGACATGGAACGCTGACCTCTTCAAGATGAGAATGCCGAGAATCTATCAGATTGTTGAGGAAATCGACAGAAGATTCTGGAACGAGATGAGAGCAAAGGGTGTTGAGGAGTCCAAGATTTGGAGAATGGCTCCTATCTGCAACGGTTATGTCAAGATGGCTAACCTCGCTTGCATCACTTGCCACAGCGTAAACGGCGTTGCTGAGATTCACAGCGAAATCCTCAAGGAATTCACATTCAACGATTTCTATACAGAAACACCTGAGAAGTTCAAGAACGTTACTAACGGTATTGCTCACAGAAGATGGCTCAACCAGTCTAACCCGGAGCTTGCTGATCTCCTCACGGATCTTATCGGCAAGGACTACATCTATGATTCCTATGCTATTGAGAATCTCTTAAAGTATAAGGATGATAAGACTGTTCTTAAGAAGCTCGGCGAGATTAAGCACAACAACAAGGTAAGACTTGCTAACCACTTAAAGAAGACTCAGGGCTTTGATATTGATCCTGATACACTCTTTGACGTTCAGGTTAAGAGACTTCACGAGTACAAGAGACAGCACATGAACGCTCTGCACATTCTCTCCCTCTATCAGTGGTTAAGAGAGAATCCTAACGCTGACATTCAGCCACAGACATTCTTCTTCGGTGCTAAGGCTGCTCCTGGATACTACTTTGCTAAGGAGATTATCCAGTTCATCGCTACACTTGCAAACCAGATCAACAATGATCCTGTTGTTAACAAGAAGCTCAAGGTATTCTTCATCGAGAACTATTGCGTCTCTGAGGCTGAGGTTCTCATTCCTTCCGCTGAAATCAGTGAGCAGATTTCTCTTGCCGGTACTGAGGCATCTGGTACTTCTAACATGAAGTTCATGATTAACGGTGCTCTTACTCTCGGTACACTCGACGGTGCTAACGTTGAGATTCACCGCTCCGTAGGCGACGAGAACATCTTCCTCTTCGGTATGACCACAACTCAGGTTAACCAGCTCAAGGCTAACGGTTACCATCCTAAGTACCACTACGATAACAACCAGGTTATCAGAAAGGCACTTGACGAGCTCCACCACGGTTATAACGGAAAGAACTTCGAGTCTCTCTACAATGCACTCATCAATGTTGACCAGTACATGGCTCTTGCTGACTTCGATTCTTATGCTCAGGCACACAGATACTCACTCGAGGTCTACAAGGATCAGGAGAGATGGAACAAGATGTCACTTATCAATATCGCAAAGTCCGGAATGTTTGCTGCTGACAGATCCATTCGTGATTATGCAAATACAATCTGGAATTGCAATCCGGTTCCTGAAAAGTAATCGTGTTTTTATTCGAGAGGGGAGCTTATCCCCTCTCTTTTCATTTTTAGTTGTAAGCGAGGAAATTTAATATATGTTCAAATCTCGAGATCCTGAATACAGATTTCCTACCGGAGCAATCGAGGAAGGTTCTTCTGTACATTTCAAAATCTCTCTGCCTCGTGATATTTCCTGTTCAGCGGCTTGGCTTGTCGTCATTAAGGACGGTCAGTACAATCAGCTAAGCTACAAGCTGCTCGATATGTTCTGGTGCGGAATGAAAGGAGATAACGAGGAATGGTGGGAATGCGATTTCACACCACAATCCACAGGACTTTATTTTTATCATTTCGAATTCAAAACAAACCGTGGACATCGTGCCGAATATCGTGACATTGGCGGCGTTTCTACCGAATCATCACACGGAAACAACTGGCAGTTAACTGTCTACAAGAAAAATCAGAAGTCTCCCGAATGGTTAAAGGGCGGCATTATGTACCAGATTTTCCCGGATAGATTCTATAAATCCGCTAAGAAAAAGGATAATATACCTTACGGCAGAATTATGCGAGATGACTGGGGAGAAGAACCCGCTTGGCGTCCCGATGAGAACGGCGATGTTTTGTGCAATGATTACTTTGGCGGTGACTTAAAGGGTATTCAGGAAAAGCTACCATACCTTAAGACTTTAGGTGTGACTTGTATTTACCTCAACCCTATCTTTGAGGCTCACTCTAACCACAGATATAACACTGCCGATTACTCTAAAGTAGATCCTGTTTTAGGCACTGAAAAAGATCTAAAAGAGCTTTGTGCCGCCGCTAAGAAATCAGGAATACGCATTATTCTTGACGGTGTTTTCTCTCATACAGGCAGTGACAGCGTATATTTTAACAAAGAGAACAGATACGACACTCTCGGTGCATATAATTCTCAGGAATCTCCCTACTCCCCTTGGTATAACTTCAGAAATTTCCCTGATGACTACGAGTGCTGGTGGGGCTTCGAAACTCTTCCGAACGTAATTGAGACCAATCCTGAATATAACAATTACATTAACGGAAAAGACGGAATTATCCAAAAGTGGCTTAAGGTCGGCGCATCAGGCTGGAGACTCGATGTTGCCGATGAATTGCCGGATGAATTTCTTGATAATCTTAATAAAGCCGCTAAGGAACAAGATCCTGAGGCGCTTATTCTCGGCGAGGTTTGGGAGGACGCATCCAACAAATCAGCTTACGGTCAAAGAAGAAGATATCTTATCGGCGGTCAGCTTGATTCTGTCATGAACTACCCTTTCAGAACTGCTATACTTGGCTTTTTAAACGGTAATCACTCATCTCTTATGATGGAGATTATCGAAAGCATTGTCGAAAACTATCCCGCTCATGTTCTCAAGAACCTTATGAACCATATAGGCACTCATGACACTGAGCGTGCTATCACAATGCTCGCCGATGAACCGACAGGTACTAACGGCAGAGAATGGCAGTCAGGCAGAAAATTAAGCCCTGAGAAATATCAAACAGGCGTGCAGAAAATGAGACTTGCTTCCCTTATGCAGTATACTTTGCCCGGTGTCCCGTGCATTTACTACGGTGATGAAATCGGTATGCAGGGCTATAAGGATCCTTTCTGTCGTGGCTGTTTCACTTGGGATAACGCCGACACCTCTCTCCTCTATTGGTACAAGCGACTTGCGATTTTCCGCCATAACTTCAGCATTTTTGAAGAGGGCGGTTTCAGAAACGCTTACTCGCATGATGATATTATGTCCTACGAGAGATTTCAGACTCTTGAAAACGGTGATGAAGAAATTCTCTTTGTAGCAGTCAACAGAGCCGATTCCAATTCGGATATTAAGTATGAATTCAGAGAGACTGACGAGATTGAACACGTTATGGGTTCATCTTATGTTAAGGGTGCATTTAAGCTTGCTCCTTACGGTTTCTCCGTACTTCATATAATCAGAAAGAAAACTGAAGAATAAAAATAAACTCGGTGCGAGATAAAAATCGCACCGAGTTTTTTAGTTAATTTTATATTACTGAAGATCGCTTTTAGCGCTTATCTCAGCTTCTTTGAAGTGTGGCTTGCCTGTTATAAGAACAATGAGAGCCGCAACAAAGAGAATCGCAAGAGCAACGATAGAAATTGAATCTCTTCCTGTAATCTGCTTTGCAGCTGCTACAAGGACAGGACCGATAACAGCGGCAAACTTACCGAATATATCGAAGAAACCGAAATACTCATTTGACTTATTCGAAGGAATAAGCTTGCCGAAATAAGAACGGCTGATAGCCTGAATTCCACCCTGAACTGTACCGACGAGGAATGCAAGCACCCAGAAAAGCACCTGAGATTTCATAACAGCTGATTCATCACCCGGATTTTGCTCGATGATAAATCCCATGAAGAAGCCTACAACTACAACCAAGATATACATAGCTACCGCAAAGCAAAGCATATTGATTGAACCGTATTTACTCGAAAGTCTTCCGAAAAGAATTGAACACGGAACTGCTACAACCTGTGTAACAAGCAGTGCTAAAATCATCATAATGGAGTTTAGACCGAGTGTAGATCCGTATGATGTTGAAATTGAAATAACTGTATTGACACCGTCAATATAGAGGAAATAAGCAATGATAAACAGAAGAAGTCCCTTTATCTTGAAGATGCTTACGGCAGTTGTACCGAGGTTTTTAATGGAAGAACGGACAAGCTTTGAAGCATCATCCTCAATATAATGAACCTGATGAACATTCTTGATGAACGGGATTGAGAATATTAGCCACCAAAGTGAGGTTATCATCATAACAACCTTGAAGGAATTTGGATTGGACATTCCCATAACAACAAGAACTACTATAGAACCGATGAAAGGTATTGTACTTCCGCCGATATAGCCCATGGCATATCCCCATGATGATACTCTGTCCATTCGCTCGTCAGTAGTAACATCCGTTAAGAACGAATCATAGAAGAGATTAGCACCACTGAAGCCTATATGCGAAAGAGCATAGCCAACCAAAAGAAGCTTATAGTTCTCGATGAAAGCACAGCTTAATGTGAACACAACACCGACTATCATAAAGCCCGTGAAGAGTTTCTTCTTGTAGCCCTTATGGTCACCGATTGCTCCTAAGAAAGGCGCCATAATCGCTATTATGAATGTAGCGACGCTTGTGCCGTAAGACCACAAAACAACATTGTCGGCACCTGCCGCAGAGCAGACATTGCCAAAATAAATCGGGAAAATCGCTGCGAGAACATTCGTGGCATATACTGAGTTTGCCCAGTCATACATAATCCATGATTTCTCGTTCTTGGTAAACTTTTTAGACTGTTTATCCATACAATACCTCTTAAAGTTTTATTTAGCTATACAATAACCGTCTTTATAATCAATTATTGTTACATCCACTATTTTTCCCTGAAGGTCTTTATCGGTATCAAGAAGAACAGGAGTGTAATTCTTGGTGTAACCCTCAAGCATACCGTTCTTCTTTCTTCTTTCAAAAAGTACAGATTCGGTTAAACCAATCTGCGCTCTTGAGAACTCTTCCTGAGTTCTCTTTGTAACTTCAATCATCTTGTGACTGCGTTCTTCCTTGGTTCTGTTATTCACCTGATTCGGAGCATCGTAAGCCCTTGTACCGGGGCGTCTTGAATAAGCAAAAACATGAACCTTGGCAAATGCTATTTCTTCAGCAAAAGCGAGACTTTCACTGAATTCCTCTTCGGTCTCTCCCGCAAAGCCGACCATTATGTCAGTTGTAATAGCAACATTGTCGAACGCCTTGCGAAGATTTGCGACAATCTCACGATATTCGTCACAAGTATAATGTCTATTCATTCGCTTTAGCGTGCCGTCGCTTCCCGACTGCAAAGATAAATGGAACTGAGGACAAAGCTTTTCTTGCTTAGCCATACGATTTATAACATCCTGAGACAGCTGTTCAGGCTCAAGTGAACCAAGTCTTACTCTCTCAATACCGTCGGTTTCGCAAGCGGCTTCTATTGCATCGCAAAGATTTAAGCCAAATTCCTGCCCATAACAGGATAGGTTAATTCCCGTCAATACAATTTCCTTGTAGCCGTTGGCGGCAAGCTCACTTAGCTCCGCTTTCAAATTCTCCATGGTCTTTGAACGCACTCTTCCCCTTGCATAAGGAATAATACAATAAGAACAAAATCTGTTACAACCGTCCTCAATCTTCACAAACGCTCTTGTTCGCTCCGAATAGGAGCTAACCTTCATTTGCTCGAATTTTTCTTCCTTTTCGTGCGGCTTGACGTCAACGATTCTCTGCTTGGTTGAAAGAAAATTCATTATGTGGTCGAACATATTCTTTCTTTCGGAGTTTCCCAAAATAATATCGGCATCTGTGAGACGCTCGGAGTCCTCAGGAAACGCCTGAACCATACAGCCCGTTATAACAGCAATCGCACCGGGATTATCCTTCTTTGCCCTGTGAAGAGTCTGTCTAACCTTGTGGTCGCTTTGTGCGGTAACCGTACAGGAATTGACTACAACTATATCAGCGGTTTCATCGGCATTTGCTTTTGCTATTCCTCTGTCGCCAAGCATATTCAGCATGGCTTCGGATTCGTATTGATTGACTTTACAGCCAAGAGTATAAAATTTAACCTTCATTTTTATTTATCACTATCATTCGGATCATTCTCTTCTAACCATTCGGTAAGCTCTTCCCATTCTGCCATGAGATTTTCCCCCTGAGCTTTCTTTTCATCTAATTCGGCGGAAAGTCGAGTGACTTCCTCATAAATTGATATAACCTCAGGGTCAGCAAGCTTTTCTTCTATTTCAGCAATTTCAAGCTCATTGTTCTCAATCGCTGTTTCGCAGTTTCTAAGCTTAGTACGCATTTTTCTAATTTCACTTCTGCGTTCCTTGTTAAGCTTATATTCCGTCTGCTTCTCTTCCTGTTTAACAGGCACGGCAGCTTCGGCTGTAATTTCCTTTGCCTTTTTCTCGAGATAACTGTCATAGTTACCGATATATTCTGTGATACCATCTTGGTTTAAGTATAGTACCTTATCGGCAAGCTTATTAATCAAATATCTATCGTGAGAAACAACCAAAAGTGTGCCGTCATAGCCCTTTAACGCATCCTCAAGTGCTTCTCTCGAGGTAATGTCTAGGTGGTTTGTCGGCTCGTCAAGGATGAGAAAATTAGTGTCGGCAAGCATTAGCTTAAGAAGTAAAATTCTCGCTCTCTCGCCGCCGGAAAGACCTAATACAGGCTTGAAAACGTCTTCGCCCTTGAAGAGAAATACGGCGAGCGCACCTCTAACTTCAGACATTGTCATCTGTGGGTGCAAATCCCATATCTCGTCTATTACAAGCTTGCTGTCATCGAGGCTTCGTTGAGACTGATCATAATAGCCGACATCTATGTTAGCACCGTATCGTAAATTTCCGCTGTCCTGTTTGTAAATTCCGAGTAAAATTTTCAGGAGTGATGTTTTACCGCAACCGTTTGGCCCAATGATGAATATCTTCTCCTGACGGTGAATTTCAAAGCTGACATTATCAAATAGTTTCTTTCCGTCAAAGCTAAGCGATAAGTTCTTTGTCTCAAGAACATCGTTGCCGCCTCGCCTTGAAGCGTGAAATTTGAAATCAATTACATCGGGATCATCCTCGGGTTTATCCAAAGTTTCGACAAGACGATCTATTGATTTTTGCTTGCTGGCAATCGTGACATAGTTTCTTGCCTGATTCCAACGCTTTTGCTGTTCGATTATTCCCTCTATTCGAGAAATTTCCTTTTGCGTAGCATCATAAACTCTCTGCTTTGTAAGCTTAAGTTCCTCTTTCTGATGCAAATAAGCCGTGTAATTTCCTTTAAAAGCCGTTAAATGCTTATTTTCCATTTCGAAAATTCGATTAGTTACCGCATCGAGAAAATAACGGTCATGCGAAATTACTATAAACGCTCCCGCATATCCTTTTAAGAACTCTTCGAGCCACTCCGTTGCCTGAATATCAAGGTGGTTTGTCGGCTCATCAAGTAAAAGAAGACTTGCATTACTTAAGAGCATTTTAGCAAGCTGAAGCTTACCCTTTTGTCCGCCGCTCAAAACTCCGACAGGCAAATATAACTGATCTTCTGTAAAGCCGAGACCGAGCATTGTGCTTCTCACACGACTTCTGAAGGTCATTCCGTCACGAAGTAAGTATTCGTCATTTAACTGACTTTGCTTTAAAACAAGCTCTTCAAGATTACCTTTGCCGGATTGAATCTCGTGATTTATACTTTCAAGTTCTTTTTCAATCTCAAGCAATCTGGAGAATACTGACTCGACCTCAGAATAAGCAGAAATTTCATCGTTACGGCAAACATGCTGTTCCATATAACCGACAGTAACATTTTTACCAAGGGAAAAGCCTCCCTCATCTGCGATATAGTCACCGCAAAGCACCTTGAAAAGCGTGGTTTTTCCTGAACCATTTATTCCGACAAGTCCGATATGGTCATCTTTTTGGACTTCAAAGCTTATATTTTCAATTATATCGTCTTCTCCGAAGCTTTTTCGAAGATTGTTGACGGTAAGTTCTGCCATAAATAACCCCGTATCTTTCTTTCATATATCAAAACAAATCAGTAGATTTGCAGTAAATTCTTAATTATAAGCATGATTATACTACGATTATACATTGTAATAGAATTTAAATCAAGCTGACAAAATAAAAAGCACCGTCGCCGATGCTTTTTAGTTATTTCTTTGAATTTTTCATCTTCAGGAGCTCGTCCATAAAGCTGTCAATATCGCTGAACTCACGATAAACCGAAGCAAATCTTATGTAAGCTACTTCATCAACAGCCTTAAGCTTCTCCATGACATATGTTCCGATTAAAGATGACGGAATTTCACGGTCGCTTGAATTTGAGAGAAGAACTTCAATTTCATCGACTATCTCGTTCATCTTGCCATAGGAAACAGGTCTTTTTTCACACGCTCTCATAAGTCCGTCAAGCAACTTCTTGCGATCAAATTCCTGTCTTGATTTATCTTTTTTAACAACAATGAGCGGAACAGATTCGATAATTTCAAAGGTTGTAAATCTCTTTCCGCAGCTTAAGCATTCTCTTCTGCGGCGGATTTTCTCTCCTTCGAGAGTTGGTCTTGAATCTACTACCTTACTGTCAGCGTATGAGCAAAAGGGGCATTTCATAATATTAATCTCCTAAATATAGTTTCACGCTTAGTATATAGCTTTTTGTAAACAAAATCAAGTAAAATTTAAGTTTTTATCACTATATTTTGTGGGTAAAAAGAAAAAGTGTCGGGATAAACCCGACACCTTAATTAGCATCATTCGATGTTGATATTAACAGAAGGCTCTACCGTCTGCTCAAGCTTCGGCAAATTCAATTTAAGAACGCCGTCCTTGTAGCTTGCTTTGATTGCTTTCTGGTCTACTCCGGAAACATCAAAGCTTCTCTGATAAGTTCCGTAAGAACGCTCTTTTCTGATGAAGTTTCCGTTTTCGTCATTATCGACTACCTCGTCCTTCTTCTCAGCACTGATGGTAAGAACGTCATTCTTGAGGCTGAGCTTGATATCTGACTTCTCAAATCCCGGTAAATCAGCCTGGAGGACATACTCCTTGCCATTATCCTGGATATCGGTTCTCATGCTCTTGAATCCGTCGAACATGGAATTTGAGCCAAACAAGCTTCTTTCCATTCTGTCAAGATCTGCGAACGGGTTCCATCCGAAATCTGTCATCATATTATTTCTTCTGCTGTCAAAAGGTGTAAGTCCAAACATAAATCATGCTTCCTTTCATATTATTTCATTAATCAATCTTTTTCTTAGTAAACTCTCGAGAGGCTTTCTTTTTCTTTTTTGCTCTCTCTTTTGTTTACGACTATATAATACGATTGTTTTATGAACGGATTGAGCATATTTTATTAACAATTTGTTAAGTTTAGCACTTTCTATATTTGAGTGCTAATTATTACAAATACTTGTTTGACTTTGTTTGACTTTGATTACATAAAAAAGAGCAGACCTTTCGATCTGCTCTAAATTCTCTAATTGTCAATTAGCAAAGAGCTGCACCAAGAGCTTTGCAAGCCTCGACAGCATCATCATCCGGAGCATCGTTGCAAATTACGAAGTCACAAGCCAAATCAGCACCTGCACCCTGGCATCTCTCTTCCCAAGAACGCATCCACTCGCCGTCGCCCCAGCCATAAGAGCCGAAAAGAGCAATCTTTTTGCCGGAGAGTGAACTCTCGAGCTCAGAGAACATAGGATCAAACTCATCCTCCTCGAGTGTCTCTGCGCCCATTGCAGGACAACCGAAAGCTACTGCGTCATAATCAGCAAGCTTAGAAGAGTCAAACTCAGATGCTGTGAAAAGAGTTGCCTCAGAACCTGCGCCCTGAACACCCTCAACAACTGCGTTTGCCATTGCCTCTGTATTTCCTGTGCCTGACCAATAAACTACTGCTACCTTACTCATTTTATTAATTCCTTTCAATTATAAAATTCTAAAAATATTAAGTCAAATTGACTGACTGGCTGATTTTGATTTTACCGCAAGCTTACCTATGGAAACTCCGTCCTTCCAAAGCTTACCGTAAACATCAGTACATTTTCTGTACTGATCGAATTTCCTCTGAGCTTCTTCGGGATTGCTGTAAACTTTCCAGTTACCGACAAGCTCATATGCGGGCTTTTTCTTCTCGATAAAGCCAAGGACATCATCAGGCGGATAGCCTAAGAATAGTCCTATCTCATGCGGAAATGTTCCCGACAAACAATTGTTGAGATTTTTTCTCAACTCATGTAGGCACTTATTGGGGTTATCCGATGAATATCCGAGGTTATTTAATAGATTAGCCGCTTTACTGTCCGCAAGATCATTTTTAAGCGACTCAACTCGGTAAAGATAAACTATCACCTTTCCGTCACCTACGGACAACGGAATGACCCTCATTCCCTTTTTTCCAAGGATTTTATTCCACGCACGCAGAGATTCAAGAACTTCATTTATATCTTCATATCTGTACGTGAACATATTAGCAGTTTTTAACCCCGCAAGTGTTGGCGCACAATGGCGAATTATATATTCCTCGGACATATCCTTGACTCCTTTTTAGGTTAGATTAAGCTAACTGTCTTTTTGAAAATCAGCTGTTATGAAGTCTTTACTGTCATAACAGCTTTTTATCAGGATGCTGTTTTAATAGCATCCTTCTTTCTTAGTGACTCAAGCGTTTCAGGTGGAATTTCCGCTAAAAAGGCGCACACCGCAAGTTCAAGATATTTTTCATCGGAAAATTTATCCGAAACCGAACTGCTGACTATTGAATAATACTCTTCATATAAAGAACTCAAACGATAGCCCTCAGCCGTAAATCGAACCGTGCCGTAGTGATCCTTTTCAATAAGCTTCATATCCTTAAGGCTGTTCATCATAGCATGTACGCTAGGTTTTGAAATACCAAGCTTATCCGCTACATGAACGCATCTTGTGTAGCCTTCCTCAGGGCAAAGCTCCTTCAAAGCCAAAAGATACCTTATATTTGCTGCTGTCAAAATTTGATTTCGGTTAGCCATCACTTACCTCTGCCTTGAAAAAAAGTGCAAATTTAACTCTGCACTGTTTGATATTGCGAATACTGTCGGTTAAGACTTTGGAGTGTGGCAAGAGCAAGCACCGCCGCAGTGCTGACAATTACCGCCGCAAAGAGATTTACCGTTCTTTTTGTCTTTCACTATTGAGCGCACGATCATGGCAATTATAAATACGAGAATTGCCAATACCGCAAGTGTCGACATATTCATAAACATAACAGTACCTCCTTAAAGCTTCGCAATTCTTAGTTAGCATTTACTAACTAACGCTATTATATACATTCTCTATTCTTTTGTCAACATTAAATTTATATTTCTTATCATTTTATTTCTTGTAACGATAAAAAGCAAAAAGGACAGACGAAAAATCATCTGTCCTTTAGATTATCTCTTCATACCGTCCTCGTTCTCACGAGTTGTCTCAGCTGTAACTCCGCTTGAAGTTTCGCCGTCACTTTCTTCAGAGTCGGAATCAGCAGAAGTAACTACTGTCAACTCATCCTCAGTGACTGTATCAATATAAGCATATGTGGAAGAAATATAACATGTAGTACCGTTATAATTGATTCCTATAAAGCCTGTGCCGTCATCCTCTGACACAACCTCATATGCATCGCCCTCTGCCGCAGTGCCGACAATTGAGCAGTTAGTATTTGCCTCAGCACGGATGTTTACATCAGGGGCGTTTGAAATAGCCGCCTTGATTGTTCCGTCTGCCGACGAAGAAGCAGTGCTCTCAGCAGACGAAGCTTCGGTAGATGAAGTCTCCGTGCCGACAGTTGATGAGCTTTCTGCAGCACTCGAAGCAGTAGGGTCAGTAGTCGGCTGAACGCTTGTCTCAGTCGCTGTATCTGCCGAGACAGCAGAGCTGTCTAAAATCGAAGAAGAATCGCCGTTTGTGCCGCCGCTTTTACTGCCGCATGCCGTAAAAGCAAATGCCATGCTAAGCACCAACGCCAAACAAATTATCTTTTTCATTATATCACCTCTTAAATAAAAGCTTATTTATTCTCGTAAGCCTTCATGATTGTGTCGATGTCCTGAACACTCTGGATACCGCCGTAGCACTCTGTTGAAAGAGCGGCAGATGTGCAAGCAAATCCCGCAACATAGCGAAGCTCTTCCTCGTTAAGTTCTGACGGTGCTTTACCAAGCTCGAGAACACGGCTGATTGCAGAGCCGCCGAAAATATCGCCGGCACCTGTAGTATCGACAGGGTGAACATTGTTGTAGTTTTCAACATATCCTGTAGCCTGTTTATTTGCAAAATAACAGCCGTCCTTGCCTCTTGTTACAAAGACAAGTGAAATACCGTATTCGTTCAAAAGAAGCTCTGCGCCAGCTTTCTCGTCAAGTCCAAATACAAACTCGACCTCCTCATCACTGATTTTGATAATATCAGCCTGAGCGCAACCCCACTTGATAGCGTTTTTAGCGTCCTCTGCGTTATCCCAAAGTGGAGCACGATAGTTAGGGTCAAATGTGATGAGCTTGTTTCTCTCCTTGCAGTATGCAACAGCCTTTTCTGTAGCAGTCTTTGCCGGATCGGAAGTGAGTGAAAGAGTACCAAAATGGAAAACTCTTGTCTCATCGAGAAGGCTCTTATTAAGCTCCTCAAATGTAATACATGTATCTGCGCCCGGCTTTCTTGCGAAAGAAAACTCACGATCACCTGTTTCATCAAGTGTGACAAAAGCAAGAGTAGTGAAAACAGAAGGATCTACAACAATTCCCTCAGAGGAAATTCCTGCCTTGTTAAGTGTGTTTATAAGCATCTTTCCGAATGCATCGTTACCGACCTTTCCCAAAAGGGCAGTCTTGTAGCCGAACTTAGTCAAAGCGGAAAGGAAATTAGCCGGTGCTCCGCCCGGATGAGCCGCCATTGTCGGGTAACCGTCTTCATCGGAAGCAGTAGTTGTGAAATCTATAAGAAGTTCTCCAAGTGCCAATACATCAATCATAGTAGTTCTCCCATAAAATAAATTGAATCTTATTCGGTGGTATACAACACAGAATTACATAATATAAAGTTATTTTACTATTTTGTTAAAGAAAAAGCAAGTATGACTCCAAAATTTCAAACAGCTATCAAATTTCGATAAATTCTGTCTGTTTATCTTGTCAACGGCTCATATATAGTCTATAATAATTTGTATGCTTACTTAATGAGGGATTATATGGAGAACTACAGAATACTTTCTGTCACGGAGCAGGATTTTGAGGCTTGTGTCCAAACTATCAGAAGTGCCTTTAAAGAAAATTCAGAAAAATACGGATTCACAAAAGAAAACTACCCCAGCGGCGGCGCATTCATTGAGCTTGAGGATCTTAAAAGAGCAAAATCAAGAGGAGTGCATATGTATGCCGCATGGCTAGGCGATAAAATTGTCGGTTATGTTCAGCTTGAAAAAGTGAGCGACAAAACCTATTCTTTTCAGAAATTTGCAGTGTTGCCCGAATGCCAACAGCTTGGCGTCGGCAAAATGCTCATCGCCTTTTGCAGAAACAAGGCAAAAATTCATAACGCAGATAAGGTAGTCTTGCTCATGGTTTACGAAAACAAAAAGCTTCTAAGCTTTTACGAAGCAAACGGCTTCAAGCTTATCGAAACAAGAAGAGACTCTTCTCACCCATTTCTTCAGGGAATAATGCAAATGGATATCGTTTAAAACAATAAATATAAAACGGCGGTTCATGCTACAAACACGAACCGCCGTTTTTCTTTTTTACATTACTTTAAAAATGTCTTGTAGTCCTCATAGTTCTTTTTGAGAAGAACAGGTGTGTTAAGGCTATATGGGCATTTCTTAGTGCAAGCACCGCAGGAAATGCATTCCTCGGTTCTTGCCATTTCCTTTTGCCAGTACTCAGAAAGCCAATCGGCACTCGGTGCACGGCGAATCATCTGAGACATTCTTGCACACTGATTGATCTGAATTCCCTTTGGACAGGGCATGCAGTAACCACAGCCACGGCAGAAATCGCCCGAAAGTTCTTTTCTGTCGTTAGCAATAAGCTCTTTGATTTCCTCTGTCATCGTGGGTGGATTGTCGTTATAGGAAATGAACTCGTCAAGCTCGCTCTCCTTCTGAACACCCCATATCGGAAGAACATTGTCAAACTGAGCAAGATAAGCATAAGCGGCATCGGAATGTGTGATAAGTCCGCCGGAAAGTGCTTTCATGCAGATGTAGCCTACATTCTTCTCCTTGCAAAGCTTAACGAGCTCCTCGTCCTTTTCACTTGCAAGATAAGAGAACGGGAACTGGAGAGTCTCGTAAAGTCCTGACTCTACTGCCTCTTTTGCAACTGTCAGACGGTGATTTGTAATGCCTATATGACGAATTTTGCCCTGAGCTTTTGCCTCAAGCATCGCTTCATAAAGTCCCGTTCCGTCACCCGGCTTCGGACAGAATGACGGATTATGGAACTGATAAATATCAATATAATCTGTCTTAAGAAGCTTAAGAGATGTTTCGAGATCGTTCCAAAAGCCCTCAACCGTTGTTGACGGAGTTTTTGTAGCGATATAGATATTCTCTCTTACATCGCTAAGTCCCTCGCCAAGCTTCATCTCACTGTCGGAATAGCTTCTTGCGGTATCATAAAAATTAATGCCGTTATCATAAGCCTTGCGAAGAATTTTCTTTGCTACATCGAGCGTTACACGCTGAATCGGCAATGCGCCGAAACCGTTTCTGTTTACGGTAATACCTGTCGAACCAAGTGTTACATTAACCATAAGCTTTGCCTCTCTTTAAATTAAACTTAAAAATACACACAAATGAGCTTTCACTCATAATTAGATTAAACAATATTGATGATTAAAAATCAATATTAATTTACTTTTTTCTCTTGTCCTCAGAAATATTCGTGATATTTCCGTGACTTACTGAATTTATAGAATTAAGCAACAAGAACTCTCGAATTTCCTTTTCAGCCGCATCGACCTCTTCTTTGAATGCACGAGCCGAAACTCTTTCAGCTCCATGACCGAGAATTATTATCTGCTCCAAACCGTCAGACGAAGCAACACGAACACGGTGCTTTTTACCGAGTTCTTTAGTGACCTTCTCGATATACATATCAGCTGTTTCTGCCTCTTTGGTGTAAACAACATCAATGTTGTGATGCTTCTCCACCTCACGGTGCGCACCTTTAACCTTATAGGCATCGAAAACAACTATAAGTCGACATCTTTTGTAACCTTGATAGTTACACATAACATCTATGAGCCGCTCTCTTGCCGCTTCAAGGTTATCCGCCGCAATTTTACTTAAATCATCCCAGCCGAATATAATGTTATATCCGTCGACAAGAAGATATTCGGAACCTTCGGGGAGTTTTGAAGCCTTATAGTCCTTTTGCTGATAAGTTTTTTCACGCACCGGGCGGAAATCGATTCGTGGGTCACGCTTGATTTTGCCGTAAGTTCTCTCGAATATTGCCAAAAGCTCCTTATCGGACTCAAGTGTCATGGCATATCTTCCGATTCTTTCGGACGGTATGTAATCTGCGGCTTCATCCGCTTCTTCTAAGCCGTCTCTTTCCTTCTCAGTCTCAATATGCATATGCTCCTTTGCTTCGCTCCAAGAAACAAGCACACCTGCACCGTGCAAGCAGAAAACGGAATCAGCTGTATTATCCAAGTCGGAAGCGGCATCATAGCCGATTTTCTCAATCACTTCACCCGAATTATGGCAAACATCATAGCCCTTAACATCAAGCTGAAGTCTGCCCTTGCCGTGAGTATATGCGCTCAAGTCCTTATGATAATCTACCATAGTCGAAACAGGGCACGAGCCGTAAATAACGCTTTCCGCGCCGTCTGTGACAGGCGCTTCAAACTCGCCGTACATCTTGCTTATATCAGACATTGCTCTGCCGACATTTTCTGTCGGTACGGTCATCTTAAACGAATAGTAAGGCTCGAGCAAAACGCTTTCTGCACTCATTAGCGCTTGCCTTACCGCACGATAAGTAGCCTGGCGGAAATCGCCGCCCTCCGTGTGCTTCACGTGCGCTCTGCCGGCAATAAGAGTGATTTTTACATCTGTCAAAGGTGAGCCTGTCAAAACACCAAGGTGAGTCTTTTCTTCAAGGTGGGTGAGAATCAGTCTTTGCCAGTTCCTGTCCAAATCGTCCTCTCTGCACGCTGTAGAAAACATCAGTCCCGAACCTCTTTCAAGCGGCTCTATGAGAAGATGAACCTCTGCATAATGCCTTAGCGGCTCAAAATGACCATATCCCTTAACCGGTTCTGCGACAGTTTCTTTATAGACGATATTGCCTGTGCCGAACGAAACATCCATGTCAAATCTTTCTTTGACGACATGCTTTAGCACCTCAAGCTGGATTTCTCCCATTAACTGAACGTTGATTTCCTGAAGTGCTTCGTTCCAGACAACATGAAGTGACGGGTCTTCCTCCTCAAGCTTGCGAAAACGAATTAACGCCGTGTGAGCATCAATATCCTTGGGATAGATAACTTTATAAGTAAGAACCGGCTCAAGTGTCGGTAAATCAGACTCACTTTCTGAGCCGAGTCCTTTTCCGGGATAAGTCTTTGTAAGTCCCGTGACAGCACAAACAGTTCCGCTGTCTACGGTATCAACTGCATCGAACTTTGTACCGTTATAGATGCGTATTCGATTTATTTTTTCCGACCAGGCTTCGCCCTTTGAGTCAGTGCCGCCGATTGTATCTCGTACGCTTAATTTTCCGCCTGTCACTTTTAGATAAGTCAATCGGTTTCCCTGAGAGTCCTCTTGAATTTTGAAAACCTTTGCGGCAAAATCGTCCGAATAATTCGGCATGAGCGTATATTTCTCAAAGTTTTCAATAAATTCATCAATTCCCTCAAGCTTCAAAGCTGAGCCAAAAAAGCACGGGAAGAGGTTTCTGTCGGCTATCGCCAAGCTTATCGCTCTTTCGCTAATTTCTCCGCTTTCAAGATACTCGTTTAGAATTCTCTCATCACAAAGAGACAGTGCTTCGTTTCTCTCTTCTTCATCGGCTAAGCGTGAAAAATCAACGCAATTTTCGCCAAATTTCCCTCTGAGAGAACGCATTACATAGCCCTTGTCCGCTCCGACCATATCCATTTTATTCACAAAAATAAATGTCGGAACATTATATCTCTTCAAAAGCTTCCAGAGTGTTTCCGTATGACTTTGAATTCCGTCCGTACCGCTGATTACAAGTATCGCATAATCGAGCACCTGTAATGTTCTCTCCATTTCAGATGAAAAATCCACGTGACCGGGAGTATCGAGAAGCGTCACATATGTATCACCGAAATTCAAAATTGCCTGTTTGGAGAAAATAGTGATACCCCTGTCTCTTTCAAGCGAATAAGTGTCGAGAAATGCCGAACCGTCATCAACTCTGCCAAGCTTGCGAATTGTTCCGCTTTTGTAAAGGAGAGCCTCAGAAAGAGTGGTTTTTCCTGAGTCAACATGCGACAAAATGCCGAGAACTAATCTTTTCATTCTGTCGCCTCCTCTATATCCATAAGCTTGAGCGCATCCTCAAGAACCTCAAGCGGCTTTTGATTATTTAGCTTAATGCTAATATACGGCTTGTTGCTTGCATTGAGCATAACTCTGCCTTTCATGCCGTTAAGCAAAGCGGAAATTCTTCTCATATCGAAATTATTCGAGTCAAAACTGTGCGCATAAAGAAGCAGATTGCCGTTTTGCTGTTTAATTTCCGTAAATCCCATTGACGAAGCCAAATTTCTCATAAGCGCAATATCGATAAGTCCCTGAACAGCCTTTGGCGGCTCACCGAAACGGTCGATTAACTCATCAACAACATCCATAGAGTCCTCAAAAGAACTGATGTCGGCAATTCTTCTGTAAACATCTATTCTTAAATTTGTGCTCTCGATGTAGCTCTCGGGAATATGAGCCTGAATTTGAAGATCGATTGTACATTCCTTATCGGCGGGAGGTGGATTTTCGCCCTTCATAAGTGCGACTGCTTCATTTAAAAGCTTGATATACATATCATATCCGACAGTTTCCATATGGCCGTGCTGTTCGCCGCCGAGAATGTTTCCGGCACCTCTAATTTCAAGGTCTCGCATGGCAATTTTAAACCCAGAGCCAAACTCTGTAAATTCTCTGATTGCCGACAATCTCTTTTGAGATATTTCTGAAAGAGATTTATTTGGAGCAAAAGTGAAATAAGCATAAGCACGGCGGTTGCTTCTTCCGACTCGTCCTCTTAACTGGTGAAGCTGAGAAAGTCCCATTCTGTCAGCATTATCGATAATCAGCGTGTTGGCATTCGGAACATCAACACCCGTTTCGATAATTGTGGTACAGACAAGAACATTAATTTCGCCGTCAATAAGCTGTCTCCAAACCTCACTGAGTTCCTTTTCGTCCATTTTTCCGTGGCCTATTCCGATTTTAGCCTCGGGAATATGTGCGCTTATACCGGCGGCAACTGTCTCGATTGATGCCACATCATTATGAAGATAATAGACCTGTCCGCCTCGTCTTAATTCTCTTCGGATAGCGTCCATGATAACGCCGTTATCATGCTCCATTACGTAGGTCTGAACGGGGTGTCTGTCGTGCGGAGCTTCCTCGATAACCGACATATCACGAATTCCCGACAATGCCATATTGAGAGTTCGCGGAATAGGCGTTGCAGACAACGTGAGAACATCTGCCGATTTACTTACCGACTTCAGCTTTTCCTTTTGAGCAACACCGAATCTCTGCTCCTCGTCAATTATGACAAGTCCCAGATCCTTGAATTCAACATCCTTGGAAACAAGGCGGTGAGTTCCAACGATTATATCAACAGAGCCACGCTTCAAGCGTTTTAGAATATCCTTCTGCTGTTTAGCATTTCTGAATCTCGAGAGCAGCTCTACCTGTATAAGAAAATCCCCCATTCTCTTGATTACCGTCTGATAATGCTGCCATGCAAGTATCGTAGTCGGCACGAGAATCGCTACCTGTTTGCCAGCCGTAACAGCCTTAAACGCAGCACGAAGCGCAACCTCCGTTTTTCCAAAGCCGACATCACCGCAGAGAAGTCTGTCCATTGGGTGAGACGACTCCATATCATTTTTGATTTCATCAATACAGCGAAGCTGATCTTCTGTTTCTTCGTAGGCAAAATGAGCCTCAAAGTCCCTCTGCCACTCTGTATCCTCAGGGAACGCATAGCCCTTGACCTGCATTCTCTCAGCATAAAGCTTAATGAGCTCCTTGGCTATATCTTTAACAGCCGCTCTGACTCTTGTCTTTTGCTTCTCCCAGTCCTGACTGCCGAGTCTGCTAAGCTTAACACCGGAATCCTCTCTTGGGCCGATATACTTTGCAACCAAATCAAGCTGTGTTACCGGAACATAGAGAGTATCACCCTTGGCATATTTAATCTTTATGTAGTCCTTAACTATTCCCTGTAATTCAATTTTGTGAATACCCTCGAAAATACCGATTCCGTGTGTAGAATGAACAACGTAATCGCCCATCGATAGTTCGGCAAGAGAGTAGATTTCCTTTGAGTTTTTGTCCTTCTTCTTTTTCTTGCGCTTAGAAGAATCGCCGGAAACATTAGTTCTGCCGTGTGTCATCACGACAAATTCCGCTGACGGTAGTTCAAAACCGGCAGACAATGTTCCCTCTGTTACTACGATAGTTCCCTTGTTGACAGTGCTGGGATTTTCTTGATATGCCGCCGCAAAGCCGTCGTTTTTTAGATCCTCGGCAAGAGTTTTTGCCGTTCTCTGCGTGCCCGCCAAAACAACAACTCTGAAACGCTTATAAAGCGATGTATTAAGATCATCTTTTAAAAGCTCCGTGCTTCCGCTCCAAACAGAAAGCTGTTTTGCGGTGAAATTAACAAGTGATTTTGTAGGAATCTCATAAGTGCCCCTTGCAAAAACATCCATAAAGATAGTCGGAAACGAAGTCGCTCTGCTTAAAAGATAACCCCAGTCCTCAGAAAATGTGTCGAGCCCTCTGCAAAGCACGGCATCGGACATCAAATCCTTAATATCCTCTCCCCACTGCCATACGGTTGTTCTCATTTTCTCTTTGAGCGCTGTTCCCTCGGACAAAACCATAAATGAGTTATCGGAGGAAAAATAGTCAAGAAGTGTCGACGGCTTATCATAAACAAGCGATATAAACTTATCCATTGAGGACAAGAAAAGTCCCGATGATATTTTCTCTGTTTCTGAAGACAGAATATCTCTCGCCTTGGCGGCATTTTTTCCTCTAAGAGAAGACGCAAGCTTTTCGATTTTCTTGACAAGAAGTGTCTTGTTTTCGGGCAATACCTCTACACAAGGAGAAATAAGCACGAAGTCTGTCGACTCTGTTCTTCTTTGAGTTTCGGGATCAAAAAAGGATATTGTATCAACCTCATCACCCCAAAATTCAACTCTGACAGGGTAATCACTTCCTGGCGGAAAAAAGTCGACAATACCGCCTCTGTGGGAAAACTGACCCGTGCCCTCAATCTGATCATCACGCTGATAGCCGCAAATCACGAGGTATGAGAGCATTTCATCTATACTGATATTTTGTCCCGCATAGATTTTTAGTCTGCGTTTCTTTAGATCTTCGGGTGGAATTGTGAACTGCAGGGCGGCATCAACCGACGCCAGCACGCAATCGGCTTCTCCGTTTAAAATTTTATTAAGAGCATCAAGTCTCTGCCTTTCGTACTCATGAGAAACACCCGCTGTTTCTCTTAGCGAAAAATCTCTCAGCGGATAAAGTGCGGTCGAAAGTCCCATTTCATGAAGGTCCTCTGCAAAACGCACGCACTCTGTTTCATCTGGGCAAATTATGAGTGCTGATTTACTATTCTCTTTTATAAGAGATGCAATTACCGCACATTTATGGATGCCCGTAACTCCCGTGACAACTGCAGGTGTCTTACCTTTTACGAACGCAGAAGAAAGCTCTCTGTATTCATCAGTCAGCCTTAAGGCTTCTGTAATAAATCTCATTTAAGTTTCCTCAGCTGTTATAGCGGTTCATAGCTTCGTCAATCTGATTATTAATGATGAGCTTAACCGCATCGCAAGATTTCTCGGCGCACTTGTCAAGCTCTGCTCTTTCGTCCTTTGTAAACTTTGAGAGAACCCATGCGGCAAGGTCATAATTAGGATTTGGCTTGTCACCGACACCGATTTTAATTCTTGGGAATGTCTGAGCGCCGCTAAGTGCGATTATGTTCTTCATTCCGTTGTGAGTACCGGCAGAGCCTTTTCTCCTAATTCTCATTTTACCGACGTCGAGAGAAATATCGTCCATGATAACGCACACCTGTTCAGGCGTCAGCTTGTAGAAATTCATAGCCTCGACGACAGCCTGACCGCTTAAATTCATAAAGGTCTGCGGTTTCATAAGTATCACTTTTTTTCCGCCGATGTTTCCGTCACCGATAAGAGCCTTGTATTTAAGCTTAGTCATATTAATACCGTATTCCTTAGCTATAGCATCTATCGTTATGAAGCCGGCGTTGTGTCTTGTGTTATCGTACTTGTCGCCAGGATTACCGAGTCCTACAATCATAAAGTCTACGCTTGAGCCAAAATCCTTTTTAAACAACATAAATTACTCCTTAATTAGTTTTACAGCAAATTATGGCGGGACAAAAAGTTTGCCCCACCCCGTTTATTTTTCGAATATTTAATCTATTATCGCAAATTAAGAATAATAATTCAAGCGTAATTTTGTAAAAATCTTAGTCATTTACTACAATTGCGAAAACAAGAAAAAAATATAATATTTTTTCAAAAAAGTATTCCATTCCCGTATCTTTTTTGTTATAATTAACTCACGCTTATTGTATCCAAAAGGAAATTTGCGTAGATATTAGTAAATTTACCGATTTTATTTCGGTGAAAAATTAAGGAGGTAACTACCAATGAGCAAGAAATATGTTTATCAGTTCACTGAGGGTAACGCAACAATGCGTGAGCTTCTCGGTGGTAAAGGTGCTAACCTTGCTGAAATGACATCTATCTTTGGTAAGGATCGTGTTCCACAGGGTTTCACAATCACAACAGAAGCATGTACACAGTATTATGAGGATGGCGGTATCAGCGATGAGATCATGGCTGAGATCGAAGAGAACATCGTTAAGATGGAAGAAGTAACCGGCAAGAAGTTCGGTGACGTCGAGAACCCGCTCCTCGTTTCAGTTCGTTCCGGCGCTAGAGCTTCTATGCCCGGTATGATGGATACTATCCTCAACTTAGGTCTTAACGAGACTGTTGTTGACTCTATCATTAAGCAGTCAGGCAATGAGAGATGGGCTTGGGACTGCTACAGAAGATTTATTCAGATGTATTCCGACGTTGTTATGGAAGTCGGTAAGAAGTACTTTGAGGAGCTCATCGACAAGATGAAGGCTGAGAGAGGCGTCAAGCAGGACGTTGAGCTCACAGCTAACGACCTCAAGGAGCTCGCATTCCAGTTCAAGGCTGAGTACAAGGCAAAGATCGGCACAGACTTCCCGTCCGATCCTAAGGAGCAGCTCATCGGTGCTATCAAGGCTGTTTTCCGTTCATGGGATAACCCAAGAGCAAACGTTTACAGAAGAGACAACGATATCCCATTCTCTTGGGGTACTGCTGTTAACGTTCAGTCCATGGCATTCGGTAACATGGGTGATGATTGCGGTACAGGTGTTGCTTTCACAAGAGATCCTGCTACAGGTGAGAAGAAGCTCATGGGTGAGTTCCTCACAAACGCACAGGGCGAAGACGTTGTTGCTGGTGTTCGTACTCCGATGCCTATCGCTGAGATGGCTGAGAAGTTCCCACAGGCTTTCGCAGACTTCCAGGATGTTTGCCAGAGACTCGAAGCTCACTACAGAGACATGCAGGACATGGAGTTCACAGTTGAGCACGGTCACCTTTACATGCTCCAGACAAGAAACGGTAAGAGAACAGCTCAGGCTGCACTTCAGATCGCTTGCGACCTCGTTGACGAGGGCATGAGAACACCTGAAGAGGCTGTTGCTATGATCGATCCGAGAAACCTCGATACTCTTCTCCACCCTCAGTTCGACGCTGCTGCTCTTAAGGCTGCAACACCTATCGGTAAGGGCCTCGGTGCTTCCCCAGGTGCAGCTTGCGGTAAGATCGTCTTCACAGCTGATGACGCTGTTGAGTGGGCTGAAAAGGGCGAGAAGGTTGTTCTCGTAAGACTTGAGACATCTCCTGAAGACATCACAGGTATGAAGTCCGCTGAAGGTATCCTCACAGTTCGTGGCGGTATGACATCTCATGCTGCTGTTGTTGCTCGTGGTATGGGTGAGTGCTGCGTTTCCGGTTGTGGCGACATCGTTATGGACGAGGCTAACAAGAAGTTCACACTTTCCGGCAAGGAGTATCACGAGGGCGACTTCATCTCCATCGACGGTACAACAGGTAACATCTACGAGGGCGTTATCCCAACAGTTGACGCTACAATCGCTGGTACATTCGGCAGAATCATGGCTTGGGCTGACGAGATCAGAACTCTTAAGGTCAGAACAAACGCTGATACACCTGCTGATGCTCAGAAGGCTGTTGAGCTCGGTGCTGAGGGTATCGGTCTTTGCCGTACAGAGCACATGTTCTTCGGCGAGGGCAGAATCGATGCATTCCGTGAGATGATCTGCTCCACAACAGCTGAAGAGAGAGCTAAGGCTCTTGATAAGGTTCTTCCTTACCAGCAGAGCGACTTTGAGGGTCTCTTCGAGGCACTTAAGGGCAACCCTGTTACAATCAGATTCCTTGACCCACCGCTTCATGAGTTCGTTCCTACAGAGGAAGAGGACATCGAGAAGCTCGCTAAGGCTCAGGGCAAGACAGTTGCTGAGATTAAGGCTATCTGCGATGGTCTCCACGAGTTCAACCCAATGATGGGTCACAGAGGATGCCGTCTTGGTGTTACATATCCTGAGATCGTTAAGATGCAGACAACAGCTGTTATCAGAGCTGCTATCAACGTTCAGAAGGCTCATCCTGAGTTCAAGATCGTTCCTGAGATCATGATCCCGCTCGTTGGCGAGGTTAAGGAGCTCAAGTACGTTAAGAACTTCGTTGTTGAGACAGCAGACGCTGAGATCGCTAAGTCCGGTATCGAGCTCAAGTATGAGGTTGGTACAATGATCGAGATCCCAAGAGCTGCTCTTACAGCTGATGAGATTGCTAAGGAAGCTGACTTCTTCTGCTTCGGTACAAACGACCTTACTCAGATGACATACGGCTTCTCAAGAGACGATGCTGGTAAGTTCCTCAATGCTTACTATGATGCAAAGATCTTCGAGAACGATCCGTTTGCTAAGCTCGACCAGGTTGGTGTTGGTAAGCTCATGAAGATGGCTATCGACCTCGGTAAGCCGGTTAATCCGAACCTCCACATTGGTATTTGTGGTGAGCACGGCGGCGATCCTGAGTCCGTTAAGTTCTGCCACAAGATTGGTCTCAACTATGTTTCTTGCTCACCGTTCCGTGTTCCGATCGCTCGCCTTGCAGCTGCACAGGCAGTTATCGAGAGCAAGTAATTTCTGAGTAGAAATTTGGTTCTAATTTAATAAATTGTCCCCTGTCTCTTTTTGAGGCAGGGGATTTTTGTTATGAAAAAACTCTAAAGCAAATGCCTTAAAGTTTTTAGTGTTTTATTTACGCTTTTTCAACTTCAATCAAAACAACAGTAACATTATCATTGCATTCTTTTTCGTTGCAAAGTTTGATTATTTCTGCTGACTTTTCGGCAATTGGTTTCTTAGCCGAAAGAATTTCTTCAATTTCATCAAGTCTCACAGAATTAGTAACGCCGTCACTGTTAAGAAGTAGAATATCGCCCTTTTTAAGCTTATATTCGTCTGAAATATGCGGATTTAACATAACCTCATCGGGATTTACACCAAGATACTGAGTGAGCATATTTCTTCCGAAATTGATATTTATGCCAAGGTCATGATACATTTGGTAAACCGTATCATCGTAGCTGAGTTTTGTTAACTTTCCGTCTCTGAAAATAAAACCTTCGCTGTCGCCGATATTATAAAGTCTCGCCTTCCCTCTATGAAGATGAAAGAGAACAATAGTTGTTCCGCAAACAGAGAAGTTATTATCAAGCGAATAATTCAGTACTGTTTGATTAAGTTTATCAAATATAATATCTTTATCAGAATCGAAATTCTTATAGGGATAAAATTCAGACAAGCCTTTCACTGCAAGCAAAGATGCCATCTCCCCCTTGCTTCCTCCGCCCATTCCGTCGCAGACAGCATAAAGCTGACTTTTCTCGTCACAAGTGGAAGAATATGAAAAGCTTGAGCTTTCTGTATCATCTCGGAAGTGATTTCCAAGCAATAGCAAGTTATCCTCGTTATTGTATCTTATCGCTCCGATATCTGTTATTCCCGAAAAATTGATTCTCATAATTTGCCTCAAATTAAGCTCAACACTCCTTGAGCTTTCTGTTACAAGAGACTATGCACTCTCTTGCTAAAATTAAAAGTGGATCGATATATTCCTCACCAAGCGATTCTGTTCGTCTGATAACCGAAAGTTCAGTGCATCCGAGTATCAAAATCTCAGCGCCTCTTTCAATCAGCTTATCAGAAACCGCCTTAAATGCAGTCATATTTACTTTCTTGCCAGCTTTAACCTGATCATAAATAATCGACATTACGATTTTCTGATCATTCTCGTCAGGAGAAATACATTCTATCCCCTTTTCTTCACAAGCCGTCTGATAAATACCTGTTTTAACTGTACCCGTTGTAGCTAAAAGACCAACCTTTTTAATCCCGTGACGCTCGATTTCTTCGACCGCAAGTCTGCCGATATTTAAAATCGGAACTTCAGTAGAAGCCTGAAGCGCTTCATAAAAGTAATGAGCGGTGTTGCACGTCATTGCTATTGTTGTACAGCCGGCTTCTGTAAGACGTTTAGTCTCCTCCAACATTGCCGGAAGCGGATTATCCTCACTGATACCGAGAATATAATCCGTTCTGTCGGGTATTGTTGCACGGCTTGAGAGGATCATATCAACATGCTCCTGGTCACAGCTTGCATCTGTGTTCTCTGTCAGAAGTTCATAGAAAAAGACCGAACTCATCGGGCCCATTCCGCCAAGAACTCCCAAAAGCTTTCGTTCACTCATTTTGTCACCCTTACAGCTTGATTATTCCGCTGTCAAGCATTTGCTGTGCGGCAAGTGTAATTCCAAGATTACCGCTGTTGTAGTTAAGTCCTCCCTGAAGCCAAACTGCATACGGCTCACGAAGCGGAGCATCGGCAGAAAGCTCGATTGATGCGCCAAGTGTGAAAGCACCCGCAGCCATGATAACATCATCATCATAACCGGGCATCGGAGCGGGAATCGGAGTGACAAAGGAGTCAACAGGTGCACCCTTCTGTACACCACGACAGAAGCTAATCAGAGCCTCTCTCTCCTTAAGCTTGATAGCCTGAATAATATCACCTCGAGGCTCGTCAAATCTCGGTGTTACATCGTAGCCGAGAAGTGTAAAGAGTGAAGAAGCGAAAATCGCTGTCTTTACAGCTTCACCTGCAACATTGGGAGCATGGAACGCACCCATGAAAAGTTCTCTGTTGTTGTTAAGAGTACAGCCGATTTCTCTGCCTGTTCCCGGTGTTGTGAGACGATAAGCACAAAGCTCGACTAAATCATGACGACCGGCAATATAACCGCCTGTCGGAGCAATTCCGCCGCCAGCATTCTTTATAAGTGAACCCGCCATAAGATCTGCACCGACCGAAACAGGCTCTATTTTTTCTACATACTCACCGTAGCAGTTATCAACAAAGATAATTGCATTAGGCGCTTTCTTTCTTGCCACGGCGATAATCTTTTCAAGATCGTCAATTCTAAGTGACGGTCTAAGGCTGTATCCTCGAGAACGCTGAATATATATCATTCTGTAGGAATCATCTGCTTTTTCTTCAATTCCCTTTAAATCGACTGAGCCGTCCTCAAGAAGATCAACCTGATCGTAGCTTACTCCCCACTCTTTGAGTGAGCCCATACCACTGCCTGTAAGCCCGATAACACCTAAAATAGTGTCGTACGGTGTTCCGGTGACACAAAGCATCTTGTCTCCCGGGCGGAGAACACCGAAAAGAGCAACCGTAAGTGTGTGAGTTCCGCTGACAAAGTTATGTCTGACAAGTGCGTCCTCTGCTCCAAGTGCATAGGCAAACACTTTATCAAGAGCTTCTCTGCCTGCATCATCATACCCGTAACCCGTAGATCCGACAAAGTGACTTTCCGACACACCAGCATTCATGAATGCTGCCTGCATCTTCTGCTGATTGTAACGCTGAATATCTTCAACTGCCTTAAAATACGGCTTAGCCATATCCTCGGCTTTTTCTGAAAGCTTAATTAATTTTTCGTCAATATTAAAATAAGAATACATTTCTATTTCCTTTAACTTCTTTTCATTTGTTTGCAACAGAATTCGACGCAAGAACACTGCAAGGCTTATCAAAGCTCAAGCTCTCACCGTTAATTTGGGTGATTTCTCCGCCAGCCTCGGTGATGATTATTGCCCCAGCCGCAAAATCCCACGGGCTAAGTCTCAATTCAAAAAACAAATCAGCTCTGCCCGATGCTACACTACACAAGTCAAGTGCCGCAGAACCGCTTCTTCTAACGTCAAGTGCTTTGGTGAAATAATCGTAAGCTGTCTCGAAAGATTTCTTGCTAAGCTCAGGATAATACGGAGATGTTCCGAAAAGTACAATCGAATTTTCAAGTGAATTTTTCGTGACTTTAATCGGCTTGCCGTTCAAATAAGCGCCATTTCCCTTTTCCGCAGAAAACATTTCATCAAGATAAGGGTTATAGACCGCACCGAAAATCGGTTCTTCATTATATAGCAGTCCGACTGAAATTGCGCTCATATGATAGTCTCTGATGAAATTTGTCGTGCCGTCAATAGGATCAACTATGAAGGAATATCCTGTCTCGATAGACTCATGGATATCCTCTTCCTCACCGACAAAATGAGCCTCGGGCATTATCTCTCCAAGCTTTTCTTTGAGCGTTTTTTGCACAAGTTTATCATAGGTGGTAACGAAATTAGCTTTTCCGCTCTTCTCATCAACCATCTCATCGCTTCTCTCTGCATTCAGCATGATATTTCCGCAAAAACGCATTGCCGCTTCGATTAAATCAGTTTTAATCATATATGCCTCACTTTTTGAGTCTAGCCTTAAGTGCCTTTGTCTTAATTCCTTGAGCCTCAAACATAACCTCGTGCTCTGAAAGAATATTTCCGGTATCCGGCAAGGAATTGAGATCTTTTGTCTTCTCGTAAATCTCAAATCCGGCTTCATCAAAATATCTAAGTGATGAGAGATAGAGGTCATCGTCATCTGTCTTGAACCAGATCTCGCCGTTTTCAGCTAAAATCTTCTTGTAATTTTCGAGCTGTCTTGTGTGAGTGAGTCTTCTCTTGTGGCAGCGTGACTTTTGCCAAGGATTGCAGAAATTTATATAAATTCTGTCAACCTTTTCGGACTCATCGATAAAATCGGTAATCTTCTCGATATTGTAAGAAAGAAGTGCGACATTCTCGACCTTCTCCTCGCCAAATCTCTCGGAGATATTTCTTCTTGCAACACCCAAAATATCGTAGCTTATATCGACACCGATGTAGTTAACATCCTTGTTTCTGTACGCAAGCTCTGCAAGGAATGTGCATTTGCCGCATCCCAAATCGAGATGAATCGGCTGTTTCTTTATGAAAAAGTCATCCCACTTTCCCTTTTGCTCAAGTGGGTTATCAACAAAATAGTCACAAGCGGCAAGCTCTGGTTTTGCCCATTTTTTCGTTCTGATTCTCATATATTACCTTCAATCAAAAAATTTGCGGTTAATTAACATTTTCTTAACTGAATTATTGTACTATAAATTCATCATCTTTACAAGCGAACACTTGAATTTTATGCAATCTTATGCTAAAATATCAAAAAATGACTGATGTTCATTTATTTATTAGGAGGTATTTTATGATAAATGCTGCTCTTGCCATGGAAGGCGGCTCTCTCAGATGCATGTTCACCGCCGGCGTAGTAGATGTTTTCATGGAAAACGATATTTATTTTTCTTATGTTTCCGGTGTTTCTGCCGGTGCTCTTTCAGGCGCTAACTATGTTTCAAAACAAATCGGAAGAACAGCCGATGTTAATCTCACATATGTAAACGACAAAAGATATGTCGGACTTGATCCGCTTTTAAAGCACCGCATGGTTTTTAATTTCGATTTTCTTCTCGAGGAAATCGGCGGAAAGCTCAAGCCGTTCGACTACGAAGCCTTCAATAATTCAGAGCAAAGATTTTCTTGTGTAGCTACGAATGTCAAAACAGGTGAGCCTGAATTTTTCGAAAAGGGCAAATGTTCTGAAATATTAACCGCTGTTCGTGCTTCGGCAAGTCTGCCGCTTCTCTCAAAAATGCAGGATTTGAACGGCGAGAAATACCTTGACGGTGGATTTACTATGCCAATTCCATTTGAAAAGTGCATGAACGAATGTGGAAAGACCGTAGTTATCACAACTCGTGAAAAAGGATTCAGAAAACTGCCGATAACTCCGGCAATGAAAACCGCTTATGAAGCCGCTTACCACAATTATCCGAAGCTTGTGGACGCACTTGTCAACAGACCTCGTGTCTATAATGCTCAGATGAGAGAGCTTGACAAGCTCGAGGAGGAAGGCAAAGTATTTGTCATTCGTCCGCAAAGTCCGATTACTATCAGCCGTGTCGAGAAAGATACTGAAAAACTTAAAGCACTGTATGAGGACGGCAGAAGAGTCGGAACAGAAATGCTTCAGAGCATGAAAGAGTATTTGAATAATTGATAGTTTAAACTAAAGTTAAATGAGATACCTCGCTAAAAGGTATCTCATTTTTTATATCATATTAAGTTTAAGCAAATTAAGTCAGAAATCTTACTCACTAACCTTGCCGAACTCTTCCTTGACCTTGCCAAGAACAGCAGCTATAACCTTGTCCATGTCATAGTACTTGTACTCACCGAGTCTGCCACCGAAAATAACCTTATCTTCCTTGTCGGCAAGCTCCTTGTACTTAGCATAAAGAGCACCGTTCTTCTCGTCATTGACAGGATAATACGGCTCATCGCCCGGCTTCCACTCTGCACTGTACTCCTTAGAGATGATTGTAGTCGGCTGTGTACCGAACTCGAAGTGCTTGTGCTCGATAATTCTTGTCCAAGGATGATCCTTGTCGTTGTAGTTAACAACTGCATTACCCTGGTAATTATCTGTATCAAGCTCCTCTGTCTCGAATCTAACTGAACGATACTCGAGGTTGCCTAACTGATAACCGAAATAAGCATCAATTGCACCTGTGTAAACAACCTTATCAGCCATAGCGTCAAAGTTTTCCTTATCTGCGAGGTAATCCTTGCCAAGCTGAACCTCAATGCCATCGAGCATTTTCTCTACCATCTGAGTATATCCGCCCATAGGAATTCCCTGATACATATCGTTGAAGTAGTTGTTATCATAAGTAAATCTTACGGGAAGACGCTTGATGATGAACGGCGGTAGATCCTTGCAGTCTCTTCCCCACTGCTTCTCAGTGTAGCACTTAACAAGCTTCTCATAAATATCACGGCCGACAAGTGAGATTGCCTGCTCCTCGAGGTTCTTCGGCTCGCCTGTAATCTCTTTTCTCTGCTCCTCAATGATAGCCTTAGCCTCAGCGGGAGTTGTGATATTCCACATTCTTGAGAAGGTGTTCATATTGAATGGCATGTTATAGAGCTCGTTCTTATACTTTGCAACAGGTGAATTTGTGTATCTGTTGAACTCAGCGAAACGCTGTACATAGTTCCAGACCTCTTTGTTGCTTGTGTGGAAGATGTGAGCACCGTAAACATGAACGTTGATGTCGCTTCTCTTCTCGGTGTAAATGTTGCCTGCGATATGATCTCTCTTATCAATTACAAGCACGCTCTTTCCGTTCTTCTTTGCCTCGTAAGCGAAAACAGCACCATAAAGACCTGCTCCGACAACGAGATAATCGTATTTTGCCATAATTTCCACCTTAATCCTTTGACTGATTCTTGAGGTACTCTGTCCAGAATTCCCAGCTGCGGAACTTCTCGGAAGCCTCTCTGTATGCTTTTTCAACAGCTACATGATTCTTCTTGTAGTTGTTGACTACCTGCTTGTGTCTCTTAAGGAGCTCTTTGCAGCGCTTGACGTCACGCTCTCTGACGCAACCTGTCATATCAGCAATGTTAACAGCTACGATACGCTGTCTCATGCAGTTTCTTGCAGGAATATCGTACCATGTGCAAGGTGTGACAGCCGGGTGAGAATGAAGAAGTCTCTTCGGCCAGAAGTGACCGTTGCATGTTGCGGCATACCAAATCTTCTTAGCAAGATTAATGTGCTCGCTCTTGAAGATATCGTAAGAGTTTGATCTTCTCGGTACATCGTACTTATCAGGGAATGTGCTGACAGGAACCATTTTTTCGTTAAGCTTTCCGTGAGCCTTGAAAACATCCTCTGCGTTTGTATTTGCAAGCCAATCCGGACCCTTCATGAAGTCATCGATAACATCAAGGAACTGCTCAGCGTTGTTGTAAGCAAATCTCCATAACTCATGCCAGAAGAATCTGTCGACGATCTTGAGGTAATCAGCTTTTTCACCGACACCGCTAACCGCACGGATAACCATACCGTTTCTGAAGCTCTGGTAAGCCTCCATGGAAGCGGAGAACTTTCCGGCGAAACCGACATGCCATACGCATACACCATCAAGTGTCATAAGTCTTGCGTGGCATCTTACACCGTATTCAACATCATCACCGCGGACAAAGAGTGGAAGCGGAAGACCGTTCTCCTCGATTGTCTTAACAGGAATACAGCAATACCACCAAGCCGCATACATTTCTTCCTTCTCGAATGAGCTCTGCTCCTCGTTCTTGAGGAGATTGATCTGCTTTCTCATGTCGAAATCGTCCTTAACAGCACCGAAAGCGCCTGTCTCGGTATTAACATAACCGAAATCCTCGTGCTGCATATGACGCTCATCGTAGTCGAACATTGCACCACTGATGAAATGTCTCTCATATTCAGGTCTTACAATTCTGAGAAGATAGAAGCTTCTGAAAAGTGACTCTGTGGAAATGAGAACGTCATCGTCCATGAGAAGAACATGAGTCGGCTTATCCTCGAGAGAAAGAGCCTCCATCATACCCTTAGCAAATCCGCCGGAACCGCCGACATTTGGGTTCGGAGTTACTCGAAGGTTTCTGCAGTTGTGCTCCTCAGGATTTAAGGTTCTGCCGTTATCTATAATATGAACGAAAATGGAATCCTTCATGTCCTCACTCTCAAGAACATGAGCCTTCAAAAGAGCGATGTTCTTAGTGATGAAAGCTTCCTTTCTGAAGGTTGTTGTTGCAATGCAAAGCTTAACCTTTCTCTCCTCGTTCTCGTTTACATCTGTGTAAACTCCGCCGCCGTAAATTCTGACTTCGCTGTTTGCTGTAATTTTATAAGCAAGAAGCGGTGCGTTTGAATCAGGAATCTCGATTGTTACATCTGTCGGCTCCTTAGCGTCAACGCTTACGGAGTGGATTATGTTTTGATTGACTGAAATTGAGTTCTTTGAAAGCTCGTAGAAATCGAAGTGAGCCTTACCCTTAATCTTAAGCTTTAGCTTGAAAGTCTTAGCATAGGTATACTTCTTCCACTTCTCGATAGAAATAACATTGAAGTATGCGCCGAAGTCAACTGTCGTGTTCTCGCTGATTACATGGCAATTATCGAAATTGTCGTATACCATGGCATCGAATGCGAAATTTCTCGTATCCTCTACATCACCGACAGAAATTGCATTGTAAAGGAGCTGGGGGACTTTTTGAATGTTTACGTCAACATCGTTCAGAAGTATAAGATTCTGAAGCTTTAACTCTTTCATAAATACCTCGTTTACTGATTGTGTCTATTCTTTTTCATTTCGGCTATTCTTGCAGCCTCTTCTTTCATCTCGCGCTCTTGGTTTCTTCTTTCTATATCTTGTCTTTGCTTGATACCCTCAATCTGCGTTGAATAAGCATTAGCGATAACATCTATATCACCCTGCATGATAACATTACCCTTATCAATCCAAATTGCTTTATCGCACATAGATCGAACGCTTTCCAGGTCATGCGAAACAAACAGCAGAGTTGCACCGTTTCTGAGCATCTCGTCCATTTTGTTCATGCACTTCTTCGTGAAGAGTACGTCACCTACGGACAAAACCTCGTCTACGATGAGAATATCCGGCTGTACTATTGTCGCAACGGAAAAGCCGAGTCTTGAAATCATACCAGATGAGAAATTCTTAACAGGAGTATCGAGAAAGTCATAAAGCTCGCTGAACTCAACTATCTCGTCAAACTTCGAGTCGATAAACTCCTTGTCATAGCCTAAGATACAGCCGTTAAGGTAAATATTCTCTCTTGCCGTCAGACGATGGTCGATACCTGCACCAAGCTCGATAAGCGAAGCGATAGTACCGTTAACGGTGACTTTGCCCTTATAGGGCTTGAGGATACGGCTGATGCACTTGAGTAGAGTTGATTTTCCCGAACCGTTCGTTCCGATAATTCCCCATGCCTCGCCCTTTTTAATCTTAAGATTAACATGCTGAAGCGCAAGAAATTCCTGGAACATAAGCTCATGCTTGACAAGCTTTACGAAGTATTCCTTCAGGTTATCGATATTCTCGCTCGACTTATTGAATCGGACGGTAACGTCATCAACGATAACGGCGCAGTCCTCATCTTTAATATCGGGAAGCGGCATAACGGTAGCTAAGCCCTGTTCCAAAATGTCGGAAACTGAGGAATAAATATTGTTTTCTTCCATAATTACCTCCTCAGATGTACAGGATAAATTTATCCTGAGACTTTTTGAACACCGCATTGCCGATCATAAACATAATAATAGCGTAGGCAAAGCCGAGAATGAAATCGTAGGTGTGAAGAAAACTCCAGTAAGGCACCTCGCCCGAGAGCGTCGGAACCCATACGAAGTATCTCATCTGCTTGATATAAATATATATCGGGTTGAAAAATTCCACGAATTTTGCGAGTATTGTAGCTAATTTAGAGTTATTCTCATAAATCATATCAACACTGTAGAAAACCGCAGAAGCGTAAGACAAAGCTGTAATGATAGCATTAAAGATATAGCGAATGTCCCTGAAAAATACATGAGCCGCAGAAAGCAGCAATCCAAGTCCCGTTGCGAAAAGATATAGTTCAAAAAGCGGAATAACAAATCCGAGGTTTACAAATGAAAAAAGCACACGGTGCTCGATAAACGAGTAAACAAACATAACAAGAACCATTGCGCCCAAGCTGAAAAAGAAATCAATCATGGTAGAGGTTACTCTTGCAACCGTGAACATATATTTCGGAACATAGGTCTTTTTTAGAAGTGAATCGTTGTCGGTAATGGCATAGATTGCCTTGTCGGCTGAAGTCTGAACAAAATCAAAACAGCACTTACCGGCAAGAAGATAAATCGGGAAAAGCTCCACCCTCTGGGCAAATAGAAACGAAAAAACCACAGCCATGATAATCATAACGGAAAGCGGGTTCAAAATGCTCCAAAGGTAGCCCAAAAAGCTTCTTCTGTATTTTAACTTAATATCTCTTGAAACAAGCTGAACAAGCAAGTCCCAATACTTGAAAACCTCAAGGAAAGAACCCTCCTTGGGGTTCAATTTTTTGACAATTTTATCCATAGCAAGCCTTTCATCAGTCGAAGCTGTGATTTCCTCTTAATTTATTGTAAAGCTTAGAATGAGAGATGCTCTCCCAGCCGTTTTTATCAATATGCAGACTGTTCATTGCCTTGAACGCTTTATACTGCTTCACTGCCATAGAGTAAGTTTCCGGCAATTTAGCTTTAAACTCATTCATGATATTATCTGCCGCAGCTCTTCCCTTTTTTCTGTCCTTTTCTACAAGGAGAACTGTCATAAGATAGCTCATAAGAAGGCCCTGAGCCTTCATGCAGTAATATGAGCGCTGTGCGTCAGTTGTAAAATCTCTGTTAGGATACTCTGCGATAAGACGCTCGAGAACTGCCTTTGTGTGGCCTATTCTCTTGAGCTGATTTACATTAGAAACGCTCTGCGTTACATCGCCGATACGATAGCAGTAAATAAACATGTCTATCGGAGTCACACTTGTCGCAAGACAGCACGGAACAGTCGCATACTCGTGGTCTTCGTAAAAGACATGCTCAGAAAGCTGCATGCAGTTGTCCTGATAAAACTTAGTATTATATGTAATGCCGTGGAAAGTGAGACTTCTGTCGAAGCTTTTCCAGTTAGACATAATTTCATCAAAAGAATATGCTCTCTCGAACTCCTCGGGATAGCTCATCCATTTTTTAAGTTCGTTTCCGTTTCCGACATCTACTGTATAATGATGAGTTAGAATTACATCGGACTCGATTTCCTCAAGCTTTTCGATAAATACAGGAAGATTTTTTGTGACAATCCAGTCGTCTGCATCAATAACCTTGACATATTTTCCGACTGCCGCACTTAGGCCTGTGTTGAGCGCACCGCCGTGGCCCTTGTTCTCCTGATTGATGAGCCGAACGGACTGCGGATAGAGCTTTACAAATTTCTCAGCTTTTTCGGCGGTATCGTCGGTCGAGCCGTCGTTTACAATAATTATATCGAGTTTGTCAATAACAGAAGCTTCGAGAAACGATGAAATAACCGTACTCATAAACTTTGAGCTGTTGTATGACGGAACTACAAATGAAAGAATTTTATCCATATATACCCTTACAATACCTTAGACTCAGCCGATTTCTTGGCCTTTTCTATTTTATTCCCGTTAATGCCCTTAAATATAGCGTGGAGTGCTCCAAAAAAGCTTAATTTTTCTTTATACATCGGTCTTTTCTTGATGCAGTAAAATAAAGCATAGGCTGAAGCAATCGGATAGCCGAGAATATATCTCGTGGTTGCACCTCGATTTTCAAAAAACTTTTCATCAAAGCCGGAGAACCATTGACTATCTCCGCCCTCATGAACCTCTGCGAGCTCATACGGCACATACCAAACCTCGAGTTCCTTTGCGATGCAGTCGCTCAAAAACTTGAGCTCCTCCTCAGCGCCGTTACCTGTGCCCGAACCAAGCAATTCATCGAAACGCACGCCTGTTTTCATCAGGCTTTCTCTTCTGAAAGAGATTTGCCATGACGCAACCTTTAAAATCTTTGGAAATTTAAGCCGCATAACCTTATTTTCAAAGGACGGCTTGCGATTTATCATCTTGAAAATAATAACATCTGCCTGTGGATTTTCCTCATAAGCCTTAGTCATTTTTTCAAGATAATCTGCGGCAAAGGTCTCGTCATCATCGCATAAAAGGCAAATATCGGCATCACTTCGCTCGATAGCGGCATTGCGGCTTTTGGTGAGGCCTCTCTCCTTCATCGAGAAAACTCTCGCCGTGCCGTTCTCCGTGGGAAATTCCTCGTATGAATTTTCATCACATTGATTGATAACCACGCAGTCACCTGTGATTTTACTGTTTTTTATTAGCTTTTGAGCATCGGCAAACATGCATGACACCAAAATATCTGCCTTCAAAGACACTAAAATCACCTCTTACAAAGACCTTAACAACAGACAAATCAATTACACATAGTCATACTTATAGTATTTATATCATATTTTATGCTTTATGTCAAACTTATGTTGTAGCATTAACCTTATTATAGTTACACTTCCAAAATAATCGCACCAAGTGAAATTGACTTTATTGTTTTTGTCAGAATGTATCCATTTTATGCGTTTTTTATTCTTAACAGCTTAGATGTTATTAATGTTTATACTTTGTTTTCGATTTAAAGTAAAGCAAACTGCTATAAGGCATTGTATAAAGGCAAAAAGAAAGCCCCAATTATATCGAGGCTCAAAAATTATCTTCGTCTTCTGCGTCTTTTGGGTTTTCTGTACTTCTTTGAACAATCAAAAATTATACTTAATTACATTAGCGGAACACCAAAACACAATTTCAAGAAGCACATAATACAATCGCCCATATATCACATATTTCGATAATATTCTAACCGCAAACAACAAAACGTCAATTATGTTTGTTTTAATTACTTCTATCGGCAAAGCACTTAGCAAGCCTAATTACGTTGTTGGTCTAACAACTTGTACTATTGGTCTTGCGGCTAAATTTAAAGCAAAATGTGCCGAGGTCGGAGTTCCAATGGCTTCGATATTTAAATCTACTATGGAAAACTATCTTGCAATTAGAAATTAGGGACTGCGTTTTTGCAGTCCCCCTTTTTCATTATTCTACTGTTTTCTTTTTCCAACGCTTGGAGTTGGTGTCGGTTCGATTATCAACCCACGGCTCGTTTTCTTCAATGAACCAATCACGACCGATTTTCTGAGCAGTTTTGAACGAACCTCTTGCCGCTCTCTGACGGGCTGTGCAGTGGTTTTTACCGTGTCTTTCACAATATTCTTTTAGTGTTATAAGCATTATATTTTCTGCCTTTCTATCAACGATTTTTCTTAAGCACTACAAGAAGCTTAATTAAATCAATCAAAGCACATACGAGCAATACGATTGCTCCCCAAAACAAGAAATTTTTCATATCGTTCTTGACTAATGACTGTAAATAAGGGTATAATGGAAATGGGGAATTTGGGATTCCCCATTTCCAAACCTTGAACTTAGAAGAAATATTTATCAACTAACTTCAAGATTATACTTGCTATCACTTTTGCAACGGTGCTTATCACAACTTTAATTGCAATATCGTGAAGCAAAGTACCTCGAGACTCTTGCATATGCTTGGGTCTCTTTTCTTTACCCTCATATATTAGCTATTAGCGTTTCCTCCTTTCGTCTTACTTCTCTTACGTTATACTACTTTTTAGTTTTAATGTCAAGCTCTTAGCAAAAGTTTTGATAACTCGATACTGAAAGAATTAAGGCTTGAGTAAAGCTCTCACCCTTGCAAAATTTACAAGTGCCATGTATAGTTCAAATCAAAAAAGCTTAAAAACAGCTAATCCAAGCCATTTTTAAGCTTTAAATTGGTGGAGATAAGCGGGATCGAACCGCTGACCTCTTGAATGCCATTCAAGCGCTCTCCCAGCTGAGCTATACCCCCA
>CAVAMJ010000008.1:0-108421 GCA_963589785.1 Bacteroidaceae bacterium | reverse complement strand
TTCCTGACGACTCCGTTATGATACCACTTTCAAATAAAAATGTCAACACTTTTTTCAAAAAAATTTTGAATTTTTCAAAATTTCTTTTTTAGGGTTGATTTTCCGCATAAATACTCGCATTTCAAAGCCCAAGTTCCTCAGGCAAAAATCTTGGGCAAACATTATCTGTTGTCGTGATGACGGAAGCGGCAAGGCGTGAGCCTATCTCACAAGCCTCAGAAAGGCTCTTTCCGTAAGTGAGTGCCGATGCGACCCCGGCGAAGAAAGAATCCCCCGCACCCGTGGTGTCTCTCACATCAACCTTTTTTGCAGGGCAGTATCCGCTGCCGCCGAATTTGTCAGCCCAGACCGCACCTCTCTCACCCAATGTGACCACCATGCTTTTCAGATCGGCATTCTTTACATTTTGCTTTAGCTTTTCGATTATTTCATCAATGCTAAGATTTTCAAAATTATCAAAGAAAAGCATTTCTGCCTCGTGAGAATTACAGACAAAGCAGTCCACCTTTCTTAAAAAGTCTCTTCTCTCCGAAGCTATGCTGATATTAGAAACGGGACAGCAAACCATCTTGTTGTATTTCTCAGCATAATAGAAAAGCTTCTTTGCGATTTCCTTTTCTATGTCCATTTCAAAAACAATGCTGTCGCACTGACTGAAAATCTCATCGCCCTTATCGTCAAGAATATCGCAAATCGGCATCAAATCAGGTCTCTTGGAGATAGATGCGGTGACATCGCCGCTGTTGTCAAATATGGCAAGCCACGTGCCCATTCCGTCCGTTTTGGCACGCATATACTCCGTGTTTACCTTATGCCTTTGGAGCTTGTAGATAACATCTGTGCCTATTCCGCTGGCATCCACAAGGCTCACCAGCGTGGGTCTCAGTTCAAGATTAGCAATGTCCTCAGCGATATTTCTGCAAACTCCGCCGTGAACCTGCTTGATATTTCCCGCATTTCTTCCACCCGGGATATACTGTGAAATCGGAAATCCCTTTATATCGACAAAAACCGCACCGACAACAACTATTCCGTTTTTATTTATCGCCATATCTAAACCTCGCTCAAAAGGACTTTTTAACTTTCTCCATTGTAACAGCTTTTTTGCAAAAACAAAAGAGGACGCAAGAAAAATGCGTCCTCACTTATTATTTTATCAGTCTTTCTTGTAGAGATACTTGTCTACCTTTTCCTTCATTTCCTCAGGAATTTCTCTCTTCTCAGGGAATACGACAGAGTTAACAAGATGATCTGTGAAAGCAACAACATGCTTTGTTGTGTTCTCGAGTGCATCTGCCGAAAGGAAATCAATAATATCATGGCGGCAATGAATGAACGCACCGCCGTCACGGCTGAATCTCATGAAGTTGATGCTTGGAATTCCGTTGTCTGCAAAAGGAATACAGTCGGAGGAATAAATATCCTGCTTAACATCAACATCATAGCCGTTAGCCTTCATGTATGCATCGGTGTAGTTTGTGAACTCCTTGCTTCCCAGAACGACAGCTGTCTCAGAACCGAGAACGCATCCGCCGACATCGGTATTTACCATATAAATGACGTTCTTTAATTCCTCAGCGTGGTCACGGCAATAAGCCTTTGAGCCCTCAAGTCCGATTTCCTCAGAGCCGTACCAGCAGAAGCGAACTGTTCTTTCGGGCGGATTTTCGACAAAGTAGCGAAGTGTTTCCATGTGGATAACAGAGCCTGCGCCGTTGTCATAAACGCCTGTTGAGAACGGAACGGAGTCCATGTGAGAACCGAAAACGATTACTTCATCAGGATATTTAGTTCCTTTTATCTCTGCTACAACGTTTCTTGACTCAAGAGTTACATCGTGGTTGAGAGTAGTCATTCTGACTTTGCTTGCCTTGTTCTTGATTATGTCAAAAGCATCTGTTGCACGCATATTAACTGCCGGAAGCTTGCCGCACTCACGAAGCTTTGCTCTGATTGTTCTTGTGAAAAGATCTGAGTCATCCTCTGTCTCGAGAAGTGTTCCGGAATAAGAAACAATACCGGCTACGCCTGCCTCGCAAAGCTTCTTGTAAAGCGGATATCTCAAATATCCGTTGAACATGACAATCTTACCCTTGGCATTTTTGAGGGCAACATCGCCGCCGTTCTCGACATAAAGAAAATCTGCCTCGAGACCGTCTGCATTTCCCGCACCCTTATAGCATGTTACGGTGTAGGACTTGTGATACGGCTCGATAACCTCAAACTCAGCTTTCTCGATAACCGCATCCCAAATCTCGAACGGCTCTATTTTAGCCTCGAGACCCATGCTCTCGACCTCGGACTTGATGATATTTGCCGCCTTGAGCTCCTCCTCAGAGCCAGCCGTGCGAATAAATCCGATTTTGTTCAGCAAATCAAATTCTCTCTCTCCTGAAATAGACATTTCTTTTTTCCTCCCTTATTAAAACTAAAATATATAAATCGAGCGACTAATTTCGCTTAATCTCTGATTTTGACCGCAGAAACGCATCTGTCGAGGTCTGTGAAGTCCTTTGCAACTCGCACATCGGCAAAGCCGTTCTCTTCAAAAAGCGTCTTTACAGCCTCCGCCTGAGTTTCCCCTATCTCAAGGGCAATAAAGCCGCCGATTTTGACTGTTTTCTTCCAGTCGGTGATTATCCTTCGGTAAAACTTTAAACCGTCTCCGCCGTCCGTGAGTGCCTCTCTCGGCTCTTTCTGCACCTCGGCTTGAAGCGTGGGCATCTCGTCTGCGCTTATATATGGCGGATTTGCCGTGAGAAAATCAAGCTCGTGATATTTCTCAAGAAAATCGTCCGAAAAAACATCGCCACGGCTTTCTTTCACCCTGCCATCTCCAAAGCTCTCGATATTCTCGCAAAGGCACTCGAAAGGTGTTTCAAAAAGCTCTGCGGCTTCCATGCTTATATTTTTATTGCCCCTTGCAATTCCCAGTGCCACACAGCCCGTTCCCGCGCAAAGGTCAACACCGAAAACCGTTTGGTCTCCGTAAATTTCTTTTATTCTCTCAAGGGATTCATTCACAAGTACATCGGTATCCTCTCTTGGGCAAAGAACACCGTCCTTCACCTTTAGCTTCATATCACGAAAGTACCAGTATCCCAAAATATACTGAAGCGGATAAAAGCTTTTTCGCTTTTCGACTGCCAAGCGAAATTTCTCCTCGTCATCTTCACTTACGCTTTCTTCGCCGTGAAGATAGAGCCTGTTTCTGTCTGCGTGCAGAAATTCCTCCGCAAGGCACATGGCATCGAATTCAGGGTAGTCCACTTCCTTCAGCTCTTTCTTAGCAAAGAAATATAATTCCTTAAGGCTTGCCATCAGAGAAGATCCTCGCCGTTTTCAGGAATAACTGCTTTGATTGCCTCGATACCGACTCTTATCATATCGTCGTCAGGCTCCTGAGTTGTGAGCTTCTGAAGCCATTTTCCCGGTGCGGCAACAATCTTTGTGAAGAGGTTGTTGTGCTTTCCGCAGTACTTGATAAGCTCATAGCCAAATCCCATAACAAGCGGCAAAGTCAAAATCTTGACGCAGGTTCTGAGTGCGGGATTTTGAATTTTGATGAAAAAGCCGATGAAGATACCGACAATAATCATGAGCACCATGAAGCTTGTTCCGCATCTTGGGTGAAGGCGAGGCTGCTTTCTGACATTCTCAACCGTAAGTTCAAGCTCATTTTCGTAGCAGAAAATACACTTGTGCTCAGCTCCGTGGAACATAAAAACTCTGTGTATATCTGGAATTCTCGATATGATGAAAATGTAGAGCACAAAGACAAACATCTTGAGAATGCCCTCAAAGACGGATCTGAGCGGCTCTATCGACTCTCCTGTCAAATGCTTGATTCCGTTAAACAGAAGTGTCGGCACAAGCATGAAAAGCACCACGGCAAGGGCAACTCCCAGAACAGAGCCAATTCCGACTATAATTCCCGTCAATTTGTCGCCAAGCTTATCGTTAAGCCACTTGTCAAAGCCCGATAGTTCCTCCTCGTCGTCAAGTCCAGCCTTTTCGGCAGAGAGATTCATTGCCCTCGAGCCGAGTCTTAAGCTGTCGATGAAGCTGAAAACTCCCCTAATTATCGGCAGTGAACATATTTTATATTTCTTCGTGAGATACTCCATCTCGATGTCCTCTGTTGAGATATTGCCCTTTTGGTCAAGGAACGCACATGTCGTTCTGAACGGGCCTCTCATCATGATTCCCTCGAGTAAAGCCTCACCGCCTATTGATGTAATTCTGCTCATTGATAAAATCCTCCGCTTAAGGCTTTCGCCTTACGTTTTGATAAATATTTTACTTTTACTCAGATTTGGGGGCTCTTCGAACTATTAACGGTAGGCAAGGAGATTGTGACCTCTGTGCCCTCGCCCTCTTTACTTGTCACCGTCAGACTTCCGCCGTGAAGATTGACTATCTCGTCAGCCACGGCAAGACCGATACCCGAACCCTTAATCTGCAGATTTGCCTTGTAGAATTTCTTTTTGACATTCGGCAAATGCTCCTCGGGAATGCCTATTCCCGTATCTCTCACAACGACAACGGCATTGTTTCCTCGCTCAAACGCAGAGACGATTATGCTGTCGCCCTCCTCGCTGTATTTTATCGCATTGTCGATTACATTGATGAAAACCTGTCTCATGCGGTTTGTGTCGCATATTACAGGCGTGATGTATCCCTCGTCAGAGAAGCTGAGCTTCTTTTTCTCGTTCTTTGCCCTCTCGGTGAACATGAAATAGACCTCGTCGAGTTCGGCGATTATATCCGTCTTTTGAAGTATCAGCTTCATTCTGCCAGTCTCAAGTCTCGAGAAATCGAGAAGCTCATCTACAAGTCCCGTCAGTCTCTCCGACTCCTTGACAATAATGTTCATGCCTCGCTTGACGGTTTCGGGGCTGTTTGTCGAGCCGTCAAGCGTTTGAGCCCAACCCGTAATTGCCGTGAGGGGCGTTCTGAGCTCATGAGAAATTGATGAAATAAAGTCGTTTTTTAATTTTTCCGTTGTGCCAAGCTCCGCCGCCATTTCGTTAATGGTATCGGTAAGCAGACCTATCTCGTCGTTTCGCTCTTTCTCGATTCTTACGTCAAAATCACCGTCGGCAATGGTTTTTGCACTCGCCGTTATCTTCTTTATCGGCACGACAATCGAACGGATAAAGTATAAACCCATCATGGTTATCAGTGCAATAATTAAAATTCCCGCAAGGAACAAAATTCCTATCAATCGCATGACGGACTTGTCAGCGCCCTCGGTAGAAACAACATATCTTACAGCGCCTATTAGCTTTCCCGATTTGGAATGAATCGGTCTTGTCACGGCGATAATCTTCTGCGAATCGTCTACTCCTTCAAAACAGGCATATTCCTTGTCAGAATTAAGTAAGTAGTTAAAATCGGGAATGACATCGGTTTTATCGGGAGCAAAGCCCGAGGAAGACAGCAAAATCTTGCCGTCAACGGAAATCAGCATTACTTCCATTTTGGATTTATCGGAAAAGTTCTGAATGTACGATCTTCCGATATACTCAAAATCATCGGCAGAGTACTCCGTGTCACTCTTTGACTGAAAGCTTGCATAAATCTCCTCGCTTCTTCCGACGAGCACCTGCTTTATGGAAGTATAAAGCGATCTGCGGTAAAGCAGAGTCACCAAGATAGTGCTTGCCACGATGAGCGCAATAACTATTATTAAATTGTTGAAAAACCAACGGTTTGATATTTTATTGTTTCTCAATCGTGGCACCCCCTTTTTTGAGTGTGGAGTTTGGAGTGTTGAGTGTGGAGTTGTTGCAAGACTCATTCTCGTTCCTTCAAAGTTTTTGTCGTGGAAGAAAGCATTCTTCTTATTTCTTCACAATCGCACTTTAACGACTCATACTCTTTTTTATTCAAATATTCCGTTTCATAAAGTAAATCAAGCCAATATATCGTCTCATGACATTCTTTTAAGGCAATATACACCTTTGACAAAAAATCATTTTGGCTTATTGCAGCTTCGCTTTCGGCAAGGTTTGCTCCTATGCTTGTTCCGCTTCTTAGAATTTGCTTTGACAATATATATTCGCCCCTGTTTTTCACAAGGTGCTTGTAAAGATTTACTACTCGAACTGCAAATTTCTTGCTTTTGATTTTTACGGTATTTTCGTTCATTTCATTAGCTTCTAAGTTTGGAGTGTTGAGTGTGGAGTTTGACTGAAGTATTGCAACAACTCCACACTCCTAACTCAACACTCCACACTCACATTAAGCTTCCCATCTGTATCCGTGACCCCAGACGGTGATTATGTGAGTTGGAACGGACGGATCGTCCTCTATTTTCATTCTTATTCTTCTGATGTTTACATCGACGATTTTCTCGTCACCGGCATAGCTTGTGCCCCAAACATGGGTGAGGATATCCGTTCTTGAAAGCGGAATTGCCGGGTTAGTAAGAAAATACTCTATTATCTGGAACTCAACCTGCGTGAGGTCTATCTTCTCTCCCTTTTTGGAGAAGCTTCTGTCCATGAGATTGAGCACGAAGTCACCGGAAACTATTTCCTTCGAGAAGGCGTTTGCCGTTGCACCTCTGACAAGCTCGACTCTGCGGTTGACAGCGTCCACTCTTGCGGTGAGCTCGCTCGGTGAGAACGGCTTTGTTATGTAGTCGTCTGCGCCGACCATAAGACCCGTCACCTTATCCATCTCCTGAGTTTTTGCCGAAAGAAGAATTATTCCTATCGTGTCGCTAAGCTTTCTCAGCTCCTTGCAGACTGCCAAGCCGTCATGCTTTCCCGGCATCATAATATCGAGAATAACAACATCGAAATTTCCGTTCTCACGGTGATAAATCTCGAGAGCCTCGTCTCCGCTTGCCGCCTCGACAACATCGTAACCAGCTCTTTTTAAATTTATTACCTCAAATTCTCTGATATTCTGCTCGTCCTCACAAACAAGTAATCTTTTCATATCGTATATCCTCCCTAATCCACAATCTCTATAGTATACGGTATTGATGAATAAATATTTGAATCTGTCTCTATTTTAGCCGCATAGACAAACTCTTCTCCGTCAAGCTTTGCGCTTTTCAGAAAAGCATAATTATCTTCACGGTAGCTTCTTCTCTCGGAAAGGCTATTCGGACTATCCTTTATGGGAAGCTTTTCCCAAGTTTCCTTTGTGAAAACTCTTATGCTGAAAAGCTCGGTTTTCTCCGTCACTTTTCCGTAATCGTTAAATTCGCACAGATAAAAACTTGCCGTCCTCGTTTCCGAATCCCTGTCGCATCTTAGCACCTCTTCCGCTTCTTTCGGAATATCCACGGTGTAAGAGTCGTCCTGATTATAAATCTGAACCTTGGACACAATGCCCTTTCTTGCCGCAATGTCGAATTTCATCCACTCAATAATATAATCAGTAGAATATATTTTCTTTTCCTCGTCGTTCATGTAAATGCACTGCGGCATTTCGACTATTCCGTCTCCGTCTATATCCCGTGATGTTATCGCCACCTGACGGGCACGGTAAAAATAGTTGTATGTCTCATACACTCCCGAGAACGAAAGCGGTGAGAGCATAGTGCCCGAGAACGGGTTTATATACAACAGCTGGGTTATCATCGAACCGTCTGCCATTACACCGTCAACCGTGACGCAGGTTCTGTCGTCAAGGCTTTTTCCAAGCGTGATTGAAGAAAAACTGCTTAGATTATTGTAAAGGGCGCATCGGTGAGTGCATACAAGCTCATCACCCACGAAGCTGTAAAGATTAGCCATGGAGCTTCCTGTTTCTACCGACTGCGTGGAAACAAGAGTCGCCACAGAAACCGTGAAAATATCCTTTGTGCTGCTTCCGTTCAGATCCATAAGCTCGATTTCTGTGTAGGAATGTCCGAGCGAGAAGCCCTTAACGATGCCGTTCTCGTAGTAATAAAGTCCGGCAGAGTTGGCAAGTCCCTTTGCACTTCCCCAGCCGATGACAATATCAGTCACACCGTCACCCGTAACATCTCCGAAGAGAACCTTGTCTATCTGAGTTGAACTCGATTTGAATGAAGAGATAATTTTCCAAATGCCGTCTTCTTCTGTCATAAAGCTTACGGTAACCACACTGTCATCGTCATGCATGGTAAATCCGACAGCGTCTTGGTAACCGTCTCCAGTGAAGTCACACATGATAATCGCTGAGCGATAATCTCCGTTCTGCGGATACATGAGGTTGATTGTCTCATCGTCCATGCCGAGAAGATCATATATATCCTGCTGGACCGCGCTCACCTTTGGTGCGGTCATGAGATTGTCGGAAGAATAGTCCACTTCGGTACAGCCCGAAAAGCTCACGACAAGCGTTGTCATAAGCAAAACCAAGGCTGATAATCTCTTAAAAAAGCCGAACATATTCATTCCTCCTCCACACATATTACACCCTAACAGTATACCATAAAAAAACAGCGCTGTGAAGATAAAAGCCGCAATCACAGCGCTGTCTTTACAATTTGACAAGGCGCACTCACTGTTGTAAAATCATCTTCAAGACCACAAACAAAACCATTGTATATTCAATCGTTCGGAGGGAATATGCCAAGATTTTTTATCGATGCAGACAAGCTTAATCAAGCTTCAATAGAAATAGACGGTGAGAACGGATCTCACCTTGCAAAAAGCCTTCGTGTGCGTGTCGGCGAGGAAATCACTCTTTGCGACGGCGTGGGCTTCGATTACCGTGCCGCCGTCAGAGAAATTGTCGGAAACAGCGTTTTTGCCGACATTCTCGAGAAAAAGAAGAGCGAAACAGAGCCAAACCGCAGAGTTACACTTTACCAGTGCATAACAAAATCAGATAAATTCAACTTAGTCACGCAAAAAGCAGTGGAACTAGGCGCATATGCCGTTGTCCCCGTCACAAGCGAATTTTGCGTGGCAAAGCTTGACGGCAAGGAAGAAAAGAAAATTGCCCGCTGGCAGAAAATCGCTCTCGAAGCCGCAAAGCAGTGCGGACGAGGAATAATCCCCGAGGTAAAAAAGCCGGTTAAATTCGCCGATGCAGTAAAAAACGCCAACGGACTTAAAATCATGTGCTATGAGCACGGCGGAGAGCCGTTCACAAGCCTTGTCGGAAAAACAGAGGATAACTCCGATATATCGATCTTCATCGGTTCGGAGGGCGGATTTTCCGAAGCCGAGGTTAAACTTGCAAAGGAAAACGGAGTTTCCATAGCAACTCTCGGCAAGAGAATTCTTCGCACTGAGACCGCACCGATTGCCGCCATTTCTGTGATTATGGCACTCACGGGAAATTTGGAATAAATACTAAAGGAGCACTATGACGAATTTAAATAAAACCGCACTTGTAACAGGCGGTTCGGGAGACATCGGCAAAGCAATCTGCAAAACCCTTGCCGAAAAGGGTTATTCTGTCGCCATTCACTATATGAACAACGAAAGTGCCGCTCTCGCTCTTGAAAACGAACTTAATTCAAGCGGCTACACCGCAAAGGCTTTTCGTGCAGATTTAAGGTCAGAAGAAGAAATCGACTCCATGCTAAGTGAAGTTGAAAATTCTCTCGGAAATGTCTCCGTGCTTGTCAATAATGCGGGAATCTCACTGATAAAGCTTTTTGACGAAACCGAACTTTCCGAATGGAACGATATAATCAGCGTTAATCTCACGGGAGCATTCCTTGTTTCCAAACGATGCATAAAAAATATGATACACGAGAAAAGCGGAAGCATCATAAATGTCGCATCCATGTGGGGGCAGGTCGGCGCAAGCTGTGAGGTTGCCTACTCCGCATCAAAAGGCGGACTTATCGCAATGACCAAGGCGCTTGCGCAAGAAGTGGGACTTAGCGGAATCACAGTCAACTGTGTTTCGCCCGGTATGATAGACACAAAAATGAATTCTCACCTAAGCGAAGAGGATGTAAACGCTATCCGTGAGGAAATCCCGACAGGTACTATCGGAACTCCCGATGATGTCGCAAAGGCTTGCGCCTTTCTTGCCGACGCTAAATTCATCACAGGTCAGGTTCTCGGAGTGAACGGCGGAATGGTTCTCTAAAATTAATATATGAAAAAAACTCTGTGAATAACTGAATTCACAGAGTTTTATTTTTTATTTATCTGTCGTATCTATTTCTGTAATCACTTCTCGAGGAAGATGAGCTTCTTGTTCTGCTTGAGGAAGAGCCTGAGCGTGTGCCGCTTGATGAACGCGGTCTTGAGGAGCTTCCGTTTCCTCTCGATGACGAAAAAGTCGAACGCTGGGTGCTTCTCTGAGAAGAAGACGAAGAACTGCCTCTTCTCTGAGCGTTTCTGCGCCTTGCCTCCGCTCTCTCACGCTTGACCTTTTGACCGTGCATATATGCAACGACAAACAGGACGCAAAGAAGAATTACAAGCACGAGGATGATGATAACAAGAGCCTTGAGGAAGCCAAGAAATCCGCCTGAGCTCTTTGTGGTCTCTGTGGTCCCGCTTTCGGTATCAGTTGTCTGAACGTCTGTCGAATCGCCTGTGGTCGAAGCTGTCGCAGTTGTATTCGAGTTCTTAACAAGAACAACACCCGAAGCGGCAAGGTCCTGCATATACTTTTCAAGGTCGCTTGTGCATGCGTTTACAAAAGCAAGCGCCGCTGCATCATAGTTTTTCTGCGCAAAAACCGACTCGATGTTATCATCGAGGATAGTTTGAATTTTAGACGAGGTATAAAGCTGCTTTAAGCCGGCACCGGAAATACAGTAGTAATCGTCCTCAGAGACATCCATGAGGAAAACAAGGCCGTATCCGTCACTGCCTCCGACATTCCAAGATGTGAGCAGCTGATTTGTGAAGCTCTCTATGTTGTAGTCGCCAAGTGTATTGAACACGGCAACAACTATCTGTGCGCCATACTGAGCGTTGAGATACTCTCCGGTCTGCACGATTGACTGGCGTGTGGTATCGGAGATCGTGTTCATCTCATCATACACATAAAAATCGCTTGAAGCCGAGGGAATAGTGATATTTGTTGTCGCAGTCGAGCTTGCTGAGCTCTCTGTGCTTGCTTCACTCGAAGCCTCGCTTGCTGCATCACTGCTCTCCTCCACGGTGCTCTCATCAGAAACACTTGTCTCTTCGCTTGAAGATTCGTCTGCAAATGCTGTCAGAGTACTTGAAAAGCTAAGTGGCAAAGCAATAGAAAGTGCGAGCACAACAGCAACTATATTTTTAAGGATATCCCCTCTTAAAGTCATGATAAAGTATCTCCGTTTGAAAAAGTTTGAAAAAAATTTGCAAAATTTCGTACTAATGCACTCTATATTTTAATAAGCCATATCCGTTATGTCAAGAAAAATCAGTAATATTAACCTACAAAAAACAGCGCAATTTAGCAGTAATTTCTATATGTCAATGCAAAAACACCCCAAGTTTTCAACTTCTACCCAGCGAATGTTTAAAACTCAGAGCGTTAATCTCTCAAAATGAGAAAAGGAAGGATCTCACGCAAATCCTTCCTTTTTGTTTTTACTTCTCTATGACCTCGGTGATTTCACCGACAAACACATAGTGCGGCTGCCATCCGCCCCCTGTACCGTCGGGATAAACCTTCGGATTGGCGGCATAGTAATCTTGAATGTCCTGAGCTATGCCCTCCTTGGCAAACTGATGAGCATAGACCTTTCTGCAAACAAAGGTAAGCTCTGCCTCCTCGAAGCTCACGCTGTCGCCCGCTTTCATCGGTGTTAAGCCGCAGTTTTTCGCCTTATCCTCGTTTCTTCCCGAGTGCGAACCCATGTAGCCGAGAGCTTTCTTGTATTCCTTAGGGAAAAAGCTTACCGTGAAACTTGAGTTTTCCTCAAGAAAATGCTCCGTAAAACGAGCGGGATGAATATAAACCGTGACGCTTGCGCCGTCGTTTCCGGGTCTTGACCAGAGAGTTCCCAGACTTCCCCAGCCGACCGTGCACGAATTGTAGCTCTCAAGATTTCCAGCCGTGACGAGTGCCCAGCTGTTTTTGAACATATCAAAAACCTTGTAATCATTAAGCTTGAACTTATCTGACATAACTTTCCTCCGCAAAAATATATTTCCTATCAAATCAGCATAGGAATTTTTGATAAAACTATTGCAATAACCGCCGTGAAAATCAAAGCGGGAATAATCGCGATCAAAGCACAAATTCTGATGACCTTACTGTCTACCTTTCTTTGAGTCACCGCACAGAAAATATACGCAAGTGCGATAACCGCCAAGAACATTATCAAATAAATAGCCACGAATGTTCCGCACACCTTAAAAATCGCAAACACTCCGAGCATTCCGTAAAACGGATTTTTCATATAGATTTACCCCCCCCACAATCAAACACATTACAAAAGTCCCGCAAACAAACGCATGATAAGCTGACCTATTCTCTTTTTGTCAGTCTTACCGTATTCAGAAGTCACCTCTCTTGATTCTCTCATTGTTTTTATCATATCTTCTTTTATTTTGAGAACCGCCTCGCAGTGAGCCATGAAACAGCCGTTCTCAAAGTGATGATAAAGACTGCGGTAATCAAGATTGATAGTTCCGCAGGTTGCCATTTCATCATCGACAACGCACATCTTAGCGTGGCAAAAGCCGGGAATCCATTCATATATTCTCACACCGCTCGGCACAAGCTCGCTGTAAAAAGATCTCGTCACGCTGTAAACCAGCTTTTTGTCGGGTATTCCCGGTGTGATTATTCTCACGTCAACTCCTCGCTTGGCGGCTAAGTTGAGCGCATGCTTCATTTCATCCGTGATTATCAGATATGGCGTGATAAAATAGCAGTATCTTTCAGCCTTGTTGATAAGACTGATATATACCTCCTCGCCCACCTTTTCGTGGTCAATCGGAATATCAGCATAGGGCTGGACGAAGCCCTCAGGTTTTTCTGCCCTCTCGGTTTTTAGAAATTCCTCAAACCTCTCGTCCGTATCACGGTTGCCGTCCTTTGCGGCATTCCACATCTCAAGAAAAGCCGCCGTCAAGTTAGCGACTGCATCGCCCTCAATTCTCACTCCCGTATCCTTCCACATTCCGTACGGGTGAGTGTAGTTAAAATATTCGTCTGCTAAATTATATCCTCCCGTGTAACCGATTTTTCCGTCTATAACGGTAATCTTTCGGTGGTCACGGTTATTTAGAAATACGTTAACCATCGGAGCAAACGGGTTGAAGACTCTGCACCTTATTCCTCTTGCCTTTAATTTCTCGATAAATGTTGTATTTATAAATCCGATAGATCCCATGTCGTCATAGAAAACACGAACCTCAACTCCTGCCGCCGCCCTTTGAGCCAGAACATCTTCTATTCTCGACCATGCCTTTGCGTCCTCGATAGCGTGATATTCCATGAAGATAAATCTCTCCGCCCTCGAGAGGTCCTCAAGCTGAGCATCAAGAGCATTTATCGCCTCGTCAAAATATCTCACGCTCGAGCCGTCATAGACAGGATACTTTGCGTTTTTTGCAATGTATCTTGCAATCGACCCCGCACGGGGATTTTTCTCTGATAGTCTTTCGAGCTCCTCATCGTTACTCTTCAGCATCGGAAAAAGCCGATAATCTATCTCGGCATAGCGTTTTTTCATCTTATGCGTACCGCCGTCAAGACCGATAAGAAGCGTCAGTCCTATTCCCAAAATAGGGAAAGACAGTATCAAAATAATCCACGGCGTGGTCATATTGAGCGTGGTTTTATTTTGACCGTACAGTACAAGAGCCAAGGCGAATGCCGCCACTCTCAGCACGATATCGATGATCGATGCCCAGTGATAAAGTTTTGTTAAGAGAAGAGCAAAAAAGCCAAGCTGCAGCAAAATGGAAACGCCGCAGAAAATCAGCCTTCGAACGCCGTTTTGGACGTTCTTTCTGCTCTCTAAAGTATTTGCACTCATTAAGTTACCCAATTCCCTGATTTAAATTCATCAACACATTACAGCATAACTATAACACACTGTTATTTATGTAACAATAAAAAACTTAAAACTTTTTATGAATAAAGGAGCCTGATTTTCGCAGACTCCTTTATATCATATTCGCTATTTTTATAATTTTGTCATTTCCTCGATAGGCAGACAGAAAAGGAACGACTGAGCCTTGCTCTGAAGTCCGTGCTCCTTATTGATCGCCTCCATTATGGCGGCACGCTTATCGGTGGAAACCATTATCGCAAGAATATCCTTGTTGTCGTCAACCTTGAGGTCATATGCCTGTTCGAGCTCCTCAAAGCCCGATATTCTCGATTTGATTATCGTTCCGCCCCTTGCACCGTTTTCCTTTGCGGTTGCCATTACGTCACCCGTAGTTCCTCGGTTGCAAAGAACGATTATCATTGTATTTTTAGTGCGTTCCACTTCTTCTCCTCCGGATTCCTTTTTATGCTTTTCCGACTGATAGGCAAGCAAATTTGCCAATATGTTGTTAATTCCCGAGATAGGCACACTGCACGCAACGCCCTTGACACCCATACTGCCTCTTAAATCGGAATTTATCACCTTGAAAAGGTTCACCACGAGACTGCTCGTCGCTAGGCTTATTACGACATCCTTGTCCTTTGAGTCAAGTCCGAGTATGTCCATAATTTCACTCGTTGCCGTTCCTCTTCCGAGGCACTGCGTGTGAAAATATATACCCTGTTTGCCGTAGTGCCTTTGCAGAACAGCACCCTGTCCACGCTCCACAATGGAGACAACTGCTTTGATTTTTTCCATGTTATGCCTCCGTTAATCGTAAAAGAGGACAGTATCCTCGACCTTTTCCATGTGGAAATGAAGCTTGCGAATCTGAATATTGTGACGGACGATGCTCGAAAGTCCCATAATCTGAATGGTGACAAGCGGAGTCATCGCAATCATTGCGACAATTCCGAATGCATCGGTCATCATGTTGCCGCCGATTGCCTGGCAAGCGCCCTGAGCAAACGGCAAAAGGAAGGTAGCCGTCATAGGACCGCTGGCAACTCCACCGGAGTCGAATGCGATACCTGTGAAGATATTCGGCACAAAGAAACTAAGTCCAAGTGCAATTGCGTAGCCGGGGATGAGAAGGAAGAAAATGTTCATTCCCGTGAGCATACGAAGCATGGCAAGTCCGACAGAAACGCAAACACCGACCGAAAGTGCGATGCCCATGGCACGTGCGGAGATAGCGCCGTTGGAAACCTCCTCAACCTGCTTTTGCAAAACAGCAACCGCCGGCTCGGCTTTTACTATGAAGAAGCCGATGAGCATACCAATCGGAATGAGAAGCCATCTCTGCGAACCGGAAGCAATAGCCGCACCGATAGTCTGACCGGCGGGCATAAAGCCGACATTAACTCCGCAAAGGAACATGACAAGTCCGATGTAGGTATAAATAAATCCGAGTGTGATTTTTATAAGCTCATTTCCAGAGTAATTTTTCGTGATAAGCTGGAAAACAACAAAAACCGCCACAAGAGGAAGTATTGCTATCGCAACCTCCTCGAAATAGCTTGGGAACGCACGGATGAAGTAATGCGCCACCTGTGCGCTTGTCGATACCTCAGGCACCGTGGCAAGGCTGACGTCAACCGTCTGCGGCTTATAAACTATGCTCAAAATAAGCACCGAGAGAATGGGGCCTATTGAGCAAAGCGAGACAAGACCGAAGCTGTCGCTGGCACTGTTTTTGTCGCTGCGGCTCGAGGCAATACCAAGGCCTAAAGCCATGATGAACGGAACCGTTATCGGGCCCGTGGTGACTCCGCCCGAATCAAACGAAACAGGAACGAAGTTGTTCGGTGCTATGAACGCCATCGCAAACACGATGAAATAGAAAATAAGCAGAAGTCGACGAAGCGGAATTCCCTTTTTAATTCTGACCGTTGCGATAACAAGGAAAAATCCCACGCCTATCGCAACCGTCCAGATGAGCACCTGAGTGTTGATAGCCGACACCTGATTTGCAAGCACCTGTAAATCAGGCTCGGCAACAGTCGCAAGCATTCCAAGGAGGAAGAAAGCAACCGCCGGAATAATGAATTTCTTCTTTTTACTGAGAACCGAACCGACACCCTCGCCAAGCGGCGTCATTGCCATGTCGACCCCCATAGTAAAAAAGCCCATTCCCGCAACAAGCAGAACCGCTCCGAAAAGGAACAGTATCAACGTGCCGGGGTCAAGGGGAGCAAGTGTGACGGACAGCACGAAAACAATGACGGTAATCGGCAGAACCGCCGCCATGGATTCGCCCGTTTTCTCTTTGAGCTGGCTGAAAAACTGCAAACAAAGCTCTCCTTTCTTTCAATTTTCTTACTTCTATTTTCTGACACCTACATACATTTCATACATACATTATGTATGTATCACAATCGATAAAATGTATACATTAACACAACATCTATAATTAGTATAACAAATTATCCCCTTCAGGGCAATAAAAGTAATGTTACAAAAAAGTAAATAATTTGTCACTAAATTTGAACAGATAAAAAGCTACCCTATCTTGTGATTATTTGTCGATTTTCTTGCTTTCTCTCAAGAATTACTTTCGTATCACCTCGCACAAATTAATTTATGAGAACGCACAAAACCGCAGTGAAAAATCACTGCGGTTTAAACTGCAAATTTATTTATCTTCGTCAGCCTGACCTAAATACTCAACTTCCTCTTCGTCGGGAGAATTTTTGACATATTCGAGATACTCTCCTGTATCTTGACTGAAAATAGCATTGAACTTAAAGGCATAAAGAGAGACAAACACGACAAGCGACACTGCCACTGCGCTAATACGCAAAACAAGCTTTCGATTAAGCTTTCTTTCGCCCTTATCTACACTTCTTAGTTTCTTGATTTTCTCGCTAATAAGCGAAGCCGCCCCACTAAATCCCTTTACCGCACACGGAATGAGCACGATAAAGAACATCAAACCGTACCTCGCCTTAGCTTCCCACACAAGATAGAAAAGAAATCCGCCGACAAAGGTCATTGGTAAAATCAGCTTGTAGGTTCGCTTGAAATTCTCGGTGAGCACATAGAGGAGCGAACCGAAATAAACGAGAAATGCTTCCACGTTAAGATACATCGTCATGCTTTTCTGCGATTTGTAAGAAAGAAGCTGAAGCATCCACTCGGGAACATCAAGGTAACTGCCGTTTCTGACCGTTGCGAAGCACTGGAATGTAGGATTTGCCCATGTGGAAAGAATTTTCTTTGTGAAGAACTCCACTGCATAGTCGGGGTTTGCGACAAAATTCGACAGCGAATCACTTATGCTCGACTTAACCACAGCCGAATGCTTGACTGCGTCGCCGCCGCACTCGAAGTAGGTCTTTACGCTGTAATTATTCCACCAGCCGGGGGCAAGGTCTCCGTCCTGAAGTCCCATGGCGACCCACGCAAGCGAGGTAATCGGCTTGTCGAGTGCACAGCCCGTCATGCTCCTTATGATGAGGGCAATCCCCACCGACTGCACAGAATATGCCGCAATCAAAATCACGGCTAAGGCAAGCGCCTTTTTCCAAGACTTGAACACGTAAATGACCGCTGTAAAAAGCATAGCCAAGAAATAAATCTGCATGTTGCTCTTGAACGCAACTCCGATTGCTATGCAAACACCGCTGAGAACCGCATGGTGGATTTTTCCGCCGTCCTTGAGAAACTTAATCTCGTACTTCACGGCAATGAGAGAAAAGGCTACTCCCGGCAAATTTCCGTAAACCTCCATGGAGTAGAACGTAAACGGAATGAAAATCACACCGACAAAAAGCACAAGCAATTGACCGACTCTTCCGATTTCAAACAGCTCTGCTATCTCGGAAAGTGCTTTAAAAGCAACCGCTATCATAACCGCTATTACCAGCTGGATAACGATGTAATTCATTTTTCCGAACACACAGGCAACTAAATATGAGAACAGGAAAAATCCCCAGTTATTCGGATACTCGTCCATATAGGCGAGCGGAGCAAAGGACTCGTAATTTCCGTCCAATACCTCCACCACGGCTTGCTGTACGGCGTATTCGTCTACGCCGGGCATAAACTGCGTGCTTAGCGCCCACAGACAAGCGAGCGACAAAATCGCGATTATGAGAAAAGCTTTGCATCTTCCGAATATTTTATCGTCCTCAAGCTTCTTGCAGACAAAACGATAAGCGCCGCTTCTCTTCACCAAAATCACAAGGATAACCGAAAGAACGACAAAGACCAAATTAAGCTTGACGGAATCGGCGATATAAGCCGTGTGCTCCCAGTTTATCAGCACTGCGGTCGATGCCGCATTGTATGCGCACAAAAAAGTCATGATAATCAGAAAGCACCCGATGACTAAAAATCGGTATATGTTTTGAATTACATTAGCTGTTTTTCTCATATTCTCACGTTTCTCTCTTTTTCAAAACAAGTGCAGAAGTCACGCAAAACGTGTGCCCTCTGCACTCTCAAATTTACTTAGCCTCAGATATTCTCAGGCTTGTAAGTCGTGACAATCTCCTCGACAAGCTCTCGAATATTCTCTGAGTTGTCATAAGCCGCTTGGCTTAATGACTCAAGCTGACCGACAAACTCATCGGTATCAAAAGGAATGGGACAACCGATGTGAATAAGCTCGTTCTTGGTTTTCTTCAAGCCCTCCTCAGCCATAAGCTTCTCCTCGAAAAGCTTCTCGCCGGGGCGAAGACCCGTGTAAACGATTTTTATATCGACATCCGGCTCGTGACCCGAAAGTCTTATTAGGTTTCTTGCAAGAGTATCTATCTTGACGGGCTCACCCATGTCAAGGACAAAGATCTCGCCGCCGTTAGCATATGTTCCCGCCTGAAGAACAAGCGAAACCGCCTCGGGAATAGTCATGAAGTAACGAATGATGTTTGGATGCGTGACCGTTACGGGGCCGCCAAGCTCAATCTGCTTTTTGAAAAGCGGAATAACCGAACCGTTACTGCCAAGGACATTTCCGAATCTAACGGCAACATACTCGACTTTCGCTTTCTTAAGTCTCTCTGCAAGGCCCTCGGTGTCCTCGAGTCTCGCCCAGCTCAAGAACATAGGAAGAAGCTTGTCAGCTTTTCCGGACTTGACTAGTGCATCAAAGGACTGAATGACCATCTCGCAAAGACGCTTGCTTGCGCCCATGATGTTGGTTGGGTTGACCGCCTTATCCGTGCTGATAAGGACAAATCTCTCACAGCCTGTCAAAGCGGCGCAAAGTGCCGTGTTGTATGTTCCCATTACGTTATTTTTGATGGACTCGCACGGCGAATCCTCCATAAGCGGAACATGCTTGTGAGCCGCCGCATGATAGACAATCTGCGGATGATATTTCTCCATGAGGTCGAGAAGCTTCTTGCCGTCTCTAACCGAACCGATTATCGTCTCAAGCTTGAGGTTAGGATATTTTCTCTTTAGTTCAAGCTGAATGGAATAAGCATTATTCTCGTAAATGTCGAAAATGATGAGCTTTTTCGGCTCGTGTGCGGCAATCTGTCTGCAAAGCTCAGAGCCGATAGATCCGCCGCCGCCCGTGACGAGAATTACCTTGCCTCGAATGTAGGAGAAAATCTCGTTCATATCAACCTTTATCGGCTCTCTGCCAAGAAGATCTTCGATCTGAACGTCCTTCATGTCGGCAATGGTGACCTGGTCGCTGATAAGCTGGAACATACCGGGAAGTTTCTTCATCTTGCAGCCTGTCTCACTGCATATCTCGAGGATTTCCTTCTCGGTCTTCATGCTTGCGCTCGGAATTGCGTAGTAAATCTTATCTACATCGTACTTTTTGCAGTTCTCTACTATGCTGTTTCTGCCGCCTACAACGGGGACACCGTCAATAAAACGGCTCCATTTGTTGGAGTTATCGTCTATGATGCAGACTATCTTATCGTTAAGGCTCTGACTTCTTCTGACGTCACGGATGATAGCCTGTCCAGCCTGACCCGCACCGATGAGCATAACCCTTGATTCCTCTGACTTCGACTTGTTTGCGAGAAAATAATTTTTCTCACGGAGCAAGAGAATGAATCTGTAGGAAAATCTCACGCCAACGGTGAGTAAAAGCTGAAATACGATTCCGAAGATGAAATAAGAAACGGGCATGCGCTCGATGCATATCGTCTCGAACAAAACATAGATAATCGAGGTTATCGCCGTCGCCATCAAAAGTCTGCACAGCTCCACGAAACTTGCAAATCGCCAAATCGACTGGTAGAGCCTGAAGCACTGGAACACCACCGCCACGATAATCGCATAGACGATTATGCTCTTGTAGTAGCCTGTTAGGTAATCGTGCGGTATTGCAGAGTACCTACAGTCAAATCGTAAAAAAAGTGCGATAAAGTAAGAAAAGATTACCGCAGCCAAGTCATAAGCTACAAGAAACACCGTGACTAACTGCCAGTGGTGCATCCTGAGCTTATCATTAGTTTTCGCCATTGTTTAAAATACCCCTCTATACAGCAATATAAATACAGCTGTTAATTACGGAGACGCTTAACCGAGATCAGCCATGCAGTTTAGGTATCCGCCGGGCTTTTTGATAAGCTCCGCTATCGTACCCGTCTCACTGATTGTGCCGTTCTCGAGGACAAGCGCTTTGTCCGCAATTCTTATTGTAGCAAGTCGGTGGGCAATAATCAATACACTAACCTCACCTTTTAGCTCATAAAGCACATTTCTTATGGAAATTTCGCTGTCATAATCGAGCGCACTGGTCGCTTCATCAAGAATTATGAACCTCGGCTTTCCCAAAAGAACCCTTGCCAAGATTATTCTCTGTCTTTCTCCGCCTGAAAGTCTGACTCCCTGATCGCCAAGGAGCGTATCGAGTCCGTCGCTCAGTTTCTCCACAAAGCCCCATGCCTGAGCACGCTTTAGAGCATCTATCATCTCCTCCTCGGTGACTCCCGGGTGGAAGCGTGCGAGATTCTCACGCACGGATGCATTCAGCACAAGCGGATCTTGCGGAACATAACCGATAACCCTTCTCCAAGCGTGCAAGTCCTTGCCCGTGAGGGGCTTTCCGTCCACGCTTATGCTGCCCGATGTGGGATTTAAAAATCCCATGAGCAGATTTGCCACGGTGCTCTTGCCCGCTCCGCTTCTGCCGCAAAGAGCGACTATCTCGCCGAACTTAATCTCAAAGCTCATGTTGCCGAGAACGTCCTTGCCGTCGTCAAGATAAGAAAAATGAACGCTGTCGAAGCAAACATTCTCTTTGAAATCGAGGGTTCTTCCGTCGTCGGGCTCTTCTCTTGCCTCGCTCATTTCTCTCATGGCTTTTTCGAGGTCCTCAAGTGCGGGCAAATTCGTCTGGATACTCTGCACCGTGCCCTGAAATCCCGAGAAAATCGGCCACAATCTCGAGAAAACGAGAACGAGAACCAACAGCCTTGCCGTCTCAATGTGAATACCCATTGTGGAGAACACAAAGAGAAGTGCGATGACAAGCGCCGCCGCTATGTTATATACAAGACCGGGGAGCGAGCTCACCTTTGCATACTCTGTCTGCATGGTGGTGAACTCCTCGTTTATCTTCGTGAAGCGCTCCTCGTGCTCCTTTTCAACGTCATAGGCCCTAATCTCCTTGACACTGCCGAGCTGATTGAGAAGCTCCGAATAGAAATTTCGGCTGACGTCAATCATATTCTTGCCGAAAGCCTTGCTTTTCTTTTTGAGCGGCCAGAAAACCGCCATCAAAAGCGCACCCGCCACGCACACAAAAAGCGTGATTGGGACGCTCATATAAAGTGCAATTATAAGCTGAACTATCGCTATGACGATATTCGAGAGCATACCGATTGATGAGGAAATTCCGCTTGAGACCTGACCGCAAAGCGAAGTGAAGAGATTGATGAGGTCTGTTCTCTTCTGCTTGGCGAGGTACTGCCAGCTTGATTTCTCCATAAGCTCATAGAGGTGCTGTCTTTGCCTTTGCGTGTAGCGGCAAAGGTAAGCGTTTTGTCTTAACGACATTTGACGGCTAAGGAAAGCCTTAACCGTCAACAAAAATAAATATCCGCCAGCCAAAACAAGCACTCTCATCACGGGCGACATCGCACTGACAGCCGTCTCCACCACACTGCCCTGAAGCGAGGAGGGAACCTCCTCCAATAACTCGAGCATAGGCAAAAGCACGACTATGCTTATTCCGCCCATAAGAGAAGAGATTATATTCAGTATGAAAATCTCGATAAAGCCACGCTTATCTTCCTTATAGCTTGCTTTAAGTAATGTAAGCATGTCTAAATTCTAAATTAAATCTTGTTATCAGTCGGTTGCGTTCTCGTCGATAAGTCCAAGGCTTGAGAATTTCTCGATTAAAGCATCGAGGTCCTTCTCTGCAGTCTCTTTATCAACCTCAAACTCGCCGAGAATAGCGCCTAAAAGGTCTTCTCTTGATACAGGAGTCTGCATCTTCTCCCATACGAATGCGGAAACCTCATTGAAAATAACTGTTCCGTCAAACTTGCCTATATTGTCGCCTGTCGGCATCAAAATGTTCTCTCCGATAACATTGCGAAGAGTGAATCCGTCTTTAACTTTCATTTCGGGTCTTGCCTCCTTTATTAGTTCTGGGTGATTGAATAAAACATCGTGCGTCTTCTTTGCAGACTCACCGTCGGGGCCGCAGAAAAGGCGAAGCATCGGTGCTTTTCGTGAAAGTGCGTGAAGCACGGCAATCGCTACGCTTGCGGTCTTTGTGTCCCACATCGGAATGAACGCCTGCTGCATTAGCACTCTTAATTTTTGTTTTTGCGTGAGCTCTCTAATTTCAAAGAATTCATTGTCACTTCTGTGAACATCCAAAATAGCCTTGAGGGGAAGACGAATGTTTCTGTAGATTCGCTCCTTGCCGTCCCACGGAACACCGCTGACGATCAAAACGCCGTTTTCGCTGAAAATTGCGGGTCTGTCACCGCTGACAAAGCTGTAGCCGAGGTTCTCTATCCACGCATTCGCACGGGTAGATTTTCCCGTTCCGCTCTTTCCCGTGAAAGCAACGGCATAGCCGTCTGCCTCTACGCAAGCCGAGTGAAAGCTGACAATGCCGTTCGCTACGCTTGCGCACTCGAGTGCGGTGCGAAGAAGGTTAATCTTCAGCTGGGTGAGGTTACTCTTGTCCTTTACCCAAGCGACAAGCTCCCTGTAATCTTCGGAGACAAGAAGCTTTTCCCTTTCGCTTACGCTCGAAAAGAGCCAGCCGCTTTCAAGCTCACTTATGTTAATCTGAGCGTGGTTGAAAACTCTTATCACATCGGGAAGCGGCTCTTCGTCCGTCATTTTAAGGCTTATTTCGGGCAAATCAAGCGAAGAGGAATCCTCGATTGCAAAATCAGAAAATTCCTCCAATGTGAATTCTGAATTAAGAATTACGCCCGGAAGTAAATATTTCATATTCTCTGTTCATTAAAAAAGAGACAGCACCGATGGGCTGCTGCCTCTTAATTATATGTATTTTAGACTCTATATGTAGGTGAATGAGTTGGATCTACAACACATGATCCGCCTGAAGCCGGGTCATAGTTGTTGTAAACATAACTGCATCCTTTTCCACCAGATGCTACAACCTGATTGTTATAATCAAATTCGATCTTCTCTACTACTGGTTCACTGTAAACTCTTCTCATTTTCAATTCCTCCTATCAAACCACGTTTTCCTGGTAATGCTGCTCATGACATGTCTGAGTTGTTGTCTCTGTTCTCCAGCCATAAACAGTACCGCAGCCTGTTGCGCCTGAAGCAACAACCTGGTTCTTATAGTCGAAATTTACTTTCTCTGCCGAAGGAGCTTCGTATAATTTTTTCATCTTTCTAACCTCTCTTTTATTTTTCCTATTCTAAATCAGGTGCCCTGAAGTATATATTCTATTTTGGATTCACAACCGGATGCTCCAATATTTCTGAAGTAACAAGTGCTGGATCCACCTGAAGCTACTACCTGATTCTTATAGTCAAAATTTACTTTCTCTACTGATGGTGTTTCGTATGTTTTTTTCATGTTGCTGCCTCCCAATTATGCTTCGTTTCCGTACGGTGTTGAATGATCATGGCAATTTGTCTGATCACCCGTATAACCCCACTGTCTGGAGCATCCGGAAGCAACAACCTGGTTTCTATAGTCGAAGTTTACCTTATCGACTACAGGTGTCTCATAAGTTTTTTTCATGTAGTTTGTCCTCACTTTACGTTTTTTCACTTTCAATCTCTTTTTTAACTTAAATCATCCGGCATATGCCTTCTATAAAATCATAGCCGTCACTTGCATTCAGAGCCTAATACCCCTTTTATGACCTGCTATTTGTAGTTAAATAATTTCTTCGCAACAGGAGAACTATAAGTTTTATCTAATTATTCCGCCTCGATTCTCGACTTTAATATCTTATATATTATACAGCAGTTGTATATCGATTGGTACATCCATGCCCGTACTCATTTTCAATTATATAATCACAAGTTGTCGATGAAGCAACTACCTGATTTTTGTAGTCGAATTCAATTTTCTCAGCCATCGGCTTTTCGTAAACTTTCTTCATTATTATTCCCTCTGTTTCAGTTTTAATTATCACTAATATCTTAAAGTGTATTAAAATACACTTTATACACCTTAATGATACCACATTTACCTAAAAATAAAACTTCTTTTCGCCTTATCAAACCGACTTTTTATCCGTTAAACGCAGCTAATTGCCTTTAATACGAAAAATTTTGGTTAAACAAAAGCGTTCATAAAAGCATTTATTTTTCGTGTATTATTCGTGTATACAATATTTTATCACAATATACGATTAATTAACAAGCTTTTTTGCAAATAAAACTCAAAAAAGCCTCAAAAAACCGCAAAATATTCGGATTTTTTGATTTCCACGGCTTTCTTCCGTGAATTTTTCGATTTTATTTCCTTAATCGTTAGGAACAAATCGATAAATTCCTTCTTTTATCATGCACTTCACCCACTCGCAGGTTCTGGGGTTCGCATGGCCGACAGGCGCTCCCGAAGCATGCTCGACTACGCAGTGCTTGCACGATCTCTGATACTTGCATCCGTCACATTCGACAGGAGTGACGAAATTAGTCGCAATATCGTTAAGTTTCTTCCATGCGGCATTAAATCCCATTTCAAGCACATTCTGCGGTTCACACGGGAACATATTGCACGGGCGCATGAGTCCGTTCCAGCCGATAGCAAATGCGCTTCTGCCGGCCGCACACTTAATGCCTTTGACATGCTCGCCGTTTCCGCCGACTGCGGGGAGGTCTTCCTCATCGCACTTAGGCAAAAGCTCCTTGCCTGTCTCCTCTCGCCACGCTCTCATGATGTCCACATAGGTCATAACTGCGGCATCGTGAATCTCTCTGCCCGTGTTCTCGTGTGGGCTCATAATTCCCGAGTTAACGGAGAATGTGAAGCCTTTCTCAGAGAGCAAACGCACAAGCTCCACGCCGTCATCCATAAATTCATTCGGAGTTATCGCAATGGTAAGCGGCATACCCGCATCCTTGAGTGCGGTGATGTTCTTCATAACTCTGTCGAACTCTCGTCTGCCCGTGACCTTTTCGTAGCCATCGTCGCTCGTGCCGTAAACAGTGACCTGAATGAGTGCGGGACGGTTCACCTTGAGGAACTCGACCATATCGTCATCCATGAGAATACCGTTAGAAAGAATATTAATCTGGATTCCTCTCTCCTGCAAGAAAAGATACAGCTCCTTGAAACCAGGGTAAGTGAGGCACTCGCCGCCCGTGATTGAGGCGAACATCATGCCGTTATCAATTGCCTGCTGCATGAGGTCTTTCCACTGCTCGACCGTCAAAAGGCTTGCGCCCTTTAGCTGGTCACGGTTTAGGTGGACATAGCACATCTTGCAGTCGAGATTGCAAAGCGGAGTTAATTCGAATGTGCCCTTAATGGGGATTAATTTTTCTCTGGACTTGAAGTCAAGATAACTGCATATTTCCTTGTATCGGCGGTAATCCGTTATTCCCTCGGCATCAAGCTTCGCCATAAGCTCAGCTAAATTCCTTGGAAGTGCCTGTGTTTCTTCTGCCATGCTATCACCTGTCGCCCTTAATCTTGTGATAAATTCCGGCGGCAAAGCGGCGAGCTCTGCCGAGTGTCTTTCGGCGAAGCCATAAAGCCATATGCTCGGCTTTCGCCCACTTTAGCCCCATTGATCGAGCCTTTTCGCTGTCCGTCGAAATTACCTTTTTTCCTCTTTCTATTTTCACAGCCAATCCCCACACGCAGTCCCTTTTCATGGGTGCGTCGGGGTAAAAACAATGATCTCCGAACGTGATGACCGTGTCGTCATGCATCTCCCACACACGGTGAAGCACATAGCGGTCACCGACAAAATCTCTGAAAAGCACAATGTCTCCGACAATCGGCTCTCGCCGCATCGGAACTATCGTGACGTAATCACGCTTTATTCTGATGAGCGGCGACATACTCGAGCCGTACACCATTATTCTCATCGGCAAAGCGACATCTTCCTTACAAAGCTCGTGCCACTGGTCGATTGATAAGCGCAGACTTCTATCGGCATCATTCATCGTTTCGCAGTATCGTCCTTTCAAAAACCGAAGTGAGTAAGCTTATAAGCGTACTCGCTCCCGTATTTTTCTTTAAGTATCTTATATGCTCTCAGCATATTCGGCGGTCTTCTCTCCATGTTGTGAGCATCTGTTGCCACGGCATCAATAAGCCTGTTTTTTAACATATGCTCTAAAAAACGCTTCTGCCAAAAGCTTTTCGGCTCAATTATCGAGCCGCAGTTCACCTGGTACTTCACTCCAGTTTCCTCACGCAGTAATTCTGCCTGTTTTCTGTGAGAAAACATGGATGAATATCTCTCGACGTGAGCGACAATCGGTCGGTAGCCGTTGTTGAATAGATCCCGCACCGCTTTTTCTATGTTTCTCCAAGAGACATCCTCGTTAAACTCGATGAGGATAAACCTCGTTCCGTTCAAGGTGGGAATTCTCTTGTCGAGAAGCATATTCAGAGTGTGCTCGGTGTAAAAGACCTCCGCCCCCGGGAGAAGCTTAATCGGTATGTTCTCCTCGGTGCAAATCCGCTTTAGCTCCAAAAAGTGCTCACGGAATTTCTCATAAGGGAACGGCTCAATTCCCGACAGCACATGCGGCGTAGCTATGATTATTCTCACGCCCTGTTCGGCACTTCTTTTGAGGAGCGCTATGCTGTCCTCAAAAGTTTTTGCGCCGTCATCAACACCCCAAACAAGGTGCTGGTGAATATCCACAAAGCCTTTCATTATCGGCTTTTGTTACCGATACCCCAGCGCTTCTTTTTGGGAGTGTCGTATTGTTTATAATACTTCTTAGTGTATTTCTCCGAAGTATAGTAATACTTTCTCGAGCTTAGAGTCTTGAGGTTTACGTTATTTAAAACCGTACCAAGGCACGAACAGCCCGTATTTTCAAGCTGATTTACCGCCTCGGTGATCTCCTTGCGCTTGCCTCGCTTATATGAGACAACCAAAAGAGAACCGTCGCAGTGCTTAGCGATGTCGAGAGCATCGACTATCATGCCGATAGGCGAAGTATCAATCAAAATTATATCGAACTGCTCTCTTAATTTCTTTATGAGATAGCCCATTCTCGGAGATGAGAGAAGAGAAATTGAGTTGCTTACAGTTCTTCCTACAGGCACCATGTACATTCCGTCATAGTTAGTCTTGTAGACAGCATCGTCCATCTTGCAAAGTCCGGCAAGATACTGCGCAAGTCCGGGAGCATTTTCATCGGTGAAATTAATTCCGTATCTTCCGACTAAGCTCGATCTTCTCAGGTCAGCATCAATCAGAACGACTCTCTTCTTGATGTTCGCAAAGGAACGGAAGAGATTCATAGACACATAGCTTTTTCCCTCACCGGCATAGCGGCTTGTGATAAGGATTACCTTGTTCTGATCACCGCAGTAAAGAAGGTTTGTGCAGAGAGTATTCATCGCCTCGGAGCACATATAGTCAAGCTTAGGAAAATTCGATATTTCTAAGTGCTTAATCATTAGATTCTGCCCTCCTTATTTTTCATCTTACGAGTAGAGGGTATAACCGTTAAGGTAGGAACGCCCGCATATTTTGCGACGTCCTCCGGGGATCTTGGGCGGTCGTCAAGAAGGAGGAACATCGTAACAATGACAACGCTGAGCATAGCGCCCGCTACGAAGCCCAAGAAAATATAGTGCATGGGGCCGCTTGCAATGGAATATGTCGGAACCGTCGCCGTCGAGAAAACACTCGGCTCGAGAGTCTGCATGTTTTTCTCGATAAATTCCTTTGCGGCTGTCGCATATGCGTTTGCTATATCCGCCGCAAGCTGAGGGTCACTGCATCTTACGTTGATGTAAACAATTCTCGTGTCGGTCGGAACGGAAATGCTGAGCATGGAAGAAAGCTGACCATTCGTATAATTTAGGTTCAAAGCGTTTCTTACAGCTTCATGAATTTCCCAGGTCTTGAAAACCTCGGTGTAGTCGTTTATAAGGTCTGAGCCAAGCTTCAAATCGGTTGACGTGACACTTGTACCGTCAGAGTACTTCTGAATGACATAAAGCTTGCTTGTAGCCGAATAAATCGGGCCCGTAAAGAACTTAGCATACGCTCCGCCGATAACCGCTCCGATTACGGCAAGCGCAATGACAAGCTTGAGATTTTCCACCAAACGGTAAAAAAGCTCAAATAAATCGATAGTATTGTTTTTTCTTTCTAGCTCTGCTCTCTTTGCGGCTTCGGCTTTTCTGTCTTTTTCGACTGCCTCTTTTATCGCCTTGTTAATGAGTTGCTCGACCATCTCGCTGCTGACGACATCCGTCTGCCCACGAGATACTTGATTTTCTTCTGCCAATTTGCACCTCTCTGTAAATCTCTTAAATTTCCTGTTAGATATCCCTCTGTAATTTATTTAAGATAGCCTATCGCCTAATTAGCAAACTATCCTTTTCTAACCTATAAATTGTAACTTACAATATCTTCTTTGTCAAACACATATTAGCTTATCAAGCATAGAAAACTAAGGCTTAATCTCCTTTGTTTTTGTTCTTTATTTGCATAATTAAATATAATTTCCGTGTGTATTTAGCGATTGCTAAAGTAAAATTTCAAACAAAAAAAGGACGGAAAAATCCGCCCTTTCAATCATTTCACCTTTCCGTTCACCGCAAGTCGGTTAATCTGAGTTGCGATATAGCCCGCACCGTAGCCGTTATCGATGTTTACCGTGGCAATTCCGTTCGCACATGAATTAATCATAGTGAGAAGCGCAGAAACGCCGCCGAAGCTTGCTCCATAGCCGACACTTGTCGGAACGGCAATGACAGGGCATGAGGCAAGGCCGCCGATAACGCTGGCAAGCGCACCCTCCATACCCGCTACGGCAACAACGCAGTTAGCGTCCTCGATAGCATCGACTTTAGAGAGAAGTCGGTGAATTCCCGCAACGCCGACATCAAAAACTCTCACGACATTTGTTCCGAAATATTCGGCTGTCTGTGCCGCCTCCTCAGCGACGGGAATATCTGCCGTTCCGGCGGTGCACACTGCGATTTTGCCGATTCTCTGTTTATCGGGCTTTTCGTACTTGAGAATTTTCGACACCTCGTCGTACTCAATCTCGGGGATTACTTCCTTTACTATCTCGTACTGATGACGGCTTGCCCTTGTTCCGAAGACCTCGCCGTTTTTCTCGTACAATCTCTTATATATATCGGGCAAAAAGCTGTCTGCCTTGCCCGCACAATATATAACCTCGGCGAAGCCCGTTCTTGCCTTTCTGTCGGTATCTATTTTTGCAAAAGAGCCCATTTCCTCGTATTTTCCGTGGGTGTGCTCATATATCATTTTCTCAGCTTCTTCGTCGGAAATTTCTCCGTTTTTCAGCTTTTCGAGTATTTCCTTTATATTCATAAACAAATTACCTCTTTTCATCGGTTTTGATATTGGTATCTTTTATCATAATTATAATCTATGTCGCCTTTAAATTAAAGCCTTAAATTTATGTTGCGTTTTTCCCTTGCTCAAAGTATAATAGTTGCAAGTGATATTAAATCGGTATAAAAAGTATTGAAAACAAGAAAGATTGGAGTAATCATGGCTAAAGAAACAAAAAGTAAATTTGAAAAAATGACAACAGAGCCTGTCGAAAAGCTCGTTGCCAAGCTTGCCGTTCCGACAATCATCGGAATGCTCATCACTGCCTTTTACAATATGGCGGACACCTTCTTTGTCGGTCAAATCGGCACTAGCGCAACCGCCGCAGTCGGCGTTGCGTTCTCACTTCAGGCACTCATTCAGGCACTCGGATTCCTTTTCGGCCAGGGCAGCGGAAACTTTATCTCCCGTATGCTCGGAGCGAAAAATGAGAAAGACGCTTCCGTCATGGCATCGGTCGGATTTTTCAGCGGAATAATTCTTGCGATAATCTTCGCCATCGTCTGCCTTATCTTCATCGAGCCGATATGCATGCTTTTAGGCTCCACGGAAACCATTCTTCCCTATGCGGTGGAATATCTTCGCTGGATACTGATTTTCGCACCGTTCTCCGTCGGCAGCTTCATCCTCAACAATCAGATGAGATTTCAGGGCAACGCATCCTATGCCGTTGTCGGCTTGACTGTCGGCTCTGTTCTTAACATCGGACTCGATCCGCTTTTCATCTTCGTGTTCGGAATGGGCACTGCGGGTGCGGCTTTCGCAACCGGACTTTCGCAGTTTGTCTCTTTCTCGATTCTCGTCTATCTCGATGTTAAAAAAGCCGCCGTTCCGATTTCCTTCAAGAACTTCAAGCCGAGCGGAAAGGTCTTTGCCGATGTCTTCAAGGGCGGCGTTCCCTCCTTTGCAAGACAGAGCCTTGCGAGCGTATCCACAATCATGCTCAACACCATGGCAGGAAAATACGGTGCTGATGCCGCTATCGCAGGCATGAGCGTTGTCACAAGAATTTCTATGTTCGCATCGAGCGTTCTCATCGGCTTCGGTCAGGGATTTCAGCCTGTCTGCGGATTTAACTATGGCGCAAAACTTTATAGCAGAGTTAAGAAAGCGTTCTTCTTCTGCGTCAAGTTTGCATCTCTCTTCCTGCTTGTTGCCGGAATAGTCATGTCGATATTCGCCCCAAGCATCATCAAGATTTTCCGTGACGACCCCGATGTTATCGCAATCGGCACGGTAGCACTTCGCTGGCAGTGTGCGACCCTCTTCCTCACCGCAACCGTAGTTCTCAGCAATATGATGCTTCAGACCATGGGTATGGCAGTGCCCGCAACAATCGTTGCGATGTCTCGTCAGTTCATCTTCTTCATTCCGCTTCTTGTTATTCTCGGAGCACTTCTCGGCTTAAAGGGAATTGAGATAACTCAGTCGGTAGCCGATGTCTGCGCATTCTGCCTTAGCGTTCCGATAGTCCTCAAGGTTCTTAATAATCTTGAAAAGGAAGAAAATCAGAACAAGAACTAAATACTTAGGTAATCGAAAACGCTGTCCGTCATGGGCAGCGTTTTTTCATACTTATTAAAATTAATATGTGACAAGCTGATCCTCGGGAGCGGGAGCATCAACCTTCTGAAGCTTCTCGATATAGAGAACGGGGCCTTTTCCGCGGTAGAGCATATTCTTCTCGCACTTGACCCTTGCCTGAAGCTTGACCCAGTCACGGTTCTTGAGCTCCTTAGCCTGAATGCCCTTGCAGAGCACACCCAAAAACTGAGTGTCCTCAGCGCAACAAACCATCGCAAATCTTCCGCAAGCCATAGCGTCCTTGCCGAATCTGATGTTCTTTGCAACCTGACCTAAGAATGAGACCGCATGGCCGTCATATCTATCGGGGTTCTCCATGACATCGACATACCAAATTCCGTAGTCATCGTCGGTAAGCTCGATAACGGGCTGATCCATGTCAAACGGCGGTGTTCCGTCGTCATACTCCTCGGTGTGACCGTCGGCATACTCGAGATACATCTCTGCACGGCGGTTGAGCATCTTGAGGTTACGGGATCTGAGCACATCGGCAAGCTCATCGGTACATCTGTTAAAAATGACCATGCTTGCGTTCATAATGTGCTGGCTCATAAGCTGAGCGATATTCTTTGAGTAAGCGTCAAAGGTCGTAGAATCAACCGTTGTGACAATCTGATAAATAGTCCAGTTCTCGGGAAGTGCATCGTTAAGGTCGGGAACCTCCCACATTCCGTTGTACTCGATGAGAACCTGAGTCGGATGATATTTATTGTCGAGCTTAGTGAGGTTTTCTCTTGTGAAATCCTCCTTCTCGTCAATAACGCTCATGCGAACCTTGTACTCGAGCATTGCCTGCTCATCATACTCCTCTTCGCCCTCCTCTGTTACAAGAAGAAGTGTGCGCTCATCCTTTGTGAAATCTGCTCCTGTCATCATAGGAGCGATAAAGTTGGTTTTGCCGGACTCTAAAAATCCGCATATAACATAAACGGGAACCTGCTGTTTAGCCATATAGGTATCCTTTCTTATTCTTACTTAAGTCCGAAGAGAGTCGGAAGCTCGTTTTCCTTGAGACCTGAGCCGATTACGCAGATTCTTCCTGTGTAGTCTGCCGCACCGTCACGGATTTCAATCTCACCGGGAACCATATCAAAGTGAATCCAAGACTCGCCCTCTGCATTCGGAACATAACCCTTTGCACGGAGAACGGCACCGTGAATACCTGTGTCGAGCTCCTCAAGGATCTCCTCAATCTGAGCCTTTGTGTACTTCTTCGGTGTCTCCTCACCCCAAGATACAAACACCTCGTCGGCATCGTGTCCGTGGTGGTGATGGTGGTGATGCTCATGATCGTGATCGTGCTCATCGTGGTCATGGTGGCAGCAGCACTCGTGGTCGTGGTCATGTTCGTCATGATCGTGGTGGTGATGATGCTCGTGGTCATGCTCGTCTTCGTCATGGTCATGGTGATGACAGCACTCGTGGTCGTGATCGTGATCGTCCTCATCGTCATGGTGGTGATGGTGGTGGCACTCGCACTCCTCGTCATCATCATGATGATGGTGGTGATGATGGCACTCGCAGTCAGGATCGTCACACTCGTCGTCATCGTCAAAGTCTGCAGCCTTAGCCTCAGCCATGAGCTGCTCTGCAAGAGAGTGGTGAGCCATAGCGGAAAGAATGGTGTCACCGGAAAGCTGATCCCACGGAGTTGTGATGATAACAGCGTCCTTGTTGTGCTCTCTTATAAGTGCGATAACCTCCTCAAGCTTGCTCTCGGAAATATCCTGAGTTCTTGAGAGAATGATTGTGCCGGCTGTCTCAATCTGATCGTTGAAAAATTCACCGAAGTTCTTCATGTACATCTTGCACTTCTTAGCGTTGACAACTGCAACAGCTGAGCCGAGAACCATAGGAGTGGTCTTGTTTGCGTTGCCGACTGCTCTTGAAACATCGCTGAGCTTGCCGACACCTGACGGCTCGATGATAACTCTGTCGGGAGCATACTGCTCGACAACATCGTGAAGTGCCTGGTTGAAGTCACCGACAAGAGAACAGCAGATACAACCGGAATTCATCTCGTTTATCTGAATACCGGAATCCTTCAAAAATCCGCCGTCAATGCCGATTTCACCGAACTCGTTCTCGATAAGAACAAGCTTCTGTCCCTTGAAGCTCTCCTCGAGAAGCTTCTTGATAAGGGTGGTTTTTCCTGCTCCAAGGAATCCGGAGATAATATCAATAGTTGTCATAGTATCAAATCCTTTCGAAACAACTTACAATTTACAAATTACGATCGGCTTTATTTTAGCCTAATCTTCATGATATATCTTATTTGTTAACAATTCAAGTATTAATGCGAATTATGGGGCACGAAAATTCTCGCACCCCATAGGTCTCAATTACGGATTTGTGATGTCGCCGCTGAAATACTTCTCAGAAAGCTCTGCTAAGCTTCCGTCGTCACGCATCTCCTGAATGCAAGCGTTGATAGCCTTGATGAGGGAGTCTGTGTTCTCCTTTGCGGCAGGAATACAAACCTTCTCGCCCTCGCTCTTTGCAACAACTTTGATTTCTGCATCGGGATGAGCGTTCATGTAGTCGAGATAAGAAACCTCAGCGTTTAATGTAGCATCGATTCTTCCCTGAAGGAGAAGCTCGAGTGTCTGGTCGAGTGTGTCAACATTTGTGACGGTTGCGCCGTAGCTCTCAGCAACTGTCGCATAGGTTGAACCGACAGAGTTAGCTGTTGTTTTGCCGTTCAAGTCCTCAAAGGATGTGATATCCTCGTTGTCGGAACGAACCATGAGAACCTGCTTTGTGTAGATGTATGGGTCGGAGAAGTTGTAGCTTTCTGCTCTCTCGTCAGTGTAGCCGACACCGTTGCAAGCAATGTCAAATCTTCCGGACTCAACACCTGAGAGGATTGCATCCCATGTTGTCTCCTGGAAATCAGCTGTAACACCTATCTTTTCTGCGATTGCGTTTCCAAGCTCTACGTCAAAGCCTGTGAGCTCGTTTGTCTTCTCATCGTGATATGTCCACGGAGACCAGTCGCCCTCGGTAGCGATTGTGATAGTTCCGCTCTCGAGAATATCGGCAAGTCTTCCGTCAGCATTTGCAAGGATTGATGCAAGCTCGCTGTCGCCGCTAGCCGCTGTGCTCTCTTCGCTCTCAGCTGCAGAAGATGCTGTTTCCTCTGCCGATGCCTCGGATGATGAATCTGTGCTTGACGAACAAGCTGTCAAAGCAGTTGCAGAAAGTGAAAGTGCGAGTATAAGTGCTAATAACTTTTTCATTTTAGTGCCTCCTTTGGTAATTGATATAGAAAAAGTATAATTACTGTATTTAAAATCGAATTTCGCCTATATTCGGCAAATCGATTCAAATCAAATTTTGTCGGCATCCGCCGTTCTGTCAGCGGTGATAGATTTAACAAATTCGCGAGAACGTGCCGTCTTCGGATTTTCGAAGAACTCCTTGGATGCTCCCGTCTCGATTATGTTTCCGTCCTCCATGAAGATGATTTTGTTCGAAACATTTCTCGCAAAGTTCATCTCATGCGTGACAACTATCATGGTCATGCCGTCCTCGGCAAGCTGTTTCATAACAGCCAGAACCTCGCCGATGAGCTCCGGGTCAAGCGCGCTTGTCGGCTCGTCAAAATAAATGATTTCGGGGTCTGCGGCAAGCGCTCTTGCAATAGCCACTCTCTGCTGCTGTCCGCCCGAAAGCTGGGACGGGTATGCATCGAGTCTTCCTGACATTCCGACCTTCTCGAGAACGGAAACCGCCTTTTCTTCGGCATCTTTGCGGCTTACTCCTCTTGCATGGATAAGTCCAAGCGTGACATTTTCGAGAACCGTCTTGTTGAGGAAAAGATTATAATTCTGGAAAACAAAAGCCGTCTTCATTCTAAGTCTTTTGATTTCCTTTTTGGTGATTTTAGAGAGATCGTATTTTTCACCGTCAAAAATAAGTTCTCCCTCGTTTGCCTTTTCAAGGAAATTGATACAGCGAAGAATAGTTGTCTTTCCTGAGCCGCTTGGGCCGAGAACAGCAACGACATCGCCGTCATTCACGGTGAAATTTATTCCCTTGAGAACCTCTCGATTCTCATATCGCTTATGTAAATTTTTTACTTCAAGAGTCATTTGCTGCGTCCTCCGTAAGAGCCTAATTTCTTCTCGATAACTCTCTGGAGCAGAGTGAGAATCGAGCAGAACATAAGGTAAATAATCGCAACCTCACAGTAAAGTCCCATAGCCTGATAATATCTCGAGTTGATTATCTGAGCCTGACGCAGCATCTCTGTAATCGTGACTGTTGTAACAAGGCTTGTGCCCTTTAGCATGGAAATGAGTGAGTTTGAAAGCGCGGGGAATGCAACTCTGAATGCCTGAGGCAGAACAATTCTGTACATTATCTGAAAATATGAAAGTCCGACACACTGACCCGCCTCCAGCTGTCCCACGGGAACGGACTCGAGTGCTCCTCTTACGCTCTCCGCCATATAAGCACCCTCGTTAAAGGACAAAACTATTATGGCTGAGGGAATGGGATCGAGCATAATTCCCACGCTTGGCAGTCCGTAGAACACGACATAAAGCTGTACAAGCATCGGTGTTCCTCGAATGAGCCAGATATAAAATCTACAGATATTCTTGAGAACGGGAACCTCCGCATACTGAATCATTGCAACGATAACCGAGATTATCAAAGCAAAGAAAAAGGAAACTATCGTCAGCGGAACAGTGACCTTAATTCCGGCAGACAATATTTTGGGGAAGGACTCCACAAGTATAGTCCACAATCTTTCGTCCATTTTTACCTCCTGCCGACAGCTACTGTCGGTTCAGTATTTCTGTCACTCTCTGAGTGCACATAGCATTTAATACGGGATAAAGCTCCACCATTCTTGCAAAGGAAATTCTTGAGTACGCTTCACTCGAGGGGATTTTCTCCCTGTCGCACCACATTCGGTAGGTGTAGCCAACCCACTCGGCAAGACAAGAGCAGGTCTCTTCCTTTGCCGCCTGAATTTCGCAAGCTGACAAAAGCTCATCGAGAATATAGGCCTCTCCCATGCACTCTGTCGCATCGCCGAAAAAATCAAGCCACTTCGCCTGTTCGCTTGTCATGAAAGCCTTTGAGAAAGCCTCTGCATCAAGCCCCGTCAAAACGGCTCGCTTGAATATTCTCCCCTGAAGCTTGGCTCGCTCCTTCAAAACAGCCTCGTTCATGATTTCCCTCCGATTATCTCATCGAAAAATCTTCCGTTTCGTCTGTTTTCTCGCCATATTTCATCGAGAGCATCAATTGCCTTTTTCCTCGACTCGATGTTGTCGCCGCAAATGGATTGCCTCTCCTCGCCGCTAAGAATTTTTTCGCTAACTATTTCTATGTTATCGGCGGCTTTAGGAGTCAGCGCTACATACTGCTTCGCCGCGGTATCACAGCTTGGCAGACACTTTATCAAAGCGGCATCGGTTATCTCGCCGTCAAAAAATCTGTCGAGTGCGGCGGCAGTTTTTTCGTCCACAGCCGCTCCGATGAGCAAATCATAGCTTTCGGACAGCTCGCTCATTCTGCCGTAAACGCTCGAATTCTTATATAAATCAAGTTTTCCACGGTTAAACCCAACAAAAAACACCCAGTCCATGAGGACATCAAGATCTAATATTTTGAGATTAGAAAGACTGACATTCAGCGTGTAGAGCCTTGCATCGCCTGAGCCGCATATGAGAGTTTTTGCCGTGCACGGAGAATCGTACATGTAAAATCCGCTTCCGAAATCGCAGTGGCAGTGGCTTTTCGGGGTTATTTTTTCGGAGAGAACACCTCTCGTGCCGTGGTACAGCGTGACGATTTCATCGGAAACCACCTCGCTCATTCCTTCAAATCGTGAGAAATCTATTCCGTTTTCCCGACAAAGCGCCTTAATCGCCGAAACCGCTATCGAGGACGGCTCACATCTGCCCTTTTCCCAGCGGTTAATCGTCGCAAAGCAAACTCCAAGCTTTTGACCAAGCTCACACTGGCTCAAGCCAAGCTGCATTCGAATTTCCCTTATCATATCGGGTGACTTCATAGAATTCTCCTTTCTTTTTTCTAAGATAGAATTTAATTATCGCTTGATATAAATAAAATTTATTTCAAGCGTGTTATATCGCAATCTCAATATAACATCTGTTGTTATAAATTATAACATCTATCACTGCTTTGTCAATACATGTTATATTGAAAATTAATTTTGAATTTCCTACTTTACCGATATGCATTATGGTTGTTTTGCATTTTACTCTTTTCGCATTTGATTGTCAAGCTTATTTTCCGGGCAAAAATAAAGCACCGTGCTTTTCCACGGTGCCTTGTGCTTAGTTCATTACTGTTAATTTTTATTCTTCATCGTTTTTCCCATCGCATTTGCGGTATTTTCGCTGGTAAATTGCCTCTGTTCCCGCCGCAATCGCTTCCTCGTAATATTTGCACTTGCGGTTTACAAAATCGAGAGTCTCTTGAAGTTCTTTCATTTGCTTTTCGACTTCGGCTTTTCTTGCGAGGATTATCTCGTATCTCTCGTTTAAGGACTCGTCCCCCAGGGCGACAAGCGAGATGTATTCCTGAATGTCCTTGATAGGCATACCTGTTTTCTTAAGACAAGCAATCAGCCTGAGCATTGCCATATCGTCCTCACTGAAGGCACGGTAGCCTGATTCTCTTCTCGAAATATTCGGAAGCAAGCCCTGCTTATCGTAAAAGCGCAGTGTGCTCGGTGTAACATTCATGATTTCAGCCGCCTGTTTGATTGAATATGCCATATTTTCACCTCAAGAAAATTACAAAAACTATTGACTTTAATCTTAGGTTTAATGTTAAACTATAATCGTAAAAAAATCAAGACTGAAAAGAAGTCTTGAAAATGTATGTTGTGATATTTCAGTTTTTCACGAGGATTTAAGGAGGAACAAAAATGTTTGAGGATGTTTTTACTTCAAAGAAAAAATTAGGCTACGGTCTTATGAGACTTCCCACAATCGACCCCAACGATGCGGGCAGTGTTGACATCGAAAAGGTCAAGGATTTGGTCGACGCATTCATCAAGGAGGGCTTCACCTACTTTGATACCGCATGGATGTACAATGCATTCCAGTCGGAGAATGCCGTAAAAGCCGCTTTGACAAGCCGTTATCCCCGTGATGCCTACACCCTTGCAACAAAGCTCCACGCCGGATTTATCAAGTGCTATGAGGATGCCGACAAGGTTTTCAACGAGCAGAGAAACAAGACCGGCGTAGATTATTTTGATTACTACCTAGTTCATGATGTAAACTCTCACTCTGTCGAAGTTTACGACAAACTGGACATTTGGTCTTGGATTCAGCAGAAAAAGGCAGACGGCCTTGTAAAGCACATAGGCTTCAGCTTCCATGACGGCCCAGAGCTTCTTGACAAGCTTCTCACTGAGCATCCGTTCTTTGAGTTCGTTCAGCTTCAGATTAACTACCTCGACTGGGAGTCCGCAGGCGTTCAGTCAAGAAAGTGCTACGAAGTCGCAGTTAAGCACGGCAAGCCGGTCATCACAATGGAGACAGTCAAAGGCGGCACACTCTCCAACATCTCCCCTGAGGCAGAAAAGGTATTCAAGGACTATAACCCGGACATGAGCGTTTCCTCATGGGCAGTTCGCTTTGCCGCTTCACTTGAGAATGTAAAGATTGTTCTCTCCGGTATGACAACCATGGATCAGCTTCAGGACAACATGAGCTACATGAAGGACTTCAAGCCACTTTCCGATGAGGAACAGGCACTTGTCAAAAAGGTCACCAAGATTATCGAGAGAGAAAACGCAATTCCATGCACGGGCTGTTCCTACTGCACAGACGGATGCCCCATGCAGATTGCTATTCCTAAGTATTTCTCTGCATACAACGGCGAGATGAAGGAAAACCCGGACGGAAAGAAGCCTTGGACAGCTTCTGAGTCCTACTACGATAATATTTCCAAGAACTTCGGCAAGGCAAGCGAGTGCATCGAGTGCGGTCAGTGCGAGGGAATTTGCCCACAGCACCTTCCGATTATCGACTACTTAAAGAAAGTTGCAGAGACATTCGAGAAATAATTATCACTGAATAAATTTGAGGTAATAAGCATGAAGGTTTTACTTATCAACGGCAGTCCGCACAAAAACGGAAACACCGCCACCGCTTTGAATGAAATGATTAAAGTTTTCACCGAGCAGGGCATCGAAACCGAGCTTATCAACATAGGAAACAAGGACATCAGGGGCTGCATAGCTTGCAAAAGATGCACAGAGCTTGGAAAATGCGTTTTCGATGACATAGTAAACGAGGTCGCACCGAAATTTGAGGAAGCTGACGGCATAGTTCTGGGAACTCCCGTATATTATGCGGGACCGAACGCAACGGCAATAGCCTTTGCCGACAGACTTTTCTACTCGACGCCGTTCTCAAAATCCATGAAGGTCGGTGCCGCCGTGACGGTAGCAAGACGAGGCGGAAACACAGCGACCTTTGATGTGATGAACAAATATTTCTCCATATCGAACATGCCCATTGCAACAAGCAGTTACTGGAACATGGCACACGGTGCAACACCGGGTGAAGCTTCACAGGACGCAGAGGGTATGTACACCATGAGAACCTTAGCGCTCAACATGAGCTTTCTCATAAAGTCCATTGCTCTTGGCAAAAAGGAATTCGGTATGCCTGAATACGAGAAAAGAACCGCTACCAATTTCATCAGATAACTTCCTTTATACCATACACTTTAGAAAAAGAGAGAAGAAACGGATTTTTCTGTTTCTTCTCTCTTTTTATTTGTGTCTTAGTGTTCTTTATCTCTCTTTGTGTGAAAAACAGGGCACGAAAAATGCCCGTCTGCGAATGCTTCGCATTCTTGACGTATTTTCTTTATGCTGTCTTCTTTTTTGTGTCGGCACTTCGTGCCGCTTTCTTTCGTTATTTCTCTTTATGCTTCGCTTTTCTCTCGTGGGCTCTGCCCACACCCGTTCGCTTTTTGTAAAAAGCGAAGCAAAAACTTTTGTATTTTGGCTTTGTGTTTTGCTTTTTATCAGCCCTGAGCTTCGCCGACTCCTGCTGTGACATTTACCTCGCCGTTTGCAAGATATACCTGATACATAATCTCAGCGGCTCTCTCACGATAGAGAATCATGACATTATATGCCGACTCTATATTTGCAAGTGAACCCGACGTGGTGAGATTTGACTTGATATTCTCGATTTCAGAGTCGAGATTATTATCCCAAGTCTCCTGAGCTGATTTCTGCTCGTCATAAGCGGCGGAATCGAGGTTTTTTAGCTCGTCAAGGGAAATTTCTATCTGGCTTTTCCAGCGGTTTGCCGCTGTGTTGCCTGCACGGACGCTTGAAACGACATCGGCGGCTGAGTTGATTTCCGTGAGGTAATCGCTGTCGATAGCATTTCCCGAGAAGAGAGACTTAAACGCATCGTCGCCCGCTGTTGGGTCGGGAACGCTTGAGCCGTCTATCGGTGCTTCGCTCGAGGTGCTTGTCTCGTCCTCTTCGCTTGAAGACTCTGTGCTCTCGCTTGTTTCGCCGGCAGAACTTTCTTCACTTGCTTCGCTTACGCTTGACTGTGCAAAGCTTTCAGTCGAATCCGATGAGCCGTTTGAACTGCTTGAGCATGCTGTGATTGAAACAGCCATAACTGCGACAAGTGCGATGGCGATTAATTTTTTGAGTAAATATTTGCTTTTCATTTTGTTGCCTTCCTTTGAAATTAAATCCACATTTTCAAAAATAGTAGCATAAAAATATGAATATTTCAACAAATTAGTTTTGGCTTGCTTAAATAGTTGGCGAGGCTTATAATCAAATTATGATTTCATTGAAATTACGAGAAATTTTGAAATAAATATATACAAAGAGAGGTAAGAATTATGAAGCTTACGGAAAAAACACTTTCGAGAAAAGATATATTTGACGGAAGAATTATCAATGTCCATGTGGATGATATAGAGCTTGAAAACGGCAAGGAAAGCAAGCGTGAGGTTGTTGACCACCACGGCGGAGTCTCAGTTGTTGCTCTCACCGAAAAGGATGAGGTTTTGCTTGTCAGACAGTTCCGCTACCCTTACAAGGAGATTTTGACTGAATTGCCCGCCGGAAAGCTTGAAAAGGGCGAAGATCCATTCGAGGCAATGAAGAGAGAACAGCTTGAGGAAACGGGAACAAAGTCTGAAAGCTATACATTTTTGGGAAAACTTTACCCCACGCCCGGATATTGCGGAGAGATAATCCACATATGGGCCGGCAGAATAAGCGAATATTGCGAGCAAAAGCTTGATGAGGGAGAATTTCTCGAGGTGGACAGAGTGCCGATTGAGGAAGCCGTCGAAAAGGTTATGAATAACGAGATACCGGACTCTAAAACTCAGGTTGGAATTTTAAAGGCTTATGCACTTATCAAGTCCGGAAAGCTTTAAGAAAAAGAGGAATAGAATATGATAAAAACAATATATCTTGCAGGCGGATGCTACTGGGGAACGGAGAAATATCTCTCCAATATCAAGGGAGTAGTCGAAACGACTGTCGGATTTGCAAACGGAAATACGGAAAACCCAAGCTATGAACAGGTGAAGCACGAGAATACAGGGCACGCAGAAACCGTAAAAACAAGCTATGACGATGAAATTTGTCCGCTGGAAGCATTGCTGACCCTTTTCTATAAGATAATCGATCCGACAAGCCTTGATGAACAGGGCGAGGATGTCGGCCATCAGTACCGAACAGGAATTTACTACATAAACGACGAGGACAGGGAGATTTGCGAAAAATCCTTAAAGGAGCTCCAGAAAAATTATACGGAGAGCGTGAAAATCGAGTGTCTGCCGCTTGAGAATTTCTATACAGCAGAGGAATATCATCAGAAATATCTTGATAAAAATCCTAACGGCTATTGTCATGTGCCGTTCGGTCTCATGAATTGGGTAAAAACGGTTGACCCGAAAAATCTCTAAGCCAAAACACAAAAGTTTTTGCTTCGCTTTTTACAAAAAGCGAACGGGTGTGGGCGGAGCCCACAAGAGAAAAGCGAAGCATAAAGAGAAATAACGAAAGAAAGAGGCACGAAGTGCCGACACAAAAAAGAAGACAGCATAAAGAAAATACGTCAAGAATGCGAAGCATTCGCAGACGGACATTTTCTTTTGCGGATTATTATCCCAAAAGATAAATCAAGAACAAACAATATAAATACAAAAATCAACTCCACACAAGGCATTCCAAACTCAACACTTCAAAATAGGGCTTTCCGTCTTGCCCTTTATTTATGCCAAATCTTGTGATACAATAGCTCAGATAAGATAATCGAAAGTAAAACTAATATTCATAAATAAAGGAAGATAATTATGAAGCAGGAAAGAATTTACCCGTCCGTCAGCATATCCCCAAAAGGCGAGCGTGCCATTAAAAACGGTCACCCGTGGGTATATGACGGCGAGATAAGAGAGACTAAAGGCAACCCCGAAAACGGCGCCTTGGTTGATGTTTTCAGCGGAAACGCTTACATGGGCACGGGATTTTACAACGCTAACAGCAGAATTACCGTCAGACTTCTCAGCAGAAACGCAAACGATAAATTCGACGAGGCTTTCTGGAGAAGAAGAGCAGAATATGCAATCGCATACAGAAAAACCGTAATGCCGAAGGACGACTTCAAGTGCTGTCGACTTGTCCACGGCGAGGCAGATCAGATGCCCGGTCTCACCGTGGACAGATACAACAATATTCTTTCCGTGCAGATCGCAAGCCTTGGCATGGAAAAGGTAAAGGATGTAGTTTACAGAGCTTTTTTTGATGCACTTAATGCAAGCGGCGAGAAAATCGACGGTATTTTCGAGAGAAACGATATATCCCTTCGTGAAAAAGAGGGCCTCACTCAGTATAAATCCTGGTATGAGGGACTTCCTCACCCCGACAGCGCCGTAACGGAAATTGTCGAGAACGGCGTAAAATACTTCGTTGATGTCGAAAACGGTCAGAAAACGGGATTTTTCCTCGATCAGAAGTACAATCGACTTGCGGCGGCAAGAATTGCCGAGGGCAAAACCATACTCGACTGCTTCACTCACACGGGCTCTTTCGGACTTAATGCCGCAAAAGCCGGCGCAAAACACGTTCACAGCGTGGATATTTCCCAAACGGCTATCGATATGGCAAGCGAAAATGCAAAGAGAAATAATCTTGAAAACATTGATTTTGAGACAGCCGATGTCTTCGAGCTTCTCACAAAACTTGCAAACGAGAAAAATCACGAGTATGACTATATCATTCTCGATCCTCCCGCTTTCACAAAGTCACGCACAACTGTAAGAGATGCCGCAAGAGGCTACAAAGAAATCAACATGAAAGCAATGAAGCTTCTCCCAAGAGGCGGCTACCTTGCCACTTGCTCATGCTCTCACTTTATGACAGACGAGATGTTCCGTGATATGCTAAGAAGTGCTGCAAAGGATATGGGAGTCTCATTAAGACAGATTGAGGCACGCCAGCAGGCTCCCGATCACCCGATTCTTTGGAATGTTCCCGAAACCGACTACCTTAAATTCTATATTTTCCAAGTAGTTTGATTTTAAAAATGGCTTGAGGACGGCGAAAAATCCGTCCTCAAGAAAAAAATAAAAAATATTTTCAAAAAAGTGTTGACATTTTTATTTGAAAGTGGTATCATAACGGAGTCGTCAGGAACGACAAACAAATTAAATAAGAAATAAGTTGGTATTGATTGTGACGAGGGTCCACCTGTTCCCATCCCGAACACAGAAGTTAAGCTCGCTCACGTCGACGATACTCGGCTGGCAACGGCCCGGGACAATAGATTTTTGCCAACATATTTCAGTTGGTATTGATTGCGACGAGGGTCCACCTGTTCCCATCCCGAACACAGAAGTTAAGCTCGTTCGCGCCGACGATACTCGGCTGGCAACGGCCCGGGACAATAGGTTTTTGCCAACATGAATTAAGCGGTTGTTTTAATTAAACAGCCGCTTTTATTTTTTGCATTTTTCTTGCACCCCCTTTTATTGACTTTACTGTCGGTGTATTTTAAAATTAATATGTTTAGTTATATATTTATATCATAAGATTTTTCACCTGACAAAATCATTAAGGAGATTCAATATGCCTTCGAGCAGAAACACACATTCAAGCCGTCCGTCTAACTCAAGACGAAGCGACTCAAGGAGTTCTTCAAGAAGCAGACAGACCGACTCGAGAAACACAAGAAGTACAAGAGAAACGAGAGACTCAAGACAAAGCTATTCTCGCTCTTCTTCGGAAAGAGACCGCAGAAACAGCCGCACGGATAATCACGCTCAGACAGCAAGAAGAGGTTCTTCAAGAACATCTTCAACTTCTTCTCGCTCCTCGAGGTCCGTTGACAGAGAGCGTGCAAGAATAAATCGTTTGACGGTAATTATTTTGGCGTTCATAGTCATTGCGGTTATTATCGTTGTTATAATCGGAGTAAAATCCGCATCGACAACGGCAAAGGCTAACGGGACTTCTGTTTTGAGCGCATCAACCACGGCAACCCCGGAACCTACTGCTACCCCCGCCCCCACTCAGACTCCTAAGCCGGTAGCCGCACAGGAAAAGGACGTTTCCAACGCAACGATAACTCAATATGACTCCATGCTCACCGTTGACGGCACAGCATATGAATACTACAAGTTCAGTAATGACAATGCAACAGCCACAATTTCTGCGATAAACAGCATGGCAACCTCACTTAACGTGAACACCTATGCTATGATGATTCCCTCGGGAATAGACATCATGCTTCCGCTCTCTCTTCTTGACGAGCTTGCGGAAGTTACAAGTGACCAGCAAAAGGCAGAAAGCTACATCCTCACCTCGCTTGATGCTTCCGTCAAGACCATTGCCACATATGATCAGCTTAAAGCATACTGCGACCAGGAGCTTTACTTCAATACGGACAATCACATTTCAGGCCTTTGCGGATATTACATCTATCAGCAGTGGGCTGCGGTAAAGGGCGTTTCTGCCGTTTCCCTATCGTCCTGTTCAGAAACAAGCTATTCGGGATTTTACGGCAACATTTCCAATTCAACAGGTCTTTCTCTTGACGAAGACACCGTAACCGTTTATGACCCCGGCACAAGTTTCTCTTATAATTACATGGACGACTACGGAACCACTCAGGACGGCACGGTCTTCGTTGATGTCAGCGACTATGCGGCTACTCAGAAATATCAGGCATTTTTGGGCGGCGTTCACACAAGAAGCCAGATAACCAACAATTCTGCCACAGACGATTCCTCATGCGTGCTTGTCATCGACTCCAACGGCACAAGCATCGCTCCGTTCATCGCAACGCATTACAAAAACACCTACATAGTAGACTACCGCTATTCCTATGAAACGGACAACCTCAGCAAAATAGTCTCCGATACAGGTGCGACAGACGTTATTTTCTGCCTCAGCATGGGCGTCACGGGCACGGGCGATCTCGCAAGCGGACTTACTACTTTGTGTGCGACAAGCTCTAATTAAAAATTAAATATTGCTCATTCCAGCGAAGTCACTTTCTATGTGACTTCGCTTTTTTGGTTCTTTTTTCTTGTAAAAAAAGTAAAAAAATAGCCTTCTCGATTTTACATAAATATAACTTTATCTATACCAAACTCCGATAGTTTAAATTTATTTAAGGTGTTATCCTTTAAATGCGGAAAAACGTGAATAAAGTGAAAATCCGCAAATCCGTAATATGCATCTATTGTAGAAAGAGGAAAAAATGCACAAGAAACTTATCAAAGTTGCCTCCGTCTGCATGGCTCTCGCTCTCACTGTATCAAGCGCAGCCACATTCGGAAATTCCGCTTCAATCAAAGCTTCGGCAACGACAACTACATCTGTAAGTACAAAATCAGAAAACAGCGAAACAAAAACTCCTAAGTACATCTTTATGTTCATCGGTGACGGTATGAGCTATCCGCAGCTTCAGCTCACAAACTATTACCTCTCCGCTGTCGAGGACACAAACGATAACGGTATCTTAGAGGCACCGAACGACAACCTCACAATGCTTAACCTTGCTGTTGCCGGCTCCGCTCAGACATACGACAGCACTTCATTCTGCCCAGACTCCGCATCTACCGCTACTTCAATCTCAACAGGTCACAAGACATACAGCGGTACAATCAACATGGACGAGACAGGCACAACCTCTTACGAGACCATCGCCGAGAAGCTCAAGAAGCAGAAGGGCTATGAGATCGGTATCATCTCTTCCGTTAACATCAACCACGCTACACCTGCTGCTTTCTACAGCCACGTTGCTTCAAGAAACAGCTACTATGACATCGCTCTCGAAATGGTAAATTCCGACTTCGATTACTTCGCTGGCGGCGGCGTTAAGCAGGCTACAGGCGAAAACGGTGATCAGAAGGACATCTACGAGCTTGCCGCTGAAAACGGTTACACAGTAGCTAAGACAAAAGAGGAAGCAGAGAAGATTAACTCTGACACAAGCAAGGCTCTCATCATCGACGAGAATCTCGCAGACTCCGACGCTATGAACTACGATATGGACCTTGAGGACGGTCAGTGGGCACTTGCCGATTATGTTTCCAAGGGAATCGAGGTTCTCGGCAACGCTGAAAACGGCTTCTTCATGATGTGCGAAGGCGGTAAAATCGACTGGGCTTGCCACGCAAACGATGCTGCCGCAACTCTCACCGATACAATCGCTCTTGACAACGCTGTTAAGGTAGCTGTTGAGTTCGCTAAGGAGCACGCTGACGAGACACTCATCATCGTCACAGGCGACCACGAGACAGGCGGTCTCACAATCGGTTACGCAGGCACAGACTACGATACATTCCTTACAAATATCTCCAACCAGAAGCTCTCTTACGCTAAGTTTGACTCCGACTATGTCGCAAAGTACAAGGAAGAGAAAACAGACTTTGATACCGTTATGAAGGACATCACAGAGCTCTTCGGTCTCGAGGCTCCTACATCAAGCGAGGAGAAGACAAGCTCCAAGGACAGCGCTGACAAGCACCCAGAGTCTGAGGATACAGGAAGCCTTGTTCTCACAGATTATGAGTACGAGAAGTTAAAGACAGCTTATGAGACAACAATGAGCAGAACAGGCGAAGAAGAATCCTTCAGCCAGGAAGAGTATGTACTCTACGGTTCATACGAGCCGCTCACAGTTACAATCACTCACCTTCTCAACAACAAGTCCGGCGTAAACTTCGCATCCTACGCTCACACAGGTCTCCCTGTTGCAGTTCTTGTTCAGGGTGTCGGACAGGATGAATTCGACGGTTTCTACGACAACACAGAGATCTACAACAAGCTTGCAGAGCTCACAGGTGTTGAATAAGCTACCAAAACAATCTAAAAACCGAATCCTCCAAGTATAGGTTTAGATAGACTGCGGTCAAATGGGGAATGCCGAAAGCATTTCCCATTTGAATATATTAAGGAAATTATTGTTAAGATGAAAAAATTACTGAATATAAACAGAAAAAGAGAATTTGCTTTCATGATAGTGGGAACTCTCATGATAATCGCACTCATGCTCATTCCGACAGGCTACGAAGACGCCGTCATTTATCAGGAAGCCGAACGATGCAAAGTTGAGGTTCTCTCGACAGATGAAAGCGCCGTCTACTCCACAGGGCTCATTCAGTCGGGCGAGCAGATTTGCGAAGTAAAGATATTAAACGGAAAATTCAAGGGCGAAACCATGAGCGGCGTCAATATGCTCAGCGGCTCTCTCGAGTCCGACAAGATCTACTCCGTAGGCGACAAGGCTCTTGCCGTTGTCAGCATGGATGATGACGGAAATGCCACCCGTGTCACCATGAGTGACTACTATCGACTTGATAAGGAGCTTATCCTTGCGATAGTCTTCACCCTGTTCCTCATTGCGATAGCGGGTGCAAACGGCTTCAGAGCGGTTTTCTCGTTCGTTGTCACGGTTCTCACGATATGGAAGATAATGGTTCCGCTATACTTAAAAGGCGTGAACCCCATTCCCGTCGGTTTGTTTATAACGGCACTTCTCACCTTGATGATAATTTACTTCGTCTATGGCTTTGATATAAAGACTCTCTCGGCGGTTTCCGGCTCAATGCTCGGAACAGTGACCACTTGCGTGCTGGGAATACTCTTCACCACGGTGTTCAAAATTCACGGCGCCGTAATGGCAAACTCCGAGTCTCTTCTATATTCCGGTTATCAAAATCTAAATTTAACCCAGATATTTATGAGCTCGATTTTCCTCGGCGCAAGCGGCGCTATGATGGATTTGGCGGTGGATATCACATCCGCTATCAATGAAGTCATAGAAAAGAAGCCTGACATCGGCTGGAAAGAAGCCTTTAATTCGGGAATGAATGTCGCACGCTCTGCTCTGGGAACTATGACCACAACCCTTCTTTTGGCTTATTCCGGCAGCTGCATCGCACTTTTGATGGTGTTCATGGCACAGGGCACACCTGTTCTTCACATCCTCAATTACAAGTATGTTTCGGCTGAAATTCTCGATACTCTCGTCGGCTCGTTCGGTCTTGCTACGGTAGCACCGTTCACCGCTCTGACAAGCAGTATTCTTCTGACAAAAAAGAAGAATAAATCAGACGAAAGCGAAAATCTCACCACAAGCGATATAGTTGTCGCAGAGGAAAAGGAAAATTATTAAGATTATGACATCATCTTGATTTCCTAATATATACAGCGGGAGTCTCCAAGTGTAAAAGCTTGGAGATTTTCGCTTTTCCTCTTTAGTTTTCAACATCCCGAAAATAAATGTGAAAAACTTTCGCCGTTTGTGCTCTTTTCTTTGTCCTTAATCTGTCCTATGCGGGCTGATAAAATGTAATCACAACAAAGGAAAACAACAAATACTAAAAAGAACAAACGAAAGGAGAACACAAATGAAAGGATTTTTTGATAATATATCGAGGTTTTTAAGCCCTCCAATTGAACATCGCAACAGCTTACTAATCGGAATGAGATAAGAGAAAAGAAGAAAGGCGAATTATGGGAAACAATATAGCAGAATTATTTGATAAAATGATAAACGCACTCAACCAATCGGGTTTGGGAGTATTCGGTTTTCAGGGTATATTAAGTCATCACGGATAAAGATTAAGAAAAAGGAGATAATTATGAGCAATAACTCAAAACTTACAGACAGAGACAACAAGCCAAGAATCATTTTAGTTGATTACGTGAACCTAATTTATTAGGCTATGCACAAAAATTAGACCTTCCCCAAAAAAGGGAAGGTCTTTTCGTTTGATTATCTCAGGCGGTAAAAAAATAAAGCCCACGATAAATCGTGGGCTTTTGTGCGCTTTGATAGCTTCTTCGATAAATTCGGTAAACCGAAAAATTATCTCTTGGAGAACTGAGGAGCACGACGTGCGGCTTTGAGACCGTACTTCTTTCTTTCCTTCATTCTCGGATCTCTTGTGAGGAAACCTGCCTTCTTGAGAGAAGCGCGGAGGTTCTCGGAATCATACTGAAGAAGTGCTCTTGCGATACCGTGGCGGATTGCACCAGCCTGACCGGAAACGCCGCCGCCTGCAACACGGCAAACAATATCAAACTTAGCGTCTGTCTCTGTGAGAGCGAGAGGCTGACGAACGATGAGCTTGAGTGTCTCAAGTCCGAAGTAATCGTCGATGTCTCTGTCGTTGATTGTGATCTTACCTGTACCTTCGTAAAGTCTAACTCTTGCTACGCTGGACTTTCTTCTGCCTGTACCGTAAAAATATGGAGCTGTCTCGTACATTATTTATTTCCTCCTTCTTAGATCTTGTCCCATGACTCAGGCTTCTGAGATGCATGTGGGTGCTCGCTGCCTGCATAGATCTTGAGTCTTGTGCATGCTGCGCGTCCGATTGTGTTTGAAGGAATCATACCCTCAACTGCGAGCTTCATAGCAAGCTCCGGCTTTGTTCTCATGAGTGTGCTGTACTTAACAGCCTTCATGTGACCGATGTAGCCTGTGTGATGATAATAAACCTTATTATCGAGCTTTGAGCCTGTGAGAACTGCGTCTGCAGCGTTGATGATGATAACATGATCACCGCAATCTACGTGTGGTGTAAATGTTGTCTTATGCTTGCCTCTGAGTAAAATAGCTGCCTGAGCTGCTACACGGCCGAGTGGCTTGCCTGCAGCGTCAATTACATACCATTTGCGGTCTACCTGACCGGCTTTTGCCATATAAGTGGACATAGCGTACCTCCGTAAAATTAGTTATCTTAACCCTTGCGTCCCGCTCGGGTAAACTTTAAAAACTTGGCTAAATAAAGCCGTTTTCGCTTTACGCGCTTAATGATAATACCACAAGAAACTTGGCAAGTCAACAACTTTTTCGCATAAATTTAATTTAGATTTTTGTTTCTTTCGTTTTCTCGTTTTTTCTTTTATTTTCTCGCTTTTTCTCACAATCGAATTTTGATTTTTTGCGTTAAATAAAAAAAGAACGCACACAAGGTGCGTTCTAAGTTTTCTCAGTTTTCGAGTTTTTTGAACTCCTCTATTTCCTTTTTGTTGACGCTTATTCTTCCGTCACGGATAACCTTAACGTCATCAGCCTTATAGATACTCGGGGCTGCGTCCGGTGCTTTATCGAGTTTTACGGTAAGCTTTCTCGTAAGAAGGTTTACCTCAATGACAGTTCCCTTGCCGTCCTGAGTGGAAACAATAGCGCCGACCTTAGGCGTGGTCTTGAGAAGGTCTGAATATGCCTCCTGCTCGTACTTCAAGCAGCACATTAGTCTGCCGCAGGTACCCGAAATCTTGACAGGGTTGAGGGAAAGTCCCTGTTCCTTAGCCATTTTAATGGAAACCGGCTGAAATCCGTTCAAAAAGCTTGAACAGCAGAACGGTCTGCCGCAAATTCCTATGCCGCCGAGAAGCTTTGCCTCATCTCTTACGCCTATCTGTCTAAGTTCTATTCTTGTTCTGAACATAGCCGCCAAATCCTTGACAAGCTCACGGAAATCGACTCTGCCGTCAGAAGTGAAGTAGAAAAGAATTTTGCTGTTGTCAAAGGTATACTCAACATCGACAAGCTTCATATCAAGCTTATGCTCCGCAATTTTCTTTTCGCAAAGAGCATATGCCTTCTTTTCTTTCTCCTTGTTCTCCTCTATCTTCTTGAAATCGTCCTCGGTAGCTATTCTTATAAGCTTTCTGAGCGGTTGAACGATGCTGTCGTCTGCTACCTCACGGTTTTCGAGGGCAACCTCGCCGCACTCGACGCCTCTTGCCGTCTCAACGATAACCTTTTCGCCCCTTGCGAGAATTCTCTTGTCGGGGTCGAAATAATACACCTTTCCGGTGCTTGTAAATTTTACTCCGATAACTTCTGCCATATTTTATCCTCATCCGATTAAACGGATCTTTCGTTTATGTGTGTATTACAATATATCTGTAAATCACGCTCAAGCGTGCATTCTTTTTAATTATAAAAGATATTGCGTTTTTATTCAACCACAAATTAAGCGCCGTTATCAGACAATAATAAAAAGCCGAACACATTTCGCATTCGACTTTATAATCATTAATATCATTCTCTAAGCCTTGCGCAAAGGCTCGTCACGATAAGCTTCATGTTTCCGTTGCCGTCGCACATTCTGCGGTATTTTGAGCAAACCTCGGGCAGACCGACAATTCGTTTCTTCGTCCTTGAATCGGCTATTTTCTTTGCCGCCTCGGGGTCTGTGCTTATCAGTCTGTTGCCGCCCGCTTTAATCACGCACGCATCACGGAAAATCTCCTCGAGCATATCGAGAGTTTCAGTAAAGAGAGCCCTGTCATCAATGAGCGGAAAGGTCTTTTCGAGCAAAATTCTCGGTTCTCTCGCATCGATATTTCTCGCAATCTCTGAGGCTGTCTCAAAAGAGAGCGAAGAACTTTTCTTGTTCTTCTTTGCAGTCTTTTCGTCGTCGGCAGAAAGAAATGCAAGCATCCTTCCGATGTTGTTGTTAAAAAGCTTTGCCGCCTCCTCGAGCTTTTCTTCACTTAGCTCAGGGTGGATTTTTCTGCAAGCGGATATTGCCTCTTCCTTTTTGGGTGCTCTCAAGGTGAGCGTCACCGCACGGGATCTAATCGTGGTGAGCATGGATTCTGCACTTGAGACAAGCATGATGAACTCGCCGCCCTCGGGCGGCTCTTCTATCACCTTAAGAAGAGTGTTCTGCACCTGAGGCGTGAACGCTTTTCCCGACTCAAGCAGATAGATGTTATAATCGGCTTCAATCGGCTTTTCGTAGCAATCGAGCACAACACCGTCCCTTATCTGAGCGACATTCACCGTCTTTGCCGAGCCGAGCGGCGCAATGCTCCTGACGTCTGGGTGACTTCCCGCACGCATCTCTATGCAAGCCTTGCACTTCCCGCACGGTCTTAGGCTCTCGTCCTCGCATTTACAGGTGAGGTATGCGGCAATCTTCTTTGCAAGCGTGTGCTTGCCAAGTCCGTCAGCACCCTGAATAATCAGCGCATGCGGCAGTCTTTTGGAGCTTGTCAGTCTGTTTAGGCTTTCCTTTACCTCGTCGTTTCCGACAAAACCGTCAAAATTCATCAGACCTTCTCAAATCTGTCTACATTCAAGACGAATATGGTAGCGCCGCCTACAGAGACCTCAACGGGGTACGGTGCGCAGATGCCCGGGTCTATCTGAGTGTTTGCCGGTGTTATCTGAGTGCGCTTGCTTGAATGTGTTCCGATTATATCAATAGCCTCTTGGACTTTATCGTCCTCAACACCTGAAATCAGCGTTGTGTTTCCGGCCATAAGAAATCCGCCTGTTGTAGCAAGCTTTGTTACCTGAAAGCCCGCCTTTGTCAAAGATGACTGTACGGCTGCTCCGTCATTATTGCTTACTATAGCCAAAATAAGTTTCATAGAGGTTTCCTCCTTTTTTCTATTAACTTAATTTTACCATTTTAACACGCAAAAATCTATACGGGAATTATTTTTTGTTGCTTTGCAGTAAATTGAATTGTTTTTTTTGTAAAAACTTCCGATTTGCCCCAAAATATCGTTTTCTGTAAACAAAAAGCTCTATGAAAAAGCACATTATAACAGCGCAGATTATGTCAACGCACGAATGCTGCTTTACAAATGCAGTCGATATGGAAATCATTATGCAAAGTGCGGAGACAGCAAACTTACCTATCGGCTTTAGTCTCTCCTGTTTCAGCCAAACGGACATAATTCCCATGGAATATGCAACATGAAGCGACGGACAAACGCCTGTCGGCGTATCAAACTTATATATCAATCCCATAATTGCGGTGAAAACATTTTGGCGGGTGAATTCATCGGGGCGAAGGTCCTGTATGCTGGGATAAAAAATATAGCATATCATTCCGATAACCTGCGTGCATATGATGAATGTCTGAAGTTTTTTGAAGCTCTCAACATCATAGAGCAGAAAATAAAGAAGGCTTGCCGCTATCAGAAAATACCACGATACATAGAATATCACAAAATACTCGTTGAACGGAATTATATCGTCAAGCACGCAGTGCATAACATGACAGCTCTCGTAAGGAATGAGATTTTCTGTCAAAAAATAAAAAATAAAATAAACAAGCCACCCCGAAAGCAACAGCAAATGAGAATATTCGGGGCTTGTTATGTTATTAAGTCTCAGCTTTGTGTAATCGACCTCAGGCTTTCTGATACTACCGCCTCCTCTCTCGTGTTTTGCGGATATTCTCTTGAGGGAATATTCGGATAAGGCACAACGGTGTGCCTTGGAAGCGAATAAGCAATTTCGCTTATTTCATCCATTAGATAAGTGCAAATTCGTTTTCTCTCCTCTGCTATGGGAGCGTCGGGGTTATATTCTATCGGCTTTCCGAAAACCACCTTGTGCAGTCTCGGAGCGATATACATAGGGACGAATTTCAGTTTTTCTCCGGTTTTTTTGTAGTAGTACTTTGCCGTATCGATGAATTTATCCTGAAACTCATACACGATATTGTTATGCGGAATATTCTGTTCGGGAAAAACCACATCGTTGCCGTCTATAAGGCTATCGACCGCCGTTCTGAAAGTAGACCTAAGCCTCGAATCGTGATAAACGGGAACTAAATCACAGGAGTTTATCAGATTTGAAAGCGGCGCCGCTATGATTGCCGCCGCTATTTTATATATCCACCTTACCGCCTTGGGCTTTTTTGACCAAAAATCCTTGAAGGTATATTTTCTGCACTCGTCCTTAGTGAAAATCTGACCTATGCACCAGGTTGTATTCTTTCCCGGCAAATAAAGCTGACTGATAATCGGGCCGTTCGTCTTTGAGTGATTTCCGACGAGCATTGCCCCTTTTTCGGGTATATTCTCGGTTCCGATGAGTTCGGGCGCCTTGTAAAATTTTCTTAGAATAAATACCGCACCCTTATATAGCCTCGACCTTTTTTTCTCCATTATCCCACTCCTATCGGCGCTTAAGAATCTTTCCTAAACGCAGAGCGTTCCCCGCCTATCGGCTGACGAGGAACACTTACATAAACACTATAGTAAGATTGTATCACAACAAATCACCTAAATAATTAACTGACTGTAAACAAAAATGAATTTTGGTCAGTTTTTATTTTATTTCATTTGCTGATTTTGCAAAAGTTTTGCCTTTTTCTGCGGATTTTTTGTTGCTTGTGTGGGATAATGGTATTGTAGATTTCAGTTACTCTTTCATATGAAACTACGGAGAAAGGAATGATCAACTTTGACTAAGAAATGTGCATTTATTCTGACCGCTGTATTTGTTATGATATCAGCCGCAATCGTGGGATGCGTTTTCGAGATTCAGCCGTCAGACACGACCATCACCTATTCGGGAATTGACAAGGACTCGATAAGCGCAACTGATTATAAAAACCGTGAGAGCGACGACTCTCTTCTTCTAAAGGCAGACAACTCCGCTCTTTCACTTGAGGAGCTTTTCGGCGAGGACGAAAACAGCGTTTCTCTCGAGGTTTAAGCCGATATAAATAAAAAACAAAATTTCACAGCTTTGAGGGCTCCCCTTGTGGGAGCTCTTTTTTGCTAAGCTCAAACTTCAAAACATATTGACAAAAATGGGTGTCATTGCTAAAATAGTTAGCGAAACTAATTACTTTTTTGCAAATCTCTTAATTTAAGAATATATTTGAACACACTCAAAACAAGCTTAAGGAGAAAACTATGGCAAGAACCTATGATGACAGAATGTTCATAGAGACATTCGAACATGAGTACACGTGGCTGAACGGATTTATGCGCAATGTCGGAAGATACCCCACAAAAAACGCAGTTCTCGATCCGCTGACCGATAGAAAATGGACATACAAGGAGCTTAATGCCGAGGCAAACCGCCTTGCAAATGCCCTAAAGGCTGACGGCATCGGCAAAGACGATGTTGTCATGTCGGCAATGCTCAACTGCCCTGAATTTGTTTTTTCATACATCGGACCCAGAAAAATCGGTGCAATACTCAACCCGGCAAACTTCAACCTTGCACCGGGAGAAATGGCAAAGCTTATCGACCACAACAAGCCGAAGGCGTTCCTCTATTCCGCAGAGCACAAGGACATGATAGTCGAGGCTGTCTCTCTTGCCAAAAATCCGCCGAAGGTGCTCGTCATGGTTGATAACCTCAAGGGCGCAGATGTTCCGACAGGACATTTCTCCTATGAGGATTATGTCAAAAACTCATCACAGGAAAATCCTGAGAAAGACTTCGTTTCTCACATATATGACGAGGTGCTAAGACTTTGCACATCGGGCACAACGGCACTTCCGAAAAGCTGTCCGATAAACGATATCAACGAAGTTCTCTCCGCTCACGATGTTATCATGCAGTATCCGCTTGAGCCTAAAGACATCACGATGAATATGACCCCGTGGTTTCACAGAGGCGGCTCTCACAGCGGCGGCCCCGGACCAAGCCTTTATGTCGGCGCGGCTGTCACCGTTCTTAGAAACTTCCAGCCGAAAATGTGCTTAAAGTGGACTGAAGAAATCGGCATAACCTACCTTATGGGCGCACCGTCCACCCTTGAGATGCTCGCAAGAACACAGAAGAAGCACAATTTTGACCTAAGCTCACTTCGAGGCCTCGTCACCATGGGTGCACCGCTCGAAAAGCACGCTTGCGAGGAATATATGAAAACTCTCACACCGAGAATTTTCAACGGCTACGGCACGACAGAGACCTTCTGGAACAGCTTCCTAAGACCATTTGATTTGCCCGAGTTCGCAGGCACAGTCGGCGGCAGCTGTATTGACGACGAGACAAGAGTCGTCAAGGTTTATGACGACAAGAAAGCAGAGCCGTCAGAGACAGTAGAAAAGGACAACGAGGCTCTTGGCGAGGTAATCATCTGGAGTCCCGCAAAGGGCACCTACACCTACTACAACGCTCCTGAGGAAGCCGAAAAGAAATTCTATTCCGGCTGGATGTACACAGGTGATTTGGGCGTTTGGGACGAAAACGGCTACATTACAATCAAGGGCCGCAAGGACGATATGATAGTTTGTGCCGCAGAGAACATCTATCCCACACAGGTTGAAAATGCCATTCTCGAGCACGAGAAAGTAGATGACTGCATTGTAATCGGTGTTTCCGACAAGCTTCGCGGTCAAGCCGTAGCGGCTTATGTGACGGTCACAGACGAGAGCATCACCGCAGAGGACATTTCCGCTTTCTGTCATGTTCACCCTGATTTATCCGCCTACAAGCGTCCGAGATACATTAAAATAGTCGACTCTCTCCCATACACACCGACAGGCAAGAAAAAGAGAGCAGAGCTAAGAAAAATTGCCGAAAATGACCTGAAAACAGGAGCTCTCAAGAGAGTGTAAAAAAGTTTCAAGCATAATTCACAACAAAAAAGGGTGCCGTTTGGCACCCTTAATTTTTTATAATCATTATTACTTTGTTGCTCTGTGATTGATGATCTGAGCCATTTCTCCGACGTTCTTCATGGAAGAGATCTCGCCCATTTTGAACTTCATGCCAAACTCTCTCTCAACAGCGGAGATGAGTGTGATGTGCTCAAGTGAATCCCAATCATCGATGTCGTTTGCGGTTGTCTTCGGTGTGATTCTGATGCTGTTATCATCAAAAACGTCCTGAAAAACTCTGTTTAATCTTGTAAAAAGAACCTTTGCGTCCATAATAAGCCTCCGTTAGATTTCTTCTTTTACTTCAATATATTTATTTTTGTTCTCGTAATTTGTGATATCGAGTGTCCAAACGGAATTTCCGTCCTCGTCCTCGCTTACCTTATCAAAGCCGAATGTGCCGTAAAGCTCCTTGACCATCTTATTCTTAGCGGTCGGATAGTAGTAGCCTGTGATTTTCTCAATACCCTGAGCCTTTGCCTTTTCGACAAGCTTATCGAGCATTGCAAGCTCCATGTCTCGCTTGAGAACACGGCACGACATAAGCCACAAATCCATATTGAGGTTTTTGCCGTCCTTCTTTCCGATTACAACTGAAACAACACCGTTATCGCCAAACTTATCGATAAGCTTTCCGTAAAGTCTGATGTACTCGTCACTCTCGAAAACCTCTTCCATTTCCGTCTGGGTGTATCTCTTTGTTGTCACGTTGAACTGATTTGATTTATTGGTAAGCTGAGTTATTCTTGCAATGTAAACAGGCTTGAAATCAGCAATTTCGCCGACCATTTCAAGGCTCTTTAGGTACTCGCCGTAGTCTCCGAATGAAGCCATTTGCTGGTTTCTGAGAACATTTTTCTTGTACATATCGCCGCGTTTGAGATCGTCAGCCGTGAAGCTTGTCACCTCGAAGAAACCTGAGCGATCGATAGTATTGATGTAGTTCTCGACACCCTCCATTTCCGGAACGGCACAGCCGCTTATCTGAGCGGAAACGATTGCACGCTCGGCAGGGTTATCGTCTGCGAAAACTATCGCATCCTGACCGATATTAAGCTCTGATGCGGTCTCTGCGATATTTCTGTCCTTGTTCTCCCAGTTAGCCTTGATGATAACAAAATCATCGGGCTTTAATGCTCCCTCGGGGTGGTTGAGTCCCGCTATGGCATTTTCGTGATCGTTCTTAGAGCAGACCGTGAGGACTATTCCAAGCTGCTTAAGCTCCTTGACATAGCTTTGGAACTCATAGTAAGACTGGCTGACTCCTGTCTCCTGTCCAATCTCGATTCCGTCCACACCGTCATCGCCGACAACTCCTCCCCAAAGGGTGTTGTCAAGGTCGAGTGCGAGCGCCTTCTTGTTCTTGCCGAAAATCGACTTTATGATATTGGCAACGCTGAACGAGAATGACGGAATACCCTCGAAGCACATAGCGTACTTATACATATTCCAGAATAACGGATTTGACCACTCCTTAAGACCGTAGTCGGCAGAGATAAAGTTGAGGTCGTTGATGAAGAAGCTCTCGTTCTCTCTTGCATAGGAGTAGAAATAATCGTTAAGTCTTGTGATGAAATTCACTCTGCCGTGAATATCCCATGCGTCACGGTTTCCAAGAAGTCTATAAAGCGGCATCTCGAAGTTGTTCTGAATTATCGGGCAGTGGAACTTCTCCTTGATGCTCTCCCACATAACATGGAACTTCTCGCACTCGCTGTTAAACTTAGCGTCAACCTCTTCTGAAGTATCGGTCATAGCGGGGAAATTAGTGATGTTTCTGTATGAGGTATGCACGAATACTATGTCCGGCTCGAAGCTCAAGAGAGCCTCGTCCGGGAACATAGCGTCCTGAAAATACTGTGCGTATTCCGACTCGTAGAATTCGGGCTCGATACCGTAGTTGAGGAGGAAAAGCTCCAAGATGCTCACGATATTCGCCGTAGTCGAGCCGCCGAAAACTGCGATTTTCTTTTTAATTCTCTTACTGCCGTCAGCGAGAAGAGCCTTTTTGATAGACTTCTTCTTGTTGATTATATAACCGGAATCAAACGGATATTCAAGTTCTTTCATTTTATTCACCATTCACCTTAATCTGTGCTTGTCAATGCCTCGTCAACAATGGTTGCACCCTTGTTCTGTGTGAGCATTGTAGTTAGGTTCTCGGCATTTCCGCCGACAACAGAATAAGAACACATGCTGAAGAGAACATCGGTTGCGCCTGTGAATTCGACAAAGTCGACGAAGTTCAAGTTGAAGTATCTAAGGTCAACTACATAGATTTCATCGAACGAAGCTACATACCACGGGATTTCGGCATTGCCGTAGGAATCCTTGACGATGATAAGCTTTCTGCCGTTGTTTGCGGTACCTGTGACCTTTACAATCTGGTCATCGCCGCCCATATACATGATATAGGAGTTTGCGGTATCTGTCTCCATGTAGAGATTTCCAGTGTACTGATATTCGAAGTTTCTGTCATAGTAATAGGTTGTGACATCTTCCTTCTGCTTCCACCAAGGGAAGTCCTCCGGGTCATTGAGAACACGGTAATCCTGAGTGTAGCCGTAGTAAGAGCCGACATAGCCCTCGTTAACGCCGCTCTCGAATGTATCCTTGTCGGCAAATGCAACACCGGCTGCCTCGGCAAAGGTTCTCGCTGCGTAGTAAGCGCCGAGCTGTGACCAGTGGTGGTCTGTTCTGAGGTAAATGTCCTCCTCTGTGTGCTTCTGAAGAACAGAGCAAACATTGAGAGAGGTAATTCCGCTGTCGAGCTCGCCGGCAATCTCATCGAAGCGGTCGCTCTGGCTTGCGGTATATTCGAGTGCGTTTGCGGGTGTGTAGAATTCACTTGCAAGCGGACACGGCATATTCCAAATATTGATGCTTGAGTCAAGCTCTTTTCTAAGCTCATTCAAAGCTGTGACATAGGAGGTATCGTCACCGTTTCCGAAAAGACCGAGAACACGGTAATGTCCGTCCTGCTGAACGATGATAAGTCCGTCTGACCAATCAAATTCATCATCCTGCTTGGTGAAGTCCTTCTGATCCTCTTCTGTGTCGGCAATCGTACCTATTGTGATATGCACGCTTCTTCTGCCGGCTGAGCCCTCGAGGGTAGCATCGGAAATTTCAGTTCCGCCTGTCTCCGCCGTAGAAGTCTCTGCTGTGCTTGCTTCTGCCGAGCTTGTATCTGCGGAAGCCGACTCGTCAGAAGTGCTTGTTTCGTCTGCTGTGCTTGTCTCTGTGGCAGTTGTTGTGTCTCCTGTTTTCTTGGTAGCGTTATTGACGAATATGACGTCATCATCGCTTGACGGAAGACCGAAAACCGCCTTTATATCGTAGCCTGCGTTTTTGAGTGCGTCACGGTTCGGAACAGTATCGGTGAACCACTCGTTAATTCCGCTTGTGAAGCTGCCCGAAAACCAGTTTGAGATCGAAAAGCTTGGGAACGAAGCGAGAGTTCTCTTCTCAATCTGCGAAACCTTTGACTTTGGGAAAAACAGCATATAAATCATTCCAAGGCAAAAGAAAGGAATGAGTATCATCATGGAAAGGAGCGAAACTCTCATCTCGAGAAGCTTTTTCTTCTTCTCGGCGGGTGATTTTTTAGGCTTCTTAGGAGCGTCATCAAGCTCAAAATCGCCGAAATCAAAATCATCGTAATCCGTAGAAGCGGAATTGCCGTTCGACTTTTCCGACTCAGACGGACTGTCGTAATCAGGCATATCGTCTATGTTAAAATCGCCGAAATCGAAGTCGCTGTAATCGTCACTGCCGTCCTCGGAAGCCACAACCTTATCTGTTGTGTCGGCATAGCTTACTTCCTTGACTGCATCGTTTTGGTCGAGAGCATCAAAATCGATAGTCTCAAAATCTACGGGCGGAGTTTCCTTTTTCTCACTGTCCGAGGAGCTGAAATTCGAGAAAAGATCGTTCACCTCGATTTTCAAATCCTCTCCGCCTGCATTGTTGTTAAATTTATCGTCCATTTAAAATTACCTTTTAGAACCTGAAGTAGAGGAAAACATTGTTTGTTGTATCGACAAGAAGTATGCTTACAACCACGAGAAGCACAAGGCAGCCTGCCAACGCGCTGAATCTGCCGACTGCATAAACCGTGGGATTCTTGTTGTCGAGAACAAAGCTTTTGATCTTGGGAAGTACGGGCATTGATATGATCATTGCGGCTATTACGAGGAAAAGATTATCCTTCATATTCGATAAGGTGACCATATCGAAGAACGCCGCCTTGTTCACTAGCATGTTTATTCCCGTGATGTTGAGGAAGAACTGACCTAACTGCTTCAAGTCTTCAAATTTGAAGATACCGAAACCGATTATGATAATCAGCTTGGAGTAGATATGCTTCCACCAGAGCGGCCACTTCTTGAGAACCTTCTTGCCGAGCTTTTGCTCGAAGAAAATCCAGCATCCGAAGTATAGACCCCAAAGGATATAGTTCCAAGCGGCACCGTGCCACATACCTGTGCAGAACCAAACGAGGAAAAGTCCGAGGTACTTTCTCGGTTTGCCGAAAATCGGAATGTAGAGAAGATAATCTCTGAAGAACGAGCCAAGTGAGATATGCCATCTCTGCCAGAACTCAGCGATAGTCGTGCAAGCAAACGGATGCGTGAAGTTCTCGTCAAAGTGGAAGCCGAACATTCTTCCGAGTCCAATTGCTATGTCACTGTATCCGCTGAAGTCAAAGTAAACATACAGCGAATAGACGATAACTGTGTACCATGTTCCGATGACCGAAACGCTCGCTAAGTCCGAGCCGAAAAATGTATCGACTATGGAGTTTAGGTTGTTCGCAAGGATAACCTTTTTGGCAAGTCCCTGGATAACTCTCATGGAGCCCTCGCAAAGATCGTTAGGGCTTACCGTTCTGTGGTCGATTTCCTCCTCGATAACGCTGTATCGAACGATAGGACCTGCGATAAGCTGTGGGAAAAGCGAGAGATAAAGCAAGAATTTATAGTAGTGCTTCTGAACTCTGACCGCATCCCAGTAGCAATCGACTATGTATGAGATTGCCTGGAATGTGAAGAACGAAATACCGATAGGAAGTGTGATGTTCGGAACGGGAATGCTTGCTCTGAAAAGCGCATTGATATTCTCAACGAAAAATCCCGTGTACTTAAAGACAAGCAATAAGGCAATATCAACCACAACGCCGAACGTGACTATCCATTTGGAGAGCACCTTGCCTCGATACCGCCCTATTTGCAGCCCGATAAACCAGTTAAACGCCGAACTGAATATGAGAAGTAAAACCCATGTCGGCTCGCCCCATGCATAAAAAAGCACGGAAAATACGCAAAGAACGATATTCTTTGCCTTCAGCTTTTTGGCGCAGAGGTAGCAAATTAAGCACACCGGCAAAAAGCAGTAAATAAAAAACAGATCCGCAAAAACCATTTTCTTTTTTCCTCAGTTTATTAGTAAGATTCTGCCGAAAACCGCAAGTCGTTTGCACCGAGATATACGGTCAAGAAACCTCGATTTTTCAGCAATTAATCAAATTTTGCCCATATTAACGCAAATTACATTTTATATCAAATATATATATCCGTCAAGCGAATTAACCACACTAAAATGCAAAATCTGTTATTATGTCAATCAACGATTTGTTATTGCTAACCGCCTGTTTTTTGTGCTACAATATCAATGTATTTTATGTCATACCACAAAAGAAAGGAATAACCATGATTAAAATCGGAATTATCGGCTACGGCAATTTAGGTCGTGGCGTAGAAAAGGCTGTTACTGCCGCTTCTGACATGGAGCTTGTTGCCGTTTTCACAAGAAGAGATCCTTCTTCCCTCAAAATCAAGAGCGAAAACGTGCCTGTTCTTCACATTGATGATGCCACATCTATGAAGGACAAAATCGACGTTATGATTCTTTGCGGAGGAAGTGCAACAGATCTACCCGTTCAGGGCCCTAAGTTCGCAGAGATGTTCAATACTATCGATTCATTCGATACTCACGCAAAAATCCCCGAGTACTTCGAGAGCGTAGACAAAGCCGCAAAGAGCGGAAACAATGTCTCCGTTATTTCAGTCGGTTGGGATCCGGGTATGTTCTCACTTCAGAGAATTTTGGCTGGATGCATTCTTCCGAGCGGCAAGGACTACACCTTCTGGGGCAGAGGCGTCTCCCAGGGTCACTCCGATGCTATCCGCAGAATTGAGGGTGTTCAAGATGCAAGACAGTACACCGTTCCCGTCCCTGAGGCAATCGAGGCTGTAAGAAACGGCGAAAATCCTGAGCTCACCACCCGTCAGAAGCACACAAGAGAGTGCTATGTCGTTGCTAAACCGGGAGCCGACCTTAAAAAGATTGAAGAAGAAATCAAGACCATGCCGAACTATTTCTCCGACTACGACACAACTGTCAACTTCATCTCTCAGGAGGAGCTTAACGAGAAGCACGCTGGCATTCCTCACGGCGGATTTGTTATCCGCTCCGGAAATACAGGCGAGAACAAGCACATCATCGAGTATTCGCTGAAGCTTGATTCCAACCCTGAGTTCACCTCAAGCGTTCTCACGGCTTACGCAAGAGCGGCTTATAAGCTCTCCCGGGAGGGCAAGAGCGGAGCTATGAGCGTATTTGACATCGCCCCAGCTTACCTCTCACCGCTTTCCGGCGAGGAACTAAGAAGAACTCTTCTCTGATAAATAATATTAACAGCAAAAAACGGTGCTCAAACGAGCACCGTTAATTTTTTATTTACTTGTCGTTGAGAACATCATTCAAAAGTGCATCAATGTCCTTTGTATCATAGGAGGAAATATCCTTCTTTGGTGCCGGACGGCTTGGACGCTGAGTGTTCTGAGCAGGTCTTGAAGCACTCGGTCTTCTCTGAGCGGAAGTACCCTGAGCGTTTGAGCTTGACGGTCTTCTGTTGTTGACAGCCGCACTCGGTCTCACAGGAGCTTCGTTAGAAGAAGGACGAGAAGCCTGTGTCGGTCTCTGCTGTGGGCGCTGTGCGCTCTGAGGATGAGCCTGTGGCTGAGTAGGTCTTGACTGCTTAACAGGGCGCTGAGCTGTTCTGCCCTTTGCCGAAACATATGCGTAGTTATCGTCATAGGAATACTGATCGCCTGAGCGTCTCTGTCTCGGAGCCTGCTCATAATCGGAGTTTCCTCTTGAAGCGTTTCCTACTGTCTCGTAGATTTCCTCAACATCGGACTTATCTCTTGCCTTTGAAGCGATTGACCAAACGATAACGGAGAGAATACCGACTACGCCGACTGCGAGAAGTACAATTCCGATAACGGCAAAGGAGCCTAAGCCGCCTGACTTATTGCTCTTGACCTGACCGATTGTCTGATAGTTATCGCTCTTGCTTGTCTCGGAAGAGCTTGAATCTGAAGAAGATGAAGTGGTCGGAGCGGCTGTTGCCTTCTTGAGTGTACCGACAATTGTCGAAGACGAAGAAGATGATGAAGAAGACGCTGTGCTGTCAGTGCTTGAAGATGAAGCTGTGCTGTCAGTGCCGCCTGTCGTATTGTTATTGTAACCGCCGTTGTTATTGTTATCGGTGCTGCTGTCACCGTCCGTGTTATCCGGATAGTAGTCAGTGGAGCTGTCACCGTTGTTATCGGGGCTTAGATTGTTGATATCATCGTCGTCACCGTCAAAACCGTTGTAACCGCCGTTTGTGCCGTCGTTATCGAGGTCTTGACCGCTGAATTCACCGGTATCCGATGAATCATCGTAGTTGTAGTCGTCATTAGGGTCACTGTAATATGACTCGTCTGTGTCGCTGTAATATGTATCATCCGCAAATGCTGTGACGCTCATTACAGAGAACATCAAAAGTGACGCCATAATTAAAGCTAAAAGGTTTTTTCTTTTTTTCATAATAATCATCCCTTTTTTGTTAAGTCGATAGTGTGACTTTGTTTCTTCCGAACACTTATTTTAGCACAGAAGCAACAATTATTCAATATAGTTTAGAGCGATAGTTTAAGGCAATTGCCGTAAAATTCACCCTTAAATCCGATTTAGAAAAGCATCAGAACAATCTCTGCTAAAAGTGCCGCCCCACAAGACGAGAGCGCAACCGTCAAGAGACTTCTTTCGTTAAACGCCGTTATCACAGCCGCCAAAAGCCCGACCGCCGCACTTATCACACTGCTTGTGCCAAACAGTATGGCGGGAAAGGTCATGGCGCTGAGGACAGCATAAGGAATATAGTATAAAAGTGAAAGAACAAAACGATTTGTTATCTTTTTTCTGAAAAATGTTAGCGGAACCATTCTTATCAGGTAGGTCACAAGTGCCATAACGAGAATGTACGGCAAAAAGTACATGAAGTCTTTTTCGCTATTCATCGCTTTTCGCCTCCTTCACGGGGAATTTCCACGCACAGAAGCAAGAAGCCGCCACCGCACAGATTATCACGGATATTCCCGAGGAAATGAAGCTGAAAATCGGCACAAAGTAAATGATTGCCGACAAAACCGCCGCCAAAGCTATGCACACAAGCACCGCTCTGTTTTTCTTTGCAGGCGGAATGATGATTGCAATGAACATTCCGTAAAGCGCTATGCCGAGAACTGCCGTTATATTGCTCGGCAAGATATTACCGAACAGGGCTCCGAAAAATGTTCCGAATGTCCAGCCGATAAACGGAAGAGAAGCAAGCCCTAAGTAAAATCTAAAGCTAAGCGGCTTTTCTCTTGATGCCATCACGGCGAAAATCTCATCCGTAATCATAAATGACATTATAAGCCTTTGCACAAAGCTCATGCCGTTTGGAAGTCTCTGCGAGAGAGTAAGCGACATAAGCGCATACCTCAAATTTATGACTATCTGGCAGATTATCAGTTCAAGGAACGCTCCTCCCGCCGCCATAACCGTGAGGCCGTTCGCCTGTCCAGCACTTGTTACATTTGTGGCTGATGTGAGCACAGCCGACAAAATCGGCATACCCATGGACACAGCCAACATACCAAAAGAAAAGGATACCGAAAAATACCCAAGGGCAATCGGTATCCCGCTCTTTAATCCTTCTGAAAATTCACTTTCCTTCAATAAGCTCACCCTTTGCTTCAAGCGGTTAAGCTATATTGTATCAGAGGTAGGCTTCAGCGTCAACTCTTGAGCCCCACTGGTAAAGTTCGAAGTGAAGGTGCGGGCCTGTTGTGTTACCCGTAAGTCCGACATAACCGATGACCTGTCCTGCCGTGACGTATTCTCCCGGAGAAACAACTATCGAGCTCATGTGAGCATAACGTGTTGAGAACTCATCGTTGTGATAGATAAGCACGTAGTAGCCCCAGCTGTAACCCCATGTGTCCGTGTCGTTTACTGCAGAAACAGTACCGTCGGCAGCTGCAACAATCGCTGTGCCGTAGCTTGCGGCAAAGTCTGTGCCGTAGTGTCCGTCATATCCGCCGTAGCCGGCTGAGATATAAACATATCCCGGGCATGGGCAGATAAGAGAAATTCCGCCACCGCTGTTATTGTTGCTGTTATCATCATAGCTGTCGTCGCTATTGTTATTGCTGTTGTCGTCGTAGCTGTCGTCAGTATTTGTGCTGTCGTCAGTAGTATTTGAATCATCTGTAGTCGTGCTGTCGTCACTGCTGTCCGAATTATCATCGGCATCGATTACAGGCTCGCTGTCGTCACTTGTATCGGAGCTGTCATCGCTTGTATCACTGCTCTTATCAACGTTTTCAGCACTGCTTGAAGAATCGTTTGTGTTCTTATCTACAGTAGAACTGCTTGATGAAGGCTCTGCTGTAGGTGCGACGGTCGGTTCCGGTGTTGCCATTGCGGCAATCATCTCTGCATAAAGCTGATCCGCATAAGCGTTAGCCTCATCGAGTGAGGAGTTAGCCTCTGCACGCTTGTTTGCAAGCTCAGTCAAAACCTCTTGGTTTTCGCTGTAAAGGGTGTTGATTTCCTCTGTCTTATCCTCAAGAGTTACCTTAAGTTCGGCAACCTCTTTTTTCTTAGCCTTGAGCTCGCTTCTTGTGTCCTTAGTAGCCTCCATGAACTCATTCATCTTTTCCATAAGCTCGTTATCGTGCTTGGAAACGCTCTGCATGGTCTGAAGTCTCATCATGTAGTCAGAATAGGAATCAGCATTGAGAAGAATTTCAAGAGTTCCGACAGAACCTGTCTTGTAGATAGCCTTGATTCTCTCCTTGAAGAGTGCCAATGTATCTGCATACTCATCCTCTGCGGCGCTTAACTTTTCGTTAAGCTCCTTAATGCTTGTATCAAGCTCCTCGATGTCGGAGTTTGCCGTCGCAATCTGCTTGGAAATGGAAAGAAGCTGGCTCTCAAGAAGCTCTGCCTTTTCGTTTGCATCGGCTGTCTCTGCGTCGAGTGCATCTATCTGTGCCTGAATATCAGCCTGCTCCTGTTCAAGAGCCGCCTGATCTGCCGCAATATCCTCGACACTGCGTGTAGTTTCTTCAGCAGAAACAGTCGGTGCGGAATATGCGAAGCTTGTAGCGAAAACCACCGCACTCATAAGAAATGCTGATAGTTTTCTTGCGTTCTTTTTCAATTTCATAAAAATACCTCTTTTTGTATTTCTTTAAACACTTAACTTATATAAATAAAATAAGCGTAAATATCAAATAAAAATCTCAGTACACTACTTTTAACGCTACTATTCTAAGTCTATATGCCGTAGTTATTTTTCTTTAAAAGAAATTTGCAACTATTTTGCATAGGTGAAGACTGTCTGAAAACGCCAAAAAACGGCTTAAAAAAGCCGTTTTTCTTAATCAGCAAGCAGTGTGTGAACTCTCCCCTTGCCGCAGCATTATTATGCTTTTAAAAATCAAAAATCATCAAAATCATCGTAATTATCGGGATTTCTGACATATCCGCTTGAAATGATAAGCTTCGGATTTTTCTTTCTTTGTCTGCGCCTTTGTCTTTCTTCTTTCTTCTCTCTGACAGACGCAAATATCATATAAACTATTATCAAAATCACGGAGATTAAGACAAGCACCCACATCACAACTCCCGTGACATTAACGCTTTTCTCCCGCTGACCTGAAAGCTGAGTGTTATCCGTGAAGGTTTTATCTGTGGATTCAGTTACCGCCGAGGAGCTTGCGTTTTGGTTCACGCTTGTTTCGCCTGTCGCACCGTTTCTTCCGGCTCCCGCAACATCGGAGCTTTCACCGCTTGTATCGGTCGAATCGGTCGCTGTCACATCGGTGCTGTCGGTGTTATTTGCGCTGTCTGTGCCGTCCGTTGTGTAGTCGGCTGTATAATCGTTGGTATCATCAGAATAATAATCCGTATTATCATCCGTGCTATCGTCTGCGACATAGTCGCCCATATCACCTGTGTCGCCAGTGTCGGTCGCATAGTATTCATCGCCGTCCGTGTATGTGTCACCGTATGTGTCATCGGCAAAAGAGACAAGGGATAGCGAGAAAACAAGGCACAATATCAAGGCTAAATTTATATATCGGAAAAAGTTCTTTTTTTCAACGGTTTTAAGTTTATGTTTCAAAATTTATCTCCTTAATCATGAAGAATATGAAGCTAAAGGTAATTTTATCACCGAGGATAAATTTAAGCAAGCTTTCAGCACGCTCAGTCTGTTCTCACCGCATAAACATCGTACCGCACAGCTTTTCTCTCGACAGAATATGTCGGCTCTATTCCCGCCAAAAAAGCACTCTCGGGAGGTCTTTTGACGACTATCTTCTTCGGCTTTGCGGAAAAAGCCGCCTCCATCAATTCTACTTCGTCCTCACACGGCTTTTCTATCGTGTGGAGAACCTGCATTTTATTTTTAGTCTCGGCATTCTTTTTCTTCTCCGGGAACATGGGGTCAAGGTAGATAAGGTCGGGTAAATATCCGATCTTTTCGATAAGCTCCTTGCTGTCTCCCTCTGAAAGAGTCATTCTGGCGGCAATTTCTTTAAGCTTGGGGTCTTTTTTTGCACGAATGAGCGCATCCTTCAAGAGCACCGCCGTTATCGGATTATGCTCGAACATCTCGACGCTATATCCCGCCGCCGCCAAAATAAACGAGTCCTCGCCGAGGCCTGCCGTAAAATCGACAGCCCTCCCGTCCTTTTCGGGCTTTGCCGCCTTGAGAATTATCTCATGCGCCAAATGACCGCCGCTCACTCGCTTGAGCATCTGACTGAAATCGCCTTTGAGAGTTTTTCCTCCGCTGACAAAGGAAATTCCCGTTTTGTCCGCAATAAAATATCTCGAATTTTTATCCTCAGGAATATCGTCAAGGATAGGCGCGGAAAAATCTCTTGCGATTTTCTTTGCCCTGTCGGTATCCACCTTTTTTCCGAGTATCACTACGGCATCTATCAAATTCTCTTGATTTTCCAAATTAAAATCTCCGTTTCGCTAAGTCTTGCTTTTGATAAAGATATATTACTACATTTTTCTCTTTTGGGCAAAACAAAAAATTCCGGCTCAAGGAGTCGGAATTTCTTGCATTGTATATGAGGTGTGTGTGATAAAGATGTGATCTTGATTAATCTATGTATCAGTCGTAAAGAGTAACGATTGCTCCGCCGACATTTACATACATAAGATGGTGCTTTCTCTTAGAACCGCTATTTTTTTCAACAGTGATTACGTCTGTCTTCTTAGCTGTATCAGTAGAGTTTATGAGAAATTCTGTAAACTTTTTCATAATATTGTCCTTCTTTCGAAAATTTAGCCGACAATATATGTGATATATCCTCCGGCATTAACATAAGCCATTCTCTCGTTTCCGCTTGGGGAATGAGGGAGTGTCTCGCCGACCATATCTAAAAAGCTTCTCTTTTTAGTATCTGTGTTCTTATTGTTATTTGTGTTCTTATTGTTAATCATAATATTTCGCCTTTTTCTTTCGGCATAATCAGAAATTTATCTGACTATGTATGTGATGTATCCTCCGGCATTGACATATGGCATTCTTACATTGCCTGTCGCAGAATGGGGGATGTTCATCTCGAGAAACTTCACGAAGCCTCTATTTTTGGTCTTGGACGCTTCCTTACTCTTATTCTTCATCATAATTTAATCAACCGATGATGTAAGTCATTCCGCCGCCAGCGTTGACATAGAGCATTCTCTCGTTTCCTGTTGCGGAATGTGGGAGTGTCTCGCCGACCATATCTAAAAAGCTTCTCTTCTTTGTGTTTGCGTTCTTATTGTTCTTTGTATTCTTGTTGTTAATCATAATATTTACCTTCTTAACTTCTACCTTCTTAACTTCTTTCTTAACTTCTTGTTTCTTAGGCTTACTTGTAGAACTTGCTGTCAGGTGAAAGTGTTACGATACCGTCGCCTACATTTACATACATAAGGTGGCGCTTTCTTGGCTCTGCCTTAGTGTTCTTTGCGTTCTTTGTGTTCTTCTTGATAATCATTATATTTTCCTTCTTCTTAACTTCTTTTTCTTTCTTCTTGTTTCTTTCTATTAAGCGTTGATTGCTGTTACCATTCCGCCTACGTTTACGTAAACGAGGTTCTTATCTCTTGCCTCAGGTGCTACGATGTCATTCTCGAGAGCGCTTCTTACTGCTCTCTTCTTTGTCTTTGCGTTCTTGAGGTTTGTTGTATATATTGTCATTGGCTTAATCATAATCTTTGTTTCCTTTCGTTTTCTTTCTTCTTAACTTCTTTTTCTTTCTTCTTGTTTCTTTCTATTAAGCGTTGATTGCTGTTACCATTCCGCCTACGTTTACGTAAACGAGGTTCTTATCTCTTGCCTCAGGTGCTACGATGTCATTCTCGAGAGCGCTTCTTACTGCTCTCTTCTTTGTCTTTGCGTTCTTGAGGTTTGTTGTATATATTGTCATTGGCTTAATCATAATCTTTAATTCCTTTCGTTTCTCTTTTTCTTGATTTCCTTACATAGTCGGCATTGTCACGCCGTTTATATTAACATACTGTCTGCCGAAGCATCCGTATGCCGGAATATCAAGCTCTGTGTCGTTCATTGCTATCTCGGTTTTCTTTGATAACTTCTTGCTGTTCTTAAGATTTGTTGTGTAGATTGATTCTGCTTTTCTTGAGTACATATTGGTTGCCTCGCCTTTCGTAAGATTTGTTTTTGTTCTTAGGTGTTTTCTTTTTCTCTTCACCTTACGATGTCATTATAGCAGTCGTTTATAAATTTGTCAAGCGTTTTTATAAATTTATTTTTGATTTTCTTTATATTTCTAAATAAATATTTATGAACGATATATTTACAGTAACTTAGTCACTGAGCAGTAGACTTTTGTCCCCGTGTTGTGGACTTTGGGCTAAAACTGTCTTTTCATTGTGGGATTTTACATTTTTGTTTCATTTCTATTACATAAAATTTATAAATTTTATGTTTCCGTAAACAAAGAAAAAACTCAGTCATCTTGAAAATCAAAATGACTGAGTAAAATTATTTTTTAATTTTTTCTTGATTTTTATCAGCAAACAACCTTAACGGAAAGCTTTACCTTTTCGCCGTTGATATCCTGATCCTCGACGTTTCCGTCTACTGTGCCGAATGTAATCTCATCTGCAAGAACATCGCTCTTGATGCTCTCTTCGTTATTCTTAATAATCTCGGCAACCTTATCGTTTTCGGCAACACCGAGAACGATGTGATCTGTGACGTTGAAGTCTGAGCTCTTTCTCATGTTCTGAACCTTGCTTACAACCTCACGAACCATACCCTCTTCGATAAGCTCAGGAGTGAGTGTGGTATCGAGTACAACTGTTACGTTGTTTTCTGTAGCTGAGACAAAGCCCTCTGCCTTAGCGGTATCGATGAGAAGCTCCTCGCTTGTGAGCTCGACAGGCTCGCCGCCGTCGTTAACCTCAAGCTTGAGAACGCCGTTTGTATCAAGCTCCTTCTTTGCCTTTGAGCCGTCAAGCTCTGCAAGAGCAGTTCTGACTGCGCCCAAACGCTTGCCAAGCTTCTTACCGAGAAGTCTAAGCTGTGGCTTGAAGGTGTAGGTTACAAACATGCTTGCATCGTTTGTGAACTCGAGAGCCTTAACATTAAGCTCGTCTGTGATGATATCGGTGTAGATTTCAGGAATTTCCTTCTCTCCTGCGATATACATCTTAGCAAGCGGCTGACGGTTCTTGATTGCGGCATCATTTCTTGCGGCACGGCCGAGTGTGACGGCTGTGAGAACCTCTTCCATGTTCTGCTCAAGCTCGGAATCAATCTTAGATTCGTCATACTTCGGATAAGAGCAAAGGTGAATTGACTCAGGAGCGTTCTTATCGTTTGTTCTGACGAGGTTCTGATAAATCTCCTCAGTGATGAACGGTGTGAGCGGAGCGGCTGCCTTGCTGAACTCTACCAAAGCGGTGTAAAGAGTCATGTAAGCGGCAATCTTATCCTCTGTCATGTCCTTAGCCCAGAATCTCTCTCTTGAGCGGCGAACATACCAGTTAGAAAGCTCATCGACAAATTCTGTCATGACCTTTGTTGTGTCCTGAATCTTGTAATCACTTAAATACTCGTCAGAAGTCTTGATGACGGTATTGAGCTTGGAGATGAGCCACTTGTCCATAACGGTGAGCTTGCACTCATCGAGGTTATACTTTGTGGCATCAAAATTATCTATGTTAGCGTAAAGAACGAAGAATGCGTAGCTGTTCCAGAGAGTTGAAAGGAACTTTCTCTGTCCCTCCATAACTGCCTTCTCGTGCCACTTATTAGGAAGCCAAAGAGCGGAGTTGGAGTAGAAGTACCAGCGGATAGCGTCTGCGCCGTAGGTGTTGAGGGCTTCCATCGGGTTGACGGCATTTCCCTTTGACTTACTCATCTTCTGACCGTCAGCATCCTGAACGTGACCGAGAACGATGACGTTCTTGTAAGGAGCCTTATTAAAGAGAAGAGTGGAGATAGCCATGAGGGAGTAGAACCAACCTCTTGTCTGGTCGACAGCCTCAGAGATGAAGTCAGCCGGGAACTGAGCCTCGAACTTATCCTTATTCTCGAACGGATAATGGTGCTGAGCGAAAGGCATTGAACCGGAGTCGAACCAGCAGTCGATAACCTCAGGTACACGGTGCATAATCTTGCCGCAGTCAGGGCACGGGATTGTTACCTCATCGATGTATGGGCGGTGAAGCTCGATGTTGTCAGGGCAAGAAACTGCCTTGCTCTTTAATTCCTCGATTGAACCGATACTCTCGAGGTGGCCGCATGAGCACTCCCAGATGTTGAGTGGAGTTCCCCAGTATCTGTTTCTTGAGATACCCCAATCCTGAATATTCTCGAGCCAGTCGCCGAATCTTCCCTTACCGATGGACTCTGGCATCCAGTTGACTGTGTTGTTATTTCTGATTAAATCCTCTCTTACGGCTGTCATCTTGATGAACCAAGACTCTCTTGCGTAATAGATGAGAGGAGTGTTACATCTCCAGCAGTGCGGATAGTCATGCTCGACCTTCGGAGAATCAAAGAGAACTCCACGCTCATAGAGATCCTTGAGAACCTCAGGGTCTGCGCTTACGGCGCCGTTCTCGATCTCGTGTGCGGAAGGCTTGCAGCGCATTCCGGCAAAAGGAGTTTCCTCTGTGAGGCAGCCCTTTTCGTCAACGAACTTTACAAGCGGAAGATCGTACTTTCTGCCGACCTTTGCGTCGTCCTCACCGAAAGCGGGAGCGATATGAACGATACCTGTACCGTCGCTCATAGTGACATAGTCGTCACATACGACATAATGAGCCTTCTTGCCAAGAGCTGCCGCCTTTTCAGCTGTGCACTTGTAGAGAGACTCATACTCTCTGTACTCGAGATCGCTTCCCTTGTATGTCTCGAGAATCTCGTAAGCCGGCTTGTCATCCTCAGAAAGCTTTCCGAGAACCTTCTCAAGAAGAGCCTCTGCCATATAATAGGTATAGCCGTCTGCTGCCTTTACCTTAACATAAGTATCGTTCGGGTTTACGCAAAGTGCAACGTTAGACGGAAGTGTCCACGGTGTTGTTGTCCATGCGAGGAAGTAAGCGTCCTCACCGACAGCCTTGAAGCGTACTACTGCGGTGCGCTCCTTTAAGGTCTTGTAGCCCTGAGCAACCTCGTGAGAGGAAAGCGGTGTTCCGCAGCGAGGGCAATAAGGAACAATCTTATATCCTTTATAAAGAAGACCCTTGTCGAAGATAGTCTTGAGAGCCCACCACTCGGACTCGATGAAGTTGTTGTCATAGGTAACATATGGGTTGTCCATGTCTGCCCAGAAACCGACAGCCTTGGAGAAGTCCTCCCACATTCCTTTATATTTCCAAACGGATTCCTTACACTTTGTGATGAACGGGTCAAGACCGTAAGCCTCGATCTGCTCCTTGCCGTCGATGCCGAGAATTTTCTCGACCTCGATCTCAACAGGAAGACCGTGAGTATCCCAGCCCGCCTTACGAGGAACATCATAGCCCTTCATAATTCTGTATCTCGGAATGAGGTCCTTTACGGCACGAGTTAAAACGTGACCGATGTGAGGTGTTCCGTTAGCCGTCGGAGGGCCGTCATAGAAAGTATAGGTAGGCTTACCCTTGCAGTCCTCGACTGTCTTTTCGAAAACATGGTTTTCGTTCCAGAACTTGACGGTCTCTCTTTCTCTTTCGACCACATTCTGGGACGCTGAAACGTTCTTGTACATAGCGACTTTCCTTTCTTTACTACGTATATGAAAGACTAATAGTTTTACAAAATAAAAAAAGCCGTCCTAACTCAGGACGACTTATAATCGCTTAACCACCCGGTCTTCATCATACTCTTGATATGTGCCTCCTCTAACGGTGAGGTTCCGTCAGCGCTTACATTCTTTTCTGCGCTGCCGCTCGGATGTGATCTTCGCTGAGCCTTACTCGCACTGCCTTGCACCAAACGGCAGCTCTCTGAAGCCTTCGGACTTAGTTACTCTCATCGTCACAGCGTTTTCCTTAATTTTCTTGCACTTGAAAATATAACATTTAAGGCAGTATTTGTCAAGCACATAGGGCATCAAAGAGAAATATCATAGATACAAAGCTCCGGTCTGTTAAAAAGCCTATACGGTATAACGCTTCTTCCAAGGCCCCTCGAGATAAACACTCTTGTTTTCCCTACCTCGTAGCTTCCCTCGGTGTACTTTGGGAAAAGCCCTTGACTCGGCGCCACAAGCGGCAATTTTGAAAGCGGCATTCTCATCTGTCCGCCGTGTGCGTGTCCTGTGAGGACTATATCATAGCCGCATTCCGCATAAAACTCGCAAAAATGTGGAATATGAGCCAAAAGCACGCTGAAGCAGTCGCTCTCGTTTTTCACGATATTTCCCGCTATCAAATTTCTCTCGCCGACTCCGCCGATTTTAATTTTCTTGCCGTTTTTCTCCAAGAAAACGCTATCGTTATCGAGAATTTTCACGCCTGATTCCGCAAAGGTTTCAAGCAGTTCATCGAGTTCTTCACCAGAATAACATTCCTCGTGATTTCCCGTAACGAAAACAACAGGAGCGATGAAACTTGCTTTTCTCAAGAACACGACAGCACTCTCGAAATTCGGTTCGTATCCCCAGATTATATCTCCCGTCACGGCGATTAAATCAGGGGAAAGCGCTCTTATCTCATCTAAAAGGATAGCGTTGTTTTTTCCGAACTCCTTGCCGTGAAGATCCGACACCTGAACAATTCTGAATATCGTTTTGTCGGAGCTTTCTTTTCCGATACGGTAAAAAGTTTTTTCAATCACATTGTTCTCATTAAATAAGAACATAGATGCAGAACCGCTCACCAATGCGGAAAAAGCGGCAACGGAAAGATATTTATTTGTTTTGTTCTTTGTGTTATTTCTTTTATTTTTCATTTTAAGCGCGTATATTCTCTGCTTTCAGAATGGGACCCGCCACATGCTTATTTAATATGGGGATGATTGGGCCGATGCAGAAGCACATGATTATCGTGCCGATTCCGACGCTTGCGCCGAAGAAAAATCCTACTGCGACAAACGCCCAGTCCCAAATGACACGAACCACTCTGAAATTAAAATGTGTTTTCTCTTCTATTATATAAGGAATACAGTCGTACGGTGCCATTCCGAGGTCGGCAGTGATATAAAAGGATATACCAAACAGCTGGATGACAACACCGATGAGCGTGAGAAGAACTCTGAAAGAAATGCTCATTTCCTCTGTCGGCGGCAAAAGTTTATCGAGGAAGATGTTAAAGAAATCGGATGTGAAGCCGCAAAGCACCATGTTTCCGATTGTTCCCAAGCCGAGCATGCTTCTGTCGAAGATTACAACAAAAATCAAAAGAATGATGTTTGTCGAGACCATAACGGGACCGAGATTTTTACCCAAAACCTTAGCTAAGCCGAGATTCATGGTTGAGCAGGGATCAGAGCCCATTGCGGCATGCGCATAAAAGGATATGCCAAGTCCCATGAGCGTACAGGCAAGCACCATAACAACTATTCTCACAGCCATTCTCTCGCCCGTGACCCTCTGCTTCAATTCTGCTTTTAGATTCATAAAATACCTCATTACAATTATTAGTTTTTCAAAACCAAATACCTATCGTGAGAATGATAATATTTTACAAGACTTTTTGCAAGACTAAAAATAATGCACCCCAAAATATTTTTTGGGATGCATTTAGATTTTAATTATTTTTCCATAACCTTGGGGATTATCATGACGATTACTGTCCACAAAGCCTCAAACAGGAACAGCGAAACTGCGGAAATTCCCGCACCCGCAGAACCGAGGCTGACGAATGTCACGATGATAAATCCGAGAAGCGCACCGATAATCTGAGCGGTTGTTATAACCTTTGTGAGCTTCTTCTGCTTCACGCAAGCATTGACAACACTGAGAAGAGATTCCGGTCTGCCCTTTGTTGCGATAGTAGCATCGGCTCTTGCGACCTCTTTCTTCTCGTCCTTGAGGCACTCTGCGGCAAGCTCGCCGTGAACAACATTCACTCTTGACTCACCCATATCGAACAGCTTGGAAACAAAACCGACGGTGATGTTCGGGTCTGTCGAATAAACAATGAGACCGATTTCGTTCTCTTTAAGCTTACCTAGCTCGACCTTTCTTCTTCTGTCAGCCTTGTAGCCTACGACTATCATAGCCTTAAGCTTGCCGTCAACCGCAATGAAAAGCGGTCTCTTTCCGCCGTCGAGGTACTTCATGATGTCCTCTCTCTCAGGCGGTGTGATATTGTGAGATATGAGTATGTCTCTGTTGCCGAGAATTACATGCTTGTCGTTTACCCTTGCGCTTACGCCGTTGTCTCCCTCGAGAACAAGAGCCTCAACTTTCGGAAGCTCCACGCCGCTCTCTGTGATTACCTGCTCGAAAACATCCGCAAGAGTTCCGCCGACCTCGTTGATCATTGCAGTTGCGGCTGTGACAGCCTCCTGAAGACCCTCGTTGTCAAAAGCCTTGATTCCGCCGATTGTAACGGTTCCCTTTGGGAAAAGCTCTGTATCGGAAAGCATAACATTTGTGACATCGGAAACACTCTGGAGTGCACGATAACCAGAAACCATAGCGCCCGCACGCTTAACCTTCTTTGAGAATTTGCTCATCGGGAAGTTAAGACCTATCATATTGGTCATAACGGAGAAAGCAAGAGTTGATGCGGCAAATGTAGATATACCGCTGCTGATGCTTGTGTTAAGAAGAATTGCGGCAATCGTAACTACAAGTGAGAAAATAAGTCCGTAAGGAGCGAGCGCTCTTCCAGCCTCCTCAGACGGGTCCGGCTCGTAGCTAAGCTCCAAGAATCTCTTGAGGAAGCCCGCTTTTCTCTGGTGAACAATTCTCGGAGTACCCGAAGCACTGTCGCCCGCAAGCTTCAGAGAATTGTCGTAGTCATCATAAATTCTGACGATGTATTTATCCTCACGTGCGGTAATAAATCTGAAGTTAGAATAAATTCTTCTGACCATAGAAAGTTTACCGACAGAATTGAGGAAGATTGCACCGACCGCCAAAGCACCGTAAAGGTGAATGTTTCCGTTAGAAACGCCGTCAAGTGCAAATAATGCTCCTATGTGCTGAATAGCTACTGCCAAAACCGCAACTGCCATTGCACTGTCGCTTGTAGGCTCAAAGCGGATGAGCCCCTTGAGTCCGTCAAGCATATTCTTCGGGCAAAGCGCAACGGATACGCCCGTCAATATGAGAGAAATAACCACATAGCTTGTTGAAGCTACCGTGTTTTCTCTTCCCTCGAGAATAAGTCCGAGGAAGAAAAGAACTATTGTAGCAAGTCCTGTCCAAGCCGTTCTCATGCCAAGCTTAGAAATTGTGGACTTGAGGTCTGCGAGAACAGACGGTGCGTCCTCGGGAGAAGTGTAATCATCTATAGATTCGCCCGACTCGTCAGCCTGCTCCTCCTTGCCCTCAAAAAGCTTGAAGCGGCTCTTCTTTGTGCTAACTTTTTTGCCGCGATATTCGCCTGTTTCTTCATCGTAGTCATCAGCCTCGGTGAGAATTGCACTCTGAATGACATCAAGGTCAATGTTATGTACAGGCAAGCTTAAATCACGATATTTAGTGACATCCTCGATAGTCGGGAATTCCTGATAATAATTCGGAGTGTCCTCATCTGCCTCGATTGGCTGAACATCCTCAGGATTTTCTTCTCCCTCGGCTGTCTCGTCATATTCGTACTCTGCGCCCTCGACATCCTCGTCATCATAAGACTCGACATTATCGTCGATGTTATCGTCAGAAAGTGTTTCCGGAATATCAATTTCAGCGGTGTTGTAGATTTTAGCCTGCTGTTCTATCTCATCGATATTGTCGGAATCAAGTTTCGGAACATTGACGATTTTCTGAAGCTCTACCGTGTCATTGAGAACATTGAGCTTGATTTCCATGGTTCTCGACTTTGCAGAATCACGGATAGCCTTAGAGAACTCGTCGTCATCGCTTGTATTCTTGAGGTCAATCTCGCCCGTGTATGATGTGACAGGCGGAGGCGCAATGACACCGAACTCATCGGCGACATCGTTCATATCAACTCCGGCATTTTCGACAGCCTCTGCAACTCTTCTTCTTCTCTCACGCTGAATCTGATTGAAGTTATCCTCGATTTCATCGTCAAGAGAGTTCACACTTGTATCGAAAAGCTTGGCAAATGTGTCCTCCATAGGATTATGGCTTGACGGATCGTAGTCCATCTTGAACTCCTCAAGCGGCTTCACCTGAATACCGTAGTAGGTGTCCTCGGACTCGTCAAAGTCGTCGTCCTGCTTCTTTTTGCCGAAAAGTCCGAAAAGACCTCTTCTCTTTTTCTTCGGCTTCTCGTACTCCGGCTTTTCGTTATCCTCATTTGCGGCATAATAGTCGTCATAATCGGCAGTCGGAGCTTCTTCAACTGTATCGGAAATGTCCTGTTCCATATCGGCAGGAACACCGTATTCCTCCTCGCCGTTTTCGTCGATGCCCTCGTAAACGTAACCTTCATCGTTATCGGAGGCAGCATCGCCGTCAACCTCTGGGAGAGACCAGCCATAGCCCTGATCCGTTACCGCATAATCGAGATCTTCATCTCGATTCTTTTTCTTTTTTCTCATTCTTTGCATCCCTTTCAAGGAATTTTATCTTAAAATTAATTTTTTACTTTGACTTAAGTCCGGAGCGCTGGCGTGAAACCTCATAGCAGATGATTCCGCAAGCAACGGAGGCATTAAGCGAATTTATCTTGCCCTTCATCGGAAGAGAAACGGTGAAATCGCACTTCTCTTTGACAAGTCTGCCTACGCCCTCGCCCTCAGAGCCGACAACAAGTGCCACTGGGCCGGAATAATCCTGCTCGCACCACGGATTTCCGTCCATGTCTGCGGCATATACCCAAAGTCCCTTCTCCTTGAGCTCGTCTATCGTGCTCGGAAGATTTGTGACTCTGACAACGGGAACATACTCAACCGCACCCGCACTTGTCTTTCCTACAGAATATGTAAGTCCGACATTTCTTCTCTTCGGAATGATAACTCCGTGAGCACCGGCACACTCAGCTGTTCTTATAATCGCACCGAGGTTGTGCGGATCGCTCAGCTCATCGCAGATAATGATGAACGGAGCTTCGTTTCTTTCCTCTGCAAGCTTGAAAATATCCTCAAGCTCGCTATACTCGGCAGCTGCCGCAGTGGCGCATATTCCCTGGTGGTTAGCGCCGCCGCACATTCTGTCAAGCTTTCTTATATCAACCTCTTTGATGTTGATGTCCTTATCTCTCGCCTTAGCAAGGACGGCTGTTATCGAGCCGTGGCGATTTCCCTTTTGCACATAGACAGAATCTATCGCTCTGCCGCTTCTGATAGCTTCGGTTACGGCATTTCTGCCGATTATTATGTTCTCTCCGTAAGAGGATTCCTTTTCTTCTCTATAATTCTTGTTTTCCATTAATAAGTATTATCCTATATTTCCGTTTGTTTTTTACTATTGCATAGATATTAGTTATTGTAACACTAATCGGAAATAACTTCAAATACTTTGTACCGTAAAACGCAGTAATTTACAAAAATTTCGGATTTTTTGCGTTTAATACTAAATTCTCACAAGGGTATTTTTGCACAAAAATTGTGTTTCCAAAATCGTCTTTTCTCGGTCCCACTTCAGTTTAAGGTTTCCACCGAAACTTCGCGAGTTTTCAAGATAATTTGTGAATAACTCGTTGAAAAAGTTGAAAACTTGAGCTAAAAACCGCATTTTATTGCCTTTTTCAATTGTTGAAAACAGTTTTCCACAAAGTTCTTCAACATTTCAAGATGTTAAAAACGCTTAAAAAGCGATAAAATGTTCGTCCGTTAATTCGTGTCAAATAAACCCACACGCACAATATATTGATTTTTTGTTTTTGTCAAATTGTACAAATGATTTTAAAGGCTTATTTTTCAACTTCTTCACCGTGTTTTCAACAAATTTGAATTTTTCTCGGTTGAATTCAGTCAATTGCCGTGAAGTTTTTATTTCACTTTCCACAGTATTTAAGTTTTCACTTTATGTTTTTGCAGTCCTGTGCTATACTTTCTTCAAATTAAACTACTGTTTTATCAACAAGTTCACAGAGTTATCCACACGGAGTTAAAACGATAAATTCAAAATATGCATGTGGAAAACTTTATTTTGCGATTTATCACGTCTAAACAAGGAATTTCAATTACTATGTCAAACGATACTAAAGATAACATAAATAAAATAATAATTAGTGAGACCGAAAACAGCATAACTATCCGAAAAATATTTGATTTGGATCAAACTCTTGATTGCGGTCAGGCTTTCCGCTGGGAAGAAAATCAAGACGGCTTGTGGAGCGGTGTCGCATTCGGAAAAAACCTCACCCTCTCAGCAGACGATAATTCCGTCACCTTTCATTGCGGCAAAAGTGAATTCGAAGAAATTTGGTATGATTACTTCGACCTCTCTGCCGACTACGATAAAATAAGAGAAAGACTTTCTCTTATTTCTCCCGTGCTCAAGGAAGCCGCCGACTATGCCCCCGGTATTCGCATACTAAAGCAAGACCCGTGGGAGGCTATTTGCTCGTTCATCATCTCTCAGAACAACAACATTCCGAGAATTAAGGGAATAATCGCAAGGCTGTGCGAGAATTTCGGTGAAAGAATAGACGGCACAAATCTTTTTTCTTTTCCGAGTGCTGAGAAAATCGCAAGCCTTAGCGAGGAAGATTTAGCCGTAATCAGAAGCGGCTTTCGAGCAAAATATATTCTTGCGGGGGCAAATGCCGCTTTAGAGGACGGATTTTTGGAGTCGATGTACTCCTTGCCGATAGACGAAGCACGAAAGAAAATCCAAACGGTCAAGGGCATAGGTCCCAAGGTTGCCGACTGTGCTCTGTTATATGGATTTCACCGAACGGAGTGCTTCCCCGTTGATGTGTGGATGAAAAAGGCTATGGCAAAGTTGTTGCCAGGTGTCGACCCGAGCATTTTCGGATATGATGCCGGAATCGCTCAGCAGTATATTTTTCATTACAGCAGAATGCACCCCGAGCTTTTCTGATTTCGTGTTGGATTTTTTTCTGCACAGTGGTATAATCATCGTAGATTTTCTTGAAAAGAAAGGATTTTCACTATGAATAAATCAAAGATTAGATCAAAGATTAAATCAAATAAAATCTTCGTCAAGGCACTTTCCCTTTGCCTTATGCTTTCTGTGCTTTCAGTCATTCTTACAGGCTGTTCCAAAATGAGCGAGCCCACCGACGGCGACTTCATGCTTGCCTGTGACAGTGTGGGACTCAGTGCTGTTTCCCAGTCCACAACGGGAACAGACCAGGAACACATGGATAAGCTTTATGTTGCTCAAAATGACAACGAAGTAATCGAATTTATTCAGTACGACAACGAGACAAGCGCAAGCGAGCTTTTCGCAACCATTGAAAACAGCATAAATAACAGCTCTGCCAATGTTGAAAAGGACATAAGCACTTCTTTTTACAGCAAATATTACCTAAGAAACGGCGATAAATATCAGGCTGTTGTCAGAGTCGGCAAGGTTGTCATTTACGGCAAAGAGGATGTAGCCTCAGGAAATGTCGACAAGGTTCTCGAGTATCTCGGTCTTGACTAAAAATCACGATATAAGCAAAAAAGCTCAGGCAATTCAATCACGAATGCCTGAGCTATATTTTTATTTATCTTAAGGCTTCAATTGCCTTCTTGGGGTCAGCCGCACCGAAAACTGCTGTTCCCGCAACGCTGATGTCTACACCGGACTCTTTGCAAATATCGATAGTGCTCTCGTTTATTCCGCCGTCACACTCAACCAAAAGGTTCGGATACTTTGCTTTGAGGGTCTTAACCTTCTCCATTTGGTCTGCCATGAACTTCTGTCCGCCAAATCCCGGCTCAACCGTCATGATAAGTACCATATAGAGCTTGTCGACAAACGGATAGACCACGCTAATATCTGTGCCCGGTTTGACCGCAAGCGCAGGCTTCATTCCAAGCTCGATAATCTTATCGATGACCGCCTCTGTGTCGTCGCCGCACTCAACGTGGAATGAAACAACATCAGCTCCAGACTGCTTGCAGTTCTCGATATACTTGAGCGGATGACTTATCATGAGATGAACATCAAACGGCACATTTGTTGATTTTTTAATTCCCTTGATAACCGGGAAGCCGAAGCTTATATTCGGAACAAAATCTCCGTCCATAACATCGAGGTGGACAAAATCAGCCGTAGCTATTTTATTCATCTCCTCGTCAAGTTTTGAGAAATCTGCCGCTAATACTGATGGTGCAATAAGCATTTTAATTTCCTTTCCTTAGCTTAAGCTTTTACTTTCAATCTTTGTTTTAATCTGTGATTTCATAGATAAGGTTCTCCCATCTTAGGTGAGTTCCCTCGTCCATTCCGTCAGGCAAGAGAGCAAGCGCAACCTGAAAAAGCTCGTCACTCTCGATATCTGTTCTCTTTAAGTAAGCATAATCTCCGTTTATGCTCTCAACAACATAAAAATACGGGCCCATATTTTCTCCTTAGCAAAATGCTGTAATACAAAATTCGCTTATCATCGTGAGTATCGGTATGGTTACAAGCGAGATAATCGTAGAAGCCGCAACAAGCTTTGAGGCAAGCTTTGCATCTCTGCCGAACATAACCGCAAATATAACCGAGTTGGCTGCCACAGGGGCGCTTGCCTGAAGCACCGTTGTCAAAAAGACATCGTGAATCGGATGCATGAGGCACAAGAACGGCAGAAGCACCAGCGGAGCGACGATAAGTCTTAGGAAAGACACGGCATAAACCTTTTTGTCGGTGAATATATCTCTAAACTTAACCTTAGAAATATTATTTCCGACAACTATCATCGCAAGCGGGGTGTTAAGTGCCGCAAAATAATCTATCGGCGCTTCGATAACATCGGGCAACTTGATATTAAATGCAAACACAAGAAGTCCGACAACTATACCGATAGTTCCGGGATTTATGAATGCAAGCTTTATGGTAGAAAGCACTGAAAGATTTCCCGTACTCATCATAATGTAGCCGTAAGTCCATGTGAGAATATTGAAAACCGCAAGGAACATCGTGCAGTAAACTATCGCATGAGCGCCTATGATACTCTGAACAAGCGGCAGACCCATAAATCCGCAGTTTGAAAAGACGATTGCAAAGCGAATGACTCTTTTTTCCTCGTCGGGGCTTTTTCCGTAGAAGAAAAAGCTCAGCACTATCGCAAGACCCATGGCGAGAACCGCCGATGCAAACGCAATTATCAAATCTCTTGGCGTTATGCTCGATGTGTCAGCCGTAAGGAATGACGAAACGCTAAGACACGGCGCAACGACATAGACGAGAAGATTCGTTATATCCTTCGAGCCCTTGTCGGTTATCATTCCGACCTTGGAAAGCACCCAGCCGACGGAAATGAGTATAAGCATAATCGCTACCTTAAGCAAGGTAGTAAAAAACGCTGTCATTTATTTTCCCCCTCAACTCTTAATCAGAACAAGCCTGAATCGTCCTTGCTCTTTTTCTCGGCTGTCGAAGACCCCGTGACATTGCTGTTCTTCTTGAAAGAGCCGTTTTTCACATAGAAAACGATGCAGTAAGCAAGTGCAATTCCGCTGATTACACGGCTTACCCATGTGATAGCCTCTATCGCCCATATTGTCTGCACAATGCGAAGTCCGCCTAAGAGAATGAAATAAACTCCGAGAGGCAAAAAGATTTTGTTTTCACTTTTGAGCTTAATCATCAAAATAAGTCCGCAAACGATGAACATTGCTCCATAAACATAACTCATAGAATTTTCTCCGTAAAATAATTTTGGTGTTTTTTGTACGAAATTATCTAATTATAAATCTTAACACCAAATTCGATATTTTACAATTATTTTTGAGATTTTAAAGAACGGTTCATATTTTAACGGCAAAAATCCCGACTCGAATTAATCAAGTCGGGATTTTTTTAATTTAGTTTACTTTTCTTGCCGTAATCTTTATCAGTATCTGTTCTTTCTCTGGTTGATAACGATGATTGTGATAACCGTTACGATTCCGCCTGCGGAAAGGATGATGAGAACGATGCAGATCCAAAGGAAGATGTTGCTTCCGCCCTTATCCGTATTTCTCGAGCTGCTCGGAGACGGGCTCGGGGAGTTCGTCAGGTTGCCGTTTGGGCTGGTTGACGGGCTTGTGGACGGAGCCGGCTTGAATGTAGGCTTAGCCGATGCCGATGCCCTTGGAGATGCTGACGGTCTCGGTGTTGCCGTGGCGTTATTGTTGTTATTATTGTTATTGTTGTTATTCGGTGCAGGTGTTGCTGTTGGGTTTGGTGTTACAACGGCTGTCGGCTCCGGTGTCGGAGTTGCACTGTTTCCGCTGTAATTCATTGTGATAGTGAATGTGAGCGTTGAGCTGTCAAGAGAAGTCTGCTTGTAGTAGCCGTTCGGCACATTGTTTACAGAAATACTCCATGAAGAACCTCTGTCGAGATCTGTCCATGTCTTTGACCAGCTGTTGCCGTCTGAGAGATTTTCGCTCGCATACTTAGAGCCGTTTGCGTTAAGCTGAACTTCAACGGAGCTAGGTCTTGCGTTTGCCTTATTGTTGTCGTCATTCCATACTATCTTGACGTTGATTGTTCTCTTAGGTGCCGGAGTTGCTGTAGGAGCATCGGTCGGCTTTGGGGTTGCTGTAGGAGCCTTTGTTGGCTTCGGTGTAGCTGTCGGCTTCTCTGTAGGTGCCTTAGTAGGCTTCGGAGTTGCTGTTGGCTTCTCTGTTGGCTTTGCAGTCGGTTTTGCAGTCGGTTTTGCAGTCGGCTCAGCTGTCGGCTTTTCAGTCGGCTTAGCTGTTGGCTCGGCTGTAGGTTCTGCAGTTGGCTCAGTTGTCGGCTCTGCGTCCTTATCTGCTACCGCATTTCCGCTAAAAGTATCGCCCTCGGCATCGACCTTAATTCCGCCGATGTCGCCGCCGCTGTATGTGTAGCCTGAAGGTACAGTGATGGTTGCTGAGTAGGATACGCCTACCTCAATCTTAAATTCTGCCGTACCGTCAGCGCCTGTTGTGACTGACTGTCCGTCATCAAGTGTGACCACCGCTCCGCTTATCGCACTGCCGTCTGTATCTGTAACTGTGATTACAGCTGTGCCGTAAACAGGATCGGGTTCTTTTTCTGTGAGTGTGAATTCTACTGTGGAATCGCTGTCCTTTGTGACCGAAACAGCTACTGAGCTGTTGTCTGCTGTGTATTTGTCTTCGTCAAAAGTGATTGTTGCTGTGAAATCTCCTACGGGTAGGTCTGCTGATTCACCGTTTGAAAGCGTAGCTGTTTCGCCATCATCGTTTACGAGTGTGACTGACTCGTCACCGTCGCCGCCGTTTATAACAACTGTGACGCTTCCCTTGTCTGCCTCGACAGGTGTGCCTGCGAAGCTGTATGACTGGGTGTCGCCCGGTTCAATTCTGTCAGCGCCGCCTGCAGAAGGCATATCGGATGCGCCGATGTAGAATGTAAAGGACTGATCGCTAAAGTCATAGTCGTCTGCCGAGCATGTAGCTGTGTAGACTGTGTATGTGTCGAGGTCTGTGGCATAAGCCATGCCGCTCTCGTCTGCTGTGTACTCGTTTCCGGAAACAGAAACAACTGCTCCCGCTACGCCTGTATCAAATGCGACTGTGGTTGCAATGCCCGGATAAGGAGTATCCGGTAATTCGCCTGAAGCGAAAACCTCAGCGCTTGCGCCGCCGCACTGAATTGTAATTCTTCCTGTTGTCGAACCGTCGAGGTCGTGGTTAGACATTCTTGCGAGCGTATTGACGGTGAAGTCACCGCTCTTGTTGATTGTGATCTCAAGTCCCGAGCCGCTGTTAGAAACGGTAAACTCATCGCCATAGGTGAGTCCGTCAACAGAGGTGCAGTCGGAAACAAAGCAGATGTCCTCCTGGCTTGCGCCGATTTCTACGGTTTCGCCGGCCGTTACGCCGTTTACATCGAAGCTGAAGCTTTGAGTCCAGCCGTCAAATGTGAAGCTGTCTGCGTCAATTGAGTCTGCCGCAAAAGCATTCTGCGCAAAGCACGACACCACAAGTGCCAAAGCCATTACGATTGAAACAATTTTAGATGTTCTCTTTTTCATAAATATTTCCTTTCATTTTGATTAGGTGATATAAAGACGATTTCTCCCCGTCTATTGTCATAAATATAGCACTTTTTAACTAAAAAGAAAAGTCTTTAGTTGTCTTTTTCAAGAATTTTGCTTGTTAATATGTTCTATTTTGTTAATTTCTGATGTGATAGCAAGAGCCGCCGCTTAGACGGCGGTCTGATAGATTATCCGTGCGAAGCTTCTGCCACACACTTCTCTTCATTCTCGTAGTAAAGTCGGTCGACAAGTCGCATGATTGCGAATGCTCCGTATCCGATAGCTGATGTGATGATTGCTACTGCGATGAATACTGATGTTACTGTGTTTATGGTCATAGTTATTTTCCTTTCTCTCTTAACCTTTTGTTTTGTGTTTATTGGTGTTTGTTTTTATGTCTAAATTATAAACAATTAAATAGGACAAAGAACGGACAGTCATTTTGTCGGTTTATTTTGCTGTTTTTCAAATTTTCGCATCCGAAAATTGACTTTTATTTCGCTATGGTATATAATCTTTCCTGTAAATATGGCAACGATACCATATGCATGAAAGGCGGATTTCACTATGAAAGATAACATTAAATACGGCGTTCAGATGTTCGGCTGCTCGGCTGATTTCAAAAAAGATACCGATTATTTTTTCAAAACTATGAAGGACTTCGGCTATTCGATTATCGAGCCGTGCATCTTTTTTGACGATGCAGAGGAATTTAAGAAAAAAGCACTTGAAAGCGGAAATTCAGCCGCAGCAGCTCTCCCTGATTTGCTCTGGACATACGACACCGCTCCCCGTTATGCCGAGGAGATGAAAAAATACGGACTCGAGATTCTCTCCGCTCATATTTTCGGCTCCGATTATAAAGCAATAATGCCGAAATTAAAAAAGCTTGCAGAAAAAATCGGAATAAAAGCATATGTTATCAACACACCGCAAGAGGCAATTGACGATCCCGTTTCCTTTGCGGATACTCTGAGCTATGTGGCTAAGGAGCTCAAAAGCGTGGGAGTCGAGCTTTGGCTTCACAACAGCGGAGGAGATTTCCGCAAGAAAATCGAACTTGACGGCGAGGAGGTTTTCGTCTATGAATATCTTCTCAAAAAAAGTGAGGGAGTCTTCGCTCAGGTGGATACCGGCTGGGTTATGCCGGGCGGCATAGAGCCTGAAAATTTCATGGAGAAATATAAATCTATACTAAAATGCATTCACTTCAAGGATCTTCACGAGGATTTCGATAAGCTTGGTATGCCGAAAATGTTTGCCGTTCTCGGCGAGGGAAGAACCAACGTGAAGGCTTGCCTTGCCGTAAACGAGGACGGAAAGCTTCCCGTTATCATCGATCAAGATATGCCGATAAGCGGCGATATTTTCGATGACATGAAAAAATCAATAGATCTCTTAAAATCACTTGAGTAACCCACACAAGGTTTGCCCCGTTCAAACCAGCACAAAAAGCAGTCAATTGCCTTTATTGACTGCTTTTCTTGTGCTTTTCTCTTGCCTTTCTCGATTGAAAAAGATTATATCATATGATACAATTATTTTTGCTATGCTGATTTTAGGAGGATATGAAATGGAAAAATTTATCGATATAAAAAGCGCCGATCTTTTCATATTTGATTGTGACGGAACCTTGGTGGATTCCATGCCGATGTGGGGAAATTTGACCTATGATTTTGCGAATTTCAAAGGCATAAACGCACCGAAGGGACTAGCGCAAATCATGAATAATCTAAGCCTTATTCAATGCGCCGACTACTATGTGAATCGTCTCGGCGCCGCCGGCACACCCGAATCGGTCGCACAGGAAATCACCGATTTTGCCGCAGAGGGTTATGTGACGAGAGTTCCGGAGAAAAAGAACGCCCGTGCTTTCCTTAAATATCTTCATGATAACGGAAAACACATTGCACTTGCCACGGCATCCGATATAAGTGCCCTTGAGCCTTGCCTTAAGAAACTTGGCTTGCTCGAATTTATTGAGTACTCCGCTTCATGCGCAACGGTCGGGAAAAGCAAGGAGCATCCCGATGTTTATCTCGACTGTCTCGAGCACTTCGGAGTTCCCATGGAAAAAGCCGTTGTCGTTGAGGACGCTTTTTATGCGGCTTCTACCGCAAAAAAGGCGGGCTTCAAGCTTATCATCATGAAGGACGACTGTCACGACAAAGAAGAACAGGAAAAGCTAAAGGAAATCAGCGATGCTTTCATCGAGGATTTCAAGGAGCTTATGTAAATATTAAGTATGTTTTGAGTTGTGTAAAAATAAGATAAGGGGGAAAAATGAACAGCTTAAAGAAAAAATACATAGGCGACAGAGAATTTTACAAGGTTCTCATAACTCTCGTTTTGCCGTTGATTGTTCAGCAGGGCATTACAAGCTCGGTAAGTTTACTCGATAACGTAATGGTCGGAAGACTGGGAACGGAAGCGATAAGTGCGGTTGCTATAATCAACCAGATAGTCACCGTCTTTAATCTTGCGATTTTCGGCGGACTTTCTGGCGTATCGATTTTCGGTGCCCAGTACTGCGGAAAGCGTGACTACGAGGGAATGCGACATACATTCAGATTTAAATTTATGTTCGCAATCGTCATTTCCGTAATAGGAATAGCCGTTTTCTCGATTTTCGGAGAAAATTTCATCAAAATGTTCTTAACTGGAAGTTCGGACGGCGGTGACAAAGAGCTTGCTCTCACCTATGCTAAGCAGTATCTAAAAATAATCATTATCGAGCTTTTGCCCTTTGCACTCGTCCAGACCTACACCAGCACCTTGCGTGAATATGGCGAGACTCTCGTCCCGATGATAGGCTCAAGCGGAGCAATCGTAATTAACCTTTGCCTCAACTATGTTCTTATTTTCGGCAAGCTCGGATTTCCGAGGCTTGGGGTTGAGGGTGCGGCAATCGCAACGGTAATCGCACGACTTTTCGAGATTGTCTTCATTGCGATTTATGCTCATTCTCACACGAAAAAGTATCCGTTCATGAAGGGGGCTTTCAAGAGCCTTTATGTTCCGTCTTCTCTCATTAAGAAAATCGCAAAAACAGGCTCGCCGCTTCTCATCAACGAAATCATCTGGAGCTTCGGCATAACGGTCATCTCTCAGTGCTACTCCACAAGAGGACTTTCAGCCGTCGCTGCCGTGAACATAACCAACACCATATGGAATATGTTCTCCATATGCATGATTGCTACGGGTAACGGAGTTTCTATTCTCGTCGGTCAAAAGCTTGGTGCGGGCGACAAGGAAGGAGCAAGAGACACCGACAACAAGATGCTTTTTGTAGCTCTTGTTTCTCACATAGTCATGGGATTGATTTTGGTTGCATGCTCGGGAATTATTCCGATGATCTACAACGTAGAACCGGAGGTTCGTGCTCTTTCGTCAAAGCTTTTAATTGCGGCAGGCTTTGCGCTTCCGATACACTCGATTATAAACTGCGTCTACTTCACAATCAGAACGGGCGGAAAAACCGTCATCACTTTCTTATTTGACGGCGGATACACATGGGTAGTAAGCGTTCCGCTTGCATTTTGCCTTGCCCACTTCACCGATTTGCCCGTACTTTGGATGTACACCGCAATCCAGTATATCGATATTATAAAACTCACAGTCGGTTTAATCCTGCTTAAAAATGATTTCTGGCTGAATAACATAGTTAACGACAAGGAGAACTAACGCATGACAGACGAAAAGCTTCAGAGAATAAACGAGCTTGCAAGAAAAGAAAAATCCGAGGGCTTGACCGCCGAGGAGAAAAAGGAGCAGATTCATCTTCGCTCCGAATATATCGAGGCTTACAGAGCCTCTCTTCGCTCTCAGCTTGAGAATATGTACATCGTCGATAAGAACGGCAACAAGCGAAAGCTTCAGAAGAAAAAATAATCGCAAATAAAAAAACAGCAAAACGGCAGTCGTGATCTCTCGCGACTGCCGTTTTACTATATCTTTTCACCTAATCAAAAAAGTGTCATAAGTAAATCGATTTTTGTTTGCTAAGCTTTGTTGTCAGTGGATGATACCCGATCCGATGAGAAAATCTCTTAGTTTCTCTGCTGGTGTCTTTCCGTTTCCCGGCATAGCATTTTTCTTCCTTTCGTTTATTTTAAAATAAGCTGTAGTTAGTGGACAATGTCTGTTCCGATAAGAAGATCTCTTAACTTTTCAAATGGTGTTTTCCGTTTCCTGGCATAGCTTTTTTCTCCTTCATATAGTATTGTCAAATTTTAATTTTAAAAATAATGGGGAACTGCAAACTTTTATTTATATTAATTTTAGTTGTTTTCTAATTTAATGTAGTTTTGTTTTTTGTTTTTTCTTTCGTTTAAATCTAATAAATCTTCTTTTTGTGAGGCGTTCTTCGCCTAATAATTATCAGCCTGTTTGACAATCAAACCGCCGTAAAATATGTGTGTTCTCCTTTCAATGAGTAAGTATATTTGAGGGTTAGCCTTTTATTTCTGTTCTTAACATTCCTTTCTTCATTTTACTTAATTTTATATCGTGAGTTTACTTTTTATCCTACATCTTTCCACGCCTTTCTTTTTTGTTCTCTTTATTATACACACAGCCAAGCTGTTTTCGCTGTCCATCGGACTCACCTCTTTAGTTTAATTTGTTTTGTTATTTGATTTCATCTTTATTTTGTTATTCATTTCTATCTTATTCATTATTTTTGCTAAAGCATTTTTCTCTCCTTTTCTCTGATTAGGTATTTTTTCTTGTTTCGCTTCGGCTTGCTAAAGTGTCATATGTTTTTTCCTTTCTCTTATTTTCTTCTTTGATTATTTACTGTGATTAGCAAAGATACGGTTCTGGGATTTCTGCGAGCATTATACATCCAAACAGGGATCTAATTAAATTTGTCATCGGCTTTCTCCTTTCTTTTCGTTTTCTGTGATTATATTTTATCAGACTGTTCGGGACAATTTGCGGACAAGTCTGTTCTTTATTTAGTTCTTAGTTTTGCTAAAGCATTTTTCTCTCCTTTTCTCTGATTAGGTATTTTTTCTTGTTTCGCTCTGGCTTGCTAAAGTGTCATATAATTTTTCCTTTCTCTTATTTTCTTCTTTGATTATTTACTGCACACAACACAGATATGGTTCCGGAATTTCTACGATTATTCTCATTCCGAATAGCGATGCTAATAGATTTGCCATCGGCTTTCTCCTTTCATATAATATTATTTTTCTGTTTATTTAACATTTAATTTGCTAGATGGGAAGTGAATCCTTATAGAAATCATCGCAGCACTTAGCCGCTCTCTTTACAGTTGTCATTATCTTTCTTCCAAAGTTATCTCTCATAATTTTTCTCCTTTTCTTTTGTTGTTATTTTATTTTAAGTTGTTTTGTTTTTGTGATTATATTATATCGTGTCCCACTGGACAATTTAGGGACAAGCTTTTAAATTCAATTTACTAAATGGGAAGTGAATCCTTGTAGAAATCATCGCAGCACTTAGCGGCTCTCTTTACAGTTGTCATTATCTTTCTTCCGAAGTTATCTCTCATAGTCTTTCTCCTTTCTTGTGATTATTTAGTGGTACATTGCCATGCTCATGAACGGGTCCTGCGCTCTTGCGTAACCGTCTGCCATTGCATCGACAAATCTCATTGCGTTCTTCTTAAATCTTTCAAACTTAGTCATTTTAATAATCTCCTCTTTTTCCTTTTACTTAATTATTCTTTACTACATATATCTTCCGGTTCTTGCCAGAAGTGTCGGATCTGTCTGATAAATTCTTTCGTATCCCTCTGCGAGGTAATCAATTGCTTTATTTGCCATTCTGTATGTTTTCTTAAAGATGTTCATATTTTTCTCCTTTATTTATATGCGTACATTTTGATGTAATAGTCTGCTTTTCTTTTCATATCATTTTTAATCGAATTAGCTGCTTTTTTTAAAATACTCATGATTTAATCCCCTTTTCTTTTTTAGTTGTAAGCGTACATTGCGATGTAGCAATCCGATGCGCTTCTCAGGTCTTTCTTTATTGCTTCGATTGTCTTTCTTAATATATTCATTTTGTTCTCCTCATTTTATTTTTGTTTTTGTTGTTTTGTTTTTGTGATTTTATTATATCGTGTCCCACTGGACAATTTAGGGACAAGCTTTTTTCTTACATTATCTCTTGGTAGGAATACATTTCATCATAATAATCCATTGCTCTTTTGAGCTTAACCTTTAATCTTTTGCAGAAGTCTTTCATATTTTTATCCTCTCAGTGATCCAAACTCGTGAATTTCAAGTGCTACTCCGATGATTGAGAGTAATGCGAATATTGTTGCAAGTGTTGTCATTTTTGTTTCTCCTCTTTTGTTGTTTTTTGTTTTTCTTTGTGTTTTCCTTTGTTGTGATTACATTATATGAGAGCGTGCGGGACAAATAACGGACAGAGCTTTTTAAGTTTATTTTTACTTTTCGGACATACAAAAAGAACCGTTCTCACAGTGAAAACGGTTCTTTCTTAGATTTATTTAATTAATTTATCAATCCGAAACAAGCGGCGACTTCTTTTCCTTCTCCTTTTTCTCGATAGAGACAAAATAGATGAGGCAAAGAATAATTCCGAATACGGTTGCCGTCGGAGCAGCCATACCGATATATGTGAGGCTTGCGTCAGGTCTTATGCTCATAAAATAAGACATAGGAAGTCTGACGATGAAACTCTGGGCAAGACCTTGGATCATGACGAACATACTCTTGCCACGGCCGTTGAAGTAGCCCATAAAGCTAAAGAGGAAGCTTGTGACAACTGCCTCGGGAGCAAAGCCCCTTAAGAACTCGAAGCTTCTTGCGATAACGGCGGGGTCGGTTGAGAAAATGCCCGAAACCAAATCACCGAACACAAAAACTCCTGTACCGACAAAAACACCTATGCATCCGCCGAAGAGCATACCGAAACGCATGGCGTTCTTTGCTCTCTTCTTCTCGCCGGCACCGATATTCTGGGAAACGAAACTGGACATAGACTGCATGATAGACGACGGAATGAGCATGACGAAAGTCTGAATTCTCTGAGCAACGCCGTAGCCTGCACTTGCATCCAAGCCGAGATTATTGATGAACGCATTGAGCGCAAGGAAAGTGAACTGCGTGAGAAGCTCCTGGAAAGCGAGCGGTGCGCCAAGCTTAATAAATCTGCCGATTTCGGGATTTGGACGGATATTCTTAGCAGTCATCTTGAACGGAAGCGGTCTCTTCTTGATGATTACAAGTGAGAGAATAACGCTGACCGCCTGAGCCGATACGGTAGCGATAGCCGCACCAGCAACATTCATTTTGAAAACGGCAACGAGGAGAAGATCGCCGAAAATATTGACGACACAAGCGATTGCAACAAAGACAAGCGGCAAGGTCGAATTGCCCAATCCACGGAAAATAGAGCTGATGAGGTTATAGGCAACAACGAAAATAAATCCGCCGCCGCATATTCTTATATAGGTGACGGTGAGATCGAGTGCTTCTTCAGGTGCCTGCATGAGTCTTGCAAAGGGTCTTGCGAAAATCAAGAGCACGGCAGAGAGCACAATAGTCAAAATAGTGAAGAAGAACACGGCTCCGCCGATTACGTCTCCTAAGCGGTCGTTTCTCTTCTCACCGATATATCTTCCCATGAGTATCGTAACGCCCATGGCAAGACCCGTGATGACGAAGGTTGTCATGTTGATGATGCTGCAGCCCGTTGAAACACCGCTGATACCTGCGGTTGTTCCGAATCTGCCGACTATCAAAAGGTCGGCACAGCTGTACATCGCCTGAAGCACTAATGCTCCGAGAATAGGCAGCATGAACCCAATCATTTTTTTAGGGATCGAGCCTGTTGTAAAATCCTGCTTGTCATTCATATATCTTTCCTCCTGTTTAAAAGTCCGATTTAAATCGAACTGAAGAATACAGAATTGCTACCGCCACACAATATTTACTCATCACTAACCATAGACTTTGTTAAATTAAATACAAAACAGTCAAGCGCATAACAATCCTTAATTTGCGCCTATATTATATTAAAAATCCGCCGCTAAATCAACGATTTATTAAGGAATATTTTACAATTATTGATTTGACAATACTATACATTCAAAGTACAATATATTTTGTATAAGATTGTCAAAAAGAGAACAAAAAGCAACCGCCAAAGGGGGTAAAAGCTTGAGTGATAACAACAGAAATCCTTTTGACGAGGAGTTCAAAAATTCATACACATATAAGGTCGCAAAGGAACTCGAAAAGAGCGTAGATGTCATCGGCAGAGAAGTAGGCAGAGGCATCGGAAACGTGATTAACGAGGTACAAAAAACCGTTGAGACTAACGGAAGCAGCTACCGCAAGGAGACCACCACTCGCCGCACTACCTACAACGGAAGCGGCTACGATCCGAACAAAAATAATCGCCAATACGGCTATAATTTCGATCCGAATACGGGCGAACCGATAAACAAAAATCAAACGGCAAACAGAAACACACCACGCAAGAAAAAGGACAAGTCAGAGACCGTTCCGAAGTGGATATTCGTCGTGGGTGCTCTGCTTCTTCTTCCGTCGCTTTCAAGACTTTTTTGGTTCTCGGATCTTATTCCCGCATTTGCATCAACTGCCATTGCCGTGGGAGCTTACCACGGTGCGAAAGGCATTAAGAAATGGTGGAAAAAGCGCAAAGCTCAAAAGGAGCACGAGGAGTATCTCAGAGACTTGGAGGAAGCTTCTGTCCGTGCAGAGGAGAGAGCCGCCGCAGAGAAAGCCGCCAAGGAAAGGGCAAGAAAAGCCGAAGAAGAAGCCGCTGAGGCAAAGAGGCGCGCCGATATGGCAGTCAAGCAGACGGGTGACCCGGAACTTGACAAGGTTATTGACGAGGGAAACAAATATATCATCGCCTTAAGAGAAGCAAACGATGCTATCCCGGGCGAGGATATTTCTAATTCCATAGACAGAATAGAGAAAGCTTGCAAGGGAATTTTCGAGTATGTTCGTGAGCACCCGTCCAAAATGGGTGAAATCAAGAAATTCATGAACTACTACCTACCCACCACCCTAAAGCTTTTGAAAAGCTACGAAAATCTTCAAAATCAGACGGTCAAGGGTGAGAACATCACCTCGACTATGTTTGATATAGAGGGTATGATGGTCACCATTGCGAGCGCATTCGAGAAAAAGCTTGATCAGCTCTTTGAGAGTGACTCTCTCGACATTTCCGCCGACATTGCGGTCTTTGAGAATCTGCTTGCAAGCGAGGGTCTCACAGACGATGGAAACAATATTTCTTTGACAAAATAAAACGCATATATTGAGGTAAAATAATTAAAAAAGGACGGTAAAAAGAAATGCCAGAAAACAACATGCCAACCCTAACTCTCGAGCCGGAGCCGACTGCACCTACTCTCACTCTTGATACTCAAGAGGAAGAAACAGTCGAAAATCCGATAGCCGATGCTCTCGCAAACGAGCCTCAGCTTTCCCCCGAGGAGCAGAAGGTAGTAGATGATTTTGCTCAGAAAATAGATATAACAAACAGTGCAGTAATCATGCAGTACGGCAGTGCCGCCCAGAAAAAAATGTCCACATTCTCAGATACGGCTCTCGAGAATGTCAAGACTAAGGACTTGGGCGAAATCGGCGATCAGATTTCAGACCTCGTGGTAGAGCTGAAAAGCTTTGACGCTCAGGAAGAGGAAAAGGGCGGCTTTTTCGGACTTTTCAAGAAACAGTCGAACAAGCTTGAAAACATGAAGGTAAAGTACGCAAGCGCCGAGTCAAACGTTGAGAAAATCAAGGAGAACCTCGAAAATCACCAGGTTCAGCTTATGAAGGATATTGTCATTCTCGACAAGCTCTACGATGAGAATTTGCAGTACCACAAGGAGCTTTCCATGTATATCATCGCAGGAAAGAAAAAGCTTGCCGAGGAAAGAGCCACAACTCTCGTTGAACTCAAGGACAAGGCTTTAAAATCCGGTCTTGCGGAGGATGCTCAGGCGGCTAACGACTTCGCCAACATGTGCGATAACTTCGAGAAGAAGATAAACGACCTCGAGCTCACAAGAATGGTATCCGTTCAGATGAGCCCCCAGATTCGTCTTATCCAGAATAACGACCGCATTATGGCGGAGAAAATCCAATCGACTATCGTCAACACAATTCCGCTTTGGAAGAGCCAGATGGTTCTCGCTATGGGACTTTCTCATTCTCAGCAGGCTACAAAGGCACAGCGTGAGGTTACCAACATGACAAACGAGCTTCTCAAGAAGAATGCCGAGGCACTCAAGATGAGCACGATTGAAACCGCAAAGGAGTCCGAGCGCGGAATTATCGACCTCGAAACTCTCAAGCAGACAAACCAGTCGCTTATCTCCACTCTTGACGAGGTTATGAAAATTCAAGAGGACGGCAAGGCTAAGCGCAGAGAAGCAGAAGCCGAGCTTGGCAAGCTTGAAAACGAGCTTAAGCAGAAGCTTCTTGATATTAAATCCTAAAAATCTTAAACAAACGGAGCCGACCTTCAATAGTCGGCTCTTATCTAAATGAAGGCAAACTAAGTATGAAAAAGAATTTCAAAAAATATGCCGCCGCTATGATAAGCGTGGCACTTCTTGCCTCACTGTCGACAACAGCCCTCGCAGACGATTACTACTACCAAGATGCCACCACCGACGACTATTATTACGGTGACACCTACAACGGCTACGAGGTTTACTACGGCGACAGCACGGACAACAACTACTATTACGACGACAGCACTGATTATTACCAAGACGACTCCACCGACTATTATCAGGATTACACCACTGATGACAGCACGGACTACTATCAGGACGATTCCACCGATTATTATCAGGACTCCACAACCGACGACACAACGGATTACTATTCGGACGATACCTCCTCTGACAGTTCTTCTTCCGACAGTACGACAGGAACAACAACCACGACGGGTTCTACAGACAGCACGACTTCTTCTTCCGACTCGACTGCAAGCTCATCGGCAAACTCGTCGGCAAGCTCATCATCGAGCAAATCTGCAAGCACAACTCCGACACCGAATATCAGCGTTCCTTCGCCGGGAAATAATTTCTATATTCTCGACCAGGCTGGAGTTATTTCAAGCTCTGTTGTAACATCTGTACAATCTCAGGGCGAGGAATTGTACAAAGCGACAGGCGCACAGGTTGTCGTAGTTACGATTAAATCGACAGGCGGAGTCAGCCTAAAGGACTATGCCTACACGCTTTTCAATAAGTGGAGCATAGGCGGCGACAGTGGATACGGAGTTCTTGTGCTCCTTGCGACTGACGATAACCTCTACTACACAATGTCCGGCAAGGGCGTTATGAACAGCGTGGACAACACCGTTCTCTCAAACCTTAACACCACCTACCTCGAGCCGTACTTCGCAGAGCAGAATTATTCTGACGGTGTTGACGCTATCTATCCGCAGATAGTGACAAAGGTCAAGGCTTATATGGAGCGCTCAGGCAATGCAGTCGCACAGACCGACACATCATCGTCAAGCAGTGACTCATCCGCCGATTCATCAAATTCACAAGCCGATAATGCAGCCATAAAGGCTAAGGCAAGCTCCGTTATATCGGTTATCATAAAAATCCTTGTCTTCCTTTTAATTGTTATCGCTTTGATAGCGGCTGTCTTTGTTTGGAGAAGACTCAGCCTTAAAAAGCTAAATGCCGCAAATCGAGATAAACAGCCATCCGGCAATAAAAAATCTCAAAACGGCAGAAAAAGTTCAAATGGATCGAAAAAATCAAGCACTTCAAGCCGCTCCGGCTCTTCAAGTGCCTCAAGAAGATCCACAAGAAAAACTCCGCCGCCGAGCGCACCTATCAAGCCAAGAAAAAACAGATAAATCGAGTTAATCTAAATTTCTCTGAGGGCAGTCACCGACTGTCCTCTTTTTTTATTATGGCAATGCACACAAAACGAAAAGGACAAACTTTCTTTCGTCGTTTGCCCTTTTTATTTCGCTATTATTAATGCTGTTTTATTTGTGTTACAAGATTCATAAAAACCGATACTTTCGGAACATTTCATATTTAATTCTCCTGTCAAATATCTTTGTGCATTATTAAAATTTAATTTGAATATTGTGTAGTAATTTAAAATCACGCAAGCTTTGTGAAATCCATTGTTTCAAGTAAACTGATTACACAGCCAAGGTTTCCGTGATGAAGTGTTGCGCCTCCGCTCATATTTTTTCTCCTTTCTTTATTTTATAATTTAAATATTGTGTGGTAATTTAAAATCACGCAAGCTTTGTGAAATCCATTGTTTCAAGTAAACTGATTACACAGCCAAGGTTTCCGTGATGAAGTGTTGCGCCTCCGCTCATATTTTTTCTCCTTTCTTTATTTTATAATTTAAATTCTTCTTTCTCTGTCGTCAAAGAAGCCTGCCTGTATCATTCATATCCATAAGGAAGATAACCGGCTTAAATGGTGTTCTCATACTTTTCTCCTTTCTTAGGTTATTTTAAAAGTTTATTTTAACAATCGAAGTTATTTCACTAATTCACTTTTAACCGCCGATTGTTCTTTTCAAGTGCTAATGTTTTTTTTATCAAATATTGCTTTTGGGATTTTAACTTTAATCCTAATTTTCTTCACAGAATAAGTTAACTCCTTTTTCTGTTTGTTTGATTACATATTGATCTGAACGCCGATGATGATTCTTCTGAGAGTTTCTGTCTGCTGATCCATTCTTTCTTTTCCTTTCTTTTGATTATATTTTGATATTAAATTTTAGTTATACTTAATTTTATATAGTTGGCTTTCTTTACTAGATAGTTACAGGTGTGAGCATATTGCCGAAGCTTACGAGTCTTACATCTTTTCTGTCATTGAACTCTTCTCTTGCCTGTCTGATACCGGCCATTCTTGCGTCCTTCGCATTTTTCATGTTTGTAGAAAAAATAGACATTGCTTTAATCATGCTTGTTCTCCTTTCATTGGTATTTGATTTATGTATTTAGTCGGTTGTTCAATAATATATGCTGCCGTTGCTCCTATAGCCGCACCGGCAAGTGCTACCAAAAAGCTCATTCTTTCTCCCTTTTACATATTGCAGTTTAACGGCTTATCGTTCCAATATCTGATCACTGCCAAGACTGCGATTGCCGAATAAACGCTTATTGCTATAATGCTCATTGAAGCCATTCTTTTCTCTCCTCTTTCATGCGGTCTTATTTACCGCCGAATTTTCTTTTTAATTTCTCCTTTTCTTAGGTTCGCTCGTTCTTGCGAAGCATTCAAAGTATGAATCTAACAGTGACTTTTTCTTTGCTTTTCTCATTATTTAATTCCTTTCATTTCTTAGGTTTAATTTTAATCATGTATCCGCATATAGGAGGTGGCGGTCCCCAGTGTCCGTTTTTCTTAAGTATTGGTCTCTCATTAAGTCCTGCCATATTAAGTCCTCCTTTTGTTATTTTAGACGGTTACGGGTGAAAGCATATTTCCGAAGCTTAGAAGTCTTACGTCTCTTCTGTCGTTGAATTCTTCTCTTGCCTGCCTGATGCTTGCCATTCTTGCGTCCTTTGCGTGCTTTAAATTTGTTGTGTAAATTGACATTGCCTTAATCATAAATTTTTCTCCTTTTCCTTTTTCGATTAAATAATTTTGTTGTTTGTTTTTATTTTAATTTAATTGATTTTCTTTAATTATCTGTAGCTTGCTACCGGGTGACTCGGTGAATTTGTTGTCTTAAGTTTTACTGCTACTGCAACTGCTGTTAATACATATGCTACTGATGCGATTACGATTCCTGTCATTTTTGTTTTTCCTTTCAGTTTTAAAAATTGTTTTTGATTTTTTATTTTGTGTTGTTTTGTTTTTGTGATTTTATTTTATCATGTCGTCCCGGACAATTTAGGGACAAGCTTTTTTGTTTTCTTTTTAGATGATGTTTGTTACGAACAGCCAAGCCCCTTCAAACATTCCTGTGATTCTTCCGGCTAATGCTGTACAGATTTCTGTTATTCCGCCCATCGTCTTTCTCCTTTTCTTTCGTTTGTTGTGATTTCATTTTACCAAACCGTTCGGGACAGTTTAGGGACAAGCTTTTTTCTTTATTAAGCGTCCATCCAATCTACAATTCCGCTAAAATCTTTTCTTTTAATTTTGGGATTCATAGCTTTTCTCCTTTTCGTTATTTTTGTTTTTCTTTGTTGTTTCCTTTGTTGTGACTAAAGTATATCAAGCAGAACGGGACAAAAATCAGACAAGCAATTTTTCGATTTTGGGGTATAAAAAATCTCCCACCCAAAAAGGTGGGAGATTATGATATTAAAATTACAGATTTTTGACAAACAAAACTCTTATCGCATTGAGCACGGCAAGAACCATAACTCCTACGTCGGCAAAAATAGCCATCCACATATTTGCGATACCGAGTGCGCCGAGAACAAGACATATAAGCTTGATGCCGATTGCAAACCAGATGTTCTCGTAAACGATTCTAAGGCACTTTCTCGATATTCTTATCGCCTTGCTTATCTTCTTTGGGTCATCGTCCATGAGGACAACATCAGCCGCCTCAATAGCCGCATCAGAGCCCATTGCGCCCATAGCAATACCGATATCGGCTCTTGAGAGAACAGGAGCATCGTTTATGCCGTCACCGACAAAGGCAAGCTTTTCTTTTTCGCCCTTCTTTGCGATGAGCTCCTCGAGCTTGTCGACCTTGTCGCCCGGGAGAAGCTCAGTATAAACCTCGTCTATTCCGAGTTCCTTTGCGACAGCCTCGCCAACAGCCTTTGCGTCACCCGTGAGCATGACGGTCTTCTTAACACCGGACTTCTTGAGAGTATTGATAGCTTCCTTTGAGGTCTCCTTTATGGTGTCGCTGATAATTATATGACCGGCATATTTTCCGTCAACAGCCATATGAATGATTGTGCCGACCTTATGGCAAGGATCTACCTTAATTCCGAGCATATTCATAAGCTTAATGTTGCCTGCGGCTACGAATTTTCCGTCAACGGTAGCCGTTAAGCCGTGACCGCTGATTTCTTTAATATCGCTTACCTTACTTCTGTCAATTTCCTTGCCGTAAGCGGCTTTGACAGATTTTGCAATTGGATGACTTGAAGCGCTCTCTGCGTGAGCGGCAAGATAAAGAAGCTCTTCTTCGCTCATGCTGTTATGATGAATACCCGTAACCTCAAAAGTTCCCTTTGTGAGAGTTCCCGTTTTATCAAACACGACATATTTTGTCTGGGACAATGTTTCAAGGTAATTAGATCCCTTTACAAGTATACCCTCGTGGCTTGCTCCACCGATTCCCGCAAAAAAGCTAAGCGGAATACTGATAACAAGTGCGCACGGGCACGAGATAACGAGGAAGGTGAGCGCACGGTAAATCCAGTCGCCGACAGCGGGATTGACTCCGATAATAAGCGATACTATCGGCGGAATGATTGCAAGCGCCAATGCACTGTAACAAACAGCCGGCGTATAAACTCTCGAGAACTTTGCAATAAATGCCTCTGAGCGAGATTTTCTCGAAGAAGCATTCTCCACAAGCTCGAGTATCTTTGAGACGGTGGAATCGCCGAATTCCTTTGTAGTTTCGATTTTGAGGACACCGTCAAGGTTTATCGAACCCGAAACAACCTCTTCGCCCTCTTTAACGCCTCTTGGCAAGCTTTCGCCTGTCAGGGCAGAAGTATTAAGTGTGGAAGAACCTGAAACGACAACACCGTCAATCGGAACTTTTTCACCCGGCTGAACGATTATCACAGAACCGATTTCAACCTCATCTGGATCGACTTGAGTTAACTCACCGTCAACCTCGATATTTGCATAGTCGGGGCGGATGTCCATGAGCTCACTTATATTTCTGCGGCTCTTTCCGACTGCATAGGACTGGAAAAGCTCTCCTATCTGGTAGAAAAGCATAACGGCAACAGCCTCGTTGTAGTCTCCGCTCTGCTCAACAAACGCTATCGCAAACGCACCGACCGTTGCAACCGCCATAAGGAAGCACTCGTCAAACGGCTGACGGTTTTTAATGCCCTTTCCCGCTTTAATCAAAATATCGTAACCGATAACAAAATACGGAACAAGGTAAAGAACAAACTTAACAAGGTTAGTTAAACTCATAAATCCGATGTTGACATCGGGCAGAGTGATAAATTTAAACGCAACGCTAATTGCAATCAAAAGAACCGCCGAGATAATCACTCTCTTCAGCATCTTTTTCTGCTTTTTATTCATGGTAAGCCTCTCTATCTAAAAATATGTATATATTTTTGTAAATTATATGCCGGAGCAAGAAACCCCGGCAAAAGCTGACTCAAATGAACGATAAAAATCAGATACCGAAGATTTCGCAATCGTCCTCAACCTTCTTGCAGTTCTTAAGAACCTCAGGCATAACGGTCTTTGGATCTGCACCCTCGTCAAACTCGACATTCATCTTAAGAAGCATGAAATTTACGACAGCGCTCTTAACGCCCTGAGTTGCGTTAGCCGCATCTTCCATTTTCTGAGCGCAGTTAGCGCAGTCGACATCGATTTTGTAAGACTTTTTCATGATTATATCCTCCGATAAATTTATATATTTTACTTATTAACAATTAAAAGTTTGTTTAATCGTTGTGGCTATAATATACTCCACAAAAATAATCAAGTCAATGAAAGTGCTGTCGGTATTTCCGTTTGGGCAAAAAGCGTTTCCAAATGGAATAAAAGAATTTTTAATTGTTGCTTTTTGGGACAATTTCGGAGTGGTTTGCTTTTGGATTTATGGTTGATGTTTTGCTTAGTATTTCCAATTTATCTTTGTGTGTATAAGTCGGCTTCTTCGGTCAACTACGGTCGCTTCGCTCCCTAAAAGCACTTCGTGCTTTTGGTTGACCTTATCAGCCTATCTGTTTTTATATATTTACATTCTTTCTTAGAGTTCTTTATTTATATTGGTGAAGAAAATACGGCTGTCAAAGCCCAACCACAGATGCCTAACGTATTTTTGGTTAACTTTGACAGCCTATCACTTTTTTATGTCGGCACTTCGTGCCTCTGTTCTTTTATTATTTCTCTTTCTGCTTCGCTTTTCTCTTGTGGGCTCTGCCCACACCCGTTCGCTTTTTGTAAAAAGCGAAGCAAAAACTTTTGTGTTTTTTGTTCGTTTTCGTTTTCTTTTATTTTAAATAAACAGCGTTAAGCCGCACAAGACTCCTACTATTGCTCCTACTATAACATCCCTCGGATAATGCACGCCTCCCAGCACTCTCGCCACTGCCAAGAATACTCCGCTAACAAGCAAAAATACTCCCATTACCACTGAATATTTCATCCAGCACATCGCTATCAGAAAGCACGAGAACACATGCCTTGACGGAAAACTCTTTCCTTTTGTATTTTTCTTTATTATCGGCTCTATATCAAGCTCTTCATACGGTCTCTTGAAATTGAGAAATCTTCTCACCACGCTGAACACAACGAACGGTATTGCCGCTGCTAAAAGGATTCTCAGAAACAGTCTTTTATCCGTCAAAAACATCAGCACCAACAACAGCGGGTAGAGAATATAGCAAAGATAAGTTAGTGTTGTATTTAATTTAAGCAAGCTTTCCCTTGCGTTATCGTCCTCTCTTAGCGGTGCCGTCCACTTTTCATATTGTTCTTTTGTCATATTTCCTCCGTTATTTTTATAATCAAATAGATTATACTCTTTTGTGTCGAAGCTTTCAATTTCTTGACGGCTAAATAAATTTATGATATTTTGGTATCGTATTAGGAAATCATCAGAAAGGAAAATCTGTTATGAGCATATTAAAGGCTAATTTTCATACACACACTAATTTTTGTGACGGTACGGACAATGCCGAGGACATCGTAAAGCAGGCTATTGCTTATGGATTTACAACTCTTGGATTTTCGAGTCATCTTGATCCCGACCCGACTGTCTCCATTCGTGACTATGACGGGTATTTAAAAGAAATATATCGCTTACAGGAAGCATATAAAGATAAAATTGAGATAATTTGCGGAGTGGAGCTTGATAATTTACTTGACCCCAAATTAGCTGATGGTACGGAATATTATATCGGCTCAAATCATTACTTAAACATTCCCGGAGCAGATGAAATTTTGCCGGTTGACGCTTCCCCTGAAAAAGCACTTGAGATCTGTCAAAAATATTTTGGCGGAGACTTCTATAAGTTTGCAAAGAAATATTATGAGGACGAAGCAACGGTTTGCGACCATTTGAATCCGACATTTATCGGACATTTTGACCTTGTGACGAGATACACGGATTCGCACGGATTTTTTGATACAAGCGACCCCAGATACATTAAACCTGCATTGGAAGCTATGGAGTATCTTGTAGGAAAAGGAATACCGTTTGAAGTAAACTGCGGAGCGGTAAACAGAGGACGAAAAAAAGAATTTTACCCGGATATGTTCCTTTTGAAGAATTTAAAAGAATTTGGCGGAGAAATCATGATTAATTCCGACGCACATCAAAAGGAATTATTGAACGGAGCGTTTGACGAAGCGGTTAAAGCGGCGATAGAGTGCGGATTTGACCATGTAAATATACTTACGAAGGAAGGCAGTGGCAAGCTTCACTTCAAGCAAATAGGTATAATTTAACACAAAGGTAAGCGAAGCAGAAACACAAAAGTTTTTGCTTCGCTTTTTACAAAAAGCGAACGGGTGTGGGCGGAGCCCACAAGAGAAAAGCGAAGCAGAAAGAGAAATAACGAAAGAAAAGAGGCACGAAGTGCCGACATAAAAAAGAAGATAGGCTGTCAAAGTTAACCAAAATACGTTAGTATTTTTAGAACGCGAAGCGGTCGTGGTTGGGCTTTGACAGCCGTATTTTCTTCACCAATATAAATAAAGAACACTGAGAAAAAAGTAAATACATAAAAAGAGCTAGGCAAGAAAAATACGTCAAGAATGTGAAACATTCGCAGACGGACATTTTTCTTGCCGTATTTTATTCTCTAAACAAAATACCGAACAGCAATCCACACTTCAAATTTCATAGGGAGAAAAAATCTCCCAAACGCAAAAAAACAGCCTTACCATTCGGTAAGACTGTATATAAAGGGTAGAAACCCTGAAAACTGAACAAAGCTCAAAGAAGATTTAATGCTAAGGGTAAGCATAACCAAAAGATATATTTGGTCAAGCCCTCGACCTATTAGTACTGCCAAGCTGAGAATGTTACCATTCTTACACACGCAGCCTATCAACCTTGTAGTCTACAAGGGGTCTTACTAGCTTATGCTATGGGATATCTAATCTCGGAGGCGGCTTCACGCTTAGATGCTTTCAGCGTTTATCCGTTCCATACATAGTTGCCCAGCTGTGCCATTGGCATGACAACTGGTGCGCCAGAGGTATGTCCATCCCGGTCCTCTCGTACTAGGAACAGCTCTCCTCAAATATCCTACGCCCACGACAGATAGGGACCGAACTGTCTCACGACGTTCTGAACCCAGCTCGCGTACCACTTTAATCGGCGAACAGCCGAACCCTTGGGACCGAATACAGCCCCAGGATGTGATGAGCCGACATCGAGGTGCCAAACCTCCCCGTCGATGTGGACTCTTGGGGGAGATCAGCCTGTTATCCCCAGGGTAGCTTTTATCCGTTGAGCGACGGCATTTCCACTCACATACCGCCGGATCACTAACTCCAACTTTCGTTACTGCTCGACCCGTCAGTCTCGCAGTTAGGCTGGCTTATGCGTTTACACTCTAAGGCATGGTTTCCGTCCATGCTGAGCCAACCTTTGAACGCCTCCGTTACTCTTTTGGAGGCGACCGCCCCAGTCAAACTGCCCACCTGACAATGTCCCCCAGCCAGATTCATGGCTGCAGGTTAGAATCTCAATACTTTAAGAGCGGTATCCCAAGGGTGACTCCGCCAACACTGGCGTGCTGGTTTCCAAGTCTCCCGCCTATCCTGTACATAAAATACCGAGACCCAATATCAGGCTACAGTGAAGCTCCATGGGGTCTTTCCGTCTTGCCGCGGGTAACCGGCATCTTCACCGGTACTACAATTTCGCCGGGTGGGTAGTTGAGACAGTGTCCAGATCGTTACACCATTCGTGCGGGTCGGAACTTACCCGACAAGGAATTTCGCTACCTTAGGACCGTTATAGTTACGGCCGCCGTTTACTGGGGCTTCAATTCGGAGCTCTCACTCCTCCTCTTAACCTTCCAGCACCGGGCAGGTGTCAGCCCCTATACTTCATCTTACGATTTGGCAGAGACCTGTGTTTTTGATAAACAGTCGCCTGGGCCTATTCTCTGCGGCCATGTTTCCATGGCACCCCTTATCCCGAAGTTACGGGGTCAATTTGCCGAGTTCCTTAACTACCTTTCTCCCGTTGGCCTTAGAATTCTCTTCCTATCTACCTGTGTCGGTTTGCGGTACGGGCACCTGAGATATACACATGACTTTTCTCGCCTTCGTCTACAATTGCTTCCCTACTATTTTTCAGTCCCTTTCGCCCGGGGCAACCATCGCCCGGGTCAATCGCTTTCAAAGTGTCCTCATGCTTAAATCTTTCGGTGGCTACAGAATATCTACTGTATGTGCATCGGCTACGCCTTTCGGCCTGACCTTAGCTCCCGGCTAACTTGGAGCGGACGAACCTTCCTCCAAAAACCTTAGACTTTCGGCCAATATGATTCTCACATATTTCTCGCTACTCATTCCGGCATTCTCACTCGAATAAAGTCCACAAGCGCTTCCGCTCTTGCTTCACCCCTTATTCGACGCTCTCCTACCAATCATTGCTGATTCCCAAGCTTCGGTTTACGTTTTAGCCCCGTTGAATTTTCGGCGCAGGGGCACTCGACCAGTGAGCTATTACGCACTCTTTTAATGAGTGGCTGCTTCTAAGCCAACATCCTGGTTGTCTGTGCAATTCCACATCCTTTTCCACTTAACTGTACTTTGGGACCTTAGCTGTGGGTCTGGGCTGT
>CAVAMJ010000007.1:0-117525 GCA_963589785.1 Bacteroidaceae bacterium | reverse complement strand
GTTCAAGTCCTGTCACCCGCACCAGAAAGAAGCTTGATTTTATGCGAAAAATCAAGCTTCTTTCTTTTTAATAAACACATTAAAAAACCACTTCAATTTAGTTGGTTTATGAGAGCGTAGCTGAAAAGTCAGGATACCTTAAAAAAGACAAAACAAAACTTATCAAAAATAAAAGAGCCGATAACCCGTGTGCCTAATAGGTACAAGTTATCGGCTTTTCGTCTATGAGTTAGACTTTATAATATAATAACGAATGTATCTTGTTCATGTACGCAAAATAAAGTTTTTCATTTTAGAAAATAATTAATAACTTCATTTTGAAGTCCGCCACACTCTTCCATAATTTGCAAAATATCTTCTTTGCTGATATTGTCGAAATGCACTCCGGCTGACATGACGATAGGACAGTTCACAGTTTTAAACAGCGCTTCACACCATTGCTGACAGAGAATACCTTCTTTGTGCCCTTCAAACTGCGTAATGCTGATTTTTCCTGTATGATCGACGATTCCAACCGCCCCAATGTGGGACTTGTCGCCGCCGTAAAGACCAACTTGTATTCCGCAGTCTGTTACCGTAATTTCTGCAGTGATAGATTTTCCTCGAAACATGCGCTCACAGGTAAAATGCTTCATGCGTTCATGCCCTCCCATTCGTAACTTTCCTCGTCCAGATCAAACTGGCTCAAAATTCGATTAACGGTATGGCGGGTCATGTCTGCAACGGAATTCGGATGGTTATAATAGGTTTGCATAGGCGGCAAGATGATCGCACCGTACTGACTTGCCTTGCACAGATTTTCAAGATGCAAGGAAGAAAGCGGACTTTCCCTTGCCACCAAAACTAATTTGCGGCGTTCTTTCAGCATACAGTCAGCTGCCCGTAAAAGTAGGTTATCGCTGTAGCCTGATACAATACCGGCAACTGTTTTCATACTGCACGGACAAACGATCATGCCTATATTTTTCCAGCTTCCGCTGGCTGGGGCTGCCCCGATATTTGAGTTATCATGTATTACATCAGCTAATTCAAAAAGCTCAGAAGCTGACATGCCTGTTTCTTGCCACAAAGTCATTTCGGCACCCTTTGTCAAAATCAAGTGAGTTTCTATCTGTGGACAACGTTTGAGCTGGTATAGCAGTTCTACAGCAAGTGGTGCACCGGAAGCTCCGGACACGCCAATTACAATGCGTTTTTTCATAGAGAGTTCCTCACAGTTCAAAATCAGGAAGCCAATGCTTGACATCCACTTCTTTGAAAGCGGCTCGCTTGAATTTTTCTTTCAGTTCAAATGGCACAGTGCAGTCAAATATTGTCTTGGTAGAACAGCCCACGTCTCGGATAGAGCCGGTATACTCTGGGCTAGAGCTTGGGTCCAGCGGATGGCAACGCACACCTGGAATTGTAATTATATCTCGGTCTCCTTGAAAACGAGTATTCATAGCCCACAGCACATCGTTGGTATCAAAAATGTCTACATCTTCATCCACCAGAATAACATGTTTTAATTCCGGGAAAGCGCTAAATGCCAACAAAGCGGCTTGTCTCTGTTTACCTTCATCGGTATGGACAGTCTTCTTGCACTGCAATATTGCCATGTATTTTCCTCCGCCGGCACGGTGAGAATAGACGTTCAATACCTTGCCTGGGAGTGCCTTATCAATCAAGTTAAGGATGCTTGCCTCGGTGGGAATGCCCGCCATATTTACATGTTCTTCGCTTGGACCGATACATGTCTGCATGATAGGGTTCTTACGGTGGGTCACGGCTTTTACTTTAAGTAGCCAGCATTCATGGCTTGCCTTGCCGTTGTAACCTGGAAACTCAGGCATAGCATAACCGGTGTGACTGTTTTGGTCTTCCACCACATGATTACTGCCGGGGATAATCTCGCCCTCAATAACATACTCCGCATTGGCAATAGCATTTTCTTGAACAGTAAGGCAAGGGCACAGTTCCACGGGACGTTTGCGCAAAGCACCGGCGATGCTCAATTCGTTAAAGCCAAGCGGCGTCGTTGGAGGCTCAAAACAGGCGGTAACTTCAATGGCGGGGTCCACGCCTATGGAAACGCTTATGGGAAGCGGCTGACCAAGTTCGGTAGCACGCTCTGCCATTGCACCGATGTGGCGACTGCCTGGTTGCAAGAAAATTGACAGTTCATCTTTGGATTGTATGCACATGCGGTGGATTGTTACATCTGAACAGCCTGTGTCCGGGTGAGTGGCATAGCACATGCCAAGCGTTATGTAAGGGCCGGCATCCAGCGGGGTATTGGTGGGAGCTGGCACAAGTTTGAATAAATCAAAATTTGGGTCGTCAGCCAGATGCACTACCTCCTGACAAGGAGCCGGTGCGTTGGTGACGATGGGCTGTATGGGATTCTTGGCACACTCGCATAGCAATTGACCAAGATCTTCTTTTTTTACACCAAAGAGATTTGCCACTCGCTGACGGCTTGCCAGCACACCGATAGCAACGCTTGAATCTGGGTGTCCTTTGACATTATGGAACACCATGGCTGGGCCATCAACCTTAGTAGGGCGCATTACGGTACCGCCGGCACCCACATAACGATATACGCCGGAAAGTTCTGCTTCTGGATCCACCTCTATATCTGTTTCTACCAGTTGACCCGGTGTCTGGCGCAACACATCAAGTGCGGTGCGAAGGTCTAAAATATCTGTACGATTGTTCATGTAAAATTCTCCTTTGTTTCTTTATTTAGATATGGAAGCATCAGCAACTCTGAAAATACCGCTTCAAGTTATTTTTATGAAGCGATTTCCTAACTCTCCGTGCGGTAAAGCAATATACGCTATTTCAGCTGTGCATCAAGCCAGCCCCACAGCACCTGCTGATTCCATTCGCTTGCATATTCTTTGTCTTCGTGATCGGCATTTGGCAGTGGAACAAATTCTACTCTGCCCGAGCCAAGTTTCTTGTAAATCGCATTTACAAAATTAACACTCTGCTCAAAAGGAACCAATTTATCCATACAACCGTGCTCTACCAGCATAGGAGCCATATTCTTGTTAATGTAGGTAGTAGGATTTGCTTTTGCCAGCCATTCGTCCGATAATTTCGGAAGGGCACCGCCCATATAACTGCTCTCTGCTGAGGAAGGCAAGTCGTGGTCTGCAAAGCTAATGCCGTTTGCACGTGCCTGTTCATCCATATGGCGGAAGTCAATTGGTCCAAATTGATCCACTGCCGCCTGGACAGCGCAGGATGTCTTAAACTCCTTGTTTTCTTCTCCCGGGAACTGTCCGTTTGGAATATTCATGCCAATCAATGCGGCGAGATTGCCACCGGCACTGCCGCCTAAAGCACAGAATCGGTTAGGGTCAAGGTGATACTCCTCTGCGTGTTCTCTCAGCCAGCGAAAAGCTGCACGACAATCTAAAACTGCCACCGGAAAAATAGCTTCTCCGCTAAGACGATATTCCACAGAAGCCAGTGCATAGCCGTGCTTCAGCCCTTGCAAATAGCTGTCCATATGGTCATCACGCTTGTCACCCATTCCAAAGCCACCGCCGTGAAGATGTACCACCAGAGGGAATGGGCCTTCACCTTCCTCAGGCAGATAAATGTCAAGACGCTGTGCATAGGAAGCGGTATCATAAGGTAAGTCCAGATATTTTCGTGTTACCCAGCTTATATCTGCCATTTTTACCTGAAAATCTGGCGGCGATCCTTCAGTAGATTTATCAAATTTCAGGGAGCCGTCCAGTGCGTCAAAATCTCCAACGCCAAGTGGCGGCATCCTGTGATTGAAATCAGGTTTCATAGTTTTCCTTTCTTCAGTGCATCTCAGGTTTACGATTGCTGAGGTTAGAGCGAATTTCCGGCAGATATTTTTCAACATCCATCATCAGAACACCAATGAGCAGAACGACGCTGATAATCGCACCGAGCCATCCGTAGTCAAAACGAATTGCATTTACTACACTTTCGGGCTGCTGAATAGTCGAACCGTCCATTGTGGACTGTACATAACCTGCCGCTGCCAAAATCCATGCTGTGCAAGCAGATCCAAAACCGATACCGATTTTCGAGCCAATGGACTGAGAAGATGCCAACAGACCTTCACTGCGGATGCCATATTTCCACTCACCATAATCAGCCGCATCTGCACAAAACGCATACAAACCGGCAAACATAGGACCGATACCAATAGAACGCAGAATTGTGCCAATTAGCAGTAAGCTCTTGTTAGTGCCCGCCAAACCGATGCAACTGAAGCCAAGAATCATAAGCAAACAGCCGAATGACATAAATTTACGCTTAGAGAACCTATTTGAGAAATACGGCATAAAGAACAGAATGATGATGCCGGGAGCCTGACCGAAGCTCATCAGAGTTGTCATATACATGGGGTCGCTCAATACAACGTTGCAATAGTAAATCTGTGCGGCAATAGCATTGGCGTTGGCGAAAAGAGTCAATGCGCCTAAAACCATTGTAATCCAGAAGTACTTATTTTTTAGAACTGCGGGAAGCTGTTCTTTAATGGGAATCTTAGCGGCTTCATCATGACCTGTTTCCATACCGACATTTTCTTCGCATGCAAGACCGGGAATAAGAATAAGTACACCGGAGATAATGCCTAAAATGATACCGGTTATAGTCCAGCCAAACTTTAGCTGCAGACCTGTGATCATCGTACCTACAACCAAACCGACGAGATTATTAATGATGCTGGAAACTGTGGATGTAGTGTTGCGATCTTTGAAATCACGTGTCATACGAGCAAGCAGTGCAGTATGTGCTATACCGAAAATTGTATAGACAACACAGTTTAAAAAGATATAGGTAATGTAAGCATACACAAGCTTGGCTGCTTCGCCCCAGCCTTTTGGTACACTGATAATCAGGATAATTCCGATGCACATGAGCGGTGCACACAAAACGAGCCACGGGCGTGCCTTGCCCCATTTAGTGTTAGTTTTATCAACAATGCCGCCCATCGCAAAGTCTGTCACGCCATCCAGCAGACGGCAAATGACAAACATGGTGCCAATAGCAGCCGCCGCAATACCGGCTGTATCGGTGTAGTAGCTAAGAAGAAATGATGCAAGTAATGTGCTCATGACATTACCGCCGCCTGCACCACAGCCGTAACAGATCTTCTTCCACAACGGAAGGCGGACATTCTCGCTCTGCATAGCCGCAGAATCTTTTCTTTGTTCAGACATAAAATATACCTCCTTGGCACTTTGCCAATTATACAATGAAAGAGATGTGCGTTTTTGCTTGTTTTTTTCCTCTAATGCAATTATATTTCCGACATAGTTGACAAACAATTCTTTTTGGGTATACAATCAATTCTAAGATAGAATTAATCAAAATGGAGTTTGGACTATGGACATTTCTTATTGGAAAGAATTCTCGGTTCTTGCCGAAACAAAAAATTATTGGGCTGCCGCCGAGAAGCTGTTCATTGGGCAGTCCAGCTTATCAAAACACATCAAGAAGATGGAAACACAGCTGGGTGGCGAATTATTCAATCGCACCAGCCGAAAAGTGGAACTTACGGAATTTGGCGCGCTAATGCTCCCATACGCACAACAGATAGCTAAGCTGCAGACTCAATATGAAACAGCCGCATTCAATTATCTGTCAGTAGGAAGCCAGTCGCTGACTATCGGCTGTATCCCTGTTATTCCTCGTTATTACATCACTGATCTTATTGTGAAATATCAGTTGGATTATCCAGCTGTTAATCTTCAAACCATAGAAGAAGACACACTTCTTTTGCGAGACGACCTATTAAATCATAGCTGTGATGTTATTTTCTATCGAGACAGTAACGAGTATCTGGAACATGACCCCGATAAGGAAAATTCTATGGTGCGTTTGCCATACTATCGAGATAAATTGGTTGCTGTTCTCCCAACAGACCATCCGCTTGCTGAGGCGTCTTCAATCAAGCTGGAACAATTAAAAGATGAATGTTTTGCACTGATAAAAAACGGAACTATGCCGTACAATCTATGCGTTAGAGCTTGCCGAAATGTCGGTTTCACGCCGCATGTGTTGTTCACCAGTCACAATTTGGAAGCAATTTTTGATATGGTAACGCGCGGCAGTTGTGTTTCTCTAATGTTCGAAAACCATGCCGCAAGACCTTATGACGCACTGGATAACCTCGACAAGCAGCCTTTTGCAGTGGTTCCTATCGAGCCGTCCCTCTATACTACGATTTATATGGCTTACCTGAAAGATGAACCTCTGAGCCCGGCGGCAGCTCATTTTGTAGATTACTGCAAGCTTGCGGCGGATAATTCCAAACTGGAAACGACGGACGCTTAAATCGAATTGATTTTTTCACTCTCAGCTAATATTCTTTAGACAAGATAGTTTTTGCATGTGTTTTCCTCTGAAACACTATGATAAGGAGTTGGATCTCTTGAGAGAAGAATTTACAATCGTCAATGCGACCGCAGAGCTTTCTGAATGTCGGGACGCATGGAAATTTGATGAAGAGTATGAATGTTGGTGTTTGGAAGATATTCTTTATACTCAATTTGCAACAACACCAAAGTTTCAGCGAATGAGCATTTTTGTTCCCGCCGCTTACCTTAATTCCGACGGTACACCTAATCTTGACAGTCGGTGTGGTGAATACAACGGCGCTACTGCACCTGTGATTTTTGAAAATAACAGTGCTGGATACATGCAGATGCCGCATACATGGCTTGGCGGTCCTCGTGATGAAGCCGGAAAATATCTTGCGGCGGGCATGGTGTATGTTACTTGCGGATGCCGTGGCCGTGACAGCCGAAATGCTGACGGCACTCTCTGCGGCAAATCACCGTGGACTTTGGTCGATTTGAAAACCGCTATACGTTTTCTGCGTCATAATGCGGCGGCTCTGCCGGGTGATTTTTCTCACATGATTTCTGCCGGTTGGAGCGCCGGCGGAGCAATGTCTGTTCTGTTGGGTGTCACAGGCGATAATCCTCTGTATGAGGAGTTTTTAAAACAAAACGGTGCCTTTATGGAGGAAAATGATACGGTCTTTGCTTCTCAGGTTTACTGTCCGATTGTTGATTTGGAACATGCAGACCTTGCATATGAATGGCAGTTCCGTGAAGACGAAGAAAACGAAGATTCTCCAGCCGGCCCGGCGGGTACAATGAGCCCGTTCCAAAAGGCACTTTCTCAGAAATTAAGTGAAAAATATGTCAGATATTTCAATTCTTTGGAGTTGAAGACGACTGATGGCACACTTCTCAGGTTTGACCAAAATGGCAGAAGCGGAACGGCTTACACTGCCTTGATGAAACACTTGAACGATTCTGCTAGCGATTTTCTTCAGAGGCTGGTCAGCGGAAGCTTGGATGTTCCTTACACCATAGAGGATTACCTTTGCGGTAATTATACGGTGCTAAAACAAGCTCCTACCCCTAAACCTCAAGGCGCAGAGCTTCTTCAAGGTCACGCCGGCCCGGGTGTTGCATTGAACTTGTCTGCAAAAGGGGAAGAAAAGCCTTCTTCTCCGCCGTGCTTGGGCGATTTAGTCTGCCGTCCTCCTAAGGGTGTTCCTTATAACGGATTTAAGCCGCCTATGATGGAGGTTTCCGGTGATGAAAAATCAGAATGGCTTAGCTGGGACGGAAAACGAGCTGAAATTAAAGATTTAGACAGCTATATTCTGAATCACCGTCGCCGCATGAAGCCTTGCACGAGCTTTGACACCCTTGGAATGGATAGCGGTGAAAATCAGGAATTCGGCACGGCTGAGCGAGATTATATGCACTTCTGTACTGACATTGCTCCCGCCATTGAAGAGCTGAAGGATGCATTCCCAGAAGAATATAACAAGTATTACGACAGCTATGCTTCTTGTATCGGAGATGCCGAACAGGAAAACCAAAAATTCCTATTGAATCCGCTGAATTTTATCGGCACATCTCAGCCCGACAGCGGTACAGCTCATTACCGCATCCGTGTAGGTGCACAGGACGCAGACACTGCATTTATCATCTCGATGGTTCTTGCGGCAAAGCTCCAAAACAACGGAAAAGATACTGATTACGCACTTGTCTGGGATAAGCCTCATTGTGAGGCAGATTACCCGGGAGAGGTAGTTGCTTGGATCAACGATATTTGCCGTTAATATTCTCTCGTACAACATTTCTAATTAATAACGCACGATAAAGGTTTCTATGTTTGCCTTTATCGTGCGTTTTTTTGCATTGGTAAAATATAAACTTTAGGCGAAAATTATTTTTCGACATTTCACAAACGACCAATAAACTATAAAAGGTTTGTTTTCTACTGTGCATATGTACCAAATGTTTTGTACCTAAGCATATGTAAACGTGATAAAATTATTATTATATTGCTTCAAACTGTTGCAATTAAAACTAACCGGGTGTACAATGATTGCATATGATACTAAAATAGATTGAGAGGGCAAAAACGTGGAAAAAGAGAAAGCATCACGCCTAAAAATCACCCTTGACAGGCTCGAGGAGGGCACGGGTGAATTAAGCGGCAGCTTGCGAGTGAATAACAAGTTGCCCGATGGCGTGCACAACAAGGAGCTATTTAAGGATGTTGTCAAAATTGCTTGGCCGAGTTTTATCGAGCTTATTTTGACGCAGCTTGCTTCAATGGTTGACCTCATGATGGTAGGTTCAATCGGCGGAAAAGCTCACCCGGAGTACGGAACTCAGGCGCTTACCGCAGTCGGAATTACAAATCAGCCGAAGTTTCTCCTTATGACGGCATTCATAGCAATGAACGTTGGAGTTACGGCGCTTGTCGCAAGGCATAAGGGCATGGGAAACCGTGAGGAGGCAAACAAGGTTGTCCGTCAAGGCTTGCTGTTTACCTTTTGCGTGACGATTATTTTGTCCGCTGTAGGAATTATTTTTTCAAGACCGCTTGTAATTCTCATGGGCTCGACTGAAGAAATTGTTACCGAATGGGCAACGCAGTATTTGCAGATTCAGCTTGCCGGATTTTTGACCATGGCACTCACGAGCACGATAACGGCTTCACTTCGAGGTGTCGGCGACTCCCGTTCGAGTATGTTTTACAATCTCATAGCGAACCTTGTGAATGTTTTCCTTAACTGGGTGCTCATTTACGGAAATCTCGGTGCTCCCGCAATGGGCGTTGCAGGTGCATCGCTTGCGACTGTACTCGGTCAGCTTGTCGCGTTCATCATTGCGCTCAGTCTGATTTTGCGTGGTAACGGGTTCCTCAAGCTTGAGTTTAAGCTTGGATTCCGTTTTGATAAAAAGACTATGTCCGACCTCATGAACATAGGTATTCCGTCCATGATAGAACAGCTTCTTATGAGAGTTGGAATGATAGTTTTCTCCGTAACCGTTGCTTCACTCGGTACGGTAGCCTTTGCAACACATCAGGTGTGCATGAACATTCAGGCGCTCTCGTTCATGACAGGTCAGGCTTTTGCCGTTTCTTCGACAACTCTTGTCGGTCAGTCACTCGGAAAGAAGCGTCCCGACATGGCTCAGGCATACGCTTCAAGATGCCAGAGACTCGGCATCGGTGTCGGACTTCTTCTGACGGTTCTCTTTGCGGTGTTCGGCGGCGATATAGTTGGACTTTATAACAGCCAAACTGAGGTTGTCGAAATGGGAGCAAAGATAATGTTCTTCGTTGCGTTCGTTCAGCCGTTCCAGGCTTCGCAGTTCATTCTTGCGGGTGGACTCAGAGGTGCCGGCGACACAAAGGCAACTGCTGTTATTATCACAATAACGACTATGATTTTGCGTCCGACACTCGCAATCATATTGGTTCACATGGGCTTCGGAATTTTCGGTGCATGGGTCGCACTTGCGGCGGATCAGCTTCTCAGATCCTTACTCATATTCATCAGATACCGTTCCGGTAAATGGAAGATGATTAAGCTTAAGAGCGAAACAGCAAAGGTCGAGGAAAAAGCAGTCAACGCTGTAACAGCTTAATTTAAGTATTAATAATCGGAAAGATATGCATCAAATCGGTGCATATCTTTTTTCTTTATTCTATTTACAAATACGGATGAATTTGTTATAATTTATACGGTTAGCAGAGACTAACCAAAACTAATATTACAACAAAGAAAGGATATGCGGTGAAAATTATGGAAGCTGTCGGTTGTATCCTTGTTAGCGGATCTGTTGCCGGAGTTACGGCGGCATTTTGCAATGCGGTGAAGCATTGGGCTAAGAAAAAGATGGAAAAAATGTGAAAATTACAAGCTCCGTTTTTTTACGGGGCTTGCTTTCTGAATAAAGTGGATTTTGCTCTGCCGTTGGCGGAGCTTTTCTCTTGTAAAAGAGAACTTTGAATGTTAGAATATCAAGAATGGGGGTGATGTTATGGCTAAGCTTAACGAGAGTAATGCAAGAGAGATAATCTACGATTATGTATTAGAAAAATATCAAACAGAACCGCAGTATCTTTTCAGCGACAGCCCCGGCACGGCAATCTTGAGGCATGAAGGCTCAAAGGGCAAATGGTACGGACTTATCATGTGTGTTAGCGGAAAAAAGCTATCGCAAAGTCTACCTGATGAAGCTGTGCTCATACTGACGGTTAAGTGCGATCCGCTTTTAATAGGTGCACTTAGAATGGGCGAGGGGTACTATCAGGCTTACCACATGAACAAGGAGCACTGGCTTAGTATTTTGCTTGACGGAACGGTAGATGAGGAAGAGATATTCGGACTTATCGATATCAGCTACGAGCTCACAGAGAGCAAAACAGTCAGAATGAAAGGAAAATCAAAGAACTGGATAATTCCTTCTAATCCCAAATTGTATGACATTGTGAAGGGCTTTGAAGAAAGCGATATTCACGACTGGACGCAAAGCTCGAAAATGGCTGTCGGCGATACAGTTTATATGTATGTCGGAGTGCCGTACCGTGCGATAATGTTTAAATGCGAGGTGCTTGAGGTCGATTTGCCTAGATATTGGGAGACAAATTCCGATAAAAAGGCAATGAAAATAAAGCTTGTTAAAAGCTACGGCAAGGACTTTTTGAATAAAGACGTGCTTTTGGCTTACGGTATCAAAAATGTGAGAGGGCCGAGATATATGCCAAAGGATTTGTTGGAGAAAATAGAGGCGGAGCAAAGTGAAATACACAACTAAAGTTTATAAGCAGAGCAGAATGCTCGAGATAATGGTAATAGACGATCCTGATTTAACCTTGCTTTTTAACGGTATGGTTCAGGAGTACGGCGAAGAGGGCTTTTGCGAGTTCTACAAGGCGGCGAAACTGCTTATGGACGGAGAGCTTGACTCTTATAGTCTGTTTCTAGGCAGTTACGGAGTGAATATAAGCGAATTTAAGGCGATACTTTGGCTTGACAGTATCGACGGTGACAAGTGTGCAAGGGAGATTTCCATAAGCACGCTTTGCGATTTGCTTGAGATTTACAGAAGAGAGTGGCTCAAGAACTTTGAGGACGATCCGACAATTAGAACCTACGGCTACACACCTTTCATCGAGGGCATTGTTACCGACGATGATTTTTTGTATTGAGGTGAAAAATGATAGGTCTCGGTACAATTATTAACACGGGCGCAATAGCAGTCGGCGGAACGATAGGCTGTCTTTTCGGCAACCGTTTAAGCGAGAGATTTCAGAAAACGCTTTTGACGGCTCAGGCGGTCTGCGTTATGTTTCTCGGAATTGGCGGTTGCATGGAGAAGATGCTCCAAATAAGCGGCGGCAAGCTCTCAGCCGGCGGAACCATGATGATGCTCGCTTCCTTTTCGATAGGTGCTTTGCTCGGTGAGCTTCTAAACCTCGAAAAGAGGATGGAGAACTTCGGCGTTTGGCTCAAAAAGAAAACTAATTCAGAGTCTGACGGCGGATTTGTAGATGCTTTTGTCACGGCATCACTCACCGTCTGCGTCGGTGCTATGGCGATAGTCGGCTCGATTCAGGATGGAATTTTCGGAGATTATTCCACTCTTTCGGCAAAAGCCATACTTGACTTTGTTATCATACTTGTCATGGCTTCTTCAATGGGAAAGGGAGCGGTATTTTCTGCCGTGCCCGTATTTTTATTTCAAGGAACTATAACCGCTTTGGCTCATCTTATAGAGCCGCTTATGACCGTTGCGGCACTTGCGAATATTTCTTTCACGGGTTCGATTCTTATCTTCTGCGTAGGAGCAAACCTCATATGGGAGAAGAAATTCCCCGTTGCCAACATGCTTCCAACGATAGTCATAGCGGCGGCCTGGAGCTTTTTCTTTTGATTTTACTATATCAATAAAGACGACAAAAGACCCGCTTTTGGCGGGTCTTTATGTCTGTGTGTATGTCAGTTGTAAAAACTTAAAGAGGAAAACTTATGAACATGATTAATATATTGTGGATATAAAGGAGTTAAGTTATCCATATGTTAGTAAGCTAACGCTAACCGGTTTTTAAATAAAACGGTTAGTTCTCACTAACTTGATTTGATTATATCAGGCAGTCACACATTTGTCAACATTAATTTTAAATTTATTTTTAAAAAAATTTTCTAAAATGTATGTTTTAGAAAATGACAAAAGACCCGCTTTTGGCGAGTCTTTGTGTCTGTGTGTATGTCAGTTGTAAAAACTTAAAGAGGAAAACTTATGAACAAATTAGAGAAGTCAGCAAGTTAGGATATTTATCACTTGGTTAGTTCTTGCTAACTTGGCTTAAGTATACCAATTAGGTAGACATTTGTCAATAGAGTTTTTTAATTTTTAAAAATAAATTTCGATTATTTTTAAATAAATCAAGATAAATCAATCGGTGAAAGGCAAAAGAAACGGCAAAAACCTTGCATTTTTAGGACTTTTCGTGTATACTATTTCGGAATTAAATCGAATTTCACGAAAGAAAGGAAATATATCATGTCATTATATACAGAATGGCTCGAAACCGCTCAGGACTCAAGCAACAGTCAGGAGTTTTGGGGAGCATATCTCGAGAAGGAGAGAGACATCTACGCAGAGCTTCTTTCCACAGACGAAGTAGTTGAGGGTGAGCTTTCCGAACTCGCCGCAAAGTTCGGCCTTGAGGCTAAGCTTTTCACAGGCTTCATCGACGGTATCAACGAGTCTCTTAAGGAGTCCTATGATCTCGAATCTCTTGAGGAGGTAAGCGAGATTAAGCTTGACTACGATAAGGAGAAGCTTTACTACAACATGGTTGCCGCTAAGGCAGACTGGCTCTATAATCTCCCACAGTGGGACAAGCACCTCACAGCCGAGAGAAGAAAAGAGCTTTATAAGGCACAGAAGAGTTCCACAACTATCGTTAAGGGCAAGAAAATCGGCAGAAACGATCCGTGCCCATGCGGAAGCGGAAAGAAGTATAAGAAGTGCTGCGGCAGAGACGCTTAATTTATATAGTTTAAGAGATTTAAAGCATTATGAGTTATCTTATCAGAGCAGTAGATCCCGAGAGGGATGCACAAAGACTTGTTGATATCTACAATCCTTATATTGAGAAAACAACAATTACTTATGAGTACGATACTCTTACTCGTGAGCAGTTTTTGGGAAGAATTAATTCCATAGTTAAGGATTATCCTTATATCGTAATCGAGGACGACGGAAACGTTATCGGCTATGCATATGCCTCATGCTTTAATGAGAGAAGTGCATACGATTGGGATGCCGACCTAGCGATTTATCTCGATATGAATTGCCGCGGAAACGGAGTGGGAAGCTTGCTTTTCTCTAAGCTCCTTGAAATACTTACCAAGTGCGGCTTTATCAATGCGTATTCGCTCATTGATATTCCGAATGGTGGCAGTGAGGCGCTTCACAAAAAGTTTGGGTTTACCAAGACGGGCAGTTATGTTCACAGTGCCTATAAATTTGATAAGTGGCTTGAGATGGGTATTTATTCCAAGTGTCTTTCCGATGCGGAAAAGCCTGGAAAAATAGACAGAGACTGGAAAAAATACCTCTGATATGCTTGACTATTTATTTGGTTGGTATTACAATCATCTGGTAGTAATTAAAAAATAACAAAATGCCGAAGAAAAAGAAAAACGAATTTCCTCAAAGAGAGTGTGACGGCGGTGGAAGTCACGCAGGATAGTTTTTTGAGCCGACTTCATTTGTGGCAGTACCGTGATGAGCGGTATCGGGACTTCCCGTTACAGAAGATAAGAGTGACGAATTTAATTTCGTAATTCGGGTGGTACCGCGGTTTTCCGTCCCGTTTATTGGGGCAGAAAGCCGCTTTTTGTTGCTTGTAAAAACATAATTCAGTAAATTTTTTATTGTATCGAAAGGACGATAACATAATGAAATGGACAGGACTTAATGATTTAAGAGAATCTTATCTCAGCTTTTTTGAGTCAAAGGGACATTTAAGACTTCCGTCTTTCTCTCTTGTTCCGAACAACGATAAGAGCTTGCTTCTTATCAACTCCGGTATGGCACCGATGAAGAAGTATTTCACAGGTGAGGTCACACCTCCGAGAACCAGAGTTACAACTTGCCAGAAGTGCATCAGAACACCTGACATCGAGAGAGTCGGTATTACTGCAAGACACGGCACATACTTCGAGATGCTCGGTAACTTCAGCTTCGGCGATTACTTCAAGCACGAGGCTCAGGCTTGGTCTTGGGAGTACCTCACTCAGGTTCTTGAGATTCCGGCAGAGAGACTTTACTGCTCCGTTTATGAGAACGACAATGAGGCGGTTGACATCTGGGTTAATGAAGTAGGTGTTGATCCCACACACATCGTAAGACTCGGCAAGGAAGACAACTTCTGGGAGCATGGCTCAGGTCCTTGCGGCCCTTGCTCAGAGATTTATTTTGACCGTGGCGAGGAGTATGGCTGCGGCAAGCCAACATGCGGTGTCGGCTGTGACTGCGACAGATACATGGAGGTTTGGAACAACGTTTTCTCACAGTTCAATAATGACGGAAACGGCAACTACACAGACCTCGCACAGAAGAACATCGATACAGGTATGGGACTTGAGAGACTTGCTTGCGTAATGCAGGGTGTTGACAACCTCTTCCTTGTAGATACTGTTCAGAACATCATGAAGCACATCTCCCGTATTGCGGGAAAGACATACGGCGACAACGAGAAGGACGATATTTCTCTTCGTGTTATCACCGACCACATCCGTTCCACTACATTTATGATCGGTGACGGTGTTATGCCTTCAAACGAGGGCAGAGGCTATGTTCTCAGAAGACTTCTTAGAAGAGCCGCAAGACACGGCAAGCTTTTAGGAATCGACAGACCGTTCCTGGCTGAGGTTTGCGATACCGTTATCGCAGAGAACAAGGGTCATTACTCCGAGCTTGCTGAGAAGCAGGATTTCATCAAGAATGTTATCCACAACGAGGAGGAGAACTTCTACAAGACTATCGACCAGGGCCTTGCTATCCTCAACAGCTTCATCGACAGAGCAGACAGCAAAATTCTTTCAGGTGACGATGCGTTCAAGCTTAACGATACTTACGGCTTCCCGCTCGACCTCACAAGAGAGATTCTTTCCGAGAAAGGCATGACAGTTGACGAGGACAGATTCCAGTCACTTCTTCTTGAGCAGAGAAATCGTGCTCGTGCCGCAAGAAAGCAGTCCGATACAGATGCTTGGGTAGGTTCTGCAGACCTCTTCGACGATATGCCGGCTACAAAGTTTGTCGGTTACACAGAGATGAATGCTAAGGCACAGGTTCTTGGAATTGTCAAGGACGGTGAAAGAGTTGAGGCAGCTGAGGAGGGCGATAACGTTGTTCTCGTTCTCGACACAACTCCATTCTACGCAGAGAGCGGCGGACAGGTAGGCGATCAGGGTACTATCTCCGTTAACGGCGCTGAAATCGACGTAACAGACACAAAGAAAAATCAGAGCGGTGTATTCATGCATCACGCTATTGTTGTCAGTGGCGAGCTCAATGTCGGCAACGAGGTTGAGGCTAAGGTTAGCGTTATCAGAAGAAACTCTATCATGAGAAACCACACAGCGGCTCACCTTCTTCAGGCTGCTTTGAGACAGGTTCTCGGCACTCATGTTGAGCAGGCAGGTCAGCTTGTCAACGAGCAGAGAGTAAGATTTGACTTCACTCATTTCTCAGCTATGAAGCCGGAGGAGATTGCGGCAGTCGAGGCTCTTGTAAACGAGAAGATTATGGACGCTATCCCTGTTGTCATGCAGGAGATGCCAATCGAAGAGGCTAAGAAGCTTGGCGCTATGGCTCTCTTCGGAGAGAAGTACGGCGACATCGTTCGTGTTGTAACAGCTGGCGACTTCTCAAGAGAGTTCTGCGGCGGTACTCATGTTGACAACACATCAAGACTTGCTATGTTCAAGATTGTTTCTGAGTCCGGTGTTGCAGCTGGCGTAAGAAGAATCGAGGCAGTCACAGGTATCGGCGTATTCAAGCTTATGGCTGAGAACATCAAGACAATCAACGAGACAGCAGCTATCCTCAAGGCTAATAATGTTCATGAGCTTGCCGCAAAGGCAGCACAGGTCATGGCTGAGAGCAAGGAGAAGGATAAGCTTATCGAGTCTCTTAATTCTAAGCTTGCCGCAAACTCTGTAAGTGATTTCATCAACAAGGCAGAGTCTGTCAAGGGTGTTAAGGTCGGTGCCGCAATGTTCACAGGTGCAGACTCCTCAGCACTTCGCACAATGGGCGACAAGATTCGTGACCTCGTCGGTGACGAGGCCGGCGTAGCAGTTATCGCCGGAACATCTGACGGCAAGGGCACACTTGCTTGTGTAGTCACAAAGAAGGCTCAGGAAATGGGACTTAAAGCCGGTGTTATTGTTAAGGCAGTTGCTCAGGTAGCCGGTGGTAACGGCGGCGGAAAGCCTGATTTTGCTATGGCAGGTGTTAAGGACATCACTAAGCTTGACGAGGCTATCTCAGCTGTCAGCGGCATTGTCGAGGGATTAATTAAGTAATTTATTTAAAATATTTCGAATTTCAGTGAAAGGAGAAATCTTATGTCAGACTGCATTTTTTGTAAAATTGCAAACGGAGAAATTCCGTCAAACAAGGCATATGAGGACGACAAGGTTTTAGCTTTTTATGACCTTGACCCTCAGGCACCAAAGCATGTTTTGATTATTCCTAAGGAGCACATTTCCTCAGCTAACGAGATTAACGAGGAAAATGCAAGCATAGTCGCACACATCTTTGTTACGGCTGCAAAAATCGCAAAGGAAATCGGCATCGCAGAGGACGGTTACCGCATAGTTAACAACTGCGGTAAGGACGGCGGTCAGTCGGTAGGTCATCTTCATTTCCATCTTTTGGGCGGAAGAAGTATGGCTTGGCCTCCGGGCTAATGTATTAAAGGCAAAGAAAATGGGGGAGCGTTCTCGGACGCTCCTTTTGCCTTGCTTATGTGAAAATACTGAAAAAAACTTGCTAATTTTTTAAATCGCAGTAGAAAAAAACGGCTTCTGCTGTTATACTTAAAGTGTTATGTTAGTGATATGTAAATGTATCAATAGATAAATTTCAGTATTCAGGAGATTTCAAAGTGAAGAAAATCAGAAATATAATTTCTCTTATTTTGGCTTTCAGCTTGCTGGCAAGTTTATTTGCTATACCAACCTCTGCTGAAGGCTTTTCCTATGAGTTTGAGAAAAACTCACAGTCAATCTATATGTACAGTCTCGATAACAACGAGTGTGTTTATTCCGTTGATGCTGACACCCAAAGACCTATCGCATCGCTCACCAAGATAATGACATTCATCGTTGTCAGCGAATGTATACCCGATCTTGAAAATACAATTGTAACGGTTGATCAGGTTGTCGAGGACGAGCTTGAGGGAACAGGCTCATCTTTAGCCGGTATCAATGTCGGAGAAGAGCTCAGCTTTTTACAGCTTTTGAACCTTATGATGGTTCCGTCAGGTAACGATGCGGCACTTGCAATGGCTGTTTATATCGATCAGCATCAAGAGGAAATTGCGCAGTATCTTTCGACAAAGAGCACAGTTTCTGCCGCAGAAGAGGCGGCAAGCTCCGATAGCGAAGGCACAGATACAGAATCGAGCGAATATATCGAAGGAGATGCCAAGGATATTCCAGATCCTGTTGCGGTAAACGATTATACAGACGGTGAAAGTCAAGTGACTGAATCAAGTACAGAAAGTTCCGTAAGCGAAGAAAGCTCTGAAACTTCCGAGAGCAGTGAAAGCAGTTCTGAGAGCACGGTTACAAGTTCATCATCAACGAGTGGTGTCTCTGAGGCTTCGCAGTACTTTGTAAGCCTTATGAACGAAAAGGCAAGAGAACTAGGATGTATGGATACTCACTTCGTCAATCCGCACGGACTTAATGACACAAACCATTATTCAACTGCAAGAGACCTCGCAAAAATGGTCAGCTATGCTACCACGCTTCCTTATTTCAGCTCGATAGTCAGCCAGACTTCATACACGCTACCTGCAACAAATATTGTCGATGAGGAGAGAACTGTCGTTTCAACAAACAAGATGCTCTCACAGGCTGACGAGAATTCTGCATATTATTATATGTATGCTAACGGAATTAAGACGGGTTCACATAACGAAGCCGGCTATTGTATAGCGGCTTCCGCAACCTACGAGGGATACACCTATGTGTGTATTTGTCTTGGCAGTCCGATGATAGATTCAAACGGCGAAACTATTGATTATCACGGAGAAATGGTTGATGCCGCAACTCTTTTCAGATGGGCGTTCCTCAATCTTTCCATGAAAAATGTAGCCGAGGCAGGCGATTTGCTTGCCGATGTTGAGCTTGAGTACGCTTGGAACCAGGATAAATTACAGCTTGTTGCCGCTGAGAACGTCTCTGCAATTCTTCCTTCCGATGTTTCAACCTCAAGCATTTTGACAGAGGTTGATATTCCGGAGAAAGTTCAGGCTCCTATAAAGAAAGGCGAGGTTATCGGCACAGCAACATTCACATATGCTGGCGAGAAAATTGCTACAGTTAATCTCGTTGCGGCTGAGTCGGTCGAGAGAAGTAAGGTAATTCAGACAATCGAAACTACCGCAGGCGCATTTGCTTCACCGCTTGTTTTGATAGTTATCGGCTTGGTAATTTTCACCGTTGCGATTTATGTTGTGATTGCCGTTATGTTCCACCGCCGCAAAAAGAAAATGAAACAAATCAAGCGTTACAGAAATCTGTAAGCTTGTCTTAAGGAGAATCCGAAGGGGTTCTCCTTTTTTGGCGCAAAAAAGAGAGCCGATAAAATCGACTCTCAAAATTGTTATATTAACTAAGCCTTAATCAACGATAATTGACTTACCTGTCATTTCCTCAGGCTGCGGAAGTCCGAGAATCTTGAGCATGGTAGGAGCGAGGTCAGCGAGAACGCCGCCTTCTCTGAGCTTAACATCACCCTGACCGATAACAAGGAACGGAACAGGATTTGTTGTGTGAGCAGTGAATGGAGCACCGTTCTCATCAATCATCTTATCAGCGTTGCCGTGGTCAGCTGTGAGAAGAATTGTGCCGCCGAGTGAAAGAACTGTTTCTGCAATTCTGCCTACGCATGTATCAACAGCCTCAACAGCTGCAACAGCAGCATCAAATACACCTGTGTGACCAACCATGTCGCAGTTAGCGTAGTTGAGGATGACAACGTCGTATTTGCCTGACTTAAGTGCTTCGTCAAGCTTATCTGTGACCTCATAAGCGCTCATGTGAGGCTGAAGGTCATAAGTAGCAACCTTAGGAGAAGCAACAAGAATTCTGTCTTCGCCCTCGAACTGTGTCTCTACACCGCCGTTGAAGAAGAATGTTACGTGAGCATACTTCTCTGTCTCAGCAATTCTAAGCTGAGTCTTTCCGTTAGCTGCGAGATACTCACCGAGAGTATTTGTAAGCTTCTTATCCTTGTAAGCAACCTCGACATTCGGCATGGAAGCATCGTACTGTCTCATGCAAACGAAGAATACGTCTGGTCTGCCGCCCTTGCGCTCGAAGCCAGTGAACTCATCGTCAACAAATGTACGAGTGATCTCACGAGCTCTGTCAGGACGGAAATTGAAGAAGATGATTGAATCGCCGGACTCAATCTTTTTAGCGCCGTCGATAACGCAAGGAATTACAAACTCATCTGTAACACCCTCGTCATAGGAGTTCTGCATAGCGCACTTAGGACATGCGGCATGGTTGCCCTCGCCGTATACCATTGCGGCATAAGCCTTTTCTACTCTATCCCAGTTGTTATCTCTGTCCATTGCATAGTAACGACCGGAGATTGTAGCGATCTTGCCGACGCCGATTTCCTTCATCTTGTCCATAAGCTGGCAGACATAGTCCTTGCCTGATGAAGGAGGAACGTCACGGCCGTCCATGAAGCAGTGAACATAGACTTCAGTAAGGCCCTTATTCTTTGCCATCTGAAGAAGACCAGCAAGGTGCTCAATGTGAGAGTGAACGCCACCGTCGGAGAGAAGTCCGAGGAGGTGAAGAGCTGTACCCTTTTCAAGAGCCTTGTCCATAGCATCGTTAAGAGCTTCGTTCTTGAACATCTCGCCGTCGCTTATAGACTTTGTGATTTCTGTGAGCGGCTGATAAACAATTCTGCCGGCACCGATATTTGTGTGACCAACCTCGCTGTTGCCCATCTGTCCGTCAGGCAGACCGACATCCATTCCGGAAGCACCGATGATTGTGTTCGGATACTCATTGAAGAGCTTTCTTAAATTAGGTCTTTTTGCGGCTTCGATTGCGTTGCCCTCTGCGGGAGCAATTCCATAGCCGTCAAGAATCATTAAAACTAATGGTTTTTTCATATATTAGAGAACCTCAATTGTAAATATTTAAAAAGGGAGCAGAAATCTGACTGCTCCCTTTCATTCGGATAAATTATTGAATAGCTTATCGAAACAAACAGTCAGAGCTTGATATACTGATGCCGTAAATCGGTAATTAGGCTCAAACTCTTCGGTTGTTCCTAATTACGAGGAAATCAGCCCTCGGAAGCAGCCTTAACGATTACGGAGAAGTCCTGAGCCTTGAGTGAAGCGCCGCCGATGAGTCCGCCGTCAACGTTTACCTTGGAAACGAGCTCAGCTGCGTTCTTAGCGTTCATAGATCCGCCGTACTGAACTGTAACAGTCTCAGCAACCTCAGCGCCGTAAGCCTCTGCGATAGCTGCTCTTACATAGCCGTTGCCCTCATCTGCCTGATCAGCTGTAGCTGTAACGCCTGTGCCGATAGCCCAAACTGGCTCGTAAGCGATGATAACATTCTTGAGCTGCTCAGCTGTAACATTTGTGAGAGCCATCTTTGTCTGATACTTGAGGAGAGTCTCTGTGTAGCCAAGCTCTCTCTGCTCGAGTGTCTCACCGACGCAAATGATAGCCTTGAGACCGCCGTTAAGAGCAGCCAAAGAACGAAGGTTAACAGTCTGGTCTGTCTCGCCGAAGTACTGTCTTCTCTCGGAGTGACCGATAACTACATACTCAACGCCTGCTTCCTTGAGCATATCAACGGAAACCTCACCTGTGTAAGCACCGCTTGACTTGAAGTGAACGTTCTCAGCACCGATCTTGATGTTTGAGCCCTTAGCTGCCTCAACAGCTGCCGGGATGTCGATGTATGGTACGCAGAGAACAACATCACAGGAAGCGTCTGCTACGAGAGGCTTCATCTCGTTGATGAGAGCTGTTGTCTCTGACGGTGTTTTATTCATTTTCCAGTTACCAGCGATAACTGCTTTTCTTGTTGACTTATTCATGACGAAAAAATCCTTTCAATTATATTTAGAGTAAAATGGGGCAAACCGCAATCAGCCTGCCCCATATTTTAGATAAAATTACTTGTCGGCAATAACTGCAACACCCGGAAGAACCTTACCCTCGAGATACTCAAGAGAAGCGCCGCCGCCTGTTGAGATATGAGACATCTTGTCAGCGAAGCCCAGCTGCATAACTGCTGCTGCGGAGTCACCGCCGCCGATGATTGTTGTAGCGTCTGTCTCAGCGAGAGCCTTAGCAACTGCGATTGTACCTGCAGCAAGTGTCGGGTTCTCGAAAACGCCCATAGGTCCGTTCCAAACAACTGTCTTAGCTGTCTTAACTGCCTCAGCGTATGTCTTCTGAGTCTCAGGTCCGATGTCAAGACCCTCCATGTCATCAGGGATAGCCATTGTAGGAACAATAGTTGTCTCGATAGGTCCGTCGATCGGATCAGGGAAGTCCTTAGAAGCTACTGTGTCAACAGGGAGAAGAAGTGTCTTGCCCATGTCAGCAGCCTTCTTGATCATCTCTGCGCAGTACTCAATCTTTGTGTCGTCAACGAGGCTCTTACCGACTGTGCCGCCCTGAGCCTTGATGAATGTATATGCCATTCCGCCGCCGATGATGAGTGTATCGCACTTCTCGAGGAGGTTGTTGATAACATTAAGCTTATCTGCAACCTTAGCGCCGCCGAGGATAGCAACAAAAGGTCTTACCGGCTCTTCAACTGCATTGCCGAGGAAGTTGATTTCCTTCTGCATGAGGTAGCCGACAGCGGTCTCCTTGATGTGATCTGTTACACCGGCTGTTGAGCAGTGTGCTCTGTGAGCGGAACCGAAAGCGTCCATAACAAATACTTCAGCGAGAGAAGCAAGCTCTGTTGAGAATGGCTCGAGGTTCTTTGTCTCTTCTTTTCTGAATCTTGTGTTCTGAAGAAGAACAACATCGCCGTCCTTCATGTTAGCAACAGCAGCCTTTGCGTTTTCGCCTACAACTGTGTCGTCATCGGCAAATACTACAGGCTGACCGAGAAGCTCAGAAAGTCTTACTGCGCAAGGAGCAAGAGAGAACTTAGCCTCAGGACCGTTCTTCGGCTTACCGAGGTGAGAGCAGAGGATTACCTTTCCGCCGTCAGCGATAAGCTTCTTGATTGTAGGAAGAGCAGCAACGATTCTGTTGTCGTTTGTGATAACGCCGTCCTTCATAGGTACGTTAAAGTCTACACGAACGAGAACCTTTTTGCCCTTAACATTGATGTCATCAACAGTAACTTTATTTAAAGCCATTGTTATGCACACTCCTTTTTTTATTATTGATTATAGTCTGTGAACTATTTTTTAATCTGCCCCAAAAAGAATGACAGGTTTTTCACATACCCATTTTATTACAAAGAGAGTAATAATGCAAGTGAAAATTGCGTTTTTGGATACATATTTTGAAATAAAAGGAAATTAATGGATATTGTTTACAATTTATTGATATTTGAGCCGAAAAACCTCTTGATTTTTTATTTTAAAATGATAAAATAATATGGTGCGTCGGCACAAGGATGTTTATGTCGCAACACCTCAAAATCACTGAGCGTGTCATTTTCAACAAAATATTATCAAAACATAACAAAATTTTGATAAAACTATTGACATTTTGAGAAAAGTGCACTAAGATGTAATCAGAAGTTAAGAGTAAGTTAATATCACAGATAAAAATTTACTTCTGCTTCAAAAATGAACGTTGAAAGTGATTTATGATTTAGCCTTTAGGCTTATCCTTTGAAATGGGGTGTGTTTATGTTACCTGTTATTACTATTGCTAGACAGTTTGGAAGCCACGGACACAACGTTGGAATCAAGCTTGCCGAGAAGCTCGGAGTTAAGTACTTTGACAAGGAGCTTATTGCAATGGCTGCAAAGCAGAGTGGCTTAAGCGAAGAGATTTGTAATCAGGCTGATGAGAAAGCCGGAAATTCACTTCTCTATTCCATGGTTATGGGTAATTATCCTTTCGGTGCTCATTTTACGGGCATGAACGATATGCCGATTAACGATAAGCTCTTTATTTTACAGACGGATATCATCAAAAAGGCAGCTGAAGAGGGACCGTGCGTAATCATCGGTCGTTGCGGAAGTTATATTCTTCGTGATAATCCGAATGTTTTCAGAGTATTTATCCACGCTCCTGCAGAGCAGAGAGCAAAGTGGGCTGTTGAGACTGGACAGACAACCGAGAAGAAGGCGCTTGACTTCATCACAAAGAAGGACAAGCAGAGAGCTAACTACTACAACTTCTACTCAAACAAGAGATGGGACGATTTGAATAACTACAATCTCACCATCGACACGGGTGTCTTCTCAGTAGATGAAGCAGTCGACGTAATCATCGAGGCTATTAACCGCCTTGGATGATAGGAAATATTAATTAAGATTATACCTACTTCTTTCTTTCTTTTTAGGGCCGGGAACTTTGTTTTCGGTCCCCTTTCCTTTTTATGGGGAAAATTAACTTTTACGGTGGAATTGTTCATAATTTCACCGTATTATTTTGTAATATGAAAATGAAATTTAAATTTAAGAAAATCAAAAAATCAAGTATCGTTATTGTTGCAGTACTGGTTATTTTAGCCATTGCGATTGCAGTCGCTCAAATTGTGATTAACGGAAAAACCACCGCAAAGTCAGAGACAGTAACCTATGCTATGGGTACTGCAGTTGAACAAAGCGTCTACGGCAAAGACTCTGAGACTGCGACGGAAAACGGTGCTCAGGCGGCGGAAAAGCTTGAGAGCTTACTCAGCTGGAAGCTTGAAGACAGCGATATTTACAAAATCAACGCAAATGCCGGCAAGGACTGGACAGAGGTCAGCACGGCAACTGAAAATATTCTGAATGAGGCGCTTGAAGTCTGTAAAGAAAGCGGCGGAGCGCTTGACATCACAATACTTCCTCTAAGCAATTTGTGGGGATTTGATAATTCTCCCAGCGAACCGCCAAGCGATGAAATGATTTCTAAAGTGCTTCAAAAGGTGGATTATTCGGCACTTCGATATGATGCCGACAATTCTGCTTACAGCTTCAAATCCTCAGGCTATGCATTAGACCTCAGTTCTGTGGGGAACGGAGCGGCTTGCGATGTTATTATCGCAGAGTACAAAGCGCTTGATGTCGAGCATGCTATGGTTTCTGTCGGAGGAAGTATTGGCGTTTACAGCACGTCAGATTACAGCTGGACAATAGGAATAGAAAATTCCGATTCGAGCAAAATAATCGGAAAGGTGAAAATTACATCGGGATATTGCTCAACATCGGGAACGGCAAAGAATTTTGAATATGACGGAAAAACTTACCATCATATTTTAGATACTAAGACAGGCTATCCCGTAGAAACCGATCTTGCGAGCGTGACGGTATTTTGTGATAACGGAACGATAAGCGATGCACTCGCAACAGCTTGCTTCTCTTTAGGCTATGAAGACAGCCAAAGTCTTCTTGAGAAATATAACGCTAATGCGGTGTTTGTATATAATGATGACAGCGTGAAAATTACAAGCGGAATTGATTACACTTCGCTTCAGTCTTAAATTAGAACTGATAAAAAGAGAAAACTGCGATAGGATAGCCTACCGCAGTTTTTGTTTTTGTGTATTTATTAAGTTAACTTATAATTAGATATTATTCGTCAGGATCGAAGTTTTTCATTTGTTCCTCTTCAATTTCCGGAATCATTGAGAGAATCGGCTTCACATCCATGCCGCGCATATGGCGGTCAACATAGTTTTTGGTTGTCTTCACAACCTGAGGAGCGAGAACCAAAACACCGATGAGGTTAGGAATCATCATGAGTCCGTTGAATGTATCGGAGAGATCCCAAGCAAGCTGTGAGGAGCAGATAGAGGAGATGATTACGAGAACGGTGAAGAATATCTTGTAGAACTTGACGTTCTTTCTGCCAAAGAGATATTCAAACGCAGTAGAACCGTAGTGGCTCCATCCGAGTACCGTTGAGAATGCGAAAAGTAAAATAGCTAAGGCGATGAACCATGAGCCTACTTTTCCGAATGTCTGAGAGAAAACATAGTTCATAAGAGAATCTGAGCCGATAGCGGCGGCAGCTTCTGTCATTTCACCAGTGTCAAGATTGATTGCACCGGAAGTGAGAATGGTTAAAGCGGTGAGGGAGCAGACAACGATTGTGTCGGCGAAAACCTCGAAAATACCCCACATTCCCTGGCGAACAGGCTCTTTAACATTGGAGCTTGAGTGAACCATAACAGATGAGCCGAGACCCGCTTCGTTCGAGAAAACTCCTCGCTTAAAGCCCATTTTCATGGCAAGTGCAATACCCGAACCTACAATGCCGCCCGCAACGCTCTGCATTGCAAATGCACCCTTGAAGATAGAGGCAAAAGCGGCGGGAATGTTATAGAAATGAGTTACAATGATTATCACTGTGCCAAGGAAATAGCAGATAACCATGAACGGAACGAGCTTTTCTGTGACAGCGGCAACTCTCTTGAGTCCGCCGATAACGACAACACCGACCAAGATGAAAAGGAAAATTCCCGTAACAAAAGGCGGAATGCTGAATGCTGTATTTACATTTGAAACGATAGACTGAATCTGAGCGAGGTTACCGATACCGAATGATGCGATAAGGCAGAAAATCGAGAAGAGTGTAGCGAGAATAAGTCCGATATACTTGCAGTGCTTCTTAGCGCCGAGACCGTCCTTAAGGTAGTACATGGCACCGCCTGCCCATTCGCCCTTAGCGTTCTTTCTTCTGTAAAGAATACCGAGAACGTTTTCGGAATAGTTTGTCATCATTCCGAAAAATGCGATGACCCACATCCAGAAGATTGAACCTGGGCCGCCTACTGCGATTGCACCTGCGACACCGACGATGTTACCTGTTCCGACCGTAGCCGCCAAAGCGGTGCAAAGGGACTGGAACTGAGAGATTGATTTATCGCTTGTATGCTTGGTTACGTGCCTGTCGGCAAAGATAGCACCGATTGTCTTTTTCATCCAGTGACCGAAGTGGCTAACTTGGAAGAACTTTGTGAGGCATGTCATGAGAATGCCGACAAAGCCTAAAAGAATGACTGCCGGCCAACCCCACACGACATTGTTGACCGCATTGTTGATGTTTGTTATAGCTTCTATCATCTTTCCTCCTGAATCGCAGTAAAGAAAAAGGCGGCAATGAAATTTTAAAATTTCAGCCACCTCTCAAGACAACAGAACACCAAATCAAATGATTCATGTTTTTTGATTCTGTCCTTTTGCCTGAGAGATTTAGGTAAAAACCGTTGCACCTTCGGCACCCACTAAAGGGATTCTCCAGAATTGCGTCCATACCCGGTTACCTTGAAATTCAAGACCTGAGAGTGTTACTCCTTCGGTAAGCTAAAAACTTTGGCTTAGCTGTTCTCCCGAGTACTTCATACTGCAGATTAACTTTTTAGTATTTTATACCAAAAGATATGCATAATCAAGCATTTATGCAAAATTTGTCGATTTGATTAAAAATGTAAGCTCAAAATGCAAGTTTGTTGTATCGAAAATTCAAATCATTAATTTGTTTTAACTTTTCAAATTTGATTGTGAAAAAAGTGTTGTTTGGGTTTTAAAAAGCTCGTTTAAAGAGTATAAAATAAAGTGAAATGAACGTGTTAACAATGAGTTAAAAATGTGATTGTATACAGTATTTTTGAGCATAAATCTATTGAAAGTCTTACTGAAAAATGTTATATTTTATTAGATACCAAATAGATAAGAAATATTGATTTTTTTTACCGTTTTGTATCGTGCTGTATATCATCAGAGGTGTTTTTCGAATTAAAATTGTATGTCAGCGAAAACACTTAAAGAAAGGAGAACGGTAATAATGGAACTGTCATTTCCGACAAAACCGTTTAAAACACATGGCGGCGCTCATGTTCCTCATCACAAGAACACAAGCGCTAAGGAATCCGTCAATATGCCGGCACCCGAGTTTGTAACTATTGCTATGTCTCAGCATATCGGTGCACCCTGTAAGCCGCTTGTTAAGAAGGGCGACCACGTTTACAGAGGTCAAAAAATAGGCGATAACGACGCATTCGTAAGTGCTCCTGTTCATTCATCGATTTCAGGTACCGTATCGGAGCTTAAGCAGATTATGCTCACAGGCGGTCAGATGGTGGACGCAGTTGTAATTAAGTCAGACGGACTTATGGAGCTCGACCCGTCAATTGCTCCCCCGGCGGAGCCGAAAACAAGAGAGGATCTCGTAAAAATCGCAAGGGACAGCGGACTTGTAGGTCTGGGCGGCGCCGGCTTCCCCGCAACCGTCAAGCTCAATGTCGGTCCCGATAAGAACATCGACACACTCATCATCAACTGTGCAGAGTGTGAGCCGTATGTTACCTGTGACCACAGAGAGGCACTCGAGAACGGCAGAAACGTCCTTGAGGGTATCTATCTAGTTAAGAGCCTTCTCGGTATTCACCGCTGCATTATCGCAGTAGAGAGCAACAAGCCAGATGCTATCGCTAATCTCAAGGAGATGGCTGATAACCCGCTGTACGATCCTGAGGACGAGGTAAGAATTCTCGAGCTTAAGTCAAATTATCCGCAGGGCGCAGAAAAGGTGCTCATTCAGGCTTGCACAGGAAGAAAGGTTCCCGCAGGAAAACTTCCTGCTGATGTCGGTGTTATCGTAATGAACATCGGTTCTGTATCTTTCCTTGCTTCTTATGTCAGAAACGGTATTCCGCTCATCATGAAGAGAATCACCGTTGACGGCTCTGCAGTCAAAAATCCGATGAACGTAATCGTTCCAGTCGGTACATCTATTAAGGATATTATCGAATTCACAGGCGGCTATAAGTCTGAGCCGAGAAAAATCATCATGGGCGGCCCTATGATGGGATTTGCGGTCACAAACGATGAAATGCCTATTCTCAAGCAGAACAACGGTATTCTTTGCTTTGACGAAAAGGAAGCAAAGCTTCGTGAGCCGACAGAGTGCATTCGCTGCGGCAGATGCGTTGCCGCTTGCCCGATGAATCTTCTTCCGACAAAGCTTGAGAAGTATTCTGAGAGAAAGGATGTCGAGATGCTCAAGCAGCTCGATATTATGACCTGTATGGAGTGCGGATGCTGTGCATTTAGCTGTCCTGCCGGCAGAAGAATAGTTCAGGCTATAAGACTCGGAAAGTCAGAGGTAAGAAAGGCGGGTGCTAAGAAATAATGAATAAGCTTATAGTTTCTTCATCTCCGCATTTTAACGGCAAATCGACCACAAGCAGCATCATGCTCGATGTCATCATCGGTCTTGCTCCTGCAATGATCGCATCCGTTATCCTCTTTGGTTTTAAAAGTGCGGTAATCATTCTCACATGTGTCGCTTCATGTATCTTAAGCGAATATGTATCAAGAAAGGTTATGAAGAGAAACCAGACAATCGGCGACTTGTCCTGTATTGTCACAGGTATTCTTCTTGCTCTTAACCTTCCTGTTTCAATCAGCCCGATTATCGCTGCATTCGGCGGCGTAATCGCTATCGTAGTAGTAAAGCAGATGTTCGGCGGAATCGGTCAGAACTTTGTTAACCCGGCATTGACGGCAAGAATTATTCTCATGAACTCCTTCCCGTCTAAGATGACCGCTTGGACAACTCCTTTTGATGCTGTCACAACAGCAACTCCGCTCGGCATTATAAACGAGGGAACAGGTGAGGCTCTTCCGTCTTATCTTGATATGTTCCTCGGTAAGACAGGCGGATGCTTGGGTGAGACATGCGCTCTCGCAATCATTCTCGGCGGTCTTTACCTCATCGCAAGAAAGGTAATCAGCCCTGTTATTCCTGTTACATATCTTGCAACAGCAGTTATTTTCTCCGCTCTTTTAGGCAGAGATCCGCTCACAGATCTTCTCTCCGGCGGTCTTCTCCTCGGTGCATTCTTCATGGCAACAGACTACACAACAAGCCCGATTCACTTCAAGGGCAGAATTGTGTTTGCAATCGGCTGCGGAATCTTCACAATGCTCATCCGTCAGTTCGGTTCACTTCCTGAGGGTGTTTCTTACTCAATCGTTATCATGAACATCTTAGTACCTCTTATCGAGAGATTTGTTTCTCCTACACCTTTTGGCAAGGAGAAGAAAAAGAAGGAGGCTAAGGGATAATGAAGCTTAATTTTAAAGGAGTTGCTGTTCCTGCAGCTATCCTCGTTATCATTTGTATTGTAGTATCGGGTCTTCTGGGCATCACAAATATGCTCACAGCCGATAAAATCGCACAGGTTCAGGCAGAAAATGCCGCAGAGTCAAGAACAGTCGTTCTTCCTGATGCTGAGTCATTTGAGGAAAAGGAATCCGAAAGCGGCACCTACTATGTAGGAATGTCAGGCTCAGAGGTTGTCGGTTATGTATTCACAACAGCCGGCAAGGGCTACGGCGGAGACGTTTCTGTTATGACAGGTATCACAGCAGACGGAAACATCAGCGGTATCGCAATCCTTGATCAGGACGAAACTCCGGGTCTTGGAGGAAACTGCACAAAGGCAAGCTTCCAGGCTCAGTTCGTTCAGCCGGCTACAACTCTCGAGGTTGTAAAGAACCAGGAGGCCGGCGAGGGTCAGATAGAGGCTCTCACAGGTGCTACTATCACTTCCCGCGCGGTTACAAGTGCCGTCAACGAGGCTGTTGATATGTACAATAATGTTAAGGAGGGTTAATTTTTATGGCTAAGAAAAAGACCCTTTTTCAGGAGTTTTCCAAGGGTATTATCAAAGAAAACCCCGTTTTGAGACTTATGCTCGGCTGCTGTTCCACTTTGGCAGTTACAACAGCCGCTTCAAACGCTATAGGCATGGGCGCCGCTACGACATTCGTTCTCGTTTGCTCGGGTGCCGTTATATCCATGCTAAGAAATGTTATTCCCGATAAAATCAGAATTCCTGCTTTTATCACAGTTATCGCAGGCTTCGTTACCGTTATCCAGCTTCTTGTCAAGGCATTTGTTCCAAGCCTTGATACAAGCCTCGGTGTTTTCCTTCCACTTATCGTTGTTAACTGCATCATCCTCGGAAGAGCGGAGTCCTTCGCAAGCAAGAACAAGGTCATTCCTTCCATTATCGACGGTCTCGGAATGGGTGTAGGCTTCACAGCCGCACTTCTTGCAATGGGTATCATTCGTGAGCTCCTCGGTGCCGGAACAGTATTCGGTATCCCTGTTCTTTCTAACTTCATGGATCCTATCATCATCTTCCTTCTTCCTCCGGGAGGCTTCTTCGTATTCGGTATTCTTATCGCAATCGCAGGAAAGCTCAGTGAAGAGGGTCACGCTCCGGAGACTATCGGCTGCTCTGCTTGTCCGATGTCTGCTTCCTGTTCTAAAATTCAGGACGGCGGCTGTGATTCAAAAGACGCAGTAAAGGAGGAAAAATAAGATGATTAAAGGCTTAGTCGGAATTTTCCTCGCAGCAATTCTGACAGAAAACTATATTCTTAACAAGTTCCTTGGAATTTGTCCGTTCCTCGGTGTTTCCAAGAAGCTCAATACTGCGGTAGGTATGTCAATCGCAGTTACAGTGGTCATGGTTATTGCAACAGCTGTTACATGGCCGATTTACAACGGAATTTTGGTTCCCGCTGGTCTTGAGTACCTCGAGACTATCGTCTTCATTCTCATCATTGCGGCTTTGGTTCAGCTTCTCGAGATAACTCTTAAGAAGTTTATGCCTCCGCTTTATAACGCACTGGGAATTTATCTTCCGCTTATCACAACAAACTGTGCCGTTCTCGGTGTCACAATGCTTGTTCTCGACAAGGCTGCTTCAGACCCAAGCTACGGCTACATTCAGGCTCTTGTCAATGCATTCGGCTCCGGTGTCGGATTCCTCGTCGCAATGGTTATCTTTGCCGGCGTAAGAGAGAGACTCGAGCTTTGCGATGTTCCTAAGTTCTTGAAGGGACTTCCTATCACACTTATTGCCGCTTCACTCGTTGCTGTTTCCTTCCTCGGATTCGGTGGACTTGTAGACGGCTTGTTATAAGGAGGTACCGCAATGAATCCTATTGTAACAGCAATTATTATTGTTTCCGTAATCGGACTTATTGCCGGTCTCGGTCTTGCGATTGCATCAATTGTCATGGCAGTTCCGAAGGACGAGAAGGCAGAAGAAATTCAGGCTTGTCTTCCGGGTGCTAACTGCGGTGCCTGCGGATTTTCAGGCTGTGCGGGCTATGCAGCAGCTCTTGCTAAGGGCGAAGCAAAGGTTGGCCTTTGTTCCCCGGGTGGTGCAGAGGTAGCAGATGCTATTGGAGCAATCCTCGGCGTCAGCGGTACTGTCGAAGCAAAGACAGCTCTTGTTCACTGCGTAGGCTCATATGATGTTACTTCCGATAAGATGGAGTATGACGGACTTAAGTCCTGTGCGGCGGCATCACTCGTTGCCGGTGGCACTTCAAGCTGTCGCTACGGCTGTATGGGCATGGGCGATTGTATGGCTGCTTGTCAGTACGGTGCAATCAAGATTTGCAACGGTGTCGCTATGATTGACCCGAAGAAATGTAAGGGTTGTTCTCAGTGTATTGCGGCTTGTCCGAAGCACTTAATCAGCTTTGTTCCGCTCAAGAAACAGGCTGTCGTAAGATGCTCCAACTGCGATAAGGGTGCACTTGTAAACAAGGTTTGCAAGGTCGGTTGTATCGGATGCATGAAGTGCACTAAGGTCTGTGAGGTACAGGCTGTGACAGTAAGCAACTTCAAGGCAACAGTTGACCCTGAGAAGTGCATCGGCTGCGGTAAGTGTAAGGATGTATGTCCGAGACATATTATCGATATGCTCGAAGTCTAAAAAGTATGTAAGTTCTAAAAACTTAAAGTTACATAAAACAAAATCGGAGATATCTAAGTTGGTATCTCCGATTTTTATTTTTGTGTAAAATTGATACATAGATAAAGAAAAAGGACAATTACGAAGAATTGTCCTTTGATTTAGATATATTAAATTATTTGAAGAACGGAAGATTTCCGACAATCGGTGCTGTTTTTGCCTTGCCTGCGCATACATTAAAGAAGCAGATGATTCTGACAACGAGAAGTACGATGCAAAGAATCGGCAAGAGGAAGAGACCGATGAAGATAATGCAGAGAATTCCACAACAGATACCGCCGAGGATTCCGGCAATTGTAAGCTTCAAGGACTCTCTGACATGGAAAGCGGCATACGGTGAGTCATGAGAAGCAAGAAGTGCAATGATGACTCCGGGGATACCGAGAAGATAAGCCGCCATAGCGATAATTTTATTTTTGGAAATGTCTTCAGCAGTGAACTCTGCAGAGTGATCGTTAGGATCAACTACAACAGGCTGAGGATATGGCTGATACATAGGCTGCTGATAAGCCTGCTGTGGCATAACAGGTGGCTGAGAGTTTACTTCAGGCGGAACAGGCTGATTTGCATTCTCGGCATTCGGTGCGGTTGTTTCCGGGGCATCCTGAGTAGGGGCGGGAATGTTGTCTACGGCTAAACCGCAAGCGGAACAAAATACATCAGCATCATTCATCTGAAATCCGCAGTTTTTACAAAATTTCATGTTTAACCTCCTAATTTCAAGAGCGTAAAGTAATTATTCTTTACACTTGAATTCATTGTTATAGACGCTTTGAAGCGCCCTTATGGTTAGATTATATACTCAATGATTTCATTTGTAAAGTGAATAATCTTTATAATTAGTGTGAACAAAATGTGAAATATACCACTGCTTGTGGTTTTTGCAAAAAAACTGCAAAAATAATTTTATTTCTTGAATTGGTTACATAAAACCGTGTATAATCAATGCTGTAAAGTAATAACTGTTTCCATTTAACGAAGCGGAAAGGTTTATTTGATAAATGACAAGAACAAGAAGCGTAACAGGCATTGTGCTTAGATTTGCGGCACTGCTTTTTATGGTTTATATAGTATATACATTAATAGCAACTCAAATTCAGATAACAAACAAAACAGAGCAGTTAGCTGAGCTTCAGTCAGAGGTTCTCGTCCAAAAGGCGAAAAATGATGAGCTGACTTACAGAATTGCCAATGAATCCGACAGCTTGGATTCTTACGCAGAGGAGTATGCGAGAAGTGAACTCGGATACGCAAAGCAAGGCGAGAGAGTTTTTGTCAACGGTGGCGGAAACTGATTAGTATTAAGAATTTAAACCAACTCCAACTATTGAGGGTAATTTACATTTATGCAGATTGAGGTCGGTGAAATCTACGAGGGCAAAGTAACGGGAATAACAAAGTTCGGTGCATTTGTCGATATCGGCGAGGGTAAGAGCGGAATGGTTCATATTTCCGAGGTTGCAAATTCGTACGTGAAGGATATAAACGATGTTCTTAAGCTTGGCGACAGCGTCAGGGTTAAGCTTGTTGCGATAAATCCTGAGGGAAAGCTGTCTCTTTCAATCAAACAGGTTGAGGGTAACGCTGAAGAACAGCCGATAAGAAAAGAAAAGCGTTCAGGCGGCTTCCGTTCCCGTCAGCCGAGAGAAAAATATCAGTCGAGCGGAAGACCCGGAGATTACGAGTGGAGACCCAGTGAAAATTCCGGCGGAAGTTTCGAGGAAATGATGTCTCGCTTCAAAAAGCAGTCTGATGACAAGCTTTCTGACTTTAAACGTGCGAACGGCGACAATAGAAAATCGAGAAAAGGCGATCGTTGATCGTCTTTTGTTTTTACATTGGATAAAGAGAGAGGGCACATCGTTTGATGCGCCCTTTTGCTTTTTTCTATTGCAATCAGTCAACAAAGAATGCCTTGAAGCCCTTGTAAGCCTCATAAACATCAATCTTAGAAACCATCTCATAAGGAGAGTGCATGGAGAGAACAGGAACACCGACATCGATAACCTCAACTCCAAGTTTGGAAATGAGAAGTGCAACTGTTCCGCCACCGCCGAGGTCAACTCTGCCGAGCTCTGCCATCTGCCAGATAACATTGTTTTCGTCAAAAATTCTTCTAACCTTTGCAACGAACTCAGCGTTAGCATCGTTTGTGCCGCTCTTTCCTCTTGAGCCTGTGTACTTTGAAACACCTACGCCGTAGTTGATGTAAGCGGAGTTGTTAGCTTCAAAAGCAGACGGATAGTTAGGATCGAATGCAGCTGTAACATCAGCGCTAAGGCAAGTGGACTTAGCAAGAACATGTCTGCCCTTTAAGCCGTCCTGCTCAGCAAGGTCTGTGACGAAGTTAGCGAGCCAATCGCCGGCGAGACCGGCATTGCCGCAAGAACCGATTTCCTCTTTATCTGTGAGAACAGTGATGCAAGTATCCTCAGGAACACCGCAATCAAAGATAGCCTGAAGAGCTGGGTAGGAGCAAACTCTATCATCGTGTCCGTAAGCACCGATGATAGAACGGTCAAATCCGACGTCCTTAGCCTTGAATGCCGGAACGAACTCGATCTCAGCGGAGAGGAAGTCGTCCTCTGTGATGCCGTACTTCTCGTTGAGAAGCTTCATGCAGTTTGCCTTAAATGCTTTCTTCTCGTTCTCATCTCTAACAGGTCTTGAACCGACTGTGATGTTGAGGTCCTCACCTGTGAATGCAGCAGCGAGAGTCTTTGTTACCTGCTCCTGTGCGAGGTGCGGAAGAAGGTCTGTGATGCAGAATACTGGATCGTTATCGTCCTCACCGACTTTGACGGTGAGTGTCTCACCGTTCTTGAGAGCGAATACACCGTGCATAGCAATCGGAGTAGCAACCCACTGGTACTTTCTGATACCGCCGTAGTAGTGAGTCTTGAACATAGCTGTGTCGTTTGACTCGTAAAGCGGAATCGGCTTGAGGTCAAGTCTTGGAGAATCAATGTGAGCGGCAGAAATTCTAACGCCGTTCTTTGTGCCGTTCTTTCCAATAACAGCGAGGCAGATTGACTTTCCTCTGTTATTGAAATAGACCTTATCGCCTGCCTTGTAGGTGGCGTTGAAATCGTAAGGAACAAATCCCTTATCCTCAGCCGCCTTAATAGCAAAGCTTACGCATTCACGCTCTGTCTTAGACTCGTCAAGGAATACCTTGTAGCCTTCGCAGAAATCATCGGCAAGCTTAACTTCTTCATCTGTAAGACGGTAAAAACCGTTCTTTCTTTCAGTAAGTAATGACATGATTTTTACACCTTTCGTTTATAATAATAGAATATTATAAGTCATAGATAGTTGAGTATTTCTCCATGGCTTGGGTTACTATAACAACATAGCTTTCCGTCTCGGAATAGGGGATGTAGGAAATTCCGCCGTTGCCGTCGGGATATTCCGAAAGCCAAGAATCGGTACTGCCGATTCCCGCATTATAGCCGCACAGCATGAGCTCTATGTTACCGTTATAGTAATCATTAAGGAGCTTCAAAAGCGCACAGCCGTAACGGACATTAACCTCTGGGTCGGTCAAATCGTCACTTGTGTAAGTGATTTTTCCGTCGGTTCTCTCCTGCATCCAGTTAAATGTCTCTTCGGTAAGCTGCATAAGTCCGTAAGCGCCAGCACTCGACTGAGCATCGGGATTATAGAAGCTTTCTGCATATATAACCGCACAGACAAGACTTTTATCAAGACCGAATTCCTTGACATTTTTATCGATTATTTTCTCGTATTTCAGAGGATAGGTAGCTTTTTCGGTAGTGTCCTGAATAGTCGGCATAGCCGCTCTTATTCCTATAACAGAGCCTACCACTAAAACCACGAGAGCAAATGCGATAGCTATTACTTTTATTCTCGAAACAAGCACTTTCTTGTTTCTGTTTTTTAATCTTGTGTTGATATTTGATATTTTCTTTTTTGGGGAAGCGGCGTGTTCTTTGCGAGATGAGGCACGTGCCCGTGAAGATTCTCGGGTGGCGTATCTTTTTCCCGTTGCCATTATGTGAAGTCCTCCAATATAGCGTTAATTTCTTCGGTTAAATTCCTTGTGATGTCGGTGTTTATGACTGCATCAGCATAATCCGTTAGCTCCCTTTGAGCTTGCATTCGAAGTTTAGCTTGATTTTCAGTGATACTGTCACGCTTCATAATTCTCTCAAGGCGGATTTTTTCGTCAGCCGTAACAACGACAATTCTCGCACAGCGATTTTGAAGTCCAGACTCAAAAAGAGTCGGTGCGTCAAGCACTACTAATTTGTGTCCCTCTTTTTTGAGTTTATCAATCATCTCGTCGATTTTTGCGAGAATAATCGGGAATGTCATATTTTCAAGCTTTTCTTTTCCGCCTTCTGTCGAAAAGGCGATTTCAGCGAGCTTTCTGCGGTTTAAGCTTCCGTCAGAATTTTTAACCTCAGAGCCGAAAACAGTCGAAAAATCATCGGCATTATAGAGGTTTGGAAGTTTTGTCACTTCATCGCAGTCGATAACGGGTATACCCGCTTTTCTGAAAAATTCAGCGGCATAGCTTTTTCCACTGCCCGTTGTGCCTGTCAAGCCGATTAGATTGAAGTCGGAGTTTATAATATTAAATCCCGCACTTCTCACAAGTCGGTTAAATACGGCAAGTCCTACACCGTGCTTTTGCACTCTTCTCGAGTAAACCTTTTTAAAACCCTTTTCGTCAAGCTCATTTAGAGCCGCAAAAAGTCTGTTTGCCTGACTTTTGCCGTCATATTCCTTTCCGAAAGAAACAAAGTCATTATCGAAATATTTGTTTTCTCCGTCAAAGCAAAGAGCGGCATAGTCGGGATTTTTCTTCATGAGTGCCGTGTAATCATCAAGAGACATATCGGCAATGGTGATGTCGGCTTTAGGCGAATAGTGCTTATATTTCATTCCGGGGCTTGCGGCGGTTGCACCTTTTGCAAGCCCGTGAACCACGGCATCGTCAACTAAAACCTCGCCCAAAACGCTCTTGAGCATTTCTACCGTTATTCCACCCGGACGCAGTACCCTCGGAGTGCCCTCGGCAAGGGTCAAAACAGTTGATTCAACGCCAACGGCACAATCACCGCCGTCAACGATACCCGCAATTTTGCCGTCAAGATCCTCAAGGCAGTATTTAAATTCCGTGGGGCTTGGCTTACCTGAAAGGTTCGCACTGGGGGCGGCAAGCGGTCTTTTGGCGGCTCTGATAATCGCTTGTGCGGTCGGATGAGACGGGAACCTAACAGCTACCGTCTGAAGTCCGCCCGAAGTTCTCATCGGAACTATATCGGATTTTGGCAGAATTATCGTCAAAGGACCCGGCCAGAATTTTTCCGCAAGCTTTTTAGCCTCCTCGGGAACATATTTCACGAGTGGGTAAATATCGTCAAAATCAGCGATGTGGACGATGAGGGGGTTGTCGTTCGGTCTGCCCTTTACAACAAATATTTGTGAAACGGCATCGGGGTTGAGCGCATCGGCGGCAAGACCGTAAACCGTTTCCGTAGGAATGCAAATTAATTCACCGCTACGAAGCTTCTCGCCGGCAAAAGCGATGTCCTCTTCGCAGTTCGGTTTAAGTATTCTTGTTTCCATGAAAACAAAAAGACCTCTTTCTTAAGTAAGTATATGTTTAGTATACTGAGTAATTGTTAAACAGATAAAAACTCGGTGATAAATTTGCGAAAAATTATCATCGAAGCATACAATATAGAATATCACGCAGACTGCAGAATGTCAAACTTTGCCTTTGTTTTCGGCATGTCTGAGAAAACTATGTTCCTTAAAATACGAGAAAGTAATTTTATCGGCACTTGAAAATGAATATGACATATGGCACAATATATCAAGTGGCACAATATATCAAGACTTAATTTAGGACGGAACGATGAAAATTATAAATGACAGAGAATTACTCGAAAATTATATCGATAAATTTAAAATAAGACAGTATTTTGATACCAAGGAGCTTGATTTCAAGCTGATAGAATATAAAAAGGGAAGCTTTCTCACAAGGCCTGTCGAACACATGAGATACATGCTTTTTGTTGTGAGCGGCTCGATAAAGATACAAAACTTTGAGGAAAACGGAATAGTCCGCATTGTGAGCAAGTCGAACAAATATGAGTTTTTGGGAGACTTTGAGTTCGCAACGGGAGAGAAACCGCAGTTTTATACCGAAGCCATGAGCGATGTGGTTTGTGTCGGACTGGAATTCTCAAAATATAACGATATTTTGCATAGCGATGTTCGCTTTTTAAATTATATAGTGAAAAAGCTTGGGAACAGTTTTCGTAATGATACAACCGTAGAATACTCTTCATTGAGTGCTGATAAAAAGCTTATATATTATCTTTTGCATGTAGAACCTAATCACGAGATAGACGGAGTGGAGCAGACAGTTTCAAGAGTAAAGTGCAGTCGCCGCCAATTACAGCGAGTAATAGCGGCGATGTGTGAGGATGGTATTCTTATTAAGACGGGCAAAGGAAAATACCGTCTGACGGAAGATTTTTTAAGGCAGAATTGTGATTGAAAACGGAGAGAGAAATTAAATGGTACTTATAGAATCAATGCTTGAGAGCGTTATAAATAATAAAAAGCTTGATATTTTGCAGACCTACTACGGTCACAAAAGCTTTCGTGAAGGACAGGAGGACATAATCGACTCTATTCTAACCGGCAGAGACAGCGTAGGAATTATGCCGACAGGCGGCGGAAAATCCGTGTGCTATCAGATTCCCGCACTTATTATGGACGGAGTTACTCTTGTGATTTCTCCGCTTGTGTCTCTTATGAACGATCAGGTTGCGGCACTTAGAACCATGGGAATAAGAGGGGCGTATATAAACGGCTCTTTGAGCTTTCCCCAGCTTCTCAAGGCATATGAGAGAATGTCCATGGGAGCGTATAAGATAATCTATGTTGCGCCAGAGCGACTACTAACGGACGGTTTTCTTGAGGCAATTTCACACTTGAAAATCTCTATGGTAGCCGTGGATGAGGCTCACTGCATTTCTGAGTGGGGAAATGATTTCAGACCGAGTTATCTTAAAATTGCCGATTTCATAGAGGGACTTGAGAATAGACCTGTTGTAGCCGCATTCACCGCAACGGCAACGGAGGCAGTTCGTGAGGATATAATCACAAGGCTTAGGTTAAAAGAGCCGTTTGTCAAGGTGACGGGATACGACAGACCGAACCTATATTTTGACGTGAGAAAGCCTTACAACAAGCAAACGGAGCTTTTGAAGTTACTCAAGTCTCATGACGGCAAAAGCGGAATAGTCTATTGTTCAACACGAAAAGCGGTCGAGGCTGTGTTTGATTTGGTTGTTGCGAGTGGAATCCCCACGGCGAAATATCATGCGGGAATGGAGCCTGATGAAAGACAGAGAAATCAGGACGATTTTCAGTATGACCGCAAGCGAGTTATGATAGCAACGAATGCGTTCGGTATGGGAATTGATAAATCAAATGTAAGCTTTGTTATACATTATAACATGCCAAAGTCCGTCGAGGCTTATTATCAAGAGGCAGGTCGTGCAGGACGAGACGGCGAGGCGGCGGACTGCATTATGCTTTTTTCGGGTCAAGACATAAGAACATGCGAATATTTCATCGAGAACGGTGACGAGAACGAGGAGATAAGCCCCGAGGAGAGGGCAGAGATTAAAAAGCTTGATTACAAGCGGCTTGAAGCCATGAAAAGCTATGTTTATACCTCTGATTGCTTCAGGGGAAAGCTGCTTGAATATTTCGGAGAGAAGCACGGCCCATTTTGCGGAAATTGCGGAAACTGCGGCAACGAGTTTATCGAAAAGGATATTACCCGTGAGGCGCAGATGATAATGTCGTGTGTCAGCCGAATTCACGGACTTCTCGGTTACAGCTTGGGCGAGAGTACGGTAATATCTGTGCTCAAGGGCAGTGAAAGCGAGAGAGTGACAGATTTAAGACTCAATACATTAAGCACCTACGGAATTGCGAAAACCATACCGAAAATAGAGCTCAAGGCAATTTGCGGCTTTTTGGTGGCAGAGGAATATTTGAGAGTTAATTCCTACAAGGCACTCATTCTAACGGAGAAATCCGCCCCCGTTTTGAAAGGCAAAGAAAAACTAAGCATGAAGGTTAGAAAGGAAAAGCGTGCTTATGCCGACAGCGTGATAGAAACAAGCTCAAAATACCAGAGCAAAGACCTTTTCGAGGCTCTGAGAAAGGTGAGAAATCAGCTGTCGCTTAAGGAGCATTTGCCAGCTTACCTCATTTTTCAGGATAAAGTTCTTAATGAAATGGCAATTAGAGAGCCGATAACTCAAGAGGAATTTAACAAACTGCCGGGTGTCGGTAAGATAAAAGCTAAAAAATACGGAAAATACTTCATCGAGTGCATCAGAAAAAACAAGGGGCTTTGATTTTGCTGTTTATATACCTACTTATTAATAAAAAGCTTGACAAATTATGCAAGTTCGATTAATCTATTATTCATAAAATAACTATTAGTAAAATATATCGATTGCGTTGACGGAGAGAGTAGCTAAGCTTAATTTTTCAGAGAGTGCCCGTTTGGTGAGAGGACACAAGGCGGTTTGGTGAAGATGGCTCCCGAGCGGCAAGGGTGAGGCAAAAGAGCTAAGCCTTTGACGGGTGAGCCCGTTACAGCTGGAATTTATTCCGTGAGATGTGTCGTTTTTCGATACAATAGAAGTGGTACCGCGTGCGGTTAATTAGTTAATTGTTCGCCTTCTGGACTTAGGTCGCAGAGGGCGAATTTTTTGTTTTTAAAAACTGTTAAATTGAGGTAGGTAAGAATTATGGCAACAACGAAAAAGAAAATGTCGGCAAGCGTCAAGCTTACGATAGCGATTTTCATCGGACTTATTCTCGGAATTGTGTTCGGACTTTTCATGCCCGGAAGATACGAGGGCGTGCTTCCCGCAATTGAGCTTGTAAGTTCTCTTTACATGAATGCGCTCAGAATGATGATCTATCCGCTTGTTTTCTGCTCGCTTATTGTGGGAATCAAGGGAATCGGCTCTGTTTCGGCAACAGGTAAGGTTGGCTTGCAGTCGGTTATTTATTTCTGTGGAACAACGCTTTTTGCATCACTTCTCGGATTGTTCCTTCCAAAGCTTTTGGGTGTCGGCAAGGGCGTAAGTATTACAATGAAGGAAGCCGATGTTTCCGCAACAGAATTTACAAGTCTTCTCGATACTGTCAAGAATCTCATTCCGTCCAATCCCGTAGCATCATTTGTAAACGGCGATATGCTCCAGGTTCTCGTTTTCGCTATCATAGTCGGAATCACCTGTTTGGCAATCGGCGAGAAGGCAGAGCCGTTCGTCAAGGTTTGCGAAGCACTCAATGAAATCTCCGTCAAAATCGTATCGGTGGTTATGTATTTCACTCCTGTCGGAGTTTTCTGCTCTATTTCTTCAGTTGTTTACGCAAACGGAACAGAGACTATCATCTCGCTCGCATCTGTTCTCGGTGCGCTCTATCTGACATTTGCGATTTATGTTCTTGTTGTTTACGGCGGTGTCGTAAAAATCATCGGCAAATGCGGAATCGGAAAATTCTTCAAGACGGTTGCCCCTGCAGGACTTAACGCATTCGGAACCTGCTCAAGCAGTGCTACACTTCCTATTTCCAAGCGCTGTGCAGATGAACTCGGTGTTCCAAACGAGATTTCTTCCATGACACTTCCGCTCGGCGCTACAATCAACATGGACGCTGTTTCGATACTCATGTCATTCATGATTGTTTTCTTTGCAAACGCATGCGGAGTTGAGGTTGACCTCGGACTTATGATTGTCGTCATGCTCTCGAATACACTTCTTTCAATCGGAACTCCGGGCGTTCCCGGCGGTGCTATCGCAAGCTTTGCCGCACTCGCATCTATCGCCGGTCTTCCGACAGGCATCATGGGCGTTTACATCAGTGTAAACACACTTTGCGACATGGGCGCTACATGCTGTAATGTTCTCGGTGATATCGCTTGCAGTGTTGCTATGAAGAGAACCGTTAAACTTGAAAAGAAATAAGTATACTGCAATTTTACATAGTGAAAGCTCCTCCGAAAAAATCGGAGGAGCTTTCGCTAACTTGTCTTCACATTCATCAATACGCATATACAGGACTGACAGCCTGAAATAGCTTCGGCAATTCGTCGATGGTTGCATCAATTTCGCCAGTTAACCAAGCTTTGTAGACACTTTTCGCACCGCCTGTCACAAACTCGGCATAAGCATGAGATTTTCTCTGATCATAACCGTAGCTCTGGGAGAATGCATCGGTGAGATTTTTGATGATAAAATCATTGATGCCGACCCAGAAGGTGTCGAAATTCTTGCTTTTAGCAAGATGACGGAAAATCTCGATGCGCTCTGAAATAACTCCGTTCACTCCTTTATAAAGAAGAGTGAGGTTGGATGGGTCGAGAAAATATCCGTTTCCGACCAATTTCTCGTGCAGAGTGTTCACTGTGTTTTCGGAAAACTCCGTGAGAACCTGTTCCACTCCCGAGTAATGGAGATAGAAGGTTTTGCGGTCGATATCCGCTCTTCGGGCAACCTCAGAGATGGATATCTTGCGGTAGTCCTTTTCCGTGATGAGTGAAAGAACTGCGCCTAAAATAGCTTCTTTTGTGCGTTTAACTCGTCTGTCCATAATCCACACATCCTTTTTATATTTTATTTGATTATATTTTAATCCCCATATGCGGAAAAATCAACATAGTAATTTGACGAAAAAACAAGCGCTTTGTGCAAGTTCGTTATTAAATTTTTTAATGATTTTTTAGAAATATAAAAGATAATTTACAAATAAAATATTATTTATGTATTTACTGATTGAATTCTAAGATTTTGTATACTCGTCAAAATGTACATACGGTTACAAAATTATTAATAACGGGGGATGAAAAAATCGCATGAAAAGGCTACAAATCTGTAATTTTTCTGCTGTAAATGCTCTGTTTTCGGTCACATGAAATAAATCCATATTTAACATGATAATTACCATATTTTTTACCACAAATTTTTCCATATTTTTTCCACATAAACACTTGACAGTTCGATTTTCACAAAATATAATCAATGTGTAAGTAGAAAATGTAGCTTATGGCTACATTTTCTGCAAGGGTTCGTTTCACGACCCCAAAGGAGCTGACGCTCCGCACATTGATTGAAATCGTTCGCATGCTCTTATAATTGCAAGCAAATCAGAGCAATGCTCCGATTAAAATCAAGTGTAAGAGAATATGTAGCTTATGGCTATATTTTCTGCAAGGGTTCGTTTACGAACTCGAAACTGCCGCTTCAAAGTCACACTTAAAAATTCGGTGTGAACAAAGGAGCAAATATTTTTTACAACCTATGTGAAAAGAATTATTATTTCACATTCTTTTATGTAACGGGAGGATAACGGTATGAAGAAAAATGTAGTAGTCGTCGGTTACGGCGGACAGGGTGGATGGCATTGCGACCAGATTCTCAAGAGCGATGTAGTTAATCTTGCAGGTGTTTATGATATTAAGCCCGAGAGAAACGCACTCGCAGAGTCAAGAGGAATCAAGGCTTATGCTTCCTTGGATGAGGCACTCGCAGATGAGTCCGTTGATATCATCACAGTTGCAATTCCGAACGACGTTCATTCAGAGACAGTTATTAAGAGCTTAAAGGCTGGCAAGCACGTAATTTGTGAGAAGCCTGTTGAGATGAGCCTTGCCGCTGTTGACAAGATGATCGATGCCGCTAAGGAGAGTGGAAAGCTCTTCACAGTTCATCAGAACAGACGCTGGGATGTTGACTTCCTCGCAATGAAGCACCTCAAAGAGACAGGTGAGATCGGAAAGTTCCTCAACATTGAGTCAAGAATTCACGGCTCAAGAGGTATTCCGTCTGACTGGAGATGCGAGAAGGCACACGGCGGCGGAATGATTCTCGACTGGGGCGTACATCTTATCGATCAGATGCTTCAGCTTTTCCCAGAGCCGATTGAGTCTGTTTACTGCGAGACAACTAATTACACAAAGACAGAGTGTGACGACGGATGCAAAATCACACTTAAGATTCAGGGTGGCGCAAGAGTTTATATCGAGGTTGGCACATACAACTTCCTCCCACTTCCGAGATTCTATCTGCAGTGCGAGAACGGTTCTGCTATCATTCAGGACTGGAGAGAGGAATGTCAGGTTGCTAAGCTTAAGGCTTGGAACGAGAAGGATGTTGTCCCTGTTGAGACAGCTTCAGGTATCACAAAGACAATGGCACCGAGAGATGAAATCACTCTCGACACATATTCAATCCCGAAGCCACATTCCGATGTTCACGAGTTCTATCGTAACTTCGTAAAGGCAATTGACGGCGAAGAGGAGCAGATTGTTAAGCATCAGGAGATCAGAAGAGTTATGCACGTTATGGAGTGTTGCTTCAAGTCTGCTGAGCTCGGTCAGGTCATTCCTTTTGACGAGCCGTAATCAATAATTAAGCTAAATAAAATAACAGAGCGTTTTCGGACGCTCTGTTTTCGTTTTATTCTGATATTTCACCGTAGGTGAATTTGCCGTTTTTAACATCTTCGCTTGGAGTGTAAGTTCTTAGGCAGTGTTCATCGCCGAGAACGACATTTTCATACAGCTTATGTGTATGATCCCCCGTGAAGACTTCACCGATTGTGGTATCGGTGACATCGCAGTAAAGTGCGGCATATTCTCGAAACCAAGGGTTCTCTTCGATTCGCTTGTTCCATGCCATTCCGTACGGGCAGTGGTCACGGCCGAGTTCTGTTACCCAGCCCGCAAGCGGTACATCCGTCACAACATTTATATTCTCCCATGTTCTGGGAAGATTTCTTTCTTCAGCACGCTTTATTGAGCCTTTTGCTCTTTCATACGCTCTGTTGAAGAGTATTTTCGTGACAAGCTTCTTTGTTTTTTCGTCACCGAGCTCTTCACGCATTTCCTTGACGAATTCAAAATAGAGGTCGGCAAGCTGTATCGCAAGTGCTCTTGATGCCTTTGCTTCGGCACTTAAATTTATTTCTTTCTCATTCATATTGCAATCCACCGTAATTTATTTTATTATTGTTTTCAAAATGAATTTGAACTGACATATACAAATAAATTATAGGACGAAACACATGAAAATTACAAGACCTGATTTTTATTCTGAGTTTAAATGCATAGCATCAGAATGCACCGACACCTGTTGTGCTGGCTGGGATATTTATATAGATGAATTTACCGAGGAGATATACGAGAATATCGAGGGAGAATTTGGCGAGAAAATAAGAGAGAATATTTCAGTTGACGAGGACGGCGACAGCTGTTTTAAAATGAAAAACAAACGCTGTCCGTTTTTAAACTGCGAAAACCTCTGCGATATTTTTATCAATCTCGGAGAAAATTATCTCTGCGATATTTGCACCGAACATCCACGATTTTATAATGTCCACGGAAAGCTCCGTGAGGAGGGATTGGGGCTTGCATGCGAGGAAGCTTGCAGACTTATTTTAGACCGTGAAAATCCGATAGAATTTGTCTTTGACGAGGACGATGAAGAGCCGTTTGACGATGAGGATATTTCCGAATTGATAAACGAAAGAAACGAGCTAATCAAAATCGCACAAAACAGAGAAAAATCTATCGCTGAAAGGGAAGAAGAAATCCTTTCGAAAACATCTTGCCCAGATATGCTCGGTGATACAGACAAAATAATCAGCGTTTACAGAGAACTCGAGAGCATGGAGGATAAGTACACCGATATGCTATCAAATCTTGATAAAGATAAAACTTGCGATATTTCGGAGTATGAAAACGATTTTGAGAATATGCTTGTTTATATGCTGTATCGATATTTTACAGAGGAGAACAGCGAGCACGGCACAAATACCGATGATAATATTTATTTAGCTGTAAGCTTCACTAAAGTGGCAGAGCTTTGCTACCGTGCCGAGTTAGAAAGAAAAGGAAATCTAACGCTCAAAGACAGGATAGACATTCTAAAGTGTTTGTCTAAAAATATCGAATATTCCGATGAGAATATTGAGAATATTATTTTAAACATTCAAAAGTGAAAAAGAGCAAAAGAAAAGTGTTCGCCGTGAGACGAACACTTTTTTGCGTATTAAGCGTAAATTAAAGTCCGAGTAAATCGAGGATATCGTCCTTCGGTCTTGCTCCGACTGCCTTGTTTACAAGCTTTCCGCCCTCGAAAACAAGGAGAGTAGGAATGCTCATAACGCCAAATCTTGAAGCAAGCTCAGGCTCTTCGTCAACATTTACCTTGCCGACTGTTACGTCCTCTTCCTCTGCAATCTCGTCCACAATCGGAGAGACCATTTTGCACGGGCCGCACCATGTTGCCCAGAAATCAACAAGAACAGGCTGTGTGCTTGTCGCAATAACTTCATCAAAATTACTGTTTGTTAATGTAATAACTCCCATAGTATTTTTCCTTTCTTTTAACTTGCTTATTTGAATAGTACATAGACTATTATGAACTTTTTGAACGGCTTTTGCTCTTTGAGGAGTATGTCTCTTGTCTTTTTGCAGAGTGCAACTGCGTTTCTTGTGTCGGAGAAAGCTGTGTCAGAGAATGCCGCTTCTTCAAAGTAAGCTGACAAAGCAGAGATTTCTTCATCAGAAAGCTTGCCGTTTAGAACTCTTGTCAGATACTCACGGTCTGTTTCATTATTTCTCTTTCCCGAACAAAGTGCGATGAGAGCCGCAAGATTAGCGAGCATGATATTTACAGGATGTTTTCTGTCTACTTTAAATCTCATGCTGTCCTTATACTTCTTGACCGCAAAATAAGCGGCTGCCAAAAGTGCGATTATCAGAAGAACAAAGATGAATTTAGGCGTAGACTTCGACTTGTTATCGTTGTTGTTGATATTGTTGTCGGAGTTGTCAGCACTGTTTGTTTCAGGTGTGGGGGACGGTGTAGCTGAAGCCTCTGGCTCATCCTCAGGGTTTATCTTCTCCTCTTCCGGTTCCGGGGTCGGAGTCGGTGTGGGTTCCGGAGTAGGTGTCGGCTCGTCATTTTCTGTCGCCGCATTCTCCTGACTGTTTTCACCGAAATAAGCCTCACGGAAGTTTGACGGAGTAACATCAACCGTAACCCAGCCGAGTTCATCGGTGAAAATCTCAACCCATGCGTGGGCCGAATAATCCTTAACAACGGTATAGTAACTGCCGTTGTTATCTGAGGTGAAATCACTGCTTGGAAGCATATAACCTACGCAGTATCTTGCGGGTATTCCGAGATAGCGATACATAAGAGTTGCGGCACTTGCAAAGTGCTGGCAGTAACCCTTTTTCTGAGTGAAGAGGAAGTTCTCTACATAATCCGTACCGTCATCAAGAGCCGTGAGGTCGTTGCTGTAAGTATATGTGTTTAAAAGGTTTTTTACAAAATCAATTTTTTCGTTGAGACTTAAATCTTTCGCTTCATCGAGCATATCGGTAAATCTCGAGTCCTTTTCAAATCCTGCAGTGTCGGTGTAGGTTTCGTTTACCCATTCTGTCAGTTTGTTTTCAGTCAGAGTATTTGAAAGACTGAATTTGTCAACAGGCTGATAAGCTATGAATGAATAGGAGTTTAACTCTCGTAAAAGATAAGCGTCTGATTTTGTGTTGTCGTCGCTTGTGACATTTGAGTTTTCGGGAAGCAACGCATAGCCCGACGTGTCGTTCTCGTGGCTTATGGTATATTTAATCTGATAGACACCGTCTGCCGATGAATTTAAATCGAGAAGATTATATCCGAGGTCAAATGCTTCGCTCTCGTCCGAAACATATTTAAGTAGATTTTTGTTAGATGCCGCTTTCCAGCCGCTTCCTGTGTAGGTAGCCGTGGAAAGTGTCTTGAGGAACAATGTGGATGAGGGAATGTCGCTTGCTTCAATAGTGACTTCTTCTTCTCCCGTGTGGATTATCGGAGTGTTCTGAAGCTTAGCCGTGCTGAGGTCATCCTTGAGTGGGTCAAGGCTCTTTGACTCAAAAATCGACTGCTGTAACGCACGAAGTTCATCGGAATGCTCGTGGGCAAATCTTGCTGTAGGCGGTAAAAATATGAGTATTGCCAACATCGCACAAAGTGCCGTGATAGCACCGCCTGAGAACAGAGCCGAGAGATTTAAGCCCTTGCCGTTGTAGTTATTAAGTATCATGTTGAGTGCTGTTGAGCAGACAACTGTCAATACTACGGCAAGACTTGGAAATTCTCCGATAAGACAGCACGAAACAATCAAGAACCAAAACGGCATTGTTCCGAGAAGCGGTTTTGAGCCAAGGTAGCTAACCATGACCACATAGAAACAAATAATCGAGAACAGTGCGGCGAAGCCTACCCATGAGGTGTAGTCACCCGAATAAGGGGCTGGGCTTATATCTCCGCTCTGATAGACGAGATTTCCATACTGCAAGCCGTTGTAGATTTCTTTTCCGGCGGAAATGAATCCCATGATATTTATGAGAACCATCGCCATGGTGACTATTGCCGGGCCAATGAGTGCAAGGAGAAAATAATCGGACAGTATGAAGAGAATTCCCATTACTATGTCGTATCCGATTATGAAAAGAATAAGTTCAGTGGTGTAAGCCTCTGGTACGAAAGCCTTTACGATTTCAAGGAACGTTACCGTTCCCATGATAATCGAGAGAGTGCATCTTAAAAAGAGAAAGAATAGTCTGTTGAGATCAAAGCTTAGCTTTGGAAGCTGTGGCTTGTTCATAGTTCTCCCCCTTTCACTTCGATGATCGGCATGTAGTTATCGAATACATCGCAAACAGGTTCGCCGTTCACATATACTCTGCCGCCGTCTGCTATCTCACACACGAAGCTTTCCTTTATATTGTCAAACTCTGTGATTTCAGGCTTGCTTGAAAGGAGAGTGGGGAGAATTGCCGAGAGGTCATCTTCCTTTGTGATGAAAACCGACTGAGAGTCGGAGTTTGTTCGGAAATAAATCTTGTGCGAACATTCTGCTTCAAGAAGTGAGAGAGAAAGAGAGGTTATGAAATTCATGCAGTCGGAGAGGTGCTCCGTGCAGTTATAGACAATTGCCGCACTTGATTCAATCGGAAGACCGAATTCCTTGACGGTGAGATTTCCGCTTTTTGCCGTTTGCTTCCAGTGGATTGCTCGAAGACTGTCGCCCGCACGGTACTCTCTGACATCGAAAACTTCACTTGGGTCGTCACCGCTTTTTTCTGTGGAATAAACCTCTGTGTTCGAAAAGTAGCTTGCCGTGGAGTTTGTGATTTTAACAGGGATTTCATCGATTTTCGGTAAAACAGTGATAACAGCCGTTACCGCACGTCTTTTCTTGAAAACCTTGAAGCTGAATAAACCTAAGCTGTCCTTGAGTCTGCTTGGGGAAAGTGAAATTTCGCACATTCCGCATTCCTTTGGTACAACATCGGCAAATGTCGTACTCGAGATTTCAAAGAAGCTTCGTTTAATCGGCACGACCATATCGTATTCTGCGTCAGTCAGAAGATTGCGAACATGGATTTTACAGCCGAACTGCGGCTGAGAGAGAAAGGGGAGACCGTAAAGAATGATTTCTGCTTTTATTCCTTCGCCGAAATTTACGGTCATGTTCTCTGCCGACAGCTTTATTCTCATGGTTAAGCGTCTGAGAATAAGAATAATGAACGAAACCACGGGAATTACCGCCATCAAGAGTGCAAGCGCACACATCGCAGAGCTGTCATAGAAAACCGCTATATAGAAAATAGCGGCGGTAATTATTGTCCAGATAGTTATTTTCATTTTATTTTTTATTGGAGAGAACAGGCTTCTTGACTGTCTCGAGGATATTGCGGCAGACCTGCTCTTCGGTAATTCCGCTTATCCTTGCTTTTTTGGAGAGAATGAGTCTGTGAGCCACGCAGTCGGTGAAAATTCCCGCGATGTCATCGGGAAGAACATACTCTCTGCCCTTGAGGTAAGCCATAGCCTTGCACATAGAAGTGAATGCGATTGTACCTCTTGGAGAAACGCCGAGTTCGAGTAAATCGGAGTCTCTTGTAGCCTGAATTAACTTTCCGATATACTGGTAAAGAGCATCGTGAATGAAAAGGCTCTTTACTTCCTCTTTCATGCGAAGAAGCTCGTTTTTAGATATAACAGGAGTTACCTTGTACGGCTCAACCTTGCCGCGAACGATTGAGATTTCGTCCTGAATATTCGGATAACCCATGCTTATGCATATCATAAATCTGTCAAGCTGAGACATAGGGAGTCTCTGAGTTCCCGCAGAACCGATTGGGTTCTGTGTTGCGATAACTACGAACGGGTTTGGAACCAAGTGGTCTTCACCGTCAACAGTGACCTTGCCCTCTTCCATAACCTGAAGCAAAGCCGACTGAGTTTTAGGAGAGGTACGGTTGATTTCATCTGCCAAGAAGAGGTTGCACATTGCGGCACCCTCACGATAAACGAAGTTTCCGCTTGCGGCATCGTACATGCTGAAGCCTGTGATGTCCGCCGGCATAACGTCGGGGGTGAACTGGACTCTGTGCTCTGTGAGCTCCATAGCGTTGGTGAATGCGTTTGCCATAGTGGTCTTGCCGACTCCCGGGATATCCTCGATGAGAACATGACCTCCGGCTAAAATAGCAGCCATTACCTTGACGATGCAGACATCCTTGCCGATAACGGCTTTTCTAACCTCGTTTACTACGGCTACTGCGCCTTTATTATCCATATACTGACCTCCTAAGAGAAAATTTTATCATTTTAGTCTTTTTATCTAAAGAATTGTATCATAAGAAAATTAAAAGTTCAATTATAGAGCCGCAAAAGATATGTAAAATTGAAATGCATCCGTGTGAAGTCTGTGTGAAAATCTAAATTCTTGTAAAATTTTGTTTAAATTGTTATACTTAATTAGAGAAAAACAAAGGATGTGAAATACCTATGAATACAAACGAAAAGAAAAAGCACGCAGTGAGGTCAAGCTGTGACAACTGCATGCATTTTACATATGACGAATATTATGACTGCTGGGATTGTGAGGTCAGCATGGACGAGGACGATTACGGAAGAATTTCGACAAACTCCCGCTCATATTGTCCGTACTACCGCCCCGGTGACGAATACACAATCGTAAGAAAGCAGAACTGATTTTTTATATCACTCGGTTAAGTCGATTGTGATTTGCTTGACTGTCGGCTGATACTGAGTGAGCTTGATGCCGGCGGCATTGAGCATTCTTCTTGATGCGACCATGTTAGGTGCACCGTTATATTTGTCACTGAGGTAAACAACCTCGCTTATGCCAGACTGAATGATAGCCTTAGCGCACTCGTTGCACGGGAAAAGAGCGACATAAAGTTTAGAGCCGCGAAGGTCCTTGCCGTTTGCGTTGAGGATTGAGTTAAGCTCAGCGTGAACCACGAACGGGTACTTGGTGTCCTCGCCCTCTCTTGCCCAAGGGAATTCATCATCACTGCAGCCCTTTGGAAATCCGTTGTAGCCTGTTGAAATGATGACATTGTCTCTGCCGACTATGCAAGCGCCGACCTGAGTGTTTGGGTCTTTGCTTCTCATTGAGGCGAGCTTTGCGACTGACATGAAATAATCGTCCCATGTGATGTAATTTTCTCTTTTCATAGCGGTCCTCCGAAATAAATATGTACTGTAAAGAGTATATATTGATAATGATTTTTCTGCAAGTAAAATTTGCGTTTTCGGGTGAATTGAAATTTAGAAATTCTAAGATTTCATTTTGCACAGAATTTTGAACAAATGCGGTTGACTTGAAAAGTCACTTGTGATATAAAATATTAACAGAATAAATTAATCGAAAGCGAATATAGTTTTCGAACTGATTGTATAATAAAAATAGCTAAAGACACGGCAGGTTTTTCATGGGCAACAATATCATCGATTTAGCAGCTTTAATTACAACTCAGAATTCATTCATGTTGGGTTACTACAATTATATCAGTAAGACAGGAGAAGGATACGGACTTAACGAAAAGGAGACAGATATTCTTGCCTTTTTCCTGACATTTCCTGAGTGCGACACTCAGACAGATGTCGTAAGGCTTCGGGGATATTCCAAAAGTCAAGCTTCAAAGAGCATAGGAGTGCTTATTTCAAAGGGCTTCGCTTATGCCGAGGAGGACAAGAACGACGCAAGGATTTTGCATATCAAAATGACCGATAAGGCAAGAGAGCTTGCACTTTTGCTTTTTGCAAAGAAAAGCGAATTTTACGAGAAAGCTTTAAAGGGTTTCTCTGATGACGAGATTGAAGAAATCAACCTTTTGGTTAAAAGGATGAATGAAAATCTTGCTTTATCAGACTGATATTTATAATGATTACACAGGAGATGCCTTCAGGTGTCTCCTTTTTTGTGTCAATCGGTATAGTTCAAAAAGCTTGCAATTTTGCGGAATATAGGCTATAATACCATAATTAGAAAGAAATAGTTAAATTAAGAAATAAAGGAAACGAACAGCATGCTTCAGTTTGAAGAATTAAAGAAGAAATTGGACGATCAGCAGTCTTCGCTCGAATTACTCAAGGAGTCTCTCGGACTCGAGAAAATTCGCCGTGAGGTAGAGATGCTCGAGCTCAAGGCGGCGGCTCCGGGATTCTGGGACGACATGGAGACAGCCCAGAAGGTTACTCAGAGAACAGCAAATCTCAAGGCTAAGGATCAGGGATATCTTGATCTTGTAGAAAAGTGCGAGGACACCTACACACTCATCGAGATGGGTGACGAAGAAGAAGATCTCTCTCTCATTCCCGATATCGAGGCTCAGATAGATGAGATCACAGAAAAAATAGAAAACATGCGCCTGACAACATTACTCACAGGCGAATATGATAAAAATAACGCAATTCTTACTTTCCATGCAGGCTCGGGCGGAACCGAGGCTCAGGACTGGGCAGAAATGCTTTTCAGAATGTACAACCGTTGGGGCGAAAGACACGGCTTCAAGGTTAGTACACTTGATTACCTCGACGGTGACGAGGCGGGACTTAAGTCAGCTTCCATTCTCGTTGAGGGTGAGAACGCTTACGGCTTCCTTAAGAGTGAGGCTGGCGTTCACAGATTAGTCAGAGTTTCACCGTTTGACGCCGCAGGCAGAAGACACACTTCATTCTCTTCTTTGGAGGTTATGCCTGAGATTGAAGAAGACCTTTCCGTTGAGATTCCTCCAGAGGATATCAAGATGGAGGTTTATCGTGCTTCAGGTGCCGGCGGACAGAAGGTCAACAAGACCTCCTCAGCTGTCAGACTTATTCATATCCCGACAGGTATCGTAACAGCGTCACAGGTTGAAAGAAGCCAGTTCCAGAACCGTGCCGTTGCTATGAAGATGCTTATCTCCAAGCTCGTTGAGATCAAGGAGAAGGAGCACCTCGAGAAGCTCTCTGATATTAAGGGAGTTCAGAAGGAGATCACCTGGGGCAGCCAGATCCGTTCATATGTTTTCATGCCTTACACACTTGTTAAGGACCACAGAACAAAGTATGAGACGGGAAATATCAACGCTGTCATGGACGGTGCTCTCGACCCGTTTATCAACGCTTACCTAACCGCACTCAGCCAGGGCACACTTGACGAGAGCGGAAGCGATGATTAATTACTATTTTAGAAAATAAGAGCCTAACGGCTTTTATTTTGGAAGCGAATTTCAATAAAGGCTTTGCGGATAACTCTATATGAGAAATTTTTAAGAACGGCAGAAAAAGGAGCCGTCTGAGTTCGTAAAGCGCTGCGGAAAGGATGCGATTCAAAATGAATATTAAAGCTTTCGAAGAGTACGAATCAGAAGTTAGGTCCTATTGCAGGAAGTTCACATCGGTTTTTGTTAAATCGAAGGACTCAAAGCAGTATGACGAGGACGGCAAAGAGTACATTGACTTTTTCATGGGTGCAGGCGCTCTCAACTATGGTCATAACAATGACTATATCAAGCAGAGAGTTGTCGATTACCTCATGAATGACGGTGTAACTCATGCTATGGACATGTACACTAAGCCGAAGAGAGAATTTCTCGAGTATTTCGAGGAGAAAATTCTCGCTCCGAGAGGACTTGAATACAAGGTTATGTTCCCGGGTCCGACAGGTACTAACTCTATTGAAGCCGCACTTAAGCTTGCAAGAAAGGTGACAGGCAGACAGACCGTCTTTGCATTCATGGGATGTTTCCACGGCATGACTCTCGGTGCACTTTCACTCACAACAGAGGAGGCTGCAAGAAAAGGCGCTGGAACACAGCTTGGCGGTGTTGTTCACATTCCGGCACCTTATATGTTCCCCGGTCTTGATGTATTAAATTACATTGATACTCTCATCACAGACGATCACTCTGGTGTTGAGAAGCCGGCAGCAATTTTCATCGAAACACTTCAGGCAGAGGGCGGAATTCATCCGTTCAGCACAGAGTTCTTACAGGGACTTCGTGCACTTTGCGATAAGCACGAAATTCTTCTCGTTGTCGACGATGTTCAGGTAGGCTGCGGAAGAACAGGATATTTCTTCTCGTTTGAGAGAGCGGGCATTGTTCCTGACATCGTTTGTCTTTCAAAGTCAATCGGTGGTTACGGAATGCCGTTTGCACTCACACTCTTTAAGCCGGAGCTAGACATTTGGTCACCGGGTGAGCACAACGGAACTTTCAGAGGCTTCCAGCTTTCTGTTGTTGCCGCTAAGGCAGCACTCGAGCTTGTTGCTGAAAAGGATGTCCCGGGCATGGCAAAGGCAAGAGAACCGTTCATTAGAGAGTATCTCACAACCGAAATGGCTAAGATTTCTCCTGATATCGAGGTTCGTGGCTTAGGCTGCATCTGGGGATGCGATTTCAGCAAGTTCCCGAAGGGCACTGTTGTCAAGATTATCCACGAGGCTTTTGATAACGGACTTATCTTTGAGACAGCTGGCCGTGAGGACAGCGTAGCAAAGATTATGCCACAGCTTATGATTAATGACGAGGACCTCAAGAAGGGACTTGAAATTTTCGTAAATGCTGTTAAGACTGTACTCGAAAAGTAAATAATAAAAATCGGTGCGAATTCGTTTGAGTTCGCACCTTTTTGTTTTTGTAAAAGAAAATCAGCCTATTCGGAATTGTGAATAAGCTGATTTTTTAGATTTATAAAGAATTACATCTTCTCGGGAATTGTAATCTTGAACATCTCGAGAACATTCTTGATAACTGTTTTTGTAGCCTTGCAGAGGTAAATTCTTGCCTGCATGAGGTCGTTGTCCTCGACTCTTACACGGCAAGCGTTGTAGAACTTGTGGAAGAGAGTTGCAACGTTGACAACATACTTTGTGATTCTCGAAGGGTCATAAGCCTTAGCTGCTGAAATAACCTCGTCCGTATATGCCGAAAGAGCATTGATAAGCTCGATTTCCTCCTCTGCTGTGAGAAGCTTAAGCTGATCGTTTGTTACCTCGTCAAACTTAACTCCGTCCTCCTCGAGACCGCGAAGAATTGAGCAAATTCTTGCGTGAGCATACTGGACATAATAGACAGGGTTGTCGCTTGACTCAGAAACTGCGAGGTCATAGTCGAAGTCGAACATTGAGTTTGCTTCGCGGAGATTGAAGAAGAATCTTGCTGCATCGATCGGAACCTCTTCAAGAAGTGTGTGAAGAGTGATTGCTTTACCCGAACGCTTGGACTGCTTAACGGGCTGACCGTCGATTAAAATTCTAACCATCTGCATGAGGATGATGTCAAGCTTTGATGCGTCTGCGCCGTAAGCTGTGAGAGCACCCTTGAGTCTTGGAACATATCCGTGGTGGTCTGCGCCCCAAATGTTGATAGCCTTGTCATAGCCACGAGTAACAAGCTTGTCGTAGTGATAAGCAATATCAGGTACGATGTATGTCGGGAAGCCGTTCTCTCTTCTTAAAACGATGTCCTTTTCGTTTCCAAACTCAGTAGCCTTGAACCAAACTGCACCGTCCTGCTCGTAGGTGTAGCCCTTTTCTGTCAAAGTATCGATAACCTTGTCGACATCGCCGCTCTTGTGCACACTGCTCTCAAGGAACCATCTGTCATAGACGATGCGGTACTTCTTGAGGTCTTCTTCAAGTGCCTTAATGTTAAGCGGAAGAGCGTAGTTGATAAGTGCCTGACGGCGCTCCTCTTCGCTTACGCCGATGTACTTGTCGCCGTTGATTGCGGCAAAGTTCTTAGCGTGGTCGATGATGTCCTGTCCGTGGTAAGAGTCCTCCGGGAGATAAGAGTCATCAGGGCTTGGCTCGCCGCCGTTAGGATCGAAAAGCTGCTTATATCTCATATCGAGAGAAAGTCCGAACTTAGCAACCTGATTTCCCGCATCGTTGACGTAGAACTCACGGTCGACATCATAACCAGCCTCTTCGAGAACGCTAGCGAGACAGTCTCCGATAGCACCGCCTCTTGCGTTACCGATGTGCATAGGACCTGTCGGGTTGGCAGAAACGAACTCAACCAAAACTCTCTTGCCCTCGCCGAAATTTGACTTTCCGTAGTCGTCACCGAGAGTGTTGATATCCTTCAAAACATCTCCGTAGAATTTAGGAGAGAGGAAGAAGTTGATGAATCCGGGACCTGCAATCTCGAACTTCTCGAAGTATGTGCCGTCAAGATCCATGTGAGATGTGACAGCCTCGGCAATTTTTCTCGGAGCGGCATGGAATGCTCTTGCGCCGGCCATGGCTGCGTTTGTAGCCCAGTCGCCGTGTGTGCGGTCAGCGGGTTTCTCGAGTGTGAATACAGGAATTTCTGCTTCAGGAAGCTCGCCTGCGCTGATTGCGGCATTAAAGCCGTCCTTTATAAGGTTCTCCAGCTGTAATTTTGCTGTTGATACTATTTTAGACATTTATTTTGTCCTCACTTATTCTAAATTTGCTTTTTCTACTTGAATTTCGAGAGTGTTACTCGATGAAATCATATTGTTGATATATATGCTGTAGGTGCATTTGAGACTGCCGCCGTTCTCGTCAAGCTTCTGATCCAAGCCGTGAGCCTGAACTCCAAGCGTGAGTGCGCCGTAAGGAGTGTCATAAGCGCAGACATTCAGCTTGCCCGGCTCGACTAAAAGCTCGGTGTGATCGCCTGTCTTAGTCATGGTGAGCTTGTTGTCTTCGACCTTGACTATTGTCAGCGGCCCGTTATCTGCGTTCTCGTCCATTCCACGGTAAGAAATTATCTTCTTGCCGCTTGGTCTGATGCAGTAAGCACCAAGGGTATCAATTTCGACCTTGTCGTCATACTCGCCCTCTGTTCCGTGAGGAAAGTAGTGCTGAGTGCCCGTCACACGGATGACAAAGTCCTCTTTAAGCTTCTTTTTATCAGTATTTTTCGATATCAATTCTTTGCGTCTCCCCGTCAATGTATCCGCCGAGGAAAATCTCCGCAACACTTGTGAAGCCCTCTGTCGAGTCGCTCACGAAGTATTTGTACTCGGCTTTGTGGTTTTCTTCGCAGAGAAGATCTTTGCTTTCAAGAATATCTGCTACATATCTTGCCGTTTCCTTGCCGCTGTCTATAAGCTTAACCTTTTCGCCCACGGCATTTCCGATTGCCCATTTGATAATCGGAAAGTGAGTGCAGCCGAGAATGACGGTGTCTACCTTTTCGGCATTTATTCTCGTCAAATATCTTCTTGCGGCAAGCGATGTGACCTCGTCACCGATTGTGATAAATCCGTTTTCTACAAGAGGAACGAAAAGAGGACAAGCCTCTGTGAACAAAGATAGCTCTGGGTTAATTTCGTTTAGCTTTTTTACGAATGAGCCACTCTTTATTGTAGCGGGAGTTCCGAGAATTCCTATTCTTCCGTTCTTGGTGTAGTCGGCGGCGGCTTTTGCGGTAGGAGTGATAACATCAATATAGGGGACAGGAAGGCTGTTTCCTACCTCGCTCGCTGTTGATGAAACCGTACCGCAAGCGGCAACGATTGCTTTTACGTTATTTTGAAGCAGAAAATTCATATCCTGCTTTGCGAATTTGACTATTGTTTCGGCACTTTTAGTACCGTACGGTACTCGTCCCGTATCTCCGAAGTAAATTATGCTCTCGTTCGGAAGAACACGCTTTAATTCCTTGACGGCTGTTAAGCCGCCGAGACCGGAATCGAATACGCCTATCGGTCTGTTATCCATGAATTACCTCATTCAAATCTGTTCTCTGCTGCTGCAATCAATTCATCGATGAGAGTAGCGGCGTCTTTTCCGCTTGCAGCCCAAAGCTTCGGATACATGCTGATGCTTGTGAAGCCAGGGAGAGTGTTGATCTCGTTGAGGATAACCTTGCCGTCCTTCTGTACGAAGAAATCAACTCTTGAAAGACCGGCACAGCCGAGAGTCTTGTATGCTCTGACTGCGATGCTTCTGATTTCGTCGATTTTCTCCTGGGAGAGGTGAGCGGGAATGTAGGTTACAGATGTGCCTGAATTATACTTGTCGTCATAGTCATAGAACTCTGCGCTTGCGCCGATTTCGCCGACAGTGGAAGCGACAGCGTCACGGTTTCCGAGAATAGCGCATTCAACTTCCTGACCTACAATGCCCTCCTCGACTATAACCTTGATGTCTTCCTTAGCAGCCTTTTTGATTGCGGCGTCAAGTCCTTCCGGAGTGTCTACCTTGCTGACACCGACAGAGGAGCCTGCGTTTGCCGGCTTAACGAATACAGGGAAGTTAAGTCTTGCAACAATTTTGTTTACTATCTTCTCGGGATCAGTGTCATATTTATCTCTGAAGAACCAGAGGTAATGAGCCTGCTCGATGTCTGCGTTGTTAAGAAGGCTGTGAGTGACAGCCTTGTCCATTGTGATGGCAGAAGCGAGAGTTGCACATCCGACATACGGAACGCCTGACATCTTGAAGATTCCCTGGATGGTTCCGTCCTCACCGTTCTTTCCGTGAAGAACAGGGAAGTAGACGTCAACATCAATCTGGAATGTTCCGTTGTCACCGAGAACAACAAGACCTCTTGTGTTCTTATCGGGAGAGATGATGCATGAACGGTTGTTTTCGTCGTCAACCCATGTGTAGTTCATGATGTTCTCTGTCGGACCGCTGTAAAGATACCAGCCGCCCTCTTTTGTGATGCCGAGGGTTACGGTATCATATTTTTCTTCGTCAAGATTATCGATTATAAAGCAGGCAGATCTGCAGGAAACCTCATATTCGCTGCTCTCGCCGCCGAATATGACACAAACTGTCTTTTTCTCGTTTGCACACATAGTTATGCCTCCGTGTTGTATATTTATTCTGAATTTGATTAATTGCTGATTTTCTGTTTTGTTGTTTTACGAAAGTCGTTTTACAACAGAATTTCAGTCTATTCTATCATAAGAATAAGGCTTTTTCAAGGGAAAGGGCAAAGGTAGGTGCATAATATTAAGGATATAGACAAATTACTTTTGGATAAAGCAGAAATTCAAAGAGAAATTTTATATCATCACTTGAAATTTCGTTTCAAATATTGTAAAATAACTGACGGTTTAATATGTGGTAGGAAATACTCGGGAGAAAATCATTTGATTTACCGAAGGAGTAACACTCTCAGGTTTCGTAAGATAGGACCGAGTATGGATTGATTCCGGAGAAGCTCATTTGAGTGCCGAAGGTGCAAGGTTGGGGGACCGAATCTCTCAGGCAAAAGGACGGATTCTTTTACTGCAAAAATATTTGAAATATAGTTGATTTAGCAGACTTTTACAGTCTGCTTTTTTGTTTTTCTTGACAGAAAAAAAGCTTGCGGATATATTTGTTACATAGAAAAATAAAGGAAAGAAGGAGAGCTATGCCCGAGAGAAATGTCAGCTTAACTACACTTTGCTACATAGAAAAGGACGAGAAATATCTTATGCTCCACAGAGTGAGCAAGAAAAACGACCTAAACCGTGATAAGTGGATAGGCGTCGGCGGTCACTTTGAATTCGGAGAAAGTCCCGAGGACTGCATAAAAAGAGAAATAAAAGAGGAGACGGGGCTTAATGCCGATAAGCTTAAATTCAGATCGGTGGTCACTTTTGTTTCCGATGATGACATAACCGAATATATGCACCTTTTTACTTGTGATGAATTCACGGGTGAAATCAAGCAGTGCGACGAGGGCAAGCTTGAATGGGTAGAAAAATCTAAAATCGAAAGTCTCAATCTCTGGGAGGGCGACAAGGTCTTTTTGGGAGAGCTTAGCACAAACGATAGTTTTTTTAGCCTAAAGCTTAACTACAAAAACGGAAAATTAGAGGATTTTACACTTAATCGATACTGATTTTGTGCCTAAGTCTTGATAAATCCTTTGTTTTATATTAAAATAATCTTTATCGTTATTGAAGAAAGGACGCTATTTAAAATGGCAGAAGTTAGAACAAGATTTGCTCCAAGCCCGACAGGCTTCATGCATGTCGGTAACCTCAGAACAGCTCTTTACGAGTATCTCGTAGCAAAGAGCCAGGGCGGCAAATTTATTTTAAGAATTGAAGATACAGATCAGGAGCGCTTTGTTGAGGGCGCTACCGATATCATATACAAAACTCTCGAAACAGTCGGACTTAAGCACGATGAAGGCCCCGATATCGGCGGCGATTACGGCCCGTATGTTCAGAGTGAGAGAAAAGACACATATAAGCCATATGCAGAGCTTCTCGTAAAAATGGGCAAGGCTTACCGCTGCTTCTGCTCCAAGGAGAGACTCGATTCCCTCAAGGAGAACAGCGAGTTCGGCGGCTATGACCGTCACTGCCGTGACCTTTCCGAGGAGGAGATTAATAAGCTTTTAGAGGCCGGTACACCTTATGTTATCCGTCAGAAAATGCCGCTTGAGGGCACAACAAGCTTCACTGATGAGGTCTATGGCACAATCACAGTTAACAATGAGGAACTTGAGGACCAGATTCTTCTTAAAACAGACGGATTCCCAACCTACAACTTCGCTAATGTTATTGACGATCACCTCATGAACATCACTCATGTTGTTCGTGGCAGTGAGTATCTTTCATCATCACCTAAGTACAATCTTCTTTATGAGGCATTCGGCTGGGATGTTCCGACTTATGTTCATCTTCCGCTCATTATGGGCAAGAACGAGGACGGTTCTGTTTCCAAGCTTTCAAAGCGCCACGGCTCAACAAGCTTCCAGGGACTTGTGGACGAGGGCTACCTCCCGGAGGTTATCACAAACTACATAGCACTTCTCGGCTGGGCACCTAAGGACACCCAGGAGATATTTAGCCTTAAGGAGCTTGAGGAGAATTTCTCAATCAGCGGAATTTCCAAGAGCCCTGCTGTATTTGACTACGACAAGCTTCTTTGGTTCAACGGCGAATACATCAAGAGAATGTCAAAGGAAGAGTTCCAGAGCCACGCAATGCCGTATTACAGATCTGTTCTCGGTGACGGAGACTATGACTTCTCTATTCTTGACGAGGTTCTTCAGCCAAGAGTAAACAAGTTCAACGAGATTCCCGAGAAGATCGAGTTCTTTGCTCATCAGCCGGAGTATACCGCAGATCTCTTTGTCAACAAGAAGAGCAAGGCAAACCTTGAGAATGCACCTGTTATGCTCTCAAACGCAATTGAGGTTCTCGAGGGTGTTGAGGACTGGAGAATAGATCCTATCCACGATGCATTAATTCCGCTCGCAGAGAAGCTCGGCGTAAAGAACGGCACGCTTCTCTGGCCTGTAAGAATTGCCGCAGCCGGACAGACTGTTACCCCAGGCGGAGCCATGGAGGTTCTTGCTTTCCTCGGTAAGGAAGAGGCACTCAAGAGACTTAAGGACGGTCTTGCTAAGTTAAATTAAGGATTTTCAGAATATATTTTAACGAAAGGAAAGAGAGAATATGAGTGACAACATCGAAGTAAAGGCTAACGAAGAGGAAGCTGTCACCAATTTTATCGACAGTTTTATTAAAGAGGATATTGCTGAGGGCGGACGCTTTGAGGGAAAACAGGTTCATACCCGTTTTCCACCTGAGCCGAACGGCTATCTTCACATCGGTCATGCTAAGGCAATCTATGTTGACTTCGGCACAGCAGAGCGCTTCGGCGGAATTGCTAACCTTCGAATGGACGACACAAACCCGACTAAAGAGGACGTTGAGTTTGTCGATGCAATAAAAGAGGATATCCACTGGCTCGGCTACGACTGGGAGGACAGATTCTATTACGCTTCCGATTATTTCGACAAGATGTATGAGTGCGCAGTAGGTCTCATCAAGAAGGGCTTGGCTTATGTCTGCGAGCTCACAGCTGAGCAGGTCAAGGAGTTCAGAGGCGACCTCACAACTCCCGCAAAGTCACCGTTCAGAGATAGACCGGTTGAGGAGAGCCTCGAGCTTTTCGAGAAGATGAAGAACGGCGAGTTCGAGGAGGGAAAAATCACTCTTCGTGCTAAGATTGATCTTGCATCGGGCAACTTCAATATGCGTGACCCTGTTATCTACAGAATTAACTATCTTCCGCATCACAGAACAGGCAAGAAGTGGTGCATCTATCCGATGTATGACTTCGCTCATCCGATTGAGGATGCTATGGAAGAGATTACTCATTCACTTTGCTCACTCGAGTTCGAGAACCACAGACCGCTTTATGACTGGGTTATCGAGAACTGCGCAGAGTGGCTCCCGGCAAAGCCCAGACAGATTGAGTTCGCAAGACTCGGAATTAATTACACCGTTATGTCTAAGAGAAAGCTTCGCTATCTCGTTGAGAACGGCTTGGTTGACGGTTGGGACGATCCGAGAATGCCTACAATCTGCGGCTTGAGAAGACGCGGCTACACACCTGAGGCTATCCGCAATTTCTCCGAGAGAAACGGCGTCAGCAAGGTTGACTCCACAGTTGAATACAGCTTCCTCGAGTTCTGCTTGAGAGAAGATCTCAACATGAGAGCAAAGAGAGTTATGGCTGTCACAGATCCTGTAAAGCTTACAATCACTAACTACCCTGAGGATAAGGAAGAGATTTTCGTCACAGAGAACAATCCTAACCGCCCCGAGGATGGCACAAGAGAAGTTACTTTCAGCCGTGACCTCTGGATCGAGAAAGAGGACTTCATGGAGGAACCTGTCAAGAAGTACTTCAGACTTTTCCCCGGAAACGAAGTCAGACTCAAGGGCACATATATCGTAAAGTGCACAGGCTGCCGCAAGGACGAGAACGGGAACGTTGTCGAGGTACTCGCTGAGTACGATGAGAACTCAAGAGGAGGAAATCCCGCAGACGGAAGAAAGATTAAGTCTACAATTCACTGGGTCAACGCTAGAGACTGCGAGGACGCTGAACTCAGACTTTATGACAATCTCTTCACTGTTCCGGATCCTGACAACTACGATTATCTCGAAGTTATGAACAAGGACGCTCTCACGGTTCTTTCAAACTGCAAGGTAGAGAAGTCACTCAAGGACGCAAAGCCGGGTGATTCTTTCCAGTTTATGAGACAGGGATATTTCTGCGCTGACAGCAAGGACAGCACAGAGGATCATCTTGTGTTCAACCGCTCGGTTTCACTCAAGGATTCTTTCAAGAAGAAATAAGGTTTAGATAATAATGAAAAAAGTAAGAATAGTAACGGATACAAACAGCGGAATCAGTACAGAAACCGCAGAAAGCTTAGGTGTAAGCGTTGTTCCTATGCCGTTCACAATTGACGGTGTCGCACACCTCGAGAATGTCACATGTACCTATGAGGAGTTTTTCAAAAAGCTCGGAATGGGTGCTGATGTAGTTACCTCTCAGCCGTCTCCTGCTGATATTCTGGAGACATGGGATTCTATACTTGAGGAGTACGAGTCAATCGTCTATTTACCGATGAGCTCATCGCTTTCAAGCTCGTACAATACTGCCGAGGGCCTTTCCAAGGAATATGACGGCAGAGTACAGGTTGTCGACAACAGAAGAATTTCACTTTCACTTTACCAGTCAGTGCTTGATGCCGTCAGACTTTCTAAGTACGGCATGAGTGCAAGCGAAATCAAGTCGGTTTTGGAGCGTGAGGCAGCTGAGCAGTCGATTTATATCACGGTTAATACGCTGGAGCTTTTGAAGAAAAGCGGACGAGTTACCAAGGCCGGTGCCGCACTTGCCACTGTTTTAGGTCTCAAGCCCGTTCTGCAGATTCAGGGCGGCAAGCTTGACGCTTACAAAAAGGCGAGAGGCATGGACAAGGCTAAGCTGATTATGCTCGACGCCATAAAGGATGATTTGGAAAATCGCTTTAACGGTATCAATCATCAAATTGCCGTGGCTTATTCCGGTACAAATATCGCAGAAGCTGAAAAGTGGAAAAAACAGGTTGAAGAAGCTTTCCCCGGCGAAAGTGTCTTCATGCATCCGCTCCCGATAAGCATTTGCTGTCACATCGGTGAGGGCGCAATGGCTGTTGCGGTTACCAAAATTCTTTGATTTTATAATCAATTTATGCAATTAAGGCTTTGTCTGTTTGGGCGAAGCCTTTTTGTTTACAATTTCGTTATAGACAAGAATTGATAAATAATGTATAATCAAATTTAGTTTATGAATTAAATCAACTTATTAGATTATACACCTGCAATAGGAGACAATAAAAATGAGAAAAACCTGTATTATTACCGACACAAACGGCGGACTTACACACGATGAGGCACAGTCACTCGGCGTCACTCTTGTTCCAATGCCGTTTTCGATTGACGGAAAGCAGCATCTTGAGGGGGTGACTTGCACAAGCGAGGAGTTTTTTGAGAAACTCAAGCAGGGCGCAGATGTCAGCACTTCACAGCCTTCGCCCGATGCTGTTATCACCGCATGGGAGAACGCTCTCGATGAATATGAGGATGTAGTCTACATTCCGATGTCGGCAGGACTTTCAGGTTCTTGCAATACCGCTACGGCTCTCTCAAAGGACTATGACGGTAGAGTTCAGGTTGTCGATAACCGCAGAGTTTCCGTTCCGCTTATTTTCTCCGTTCAGGATGCATGTGTGCTCGCTGATTTTGGCTTGAATGCAAAGGAAATAAAAGCGGTGCTTGACAGAGAGGCACTTTCTCAGACAACATATGTCACGGTTAATACCCTCGAGCTTCTCAAGAAGAGCGGCAGAGTTTCGAAGTCTGCGGCGGCAGTCGGTGCGGTTCTCGGTCTTAAGCCTGTTCTCCAGATTCAGGGAGACAAGCTTGATTCTTTCAAAAAGGCAAGAGGCATGGACAAGGCTAAGGCTATCATGCTTGAGGCTGTAAAGAATGATGTTGAAACACGCTTCAAGGGCGACAAAATCAGCATTGCTGTTGCTTATTCTGGCGACAAGATGTACGGCGCTCAGTGGCATAAGGAAGTTGCAGAGGCATTTCCGGGCATGCGTGTAGTTTGTCATCCGCTTCCGATTAGCCTTTGCTGTCACTTAGGCGACGGAGTTCTTGGTATCGGCGTAGCAAAGACAATACTCGGTCAGAGTGTCTGAGTTGCTGATAATATTTGAATATCAGATGTATTATAAAAGCGTTCTTTTCGGGACGCTTTTTCTTTTGCCATTTCAGGCTTCGTTTGTGTAGATTTTTTTACTTACATTTAACAATCTTTAGTCTTGACTAAAAAAACCTGTGGACTTATAATATTTGAGGTCGAAAGAGTTAAATGAGTTTCGGCTTAAAAATAAAGTAAAGGATGTGAAAAAAGAATGGACGGCCATGATAGTACAGGAAGAAGTATAAATCCTCGAATATGTAGCTTTGTTTTGGGCTGTTCAGGTCTTTTTTAACTGACTTAAAATAGCCTTTGAAATCACGCCACCGTTCGAGTGTTTCTCCTACTATTTATAATTCTGTCGTCTGCAGAAAGGAAAAACGCCTTTTGCGGTGGTTTTTCTGCGCCCTTTTGGGTTTGTAATTACGGCTTATGCCAAAAAAGTTTGCAGAGAAAAGGAGGCATTACCAATGGAAGATAAGAACATCACAACAACCATTGAAGATATTGCTGAAGACTATGTCGGAGAGCTTCTTGAGTTAATCAGAAGTGATATTTCCGATAATGAATTAAACGAGAGACTCGAAGATTACCATGACAACGATATTGCGGGTGCTATCGAGCAATTGACACCTGACGAGAGAAAGAGACTTTACCGCATTTTGGGAACAGAGAGGTGCGCTGAGGTTTTTGCTTACCTCGAAGATGTTGATGAGTACTTCAAGGAACTCGACATCGAGGAAGCCGCCGAGATTATTTCCGAGATGGACGCCGACGATGCTGTCGATGTACTCGAAGAAATGGACGAGGACGTTCAGGAAGAAATCATTCGTCACATGGACGAAGAGGACAGAGAGGACATCGAGCTCATTCAGTCTTATGACGATGACGAGATCGGTTCTCACATCACAACAAACTATATCGTTATCAAAAATAACCTGACTATTCGTCAGGCAATGCGTGAGCTTGTTCAGCAGGCGGGCGAAAACGATAACATTTCTACAATCTATGTTGTAGACGAAAACGATAAATTTTACGGTGCTATCGACCTCAAGGATTTGATTATCGCAAGAAGCGATACAGAGCTTGAAGACTTGATCACCACAAGCTATCCGTACCTCACCGACCACGAGAAGATAGCAGACAGCATCGAGGATATCAAGGACTACTCCGAGGACTCGCTCCCTGTTCTTGATTCTGACGATAAGATAATCGGTATTATCACCGCACAGGACATTGTCGAAGTTGTCGATGATGAGCTCGGTGATGACTATGCAAAGCTCGCCGGTCTTACTGCTGAGGAGGATCTTGAGGAAACTCTTGGCGACAGTATGAAAAAGCGTCTGCCTTGGCTTTGCGTTCTTTTGCTCCTTGGCATGGGCGTATCGAGTGTCGTAGGTATTTTTGAAACAGTCGTTGCGATTATTCCGCTTGTCATGAGCTTCCAGAGCCTCATCCTTGATATGGCGGGTAACGTAGGAACGCAGTCCCTTGCTGTTACAATTCGTGTTCTCATGGACGAGAACATCAAGGCAAAAGAGAAGTTTATGTTCGTGCTCAAAGAAATGCGAGTCGGATTATTTAACGGTCTTGTACTCGGCATAATAAGCTTTGTCTTTGTCGGACTTTACATCATGCTCTTCAAGCATAATCCTGTACACTATGCATTTTTGATTTCGGGATGCGTCGGATTTTCTCTTGTGGTTGCAATGGTTATCAGTTCACTTGTCGGTACGGTTGTACCAATGTTTTTCCACAAAATCGGTGTCGACCCGGCTGTTGCATCCGGTCCGCTCATCACTACGGTTAACGACCTTGTTGCCGTTGTTACCTACTACGGTCTTGTATGGCTTCTCTTGATTGAGATGTTCGGTCTGGGACGGTAGAGATTACTTTAAATTTAATAGCAATGTCTAATGCGGCGGAAAGGTTTACTTTTCCGCCGTTTTGTTTATAATCATATGTGAGTATTCTTAGTGTGCTTTAATAAACGGCACGGACGGAGGTTAACATGGCAATTGTTTTTCATGAGAACGACAAGACCTTTCATCTTTTTAACAATCAAATAAGCTATATATTCACGATACTTCAAAACGGTCAGACTTCTAATTTGTATTTTGGAAAAAGAATTAATGACCGTGATGATTTTTCTCATATTCTTAATTTCGGCAGACGAGATATGTCGCCGTGCCAATATGACGACAGCGGATTTACAATGGATTATCTTAATTCGGAGTATCCGACAACGGGAACGGGCGATTTACGCTGTACCGCATGTGAGGTCGAGAACGCGGACGGCTCTGTTTGTGCTGATTTCAGATATAAATCATATAAAATTATCAGCGGAAAACCTAAGCTTAATGCTTTGCCGGCACTTTACTGCGAGAGTGACGATGAGTGCGAGACTCTTGAAGTTAAATTTACCGATGAAATTTCAAAGCTTGATCTTTATATGAGCTACACGATTTTTCAAGATTATCCCGTGATAGCTGAAAATAAACGCTTTGAAAATAACGGTTCGTTTGTTTACCTTAATAAGGCAATGAGCCTTTGTGTCGATTTGCCCGACAGCGAATATAATATGCTAACGCTTGTCGGTGCAGCCGCAAGGGAGCGTCACCCCGTTATAAGAGAGCTTCACGAGGGACTTCAGAGCATATATTCGAAAAGAGGACATTCATCTCACGAATTTAACCCTTTTGCGGCATTCCTTAGAAAGAATACCGATGAAGAGAGCGGCGAGGCTATCGGCTTAAGCTTTGTTTACAGCGGAAATTTTCTTATTCAAGCAGAGGTCGATAACTTTGCTCACACGAGAGTTTTTTGCGGAATTAATCCCGACGGATTTAGGTGGAAGCTTGAAAGCGGAGAGGTTTTCGAGGCACCGGAAGCGGTGCTGGTTTATTCGGACGGCGGTCTCGGAAAAATGAGCAGAACTTTCCACAAACTTTACCGCACGAGACTCGCAAGAGGCAACTGGAGAGACAGAACAAGACCGATACTTGTAAACAACTGGGAGGCTACCTATTTTAATTTTGACGAGGAGAAAATCCTCAAAATCGCAAGCAAGGCAAAAGAGCTTGGGCTTGATATGTTTGTCCTCGATGACGGTTGGTTCGGTCACAGAGATAACGCACGCTCCTCACTCGGAGACTGGTTTGTGAACCGAGAGAAACTGCCAAGCGGCATAGACGGTCTGTCTGAAAAAATACACGCAATGGGGCTTAAATTCGGCTTGTGGTTTGAGCCTGAAATGATAAGCATCGACAGCAAGCTCTATGAGTCTCACCCCCAATGGCTGATGAAGGTAAACGGAAGAGAGCCGCTTCAGGGAAGAAATCAGTTTGTGCTTGACTTCTCCGATGAAGAAGTTGTGAAATATATCGGCGACCAAATGGAGAAAATTCTTGAAAGCTCTAAAATAGACTACATCAAGTGGGATATGAACAGGTCTATGAGCGATATTTATTCCGCTAAGCTCCCGTCTGACAGACAAGGTGAGGTCTACCACAGATATATCCTTGGCGTATATTCGCTTTATGAGAGACTAACGACAAAATATCCCGATATTCTCTTTGAATCATGTGCAAGCGGCGGAGCAAGGTTTGATCCCGCTATGCTGTATTATGCTCCTCAGGCTTGGTGCAGTGACAACACGGACGCAGTCGAGAGAATTAAAATTCAGTGGGGCACAAGCATGGTGTATCCCGTCAGTATGATAGGAAGTCATGTTTCAATATGCCCAAATGAGCAAATGGGACGAAATACACCGCTTAAGACAAGGGCGGATGTCGCTTATTTCGGTTCGTTCGGCTATGAGCTTGATTTAAATAAGCTTTCAACCGAGGAACAGGAGGAAGTAAAAGAACAGGTGAAGTTCATGAAAACTCACTCTGCGCTTATCAGAACGGGCGATTTTTACCGCTTGAGAAGTCCTTTTGAGAAGATCAAAGAGCTTGACGATGCGGCTTGGATGGTTGTCAGTGAGGATAAGAAAAATGCACTTGCGGCTTACTACCGCATAGGGGCGAGTGTCGCGAGAGGATTTGAGTATCTGAAATTTAGAGGACTTAACCCCAATGCTAAATATATCGTAAAAGACACAAAATGGACTTTAAAGGATGACGGCCGTTATTTTTACGGTGACGAACTTATGAATATAGGAATTGATATTTCCTACGGCGGAAATTCAGCAAAAAGCGATGTTCCGCTTGGAGATTATATCTCAAGAATATTTGAAATAAAGGAAATTGAGTAATGCAAACAAAAACCAAACCACTTGTTATATTTAAAGAATTTGCCGTAATGACCTTTGCGACGGCAATAATCGCTTGTGCGGTATTTTTCTTTCTGTACCCAAGCAATGCTTCCGTAAGTTCTGTTTCGGGACTTGCAATCGTTTTATCGAACTTTGTGCCGTTTTCCGTATCGATTATCACATTAACGCTCAATATTATCCTTCTTATAGTCGGATTTATCACATGCGGAAACGAGTTCGGCGGTAAGACGGTATATACCTCTATTTTACTGCCGCTTTTCTTGTGGGTGCTTGAGAGAATTTTTCCGAACATGCAGTCTCTGACAGGCGATGCCGCACTCGATGTCGTGTGCTATGTCTTTTCGGTCAGTGTGGGCCTTGCGATGCTATTCAATATGAACGCTTCAAGCGGAGGACTTGATATAATCGCAAAGATTATGAACAAGTATCTTCATATGGATTTAGGTCACGCCATGAGCCTTTCGGGAATGATAGTTGCACTTTCTTCTGCGTTTGCCTATGACATTAAGACGGTTATTCTGTCTGTACTCGGAACATATGTAAACGGACTTGTCCTCGACCACTTTATTTTCTCGCAGAGCCTAAAAAGAAGAGTTTGCATTGTTTCGCCAAAACAGGAGGAAATCCGTGAGTTCATCTTAAATGAGCTTCACTCGGGTGCGACTATCTATGAGGCAATAGGCGCTTACCGCATGCAAAAGCACACGGAGATTATTACTGTTGTTGATAAATCCGAATATCAAAAGCTAATGAATTTCATTCAGAAAACAGACCCTCAGGCATTTGTTACGGTATATAATGTAAGTGATGTGCGCTACCGTTCAAAGCTGCTTGAAGAGAGATTATTCTGATAGGTGATATATGACAGAATTAAATGAAAAGCTGCCTGAACTTCGAGCAAAGGCAATGGCGCTTCCGCTTCAGCCGGGCGTGTACCTCATGCACGACAAGACAGGAAAAATAATCTATGTTGGCAAGGCTAAGGCACTGAAAAACCGAGTCAGCCAGTATTTCGGCTCTGACCACAATCACGGCGAAAAGGTCAAGCGAATGGTGCTTAATGTCGATGATTTCGAGTATATAGTGACGGACAGCGAGTTCGAAGCTTTGGTTCTCGAGAACAGCTTGATTAAGCACCACAAGCCGAAATATAACATTCTTTTAAAGGACGATAAGGGTTATTCCTATATAAGAGTATCTGGCGGAGACTGGCCGAAAATCAGCGAATCTAAGCAGATTTTGGACGACGGAGCAAAGTACATAGGCCCGTATATGTCCTCATGGACTATCAAGGAGACAATTGACGAGGCGCAGAAGATCTTTATGCTCCCCTCATGTAACAAGCGTTTTCCTCAAGATTTCGGCAAACAAAGACCGTGCCTAAACTATTATATAAAGCAATGCTCCGCCCCTTGCCGTGGCAAAATGAGCAAGGAAGAATATAATGAGGCTGTAAATGAAGCTCTCGATTTCATCAAGGGCGGATCAGCCGATACGGTAAAGAAGCTTTCTCAAAAAATGGAGGAGGCTTCGGAAAACCTCGAATTTGAAAAGGCGGCAAGAATAAGGGATACCATTCAGGCGATAAACCGCATGAAAGACAAGCAGAAGGTTGTCGAGAGTAAAATTCGTGAGCAGGATGTCATAGCTGTCGCATTCGGAAACACAAAATGCGTTGTTGCTGTGCTTAAATTCAGCGGCGGAAGACTTTACGACAGAGAGAATTTCAGCTTCACCGATATAGAAAATCTAAGTGAACTTCGTGCCGAATTTATCAGACAGTATTACTCCGATAAAGACAAAATCCCACCGCAGTTAACCTTGGACGGAGATTGTGACGATAAGGAACTTTTAGAGGAGTGGCTCACCGAAAAGGCCGGCAAAAAGGTAATTGTTCACATACCGCAAAAGGGCGATCAATTAAAGCTTGTCGAGATGTGCAGAAGCAATGCGGCGGAAAAGCTTTCGGAGGGAACAGGCAGCAGCGGAAAGGAGCTTTCCGCACTTGATGAGCTCGCAAGACTATTAGGACTTAGTGCGCCGCCCGAATATATCGAATCTTACGATATTTCAAACCTTGGCGGCGGAGATAATGTTGCCGGTATGGTTGTCTTTAAGAACGGCAGACCGTACAAAGCGGGCTACCGCAGATTTAAGATAAAAACCGTAAGCGGTCAGGACGACTACGGTTCTATGCGTGAGGTTATAGAAAGAAGATTTTCGGAGTACTATATTCATCGTTCATTAAAGGACGGGGATTACTTCGGCACCTTGCCGAACCTCATCCTTCTTGACGGAGGCAAGGGTCATGTCAATGCTGTTTTGCCTGTTCTCGAGAGAATGAATATCGATGTGCCGTGCTTCGGTATGGTCAAGGACGACAGCCACCGCACCCGTGCGATTGCCGTGAGCGGCGGCGAGATAGCGATTAATTCGACAAGAGGAGCATTCACTCTCTGTTCGCTTTTACAGGACGAGGTTCACAGGTGGGCTATCGGCTACCACAGACAGCAGAGAAAGAAATCTACAATTTCTTCCACTTTAAGTGAAATTCCAGGTATGGGCGAGGCAAGGTGCAGAGCGCTTCTCAAGTACTTCAAGACAATCAAAGCGATAAGCGAGGCGGATCTTGAGGAATTAATGAGCTGTCCGAAGATGAATCGCCCCAGTGCCACAAATGTATATCGTTATTTTCACCCCGAAGAGAACGAAACAGAAGAAAATAAGACTTAAACGAAATGTTCCGCCTTTGCGCGGGACATTTTCAGTTTATTGTGAGAATATTCTTTAGCATTTCTAACTGAAAAGCGGCTCAATAGTTAGCTTATATGCAAATATTTACCGAAATTCATATTTACATAATACTAATAAGAGCTAAAAACTTGACAACAAAGCCAAAAAATGCAATAATAATCAGACGAATAGGTAAAAGTAGGTATAATTATGAGAATAATCACCGGATCTGCACGAGGCAGAAAGCTTAATACACTCGAGGGCCTTGATGTTCGTCCTACACCGGACAAGGTCAAGGAAGCTCTCTTTAATATAATTCAGTTTGATATTGAAGGTCGACGTTTTCTCGATCTTTTTGCAGGCTCGGGACAGATTGGTCTTGAGGCACTTTCTCGCGGAGCAAAGGACTGCGTTTTCATCGATGCGTCCAAAAAGTCCGCAGGCGTAATTGAGGAAAATATCGCTCATTGCGGTTTTCAGTCTCAGAGCAAGCTTGTAAACGCCGATTCGATTATGTATATCAGACGCACACTTGAGAAATTTGACGTTGCTTTTCTCGATCCGCCTTACCGCAAGGGACTTCTTCAGGAGGCACTTCCTATTGTTGCCGAGAAGATGAACGAGGGCGGCATCATCGTTTGCGAGCATCCTTATGACGAGGCTGTTCCGGAGGATTTGGGTGCGTTCAAAAAATACAGAGACTATAAGTACGGTAAAATCGTTCTCACCTCATATAAATCAGCTCAGAATATTGACTGATAGGCGAAGAAGGATTTAAACACATTATTATATATTCGGTAAGCAGAATAAAATTCGCTTAAAGCTTGAATTGACCGCTACCGATAAAATCAGGGAAAATGACTACAGCTATTTACCCGGGCAGCTTTGACCCGGTTACCAAAGGACATTTAGACGTAATTATCCGTGCATGCAAGATATTCGACAGAGTTATCGTTGCGGTTCCCGTTAACCCCGACAAGCATGCAAGCTTTTCGGTCGAGGAGAGAATGGAGCTTCTTCGCACTGTAATTAAAGCAGAGGGAATAGAGAATGCCGATGTTGACAGAGTTGACGGACTTCTCGCAAATTATGCTAAGGAAAAGAACATTCAGGTGCTCGTCAAGGGTCTTCGTGCTATGTCTGATTTTGAGTATGAATTCCAGATGGCTCTCACAAACAAGGTGCTTAATCGCGAGCTCGAAACCATGTTTCTTGCTTCAAGTGCCGAGAATATGTTCATGAGCTCCAGCATGGTAAAGCAGATTGCCGGATTTGGCGGCGACCTCTCCACATTTGTTCCCGAATGCATCTTAGACACCATTAAAGAGAGACTATGTAAGAAATAACGAATTGCGATTTTTAACATTTGTTGGAATGACAGTTGAAAGTGGCTGAACTTTTGAAAGGAAATTATTATGGCAAATAACCAGAGAAGACTCGAAGATTTACTTGACGAGCTTTTTGATCTTATTGATAACGCAGGCACTGTTCCTGTAATCGGCGCACTCATGGGCGGCAAGGTTCTTGTTGACGGTGAGGCTGCAAGACAGATTATCGATGATATAAGAGACGTAATGCCTGAGGAAATCGATGAGGCTCGTGCAGTTTTGGATGACGAGACCAGAATCATTAACGATGCTCACGCAGAGGCTGATACAATTATCAAGGCGGCTCAGCTTAAGGCAGATGCTCTTGTAAATCAGTCTGAGATTGTCAGAACCGCTACGGCTCGTGCAAACGAGATTGACAAGGCAGGACAAGACAAGTATATCAACTATGTAACTGCCGCTTACGACTATGTTGACGATCTTCTCAAGGCTTCAGACGATGCTTATGCCAATCAGCTTGGCGACATCAGAAAGATGCGTCAGGACATTAAGGACAACAGAAGAAAAGAGCTCAAAAACATCTAATCTTTCTCTTTAAAACGCTTTGGATTGCTTGACTTTTAGCATTAAAAGTGTTATTCTTTTTGAAAAGCGAAGACGGAGACCGAAATCGTCAGTGCGTTTCAGAGAGTTGCCTTTAAGCTGAAATGGCAATACCGTGCGGCGGTGGACACCACTCCCGAGCTTCGATACGAGAAATCGCCAGCGAATAAGTATCGACGTATTCCCACGTTACGGGACACGAGTCAAAATCAAGGTGGAACCGTGCTAATTTTGTTTATAGCACCCTTGGAGTTTTCCGAGGGTGTTTTTTATTTTCTCGGAAGAAAGAAGACTATTTGAAAAGAGGAATTACCATGAAAGTTATTTACAACGACGGTCATGTAGCAGAGTGTCCAAAGGAAGAGGAGCTTCACGTTCTTCGTCACACAACTGCTCACATCATGGCTCAGGCTATCAAGAGACTTTTCCCTGAGGCAGATTTTGCTTTTGGCCCCGCAACAGAGAGAGGCTTCTATTATGACGTAGACCTCGGCGAGAGAAAGCTCACAGACGAGGACCTCACAGCTATCGAGAAGGAAATGAAGAAGATTACAAAGGAAAATCTTCCGATTAAACCTTTCATTCTCTCCCGCCCCGATGCAATCAAGCTTATGGAGGAGCGTCAGGAGAAGTACAAGGTAGAGCACATCGGCGACCTTCCTGAGGATGCTGTTCTTTCATTCTATCAGCAGGGCGAGTACATCGACATGTGCGTTGGCCCGCATCTTTGCTACACAAAGGCTGTCAAGGCTTTCAAAATCACTCAGCAGAGCGGTGCTTTCTGGAAGAATGACGCTAAGAACAAGATGCTCACACGTATTAACGGTGTTGCTTTCTTCTCACAGGCTGATCTCGAGGCTTATGAGAAGGAAATGGAAGAGGCTAAGGCAAGAGACCACAGAAAGATCGGCAAGGAAATGTCTCTCTTTATGACAGATGATCTCGTCGGTAAGGGACTTCCTATGTTCTTGCCAAAGGGCTACACAGTATGGCAGGAGCTCGAGAACTACATCAAAGAGAAAGAAAGAATGCTCGGCTACCAGCATGTTATGACACCTTGTGTCGGTACAGTTAACCTTTACAAGACCTCAGGTCACTGGGATCATTACAAGGAGAATATGTTCCCGGCAATGGAGGTTGAGGGCGAGAGCTTCGTTCTTCGTCCGATGAACTGCCCGCACCACATGATGATTTATGCAAACAAGCCGCACTCTTACCGTGAGCTTCCTATCAGAATCGGTGAGATTGCTCATGACTTTAGATTTGAGTCCTCCGGAACACTCAAGGGGATTGAGAGAGGCAGACACTTCTGCCAGAACGATGCTCACCTTTTCTGTACTCCAGAGCAGATTAAGTCTGAGGTAAGCTCCGTTTGCGATCTTATTTTTAATGTTTACAAGGACTTCGGTATCACAGATTACCGCTGTGTTCTTTCACTGCGTGACCCTGACGATAAGGTAAAGTATCATCAGGACGATGAGATGTGGAACAAGGCTGAGAACGCTCTTCGTGAGGTTCTCACAGAGCTTGGAATCGAGTTCACAGAGGAAATCGGCGAGGCTGCATTCTACGGCCCTAAGCTTGATGTTAACGTTAAGCCGGCTGTCGGTGCTGAGTACACACTTTCCACTTGCCAGCTTGACTTCTGCTTGCCTGCAAAGTTCGACCTCAAGTACAGAGACAGCGACGGCACAGAGAAGACACCTGTTGTTCTTCACAGAGCTATCCTTGGTAGCCTTGACAGATTCATGGCTTACTTAATCGAGGAGACAAAGGGTAAGTTCCCGCTTTGGCTCGCTCCTGTTCAGGTTAAGGTTCTTCCTGTTTCCGAGAAGACAATCGATTACTCGACAGAGGTTTATAATACTCTCATGATCAGCGGAATCAGAGCTGTTCTTGATGACAGAAATGAGAAAATCGGCTACAAGATCAGAGAGGCTCAGTCAGTTGACAGAGCTAACTACATGCTCGTTCTCGGTGCTAAGGAAGCTGAATCCGGTATGATCAGCGTAAGAAGCCGTGACACAGGCGAGACAGAGACAATGAGCCTTCAGGAATTTGTCACTAAGGTTCATGACGAGATTGCAAACAGAAAGTAATCTAAATTAAAAGACAATACATAAATAACAAAGGCTTTGACTTTAAACGGTCAAAGCCTTTGTTATACTTAATCTTCTGTCGGAATATAAGTAATATTAAATATAAATCAGATGCGAAAAAACCTCCGAAATAAATCGGAGGTTTTTCCGTTTTATGTCATACGCCCGAATCAGACGACGTAAGCATAATGAAATATTGAAGGATTATGTAAATCTTGTAATCTGATTAATGTGAAGCTTATTCTTCATCCTGAAGAGCATCGTAACCTTCTTCGCCTGTTCTTACACGAATGACATTATCAACCTTGTAAACGAAGATCTTACCGTCACCGATGTGTCCTGTGTAAAGAACCTTCTTGATTGTAGCGATAAGCTTAGCAACAGGAATCTTGGAGATAACGATCTCAACCTTAACCTTTGGAAGAAGAGTTGTCGAGATAGGAGCACCACGGTAATACTCAGGAGCACCCTTCTGGATACCACAACCGTAAACGTTTACGACTGTCATACCTGTTACGCCAATCTTGTCGAGAGCCTTTCTGAGTGCCTCGAACTTCTCCTGCTTGCAAACAACAACAACCTTTGTGAATACTCTGTTTTCACCTGTGTCGGATGCGAGCTCTGTAGGCTCAGCGTTCTGATAAACAACAGGAACTGTATCTGTGGATGCATCAACATACTCAGGTACGTCAACATCAGGGATTTCAGCTGTGAGCGGAACAGGAATGAAGTCTGCATAAGCGGATGGGAGGTTGTGCTCGCAAGCGTCGAGACCCTTGATTTCCTCTTCCGGAGTAACACGAAGACCGATTGTCTTCTTGAGGATTGTAAATACTGCTAAGAACCAAATAGCTGCCCAAGCGAGAACTGCTACGCAACCGAGGAGCTGAATTCCGAGCTGACGGAAACCACCACCGTAGAAGAGACCAACAACACCGTTCTGACCGTTGCCTGTAGCAAAGAGACCAACAGCGATTGTACCCCAGATACCGTTGAAGCAGTGAACTGCAACAGCACCGACAGGATCGTCAACATGCAGAACATAATCAAGGAGCCATACTCCGAAGCATACGAGGAAACCGGCAACAATACCGATGATAGCAGCACCGAGTGCATCTGTGTCAGCGCAAGGAGCTGTGATAGCAACAAGACCTGCAAGAGAAGCGTTGAGTGTCATGGAGACATCAGGCTTGCCCTGCTTAACCCATGTGTACATCATTGTTGTGCAAGATGCAACAGCCGGAGCGATTGTTGTTGTAACGAAAATCTGAGCGAGATGATCTACTGTGTCAGCAGCTGCGCCGTTGAATCCGTACCAGCCGAACCAAAGGATGAAGCAGCCGAGAGCACCGAGAGTGAGGGAGTGACCCGGAATAGCATTAGGAGTCTTCTTGCCTGTCTTAGGATCAACACTGAACTTGCCGATACGAGGTCCAAGCATCCAAGCGCCGATGAGAGCTGCGATACCGCCGACCATGTGGATACATGTGGAACCAGCGAAATCGAGGAAGCCGATCTGAGCGAGCCAGCCGCCGCCCCATACCCAGTGAGCCTCAATCGGGTAGATGACGAGAGAGATGATACCGGAGTAGATGCAGTAGGTAGAGAACTTAGTTCTTTCTGCCATAGCACCGGAAACAATAGTAGCAGCTGTAGCGCAGAAAACAAGGTTAAATACCCAGCTAGACCAGTTTCCGAAGTCCTTAAAGTTTGTGAGAATTCCGAGATTCGGCATGCCGAGGAATCCGCCAAGGCAATCCTCACCGATGAGAAGAGCACCGCCTAAAACGATGAACATTACTGTACCGATACAGAAGTCCATCAGGTTTTTCATAATAATGTTACCTGCATTTTTTGCTCTGGTGAAACCTGTTTCTACCATTGCAAAGCCTGCCTGCATGAAGAAGACCAGTGAAGCACCGGCTAAGAACCATATATCCATAACTTGTTCTTTCCTTTCATTTCTTTCTTTTTACTTTCCTTCAATAATATAAAAAGCGTGCAGTCGAACACCTTAGTTTCGACTGCACGCCTTTGTGCAAATTAAATAATAAATTATAAATTACTCAAGAACGGAGTAAATGATATCGTTGTATGTTGGGAGAGTCCAGCAATCCTTTGATGTCAAGCTCTCGAGCTTGTCAACAACAGGTCTCAAGTCGTTCATAGCTGCGAATACGGAGTCTCTGTAAGCAAGAGTCTGCTCAACTGCATCAGTGATAGAAGCTGTTGCCTCGTCTGCATCGACCAAAGCCTGAAGCTTTGTGTAGAGCTCGCTTACAAGCTCTGCATACTCGCCGTAGAACTTCTCCTCAGCACAAGGAACGCCGAGAGCCTTCTTCTTCTCGATTAAGCCAAGAAGCTTTGTCTGGTAAGCAACTGTTGCCGGAACAACATACTTGTTTACCATATCGATCATTGTGAGAGCCTCGATGTTGATAACCTTGCAGTACTTCTCGAGCTTAACCTCATATCTTGAGTGCATCTCAACTTCGCTGTAAACACCGTGCTTTGTGAAGAGCTCAATGTTCTTCGGAGCGATAAGAGCCGGGATAGCATCAGGAGTTGTTCTGAGGTTGCAAAGTCCTCTTGCCTCAGCTTCCTTAACCCAAGCCTCGTCATAACCGTTGCCGTTGAAGATGATTCTCTTGTGGTCAACAATTGTCTTCTTAACGAGATCGGAAAGTGCCTTATCAAAGTTGTCTGCTTTCTCGAGGATGTCAGCGAACTGCTCAAGCTCTTCAGCAACAATTGTGTTGAGGTAAGTGTTAGGTGTAGCAACTGAGAAGCTGGAACCTAAGGATCTGAACTCGAACTTGTTGCCTGTGAAAGCAAACGGAGATGTTCTGTTTCTGTCTGTTGTATCTCTTACGAACTGAGGGAGAACGGAAGAACCGATGTCCATAAGTGTCTGGCCCTCTGCCTCGTAGATTGTGTCATTCTCGATGGAATCAAGAACAGCCTGGAGCTCATCGCCGAGGAAGATAGAGATGATAGCAGGAGGTGCCTCGTTAGCGCCTAAACGGTGGTCGTTACCAGCGGAAGCAACGCTGAGTCTGAGCATATCCTGATACTCGTCAACACCCTTGATAACAGCTGCAAGGAAGAGAAGGAACTGAGCGTTGTCTCTCGGTGTCTTGCCTGGCTCGAAGAGGTTGATGCCGTCATCTGTGGAAAGTGACCAGTTGTTGTGCTTACCGGAACCGTTGATGCCTGCGAATGGCTTCTCGTGGAGGAGGCAAACAAGACCGTGCTTGGAAGCTACCTTCTTCATGACCTCCATTGTGAGCTGGTTGTGGTCAGTTGCGATATTTGATTCAGAATAAATAGGTGCGAGCTCGTGCTGAGCAGGTGCAACCTCGTTGTGCTTTGTCTTAGAAAGGATACCAAGCTTCCAGAGCTCCTCATCGAGATCCTTCATGTAATCGGAAACTCTCTGCTTAATGGAACCGAAGTAGTGGTCGTCAAGCTCCTGTCCTTTTGGAGGTGCAGCGCCGAAGAGTGTTCTTCCTGTGAAGATGAGGTCCTCTCTCTTCTTATAAACTTCCTTATCGATGAGGAAGTACTCCTGCTCAGGACCGACAGAAGAAACAACCTTCTTGCTTGTCTCGTTGCCGAAAAGTCTTAAAATTCTGACTGCCTGCTTGGAAACCTCGTCCATTGAACGGAGAAGAGGAGTCTTCTTATCAAGAGCCTCACCGTTGTATCCGCAGAATGCTGTAGGAATGCAAAGGCTGCCATCCTTAATGAACGCATAGCTTGTAGGATCCCATGCTGTGTATCCTCTTGCCTCGAAGGTAGCTCTGAGTCCGCCTGACGGGAAGGAGGAAGCATCCGGCTCGCCCTTTACAAGTGCCTTACCGGAGAAGTTCATGATGACCTCGCCCTTAGCAGCCGGCTCGATGAAGGAGTCGTGCTTCTCAGCTGTTACACCTGTGAGAGGCTGGAACCAGTGAGTGAAGTGAGTGCATCCGTTCTCGCAAGCCCAATCCTTCATAGCGTTAGCTACGACATCAGCAACCTCAAGTGTGAGTGGCTCACCGCTCTGGATTGTCTTCTGGAGTGACTTGTAGATGTTCTTAGGGAGTCTTTCTTTCATTACCTTGTCGTTAAAGACTAAGGATCCGAATAATTCTGGGACGTTTGGCATAATAAAGTAACCTCCTGTTACAAAATAATTTACTTCTTTCTTTTGCGTAACAAAAAGAAAACGAGGCTGCGGCTCTTCCTGAACCACAGCCCCGTTGCTGTTTACGAGTGAAATTATAACACAATTTAAAACCTTGTCAACACTTATTTTGAAAAAAATATTTTGGAATTGAATTTATTTTAATCAAAACTTGCAAAATGACATAAAAATAATATATATGTATAGTGGTTTTTGATATTTTTGCAAGAATCGAGAAAATATTTGTTCAAAATCTTGACAAATGGGCTCTGTCAGTGTATCATATGTTTCGTTGAACAAAGGTGTTCATCACTTCACATTACCGACTTGCACCCTAAAATTGTGCTTGAGTTGGAAATAGGATGTGCGGTGATGAGCACCTTTTTTATTACACTACTGAAAGGCTGATGAATATGAATAGCTTATCTTTTAACAGAATGCCGCGTGAGGGCGAGTTCAGAGACCCTGCAGGCTGCGGTATCAGCGGAATATTTTCCAGAAGCGGACGTCGTTTTTCCGGCGAGGACATAATTAAATCGATTGCCGTACTTCACGACAGATCGAACGGACTCGGGGGAGGCTTTGCCGCATACGGAATTTACCCCGACTACGCCGACTTCTATGCATTCCATGTTTTCTATGACGATAAGGAGTGCAAAAAAACATGTGAGGAGTTCCTTGAGGAGCACTTTGAGATTGTTAACCTCTCTAAGATTCCTACAAGAGCGATTCCCGAGATCACAGACGAGCCGCTCATCTGGAGATACTTTGTCACACCGCTTCATGCAAAGCTTCGTGACAGCCATCTCGATGAGAAGGAATTTGTAGCAAGATGCGTTTTTAAAGTAAATGTCGAGTATGACGGATGCTACATTTTCTCAAGCGGAAAGAATATGGGTTCGTTCAAGGCTGTCGGTTATCCTGAGGATGTCGGACGTTTTTACCGTCTCGATGAATATGAGGGATACTGCTTCACAGCACACGGACGTTATCCGACAAACACCCCGGGCTGGTGGGGCGGCGCTCATCCGTTCTCACTTCTTGATTACTCCGTAGTTCATAACGGCGAAATCAGTTCCTACGATGCTAACCGCCGTGCGGTTGAGATGTACGGATATAAATGTACACTTCAGACAGATACTGAGGCAATTACCTATATAATAGATTACCTCCACAGAAAGAAGAAGCTCAACTGGGACGAGATTTGCGCAGTTATCGCCGCTCCGTTCTGGCAGACTATCGAAAAGAAATCACCTGAAGAAAAGGCAAGACACGAGTTCCTCAGAAATATCTTTGCTTCCGAGCTTATCACAGGCCCGTTCTCAATCTTAGTCGGTTTTAACGGTGGCTTAATGGCTCTCAACGACAGATTGAAGCTCAGAAATATGATAATCGGCGAGAAAGACGACATGGTTTATTGCTCAAGTGAAGAGGCTGCTATCAGAATCATTCAGCCTGACCTTGATAAGGTATATTCACCTATGGGTGGCGAGGGAATTGTGTACACTCTCGATATGGTAAAGGGAGACTGACGATAAGTCGGTTGTAAAAAGAAAGGAATTAAGCAAATGGCTATAAATTTTCTGTACCCTGAGTACGAAGTAGTCAGGAATTACGACAGATGTATTTCCTGCCGTGTATGTGAAAGACAATGTGCTAACGAAGTACATTCTTTTTTAGAGGACGTTAAAAAGGTAATAAGCGATGAAACAAAATGTGTCAACTGTCACCGCTGTGTTTCACTCTGCCCGACCAGAGCGCTGAAGATAGTTAAGTCGGATCATACTTTTAAAGAAAATGCAAACTGGAGCGGCAAAGCAATCACCGAGATTTATAAGCAGGCTGCCACAGGAGGAGTTCTTCTCTCCTCAATGGGTAACCCTGAGCCGTATCCTGTTTATTGGGATAAAATATTAATCAATGCTTCACAGGTCACAAACCCGCCTATCGACCCGCTTCGTGAGCCGATGGAAACAAGAACCTTCGTTGGTTCAAAGCTTGCGGAAATTAAGCGTGACGAAAACGGAAAGCTTATTCCGACAGCTAAGCCTCATCTTGATTTAAGCGTGCCGATTATGTTCTCAGCTATGAGCTACGGTTCGATCAGCTACAACGCTCACGCTTCACTCGCAAGAGCGGCAACAGAGCTCGGAATTTACTACAATACAGGTGAGGGCGGACTTCACAAGGACTTCTACAAGTACGGCCCTAACACAATCTGCCAGGTAGCTTCGGGACGTTTCGGCGTTCATAAGGATTACCTCGAGGCAGGCGCCGCAATCGAGATTAAAATGGGTCAGGGCGCTAAGCCCGGTATCGGAGGACATCTTCCGGGAACAAAAATGGTCGGTGATGTCTCCAAGACTCGAATGGTTCCTGAGGGAAGCGACGCTATTTCTCCGGCACCTCATCACGATATTTATTCAATCGAGGACTTAAGACAGCTTGTTTACTCCTTGAAGGAAGCAACAGGCTACAAGAAGCCGATTATCGTCAAGATTGCCGCTGTTCATAACATTTCGGCTATCGCATCAGGTATCGCACGAAGCGGTGCTGACGTAATCGCAATCGACGGTTTCAGAGGAGGTACGGGCGCCGCACCAACAAGAATTCGTGATAATGTCGGTATTCCGATTGAGCTTGCTCTTGCAAGCGTTGATAAGAGACTTCGTGACGAGGGAATCAGAGATAATGTTTCTATCGTAGTCGGAGGATCTATCAGAAGTGCAACAGATGTTGTAAAAGCTATCGCACTCGGTGCGGATGCATGCTACATCGGTACAGCAGCTTGTATTGCTATGGGCTGTCACTTGTGCCGCAGCTGCCAGCTCGGTAAGTGTAACTGGGGTATTGCAACCCAGAGACCTGAGCTTGTTAAGAGACTTAATCCTGATGTGGGAAGTCAGAGATTAGTAAACCTTGTCACTGCATGGGGCCATGAGATAAAGGAAATCATGGGCGGAATGGGAATCAACTCAGTTGAAGCCTTAAGAGGAAACCGCTTGATGCTCCGTGGTGTAGGTCTTAACGAAAAAGAGCTTGAGATTTTAGGAATCAAGCACGCAGGCGAATAATTAATGTAGCGGGGAATTGTATTTATGAAACGTGTATATGTCAATGAAAAATGGTGCTTAGGTTGTCACCTTTGCGAATATTACTGTGCTTTTTCCAATTCCGGAGAAAGCGATATGGTCAAAGCCTTAAAGGGTAAAGAAATTCATCCGAGAATTAACGTAGAGGAAAAGGACGGTATCAGCTTCGCTGTTTCTTGCCGTCACTGCAAAGAGCCGTATTGTGTAAAGTCCTGTATCACAGGTGCTTTAACCAAGAAGGACGGAGTAATCTCTATCGATCAGAACAAGTGCATAGGCTGCTTCACTTGTGTTGTGGCATGTCCCTACGGCTGCGTAGCTCCGACAGAGGACGGTCCCGCTCAGAAGTGCGAGCTTTGCACAAAAACACACGCCGGTCAGCCGATGTGCGTACAGGGCTGCCCGAACAGTGCTATAGTCTTTGAGGAGAGGTGAGATTATGAAAAACTATGTTATAATCGGAAACTCGGCTGCCGGAATCGGTGCAGCCGAAGCAATCAGAAAGAACGATAAGGAAGGCAAGATTACAATCATTGCAAGCGAGCCGCATCACACATACTCGAGACCGCTTATCTCTTATCTTCTTCTCGGCAAAACAGACGAGGAGAGAATGAAGTATCGCCCCGATAGCTTCTATTCCGACAACGATATCGAGGTTAAGCTCGGTGAGGTTGCCACAGCAATAGATAAGGACAGCAAAGAGATCACTTTAGAGAGCGGCGAGAAAGTTCCTTACGACAAGCTTTTGGTTGCGACAGGCTCAAGCCCGTTTGTTCCTCCGATGAAGGGCCTCGACAGAGTTAAGCGAGTTTGCTCATTTATGACACTCGACGACGCTCACAAGCTAAGAGATATGATCAGCGAGGTCACCGCAGAGAAAGGCTCTAAGCCGAAGGTTCTCATCATCGGTGCAGGTCTTATCGGTTTGAAATGTGCCGAGGGAATCAGCAAGGATACAGAAATAAGCTTAGTTGATTTAGCTCCGAGACCGCTTTCCTCAATTCTTGAGGAGGAGTCCGGCGAGATAATCAAGGCTCACCTCGAGAAGCACGGCATGAAGTTCTATCTCGGTCAGAGCGGCGAGGAGTTCTTCGAGAACAGCGTTAAGCTCACCGGCGGAGATACACTCGAGTTTGATATTCTCGTTACTGCAGTCGGCGTAAGACCGAATGTAGGTTTACTCAAGGATATCGGCGCTGAGGTCGGAAGGGGAATCAAGGTTGATGACCAAATGAGAACAAGCATCCCCGATATTTATGCCGCCGGCGATGTAACTGAGAGCTACGATGTTTCTTCAGAGTCAGTTAAAATCATGGCTATTCTGCCTAATGCTTATATGCAGGGCGAATGTGCGGGATACAACATGGCAGAGGTCGAGAAGCATTTCGATAAGGCAATGCCGATGAATGCTATCGGATTCTTCGGCCTTCACGTTCTCACAGGCGGTGCATGCACAGGTGACTACTACCTCAAGAACGAGGGCGAAAGCTACAAGAAGCTTTACTATAAGGACAATAAGCTTAAAGGCTTTATCATTATCGGTGATATTGCAAAAGCAGGCATTTACACAAGTTTAATAAGAGAGCAAACTCCGCTCGACAGTATAGATTTTGAGCTCGTATGCGACCATCCTGGACTGATGGCATTCTCACGCGAGCAACGACAAAGTAAATTAGGAGGCGAGGTATAAATGGTTATATCTGCTCAGGCACAGGATTACCAGGAACTCAATAGAATGGTAAGAGAATCCGAGGGCGACGTTGTTATCAACGATTGTTTCGGAGAGAGATTTATCGGTACTGCAGCACAGAACAGAACAATAGAAATCAACGGTACTCCGGGCAATGCGCTCGGATGCTACCTTGACGGTGCAAATATCATAGTTAACGGAAATGCACAGGATGCAGTCGGAGATACCATGAATGACGGAAGAATCGTCATCAATGGTTCTGCGGGCGACGCACTCGGCTACGCTATGCGTGGCGGAGAGATTTTCGTCAAGGGTGATTCAGGTTACCGCACAGGTATCCATATGAAGGAATATGGCGAAAAGAAGCCGGTTATCGTAGTCGGAGGAAAGGTAGGAAGCTTCTGCGGAGAGTATCTCGCAGGAGGTATGATTATCATACTCGGATTAGGCGCAGAGGGTGTTCCTCTGGGTAACTTCACAGGCACAGGTATGCACGGCGGAAAGATTTTCGTAAGAAGCAGCGAGGAGCTCAAATACCTTCCTGTACAGGTTCTTGTAAAAAAAGCTTGTCAAAGTGACTTTGACGATATAAAATACTACGTGGACGAATACAAAAAGCTGTTTGGGGATAGCACAGAGTTCACAGCGGACGACTTCTATGTCTGTACGCCGAACGCAAGCAACCCTTACAAAACGCTTTATGCCGCAAACTGAGTTTCGGCAAAACTTCAGAGCAAAGACGAAAAATTGGCTTTGCTCTTGAATTGTTTTTTATGGAGGATTATATTTATGAGTCTTGGAAAGCTTCATGAGGAATGTGCGGTCTTCGGTGTAAGTGTAAATGTACCCGAAGCGGCAGGCATCACCTACAATGCTCTTCTTGCTTTACAGCACAGAGGACAGGAGGGCGCAGGTATTGCAGTCGCCAAGGATAACCGTATACTTTACCATAAGGACGTTGGCTTAGTCAGCGAGGTTTTTGATTCAAGTGTGATGAAGAAAATGCCCGAGAGCCATGTTGCTATCGGTCACGACAGATATTCCACTACAGGCAACAACACGATTGAAAACGTTCAGCCGTTCCTAACAGAGTTTTTGACAGGAAGAATTGCTACCGTTCACAACGGAAATATAGTTAACGCTAAGGAACTCAAGGACGCCCTTGCAGAAATCGGCGTTCAGTTTGACGCAACAAGCGACAGTGAGGTTATCTCACAGCTTATCGGATATTATATTGTTGAGCAGAAGGACACATTAAAGGGTGTCATCAAGGCTTGCAATAAGCTAAGCGGCGCTTATTCGCTTATCATTCTCTCAGGCTCCGGAAAGATTGTCTGCGTTCGTGACCCATCTGGTTATCGTCCGCTTTGCCTTGGAAAGAATGCTCACGGCTATGCGGTTGCTTCAGAGAGCTGCGCTCTTGACAGCACAAACTTCACATTTGTCAGAGATATTAAGCCGGGTGAGGTTGTCGTTATTGATAACGGTGAAATCACATATTCCGGAATTGATATTACAGAGAACAAGACCGGCGGTCTTTGCATATTCGAGTATGTTTACTTCGCAAGAGACGACTCCGTCATTGACGGCTTGAGCGTCTATGAGTCAAGAGTAAATATGGGAAGAGCACTCGCAAGAGAGTATCCTGTTGATGCCGATGTTGTATGCGGTGTTCCTGACAGCGGACTCGATGCTGCGGTTGGTTATTCTCTCGAGAGCGGAATTCCGCTTGCTACTGGCTTTACCAAGAACAGATACATCGGAAGAAGCTTCATCTATCCGACACAGTCACAGCGTGAAAGTGCCGTAAGACTCAAGCTTAATCCGCTTAAGTTTAACCTTGAGGGCAAGAGGGTTGTCCTGGTTGATGACTCAATCGTCCGTGGTACTACTTCAGGACAGATAGTCGAAGCTGTCAGAAAGGCTGGCGCTAAAGAGGTTCATTTCCGTGTAAGCTCACCTCCTTTCAAGTATACTTGCCACTACGGCACTGATATTGACAGTGAGGATAAGCTTATCGCTAACAAGATGGATCTCGACGGCATTTGCAAGGCAATCGGTGCAGACAGCCTCGGTTATATCTCAATCAAGGGCTTAAAGGAGTCTTGCGCTAAGAGCGGAGCAGACTTCTGCACAAAGTGCTTCACAGGCGACAGCGTCAAGATTCATAAAAACGATCTTGAGTAAAATTGTATTACATTTCCCGAAAGGAATTACAATATGAAAATTAACTCCAATTACAACAATTTAGAGAAAAGCTATCTTTTCAGCACGATCAACAGAAAAGTAGCAGAGTACACTGCGGCTCATCCTGAGGCTAATGTTATTAAGCTTGGTATCGGTGATGTCACAAGACCGCTTTGCCCCGCTGTTATCGATGCACTTCACGGTGCTGTCAGCGAGATGGGTGTAGCTGAGACTTTCCGTGGCTACGGCGACGAGCAGGGCTACGGCTTCCTTAGCGATGCAATCACAGAGTATTACGCTAAGAAGGGTGTCACACTTGAGAAGGGTGAAGTTTTCATTTCTGACGGTGCTAAGTCAGACTGCGGAAACATCCTCGATCTTTTCTCCACAGACAATACCGTTTTAGTTCCGGATCCGGTTTATCCTGTTTATGTTGACACAAACGTTATGGCTGGCAGAAAGATCACTTACATGAGCGGTTCTGAGGAGAACGGCTTCCTTCCGATGCCTGAGTCCGTAACAGAAAAGGCAGACATCATCTATCTTTGCTCACCGAACAACCCAACAGGTGCTGTTTACAACAAGGCACAACTCGAGGAGTGGGTTGCTTATGCTAACGCAAACGATTCAATTATTCTTTTTGACTCAGCTTATGAGGCATTCATAGATGATGAGGAGCTTCCTACATCTATCTATGAGATTGAGGGCGCAAAGACTTGTGCAATCGAGCTTTGCTCATTCTCCAAGACAGCAGGCTTCACAGGTACAAGATGCGGTTATACTGTAGTTCCGAAGGCTCTCGTTCGTGAGGGTGCAAGCATCAACGCTATGTGGCTTCGCCGTCAGACAACTAAGTTCAACGGTGTTCCTTACATTGTTCAGAGAGGCGCTGAGGCTGTATTTTCAGCAGAGGGCTACGCTCAGACAAGAGCAGACCTTGCTTACTACAAGGAGAACGCAAAGATTATCGCAAGCACATTCGATGAGCTTGGAATAACATATTTCGGCGGCGTTCATTCCCCATACATCTGGATGAAAACTCCGGACGGAATGACATCTTGGGAATTCTTCGACAAGCTTCTCGAGGAGGCTAACGTCGTAGGTACTCCCGGTTCAGGCTTCGGTAAAGCAGGCGAGGGATATTTCCGTCTCACAGCTTTTAACACTAAGGAGAAGACTCTCGAGGCTATGGAGAGATTCAAGAAGCTTTACAACAAGTAATAGTGAATTTAGCATTCAAACCGATCCCTTTGGGGTCGGTTTTTGCTTTCTAAGAATATTGCGAATATATTTTGATATACATAATTTAAGTAAACTGTAGCATATCAAAATATGTGTAAAAATTAATTGACAAATAAAATCCAGTATTATATTATGTGGTTAGTTATTGCTAACTATAAAAGATTGAGAGGGTGTATATATGAGTTTTATTGAGGTTAGCGGAATACGCAAAGCCTTCGGCGAGGGAATAACAAAAGCCGAAGTTCTCAAAGGAATAGATTTTTCTCTTGAAAAAGGAGAATTTTGCGTTTTGCTCGGCCCGTCAGGATCGGGAAAATCCACGCTGTTAAATATAATCGGCGGTATCGATAATGCCGACAGCGGTTATATCTCGATAAACGGCGAAAAAACAGCCGAAATGAACGAAAAGAAGCTTACGGAATACCGCAGAAAGCACTTAGGTTATGTCTTTCAGATGTATAATTTGATACCGAATTTGACAGTTCGAGAGAATATCGAGGTAGGAGCATATCTTAGCGCAAATCCGCTCGATACAGATGAATTGCTTGATGTGCTGGGACTTAAGGAGCATCAGAATAAATTGCCAAGCCAGATTTCTGGCGGTCAACAGCAGAGAGTTTCTATCGGCAGAGCGTTAATCAAAAATCCGAGTATACTTCTTTGCGATGAGCCGACGGGAGCACTCGATTACAAGACGGGCAAGGAAATACTGAAGCTTATCGAGGATGTCAACAAGCGTTACGGCACTTGCATAATCATGGTGACGCATAACGATGCAATCAGACTCATGGCAGACAGAGTAATCAAGCTTCGAGACGGCGAAGTGAGAAAGAATTATCTCAACGAAACTAAGGTAAGCGCAGAGGATCTCGACTGGTAAACATTAAGGAGTATATAATGAGAAATCCGCTTAGAAAGAGATACTTGCGGGAGCTTAAATCAGATTTAGGAAAATATATCGTCATTTTCCTATTTATGGTTATGCTCATCAGCATAGTATCGGGATATCTTGTTGCGGCAAGCAGCATTAAAAAGACCTTTTATGAGGGCTTTAATAAATATAATGTCGAGGACGGACATATCACATTTTCTAAAGAGCCGACAAGCGAGGTTTTGTCACAGCTTGAAGAAAAGGGAGACTTAAAATTCTATAATTTGTATTACAAAGAAGAGGACCTCGACACAAACGGAGCGACGATTCGCATATTCAAAAAGCGTGACGAGGTGAACCTTGAGTGCCTCATGGAGGGCGAATATCCAAAGTCAGACGATGAGATTGCGATAGATCGCATATTTGCTGAGACACAGGGCATTAATGTTGGTGACAGCATAAGCTTTGGTGGCAAAAGCTATAAAATCAGCGGCTTTGTCGCACTTGTCGACTACGGTTGTCTTTTTGAGAATAATTCAGATATGATGTTTTCGGCATCGACCTTCGGTGTGGGAATTATGAGCGAAAACGGCTATGAAAAACTGAGTGTAGATGATAAATACAACTACGCTTGGAAATATAATACAGCACCCAAGGACGAGATTGAGGAGAATGCTAAAAGCGAAGCGTTCATCGATGATATCGAGGATGTTATTAAGGTTTATGATACTAAGATAATTCAAGCTAAGGTGGATGAGCTTTATGAAAACGCTAAGACGCTTGCGAATAAGCTTGAAGATCAGTTTGACGATGTAAGCGATGTGCTTGAAGATAAGATAGAGGACGCAAGCATGGCTCTTGTCGGCAAAGTTATGACTTCACTCACAGAAGCAGATATTGTTGAACTTTATCTTTCTGATGCTGACGGTGAAGCTTATCTAAAGCGTGCGGCAGAAAATCAAGATACAACGCTCAACGCTCTTCTTGCCGAAGAACTCGGCACAACGGAAAAGGCACTTGATGAGCTCGAGGATGCGTTTGAGAAAATCGAGGACGATGAAAGTGCTACAAGCTTTGATGATGAGCCGCCTACCGTTAATCTAGACGACACCGACGAAAGCTATAACAACGATATTGACTTTGATTTGAGCGATATAAGAAACGCTGTCGAAAAGCTTGAGGCTACGGGTCTTTATGATACATCGGAAATGACAAACACGCTCGATTCACTTGAGAAAATTATCAATTATCAATTTGATAAAAGTGAATATCTCAGCATAGATAATTACATAGCAAAATATCAGAACAAGGCGATAACCTACTGCATGGACGACATGGAGGGCGACAAGCCTATGTTCATAATGTTTGACTATCTCGTCACGGTAATAATCGCTTTTGTCTTTGCCGTTACGGTATCTAACACAATAGCAAAGGAATCGGGAGTTATCGGAACGCTTCGTGCGCTTGGCTTTACCAAAAAAGAACTTGTTAAGCACTATCTTTTTATGCCGACGCTTGTCACGCTGATTGCGGCTGTCGTGGGAAATATACTCGGTTACACGTGGTTTGTCGAATACATGAAGTCGATATTCTACCATTCATTCTCACTCCCTAAATATGAGGGCTTAATTAACGCGGAGGCTTTTGTCGATACAACGGTAATTCCGATTATACTGATGATTGTGATAAATCTTCTCGTGCTGAATTTAAAGCTTAAGCTTTCGCCGATAAAGTTCTTAAGGCACGATTTATCGAAAAAGAAAAACAGAAAGGCATTAAAATTAAGCTCTAAGCTTCCGTTCTTCACGAGATTCAGACTGCGCATTTTGTTCCAGAATATTCCCGCTTACCTTACGCTTCTAATCGGCATTTTGCTTGGCAGTACAATCTGCATTTTCGGCTTGATGTTCAGCCCGCTTTTTGAGGATTACGCCAAGCTTATCGTGAGTGAAAAGCTCTCCGAATATCAGTATGTTCTAATGGAAGAAAAGGAGACGGAAACAAATTCCACAGAAAAATATGCCGTCACAAGCCTTGACTCAATGGTGGAAGGCTTCATGACCGATGAGGTTAGTATTTACGGTGTAACCGAAAATTCTGAATATGTAACAAAGGAAATACCAAAAGGCGAAGTGCTTGTTTCTGTCGGAATTGCCGATAAGTTTAAGCTTGGTGTCGGTGACACGCTGACACTGAAAGATCCTTATAAGGAAAAAACTTATTCTTTTAAAATCGGCGGTACTTATGATTATTATGCGGCAATGTCTGTCTTTATGAATATAGACGAATTTAACTCGACCTTCGGAGAGAATTCAGACCACTTCTCTGGTTATTTCTCGAACGAAGAAATTAAAGATATAGACTCCGATTACATAGCAACAGTTATCACCGAAGTCGACCTCACAAAGGTAGCGGATCAGATGATAGATTCGATTGGCAACTTCATGGGACTATACAAGGGGTTCGGAATTATAATGCTTATTCTTCTGATGTACCTTATGACTAAACAGATCATTGAGAAAAATATGCAGTCGATAGCTATGACTAAAATTCTCGGATTCAGAAACAGTGAGATAGCCGAGCTTTATTTAGTGATAACAAGCTTTGTGGTAATCGCATCGCTTCTTATTTCAGCTCCGCTTGTCGATAAAGTTCTGCGATTTATGTTTAGTTCGTTCCTTTATGCAGAGGTATCGGGATATATTCCTTACATAGTATCAAATACCTGTTATGTAAAGACCTTTGTTATCGGTATTGCTTGTTATATTGTCGTGTGTGCGCTCATGATGATAAAGATAGGCAAAATCAAAAAGAGCGAGGCTCTTAAAAATGTAGAGTAAAATTAGGGCGAAGTACAAGAAAGTGCTTCGCCTTATTTTGATAAATAGCTCTTGACTTTTTGGCGTGAAATTGATAAAATTAACTACTGTAACAGATACATATATTTAATATGCAGGTATGGCGGAATTGGCAGACGCGTATGGTTCAGGTCCATATGAAAGCAATTTCATGCAGGTTCAAGTCCTGTTACCTGCACCAAATCGAGTATTCGGAAGTTAAGCTTTTCGATGCTCGATTTTTGTTTTGTTACCGTATTATGCTATGACACTATAAAAAGGAAATCAAAGCCTAAACGATAAAGCTGAAGTTTACATTACATTGGGTTTTAGAATAAAAATATTTTTGTTCTGTTCGTCTGTACAAAACACCTGTCTTTGTGGTAGAATACTTTTCACAATAAAGAAAAGAAATTGAGAGGTGGTAAATGTGAAGAAAATTTCAGCATTTATCTTAAGTTCCCTGCTTCTTCTGCTAACCTTTACAGGCTGCAGCAGCAGTGAAAAGATTAAGTTAGGTGCGGCGGGACTTGGCGGCGGCTACCATGAGTTCGGCGATTCCCTTGCTAACATCATGAACACAGACGACAGCAAATACGAGCTTGAGGTTAAGACAACCGCGGGATCAGCGGCAAACCTTAGATTGATTTCTGAGGACTACATCCAGTTTGCAATTGCTCAGGCTGATATGATAAACGATGCTTACTTCGGAGAAGGCTCTTATGCCGACAACGGTTACAGCGGCTTCAGTGCCGTTGCTGCACTTTACACAGAGGCTTGCCAGATTGTTGTAAAGGCAGATTCGGGCATTGAGTCGGTGGACGATCTCCAGGGAAAGCGAGTAAGCTTAGGCGAGAGCGAGTCCGGCACAGAGCAGAACGCTTTGCAGATACTTTCCGTTTACGGACTTAACGATAATTTAGTTGAAACCGCAAACTATGATTATTCCGATGCGGCGATTGCTCTTCAGAATGATGAGATAGATGCGATTTTCTGTACTGCGGGTGTTCAGACCACGGTTATCGACGAGCTTTCTAAGCAGTGTGATATAAAGCTTTTGAGCCTTGACACTAAGATTATCGATAAGCTTATGCAAGGATATAAGTTCTACACAAAGCTTGAAATTCCGGCGGGAACATATCAGGGACAGGACGAGGCTGTAACAACGGTCGGCGTTAAGGCTGTTCTTTTGGCAAGCAACAAGGTAAGCTCCGATACCGTAGAGGAAGTAACAAGGGTTCTCTTTGAAAACAGTCAGAAGCTTCAGTATTCATTGCCGCTTAATATTGACATTGATGTAAACTCAGCTACCGAGGGAATTACAATTCCGTTCCATGACGGTGCCGCTAAGTACTACGAGTCATTAGGCGTGAGCGTAAATGAGAAGGGAAGTGATGACTGATGATAAAGATAGAACTCGATATGTATCAGACTATGGCTGTTGCGGTTGTTGTACTTATTATCGGCAGCTTTCTGAAAAAGAAACTCAAGATTTTAGATAAGTTCTGCATTCCGTCTCCTGTTGTCGGCGGCGTACTGTTTGCGATATTCACCTGTATCTTCTACGCTACGGGAATTGCCGAGTTTTCGTTTGACGATATCCTTAAAGAAGTTTGCATGGTATTCTTCTTTACGTCTGTCGGATTTCAGGCAAACCTAAAGGTTCTCAAAAGCGGCGGAAAATCGCTAATAGTCTTTTTGGGGCTTGTATTTGTTTTGATATGCGCTCAGAATTTCCTTGCGGTCGGTCTTGCTAAGGTGCTCGGTATTAGCCCGCTTATCGGACTTTGCACGGGTTCGATTCCAATGGTCGGCGGACACGGTACAGCCGGCGCATTCGGTCCCGTTCTCGAGGACTTCGGCATAGTCGGAGCAAGTACACTTTGTACGGCGGGCGCAACCTTCGGACTTGTCTCAGGCAGTATGATGGGCGGCCCTATCGCAAAGCGCTTGATTGAGAAGAAAAATCTCCTCACAACAGCTGTTCAGGAGGATGACACTCTTCTTGTCGAGGACGAGAAAAAGCATGAGAGACATACAAGCATGTATCCGAGTGCGGTATTCCAGCTTATTATCGCTATCGGTATCGGCACAATAGTCTCTTATTTCCTTTCAAAAACAGGAATGACATTCCCGATTTATATCGGTGCGATGATTGCGGCGGCTTTCATCAGAAATATCGGAGAGTTCTCCGGTAAGTTCACGATTTACATGGGCGAAATCAACGACATCGGCGGCATAAGCCTTTCGCTTTTCCTTGGAATTGCGATGATAACCCTCAAGCTTTGGCAATTAGCCGACTTGGCACTTCCGCTTCTTGTGCTTCTCATGGGTCAGGTTGTGTTCATGTACATTTACACAAATTTCATTGTTTTCAATGTTATGGGTCGTGACTATGATGCGGCTGTGCTTTGTTCCGGTGTATGCGGATTCGGTATGGGCGCAACTCCAAACGCTATGGCAAATATGCAGGCAATCTGCGAGAAGTATGCTCCTTCCGTTAAGGCTTACCTTCTCGTTCCGCTTGTCGGAAGCCTTTTTGCTGACTTCCTTAACAGCTTAGTCATAACATGCTTTATTAATTTCATGTGATTTTCACACTTGGGTAACAAAAACTTCTAATCACTACTATTATTTGAGGATTAATTAAAATGTTTGCCAACATCAAAAACAAATTAAAGGATTACAAGGTAGTAACAGATAATCTTGCTGTGCCGGAAATTCATACCGGTGAAGAGATTGAGGTGGACGATAAGGCTAAGGATGAGCCGATAACCTATGATAATGTGGCAATTCCTGAAATCCACGTCAACAAAAAGAAGAAAAATCCGTGATTTTTGCGGACATATCGACTAAAAAAAGAAGAGCCCTCGCCGACTTTGTGCGAGGGAACTTCTGCGTTTAAATAAATTTTGGTTTGTATATATGTAATGAGTAGGAAAGAGGAATATTAAAGATGTTTACTTCAATGGCAAAGGGAAATCCCTTGAAGCTTATGGTGCATTTTGCACTGCCGCTTCTGTTCGGTAATCTTTTACAGCAGACCTACAATATCATCGATGCGGCGATAGTAGGTCAGTTTTTAGGTGCAGATGCTCTCGCAAGCGTCGGTGCGACAAGCAGTGTGCAGTTTCTCGTGCTTGGCTTCTGCATGGGCTGCTGTACGGGATTTGCGGTTCCTGTGGCAAGATACTTCGGTGCGGGCGACCGTGACACAATGAGAAATTATATCTTTGACGGTGCGGTTATCACGGCGATTATTGCGGTGGTTGTAACAACAGCCTGTGTGATTCTCTGCAATCAGATTTTGCACGTTCTGTCTGTCCCTGAAAATATCTACGATGATACTTATATTTACATTCTCATAATCTTTATAGGTATACCGTTCACTTTGCTTTATAATTTCCTCTCCGGAATTTTAAGAAGTGTAGGTGACAGCAGAACACCGTTTATCTTCCTTGCTTTTTCGGCGATACTCAATATCATCCTCGATTTATTCTGCATTATTGTTCTCAAGTGGGGCTGTGCAGGTGCGGCAATTGCAACAATCGTTTCACAGGGTATCAGCGGAATTTGCTGTCTGTTCGTGATAATCAAAAAAATGGAGCTTCTCTGGCTTAAGAAAGAGGACTGCCGCATGAAGAAAGAGACCGTACGTCAGCTTTTGCTCATGGGCATTCCGACAGGTCTTCAGTTCTCAATCACCGCAATCGGAAGCATGGTAATGCAGTCTGCTAACAACGGTCTTGGAAGCGTTTATGTTTCTGCGTTTACGGCATCAATGAGAATCAAGCAGTTTGCTATGTGCCCATTTGATGCTATTGCAACAGCTGCTTCGGTATTTTGCAGTCAAAACTTAGGTGCAAAGCAGCCTGAAAGAATTAAAAAGGGTCTTATCGAGGCAGTTGCAGTCGGAGTTGCTTACGGCGCATTTGCCGGTCTGATTCTCGTATGCTTCGGCAGAACTCTCACGCTTATTTTCGTCAAGAAGACTGCGGTTGACGTTCTTGATGCATCTGCAAGATACCTTAGATACCTCGGCTTCTTCTACTGGCTGCTCGGTATCCTCAATGTCACACGAATGGTAACTCAAGGCTTGGGCCATTCGGCAAGATCCGTTTTCTCAGGAGTTATGGAGATGATAGCAAGAACTATCGTAAGCCTTGGCTTTGTCGGCACATATGGATTCACGGCAATTTGCTTTGCAGATCAGGCGGCATGGATTGCGGCATGTTTGTATATTGTTCCTACAACGATTTATGTTCTTCACAAAGAAACGAACAAAATTCATACGGTACACATAGATAATTAATTGAAAAACCAGCAGTGGCAGAATTTTGTCACTGCTGGTTTTGTTTAGCGGAAGAAATATATAATGAATCAGATACAAGCTGTTTGTTATAGATGACAAAAATCAAAGGAAATTTAGGTACACATAATATAGTGTTAGGGCTTCAAAAATAATTTTTAAAAGCGCAGCAAAGCAATCGTTCGATATTATAGATATTGAATATCAATACAAGGGAATATCTTGTATACAATAGACAGTATACACAAGATATAGATAAAAACAGACCGAAATTATGCAAAAATACCACAAAACTTTTTAAAAAATTCGCAGAATTGAGTGTATTGGTTGTTTACAAACAAAACAAGATAGAGTATAATATAGCCGTAAAAGACGAGAGGCGAAAATCGGTAAAAATTCCAAGATTTCGGCTCAAATCGGATACAAAATTTTATAAGTGTATTTATTATAATTAAAAACCGAGGAGGTTACATTTAATGCCAACATTTGAAATGGGCGCATGGGAAAGCTATGGCGCTTGGGACGGTTTCAAGGGAAACATGTGGAAAGAGGAAGTCAACGTAAGAGACTTCATTCAGAAGAACTACACACCATACTATGGTGATGAGTCCTTCCTTGAGGGACCGTCAGAGTCCACACAGAAGCTCTGGAACAAGGTTGTAGAGCTTCAGAAGGAAGAGTATAAGAGAGGCGGCGTTCTCGAGTGCGAGACAAAGGTCGTTTCCGGACTTACCTCTTACGGCGCAGGTTATATTGACGAAGATATGAAGGATCTCGAGCAGATCGTAGGTCTCCAGACAGATAAGCCTCTTAAGAGAGCTTTCATGCCTTACGGCGGTATCAGAATGGCTATCCAGGCTGCTGAGAAGTATGGCTATGAGGTTGACCCGGAGCTCAAGAAGATCTTCACACAGTACATGAAGACACATAACGATGCAGTTTTCGATACTTACACACATCAGATGCGTGTAGCAAGAAAGACTCACGTTGTTACAGGTCTTCCGGATACATACGGTAGAGGAAGAATCGTCGGTGACTACAGAAGAGTTGCTCTTTACGGTATCGACAGACTCATCAAAGAGAAGAAGATCGAGAAGACAAGAGCTGGCTGCGGCAACATGTATGATGAGGTTATCCGCCTCAGAGAAGAAGTTGCAGAGCAGATCAAGGCTCTCGAGGGCATGAAGAAGATGGCTGCTTCTTACGGCTATGACATCTCCGTTCCTGCTAAGAACGCTAAGGAAGCTATTCAGTGGGTTTACTTCGGTTACCTCGCAGCTGTTAAGACTCAGAACGGCGCAGCTATGAGCATCGGTAGAATCTCCACATTCCTCGATATTTACATTCAGAGAGACCTCGACAGAGGAATCCTCACAGAGAAGGAAGCACAGGAGCTCATCGACCATCTCACAATGAAGTTCCGTATGGTTAAGTTTGCTCGTATTCCTGAGTACAACGCTCTCTTCTCCGGCGACCCTACATGGGTTACACTCGTAGTTGGTGGTACAGGCCTCGACGGCAGAAACATGGTCACAAAGAACGACTTCCGTTTCCTCCACACACTCGAGAACATGGGTCCTGCTCCGGAGCCGAACCTCACAGTTCTTTACACAGAGAGACTTCCTGAGGCATTCAAGAAGTATGCTGCTCAGATCTCTGTTACAACAAGCTCAATCCAGTATGAGAACGACGACGTCATGAAGCCTGAGTGGGGCGACGATTACTCCATCTGCTGCTGCGTTTCCGCAACAAAGACAGGTAAGGAGATCCAGCTCTTCGGTGCTAGAGCAAACCTTGCTAAGACTCTTCTCTACGCTTTCAACGGCGGTTTCGACGAGAAGCACAGAATTCAGTGCGGCCCGAAGATGGAGAGAATCACAAGCGAGTATGCTGATTACGACGAGGTCATGGAGAAGTTCGACTGGTGGATGGATTGGCTCGCAGACGTTTATGTAAACGTTCTCAACCTCATTCACTACATGCACGATAAGTACTACTATGAGGCTGCTGAGATGGCTCTCATCGATTCCGATTGCGAGCGTTCATTCGCAACTGGTATCTGCGGTTTCTCACACGTTGTTGACTCCTTAAGCGCTATCAAGTACGCTAAGGTTAAGATCATCCGTGACGAAGAGGGCATCACTAAGGACTTCGAGATCGAGGGTGACTTCCCAAGATACGGTAACGATGACGAGAGAGCTGATGAGATTGCTACATGGCTCTTAAGAACATTCCTTGATAAGGTTAAGAAGAGACACACATATCGTGATTCTAACCCAAGCACATCCATTCTCACAATCACATCTAACGTTGTTTACGGTGAGGCTACAGGTGCTACACCTGACGGAAGAAAGGCATTCACACCATTCGCTCCTGGTGCATCCCCATCTTACGGTGCAGAGCAGAACGGTCTCCTTGCTTCACTTAACTCTGTTGCTAAGGTTCCTTATCACCTCGCTCTTGACGGAATTTCCAACACACAGACAATCAGCCCAGACGCTCTCGGACACGATCTCGAGGAGAGAAAGGCTAACCTCGTACAGGTTCTCGACGGTTACTTCAACCAGGACGCTCATCACCTCAATGTTAACGTCTTCGGTACAGAGAAGCTCATCGACGCTATGGAGCATCCGGAGAAGGAAGAGTATCAGAACTTCACAATCCGTGTTTCCGGCTACGCTGTAAGATTCATCACTCTTACAAAGAAGCAGCAGCTCGACGTTATCGCTAGAACTTGCCACAAGACACTTTAATGAGTGAATTAAAAGGCTATTTACATTCTATTGAAAGCTTCGGACTTGTCGACGGTCCCGGAGTCAGGAGTATAGTATTTTTGCAGGGATGCAAATTCCGCTGCAGATTCTGTCACAATCCTGATTCCTGGCGTCTGACAGGCGGTGAAGAATGGACAGCGCCCGAGCTTCTTAAAAAGCTTATGCGATTCAAGCCATATTGGAAGAACAACGGCGGTATCACCGTTAGCGGCGGCGAAGCACTTCTTCAGAAGGAATTCGTCACAGAGCTCTTCACGCTTGCTAAACAGCACGGTATTCATACCGCACTCGATACAAGCGGTGGCCCTTTCAGCATGGACCCAGAGTATCTCACTGAGTTTGATAAGCTTATGGCTGTTACAGATCTCACTATTCTCGACATCAAGGAGATTGATGATGAGAAGCACAAGAGCCTGACCGGAGCTACCAATAAGAATATCTTGGAGCTCGCTACCTATTTGTCTGACCATAATAAGGCAATGTGGATAAGACACGTTCTTGTCCCGGGTCTTACGGATGACGAAGAAGGTTTGCACAAACTTAAAGATTTTCTTGATACCCTCAAAACAGTTGAAAAGACCGAAATTCTTCCTTATCATACCCTTGGTATTTATAAGTGGGAGAACTTAGGCATAAAGTATACTCTTGAGGACACACCGACTCCGACTGCGGAGGAAGTCAAGAAAGCAGAGAAAATCCTTGGAATAGAGTAAGACTTCAAGTATACACATATAAAAGCAAATGAACGGTAGTTTTTGCTACCGTTCATTTTGTTTTAGTCAAAAAATTAGGGCGTATGAAAACATACGCCCTTTATTTTTATGCGATAAATTACATAGAAGCAAGCTTCTCTTTGAATTCTTCCATGAGATCAGGAATCTGAATGCTCTGTGGGCACTCAATTGTGCAAGCACGGCAACCGATACAGTCATCGGGGCCGGCTTCAAGCTTTGCGATTTCGTCCTTAATGCCCCAGCCGTCGCCGATTTTTACCTTATTGAAAAGTGCAAGTACAGCGGGAATATCAATTCCCATAGGACAGTTAGGCGTGCAGTAGCGGCAAGCTGTGCACGGAATAGCAACGGAAGAATGGAATTTCTCGCAGACATCGAGGAGGAATTTAACTTCATCCTCAGTGAGTGCCGGCTTGTCAAATGTTGCTACATTATCCTTAATCTGGTCAAGTGTGGACATACCGGAAAGAATAACCTGAATTCCCGGGAGTGACATAAGGAAGCGAAGTGCCCATGACGATACGCTCATATCAGGCTCTTTTTCCTTGAGCATTGCGTTAGTCTCATCAGTGAGTGAAGAGAGTCTGCCGCCACGTATAGATTCCATGACTACTATCGGAATATTCTTTGACTTGAGAATTTCGTATTCCTCTTTTGCTGTGCCGTAAAGCCAGTCAAAATAGTTAAGCTGAATCTGAGCGAAGTCCCAGTCACGAAGCTCAGCAAATCTCTTCAGAACAGCGGGTGAAGCGTGAGAAGAAAAACCGAGGTTCTTGATGCGTCCCGCTTTTTTCTGCTCCTCAAAGTACTGAATACAGCCGCTGTCGATATACTTGTCTGCAGACGCGTCCATAACAGCATGAATGAGGTAGAAGTCCACGTGATCGGTGTGGAGCTTTTTTAGCTGTTCCTCAAAACAAGCCTTGTAGTCCTCAGTTGCGTTGATATTGAACTTTGTTGCGATTGTGAATGAATCTCTTGGGTATCTGTCGACTAATGCTTCACCGAGGAAATCCTCACTCTTTTTGCCGTGATAGACATAAGCTGTGTCAAAATAGGTGATACCGTGAGAAACAGCGTAGTCGATAATCTCTTCAGCGGCTTTGTAGTCAATCGGTGTTCCATCAACATCCTTCTGAACGGGAAGTCGCATTGCGCCCATTCCGAGAACGGAAACCTTCTGGCCCTTGTAATCTCTGTAAATCATAATTAATCCTCCCTTAGCTGTGCCCTACACAATGGGCACTTTTTTTACAACTCTATGCACACATTTTACACCTTAAAGTGGACTTTAAGTCAATAGCTTTTGTTTATTTATTTTGTTTATTTTTCTTTTTAAGTGCTTTTTCAAGCTCATCAATGACAATTTCAAGAGCCTTTAAGCGAGCATACTTCTTGTCGACAGATTCAAGAACATACCACGGAGCAAAAGTGGTATTTGTCTTTGCAAGCATTTCGTTTACTGCGTTTTCGTAAAGATCCCATTTGTCACGGTTTCTCCAGTCCTCTTCGGTGATTTTCCAACGCTTTTCGGGTGTGTTCTGACGGTCATTGAAGCGTTCAAGCTGAGTTTTGTTATCTATTTGAACCCAGAATTTGATTATTACAGCGCCCCAGTCGGAAAGCTCCTTTTCAAATTCATTGATTTCGTTGTAAGCACGCTGCCAATCATTTTCAGAGCAGAAGCCCTCAAGCCTCTCAACCATAACTCTTCCGTACCAAGTGCGGTCGAAAATGGAGATGTGACCTGTTTTCGGAAGTCTGTTCCAAAATCTCCAGAGGTAATGTCTCGCTTTTTCTGCCGGCTCGGGACTTGCAATCGGATGTACGATATAACCTCGTGGGTCGAGTGCCTGCGTTATTCGCTTGATGTTTCCACCCTTTCCTGCTGCATCCCAGCCCTCGTAGGCAATAATTACCGGGATTTTAGCTGAATAAATTTCGTCGTGGAGCTCACGCAGTCGGTTTTGAAGCAGCTTAAGCTTAACTTTGTAATCTTCCTCGGTGACTGTCTTTTCAGCTAAGCTTATATCAGAAAGCTTGATTGTCTTTCGCATTGGGAAAGAATTTTGCAAAATCGGTACTGCAAGAGATTTATTTTTAAGTGCCGTGTCGATGCCTTGATTTAAATACTGCAATACTGCAAGCTCGGCGATTTTCTTGTCTTTTGCGTCAATTATATACCAAGGGGCAGAAGGACGGTTAGTGTCGGTGATGTAGTTCTCGTATACTTTTAAGCATTCATCGTAGTGCTTATTCTCCCATAAATCGTCATCATTGACCTTCCAAGCTGAAGTAGGGGACTCGAGGAGTGCTTTTAGTCGCTTTTTCTGCTCTTTCTTTGAAATCTGAAGGAAGAACTTCATGACGAGATAGCCGTTATCCGTTAGAGTTCTTTCGGCAGTGTTTATGCTTACAATTCTCTTTTTGTAATCATCCTTTGAGAGCGTGCCGTCAAGAACTCCGTCCGTGACCTCTTCCATCCAACAGGTATCGAAAAACTTAAATTTGCCAGCTTTTGGAATTTCTTTGAAGTACCTCCAAAGGAACGGTTTTCTTTTTTCTTCATCTGTCGGTTCGGAGTCCATGGTGGCAACATCGAAAAATCTCGGATCAATTTCATCGATAACCCTTGCGATAAGGCTTCCTTTTCCTGATGAGCCCCAGCCCTCGATTATGACCATAACAGGAAGATTTGCTTCTTTGATTTTCATCTGATTGGCAGAGAGAGTTTCTTTTTGTTTTTTCAAATATATTTTAAGCTCGTCTTCGCTCAATTTTGCGTGCTTTGCGACTTCCTTTAACATGAAATTATCCTCCATATTGTTCATTAGATTAACTATATAGACTATATTAAGTATATTACTTAGCTTTGTCCTTTGTCAATAAATCACAACAAACAGATAAAATTTTACAAAAAATATATATTTATAGCACAAGCGAGAATTTATATTCTGATTGTATGAAAAAGAAAATTCAAGCATATTACCCCAACATTTCAAGCTTTTATCACATTCTTTTCAAAAAACAGGTTTAAGATATAGACAAATCAAAAGACAGGGAGAACAAATAATGAATAAACATAAGAGATTTTGGTGCATAGCTTTGACAGCGGTTTTGCTTATGGCTTTTTCGGGATGCAGTTCGGCTTCGACCGACACAAGCACAGCTTCAAGTGAAACAACCGTTACTGCTTCTGAGACAGCGACCGATGAAAGTTCGAGTGCAACAAAGACAGATTCAAGCGGAAACAGCATTAAATTAGTCAACACGACAATTTCAGGTGAGGTCACAGCAGTTGATGATAACAAAGTGACTTTGAGTGTTTCTGCCGGAGGACAAGGCGGAATGGGCGGTCAGCCGAGCGGTTCAGCACCGGATATGCCGAGTGGTGACGGAAGCGCTGAGAACAATTCAAACGGAAATGGCGAGGAGCCGCCGGCAAAGCCTGACGGAGACACAGGCACTGCTGACGGTGCAAATGATTCTAATAACGCAGAACAGCCGCCGGAAATTCCAAGCGGCGAGGGCGGAGCAAATAACGAGAACGGCGAGAGCAGTGGCTCTGCCGATAATGATGCCCAAGGTGAGGACAGCAGTTCCTCTTCCGACGGTAATAGTAATGAAAAGGGAGAAAGTGCCGAGGGCGGCATGAAGGAGATGGAAATTTCTTCATATACGCTTGAGGTAACAATTACCGATGAATCGGTTCTGAAGGACTCTGACGGAAATAGCGCAAAGGTATCTGACATTGAGGAAGGCAATTCCTTGAGCGTTACCGTTGATGAAAACGGAATTATCACAGCGGCTACCGTTTCTGAGGAAACAGTCGGTATAGGCGGACAAGGAGGTCAGCCGGGCGGTCAGTCAAGCGGAGTTGATTCTTACACAGCAGTGAATGAGTATAGCTCCGATGCTACTGTCGAAGACGAGACAATCGAGTCCTCAGGAACAGATGAAAACGCTGTTCTAATCGATAACGGCTCCAGTGTCACACTCAAAAATGTAACCGTAACAAGAGATTCTTCAGAGTCAACAGGCGGAGATAATTCTTCATTCTACGGTGTTGGTGCGGCGGTTCTTGCAACAGACGGCACAGGCTATGTTGACGGTGCGAACATCACAACAGATGCCAAAGGCGGTGCGGGAATATTCTCTTACGCTGAGGGCGTGATGTATGTAAACAACGCTACAATCAGCACTTCACAGGATACCTCCGGCGGACTTCATGTAGCAGGTGGCGGAACGCTTTACGCTTGGAATTCCACTGCCGAAACTAACGGCGAGTCCAGTGCGGCTATCCGCTCTGACCGTGGCGGCGGAACAATGGTTGTTGACGGCGGTACTTACACTTCAAACGGAACAGGTTCACCCGCTGTTTACTCAACAGCTGACCTCACAATCAATAACGCTACTCTCACAGCAAACGGAAGTGAAGCAATTTGCATTGAGGGCTTGAACAGCATTAGACTTTATGACTGCGATCTCTCGGGTAATATGCCTGAAAACGAGCAGAACGATGTTGTCTGGAATGTTATAGTATATCAGTCGATGTCAGGCGACTCCGAAGTCGGTAACGGTACATTCCAGATGAGCGGCGGCACTCTCACAGCAAATGCGGGCGGAATGTTCTATACAACAAACACAGAATCCACATTCTATTTGAGTGATGTCGATATAACTTATTCTGACGATAACCCGTTCTTCCTTCAGGTAACAGGCAACTCAAATGCAAGAGGCTGGGGAACAAGCGGTTCTAACGGTGCTGACTGCAGCTTTACCGCAGACAAGCAGGAATGTGTCGGCGATATAATCTATGATTCAATCTCCAATCTTGATTTCTACCTCGAGAACAGCTCAAGTCTCACTGGTGCAGTGAAGGACGATGAAACATGGGCCGGAAACGGCGGAAGCGGCGAAGCTAAGCTTTATATCGACTCAAGCTCAAAGTGGGTCGTAACAGCCGACAGCACACTCACTTCTCTTTATAATGAAGGACAGGTTGTCGATTCTAACGGCAAGACAGTCACGATCAAGAGCACAGACGGCACAGTCTATGTTCAGGGTGACAGCGATTTAACCGTCACGGTTTCAGAGTATTCTACAAGCGAAGATTTCTCAGGTGCTTATACGGCTCAGAGCTTCTCAAGCTATGAGGTTACAAATCCCTTTGAAAGCTGATAAAATCTAATATTTATTCATAAGATTACAAGTGTTTAGCAATATACTCTAAAATATTCAAACAAACTCATAGTGCGGACAGAACCTGCCTTTTTAGGTGGGTTCTGTTTGTTTTATGAATTAATTCATAAATTATATAGATAAAGAACTGTTTTTTGAACTCTAAAACTAAAAATCTCCCTTGAAATTTCGAAAAAAGTAAATAAATTGTGAAAATATTTTGAATTTTTCTGTCATTTTTAATATTGTAACACTTTGTTAAAAATGATATTATATCGTTATCCTTTTTTCAGGAAATAAATAGGGAGTAAAATTAAATGGAAAAACTATTTAAGCTCAAAGAAAACAAGACCAGCGTCAAGACTGAAATAGTCGCAGGTCTTACAACTTTCATGACAATGGCTTATATCATTGCCTTGAATCCAAACATTCTTACAGGCTACGGCAACGACGGTACAGGCGGAAAGCTCTGGAACGGTGTCTTCCTCGCTACATGTATCGCTTCTGCAATCGGTATGTTCTGCATGGCATTCATTGCAAACAAGCCTTTCTGCTTAGGACCGGGAATGGGACTTAACAGCTTCTTTGCTATCGTTGTCGGCAACATCGTTGCTATGACAGGTTGCACCTACCTCGAGTCTTTCCAGGCAGCACTTGTTATCATTCTTGTTGAAGGTATTCTCTTCACAGTTCTCTCAATCTGCAACATTCGTGAGAAGATTGTCGATGCTATTCCGCTCGGCGTTCGTCTTGGAATCGGCCCCGCAATCGGACTTATGCTTCTCAACATCGGCGTAGGCTCTAACGTTTACATCGCTAACAGCGAGGGCACACAGTTCTACGTAATGAGAGATTTCTTCGGTTCTCTTACAGCCGGTGTTGCTAAGGAATCTATGGGTGATGCTTACCCGGTAATGGTTCTTTCCGTTATCACAATGTTTATCGGTCTTTTCGCTATCGTTATTCTCAATAAGAAGGGCGTAAAGGGCTGCGTTATCCTCGGTATGCTCATCGCTGCTATCATCTACTGGGCCGGCGAGTACTTTGTTCTTGGAACAAATCCGTTTGCTTCTCTTGCTACAGCAACATTCGTTCCTCAGTTCGGCGATATGGCTGAGACAACTCTCTTCAAGTTTGACTTCCATGAGTTCTTCCAGATCGGTTGGTTCACAGCTATCACACTTATCATCACATTCTGCATCATCGATATGTTCGATACAATCGGAACACTCGTCGGTACAGCTTCAAGAGCAGGTATGGTTGATAAGGACGGCAACATGCCTCAGATGAAGGAAGCTCTCCTCGCTGATGCTATCGGTACTGTTGCAGGTGCTGTAACAGGTACTTCCACAATCACAACATTCGTTGAGTCAGCTTCAGGTGTTGAGGCAGGCGGACGCACTGGACTCACTTCCCTCACATGCGGAATTATGTTCTTCCTCTGCATCTTCATCGCTCCTATCGCAGCTATCATTCCTGCAGCTGCTACATCTTCCGCACTTATCTATGTTGGTATCCTCATGGTTTCCAACCTCAAGAATATCAAGTGGGACGATGTTTCTGTAACAGTTCCTGTTGCACTCATGCTCATTGCTATGCCTATCTCCGGTTCTATCGGACACGGCATCGGTATCGGACTTATTTCCTACACAGTAATCAAGCTCTTCACAGGCAAGGCTAAGGATGTTTCTGTTGTTACATACATCATTTCCTTACTCTTCCTCGTAAAGTTCTTCCTTGCTGTCTAATGGTTAGAAAAGAATATATTTTGGATAAAGCTCTGCGTTTAAGTCGCAGAGCTTTTCTCTTGTCCCTTGACGGAAACTAATAATAAGACTATATTTATTAAAGTAAATTTCGTAAGGAGAGAGAAATGGAGAATATAAAAGCCGTACTGTTCGATTTAGACGGAACGCTTATCGACACAGAGAAATATTATCGTGCGTGCTGGAAAAAGGCACTCGAAAGCTTCGGCTATAATGTGAGTGACGAACAGGTTCTGACACTTCGTTCACTCGGAAGGCCATTTGCACCCGACCACATAAAAAAGCTTGTCGGTGACGAAAACGCTGACTACAAGGCGATAAGAGAATTGCGCTCGTCTCTCATGGAAGAGATGATTAAAAAAGAGGGAATAGAGCTTAAAAAAGGAGCAGAAAAGCTGCTTAAATATCTAAAATCAAAGGAAATTATCACTGCTGTTTCGACTGCATCCGACCTTGAGAGGACAACACGCTATTTAAAGCAAGTCGGAATTTACGATTATTTTGATAAGCTTATATCATGCACTATGGTTAAATTCGGAAAACCCGCTCCGGACGTATATGTCTACGCTTGCAAAGAATTAGGACTTAATCCAAGTGAATGTGTCGCTGTCGAGGACTCGCCGAACGGTGTGAAAAGTGCGTTTGATGCCGGCTGTAAAGTGATAATGGTTCCCGACCAGACTGAGCCTGACGAAGAAACAGAGAAAATGCTTTGGAAAAAAGCAGAGTCGCTCGATAAGATTATCGATATTTTCGAAAATGTGTAAATTGTAAAAAACTAAAGAGGCGAATTTAAATGAAAATCACATTGATACACGGTCAAAGCCACAAGGGCTCAACTTACCATGCATCAAGAATGTTGGCTGAGAACTTAGGCGGAGAAATAAAGGAATTTTTTCTGCCGAAGGATTTCGGTGAAATGTGTGTCGGATGCGCACAGTGTATTTTAAAGGACGAAAAATGCTGTCCTCATTATGAGAAGCTCGCTCCGCTAACAGAGGCTATGGATGATGCCGATGTGCTCATTTTGGAAAGTCCCGTCTATGTCTATCATGTGACATCGGCAATGAAAGCGTTTTTGGAGCATTACGGCTGGCGCTGGCTTCTTCACCGCCCCGAGGAGAGTATGTTTAAAAAGCAAGTGGTTTGCATTGCAACAGCTGCCGGAGGAGGACAGAAAAATACTTGTCAGGATATGGCAGACAGTGCGTTCTACTGGGGTGTCGGAAAGATTTATAAATACGGAATTGCTGTTCGTGCGATGAAATGGGCGGATGTTCCGCAAGAGAAAAAGGACAAAATAAGAAGCGATATGTTATCGCTTGCCGCTAAAATAAAATCTAAAAACGGCAATGTGAAACCGTCTCTCAAGACAAAAGCATTTTTCTCGATTATGTCTATGATAGTCAAGAAAAGACCGCAAAGCGCAGATTATGCCTACTGGAAAGAAAAGGGCTGGCTCGATAAAAAACGCCCTTGGTAATATTTTTGCAAAACAAGAAAAACACCGCAGAAGTGATTCTACGGTGTTTTGTGTTATTAAAGCTTAGTTATTACAGCTTAAACTGGTGAAGAACATCCTCATTGACAAACGGGCCCGGGAGAACATCAAGTGTTCTGTGGTTGCCAAAATAGTCTCTGTCGAAAATGATGTCCGTTCCGTCAGGATTTTCGAAGCGCTCTTCCGGCTCGAAAGCCATGCCGAGAACATCGGAATTAATCATATAGTCACGGAAGTTTCCAATGTAATCATAGAGATTTGTCTCAAGACGATACTCGCCGTCATTTTCGAGAAGCTTAACGTAGATGTGCTTATTCTCATCGACGAAGTTCGATTTCTCGTTCTTGCATGCCTTAGCTCCGTTGAAATAAACATTTCCGTCAACCCAAACGGGGAGTCGGCTGAAGTGATAGTCTGCCATTTCGAGCATATTCGGCTTTTCGTCCTCCAGCTTGAAGTGAGCAACCCACTCGTCATAGGTTGGAAAGTCATCCCAAACGTGAGTTCCGACAACAGCATTAGCCGAAGTATCCGTGCCTTCATTTTCCTTAGGATCGTGCCAGTCGGTGTCAAAAGTCTGAACGAAGATATTGTTGTAGAAACGGTTGTCGCCGTGGAGGATTGTCATAAATCCGGCAACTTCTGTTCTGTGCGGAATGTGATACGGTGTGTATCTTCTCTGAGGCAGTCCGTTAACCATGAAGTCGGTTTCTCTTCCGACTGCGGTGAACGAACCGCAGATGAGGTTGTGCACCATAGCGACACCCTCGGTAGCAATTCTAAGGGTGTGTCTCGAGAGAAGAATGTTATTATCGATAAGTGTCGGGCCGTGACCAACCTCGACAAAGAGATCCTGACTCATCATGCTTCCCATGAGAGGAGGAACATTCTCCGGCTGAGAGTTGTCATGGAATAGGTTCTGAGTAATTCTTGTGCCCTGAGCCTCCCAGTCGCACCAAATTCCCATGGTGCAGTGATGAATGTGGTTGCGTCTGAATACAACATCAATGGCGGCATGAAGCTTGATGCCCGCAATTTCCGCACCGCCAAGCTCCTGCATATTGTTGATGTGGTGAATGTGGTTATCCTCAATTACGCTGAAAACACAACCCATTCTGCCGATGATTCCGCCTTGCTCGCAGTGGTGGATATTATTTCTTCTGATGATGTGGCTTCCGACTTTTTCCTTTAACCAACCGTGATACTGTCCTCTGCAAACAGCGTCTCGCTCCATCTGAGTTGGGTTTTTTACATGCTTGTGAGTGAAGTACTGGTCATTTTCGGGATCTCGATATTTGCCTAAGCAAATGCCGGCGCATTTTGAGCCCCAAATCTCGCAGTCCTCGATAATCCAGCCTTTAGACCAGTTAGGGCCGATCATACCATCCTGATATGAAGCCGGCGGTGCCCATGTTGTGGCGGCTTTGTTGATGTTAAATCCGCTCACGGTGATGTAGCCTCTGCCGTATTCCTGTGGCCAGAAGCACTCTCGTCTGACGGTAATCTCGACATTCTCTTTGTTTGGGTTAGCGCCCTTGAAGTTAGCGTAGATGAGAGTATAGTCTCCGTCCTGTTCGGTGAACCACTTGTATACGGAGTTCTCCTGATCCCATGAGGGAGCGTAAACCTCGCCGTCTAAGCACTCCTGTAAGGAGAGAGTTTCATATAAAGCCTTGTCGTTTAGCCAAACACAGCCCGTGTGTCTGACATCGGGAGCGAAGTACCAGTCACCGTAGACTTCTGTCGTGTATGGATTATACGAGCCGAAAAAGCTGTTGTGAATTCTTGCGACCCATGTTGTGCCGCTGTAACAAATCCAGTTTTTTACGACCTCCGCACCTGTGATAACAGCGCCGAGCGGCTGTTCCGAGCGGTAAACTATTCTGTTTTCTTCTGTTCCGCCGAAATACGGATTAACATTCTCACGATAAACACCGGGAGCTACGATAACTTCATCGCCCGGCTTTGCTACCTTAGCGGCATCGGAAATGTTTTTATACGGCATTTGCTTTGAGCCGTTTCCGTCCTTTGAAGCATTGATATTAACAAATATTTGCACGAAAAATTCCACCTTTCAAATATCTTGGCTTTTCTCTAATGTTAATATTGTAGAACCTGTTTAGAAATTTGTCATAGGGTAGTTTTGTAAAAATTTTATAAGTGCGATTTGTCTAAGATGTACAAATAAATATCAATTTAGGTATTAACAGCTGATTTTTTGCTTGTGGATTTATCTATTGCCACTTTTGTTTCGATTTTGCCCCTGATTTTGACAAAGTAATATATCATGACGAACAGCGCACTGCAGAACCAGCCGAGCGGAAAACCGATGTAAACAAAAATAATGTTCTTTTGAATGTGCATGGCAATAGCCAAGAAAAGTTGGCGACAGCCAACCATACCGATTATCGAAAGAATCATGACGGCGGTTGATTTTCCGAAGCCTCTCACCGCATTGGAAAAGGTTTGGTTAAGTGCCTGACAGTAGAAGAATGGTGTCATGGTCTCGAGCATCATTGCACCATAGCGGATAGCTTCGTTGTTATCGGTGAAAAGTCCTACGGCGAAATAAGCGTTGGTATAGACAATCGCTCCGATAACCAATATCGGAATGATATTAAGAAGTAGTACCGTGCGAATACCTTTGTAAGCACGGTCGTTTTTTCCGGCACCGAAGTTTTGCGATACGAATGTTGCGGTGGCAAGTCCGAGTGACTGAGCTATCATTCCAATGAATTTATCTATTTTCTTTGCCGCACCGATACCAGCCATTGCATCTGAACCAAAGCCGTTTACGTATCGCTGAACAAAGAGATTTGAGGTTGAAATAAGGCACGCCTGAACGGCGGCGGGCAGTCCCAATCTGATTACTTCTTTGAGTATTACACCGTCGATTTTTAAATCGCTAAGTATAAGCTTGTAGACATCGTTTGTTGTGAGCATATTCTTTACAACGAGAATTACGGAAATCAGCTGAGAAATAATAGTGGCAATTCCGACTCCGACAACTCCCCACTTAAATATCACCACAAACAGAAGGTCAAAGAAAATGTTTGTTACCGATGAAACGACAAGATAAATAAACGGACTTCTTGAATTTCCCACGGCACGCAAAACACCCGAGCCGACATTATAAAGCGCCGTGAAAAGTATCCCGATGAGATAAATTCGAAGGTAAGCCTCTGCTTCTGAACGGACATTATCAGGGCAATCGACTATGGTCAAAAGGAAAGGCGTAAAAACAATTCCAAGAAATGCCATGAAAGCACCGAGTAAAAACGAGAATGTAAGAGCCGTGTGAATAGATTTGTGAAGATTATCGTAGTCTTTAGCGCCGAAATATCGTGCAAACAGAACGCCCGAGCCGGCTGAAAGTCCCGTGAAAAAGCCGACCAATAACATGGAAATATCACTGCAGCTTGTGACCGCGGCAAGTGCCGTTGTACCGACGTAGTTTCCCACAACTATGCTGTCCACAGAATTGTAAAGATTTTGAAATACTTGTCCAAGCAAAATCGGCAAGGCGAAGAAAAAAATCTGTTTCGGTATTCTGCCGACTGTCAAATCCATCGTGCTTTTCTTCAAGTGAAAACACCCCTTATATAGTTTTGTTTGATACTATTGTAAGCCTTTATAGTTTCGTATGCAACAATTATTTATCCTGTTGCAAAATAAATCTGTTTGCGATATACTTTAAACTATCAAATTATGTGCGAAAGGAAGAGCTTATGGACATCAGGGTCAAGGACATAGTTCAGATGAAAAAACAGCATCCGTGCGGCTCAAAGGAATTTGAAATTCTGAGAGTCGGAATGGATTTTAAGATTAAATGTGTCGGCTGCGGACATGAGGTCATGCTGCCGAGAATTAAATGTGAGAAAAATATCCGTAAGGTTTTCCGTGACGGTGTAGAAGTAAGCGAGCTTTAGCGTTCCTTTTATAGATTGAATTTAACTTAAGATATGAAAGGATAAAGAAAATGTTTGAGAATTTACAGGTTTTTGAAAACCGATACGAGGAACTTAACCTCAAGCTTTATGACCCGTCGACAGCCGCCGACAGAGAGCTTTATACCAAGCTTATGAAGGAGCACGCCGAGATAACTCCCATTGTAGAGAAATACAGAATCTACAAAAACGCACAGAAAAACTTAGCCGAAGCAAAAGAGCTTCTCGATGACAAGGAAATGAAAGAAATCGCCCTCGAGGAAATGGCTGAGGCGAAGAAAACGATAGAAGAAACCGAAGAAGAACTGAAGATATTGCTTCTCCCAAAAGACCCCAACGATGATAAAAACGTCATCGTTGAAATTCGAGGCGGTACGGGCGGAGAAGAGGCGGCACTTTTTGCGGCGGTGCTTTTTAGAATGTATTCGTATTACGCAGAGAAACACGGCTGGAGTCTTGAGGTTGTCGGAGCAAACGAAACCGAGCTTGGAGGCTTCAAGGAAATCAGCTTCACAATTGACGGTCAGGGAGCTTATTCGCGTCTTAAATTCGAGAGCGGCGTCCACAGAGTACAGCGAGTTCCCGAGACGGAGACGCAGGGAAGAATTCACACTTCTGCGGCAACGGTAGCCGTTTTGCCGGAAGCGGAAGAGGTTGAACTCAATATCGATCCGAAGGATCTTAAAATCGACACATATCGCTCAAGCGGTGCGGGCGGACAGCACATCAATAAGACCTCATCGGCTATCAGAATTACTCATTTGCCGACAGGAACGGTCGTTGAATGTCAGGACGAGAGAAGCCAGTTTAAAAATAGAGATAAGGCAATGCGAGTTTTGAGAGCGAGACTTCTCGATGCGAAGATAAGCGCACAGAACAACGAAATTGCATCCGAAAGAAAAAATCAGGTAGGCTCGGGCGATCGCTCGGAGAGAATTAGAACCTATAACTATCCACAGTCAAGAGTGACAGACCACAGAATAGGACTCACACTTTATAAGCTTGATGATATTCTGAACGGCAATCTTGACGAACTCATAGATCCGCTCATTGCGGAGGACAGAGCAAGAAAAATGGAGGAGCAGTCACTTTGATAATCAAAACAGACAGATTGATTCTTGAGCCGCTCGGCACAAAGCACTTAAATGATTTTTCCGTTTATGCACTTGATAGAGACTGCGGAAAATTCATGCTGTACTTTCCTAAGAAAGATATGGACGAAGTAAAAGCAGAGCTCAATTCATGCGATAAAATGTGGAACAGCGAAAATCCCACCGAATGGATTTTTGCGATAATTGATGACGGTAAAAATGTCGGCTTTGTCGGAGTTTACGACGAGGACGGAAAAGCAGAGCTCGGCTGGATGTTAACCAAGGACTGCCAGGGCAAAGGCTACGGCTTTGAGGCGGCAAGTGCGGCGGCTGAATTTGCGCTTTCAATCGGTTACAGGGAGTTTGTCGCACACTGCGACAGCGAGAATTATCCGTCATATCACCTCATGGAAAAGCTTGGTATGAAGAGAATTTCAGAAAAAAGCGGCAGAAAAAATTACAGCTCCGATGAGGTCAGAGTAGAGTTTACCTACTACATGGACAAGCGTTAAAAGTATAAATAAGCAAAAAAGGCACGGTTTTGCACCGTGCCTTTAGCATTTGTTAGATTAAGTCTTATTTTTCTCGTCTAAAACAGCCAGAATTTCATCGGCAGAATTTACTATATAATCTGCTCCGTTTTCTTTGAGCTCCTCTGCTCCTCTAAACCCCCACGCACAGCCGATTGCGGTCATGTGTGCGTTTTTGCCTGTCTGCATGTCGACTCCGCTGTCACCTATATAAAGACATTCGTCGGCACTCACACCAAGCTTATCAAGAATATCGAGCGGCGAAGTCGGATCTGGTTTCTTTGGGAACTGCGGCAATGAGCCTCGCACCAAGTCGAATTTATCGTTTCCGAGTATGCCCGCAACGACAAGTCTTGTCATGTCATCGGGTTTATTTGAAATTACCGCGGTTTTAATTCCTTTTTCTTTGAGGGTATCAAGCATTTCGGGAATGCCGTCATACGGTGCGACAAGATTAAGCGGATTTTCGCCGTAAAGCTTATCGTAGAGCGTGCCTACCTTGTCGAAAAGCTCGTCGTTCATTTCTCCTGTCGATGCGATAATCATTCGTTCGATAAGTTTGTCTCTGCCGTTTCCGACCATCATTCTGTATTTCTGAACATCATGTTTCTTTAAGCCGTAGGCTTTCAAAGCGGCATTTGCAAACGATGCAATAGACGATAGCGTATTGCAAAGAGTACCGTCAAGGTCAAACATACATGCTTTAATCATAAAATCATCTCCGTGATATATTTAATGCTAAAGTTCGATAAATTCAAACATTTAATTGCACTCAGATTATAGACCGTTTAAATCTAAAAATCAAATTTGAAACGAAAATAAACTATGATAAATTTTCATTGTATATATCAAGTCCTATGTGTTATACTTAATCGGTAACAAGGTTAGTTGAAAGAGAATAACTTGCTTTCAATTTTAAAACCACAGGATAATTTATTGACAGAAATTTGAAAGAAGGACAATACTATGGATTTTAGCAAAATCGCACTTGAAAAGCACGCAGAGTGGAAGGGCAAAATCAGAGTTGAGGCTGCTTGCCCGCTTGAAACAAGAGACGATCTCTCCACGGCTTACACACCGGGCGTTGCCGCTCCATGCCTTGAGATTGCAAAGGATGTTGACCTTTCGTATAAATATACAAGAAGAGGAAATCTTGTTGCCGTTGTCACAGACGGTACAGCGGTTCTCGGTTTAGGTGATATTGGCCCCGAGGCCGGAATGCCTGTTATGGAGGGAAAGTGCACACTTTTCAAAGCATTCGGCGATGTTGATGCATTCCCGATTTGCATTCGCTCCAAGGATGTCGATGAGATTGTTCATACAGTAGAGATGATTGCCGGTTCATTCGGTGGAATCAACCTCGAGGATATAGCCGCTCCGAGATGCTTCGAGATTGAGGAAAAGCTCAAGAAAAGCCTTGATATTCCTGTTTTCCATGACGATCAGCACGGCACAGCGGTTGTTGCTCTCGCTTCACTTGTAAACGCACTTAAAATCACAGGCAAGAAGATAACAGAAATCAAGGCAGTTCTCAACGGCGGCGGTGCAGCCGGAACAGCCGTAACCAAGCTTTTGGTCGGTGCAGGTCTTAAGAATATCACAGTTTGTGACAGATTCGGTGCAATCTGCGAGGGTGATCCTACACTTTCGCCCGCTCATGCTGAGCTTGCTTCTTACACAAACCCCGAGCATCTAACAGGCTCACTTGCTGATGTAATCAAGGACGCAGACGTATTCTTCGGATTCTCCGCTCCGAACGTCTTAAAGCCTGAGATGATCAAGTCTATGAAAGACGATGCGATCGTATTCGCTTGTGCAAACCCAAGCCCTGAAATCGGTTATGACGATGCAAGAAAAGCAGGCGCACGAGTTGTCGGCACAGGACGTTCCGATTATCCGAACCAGATTAACAACGTTCTTGTTTTCCCGGGACTTTTCCGTGGCGCACTCGATGTTCGTGCTTCTCAAATAAACGAGGAGATGAAGATAGCGGCGGCATACGCTATCGCAGATTATATTCCTGACAGCGAGCTCAGCGAGGAGAACATCATTCCTTCCGCTCTCGATAAGTCGGTTTCGATGGCAGTTGCAAAGGCTGTTGCCGAGGCTGCAAGAAAATCTGGAGTCGCAAGAATTTAAATAATTTTCCCGCTGTTAAATTCAGATGCCCGGAAGGATGCAGAACCTGCTCCGCCGGATGATATGTGTACTTTGTCAGAGAAATCTCCGGCAGGTATATTCACCCATGTCCCGGACTGGTACCATTGGGAACGGGAATGTGTGCGGGAAGAGCTGTTGAACGGCACGTACCATCTGGAAGTTACAGAAAGCCTTGAGCAGTTTTGATGTATGATATATCCGTTGCCCTTGGCGGTCTGCCTTTCTTATGTATTGTTTGACCGGAATTTATTTTTCTTTGGCTACAATTATATCTATATTTGAAATTCTTTATTTGCTTGTAACTGAAGCCCATATTTTCAGCAATACTTTTCAAACTTTCTCCGCTATTAAATTTTTCTATTATTTCTTTTTCGTAATCGCTTATGTGTC